>CAWCOX010000009.1:0-345149 GCA_963797235.1 uncultured delta proteobacterium
ATTAGAAAAAATTTTTAACCACAGAGACACAGAGGGCACAGAGGTTCACAGAGTATATTTATTCATTCCTCTGTGTCCTCTGTGCCTCTGTGGTGATATTTGTTGCAGTAGTTGGCCACTGACATGTTTTACGGGGCCACTGTATTATAATATTGGAACTTGCAGTCTTTGACGTGGATGATGACCGCGCTTTTGATGGGATCGCCGGTGCCGTGGAATTTCATGGAACCGGTGACGCCGTCGAACTCCTTAACCTGCGCCAGGGCGTCCCGCACCTTCTGGCGGTCGAGGGTCCCGGCCTGGGCGACGGCCGTGAGCAGCAGTTTGCCGGCGTCATAGGTGAGGGCGGCGACATCGTCGGGTTTCTTGCCGTACTTGGCTTCGTAAGTCCGGATGAATTTCTGGGCGGTGTCGGTGGCGATATCCGGGGCGTAGTGGGTGCTGAAATAGGACTCATCCAGTTCGACGCCGCACAAGGTCAGGATTTCCGGGCTGCCCCAGGAATCGGAGCCGATGAAAGGGCAGTGGACGCCCAGGCGCCGGGCCTGTTGCACCTGCAGAGGCACTTCGTTGTAATAGTTGGGCAGAAACAGGACCCCCGGGTCGGCGGCCTTGATGGTGGTGAGCTGGGAAGAGAAGTCCTTGTCGTCTTTGGTGTAGGACTCGAAGGCCACCACCTTGCCGCCCAGGGCCTCGAAGGATTTCTTGAAGAACTCGGCGATGCCCTTGTTGTATTCCGAAGCCACGTCGTAGAGCACCGCGGCGGTTTGGACCTGGAGGTTTTCCCGGGCGAACTTGGCCATCACCTGGCCCTGGAAGTCATCGATGAAGCAGGCGCGGAAGACGAATTTCTTGCCTTCGGTGACCTTGGGATTGGTGGCCCAGGGGCTGATCATGATGACGCCGGCGCCTTCGCAGATGCTGGCCGCCGGGATGGCGTTGCCCGAGGCGTTGGGACCGATAATGGCCAGCACGTTGTTCTGGCTGATCAGCTTCTGGGCCGCGGCCGAGGCCGATTCGGCCTTGTCTTCGTTATCTTCCACGAAGAGGGTGATGAGGTATTTCTTGTCCCCCAGCTTGAGGCCGCCAGCGGCATTAACCTGGGAGGCCAGGAGTTCCATGGCCTTCCGGCAGGAGTCGCCCACCGTGGGTTTACTGCCGGTGAGTTCGGCGTTGACCCCGATACGGATTTCGTTTTCCGGAGCGCGGCTGCAGCCGAGGGGCAACAGAATGAGCAGAGACAACAAACCCAGAAAACATCCGTGGCGGATCATGACGCACTCCTTCTGCGGCGGGGGATGGGCACAGCGAGCTGTGCCCCTACGAATTTCGGTTTCCAGCAAGCAATCTACCAAAGGGAGCCTTGGCGGTCAACTGCAATCCATCGGCCGGGGATGACGATGCTGATGTAGGACAGCCGCCCCGGATGTCCCTGGACAGGCGAGGGCGCCTGTCGCTACATTTCCTTGGCCATTTTGGGTCAAATGTGAAATAACCGTAAGACCTGAGCGCAAGAAGGAGGAGGAGCTGGTGGAATCCAAACCCAAGGGGAATCGGGACAGAAAAAGCAGATTTTGCGGCGCAGCAATCTATTTTCCGGCGTTCCGGAAGGCGACCTGGAGGTCCTGGCGCAGATGGCGGTGAGCAAGGCTTGCGCCCGGCAGGAAACCATCTTCGATGAGGGCCGGGAGGCCCAGGGGTTTTACCTTCTGACCAGCGGTTATGTGAAGCTGGTGAAGAGTTCCCCGGACGGTAAGGAATATATCCTCCGGCTGGTGGGTCCGGGGGAGACCTTCGCCGAGGCCGCGGTCTTTGGCGACTCCCCTTATCCGGCCTCAGCCATGAGCCTGGAAGACTGTCAAATCCTGTTCTTCCCCAAGGCGCCCTTCCTGCGGCATCTGGCGGCCTCGCCCAACCTGGCCCGCAATATGCTGGCCACCTTGAGCCGCTTGAATCTCCATCTGACCCGGCAACTGGAAGACCTGTCCTTGAAAGAAGTGTCGGCGCGTCTGGCCCGCTACCTCCTGGAGCGCTGCCAGGAGGCGCACGGCAAGATCGAGGCCGGACTGGCCTTCGAACTGCCCACCACCAAGACCCACCTGGCCGCGTATCTCGGCACTATTGGCGAGACGCTGTCGCGCACGTTGTCGCGCTTTAAGAGTGAAGGAGCAATTGAAGTGGATAAGGCCTGGATAACCATACTTGACCCCGATGTGCTGAAAAAGATGGCTCGGGGCAGTAAAGTGTGAAAGCCCTCTGGCTTGTGAAGAACACAGGCTGGAAGCCTGTGCCACTATCGCAAAGTTTTTGGCCGGGAGTTATTGAGTTTTGCGATTTGGAAGGATAAATTAATAAGATTATGCGACTTTCACTGAATTGGCTGGCGGATTTTGTCGAGCTCAACGTGGCGCCGGAGGTCCTGGCGGACCGGCTCACCATGGCGGGCCTGGAGATAGATGCCATCGAACATTTGTCCCCGGAGTTTTCCGGGGTGGTGGTGGGGCATGTGACTGCGGTGGAGCCGCATCCCCAGGCGGATCGCCTGCGGCTGGCGGAAGTGACCACCGGCGCCGAGACCTACCGGGTGGTCTGCGGCGCCCCCAACCTGGAATTGGGCCGGCTCTATCCCTTTGCCCCCATCGGGGCGGTGGTGGCCGGCGGCCAGAAGATCAAGGCCGCCAAGCTCCGGGGCATCGCCTCAGAGGGGATGCTCTGCGCCGAAGACGAGCTGGGGCTGTCCCAGGATCATGTGGGCCTGATGGATATTCCCCAGGATCTGCCGCTGGGCGCGGACCTGGCCGAGGCCTTGAATCTGGCCGACGTGGTCCTGGAAGTGGCGGTGACCGCCAACCGTTCCGACTGCCTGTCCATCCTGGGCCTGGCCCGGGAAGTGGCGGCCCTGCTGGACGTGCCGCTGCGCCATCCGGAGATAAAGGCAACCCCGGCGGAGGAGTCGGGGGAATTTTTGTTAAAGGCCAAGGTCACCATCCTGGACCCGGTGCACTGCCCCAGGTACGCCGCCCGGTTGTTGACCGGCGTGATCGTGAAGCCGTCGCCCTTCTGGATGCGCCGGCGCTTGCAGGCCTCGGGGATCAGGGCCATCAACAACCTGGTGGACGTCACCAACTACGTGCTGCTGGAGTTCGGCCAGCCGCTGCACGCCTTCGATTTCGGGCGGCTGAAGAATAGCGAGATCGTGGTGCGCCTGCCCCGGCCGAGTGAGACCCGCTTCACCACCCTGGACGGCCAGGAGCGGCTGCTGGAGCCGGAGACCCTGCTGATCTGCGACGCGGAGCGGCCGGTGGCCCTGGCCGGGGTCATGGGGGGGCTCGATTCCGAAGTGACCCCGGAGACCCGCCAAGTGCTGATCGAAAGCGCTTATTTCAACCCGGCCACCATCCGGCGCACCTCCAAGCGCCTGGGCCTGAGCAGCGAGGCCTCCTACCGCTTCGAGCGCGGGGTGGACCCGGACGGGGTGATCCATGCCCTGGAGCGGGCCGCCCAACTCATGTGCGAGGTGGGGGGCGGCCGGGTGGTGGGCCCCCGGCTGGATGAATACCCGGCCCCCATCCAGCATCCCCGCTTGAGCCTGCGGGTCTCCCGGACCAACCAGGTGCTCGGGACCGATTTTTCGCACCAGACCATCGCCGGGTTGCTGAAGCGCCTGCACCTACCGGCCGTGAGCCTGGACCGGGAAAACCTGGCGGTCCAGGTGCCCCCCTTTCGCAACGATTTGACCCGGGAAGTGGACCTCATCGAAGAGGTCGCCCGGCTGGCCGGCTTTGAGGCGATTCCCGTGACCCTGCCCCGGGGCGAGGTGGCCACCCGGCGGCCCGGTCCGGAGGCGCGCCTCCGGATAGAGGCCCGGCAACTCCTCCTGGGTCTGGGCTTTAATGAGGTGATCAACTACGCTTTTCAGTCCGAGCGCCTGGAGGAGCTGGCCGCGGCCCCCGGCGCCGCGCCCCTGGCCCTGGCCAATCCCCTGAGCGAAGAGCAGGCGGTGATGCGCACCTCCCTCATCCCGGGCCTGCTGGACACTTTACGGCGCAACACCCTGCAACAGGCCCAGGACCTGCGCCTTTTTGAGACCGCCAAGGTCTTCCTGCCCCGGCCGGGGGAGGCTTTGCCCCGGGAAGAGGCCTGGCTCGCCGGCCTGGTGTATGGGGCCCGGGAGGAGGTCTCCTGGGCCGCGGCCCGGGAGGCGGCGACTTTCTTCGACCTCAAGGGGGTGGTGGAGACCCTGCTGGAAGGCCTGCAGATTCCCGAGGTGAATTTCCGCCGGGAGGGCCTGCCGGCCTACCTCTGCCAGGGCGCCCGGGTCTACTCCGGCAACCGGCAGTTGGGTTTCCTGGGGGAGATCGAGCCGGAGGCCGGCGACCAATTGGACCTGGAGGGCTCCGTCTTCGTGTTCAATCTGGCCCTGGCGGCCCTGGCCGAGGCCGCAGCGCCGCCGCTCTTTACCGCGCTGCCCCGTTACCCGGCGGTCTACCGGGATATCGCCCTGGTGCTGCCCGAGGGGGTGCCGGCGGCCCAGGTGTCCGAGGCCCTGTATCGCTTCGGGGCGCCCTGGCTGGAAGAGGCCCGCCTCTTTGACGTCTATACCGGCGACCAGGTGGCGGCGGGCAAGCGCAGCCTGGCCTTTCGCCTCTCTTACCGGGACCCGGAACGGACCCTGACCGACGAGTTGATCAACCCACACCACCAGGACCTGGTCGAGGGCCTGGCCCGGGAGTTGGGGGGGGAACTGCGGTAACCGAGTGGAAGAAGAAATCCCCCGCAAGGCCTTCTACAGCATCGGCGAGGTGAGCCGCATCACCGGGGTGCACACCCATGTGCTGCGCTATTGGGAGGACCAGGGCAAGCTGCTCAAGCCCAGCCGGCGGCGCTCCCGGCACCGCCTCTACCGCCCCGCCGACATCCAGCTGGTCCTGGAGATCAAGCGCCTGCGGGAGGAAGAGAAACTGAGCCTGGCGGCCCTGCGCCGGCAAATGAAGTATAAACCCGAACAAATTCACCGTCTGCCCCAGCCAGCGCCCACTGCCCGGTCCTCCCCGCCCAACGAAGTCAAAGCGCTGCTGCAAGCTATCCGGGACGAACTCCTGGCCTTGAAAGAACTGTTGGAATAGGCGTGGGTGCGCCTCTGCGGGGCGCTCTCAATCAGGGCGGACACCTATGTCCGCCCCTACAAAAAAATTTTATCTGCCGCGTGGCATCAAACCCATGGACGACATTATTATGAGGCCGGCCCCCGGCCCGCCTATTTTTCGGCAGGTTGAGCTTTTCTCTGAATCATGCCGTCTGCCTTCCCTGCTGATCCCCCCCCGGCCCTGCCCCGCTTTACTTGACAGCCCTCCCAGGGAAACCTAGGTTATAGCCATCTTGCTCGCGAAGGAGAAAAAGATGAGCCCGAGGCGCAGGCTGTTGGCTTTGATCCTGGTAGCGCTGCTGGTGTTGGCGTCGGTCCCGGCGCTGGCTGAAAGAGAACGGGAGGGCAGGGAGAGCGAAAGAGGGCAAGAGAGCCGAGAGCCCGTCGGCAAGGTGACCATTAAAATCACCGAGGTGGGGCTGGGCGTAGGCGTCACCTGGGGCGAAGGTACCCTCAGATACCACGGAAAGAGATACAAATTTAAGGTGAAGGGCCTCAATGCCATCGCCGTGGGCATCACTGCCATCGAGGCCAGGGGTGAGGTCTACAATCTGCACGACCTGGACGACTTTGCCGGCAAATATGTGGGCACGGGCGAAGGCGCCGCCCTGATCAAAGGCTCGGCCGGCCTAGTGGTCAAAAATTTCAAGGGAGTGGTCCTCAACCTGAAGGCCTCGCAGACCGGCCTGGAACTGAAGCTGGCCGACGAAGGCCTGAACATCACGCCGGCCTGGGATTGATTTTTGGTCCGGGAATTTTTGTCATGAAATAATGAAACCCACGTCCACAGTTGGCGATGCCGAGACTGCGGGTGGAAACTAGCCCTGATCCTTTCCCGGGAGCGCCGTCCAGTTGAGGCAATTGGGGGGGCGCTCGCCCCGGAGGCCGGCGAGGAGATTTTCTGCGGCCAGCAGCCCCATCCGGGTGCGGGTTTCGATGGTGGCGCTGCCCACGTGGGGCAGCAGGACGACGTTATCGAGATCGGCCAGGCCCGGGCTCAGTTGCGGCTCCTGTTCATAGACGTCCAGGCCGGCGCCGCCGATCTCACCCCGGCGCAGGGCCGCCACCAGCGCCGCCTCATCCACTATCGGGCCCCGGGCCGTGTTGATCAGGCGGGCGGTGGGTTTCATGAGCTCCAGTTCCCGCCGGCCGATCAGGTGCCGGGTCTGGGGCGTCAGGGGCACGTGCAGGGTGACGAAGTCCGCCTCCCGCAGCAGGTCCTCCAGCGGCGCAAACGAGAAGTGCAGTTCCTGCTCCGCCGCCGGGGACAAAGGGGTCCGGTTGTAGTACAGGACTCGCATCCCGAACCCCCGGGCCCTCCGGGCCACGGCCTGGCCGATCCGTCCCGCGCCGATGAGGCCCAGGGTCTTGCCGCTCACTTCGCAGCCCAGAAACAGGAGCGGCGCCCAGTAAGTGAACCTGCCCTCTCTAACCCGTTTATCACCTTCAACAATGCGGCGAGCCGTCGCCAGGATCAGGGCAAAGGCCAGGTCGGCGGTGGCGTCCGTCAGCACCCCCGGGGTGTTGGTCACCGGCAGGCCTCTTTGGGTGGCCGCGGCGAGATCGATATGCTCGAAGCCGACCCCATAGTTGGCAATGACCTTGAGGGCCGGGGCGTGATCGAGTAATTCCTGGTCGATCAAGTCGGTGATGGTGCAGAGCAGCCCCTCGGTATCCGCCACCCGGCGGAGCAGGCTGGCCCGGTCCAGGGGCGGGTCCTCAGCGTAGCTCTCCACCTGATGCTCCCGCCGGAGCAGCGCTAAAACCTCTTCGGGCATTCTGGCCGTCACCAGGACCTGCATGGTTGTCGTTCCTCCGGGTTGAGAAAGTTAAAAGTGCAAGATTCAAAATTAGCCTCACGCCAAGACGCAAAGGCGCAAAGCAAGGCGCAAGGAGATAGAGGAGCACTGCGCCATCCGGGAGCGGGAGGCCCGTGCTTTATTATAAGGGCTGACCCAGCATAAAGCCAGCTGGCCCGGTCTTGAGGGGAGTGGTATATTAGGGGACGGGGGGCAAGGGGTATTGCTCCGAGCCTCGGTCGACGGGAGGATTTGGTAGCCGCAGGCTTTAAGGGGAAACTTCAAATCCCCCTAAATCCCCCTTTTTCAAAGGGGGACTTTGGCCCCGGGGGCTGGGGGGGATTTTTTAACCCTGGGGAGCCGATATCGGCCAGGAACCTTAGCCTGCGTCCGCACAGGCTGGAAGGCCTGGGCCACCGGGAAGATGGGATCAGACTATGAAAGGGTTTATGGTAATTATCGTAATATTCTTCTTCGTCTGGGATGCCGCCTGGTGGCTGCTCGGGGTCAAACCGCTGTTTCCCTGGCAGCTGAAGCGGCAATTGGACTCCGGGGCGTCCGACCTGCTCCTGCTGGATGTGAGGACCCCGGTGGAATTTGGCTGGTTTCACTTGCCAAAGGCTCGAAATGCTCCTAAGGTACTCCTGGACGGCGCCTCGCTGCCGGCAGCATTGCCGGAGCAGCCGGTGGTGGTCATCTGCATGACGGGCCACCGGTCGCCTCTCGTGGCTTATGCCTTAAAAAAGCGGGGATTTAAACAGGTATACAACCTGACCTGGGGCATGCTGGGCTGGCAGGTTTATAAGTTTTTGGCAGGCCTGGGGCAGGGACTGAAAGCGCTAGGGTGAGGCTTCATTAATTGGCTGACATTTTAAACAGCGGTTTTTTAACCCGCCTTTTTCTAAAGGGAGGTAAGGGGGACAACTAACATCCTGAAATCCCCCTAAATCCCCCTTTTTCAAAGGGGGACTTAATAATCTTAGAGCTTGGGTTCGGGACTGATTTGAGGCCAAAGTATTTTTGAGGCGGGGCATTAGTCAATAAACCTGAGATTCGAGGTTTTCATTATGGAAATTGCCTTTTTCGGAGCGGCCGAGACGGTCACCGGTTCCCAACATTTGATCACGGTGAATGAGCAGAGGATTCTCCTGGACTGCGGCCTCTATGAAGGCAAGCGCGACGAGGCCCGGCGGCGCAACCAGGAATTGCCCTTCGCGGCCAGGCTGGTGGATATGATGGTCTTGTCGCACGCCCATATCGACCATTCGGGCAATATCCCCAACCTGGTGCGACACGGTTTCCGGGGCAAGGTGGTCTGCACCAAGGCCACGGCGGACCTGTGCCGCTACATGCTGCCGGACAGCGGCCACATACAAGAGGAAGACGTGGAATACGTCAACCGGCATCGCGCCAGGAATGGCGAGCCCCCGGTGGACCCCATCTACACCCGCGAGGACGCGGTCAAGAGTCTGCGCAGCTTTGAGGGCATCAGCTACGAACAGCCGTACCCGCTGGTGCCGGGCATCACCCTGACCCTGTACGATGCCGGGCACGTGCTGGGTTCGGCCATCGTGGCCCTGGATTTCGAGGCCGAGAAGCGGCGGCTGGTCTATACCGGTGACCTCGGGCGGCCCCAGATACCGCTGCTGCGCGACCCCACCGTGCTGCCGGCCGCGGATATCCTGATCATCGAGAGCACCTACGGCGGCCGGACCCACCCGCCCCGGGAGGACTCCGAGACGCAACTCAAAGAGACTATAGTACGGACCGCCAAACGCGGCGGCAAGGTCATCATCCCGTCCTTTGCCGTGGAGCGCACCCAATTTTTGGTCTTTCTGCTGCACAAGCTCTACGGAAAAGGCCTGCTGCCCGACATCCCCATCTATGTGGACAGTCCGCTGGCGGTGGATGTCACCGAGGTGTTCCGCCGCCACACGGATTACTTCGATGACGCCACCCAGGATTATCTGGCCAAGCTGGGCCCCGAAGGCGATATCTTCGGCTTTCATCGGCTGCAATACATCCGGGACGTCGAGGAGTCCAAGAAACTCAACACCAGAAGGGGCCCCTGCGTGATCATCAGCGCCTCGGGCATGGCCGAGGCCGGACGCATCCAGCATCATTTGAAGAACAACATCGAAGACCCCAACAACACCATCGTGATTGTCGGCTGGATGGCCCCCAATACCCTGGGCCACCGCCTGGTGGAGCGGCTGCCGATAGTCAAGATCTTCGGGAGGGAGTACCACCGGCGGGCCGAGGTGGTGAATCTGAACGGCTTCAGCGGACACGCCGACCAACCGGACCTCCTGGACTGGGTGAAGGGCTTTAAGAAGCGTCCCGAGAACATCTTTGTGGTCCACGGCGAGCCGGAAGGGTCCGAAGCCCTGGCCGCCCGGCTGCGGAAGGATTTGGGCTATAAGAACGTCGTCATCCCCAGCTTTGGGAAGACGGTGGAAATCTGAAGTTGTAAAGGAAGCGGCCGGGCCACCACGCTGCCCTGAGAGCCGCTTCAGGGCTCAGGTCCGGCCGGCCTTGGCCGCGGGTAGATCCCCGGGTGGGCCGGGATACCCCGGGTCTTTAACGCCTAATGAATCCGCCACCGGGGCACCGGCGCGGCAAAAGGGGTCCACCCAAACAAAAACAGAAACGCCAGTAGACACCTCCGCTGAACCAATCCCCACCTCCTGAGTTACTCCCCCTGGAGAAACAGCAGTTTGGAAAAATAACGCCGAGAAAATTTATTTGGCATATTTTGTGTAACTAAGTTCAACGGAACTTTAAGTTGGGCAAGAGCAGGGGCTGCCGGGATGCCTGGCAGAAAGCGGTCTCTAAACTGGTTCGGACGGCAACGGGGCCAGTGTAGCGGTTAATCTTTTGTCTAATTTTTCACACAACCTGTCAAAGAAACTTAACACTTGCGATCCTGGTAAACTTTCGCTAACATGCCCAACTTTAATGGATATTTGTTGAGCAATATTCCATTCCCTGATTAGGGATAGTCAAGGGAGATGGGATTTGCCTAATAGGCCTGCGCTCCAAGGATGGTTTGCACGCTTCGCCAAGGTTAATCCGTCGCATCAATTTTCCACCTGGTACAGGAGACGAGTTATGAAGACCTTTGCTGCAGTGCTAACCTCTATTTTGCTGGTGTTCGTGGGCCTGGCGGCTCTGGCCCAAGCCGAAGTGGCGGGCCGTATCACCCAGGTGGAAGGGACGGTGGATTTTCTCAGGGGGGGAAAACTGCCGGCCTCGGCGGCCAAGTTGGATGATAATGTGGAAGTGGGGGACGTGATGCGGACCAAGTCCCTCTCCAAGGCCCAGATCACCTTCATGGATAACACCGTCGTCACCATTTCCCCAGAGAGCCGCATCGCCATCGAAGAGTATATGTTCGATCCGGGCAAGGGCAAACGCAGCGCCGTGCTCCAGCTCTTTCAAGGCCTGGCCCACGTGGTGGTAAGCAAGCTCTTCAAGCCGGCGGAGCCGGACTTCGTGGTCAAGACCCAAACCGCGGTCATGGGGGTGCGCGGCACCGACGTGGGGCTCCGCATCCACCCCAACAACACCACTATCTTGACTTTCGAGGGCCATACCGAAGTAGGCAACATCTTTCCCGAGGTAGGCGACCTGCTGTTTAAAAAGGCGTACAAAACCGCGTTCGCCTGGGGCGGGTCCTCCACGGTGCATTTGCACACCATGCAGGGAACTTCGGTTTTTCGCGGCCTGCCGCCCACCCAGCCGTTCACGATTACCGCGCAAGACCAGCAGCAGTTCATGGGCCAGATGGGCAGCGGCCTGACGGGCCGGAAAGACACGAAAAGCGGGACGCAGGTCGCAGGCGGCGGGACCTCGGGCGGGGGCGGCGGCACCAGTGGTTCGGGGACCAGCAGTGGTCTGACCTCGGCTGCCTTGGGCGGGCCTGATTCCGGGCTGGGGAGCAGCGGTTTGTCCACGCTCCCCACCTCTATTACCACCGTCACGACGAGCGGGATTGCGGGAACGGGTCTGACGGCGAACCAGGTGATTAACAACACTATTATCAGCCCAGTGAACAATCCTACGGAAACACCTACACCTCCACCAACGCCGCCGCCCGTAACGCCCGTAACTCCCAATTTTTCCGAAACCTTGACCGGGCCATATGCATTGACTTCTACAAGTCCTTACACGGTAGGGAATTTTGCCAGTACCAGTATTGCCACGGGGACCCGCACCGGGGTTAATCCAGGGCCGGTCACCGCCAACTTTAACTTCAACGCCATCTGGACTACCGGTGCTACCACCTGGAATCCCAGCTATAACGGCATCTTCACTACAACTATATCAGGGAGCACAATAGCGGGAACTCTGAATATAACCCTTGTTGATTCGCCCGCCGGCAGCTTCAGTGGATCAGCCGTGCCGTTTACCGTGGACTCTGCCGGCAATTTGATTTTCAGTTTAGCTTCTTTGACGGGTCTTGCCCCTACGGTAGGTGGAATACCCCTGACCGTAACCTCGGGGACCTTTACTCAAAGTCCCGCAACGACACCGCCACCGACGCCCAGCACCTACAGCCTCTTGCTGTCCTCTAACGTCCAATTTAACAGCAGCCCCACTTCAAGCAGCACCTACACCACCACCTCCAACGGCTGGGCCCAAGGCGAAGGCACCTGGACCGACTCGCCGCTGTACTACACCAGCAGCTCCACCGCCGACCGGACGACCACGCAGGGCACTAATTTGACCAGCAGCGTCTCCGGCAGCAGCACGGGCACCCTCAGCGGCACGGTCACCGGCATCCAGGGACAGACCCTCACCGGCACCGGCACGTATAACGGCACCGACTCCTACGGCAACACCATCAAATACACCGGGAACATCACCGTCGCCCCCTCCGGACAGTTGACCTTTACCTATACTAACGGCACCCTGTCCGGCACCAGCCGGCTGGCGTCGTCCACCGGGAGCATCACTTATACGCCGGGCTCCTATATCCAAGAGAGCACGGACGGCACCATGCTGCACACTTCCACCTCCCCTTACAACTCGGTCAATACAACTACCACGGGCACGGGCCTCTGGGCCGGGGGGAGCCGCACCGGGGTGCTGCCAGGGAACTTTGACCTCTCCTTGACGGGGACGGAAACCTCTCCCTGGAAATACTCATACATGGCCAATGAAATGGACAATGTCACGGCCACCTGGCAGGGCGTGGTGAGCCCCAACGGCAGCGGCGGCTACCAGGGCGCCCTGACCATAAACCCGAGCAACCAGGACTCGCCCTTCGTGAGTTCGCTGCTGCCGCAGTTCCAGCCGAGCCCTTACCAGTTCCTCGGCGAGAACGGTACTAATAGTTTCCCAATGGTCAGCACCATCGCCATCAATCCAGACGGCTCCGCCAGCGGCACCTTGTATCAAGGCCAGTACCAGGATGGGAAATGGGGTTCATCCAGCTATACCCTGACCCAGACAGTTCCCTCAACCTCGTTGTCCACCCCAATCAGCGCCACCTACAACTTCCAGGAAACCTATCACGGCGCCGTAATGGGAACGAGTTTTAATTACCCATCGGAGAGCGTTAGCGGTTTCGGCTGGGGACAGCGCAGTTTCAATGGCAGCGGCAGCACCGCCGGGACTGCGGTCTACAATTCTTATTTCGCCTCCTGGGATAATGGCACCTGGACCGGGACCATGAACAACATCATAGCCTCCAGTCTGGCCCCCGGCTCCGGGACAGCTCCCGGCACCGCCATGATCACCGGTTCAATGACTGGCACCCTGGGAAGGACCCTCAGCGGCAGCATGACCTTCGTCGGCAGCCTCCTGAACGGCCCTAGTTTCAGCTACTCCGGTCCGGCGACCATGGACAGCAGCGGCTACATCACCTTCAATTACCAGAATGGCGGCGGCTACACCTCCGCCTGGGTCTATCCCGGCGGCGCCAGCGGCACGGCTACGGGGACGATAAATCAAGACCCGGGCTACCATTTCACCCAGACGATGACCGGGACGAGTTATCAAGTCAGTTCCAGCAATCCCTCTAATGCGACCTTCACCGTGTCCAGCACCTCAGCTAACAGCGGCAGCCGTACCGGGATATTCGGCGGCATCACCGGACCTTTTAGCAGTAGTTTTGCCCTGCTTTTTCCGAACCAAGACGCCCCCACGGGAACAACTACGGGAACCGCAGCCAACCTGAGCCTGGAAGGGGTGGCCTACAACCAAGTTAATGGGGCCACCAGCGGGATCGCCTCTCTCCAGGTCGACACCACGGACTTTCCCGCCTTTTCCATGACCATACCCGGCACCGTTAGCCTCAGCCCCGGCGGCAGCGGCGTCGCCGGCGGCACCCTGTTCTCTCCGGCCCCGGTCTTTGTCCAGACCAATTTGCCGTACTCCGTACAAATCAGTCAAAATTACGGCAACACCTTGAGCTCTCTGACCCAGGGTTCCAGTTGGAGCTTCACCGAGAGCTATAACGGCTTCCGGGTCTCGACGCTGGCAAATTCTCCCAACCTGGCCAGTACCGAAGGCTACGCCTGGACGAAGTTCACCGCCAGCAACCTGCCCAGCAGCAGCTATCTGGGGACCGGCTACGGCTTGATTCAGAATCTGGGGACCCTGGCCTCCGCCTCCTCCTTGTCCAGCAACATTCTGGGGATCAACGGCACCATCAGCGGCATCCTGAGCGGGGTCAACGGCCAGAGCCTCTCCGGCCAGGCGACCTTTACCGGCACCAACAGCAACGGCACCAACATTAGTTACAGCGGCAACGTCGTCATGGCTCCCAACGGCCAGTTATATTTTAGTTACGGCGGCAATTGGACCACCACCTCGGGTCAGACCGGCACCACCAGCGGGTCCATCCAGCAGGTGCCGGGCACCTACTTTACCGAGACCGTGACCGGCCAATATACGCAGGTCGCCAACAGCACCAGCGGGGTGAATAACCTGGCCAGCACCGGCCAGGCCAACATGACCGGCACCCGCGTCATGGACCCGGGCGGCGCCAATACCACCACCAACACCGTGGGCAGCTTCGCCAACCTGCGGAGTTCCACAGTTAACTCCTTCACCCCGGCCAGCGGCACCGCCAGCGTGACCGTCCAGGGCGTGGTGGCCGGTCCCAGCTGGCAGACCCAGTGGGGGGTGGCCACCACCACTCCCACCTATACTCCCAGCGGGGGGTCGCCGACCACCATCCCGGCCACCACCGGCCCGGTGACCATCGACCCGTCGGGAACGCTGACCACGCAATCGGTGGGCACGATCGCCAATGCCGGGAATACGCCTGATACCATCTCCAGGAATCTGATCTCCGTGCCCGCCTCCTCCGGCCAGGTCGTGTACGGTTACGCCCAGACGGCCTCGGGGGCCTTCAATCAGGCGGCCTCTTCGGACGGCAGCGTCAAGACCGTCACCGCCAATCTCACCGGGGGCAGTATGGGGGTCTTGGCCGGAAATACCAGCGCCAATCTGAACCTTACCAGCACGGCGATGAATCCCGGTTCCTATGCCTCGGGTTCGGGGAATATGGCGATCAACAGCGTGGGGGTGCTGGCTGGTCAGCCCGGCGGCGTGCAGACCGGGGTGTCCACCCACCACGGGGTCAGGACCATAAACGGCACGACCCGTATGCCGGTCTATGTGGGGTCCACCACCCTGACCCCGGCCAGCGGCAGCACCCCGGCCACCTTAGCCACCAACTTGTATGGCGTGAATCGCACCATTGGCGGCGGCGCCGGCCAGGTGGGGACCCTGACGGTGACTCCTCCAAGGTAATTCGGAGATTTGCCTGAGCCCGGGACCGGTCGTATTCGAGGTCACCAAAGAGCTGCGGCTGCAAAGGAGAGGTTCATGTTGAAGGCGGTTACAGTTCTCCTGGCGCTGCTCGCAGCCCCGCTGGGGTTGATGGGTTGCAGCGCCGGTGATCTCGATTTCCCTACCGAATACCAGGCCGTCTATCTGGATAACGGCCAGGTCTTTTTCGGCAAGATCTCCGAGACCGGCTCCCCCTTTCCCCTCTTGCGGGAGGTCTTTTTTGTGCAGGCCCAGGTGGACCGGGAGAAGAAAGAGAGCAAGAACCTCCTGATCAGACGGGGGAGCGAAGCACACGGCCCCGACTTCATGCGCCTCAACCTCCGGCATATCGTAGTGATCGAGCCGGTGGCCCCGGATTCCCGGGTGGCGCAACTCACCGGTGCCCGGCACCATCTGGCTGGTCTTGAGCGGCCTGGTGGGACTGGGGCTGTGGCGGGGAAAATCAAGGCGCGGCCCCGGCCGTAATTAGCCCCTGGCAGGCAAGCAAAGAAAGGCCTCCAGCCCAACGGCTCGGAGGCCTTTTTATGTTTGGCTCCGCAATGGCTCCAATCGGGCAGTTCCAAACAACCTGGTCGCCAGGTCGGGTGGGTCTCCCGGCTTGAAATCCTGGCGCCAGTGATTAGTTTCTAAGCATTAATTGACCTGAGGCGCCGCTTCTCCAAAGGATATGGGACACTCTGCTCCGCAGCCGCCGCTATTTCCGGAATTCAAGCCTCTCGGCCTGGAGGATAGGGACATCCTCCAACGGCATCTTTGGGATTATCAACCGGAAACTTCAGAGCTGACCTTTACCAATCTCTTTATCTGGCGAGGGTTCTACCATTTTTCCTGGTGCCTGGACCGCGACTGGCTGTTAATTATCAGTGACTCTCCGGGGGGGAGTTGGGCGTTGCCACCCATCGGGCCTCCTCCGAGAGCGGCAGTCTGCCGAAAGTTGCTCGAATGGCCCGGGATAAACTGGACCACGGTTCCCAGCATTGCCCGCGCCGATGACCGGTTGGCGACGGAGCTGGCTCAGGCTGCCGGATTTCTGATCTCACCGCTGCGGGACCATTTCGATTATGTCTATCGCTCTCAAGACCTTATCCAGCTCCCGGGCGCTCAGTATCAGGCCAAGCGCACGCATCTGCACCAATTTCAGCGCTCTCATCCCGTTTCCTATGAGTCTCTCCAGGAAAAGCATCTGGCGGCCTGTCTGGAGGTGGCTGCCGAATGGTGTGCCTTGAAAAGATGCGCCGAAGATTTGGGCCTCCAAGGGGAGTGGGACGCGGTGCGGGCAGGTTTACGCAATTTTCAGGTGCTCAACCTGGTGGGCGGGGTCATCCTGATTGAGGATCGAGTGGCAGCGTTCACCGTGGGGGAGCTGCTCAATCAAGATACCGCGGTGGTCCATCTGGAGAAGGCCAATCCCGCCATACCGGGAATATATGCCGTGATCAACCAGGAATTTTGCCGGCATTCCTGGTCCAAGGTGCCGTTGATCAATCGGGAACAGGACCTGGGGGTGCCGGGGCTCCGCATGGCCAAAATGTCATATCACCCCCAGCGCCTGGTGGAGAAGTTCCGCATTCAACTGGCCTGAATCAATCCATTATTTTGCGAGGCGATACTTAAGTCTGCTTCGCCTCGAACACCACCTTATCGGCCACGATGGCCTTGAGGGCCTCGGTGACCGAGATGGCTGGCTCGGGCACAAATATTCCCTTATTCGAATCAGGCGTCACCATGGAAAAAAGCGCCTGGAACGGGTTGATATTCCCCAGTTAGATTCCAGTCTTATCGGTGCTGGCGGCCGACCCAGCTTCCGTGCCAGGGCGGATATCTGAGCCTGGGGAATCGTTTTGCAAGGGAAATTTTGAGGTTCCATTCCGAAAAGATTCACAGGATCAAAATGAAGGAGTGGCCTCATATGGTTAACTTATTGAAAAAACTGGCGCGCCTGGCAGGATTCGAACCTGCGACCCACGGATTAGAAGTCCGTTGCTCTGTCCAACTGAGCTACAGGCGCGGCGGCTATATTCTATCTCATTTTTTTCTTGGGAGCACTATGGGAAGACTTATTGGACCTGGGCTCTGGCATTTTGGGCTACCGGGTCTTTCCCCTGCCGCCGCAACCCCGCCAATTTTCTCCCGGCCTCCTTGCATCTTCTGAGTCTACGGGATTATCGCCCTGAAACCGGTAAGGCGACTGGTGACCGTGAGTTAGGTGATAGCTGAAGAGTGTTCAGCCATATTGCTGATGCTGAGGTGCCGCCGATCCCCGGCAGGCCAGTCGAACCTTATAAACCGGAAGCGGCAGGCCGCCTTGGCGGCGATTGGCCGCAGGGCTTAAGGCTCCCCCAACACCCTCAAGTTCGACTACCACGCCGCGGCGGGCCGAGGCAACCCCAACGGCCTATGACCTCAAGATCAGCCGGCGCGGGCCATTTTTGAGATTAAGCAGTCTGCCGGGAAATTTCCAACCCTCCAGATAACCCAATGACTAGATATTCAGGCGTGTGATGGTCGGGGAAGAAGAGACGCGGCCTGGTCAATTAACCTCAAATTTGCCTCAGGAAAATTGCTTAATCGTCCGATAAATTATCGGTAAACCTGATTTGGCAAGCAACGGCCAGGGCAAACTGGACCGGGCCGGCTGAGGACTAAGCGGGCAGCCTTTGGCCGGGCAGAAAGACGGTGTGGTGCTGGGCGAGGCACCATTAGCAACCTTAAAATCTCACCAATATTCTGAGAGAAACATGGCAATCATAGCTGGCAAAAGAATATTGTTGGCCCTCCTCTTGCTGACCACTTGGGTGAATCTCTCCAACCGGATCGCCGGGGCGCAAACCTCTGCGCCCAAAGTGATCATCCTCAACTCCTACCACCCGGGCTTCACCTGGTCCGATGAGGAAGTCTCGGGAATGGTCGAGCAGCTCCAACAGCATTACCCCGATATCGTGCCGGCCATCGAATACCTCGATGCCAAGCGGTTCAGCGGTCCCCAACAGCTGGAGCGGATGAAAAATTACCTGGCAGATAAGTACCGACTGCAAAAAAACGACTTGCTCATTACCCTGGACAACCCGGCCCTGGAACTGGCCCTCCGATACCGGCGTGAGCTCTTTCCAGAAGTTCCCTTAGTGTTTGGCGGCGTCATTGATTTTACCCCCGCGCAGCTCGAGGGGCAGAAAAGGGTGACCGGAGTAGCGGAGTTCGATGATATTGCGGGCACTTTAAAACTGGCCCTTTCCCTGTATCCTCGGGCCAGAGAAGTATTCGTGATCCATGATTACACCGCCTCCGGTCTGGCCGCCAGGAGAGAGGTGGAGGCGGTGGCCGCGGGTTTTCAGGGCCGGGTCCGATTAAGCTATGCGCCCCGGGCCACCATGGCAGAACTCCTCCGACAGATGCGGGCCTTGCCTGGGAAGGCCGTGCTGTTAATCACGGCTTTCGGCAGCGACAGCCGGGGTCAGACCTTCTCCCCGATGGAAAGCACCCGCCTGTTCACTGCAGGCCTGAAGATTCCCGCCTTTGCCCTCAAAGAACCCCGTTTGGGCCATGGCATCGTGGGAGGCAACCTCCTGGGGGGTAAAGAACAGGGCCGCCGGGCAGGAGATCTGGCGTGGCGGGTCCTGGCGGGAGAAGATCCGGCGCAGATACCGGTGGAGCTGCGGAGCACTGCGGTGCCCAGCTTCGATTACCGGCAGCTCACACACTTCCATATTCCTCTGAGCGCCCTCCCGGCAGGAAGCATCGTCATCAACCGCCCCCTATCCTTCTATGATCAGCATAAGTCCCTGGTTTGGGGAACGATATCAGTGGTGGTAACCGCCTTAATCACGGCGATACTGGTCTTGAGCCTTAACATCAGGGGCCGCCGCCGGGCCGAGACGGCGTTACAAGAGAGCGAGGCGCGGTCGCGCATGGCTCAAGAGGCTGCCGGAGCCGGTTCCTGGGACTGGAACCTCTTGAGCGGCGAGATGATCTGGTCGCCGGAAAATTGCCGCCTCCTGGGCTTAACCCCCGGCAGCGGCAGGCCTGCCGTGGAACTTTGGCTCCAATGCCTGCATCCCGACGACCGGGAAAGCGCTGCCGCCGCTCTAGCCCAGGCGCTGAAGGAAACAGACCGGGTGGATCTGGAGTATCGTATTAGCCGGGAAGGCACCGGCCCACGCTGGTTGAACAGCAAGGGTCGGATTTATCGTGACGCGGCGGGAAAGGTGAGGCGAGTTATCGGCACTAACCTGGATATAACTGAACGCAAGCTGGCCGAGAAGGCGCTGCGAGAGAGCGAAACGCTATATCACAGCCTGTTTGAGAACATGCTGAATGGTTTGGCTTACTGCCAGATGCTCTATGAGCAAGATCAGCCGCAAGACTTCATCTATCTCGACGTCAACAAATCTTTCGAAACCTTGACCGGATTGAAGGAGGTGGTGGGGAAAAAGGTGTCCGAAGTCATTCCTGGCTTGCGGGAGACCAACCCCGAGTTGATTGAAGCCTATGGCAGGGTGGCTCTGACCGGGACCGCCGAGAAGTTTGAGGTCTATGTACACTCCTTGAACATGTGGTTTGCGATTGCGGTCTACAGCCCGGCAAAGGGATACTTTGTGGCGGTATTTGACGTGATTACCGCCCGCAAGCAGGCTGAAGAGGCCCTGGGGACCGCGGCCCAACAGTGGCGCACCACCTTCGATGCCATCAGTGACGCCGTCTGCCTGCTGGATCGGGGTGGCAGGATCATTCAGTCCAACCGGGCCATGGCCGAGCTGGTGGGCAAATCCCAGGCTGAGATCACCGGGCACTTCAGCTGGGAATTCATGGATGAAACTGGACCGATTAAGTTGGGTTCCGCCTTCAGCCGGTGGCGGGGCACCCGGCGCCAAACCTTGACCCTGCCCAGGGGCAACCGCTGGCTGCGCGTCATGGTTGACCCGGTCCTGGATGAAACCGGTGCAACTATCGGCGCGGTACAAATCGCCAGCGATATCACCGGCCACAAGCGTTCTCAAGATCGGATCCGAGATTTGCACATCCTGCTGCGAGCCATCACAAATATTAACGAGGCCTTGCTCAGGGCCAAGAGCGAGTCAGAGCTTTTTCAACAAATCTGCGACTTGCTGATCGAGGTGCCGTATGTTTTGTTCGCCTGGATTGGGCTGGTGAAGCCGGAAAGCTTTGAGGTCAAACCCTTGGCCTGGGCCGGTGAGGGCGAAGACTACCTCTCGGTCATTCGAGTTACCTGGGACGATTCGGAAGATGGTCAAGGCCCCTCAGGAGCGGCCATTCGAACCGGAAAACCGGTGATCAGAAAATCTATCGAGAAGGATCCTCAACCTAACCCCTGGCGAGCCGAGGGCCTGAAACGGGGGCACAAATCGAGTATCGCCTTACCTTTAATCCACCAAGACGAAGTGATCGGGGTCCTGAAGGTCTATGCCGGTAAAGAGGATGCCTTCAAAACGAAGGAGATTGAATTCCTAACCCAGGTGGCCGGAGACATTGCCGTGGGAGTGAAGTCCCTGAGATTAGAGCAGGGGCTGGAACAGAGCGTCCAACGATCGACGGACATGATGCGGCAAACGGTGGAAAGTATTGCCACCATCTCAGAAATTCGGGATCCATTCAAGCCTGGGCACCAGCGGCGCACCACCCAACTGGCTTGCGCCATCGCCAGAGAATTGGGGTTCGACGACCAGCGTCTCGAGGGCTGCCGGGTAACCGGATTCCTGCATGACATTGGCAAAATCGGGGTGCCTGCCGAGATTCTCAGTAAGCCCGGGAAGCTCAGCAAGTATGAAATGAGCATCATTCAGACTCATGTCCAGGTAGGTTATGACATCTTGAAGAATATCGACTTTCCCTGGCCGGTGGCGCAGATCGTTTTGCAGCACCACGAAAGGGTCAATGGTTCCGGCTATCTGGCCGGACTGACCGGGCCGGAGATCTTATTAGAGGCTAAAATCCTGGCGGTGGCGGATGTGGTGGAGGCCATGTCCACTCATAGACCATATCGACCGGCCTTGGGGCTGGATGAGGCCATGGAGGAGATTTCCAATAACAAGGGGATTCTCTATGATCCTGAGGTGGTGGAGGCCTGCCTAAAGTTATTTGAGCAAGGAGCCGTTAACTTCGATTAAGGGCGCGGGCCCAAGACCAGGTGTGCCGGTAACTGCCTTGGGCTCCTCGGATGGGAAGCGCGGAGGCCGTGAGTCCCCGGGCTCTCCCGAAGTTTGCGGGTGTGCCTGGTGGCTGCAGGGCAGGACGCCGGCTGGTTGGACAGCTTAGGAGTTGGTGATGTCTGACTTTTTCAAAGGCCAGATGGATTGCTTATGGTTGTTCTACGGGTTGGCATTCCTTCTCCTGGTGGCCACCTGCCAGGTATGGAAACGCAGGTCGCGGTCCATCCGGAGAGCGGAGCGCCAATACCGGGAGATGGAAGACGCCCTGCGGGAGAGCGAGAAGAAATACCGGGACCTGGTAACCAAAATCCCGGCGACGGTCTTTAGAGGATACCCGGACTGGACGGTGGATTTCTTCGACGACAAGGTCGAGGAGATTACCGGTTATGCGGCGGAGGACTTCAACTCCAGGAAGCTGAAATGGTCCGAAGTCATCCTGGCCGAGGACCTGGAGGGGGCAAAAAGGAAATTTAGACAGGCTCTGCGCAGTACCCGCTCTTATGTGCGGGAGTATCGTATCCGAGGCAGATTGGGGGAAGTTCACTGGCTCAGAGAGCGAGGTCAGATAGTTGGCGCCCGGGACGGCCAAATCTCCTTTATCAGCGGCGTGTTCTCGGACATTAGCCAACAACGGCAGACTGAATGGGCCCTCAGAAAGAGTGAAGAGAAATACCGGTTGTTGTTCGAAAATGCTCCCTTGGGGATCATACACTTCGATCAGGATGGCAACATTACCGATTGTAATGAGAAGTTTGCCGAGATCATCGGGGCTCGCCGGGAGGACATCATCGGCTTCAATCTGCCCTTTCATTTCCAAGATGCGGATATGCGACAGGCGGTCAATGCTGCCCTTCTGGGTGGCTGCGGTGTCTTTGAAGGAGACTATCTCTCGGTCAATAGCGACAGGCTGAGCCCGGTACGCGCCATCTTTCAGGGAATCGTCATCAAGGACGGCGAGTTGCAGGGGGCGGTGGGCATTTTTGAGGATTTCTTCCGGCGCCGGCAGGCGGAGGAAGGATGGCAGCGCGCCCTTTCCCTGCTGCACGCTACTCTCGAGGCCACCGCCGACGGCATTCTGGTGGTGAGTCTCGCTGGCAAGATCTTGAGCTATAACGGCAAATTTTTGGAGCTCTGGCACATTCCTGAGTCCATCTTGATCTCGGGGGATGACAATCAGTTTCTTGCCGATGCTACGGAGCAGTTAAAATACCCTGAGACCTTCCTGACCAGGGTAAGGGAACTCTATGCCAATCCTGACCAGGAGAGCCAGGATATTTTGGAATTTGCCGATGGGCGCATCTTCGAGCGCTACTCCCATCCCCAACGGTTGGGGGAAGATATCGTCGGCAGGGTTTGGAGCTTTCGGGATATCACCGAACGCCAACAGGCCGAGCAGACCGTGGAAAGGCTGAGGCGGCAAAATGAATTGATCTTGAATTCGGCGGGCGAAGGCATCTTTCAACTGAATCTGTCGGGCGAGGTCATTTTTGTCAATCCCGCGGCTGCGAACCTGACCGGTTATCAGGCCGGAGAATGGTACCGGCGTAACATCCACGAATTGATCCATGATAAGAAAGCCGATGGCAGTCCTTGCCCTCCGGAAGAGTGTCCCATGCATCGCACCCCGATGGACGGCGAGAGCCGGCGCGTCACGGATGACGTCTTCTGGACCAAGGCCGGCGAACCCTTGCCTGTGGAATATGTGACCACCCCCGTGAAAGAGAACGGCCGCCTGATGGGAGCCGTGATGGTCTTCCGGGATATCACCGAGCGGAAGCGCTGGGAGCAGGAACTCCGGAAGGCCAATGAGCAGCTCAAAGAGCTGGTGGTCAGCGGTGACGAGCGCAACCGCCAGATGATGCTGCTCCAGGAAATGGGCGATGTCTTCCAGGCCTGCCAATCCTCGCAAGAAGCTTGTAACGTCATCGCGCAATTCGCCCCGAAATTTTTTGCCGACTACTCCGGGGCGCTGTACATCCTCAATAACTCTAAAAATTTTTTTGAGATAGCCGCCAGTTGGGGTGAAAAGCCGCCGGCGGAGGTTATCTTCGGTTATGACGAGTGCTGGGCCCTGCGCCGGAGCAAAGTCCATTCGTTTAGCAGTGCGGCAGCCGGCTTGCGCTGCCCACACCTTTCCGTTCCTTTGCCCAAGACGAGTCTATGTATCCCCCTGATGGCCCAGGGCGAGGCCATGGGTATTTTGCATTTGCAGAGTTCGAGGCAATGGCCGGCAGAGCAGCTGGCGAAAGCCAGGCAACTAGGCACAACCGTGGCCGAGGGCATGGCCCTGGCCCTGGCCAACCAGAGGCTGCGGGAGATTATGCTCAACCAGGCCATACGCGATAGCTTGACCGGGCTGTACAACCGCCGTTACCTGGAGGATACCCTGGTACGGGAAGTGCATCGGGGGACCCGTTTGGGGATCTGCATCGGAATAATCATGATGGACCTGGACCATTTCAAGGCCTACAATGACAATTATGGTCATAGCGCGGGAGATGAAGTCTTGCGCGCCGCCGGCCATTTGATTCAAAGCCAGGTCCGGGGGGAAGATATCGCCTGCCGTTACGGCGGGGAGGAATTCCTCCTCATCATGCCGGGGGCGTCGTTGGAAGTTGTCCAGGTTCGGGCTGAAACGATAGTCGGAGGAGTCAAGCAACTGCACTTACAGAATCGCGCCTTGCATCCCATCACTATTTCCGCCGGAGTGGCCGTCTTCCCGGATAACGGGGCCAGCGCCGATCTGGTGCTGCAAGCCGCCGATCGGGCGCTTTATCGTGCCAAAGCTGCCGGCCGGGACCGGGTAAAGGTGGCCGTAACCGAAGTTTTTCCCGGCGCCGCGGCAAAATAACCGGCTGGTCCGGGAGGGGTCCGCCCCATCATCTCCAAATTTTAATGGGTTTATCCAGGCAAATCTCTCTGATTCAAGCCGCTATGGCTCCAGGTCGCGCGGGCCTGCGAGCCCCATCGTGGCAGGCTCCAGGCCGGACCAATCCCTCCCACCGGGCAAACGGCGGGCAGGGAACCCCTCACCTCCGAAGACTTGCGTCCTTCAGCGCAGCCTTACTTCCGGCCTCAATAACTTGGACGACAAGGTTTCGGCGTGTTTACGAGCCATATGGATGCAGACTAAACTCAAGACCAGAAAACTGCCCACCACAAAGCCGATCCCAAAACCGATCAAGGTCAAGGTCATGGCGCACCTCCTATAATGACCCGGAAGTCATGGCCCCATGCCTGAAATATTAAGCATCGCCAGGCAAAATACGAGTAGGCAGAAGTACCCATTTTTATCTAGGTATAGGTGCCGACTTGCCTCGGTGAGGCCCCGGAGTTTTCCGATCTTGTATTTTTTCGGTGGCCTCGGTATAACCAAACCAAGAAAGCGAGAGAATCGGCTGAATGCCCCGGACCTCGGGGCGGAGATTCGAACGACGCCGAATCCAGTTCAAAGGACGATAAAGGCATGCTGACTAAAAAAATCTATAATACGTTGACCCCGGAGGAGGCGGCTGCGCTAATTCCAAACGGGGCGATGGTGGCTGTGGGAGGGTTCACGCCGGCAGGGGCTCCCAAAGCCGTACCCCGGGCGCTGGCTCAGCGCGCCCGGGAACTGCACAAGGCTGGCAAGCAATTCCAAATCAAACTGGTTAGCGGGGCATCAACCGGCCCAGCCTGCGACGACGAGTTGGCCCAAGCCGAGGCGGTCAGTTGGCGGGCCCCTTACTTTACCTCGGCGCCGATGCGCGATTTAGCCAATACTGGCCGCCTCGAATTCGTGGATATGCATCTCTCGCATGTCGCCCAGATGGTGAGGGAGGGCTTTCTCGGGCCGATCGATGTGGCCATTATTGAGGCAACCGAGATCAAGCCCGACGGGCGGGTCTACCTCACGACCGGCATCGGCAACGCCCCGACGTACTTAGCATGCGCCGAGAAAGTGATAATTGAGCTGAATGCCTACCACAACCCACTGTTGCGGGAATTTGCCGACATCCTGGTGCTACCACCGCCGCCACATCGGGACATAATTCCAATCCACGACCCGCTCGACCGGATCGGCCGTTCCTACGCAGAGGTCGACCCCTCAAAGGTCATTGGTGTGGTCCATACCAACGAACATGACGGCGGCCGGGAGTTTACCGCGCCAGACGAAACCAGCTTACGGATTGCTCACCACGTGGCGGAATTCATCCTCCAGGAGATGCGGTCCGGGCGCATCCCAGCTGAATTCCTGCCTTTGCAGAGCGGGGTCGGCAATGTCTGCAATGCCGTAATGGCCGGGCTCGCCTCATGCGAGGGGATTCCCCCATTCAAAGTCTATACCGAGGTGATCCAGGATGCGATGGTGGACATGATTTTCTCCGGGCAGGTGATCGGGGCGAGTTCCACCTCACTCTCTCTGAGCGAGGAAAAGCTCGAGTTCCTTTATAAGAACTTCGATGATTTTGTCGACCGGATCGTGCTCCGCCCCCAGGAGATCTCGAACAGCCCGGAGGTTGCTCGACGGATCGGGGTGATCGCCATGAACACCGCCGTCGAGGTCGATGTGTACGGCCATGTCAACTCGACGCATTTCTTCGGGACCCAGATCATGAATGGCCTGGGAGGCAGCGGTGACTTCGAGCGCAACGCCTATCTCTCGCTGTTCATGTGCCCGTCAACCGTTAAGGGCGGGCGAATCTCAACGATCGTGCCAATGTGCTCGCACGTAGACCATAACGAGCACTCCGTGCAGGTGATCGTTACCGAGCAGGGGGTGGCCGACCTACGGGGCCTGCCGCCAATGGTCCGGGCCCGTATGCTCATTGAGAACTGTGCACACCCGGCTTACAGGGACGCATTGTCTCGTTACGTGGAAGGCGCACGGATGGGGCACATCCGCCACGACCTAAAGCGCTGCTTTGACATGCACCTGAACTATCTTGAATATGGCGCCATGTTACCGGACCTTCAATTTCCTATTTGACAGGCATGAAGCCTTCGAGCTCCAGCCCTCACCCCTTCCAAGGACTTTATCAGCCTGCCCACCCCAAGTTCCAGGAGGATTTGCAGGCCGAGGCTGAGAAGATGGGGTTGGTTTGAGGAGTGAGCAGCGAGCGATGAGCAGTGCACAGAAGATAGTCAGCTACGCCGGGCTGATGCGCAGCACCGGCTTAATGGTGTCGCCGCGGCTGGCGTCGGCTAGGGCCCGGTTGATCTCGCGGAAGTCATAGAACCTCTCGAGCCGATCGAAGGGAAATTGTCCGGCCCGATACCACCCAATCATCTTGGGGATAAAGTCCTGCGGCACAGAGTCACCCTGGATGATGCCGAGGATTTTACGCCCTCCCTTTAATGCGCCTGAACGACCCGGATTAGCTATCAAGGCCACCGTGCCCTGCGGATTCAAGACCTCGATGGCGGCCTGGTACAGCTTCGGATCGCCGGTTATTTCCAAAACGTAATCGACCCCGCTGCCGGTAATCTCTTGGAGGCGGGAGACGACATCTTCCCGGCGGCTGTCGATGGCGTGGGTGGCGCCCAACTCCAGGGCGAGTTCGAGCCGCATCGGGTTGAGATCGACCCCGATGATGGGATGGGCGCCGGCCAGGCGGGCTGCCATGACCGCGGCCAGGCCCACCGCGCCCGTGCCGAAGACGGCGAGGCTGACCCCTTTCGAAACCTTCAAGGAGTTCATGATGGTGCCGGCGCCGGTCTGAAACCCGCAGCCCAGCGGGGCCAGAAGATCGAGGGGCAGTTCCCGGGGAACGCGGACGAGGTTGCGTGCGGTGGCGAGCAGGTGGGTAGCGAAGGACGACTGGCCGAAGAAGTGGCCGCGCACGCCGCTCCGGTGCAGGGCATTGCTGCCGTCGGGGCGCGCCAAACCGAAGTTCAACTCGTAGAGGCGCTCGCAACCCGCGGGGTGTCCGCTCCGGCAGGCAGCGCATTCCCCGCAAGACTGGTAGGAGAGCACGACGTGGTCGCCGGGCTCGACGCCCCTGACGCCCTTGCCGACCCGGGCCACCACCCCGGCGCCTTCATGGCCCAAAACCACCGGCGGCCCGTCCCAGTCGTCAACAAAACCGATGTCGGTATGGCAGATGCCCGAGGCGACGACCCGGACCAGGACTTCGTCGTGGCGCGGCCCTTCCAGTTCGAGGGCTTCGATCTGCAAGGGACTGCCGCTGGTGCGCAGCACCGCCGCCTGGATTGGCTGGATTGGTGCGGAACTGTCAGTCAAGTCCGTTTCCTGGGAGGTTATGGGGGTAAGCTCCTCCACAGCCGTATTGTTATTAATGGCAGTGGAAAAGATTACTTCCCCCTCACCCTAACCCTCTCCCCCATGGGGGGACCACATTTTGCACCATTAAATTATAGGTAAGACTTGAACCGTTTAGTTAAGAGGAAAGGCGGGCACGGAGGCCCGCCCCACCAAAGAGCTGAACTGTCAGTTGTCTAATGGGCTCTCTTTACTCTTTTCGCCTCTTCGCCTTTTACCCTTTTCCCCCAGCCTTTAAATCCCTTTGGCCCACAGGAAGAGCCCGGTTTCCTCATCCAGGGTACGCTGGAAGACCTTCTCCGATTGGCACTCCTGCAGGACAAATTCGCAGGCAAAAACCTGGGTGCCGGCGGCCAGATGGCCGCCGTGAGCCCGGCCCGCCTCATCGGACAGGGTGAGGTGGGCGTGGACCATGGGTTGCCCGTCCTTTAAGGAGACGTTGCCGATCAGGGTCAGGATCTCCATGGGCCGGTCCAGGTCGAGAAACATGTACTTCTGAATGTCCTGCTTATAGTAGCCGATCCGGGCCTTGGTCACGGCGCCGATGGCCCAGACCTCCCCTAACGTGATTTTGTGGAGCCGGCATTGTTCTTCCAGGGCCCCCAGCAGGTCAGCGCCTTTAGCCAGGCGGCCCATGATCTTGCGAACCGGTTTGATTTCGGCCTTCATCTATTTTCCTCCTGTGCGGAAAGAATAGTCTTACGCCAAGACGCCAAGTCGCAAAGCAAAGGCGCAAAAATTTGGCCTGCAGATATCATAAGTCCGATCGCGTCATTTTAAAGCCCGCCGCGGCCTAAATCAGTAGGGGCGGCTCGCGAGCCGCCCCTACCACGCCCCTACAAGTCACGCCTAGGGCAACATCCACTTCAAGACATAGGCCTGGAGCAGGGTGATCAGGGAGATAATCAGCACCATGGCGACGCTGTGCTTCAAGGTCAAGCGGAAGATGGAGCCCTCCTCCCCCACCATGCCGGTGGCCGCGGTGGCCACCGCGATGCTTTGCGGCGAAATCATCTTGCCGACCACGCCGCCGCTGGAGTTGGCCGCCACCATGAGAGTGGGGTCCACCCCGATTTGCTGCGCCGTGGTCTTCTGCAAGGCGCCGAACAGGGCGTTGGAGGAGGTGTCGGAGCCGGTGAGGAACACGCCCAACCAACCCAGAATGGGAGAGAAGATCGGGAACAGAGACGCCGGTGGCGGTGAAGGCCAGGCCCAGGGTGGAACTCATGCCGGAGTAGTTCATGATCCAGGCCAGGCCGAGGATCATGGAAACGGTGGCGATGGCCCACCTCAGGGTTTGGATGGTCCGGCCCAGGCAGGCAAAGGCCCGGCCGTAGCCGTAATTGGGGATGGCCAGCACGGACAGCAGCCCGGCGATAAAGATGGCGGTGCCGGCGGCGGTGCCGATATTGAGCGTCGAAGACCGCCGGATACGGGGTATTCTTGGCCACGATGGGCGCGGTCTTCATCACCAGGTTATGCAGCAGGGGCCATTGGAAGGTGGTGCCGATGGGTCCCAGGATGGCTTTGACGAAGTCGAGGCCCCAGAGAAAGACCATGATGGCCAGGATGATGTAAGGCACCCAGGCCCGGACCACTTCGACCCGGGAAAAGAGACAGGTGACCTTTGCCGTCGGCGCGACGCCGTCGAACCGCCAGATGGTGGGTGGCTTCCAGAAGATGAGAAATACCCCCAGGCCGATGATGGTGACTACGGCCGCGATGATATCAGGCAGATAGGGGCCGACGAAGTTGGAGACCACGAACTGGGAGACCGCGAAGCACACGCCGGTGACGATGATGGCAGGCAGGACCTCCATGGCGGATTTCCAACCGCTCATGGTCACTACCAGCCAGAGGGGCACAATGATGGACAGGAAGGGCAGCTGCCGGCCCACAATGGCGCTGATGTGCATCAGGTCCAGGCCGGTGACCCCGGCGGCTACCACGATGGGGATGCCGATGGCGCCGAAGGCCACGGGCGCGGTGTTGGCGATGAGGCAGACGCCGGCGGCGTAAACCGGCTGAAAGCCGAGACCTACCAGCATGGCCGCGGTAATGGCCACCGGGGTGCCGAAACCGGCGGTGCCTTCCAGGAAGGCGCCGAAGGCAAAGGCGATGAACAGGGCCTGCAGGCGGCGGTCATCGGTAATGCAGGCCAGGGAATTCTTGATAATCTCGAATTCGCCGGATTCCACCGACATGTTGTAGACCCAGATGGCGGTGATGATGATCCAGACCACGGGAAAGAGGCCGAAGAACATGCCGTTGAGCGTGGCCATAACCGCCAGCGACACGGGCATACCCCAGACCGCAATCGCCAGGATTACTGCCGCCAGGGTGGCGAAAAAGGCGGCGTGCTGCCCCTTAGACCGCCGGATACCCAGCATATACAACAGAATAAATAAGGGTATGGCGGCCACCAGCGCTGACAGACCCAGGCTGCCCAAGGGAATATAGTTTTGAATCCACTGCATTTAACCACCCTCCTTGATGTCGTCTGATCAGAAGAAGAAAAAATGACTGGAAGACTGCTCAATTAGCGGTAATATTCACCTCCTTCTCGGTCAATCGCAGTAAGGCATTGGCTTTAAACCCACGGCGTTTTACTGGATTGGCAGCACCGGCGTCCCGCCGGCGCGGCGCAGGCAAAAGCATGGGGCTACCCATGTCCCGGTTCATCGAGCCTCATTAATCAGGGGCGGATTTTTCGGCTTCCGCCACCACCTCGGCCAGGTGCTTCACCTTGACTTTGCCGCCCCGCTTGGCCATGCCGCCCCGCAGTTGCAGGACGCAGCCGGGACAGTCGGTGACCAGCAGATCGGCGCCGGTCTCCTCCACCGCATCCAGCTTTTTCTTCAGGACCTCGGCGGAGAGCTCCGGGAACTGCATGGAGAAGGAGCCGCCCATGCCGCAGCAGGTGTCTTCGTCTCGGGTGGGCAGGTATTCCAGGCCGGCCGTGGCCAACAATTCCCGGGGTTCGTCCACCACCCCCAGGCCCCGGCACAGATGGCAGGGGGAATGGTAGGCCACTTTCTTTTTGGCCCCCTGGAACATCTCGGGCTTGACCTTCAGGACCCGGGTGAAAAAAGAACTGAAGTCGATGAGCTTGGTGGCCAGTTGCTGCATCTTGGCGCTGGTCCCCGGCTCTCCGGCCAGCAGCTTGGGATAGTTCTCCTTGATATGGGAGCCGCAGGAGGCGCACAGGGTCAGGATGTAATCGAAATCCGCCGGGTCCAGGGCCGCCAGGTTCTGGATGGCGACTTCCCGGGCCACTGCCTTTTCCCCCATCATATTGGCGGGCAGGCCGCAGCAGGTCTGGCCCATGGGATACTCCACCTGCACCTTTTGGTCCTTCAGGAGCTTCATCAGGGCCACGCCCTGTTCCGGGTAGACGAAGTCCACCAGGCAGCCGCCGAACAGGGCCACCCGGTAGCGGGGCTGCTCCACCTTCTGGTAGAGCTTGGCCCACATATCCCGGAAGGGAATCCGGGCGATGACCGGGAGACTGCGGAATTCATGCTCCTTGCCGAAAAAGAAGGGCAGGTGGCGCAGAAAACCTTCCCCCGTGGTCAGGGGCTTCTGGGCCAGGGAGGCCCGGCGCAGCAGGAAGTGAAAGAGGCGGCGGTCCTTGAGGACCCGCCGCAGCAGGCGATTCTTCATGGGCTGCTGCTCTTCGCCCTGCAAGATCTCGCAATAGGTCTCCTTGATGAGGTGGGGCAAATCGATGCCGGTGGGGCAGATCGCCTTGCAGGCCTGGCAGTTGAGGCAGTTCTGCACGATGGCCCGGGCGTTTTTATGGCCATGGTAGAAGTAGGTGAGGATCAGGCCGATGGCCCCGATATAGACGTGGCCCATATTGTGGCCGCCCACCAGGTTGTAGATGGGGCAAACGTTGGCGCAGGCGCCGCAGCGCACGCAGCGCAGGGCCTGAGAGAAGACTTGATCTTTGGCCAGGGCCAGGCGGCCGTTGTCCAGGAAGACGACGTGCATCTCCTTTTTGCCGTTGGGGCCGGGGCGGCATTCGTTGGCCCCGGTGATCCAGGAGACGTACGAGGTGATCACCTGGCCGGTGGCCCGCCGGGGCAGCAGTTTTAAAACCCGTAAGGCCGCAGCCAGATCGGGCATCAGCTTATCCACCCCCACCAGGGCCACGTGGACCCGGGGCAGGGTGGTGGTCAGGCGGGCATTGCCTTCGTTGCTGATGATGCCCAGGGTGCCGGTGGCGGCGATGGCGAAGTTGGCCCCGCTGATGCCCATGTCGGCGGTGAGGAAATGCTTGCGCAACTCTTTACGGGCTACCTTCACCAGTTGGCCGATGTCGGGCTCCTGCTTTTCCCCGGTCACCTTGGTGAACAGGTCCGCCACCTCCTGGCGGGAGAGATGGATGGCGGGCATGACCATATGGGACGGCCCTTCGTGGCGCAGTTGGATGATCCATTCGCCCAGGTCCGTCTCCACCACCTCAAAGCCCGCTTTTTCCAGGTGGTCGTTGAGGAAGGTCTCTTCCGCGGTCATGGACTTGGATTTGAGGATTTTCTTGACGTCATTGTCCCGGGCGATGCCGGCGATGATCTCGTTGGCCTCCAGGGCGGTGGCGGCCAGGTGGACCTTGACCCCGGCGGCCTCGGCCTTGGCCTTGAAGGACGCATACAGCTCTTCCAGGTGAGGCAGGGCGGCATCTTTGCCGGCGGCGATCTCCCGGGTCAGGGCCGGGACGTCCACCCCGGCGAAGAGGCGGCCCTGGGCCTCCTTGTAGGCCGTGGCGAAGGTGCCCATGGCGGAGCGCAGAAACTTGTTGCCCAGGGCCTTCTTCAGGCGCCGCTTATATTCCTTGAGGTTTTGGGCGGTGTTGATCATGGCATCAATCCTTCAGCAGCAGCAGATGGAGTTCCAGAGGGCCGTGCACCCCGAGGGTCAGGAGCCGCTCGATGTCGGCGGTGCGGGAGGCCCCGGTGATAAAGGCCAGGTAATTGGGAGGCGCCTGCATCAGGCCGATCATTTCCTCTTCCAGGTCCGTAACGGTGGCCCGCAGGCGGGAGACGGGCAGGACCGCCACGTGGGTCTCGACCAGCATGGTGGCCAGGCGAAGATCCTCGGAAGCGGAGTCCAGCACCAGGGAGCCGGTGTCGGCGATGCCCCAGTCGGCCCGGGTGAGGCCGGTATGCAGGGCGTCGGCCCGCTCCCGCAGATTCTCCACCAGCAGCTCCACGCCATTCCTTCGGCAGTCGGCCTCCAGGGCCGCCCGGCTTGCCGCGTCCCAGCCGGGGGCGGCGAGGGTGGCGCCGCCTTGGGCCTGGGTGACGGCAAGGGCGTAAGCGAAGGCGGCCTCAAGGTTTGGCACCTCCTGGACGATCACCTGGACGGCGGCGGCTTTCTCTTTCAGGGTGGCGACAAGTTTTTTAGATGCCATGGTTTGGAGTCCTTTGATATAAGGGAAAGAAAGACAATCATAATTGGTCTGACCATTGGAAAAAACAGCTTAGAAATTTCTGAATTTGAATTGGTCTGACCACTTGACAATATATTAAAAAGGCGCTAATAACTTGTCAAGGGAAAAATAATCACTGCGTAAGAATTTTCCATGGGGAGTCCATGATCATTCAACTGAAACCCATTAAGGCCAGGCGGGTCTCGGACCAGGCCTTTGAGCAGATCCGGGACCTGGTCTTCCGGGGCCAATTGAAGCCCGGAGACCAAATCATGCCGGAGCGGGAACTGGCCCAGGCCCTGGGGGTAAGCCGGCCCACGGTGCGGGAGGCCATCAAGAAACTGGTGACCATGGGATTGCTGGAGCACCGGCAAGGCCAGGGCACCTTTGTGAGCTCCACCGACGCACAAAGGGAGCACAATCCCCTGGCCGCGGTGATGGAAGGGCATGACGCCTCCCTGGAAGAACTCCTGGAGGTGCGCATGGGGCTGGAGGGCCAATCCGTGATCCTGGCGGCCCAACGGGCCACCGCCGAGGATCTTCAGGTGTTGGCCACGGCCCTGGAGGCCATGTTCTCGGAAAACGATGCCGGCCGCCTGGGGATCGACGAAGACGTCTCCTTCCACATGGCCATTGCCTTTGCCTCCAAGAACCAGGTGCAGGTCCACATTATGAAGAGTTTTTACGACCTGCTGCATTACGGCATCAAAGAGAACCTGCAGGCTCTTTGGGAGGAGCCCACCAGCCTGCCCACTATCCGGAGACAGCATGAGGGGATTTTTGCCGCCATCAAGGACCACGATCCGAAAGCCGCCTACCTGGCCATGCGGGAGCACATCACCTTTGTCCTGGATTTTGTCCGGAGCCGGAAGCTTTACTCCCATGCCTCCCCAGAGTGATCAAAGGACCAATAAGCCGGGTGGCGCAAAAAAACCGGCCTTGTTCATTGGTATTACCACTTGACAAAACTCTGCCATGACCTATCTTGAGCCCAAGAGGATCATGGCACGGTCGTCCCGGAGGAGGGGGAATGCTCAATCAAGGCTTGATTCAAGATTTTCAGAAGATCCTGGGCCCGGAGCAGGTCTTTGTCAGCGAGGCGGACCGGCTCACTTATGCTTATGACGCCGCGGTTCTGGAGCCGGTGCTCCCGGCCCTGGTGGTGCGGCCCCGATCCTGCGAGGCCCTGGGCCGGGTGGTAGCTTTGTGCAACGATCACGGTCTGCCCCTGACCGTGCGGGGAGCCGGCACCAACCTGAGCGGCGGCACCATCCCCCGTCCCGGCGGCGTCGTGGTCCTGACCAATGCCCTCAATCAGATCCTGGAAATCAACGAGGCCGACCTCTACGCCGTGGTGCAGCCGGGGGTGATCACCGCTAAACTGGCCGCGGCGGTGGAGGCGAAGGGTCTGTTCTATCCGCCAGACCCGGGCTCCATGGCGGTCTCCACCCTGGGGGGCAACGTGGCGGAAAACGCCGGCGGGCTCCGGGGCCTGAAGTACGGGGTCACCCTGGATTACGTCATGGGCCTGGAGTTTTTCGCGGCCGCAGGCGATCTCGTCAAGACCGGCTCCCGCACGGTGAAATGCGTCACCGGCTACAATCTCACCGGCCTGCTGGTGGGTTCCGAAGGCACCCTCGGAGTGCTCTCCCAGATCATCCTGAAGCTGATTCCCCTGCCTCAGGCCCGGCGGGCCCTGATGGCCACCTTCGATCAGGTGAACCAGGCCTCGGAAACGGTGGCGGCCATCATCGCCGCCCGCATCGTGCCGGCCACCCTGGAATTCCTGGACAACTTCACCATCCGCACCGTGGAGGATTACAGCCACGCCGGCCTGCCGGTGGACGCCGCCGCCCTGCTGCTCATCGAGGTGGACGGCCACCCGGCGGTGGTGGCGGAGGAGGCCGAGAAGGTGGAGGCCATCTGCCGTAAGCTGGGGGCGGCCCAGGTGCACGCCGCCAAGGACGCCGCGGAGCGGGACCGGGTCTGGAGCGCCCGCCGGGCGGCGCTCTCGGCCCTGGCGAAACTGAAACCCACCGTGGTTCTGGAAGACGCCACCGTGCCCCGGAGCCAGGTGCCCGCCATGATCCGGGCCATCGAGGAGATTAGCCGGAAATTCAATCTGCCCATCGGCACCTTCGGCCACGCCGGCGACGGCAACCTGCATCCCACCATCCTGACGGACCGCCGGGACCAACAGGAGTGGCACCGGGTGGAGGCCGCGGTGGAGGCCATCTTCGACGCCGCCCTGACGCCTGGGGGGCACCCTCTCCGGCGAGCACGGCATCGGCAAGGCCAAATCCCGCTTTATGGAAAAAGAAGTGGGCCCGGGCACGATTTTGTACTCCAAGCGCATCAAAGCGGCCCTGGACCCGAAGAATATTTTGAATCCCGGGCAAGAGCATTGGGGAGTGATGAGCTGTGAGCAGTGAGCAGTGAGCAGAAAAGGAAAGGAACTCCGATGAACAAGAGGGGTAACGCCTGATGAGGCTTTATGGATATGGTGAGGATGCCCTAACTCTGTGGGCTTTGAAGATGAAACTCTCCGAAATATTAGAGCCCTTTGGGGATGATTCTCCTAAATCTGATTGCAAGCTTTTTTTTCGGCCAAGCTTCGGACGCCGAGGTGGAGAAAAAAGTTCCCAATTCGGTGAGTTCGACTTTTTTATTCTAGCCAGAGATCACCTTTATCTCGGAGAGAGCAAATGGGACGGGTCCCCTGAGGTTACGAATATCGGCACCATTGAGCTACGCGAGGAGCAAAATCTTCGGCACCAATTATTTGCTTTTTATGTTAGGCATTGGGCATTTGGTCAATATTCCAATTGGAAAGAGTTTTATGAAGCAGCCCTCCCTCTTCTTGAGCAGGAAAAAATTAAAAAACCTCTGGCCCACGATAGCCTCCTAGCAAAAAACCTGCAGACGGTCATGGATATCATCCGCAGCCATTTTTCCCGCAAGCCCCAGATTCAAAACGTTCTGCTGTACCTATATAGCTCTTCTGAGGAGAAGCCAATTCCCAAAGAGGTAAAAGGTGGAGATGGATTCCAAGTCGTCCCAATAAAATATCCTGTGTCAGATACTGGAAACTACATTTCTTTCGAGATTTGAAGGAGGCATATCTATGTCCAGCCTCCGGGCGCTGGCTAAGTTAATGAAAGAGCTGGAAGACCAGCTGGTGGTCTGCATGCGCTGCGGCCTGTGCCAGGCGGTCTGCCCGCTGTTTGCCGAAACCGGCCGGGAGGCGGACGTGGCCCGGGGCAAGCTCGCCCTGCTGGACGGCCTGCTGCAAGAAATCCTGCAAAAACGCCGGCGGGGTCCAGGACCATCTATCCGTTGCCTGCTCTGCGGCTCCTGCGCCGCCAACTGCCCCAGCGGCGTCAAGGTCCTGGACATCTTCATCAAGGGCCGGGCCATCCTGGCGGGCTACCTGGGCCTCCCGCCTCTGAAAAAGGCGGTCTTCCGGCATCTCCTGGCCAAGCCGGGGACCTTCAACCGCCTCCTGGCCTGGGGGGCCAAATTCCAGGGCCTCTTCATCAAACCGGTGGACGATCTCCTGGGCGCCTCCTGCGCCCGTTTCATGTCGCCGCTGCTCCAGGACCGGCGCCTCAAACCCCTGGCCCCGGTCCCCTGGCACCGGCAGGTGGGTTCGCTCAATACCGCAGCCGGCGCTTCAGGTCTGAAGGTCGCCTTTTTTGTGGGCTGCCTCGTCGACAAGCTCTATCCTGCGGTGGCCGACGCCGTACAGACCACCCTGGAGCACCACGGGGTGGGGCTCCTGGTGCCGCCGGAGCAGGGCTGCTGCGGCATTCCCGCCCTGGCCGGCGGCGACACCGCCACCTTTGACGCCCTGGTGCGTCACAATCTGATCCGGTTCGCCGCGGAGCCTTTCGACTACCTGGTCACGGCCTGCGCCACCTGCACCTCCACGATCAAAAAGCTCTGGCCCCTGATGACCCAGGATTTTCCCGCCGAAGAGCAAGCCCGGATAGCCGATTTGGCCGACAAGACCCTGGACATCAGCCAGTTCCTGGTGGATAAGCTGGGTCTGGCGCCGGGAACCGCCCCGGAGGCGGCCGCCAGGCTCCGCCTCACCTATCACGACCCCTGCCACCTGAAGAAATCCCTGGGGGTGGCGGCCCAGCCCCGGGCGCTGCTCCGGGCCAACCCCGGCTATGAGCTGCAAGGAAATGGCAGAGGCCGACTGGTGCTGCGGCATGGGCGGCAGCTTCAACCTGCAGCACTATGAGATCTCGGCCAGCATTGGCCGGCGCAAGCGGGACAATATCGTCAACTCCGGCTGTCAGGTGGTGGCCACCGGCTGCCCGGCCTGCATGCTGCAAATCACCGACATGCTCTCCCGGGCCGGGGACCGGGTGCAGGTGAAACACGCCATTGAGATTTACGCCGAGGGGCTGAAGTAAGGGGATAGATCAACTCTCAAGCACGTAGCAAGATTGGTCGTCCAAGGGCACCGCACTGGTACCCCCAATTTTTAGGAAATTATCTTGGGCAGAGAAGTTTCAGGCGCGAAAATGTTGATGGTCAGTAGTGTCCGGTAAGGTCATGGCAAAAGTTGGATAATATATTCCGGTACAAAAATAAGTTGGGCCAATTTGCCTTATGCTACGGAGATTTTAAGGATTTTCTCCCTCTCCCCCTTGGGGGGAGAGGGCTGGGGTGAGGGAGGACGTCGAATGATTGCGCACCCCTCACCCTAACCCTCTCCCCTCGCAGGGGAGAGGGAATTTTCCGCACTTGCGATAACGTCTCAATTATCATAGGAATAGGCGATCGATTCGCAACCAAAGGGGTCCCTAAGCTTCCCATCTGCAATTTTGCTGCCGGACACTACTGAAATTTGATAGTCACGATTATTTGGCGCCAAGGACTAAATTATGACGAACTCCCAAATGGTGCAGGTGGCCATCTACGATGCCCCCACGGCCGGCAAATCCGGCTCCGGTTGCGGCTGCGGCTGCGATCATCATGATCATCACGGCCATGACCAGGCCGGGGACGAAGACCCCTTGGCCAAGGTCAGCCTGGAATTCCAGGCCCGGGCCCTGGCCCTGACCCTGGAGCGGGAATTCCCCGGCCGGGTGCAGGTGGAGTATCTCAACGTCCTGCAGGACCCCCGAGGCCCGGACCTGCCCCAAACCGCCCTGCTCTGCTCCCTGACCTATCCCACGCCTCTGGTGTACATCAACGGTCAGGGGCGCTTTGCCGGGACCCTGCCGGTGGAGCGCATCCGGGAAGAAGTGGGCAAGATCCTGGCCGCGGCCTGAAAGGCGCGCCGCCGCCCCCGCAGCTCTGGTTGGCAGGCCGAAGTTTAACCGGGATCGCAGTGATTCGCGCCGGTTGCTGCTTGGGGTGAGCTGGTTTTTTCGGAACAAAACGGAGCCATCTATCCATTCTTTTCTGGAAACTTCTCCCGCTTATATGATTAAAAATTAAGGTGCAACAGCAGCCCAACGATTTCCCTGGACCCGCCCGGGGAGTGTATCTGTGCCGCAACGGCTGCGGCTCTCAAGCGAGTTTGCTTGTAAATAAAGAGGGTTGCCGCTCAAACGCCCCCGGGCCTCAGCGGCTCAAAAGCGGCACAATTTCCGCAAAAATTTTTGGCGGTGAAACAGGCAGAATTGCCTATTGGCTTATGTTTACCAGGTTAACTGGGCTAAATTAGGAATTAATGCATCGAAAAAACCTCAGGTCGTCACTAAAGTTAAACTGTGAAATTTGACCAAAGATGATTAAACCAAGGCCCTGCGGCCTCATCACCCTGCTCAGCGATTTTGGCACCCGGGACGAGTATGTGGCCTGTCTGAAGGGCGTAATCCTGGGTCTTAACCCCGAGGCGCGCCTGGTGGACTTGAGCCACCAAGTGCCGCCCCAGGATATTCAGTCCGGGGCCTTTATCCTGGCCGCGGCGGCCCCCTGTTTCCCGGCGGGGACCATCCACCTGGCGGTGGTGGACCCCGGCGTGGGCACCGGCCGCCGGGCCCTGGCGGCCCGGGGCCGGGGGCAGTTCTGGGTCGGGCCGGACAACGGCCTCTTTCACCTCATCTTGGCCGGCCAGAGCGACTTCGAGCTGGTCTCCCTGGAAAATCCCGCTTATTTTCTGCCCCAGGTCTCTGCCACTTTCCACGGCCGGGATATCTTCGCCCCGGTGGCGGCGCACCTGTCCCTGGGAGTGCCCTTGGCGCAATTGGGACCGGCCATCACGGATCCGGTGCGGCTCCTGTGGCCGGAGCCGGCGGTCACGGCTCTCGCGCTCCGGGGCGAGATCATCCGGGTGGACCGGTTCGGCAACCTGGTGAGTAATGTAACTGCCGGGGTCTTCCAGACCTGGCGCCAGGGGAGGGATTTCTGCTTAAAGGTGGGACCCCTGACCCTGACCCACTTGCGACCCACCTATGGCGAGGCCGCGGCGGGGGAGATGCTGGCCCTCATCGGCAGCCACGGCTACCTGGAGATTGCCTGCGCCGGCGGCAGCGCCGCGGCAAACCTAAAGGCGGGACCGGGCCTGCCCCTGGAAATTCGCCGGAAAGGCTGAGCGGCAGGTTGAAAAAGCATGCTTTTCTGCCCTTTGCCGTTACAATCGGCAACGATGGCAATTTTTTTCGTGAAGATTTAAATTTTTTTCCTTGTATAATGATTCATTGTAAGGTAAAAGTTGTTTAAACTATTTTTCTTATAGAACTGCTTATGCCCCGGGGAAAAATCAAGCGGACCAGACCTGGAGAAAGTGGCGGAGACCTGTTTCTGATAAACGAGGTTTCCCGGCAGGTGAACCTTTCTCAAAAACGGATTCGGGAATATGAAAAGGAAGGCTTCATCAAGCCCTTGCGGGAAAAGAATACCAATAACCGCCTCTATTCCCCTTTTGATGTCACGCAGATCAACCAGATCAACAGCCTGATCCATGATCGGGGTTTCACTCTGGCCTGTCTGCGCAACCTGATGGTGCTGGCGCCTTGCTGGAACATCTTCGATTGCCCGACGAAAGAAGAATGCCCGGCCTTTCAACTCCCCTGGCGGCCCTGCCACGAAGTGCGGGAGTATCGGGATACCTTATGCAACGGTCCCTGCGCCCGGTGCGCCATTTACCTCAACCGGAGCGTCAAGAAAGAAAGGATCCTGGAGAGGTTTCCCACGGAACCTTGACCTGCCCGGCACCTTCTCGCCGTTCCTCCGGCTGACTCCTCCGAGCTGCATGGCTAAGGCCCTTTCTATTGTGGGGTTTTCGGGTTCCGGCAAGACCGAGCTCATCTGCCGTCTGCTGGACTGGCTGGTCCGACAGGGGCTGAAAGTGGCGGTGCTGAAGCATACCCACCATCATGATCCGGGGGATCAGGGCAAAGATACCTGGCGCTTCCGGCAGGCCGGGGCCCGGGTGGTGGCCCTGGCGGCCCCGGGTCTGCTCCAGATCAGTCACGCCTTTCCCGAAGAGCCGCCGCTCCCCCAGATCCTGGAGTCCTTAAGCCCGAAGGTTGATCTGATCCTGGTGGAGGGCTATAAATCCGGCCCCTTACCCAAGATCGCGGTGCTGCATCCACACCGCGCAGAGCGCCTCCCCGACCTGACCCAACTCATTGCCCTGGTGGGGCCGGCGTCCGCCGCCACGGCCGTCCCGGTCTTCCAGCCCGGGGAAGTGGCGGCCATCGGCGGCTTCATCCTGGCTCATCTGGGTCTGGTGGGACCGGGCGGCTCCTCCCCGGAGTCGTAAACTTTTTTAGCCCAGCCGAGAAAGAAGGCAGCCGCGCCATGGTCCGGCAGCAGACCCAAAATTCCGGGACCCATAAGCACCCGCAGCTCACCGGGGCCATTCTGGCCGGAGGCTACAGCCGGCGTCTGGGACAGGACAAGGCCACGCTGCCGCTGCTGGGAAAGCCCCTGGTCCGGTGGGTGGCCGAGGCCCTGGCGCCGGTAGCGGCCGAGTGCTGGCTGATCACCAATCACCCCCGGGACCACCTGCCCCTGGGGCTGCCCCTGGTGACGGATTTACGGCCCTTCCAGGGGCCGGCGGGCGGCCTGATCACCGCCCTGTTTTACGCCCGGACTCCTTGGGTCCTGGCCGCGGCGGTGGACAACCCCTTCCTCACCCCGGAGCTGGTGACGGAACTGGCGGCCAGAGCCGCCAGGACTTCCCGGCCCGCCGTGGTCTGCCGGTCCCCCTGGGGCCTGGAGCCCTTTCCGGGGCTTTATGCGGTGCGCCTGCTGCCGCAATTAACCGCCTTTTTAAAGGGCGACCGCCGCCCTACCCGGTTCCTGTCGGTGTGCCGCCCGGAAATCATCCCCCCAGAGGCCGTGCTCCAGTTGGATCCGGAGGGCCGCAGTTTTTTCAACCTCAACACGCCGGAGGATTTGGACCGGGCTACCGTCTGGCTGCATCAGGGCGCTGGGGCGGGGGGGCCCCTGGGTGGCGGGCGCGTAGGGTTGCGGGACCGGCCTCAGGAATAACGCCTCCTCGGCCCGCACCAAGAGCGGCACAGATGCGGCGGTTCTCTTGACACCGGGCAGGCCTTCGGTTATAAAAACTAGATAGCTGGTCCCATCGTCTAGGGGCCTAGGACACCGCCCTCTCACGGCGGAGACACGGGTTCGATTCCCGTTGGGACTACCAAATTGCCAGCTAACTTGTTGATATGCCTATTTAATTAGGTTTCATACCGGGAAACGTTCCCCGGTAAGCCCTGCCGTCAGTAGCGCCTTCCCATCCGTCCGGGTCAGATTCGGCACAAACCGATTGATAGATTTTTCCGTCAACCTTGTGTTGTTAAATAGCAGATATCTTGCACCAACATATAAACAGGAATTATTAACTTTAAAAGCAGATGAACATATTATTCCATAATCACTTCATTTAATATCTTACTGAGTTTTGTAATTCTATACGGTTTAGTAATGACCCCTTTGAACCCATATTCTTCGTAATTGGCCATTATGGGATCGTCAGAGTAACCGCTGGAGACTATGGCCTTTACCTGTGGGTCACTGGCCAATATTTGCTTAAGGGCTTCCATGCCTCCCATTTCTCCGGGGACAGTTAAATCAAAGATCACCGCGGTGTAGGCCTGACCTCCCTGTTGAGCGATGGCATATTTTTTTATGGCCTCTTCGCCATTTGCGGATTCGTGCACCTGATACCCGAGTTTCTTCAGCATCATTTCCAAGACATCTCTGACTGTCTCATCGTCGTCCATGATCAATATGCGGCCTTGGCCCAGGATGGGTGTCGCGGGGCTTTCTTTATCGGAGGCGATTTTCCCTTCAGCAGCGGGGAGAAACACGTAGAAGGTGGTGCCTACTCCCACCTGAGATTCCAACGTAATGTAGCCAGCGTTGTTCCTAATAATGGAATGAACTGTGGCCAGCCCGAGACCGCTGCCCTTCTGTTTCGTAGTAAAATAAGGATCAAAGACCTTTCCCAGGTAATTGCTGGGGATGCCGATTCCCTGGTCCGCAACGATTATCTTGACGTACCGGCCTTTGGGCAGGGGTAACTCATTTTCCACCCTGACATTCTCCGCCTGCACCGTGATGGTGCCACCCTCGGGCATGGCCTGGTCAGCATTAATCAGCAGATTATTGAAGACCTGACTGATCTGACCCTCGTCCACCTCCACCAGCCAAAGGTCGTTCGGAATCACTAATTTGCTCCGGGCCTTGGAGCCGCTCAAAGACAGGTTGGCGGACTCCTTAAGCAGTTCGGCCAGCGATGTGACCTTCTTGATGGCCAGTCCGCCCTTGGCAAAGGCGAGCAATTGGCTGGCCAGGGCCTGGGCCCGTTCACAGGCCTTTTCCGCTTCTGCCAATCTGGTTGAAGCAAATTCTTCGGGTTCGCCGATCCGAACCCCCTCCAACCTGGCCAGACTGATATTTCCCAGGATGGCGGTGAGAATGTTGTTGAAGTCATGGGCGATACCCCCGGCCAGCAGCCCCAGCGACTCCAGTTTGCTCAGCAACAGGCGTTCCTCTTCCATCTTCCGGCGCTCCGAGATATCCCGAAAGATTGCCTGGACTGAGGTATTACCGGCATATCTCACCAGGCCAAAGGTGATATCCACCGGAATTTTTCTGCCATCCTGGCGCAGTATCCAGGTGTTACTCAATGCCGCGGAACCCTTGACGGTAACATCTTGGAAGGTTGCCCTGATTCTCTGGGCTTCTTCCGAGGGATGGACCTGCACAAAACTCATGGTTACCAGCTCTTCCAGAGAATACCCCAACGACTCCAACATTTTCTTATTGGCTTCCAGGAGGTTCCCTTGGACATTCGCCAGCAGGATGCCTTCACCGGCATTATCCATCAAGGCCCGGTATTTCTCTTCGCGCTCAACCAGGGCCTTTTCGGCTTCCTTGCGCTCGGTGATATCCTGGACGGTCCCGGTCATCAAGAATGGCTTGCCGTCGGCATCCGTGGTGACTTCCCCGTGCAGGTTCATGATCCGCTGGGAGCCAGCGGCCGGGAGGGTGCGGCAATCGACCCGGAAGGACTGTCCGGTAGCCAGGGTAGTATCCATGGCCTCTTGGACCAGGGCTTGGTCTTCTGCAGCAATGAAACCAACGAAAGCCTTGGGGCTCATGCCGATCTCAGCGGTTTTCAGACTGAAGAGGCGAAAGACTTCCTCGGAAAATATCAGCTTATCAGAGTCAACAAGCCACTCCCAATATCCCAGGCGGGCGGCTTGCTGGGCGTAGGCCAAGCGTTTTTCGTTTTGGGCTAAAACCTGGGTGGTCCGGTTCAATTCAGTAATGGTTCCTTCCAACTGCCGGTTGGTCTGGGAAAGTTCGGCCGTACGTCGTTGAACTTCTATTTCCAATTCATCCCGGTGCCGCTCCAGGGCGAGATCGCGTTTCTGGATTTGAGAGAGCATCTCATTGAACCCATCTATCAGGGCGCCCAACTCATCTTCGCCCAGCTTCTCCACCTGGACCGTATAGTTTTTCTCCTGGGAGACCATCTTCATGGTCCGGGCCAGATATAGGATGGGTCGGGAAATGATTCGTTGGAGCCGGGAAGAAAGGAGATAGGCGATGAGCAAAGAGGGTACCATGGCCGATAAGGCAAAAACGACATACCACCCCAGGCGTCGATAGAGATCGGCCAGAGTTGATTTCAGGTAGACGCAGCCGATGACCTCGCCTTCCAAGACGATATTTTTAGTCAGCTCCAGGTAATTGGCGTAAAAGGCATGGCTGGCTTGCGAGGCTCCGGTTGGAGCCGGTAATTGTCTCCCAGGAAGCGCGGCGCCCGGCTCGGTCCCTGACAGCGGATCGTCGGAGTGTTTCTGGGGATGCAGATACAGGGCAAACAGCCTGCCGTCCCTGGTGTAAATGGCCGCACCGACGATTTCCGATTCGGCGCTCAGGGCTGAGAGGGTGCTCTCGGCTGATTTCTGATCATTGAAGGTCAGGGCCGCAGTGCTGTTGGTCCCAATTACTTCGGCCAGGGTCGCGACCTTTTCCACCAGGGCAGTCCGAGAAATAGTAAATTCCAAGATAGTGAAACTTATCAACAATAAAATTAGGACGACCATACAGGTCAGTGTGGTGATGAGGGTTATTTTATTTTTGATGGAAATATTATGAAAAAGGTTCATTATGCTCCCTTCAAAATCTTGTAAGTCATCTCAAATCTGGCCTAGCCCATAGAATGTCGTTAGAGGTGAACCCAAATATGTGGCATTTTTCATTTCGCCCCAGCTGTCGACCAAGAGGTCCCGAGATGGCGCCTATTCCTCAACCGTTATCGATAGTTTCAGTAGTTGCGAACTGATCTTCAGGCCGGATCGCCTGGCATTAATTAGACTGATTGTAAAGCGGATCTTACCCTCAGCCACAGTGAGGTTAATGATCGCACCCAGCTGGGCAGAATTATCCACGTCATCGGTTACCGTTAGTACCGGGAAATTTCGCAGTGAGCCCAGAATCCGGGACAACCCCGATTTCTCTGAAGCGCTGGCGAAAAAAATCTGGCATCCCCTTAAATCTTCGGGTCCCCGGCAGCGCCGGACCTCCAGGCGCCGACCTTGGACGATCTTGCCCTGGAGAAGCTCCAGCGCCTCCGCCATGGGATCCCGGTCCAAAAAGCCCAGGATTATGGCGGCCTGGTCACTCGTAAAGGTTCCCGGTGGCCATTCTACAAATTTAGCAAAGTTGAATAGGAAGGCGGCTTTGACTTGACTTGCCTGTTGAGCCTGGGCGGTGACGGTTTCAGCCATTAAGCCGATTAGGTTTAAAATGACCACCAATATGGATAGTGTGAATATGCGAAAGCCCGGCGTTGATAAGGCGAATGAAATCATTGCAAAAAAAAGGCTCCAGGTCGCAAGTATAGTTAAGTGAATCAAAACAACTGTTAGAATATTCTGCCCTGCAACGCTGATTGGTCGATGAAGAAGATTAAAAAGAATATGTGAGCTTCAGCCGAAACGTAATGCCGTCCTGAATGATGCTGGGCAAGCCAACTTTCACGTGTTCCTCGGCTCCGGGATCTCTAAATTTCTGGTTAAAAAGATTATAGACTGAGGCCGAGCACTCCCAACCTTTGAAGACGTTTTTATTGAACAAGGTCAGGTTGGTTATGACCGTATCGCCCACATGACCGCCATCCAGAGTTTTCCGGGGGCTTTGATACAGTACTTCCAATCCGGTAAAGAGCTTGTCTTTAAACAGGGGCACAATCAGATTGAACTTGGGGAGGTGGGTAGGAGAGTTGTTCAGCAGATTCCCGGTCTGGACGTTTTTGGCCTCCTGCAAGGTATAGCTGAGGCGGCCTTCCAGACCGCTATCCCATTTACCCCCTAATTCAAATTCCAGGCCCTTAGCCGCAACCTGATCCGTGTTCTTAAAGATGGTCAAGCCGTCCGTCGGATCTACCTGCTGGGTGATGAGGTCATTGATCTTATAACAATAACCCGAAGCCGTGAACCGATAGTTTTTGGCGAAATATTGCTCCCAGACCACCTCGTAAGTGTTGATCTTTTCGGGCTTCAGGCCAGCGCTGGGTTTTTGCGTGAGGCCGCCGTCTTGGTAAAAGAGTTCATAGGCGTTGGGGGCGCGGAAAGCCTGGCCATAAAGGAGCTTCAAGGCCGTCTGTTTAAAGGGGTTGTAGATCAGGGCCACCCGCGGGTTGAGGCTGCCGCCGAAGGTGGAATAGTGATCGTAGCGCAACCCACCATTGAGCTTCAGGTTCTTAAAGATCGTGAATTCATCCTGGGCATAATAAGCCCAAACCTTGGCATCCCGTTTGTCATCCAGGATGGGCGCAAAAGGCTCCACATCAAAGTTGGCTTGATTCAGGCGAAAATAATCACGATATTCGGCCCCGGCGATGACCTTGTGCCGGTCAAAAAGTGTTTTGGTGACCTGCATTTCGCCGCCCCACCAGTCGGCCTGACCGATGTCTCGATTTTCCACGATGGCCATGGGGTCTCCGGGATTGGCCCGGTTATAAAAATAGTAACCATTATAGGGGTAATGGTCTGCAGAGAGGCGGGCCAGGACCTGCCAGTCGTTGGCAAAGGTGTGATCATATTTCAAGTCCATATAGGCCCTGGTATCGATGGTGCGGTTGCGGGGGTCGCCGAATACGGTACCAAAGGAACCGGTTGGAATGCCTTTTTCCCGGTTATGATAGACCCCGGTGAGGGTGAAATCCTTTAAGGTGAATTTGGAAAAAGCGCTCTGGAAGCTCTCGTAGTCACAATTGCGGGCAATACCGTCACGATTTTCCGGGGTGTTAAACTCGCGGAAAAACAATTGCGACCCCCGGCTGTCGTAGTAGGAACCGGAGACCAGGACATCCGGACCCTCGGCCCACTGCTTGCCGTAGGTTAATCTGCCTTTATAGCTGTAAAAACTGCCGCCGTCGGCGGAAGCTTCCAGGCCATTTACCTTAGCACCCATATCCCGGCCGTTGCGGGTAATGACATTGACCACCGCCAAAAAAGCGTTGGTGCCATAAATGGAAGAACTGGGGCCACGGATGACTTCGACCCGGTCGATGAGGTCGATATCCACAGGAAAATCATAGCCGATGGGAGCTGAATCGTAGAGCCCGTCATTGAGGCGATGGCCGTCCACCAGCAACAAAAACCGGGTGTTGTAATCACCGGGGCGGTTAAAACCACGGATCCCGAGATATTGATAGTTGCGGTCGCTGGTGACGAAAAAGCCCCGCACACTGCGGAGGACGTCGGCCAGGTTGCGGTAACCGTATTTCTTGATCTCATCCTTATTAACGATGGACACCGAGGCCGGGGCTTCCAACAATTTCTGCTCATATTTTGAGGCCCCATAAACGCAGATGTTCATCAATTGTTCAATGGGCAACTCGGTTAAGTCTGCCGGTGGAGTGTCGCTTGGACTTGTGGCAGCGCATATTGTTGGTGATAACCACGATACTATTATAACAAGAATGATTATTGTTAAACGGTTCGTAAGCATACCAATATATTTCCTACAATATTATTAATATGAAAAAGTTTATTGCTCAGACATGAGAATATTGCTCATTGAATTTATCAAAAATTAACGAGATCAATGAATTCTATCCTTCCGTATAGCCGGAAAATTTTCTTAAGGTTGATGTTCTGCAAGGATAATAAGTTTACGAATATTTAAAGTACTAATCGGCCCGGTTTGCAAGAAACTTTAGCAATCATCACGGGCACGCGAGATCCTCGCTGGCACCGTCAATACAAATATGCCCGATAAGGTGATGGGTGTGGCAATCTGATGGGATGGAAAATCAATTCAACAAAACTTGAGGCTAAACTCAAACGAGGTTGCAGAGGGTGTCAAAACCTTTTCCAGAATCTAAATAGTCTGAATTGAGACAAAAGATCGCATTTTTCAGACATCTTGCCATGGTCGACAGGTAGCCTCTCACCTGGAAAAATTCCAGATCAGACTTCCATATATTGCGTTCGCCTTCGTGGGGAGGATGATTCGGCTGCAAAAGATTGAACGAGGTCATCAAGCCGGAAGAAATGCCAGAAGACCTTTAGGTAGAAAAGTATTAATATGTTATAGATAGATAGTATTTTCATTAAGTTGATAAGTGTCGTGGCACTACCTTCACCAAACCTGCCTTAAGGGGGTAGGCAGCCGCCCATTCAGTCAGAGAGAGAAGGCCTTAGAAACCCGGAGGCTGGGGGGTGGTGATCCAGAGATCGTCACCTCTTGAATTTTCCATTGAAAAAATCCCGCCCTTGTGGAAAAGCTACCTTGGTCACTGGGGAGGGAAAATGAACAACCATTGGCATGAAAAGCATCGTGAGAATCTGACTATCGGCCAGCAACGTGCCGACAGTACCGCCCGTTTGATTGGCTCTTGGCCCTTCATCATATGGCAGAGTGGGGGTGTCCATCTGGGTTGTTACGAACGCGATTGCCTGGTCGTACCAGTGGGACCCTTATCCATTCATCCTACTGAACCTGGCGTTCTCGGTTCAGGTTGCCTATGCCGCTCCGATTATTATGATGGCGCAGAATAGACAATCTGACAGAGACAGGTTTCAGGCTTAGCAGGATTTTTAGGTGAACAGGGATTCAAAAGCCGAAATTGAGGCAGCGAAGAACGAAATTGAGGCTTTGCAAAAGACAATCGCTCGAATTGAGAGCGACAAACTGGATATAATAGCTGGGCAACTGAATGAGCTTATCGATCGGCTTCAGCCCAAATTGCCCGTATAGGTGCCTGCATGAAGATATCTGGAGTGGAAAGTTTGCTATCTAATAGCCTTTCTTATGCTTTGGGTTGGAATTCGGATTCATACGGGGGTATCTGGAAGAGGGCCTCCTGCGCCGGAGGAGGACTCTGAAAAACTAAGCATCTTTTTAATCCGAGGACCTTCTTCAGGCAGGGTCAGCCACGGTACTGCCTTTCAAATCAAAATCGATTTGTAGCCCAAAGAGATAAAATAAATAGCAGTTATCTTCTTGCTTCTTGGCTCACTGCATAATCTGAAACATACCCTTAATTCCGGCGCTAAAGAAGGGCTTAGGCGTAATCAACCATACCTGGTTTTCAAGAGTTGTAAAATCAATGAAAATTTTTGGAGGGATTGCCTGAGAAATAGCCGAACTAAGGGGTTGTGTCTTATGAGCCCCAGGAGGTCGAGCAGGGTACTCCAGCGCAGTAAAACCTTTTTCAAATAATATCCATAAATTTCCTGGGCCTGTTTTGCCAGGGCGATTTGGTCGGCCTGGCCGGGAAAGTCAGAGATTTGGCGGCTGTCAGCTTCCTTCAGGGTGGCAGGTTCCCCGGAGCCCACCAATTCATTCCATAATAGCGAGCCCGGATGAACCCTAAGATTGCCAACATTGATCAGGTGGGGCTGGGCTTCCCTCAGAAAGTCCTTGGTATTCTCCAGGTCTACCCGAGTCTCTCCCGGCCCTCCGATCATGAGCCAGGCGTAGACCAGGAAATGATGCTTTTTAGCCCGCTGTATCCCTTGGGCCACGGCATGAGCCGAACCGGGTTTGTGGTAGCGCCGCCGCTGGGGATCAGAGCCGGTTTCCACTCCCAAGAAGAAAAGGTCGAATCCTGCCTGCCGCATGAGCCCCAGGGTCGAATCGGGAAGATGCTCTACGAACCCTTCGAAGGCAAAGCGCATCCGCAGGTCAGCCTGGATAATCAAGCGGCACAGGTGTTCCATGCGGGGGATGCTGACGGTCAGGTTCTCATCCGTAAACACGACCATCTTGTAGCCCTCCCGGGACAACTGCTGCAATTCCTGGAGCACGTTTTCGGGGCTCCGGGGCCGCCACCTGGACAGTTCCGCGGGTATGCGGGTACAAAAGGTGCAATGACCCGGACAGCCCCGGGAGGAAAGAAGGCTGGTAACCGGGACGCCCAGGCCCGTTTGCCAATGGCCCCATTGGGCGTAATACCCCTGGTAATCCGGAATAGTGCGGTCCGGAAAAGGCAGGGCGTCCAAATCCTTAACGATCTGGGGCCGTCCCTGGATAATTTTTCTGCCGTTTCGATAAGATAGTCCAGGCAGTCCGGTCAGGCCCAGGTTCCCTTGCAGAGTCTGGCAGAGTCCGGGAAAAGATTCTTCCCCCTCCCCCCGGAGTGCCATATCTATTTCAGGAACTTCGCGGAGCAAAAGCTGGTCAAACAGGGTGGCATGCTGGCCGCCCAGGACGGTCGTCACGGTGGGCCGGGCATGCTTGACCATTTTCAAAAATTTGAGGCCACGGTTGATGTTGCTGCTCATAACCGATAAACCAAAGATATCGGGCTGGTGTGCCAGCACCCGAGCTGCGGCCTCCTCGGCGTAGAGACCTTCCGAGTAGGCGTCGACGATGATGATTTGGCTGCCGAGTTTTTTTTGAGCGGCCGTGGCCACATAAATCAGCCCGAGAGGCGGAGGCATGCCGCGACCAGATTTAGAACCATCCGCCGGAGGAGTTGCGAGAACAATTTTCATGCTCCTACCCTTTAAATAAACTCTTCACTTGGCAAATAAACCTATTCGAACTTAAGCGGGAGATTTAGGTGTGGCCGTATTAAATGGAAAAACTGGGACATCTGGCGGCGAGTTTAAACCAAAATACCCTGCATCTCGAAGCCATCTTTTCTCATGCACGACATTGTAGCACAAATTTTTCAAAAAATCGATTATTCCCCATATTCAAGGAATATCCGGGCAGCGATGATCCGGCGCTTTATTAATTTACCACTAACTTTGCTCAGACCGATACAGCTCGCTAAGGCTAAAGCAAAGTAAAAGCAGTGGCAACAGGCAAACGCCACCTTGAGTGTAGTAATAAACCCCGGCTCTCATCCAGGGCAAGTTGATCTGGTTTTTTAAAAGAGCCTATCAAGATAGAGGATAGCTTGCCAAACCCTTCACTTATCGCCGAGCCAACAAAAAGGCCAGGTATGAACTCCATATTTTCCAAAGGCATTTGTGGGGAGGATGATTTCAGATGCCGGTGACGGAGGAATGCCAGGTTACCGGCGGGAATAGCAGGAATCCTTCAGCCAATAAGGCTGGCTTGCATTTCGACAACATCATAGTGCGGCCAGGGCCAGCATCAACGGCCCTGACTATCCAGCGCCTTACGAGTTCCAGCCTTCCCAGCACTCTACGGCTTTAATATACGACTTAGGCTGCTTTCGCCTCGAACACCACCTGGCCGCCCACGATGGTCTTGAGGGCCTTGACGTCCTTGAGGTTCTCCTTCGGCATCGTGAAGATATCGTCCGAGAGCACGGTCAGGTCGGCGTACTTGCCGGGTTCGATGGAGCCTTTGACGTTGGCCTGGCCCATCGCCTTGGCCCCCCAAATCGTCCACATTTTGAGGGCCTCGGTGACCGAGATAGCCTGCTCAGGCTCGAAGACGCCCATATCCGAGTGACGCGTGACCATGGCATAAATCGCCTGGAACGGGTTGATATTCCCCAGATAGATGCCGGTCATATCGCTGCTGGCAGCCGGCTCCAGCCCGGCGTCGATCATCGAGCGGAACTGGCAGCCGGTGCTGGCCCGCTCCGCCCCCATATTTTCATAGTCGGCCTTGATCAGTTCCAGCAGCCAGATCGGTTGGGTGGAGATAAAAAGACCCTGCCTCTTCATCTCTTTGGCGCGTGCTAACTGCTTATCCGTCAACTGGAACATGCCGAAGTGCTCGATGCGCATGATGGTCCGGGGCCGCCCCGACTTGATCAGCTGAGCGTAGGTATTCAACCCAATGTCGGTGGCACAGTCACCGGAGCAATGAAACATGCAAATCGCGCCGGCCTTCTGGGCGATAGCCGCGAAATGGTCGGCCGCGGTCTGATCGGTGACGAGGGTGCCTTTATTCCCGGGGGGGTCGGTATCAGCATGCCCGATGTAGTGTTCGCACATGTAGCCGGTGCGGGCGTCATTTTCCCCGTCGACCCAGGCCTTGATCCCTCCGAAGCGATACCAGGCCGGGTCGGCGCCCGGAGGCATCCGAAACTTGCTCAGATCCTCGGGCATGTTTTTGCCGTTGGCCGCGGTCCAGATCGAGGTAGTGTAGCGAATGGTCGGCGGCGTTTTCGACTGCGCCACCTTTTGCAGGACCGGCAGGGCGCCGGCCGGGGTGATCGCCAGCAGCGAGGTGAATCCATACTGGTTCCAAAACTCTTGAATGCCCCCTGTATAGCAGCGCTCCAACTCGGCCAGGGTTGGGGTGGTGGGAATATCGGCCATGGAATCTGCCACGGCGCCGGTAGGTTCGCCGTTTTTATCGAGGATGACCGTGGCGCCATGCGGGAGCCGGCTCACACCCTTCTTGATTCCCACCCGTTTGATCGCGTGCGAGTTGATGACGCACAGGTGAGCGCCGTTGGCCAGCAGCACCGGATTATCCGGGGCCACCGCATCCAGTTCGGCTTTGGTGGGCAGGCGTTTTTCGGCAAACTTGTTCTGACTGGCCGAAACGCAGGCCACATAGATCCAGGCTCCCTTGGGGGTCTTCTTGACCCAGGCGGCTAGGTTGGCTAACACCTGCTTGACTGATTTGGTCTGGGGATAGCGGCAATCTACCCAGGCCTCTTTCAAGTAAATGGTTTCCATGGGGTGGCAGTGGGCGTCGATCAAGCCGGGGACCACGGTCTTGCCGTCCAGGTCCACCAGCCGGGTGGAAGGCCCCGCCAGTTGCTTGATTTCGTCCGTCCTGCCGACCTGCAGAATCTTGCCGTCCTGGACGGCCACCGCCTCGGCCGTAGAGCCCGCGGCATCGAGGGTGACGATCTTACCATTAAAGAAGATCGCCTCCGGTCCAGCTGCCGGGGCGCGGGCGGCGATGTTTTCGGCGGCCGCGGCCAGGGTCCCCCGGTCGGAGATCAGCACCAGGCCGAGGCCCGCCATTTTCAAAAAATCTCGTCTATCCACGTCCATCTCCTCCAACAAAGATCATTTTAGAATGGGGTTGAATCAGGACAGGTATCCTACTTAACCGCGGCGGTAACGTCCGCGTAATCCGGCGGCATTTCTAAAGACATGCTCTTAACGCCTTGGGCTCCCTGAAGCGCCTTGGCCACATCAATGTAGCGCCAGTTCTTGTTATCATGGGTATGGAAATAGTATTTCTTGTTGGCTAGATCTCCCACCACCGTCCATTGGGTGATATCGTAGATCATCCCCTTCTCGCCCTTATCCCGCACCGTGCCCTTGGGGATGTCGATGTTATCGATGATGGTCATGGCCAGGTTCAAACCCGCCACCGCGCCCTGCACCGGCAGGGCCGCCTGGGTGTAGGCCACCATCCGCACGAAGCGGGAAGGCGGGCTAAAGTCCCCCGGCAGGCCGACCAGCCCGGAGCCCTGGCCGAATTGATGAAGGGTGAATCCCTTGAGGTCCAATTGTGGCACATTGGTGGCCGAAAGGTTCACAAAGTTGCTCAGATAGGTGGTCATCCACTCAAAGGTGGGAGCATTGGTCATGACTCCCAGGGGGTTGTCATAAATGTGCAACTCACCCTGGACGTATTCGATGACCAGGGAATTCCCCTGGGCGTCGTGCACGCAAACATGCAAGGGAAAAATGCCGGCTGCCGTAGGTCCCTGGACCACCCGGACCTTGGGCAGGGCCTGCCGGACTTCCGCCACCGTGGCAAAATTCGATAATATCCAGGTGGCCAGCTCATATTGAGCCAGGGTCAAATTGGCCTTCTGGGGGTCGAAGGGCTGATATTGGGCATAAGTGGGGAAGATCAGGTTGCCTACGGCCAACCCCATCTCATTCATCCCATCGCTCACGAGCGGTCCACCCGCGGGACCCACTCCAACCGCGCCGTATTTGGCTGTCCACTTCAACCCTTTGGGGGTATTGTCCGGCAGGGTCCCCTGAAAGGACGTGCCTTTGGGAACCACGTAAAGGATATTTCCGAAGTCGACGCCTCCCTCCATGTTGCGGGCATAGAAGACCAGGCCGTCCTCGGTTTTGATGCGGATACTCGTGCAGGCGTCGGCGGCCTGGATCATCCCCAGTACCAAGGCCAGGGCCAAACCAAGTGAGAGAAATCTTTTCATGACCGGAATCTCCTTAGGGTGGATTCGGCAGCGTAGCAAAAATTGATAATCTACAACCCCAAGCTTAACGTGAAAAAGAAGGCCTGCCCATCGAAGCGGTTATGGACCTTCACTTCGTTGTAATACCTGGCGTTCACGCCGACGGCATGATCGCCAATCTTACTGTTGAAGGAGAGGCAGGGCCCCAGGGCGATGGTCTGGCCGTGGAAAGCGCCCAGTAAGGCGCCCGAACCGGTGTCTGCGGTCATCTGGTTATAGATGTAGCCCGCCAGGCCCAGGGCGAACCCCTTGGGTAGGTGCTGGCCCAGGTAGTATTCGAGGTGGAATTCGTTGCCGGTGCGATACTGGGTGGCGGGATTTTCCATGTTAACGGTGTAGCCCAGGGAGAGGGAGACTTCCTGGCCGTATTGGGGCTGGAGCCAGGTAACTGCCATGTTGGGTTCTGCGGCCACCCGATTCAGGCCGGTATTCAGACGCCGGGTAGGATTGTACGAGCCCACCGGGGCGTAAACATTTGCGAAGGTCATGATATGAAACTGGCCCAGGTGCCAACCAAGATTGATGGGAGTTATCACCAGGTCCGACACCCCGGTATATTCCCCTTCCTCGCTGCCCCCGAAACGCTGGTTCAGGAAACGGGTGAGTTCCGGGTGCCTGGTGTCGAAGGTCAGAGTCCCTTTTAAAAAGGAATTGGTCGCTGAGGACCAGATCATCCCCACGGCGTAATGGGCCCCGAAAATTTCCAGGGGCGTCACATAGGTGCCGGCAACGATATCGGTGATGACGCGACTGCGCAAACCTACCTCGACGCGGCCGGAAAAGGGCAGAATTTGGGCATTGCCCTGGTAAATATACAAATCGTTACGCAAATAGAAACCGGGGTCAGGCATGTAGCCGGCCAGAGCGCTTTGGTAGCCCAGGATATAGAGGCCGGTGCCGAACTCGGCGGCCACGACCTGAGAAATTGGCGCCAAGGATATGAGAAGCGTTAGTAAGATGGCCACTACCCCAAGATGGGTGAGCTTCCTGGCGTGATTCATGTTGTCACCTCCATCGCCTCAGTCGAAAAGTGGTTTCTTAATCAGGGCCGGCACCACCGGCTTGAAGACAAAACGAATATTGAAGCGCTGGCCGAACTCATCGGGGTGCCAGGCCATCCACTGAAATTCGAGGCTCGTCTGGATGGGAAGTCCGCCGATTCTAAAGGTCTTGCCGACGCCCAGACCGAGGGGGAAGGTGACCTGGTTTCTGGCGTCGGCCCGCCAGTCCACCAGGACGTTAGGGGCAAAACCCACCTGCCAGGCGTTCGGCAGCATCCGGTAGAGAAAATATTGCAGGTTCATCTGGTTCACCACCGGGGTGGAGTGGCCGCCGGCCAACGACCACCAGTTTTGCACGAAGACGCCGCCGACCCACTGCTTGGTGAGAAAGCCCAGCACCACCGCGGGCCCTAATTGCAGCTTGCCCGAGCCCAGGGTCGTGGTGTTGGCGGTAGGCAAGACTATGGACGGCCCAAAGCCTAAGATCAACCAGGGTTTCAAATTGGGGACCAGCAGTGGATCCAGGGTGATGTCGCCCAGACCTGTGGTGCGGGTCCAGTCGATGGAATGGTTGGGCAAATCCACACTGCGGACATAGGGGAGGGATTCCAGGGGAATCACCGGCCGAAAGACCAGGCTCCACTCCCGGGTGAGCGGGATGGGCAGCACCGGCTGGAAATTCATGACATACTCGCCGCGATAAGCGCCGGAAGGGGCGCCTTTCAGAAAGTACCAGTTGTTTTGGGTGACGATATTCCACACGGAACTCACGGGGTTATTCAGGTGCCGGGCCAAATCCCCCAAATCCCCGGGTTCACTGACGGTTGGTGGGCTGCCGGACTCGCTCCCGCCCTGGTCTCCTGACCAGGCAGGATTTATCTGGAGAAGAATAAGAATCGTTAAACTTAAGATTAATAATCTACATAATTTTCTCGACATTAAATAGATTTCTCAAAATATTAGATTTGCAAGAAGAGTTCGGCTATAATACGCTAATTTTGGTTAGATTCAAATAGATTTTACTGCGGGGCCTAATTAATCACTTCGGCGGTCCTGGGGGAATTATTGAATTAAAAAAATAACTTGAACTTCACGGCCCCTGGATGTGCTATGGAGCGCTATACCTGCACTAATAGCGAGCAACTCAGTAACGTTTAACTACTTTTCCCAATGATCCGAACCTAAATTATGAGTCTTAAGAAAAAGGAGGAATAGTATGAGAAGAAAATTGCAAGGGGCGCTGTTGATCCTGGCTGTTATCCTCCTGGGGTTCCCGGCCTTAAGCGCCGCCCAGGAAAAGACGCCTGCCCAGACTCCCCCGGCGGCGGTCCCGGCGCCGCCGGCGGCCCAGGCGCCGGCGCCCACCCCGGACCCGAAGCAAGTATTGCAACAGATGTGCGACTTCCTGAAAAACCAGCCGCAGTTCTCCTTTAAGGCCGAAGTTACCGACGACCGGGTCTATGCCGGCGACCGCAAGCTCCAGTATGGCCTGGACGTGGAGGCCTTTTTCCGGCGCCCGGATAAGCTGCGGATCAACGGTGACGGCGACCTGGAGAGCAAGCAACTGATCTTCGACGGCAAAACCCTGACTCTCTACGACAAAGATAAGAATCATTACGGCACCATCGACATCGCCGGCGACATTGACGCCGCCCTGGACAAGGCCGGCAAGGAATATGGCGTCCATGTGGGCCTGGCCGAACTGGGTGCCAACCGCCTCGCCGAGCACGCCAATCAGGGCCTGACCAATGCCTTATATGTCGGCGAGAGCAAGGTCCGGGGCGTCCTTTGCCATCACCTGGCCTTCGACAAGGAAAAAGTCCATTACCAGTTGTGGGTCGAGGCTGGAGATAAGCCGCTGCTGTGCAAGGTGGTGGTCACTCAGAAAAAGCTCCCTGCTGCCCCGCAATGGACCGCGTATATTTCTGATTGGAACTTCGCTCCGCAACTGGCGGACAGCCTGTTCACCTTTACCCCGCCCGAGGGGGCCCAGAAGATCAAATTTATGCCGGTGAAAAAGGCTGAGGCCCCGGCGCCCAAAAAGGCCAAGCCGAAGAAGAAAGGAGGTGCGTCATGAGGCTGGCTCGATTCATTCGCCTGCTGGCGGTGTTATTTTTGGTCGGCGCCCTGACGGGCCTTCCCCTGGTTTCCATGGAAGTTCAGGCCCGGGGGGCGGCGGTTTTCATGGTGGCGGGGGCTTCGGCGGCTATCATGGCGGCGGCGGTGATCACGGTGGCTTCGGCGGAGGCAGTTTCCGGCCCGAGAGCGGACACCCGGAGGGGTACGAGCCTGGCCGACACCCTGAGCCGGGGCCTGATCGTCCACACCCGGATCAGCCCTACAACCACACCAACGTCAACAATGTCAACGTCAACCGCAATGTGAACGTCACCGGCGGCGGTTGGGGCCCATATTACCGCGGCGGGGGCGGTTGGGGTGGCGTCGCGGCCGGCGCGGCCGCCGGTCTCGCCGTGGGTACGGTCATAGGGGCCCTGTCAGCTAACGCCCAACAAATGGTCATTAACAATCAAACCTATTATTATGACGGTGGCCACTATTACCAGCCCTGCTACCAGGGCACTGATTCCAGCTACTGCGTGGTTGCTGATCCCAACGAGTAGCCCGAACAGAGAGGTGTGATCCAGGCAATCAGGCCCTCCGGCAGAGGTGGCCATCAGACGTCGACCTTTCCGGAGGGTCTGGTTGTTTAAGTTCTCCTCCCCTGCAGGTCACTTCAGGTTGGCACTGACATCCACTGCCTCACTGCCTCCCTGGATCGACATCGCCTTCTTGGAAGCGCCCGGGCTCAGGTCCAGCTTTTTCAGGTCAATGGCCCGGAGCCCCAGGTTCTCATAAGTCCGGAAATAGAGCACCTTGTTGGTCAGATCTTTGATGGCGACCCACATGGTGTAATCGTTGTCATTGAAGCTATTGTCCGCGGGCCGGATGGACCCCAGGGGGATATCTACGCCATTCAGGATATGCGCCGCCAGGTTGACCCCTGCCGCGGCATCTTGCACCGGCTTGGCAAAGCGCTGCATGAACCAGGCGCGCACCAAACGGGATGGCGCGGTCCAATCCCCCGGCAGTCCCTGCCCGCCGCTTCCCTGGCTGGGTGGGGCTAATACAGTATCGCCCTGTTTCACCGGCTGCACTTCCGCGGCCCGGATATTGAGGTGATTGGTGATATTGATTAGTTGCCAATCAAAAGTCGGAGAGTTGGTGAGCACGCCCAGAACCTGGTGATCATAAATGCGCAGACCTTCTTTGACATATTCGATGACAATGCCGTGGCCCGCAGCGTCGTATACGGAGAAGTGGAGCGGGAACACCTGCCCCTGGGCTTCGGGCATGGGCTTGCCCCAGACATAGATTGTTTGCACCGCCTCCCTGACCTGGGCAACGGTCGCGAAATTAGAGAGCACCCAGTTAGCAAAGTCCAGCAGGGATACGGCCTGGGCCGGGTGCCTGGCGGCTTCCTCATCTTGATACTTGGTGTAGCCCGGGAGATAGAGGCCGCCCAACGACAACCCGGCCTCATTCATACCATCCACGCCGCTGCCAAAAACCTCCATGGCCAGGAAGCCATATTTTGCGGTCCATTTAACCCCTTGTTTGCCGCCGGGGGCGTCGCTCACACACTGCTGGCCCCGGGGATGGAGGACGGCTTGATATCCGGGGTTCCAACCGAATTCCAGCGACCGCCCGATAATGATGGCACCGTCCTGGGCCTTGAGAATGAATTCGGTGCAAGCCGCCGCCGGCTGGACCTGGGCCAAGATGACGGCCAGCGCCAGTACAAACATTACGACCCGGGGTAATTTCAGATGCATCTTACTCTCCTGTTGATAATTTTTTGTTAAGAGATCACGGGTAAGCGATTTGCCCTTCCTCACCCTTGGTCCGGAAGCGCTGCCAGCTGCCCTTATGCTCTGATATTAATGGAGATTGTTAGCTCAGGTGGGAGTCATGATAGCATATTGAACCGCAGGCTCGATTTTATTTTTTATCGAAAGCGGTTAGCTTCCAGAGCCTGGCTTTGACCGAAGGATCAATATTTGAAAAATCGCAGGGTATAATTCCTTACATCCTGCTAACCTGGAGTTTGCCCAAGTCCCGATGGCTGATAACTTGCCAAACCCTTCACTTATCCCCGAGTCAGCAAAAACTGCAGATATGATCTCCATATCCTCCAAGGGCATTTGTGGGGAGGATTATTTCAGGTGCCGGCGAGAGAAAGAACCTCTAACAGCTGGCGGGAACGGAGGCAATTTTTCAGGCCAAAAATTGAAGATATTATCCAGATAGGTAGATTTTTCAGCAACTTGATAAGTGTCGAATCATAGCAGTAACCTTCTATTGGTTGTATGTGTTGGTAGCCTCCGCTTTTCCCTTGGCGCACCATTATCGAGCGGTGCCGGTCTAGGGTCCTTAAACTCCTTTGCTTTGAGGTATCTGGGTTCTAAAGAGCAGGTATGCCAAAATTTTTAAAAAACCTTCTGACCGGCAGGGTGGTTGACAAATTCTTAGAAACTTGCGCTAGATTGGCGTCAACGAGATGATTCGGCTTCAAGAACAGAAACTTTCGGGGGTTTTTCCCGGGCAAGAGGCCCCAAAAATCTTTTCTGGATCGCGGTGGCCAAGGCTGCTGCATAGTCTCGGTTTACCCCAATTGCTAAAGACCCCCTGAATAAGGGTGTCTATTTAAAAGGGGGTAGGGGGCGCAACTCCCCGGCGCTCATACTTTACGTAAAAACCCTACGGGTTTACAGGAGATTTCCATGCGATCCATCAAATATCTTGGTCTGCTCTCTGGCTGCAGTATTCCTTCTTTATTGTGGGTGCAGCGGCATCAGCCCCACGGCGAATGTTTCGGCGCCCGACGTCCGGCTCCTGCCCAATATGGGCCAACAGATTACGCCGTTAGCGCCCAAGGATTCCCGGTTCGAAACGTTAAACCCCGATTTGTCCGACCACCCAACCTGGCTGGCCGGGCAGGCGGTCACCACCGTGGTTAGTCCGGATCACAAGACTCTGTTGGTTCTGACGAGCGGGTACAACCGCCTCTACAACACCAAGACCCCCGTGCCGTACTGGCCGGACTCCAATGAGTACGTGTTCATCTACGACATTTCGACGGCCACGCCGGTCAAGAAACAAGTCGTACAAATCCCCAATACCTACAACGGGATTGTCTTCGATCCCTCCGGCAAGGCTTTTTACGTGTCCGGCGGCTGCAATGACAACATCCACATCATTACTCTGAACGCTGCCGGAACCTGGGAGGAACGGCCTGGAACCGCCCTTGCCCTGGGCCACGGCATGGGCAATGGCCTTGTCGGGAAGGCTGACGTCGGAGCAGGCTCCATCAACCTTCAAGTCGGCGTGAAGCCTTGCGCCGCGGGCGTGGCAATCTCGAACGACGGCAAGACGCTGGTGGTGGCAAATTACTACAACGACTCGATAACGGTGTTCAACGGAGGCTTGGGCAACTGGTCGAAGGCAAGGGAAGGCGACCTGCGCCCCGGCAAGAGCCTCGCCTCACCCAAGCCGGGCGTGCCGGGCGGCGAATATCCATTCTGGGTGGTTGTGAAGGGCAACGGAGCGAGGGCGACCGCGTATGTATCAAGCATTCGCGACCGCGAAATCGTCGCTGTGAACCTGAACGGGGCAACGTTGCCGGCGGTAACGGACCGTATCCGAGTGAAAGGCCAACCGAACAAGATGACGCTGAACGCGGCCCAGTCGCTCCTGTATGTCGCCGAAGACCAGTCGGATACTGTTGACGTCATCGACACCACGAAAAACGTCATCGTCGAAACCATCCCGGTAATCGCTCCCGCGTCCGTACTGCCTGAAGCGCTGGCGCAATATACGGGCGCAAATTCCAACAGCGTGACGCTCTCGCCGGATGAGAAGCAACTCTACGTGACGAACGGCAATCTGAATTGCATTGCGGTGGTGGCGCTGGGCGCAACGAATAGCGGCGGCCGGGTAGTCGGTCTCATTCCCACCGGTTGGTACCCGAACTCCGTGAGCTTCAGCGGCGATGGCAACTGGGTGTACGTGGTCAATGGGAAGTCGCCGACGGGCCCGAATCCCGAATGGTGCTATGGCTACGGTCCGGCGGGGTACCCCAATTGCTTTCCGGCGAATCAGTATAATCCCCAGTTGATCAAAGCCGGCTTCCAGAGCTTCCCTCGCCCCGCCACGGCGCAGCTCGCGACGCTGACGGCGCAGGTAGCCATGAACAACAGGTTCGCCCATACCGAGAGCGCCAACGACGCTGCGGTCATGGCGGCCGTGCGTCAGGGCATCAAGCACGTCATCTTCATCATCAAGGAAAACCGGACTTACGACCAGATTCTGGGTGACCTGGAAATCGGCAATGGCGATCCTCATTTGGCTCAGTTTGGACAGGCGTTCACGCCGAATCAGCACAACCTGGCGCGTAACTTCGTCACGCTCGACAACTTTTATGACACCGCCGAAGTCAGCAATGACGGCTGGCCGTGGACCACTTCGGCTCGCGCCCCCGACGTGGTGGAACGCCAATTCCCGGTGGCCTACGCGGGGCGCGGCCTCAGCTTGGATTCCGAGGGTGTGAATCGCAGGGTGAACATTGCCGATTCCGACCCTCGCCGAGCGCCGGGCCGCCAATCCCGTTACACCGGACGATCCGGATCTGTTGCCGGGCCAGACCGACGTGGCCGCGCCGGATGGACCGAACAATGAAGTGAATACCGGCTATTTATGGGACTCCGCGCTGCGCAACAAGCTCACGGTTCGCAACTATGGTTTCTTCGTGGACACGACCCGCTACGTACTCCCCGCCGGGTCCCCCAACAACATTCCTCTGCTGCTCGACCCCCACGCAACCAACACGACCGTGGCCTACCCGGCGAGTGCAGCCCTCGCCCCGTACACCGATCCGTACTTCCGCGGTTTCGACAACTCGTTTCCGGATTATTACCGCTACAAGGAGTGGGAGCGAGAGTTCGACACCAAATACGCCAAAGCTGGAGGAGAGGAACTTCCTTCCTTGAGCCTCGTTCGCTTCATGCACGATCACACCGGGAACTTCGGTACCGCGATTGCCGGCGTGAATACCCCGGAGCTGGATCAAGCCGATAACGACTACGCGGTCGGTTTGCTGGTTGAGAAGATCGCAAAAAGCCGGTACGCGAACGACACTCTGATCTTTGTCATTGAAGACGACTCGCAGGATGGCGGCGACCACGTCGATTCGCACCGCAGCATCGCATTAGTCGCGGGCGCCTTCGTGAAGCAAGGCGCGCTGGTCTCCACGCAGTACAACACCATCAATTTCCTGCGCACGATCGAAGAGGTTCTGGGCCTCCCGCCGATGAACCTGAACGACGCGCTCGCGAGACCTATGGCCGACATCTTCAACACGACACCGAGCTCGTGGAGCTTTAGCGCCACTCCCGCACCGATTCTCTACCGCACGGCACTGCCACTGCCCTCCAAGCCGGCCGGCCTGATCGTGCCCAAGCCAACGCACGACGCCGAAGTACTGGGCGCGAGTCACCGAAGGGAATGGACTTCACGTCCGAAGACCGCTTCGATTTTGCGCGCTACAACCGCATTTTGTGGGAAGGGTTGATGGGCAACAAGCCCTATCCCGCCGCGCCGACAGGCGTGGACTTACGCCAAAACCGCGTTGAGCTCCTGGCGCGTTACCACCAGCTCTATCTGAAGTAAAAGCGGCGAGGGAACTCAAGGCTGATTTACCCGGCGTATACGGCAGCAAGAATGCCACAACAGGAGAAATCCTTATGAGAAGACTCGTCTTAGTTTTCCTCCTCGTTTTCGTGTACTGCTCATGTGCCGGCCATCCATATTCGGATGACAAAGCGGCTCCGGGCGCTTCTGCTCTCATCTGGCCTGCCGGTCTGCCGGTTTATGATCACATCGTAATTGTTGTGGAGGAGAACAAAGATTACGAAGAGATCATCGGGAACTCAAACGCACCTTATATCAATAACGTGTTAAAAAAAGAGGGGGCTAACTTCACGCGGATGTATGGCGAGGAACACTTCAGTCAGGGGAACTACTTCTGGATGTTTTCAGGCGACAACCAGACCATCGGCTTTATCGACCAGGTTCCGTCGAAAGAGGATAATCCCAACTACCCGTTCAAGACGACCAATCTGGGAGAGCAGTTGATCAATAAGGGGCGGTCCTTCAAAGGCTACGCGGAGAGCCTGCCTGCAATCGGTTTCACGGGTGATACGTCGGCGGGCCTTTATGCAAGAAAACATGTCCCCTGGATCAGCTTTGCCACCGTACCCACCGGCACAACGGTCGCGACATCATCCAACCTAAGGTTCGCGGACTTTCCTTCCGACCCTGCCCAGTATAATACCTTACCCACCGTTGCCTTCGTCATTCCCAACCTGAAAAACGACATGCACGACGGTCCAATCATAGAGAGCATTCCGGTAGGCGACCGATGGCTGCAGAACAACCTCGGTCGCTACTATGAATGGGCTAAAGATCACAACAGCCTTCTGATCCTCACCTTCGATGAAAACGATGATAAAAGGGGCTATCGGGGATTGACCAATCCGTTGGTGGATCCACAGACTTGTGCCGGCGAGGGTCGCGATCACGAGTACTGCGTCGACTTGAACAATCGTATTGTCACGATTTTTGCGGGGGCGCATATCAAGTCCGGTGATTACCCCGAGGGCAAAGGTATCACCCACGTCAACCTCCTGCGCACACTCGAGGCGATGTATGGATTGTCAAAAGCAGGCGCTCAACAACCCAACGCCGCCGGAGGAGGCATCACCGACAACTACATTGTCACTGATGTATTTGAGATCAGAAAGTAACGGTGCCTCTGAGGAGTCGGCTCCAGCTTCGCATTTCGGACCTGGATGCTTATGTTATCAAGAGCGGCAATCCCGGGGAGGAGGCTCGCGACGTTGGGGGATGGCCAGGTCAAGTCCATCCTCGTAACGGTTCCTGGATCTTCACCTTGTGGAGGTGGAACTTCGAGGTGGAAGGACAAAAAACCGCTAGAGCCTGTGAGTTATTCTCAGGAGCGAACCATGGACCGAGACCGGACTGATGTGGGCACGGTAATTTCGATCCGGGGCAGCGTGGTGGATGCGCGCTTTCCCCAACGGCTTCCTGCCATCAACCACCAGCTTGCGGCCGGCCCAGAGGGCAGCATCGTCATTGAAGTGGTGACCCACCTGAGCTCCGAGATCGTGCGGGGCATCGCCCTGACCTCCACCTACGGATTGGCCCGGGGCTAGCCGGTGCTGGACCTGGGCCACCACCTGAAAGTGCCGGTGGGGAAAAGGCTCCTGGGCCGGATGTTCAACGTCTTCGGCGCGGTGATCGACGAGAAGGAAAAAATATTGGGGGGCGAATGGCGTTCCATCCATCAGCCGTCCATACCTTTAACCCAGCGCACCGTCGTCTCCGAAATCTTTGAAACCGGCATCAAGGCCATCGACGTGCTGGCCCCCCTGGAGCGGGGCGGCAAGGGCGGGTTGTTCGGCGGCGCCGGCGTCGGGAAAACCGTGCTGATCACTGAACTGATCCACAACACGGTGGGGCGGCACCAGGGCATCAGCATATTTTGCGGCATCGGCGAAAGATGCCGGGAGGGGGAGGAACTTTACCGGGCCATGGCCGAAGCCGGGGTCCTGGACAGCACCATCATGGTCTTCGGCCAGATGAACGAGCCACCCGGGGCCCGCTTCCGGGTGGGGCACGCGGCCCTGACCATGGCAGAATACTTTCGGGATGACCCCAAACAGGACGTGTTACTCTTAATCGACAATATTTTCCGGTTCATCCAGGCGGGCTCCGAGGTCTCCGGGCTCTTGGGCCTGGTGCCTTCCCGGCTGGGCTATCAGCCTACCCTGGCCACGGAGATCGCCAAACTGGAAGAGCGCATCTGCAGCACTACCTCCGGGGCCATCACCTCAGTGCAGGCGGTGTACGTGCCGGCGGATGATTTCACCGATCCCGCCGCCACTCATACCTTTGCCCACCTCTCTTCCTTCATCGTGCTTTCCCGGAAGCGGGCCAGCGAAGGGCTCTATCCCGCTATGGACCCGCTGCAATCCGGCTCCAAGATGCTGGTGCCGCCCATCGCCGGGGAGCGGCACTACCACATTGCCCAGGAGGTTCGACGGACCCTGGCGGGTTACGAAGAATTGAAAGACATCATCGCCATGCTGGGGTTGGAGGAGCTTTCCCAGGAAGACCGGCGCACCGTGTTCCGGGCCCGGCGGCTGGAGCGCTTCCTGACGCAGCCCTTTTTCAGCACCGAACAGTTTACCGGCCAGGCGGGCCGGATGGTCCCACTGGCCGAGGCCCTGGAAGGCTGCGAACGCATCCTGAACGACGAATTTGCCAACTATCCCGAAAGCTCTTTATATATGATAGGCGCGATCAACGAAGCCAAAAAGCCATGAGACTGAAAGTGCTGCTGCCCACGGAAGTTTTGGTGGACGAAGAAGTGGTCAAGGTGACTGCCGAAGCCGAAAACGGCTCCTTTTGCCTGCTGCCCCGGCACATCGACTTCGTGGCGGCGCTGGTGCCGGGCCTGTTCTCCTTTGTGAAAGCCGGGGATGGCCTGGAGGAGTTTCTGGCGGTGGATGAGGGTGTCCTGGTGAAGTGCGGGCCGGAGGTCCTGGTCTCCACCCGCCAGGCGGTGCGGGGGCCGGAGCTGGGAAGGCTCAGGACAACCGTGGAGAAAAGTTTCAAGGTCCTGACCTCCCAGGAAAAGCGAGCCCGTTCGGCCCTGGCCAACCTGGAAGCCAATTTCATCCGCCGCTTCCTCAAACTGGAGGAATATGCCTGAGCCAGGTTCTCCCGAAGAAAATCCGCCGGTGGGGGAAGAATTCTCCCGGCAGGTGAGCCGCAAAGAAGCCCGGAAGCTGAAGGCCAAAGGCCGCCAACGGGAGGTGGTGTGGTTCGGCCTGGGCATGTTCGGCCTCATCGGCTGGTCGGTGGCCCTCCCCGCCCTGGGAGGAGCGCTCCTGGGGGCCTGGATCGACCGCACCTGGCCCAGTCGCTACTCCTGGACCCTGATGCTGCTTTTGGGCGGGATCATCCTGGGTTCGCTAAACGCCTGGCACTGGGTCGGTCAGGAGCACAAAAAAATCGAAAAGGACCAATAGGCGGAGTGGCCATGGAACTTAGTTTGGATCAGTGGGTGTTCTGGCAACGGGGGCCGGTGCTGCTGAACGCCACCATCCTCTGTACTTGGCTGGTGATGGCCTGCTGGTCCTCGGCTCCTGGCTGGTAACCCGCAGGCTTACTACCGGGGCCAGGGTTTCCAAGTGGCAAAACCTGCTGGAGGTTCTGGTGGCGGGCATGAGGGAACAGATCCGGCAAATCAGCCAGCAGGATCCAGGGCCTTTCCTGTCGTTCATCGGCACCCTGTTCATCTTCATTTCGTTCTCCAATCTTTTGACCATTCTCCCCGGTTATCATCCGCCCACTTATTCCCTGTCCACCACCGCCGGGCTGGCTATCTGCGTCTTGGTGGCGGTGCCGATTTACGGTATTGCCCGACAAGGCGTCTGGGGCTATCTGGGCCACTACCTGAAACCCACGGTCCTGATGCTGCCTTTTCATATCCTGTCCGAACTGACGCGCACCCTGGCCCTGGCGGTGCGTCTTTTCGGCAACGTGATGAGCGGCGCCCTGCTGGGGGCCATTCTCCTGGCGGTGGTGCCGCTGTTTTTTCCGTTGGTAATGCAGTTGCTGGAGTTGCTTATCGGCCAGGTCCAGGCCTTCATCTTTGCGGTGCTGGCCACCGTCTATATTGCTTCCGCCGCCCAGGTCCATGAAGAAAAGAGAGAAGCCCTTATAGAACCTCCGGCTGCAGAGAACCGGGGACCCGATAAACCAAAGGAGGACACAGAGGCATGAGCGCAGTTGAAATTATCGGCACGGTTTCCATCATTGTCGCCGGTCTGACCATCACCATAGGCTCCATCGGTCCGGCGCTGGCCCAAGGCCGGGCCATCACCCAGGCCCTGGCCGCCATGGCCCAGCAGCCGGACGAAGCCGCCACCATTGCCCGCACCCTCTTTGTCGGCCTGGCCATGATCGAATCCCTGGCCATTTATTGCCTGGTGGTGGCCATGATCCTCATCTTTGCCAATCCTTTTTGGAATCACCTGATCGGCAAGGCCGGAGGATAAGACTGTGCTGATCAACTGGTTTACCGTGGCCGCCCAGATCGTCAACTTCCTGATCCTGGTGGCCTTGCTGAAACATTTTCTCTACGGCCCGATTGTTGCCGCCATGACGGCCCGGGAAGGGAGAATCGCCGCTCAGTTGACGGAAGCCCAGCAAAAAAGGCAGGCGGCGGAGCAAGAGGAAGCCTCTCTGCGCCAGAAGATCCTGGAAATCGAAGAGCAGCGGCAGGAAATGCTAATAGAGGCCGGGCGTCAGGCCGAAGCCCATAAGCAGGAGCTTTTTTCCCAGGCCCGGCAGGAAGTAGGGCAGATTCGCCAAAAATGGGCGGCTTCACTTAAGCGGGAAAAAGAGACCTTTCTCCGAAACCTCAAGCAACGGCTGGCCCAGGAGGTTGTGGCCATCTCCCGCCGGGCCTTACAAGAAATGGGAAACCTGGAGTTGGAGCAGCGCTTGACTGAAGTCTTTCTGGATCGCCTCCGGCAACTGGCCCCAGAAGAACAGACGGCCATCAAGGAATCCATCCAAGAGACGGGAGGCGAGTTGCTCATCACCACCGCCTTTGAGCTGCCCGAGGAAACCCGGCAAAAGATCGCCACCCAGGTTCAAGAGCAATTCGGCCAGGACCTGGCCTTGCGGTTCGCCACCTCCGGGGAATTGCTGGCGGGCATCGAACTGCTCACCAGTTCCCGCAAGCTCGCCTGGAGTCTGGGGAGCTTCCTGGACTCCCTGGAGGAGGATCTTTCCCAGGCCTTCCAGGAGCTGGACAAAGGTGAGGCGGCATGAACCAGGAACGGGGGGAATTGAACACCCTGTTGGACGAGACGGTCTCGGTCCTGGAACAGGTGTTTAGCGCTTACCGACCTGGACTCAGGACCCGGGAGGTGGGCCGCGTCCGCTCGCTGGGGAACGGCATTGCCCTGGTGGAAGGCTTACCGGGGGTGGAAGCGGAGGAATTGATCCGCTTCCCGGGGGGATTGCAAGGTGTGGCCTTCAACGTGGACCCCACCGAAGTGGGCGTTGTCCTCCTGGGAGAAATAGGCGACTTAAAGGCTGGCACCGAGGCCCGACGCACCGGCCGGGTGCTGGATGTGCCGGTGGGAGAGGCGTTGCTGGGCCGCGTGGTGGACGCCCTGGGCCGTCGCCTGGACAACCTGGGCCCCATCCGCACCCTGGAGCGCCGCCCGGTGGAACGGGAAGCCCCGGCCATCATGGCTCGGGTCCCCGTAACCGTGCCCCTGCAAACGGGGATAAAGGTGGTGGACGCCCTGGTGCCCATCGGGCGGGGCCAGCGGGAGCTGATCCTGGGCGACCGGCAGACGGGCAAGACCGCCATCGTCCTGGACACCCTGATTAACCAGAAGGATACCGGCGTAATCGGCGTCTATTGCGCCATCGGCCAGCGGGATACGGCTGTGGCTCAGTTGATTGCCGACTTGCGGGAGCAGGGGGGCATGGACTACTGCATCGTGGTGGTGGCGCCGGGGGAGGCCCTGCCAGGACTACATTTCGTGGCGCCTTATGCCGCCACCTCCATGGCAGAATACTTTATGGAGCAAGGGCGGGACGTCTTGATCATTTATGACAACCTCACCAATCACGCCCGCTCGTACCGGGAGTTGTCCCTGCTGCTGCGGCGTCCTCCCGGGCGGGAGGCCTATCCCGGAGATATCTTTTATATCCATTCCCGGTTGCTGGAGCGCTCCACCCACCTGCGGCCGGAGGACGGCAGCGGCTCGCTGACCGCTTTGCCCGTGGTGGAGACCGAGGCCCAGAACATTGCGGCTGGGGATGCAGATTGTGATGCGCGGCCAACGGGAGGACAGGGCTCAGCCGCGGTCGACTTCCGGCCGGCGACTGGGGGCGATTATTTTCGGCTCGGAGCTGGGGATGTGCGGCCAGTTCAACGAGTTGTTGGTCTCATTTGCCCTGGACAGGTGCAATGAACTACGAGTGGCAAAAAAGGATCGCTCCATCATTGCCGTGGGAGCCCGGGCCGTCTCCCGCCTGGAAGAGGCAGGGGAACAGGTGGAGGCCTACTTTGCCGTTCCCGGCTCGATCAGCGGCATCTCCTCCGCGGTCCAGGAGTTATTGCTGAAAATCGAGGCCTGGCAATGCCCCGGAGGAATCGACTGGATCATGCTGTTCTATCATCAACCGGTCTCCGGCGCGGCCCATCGGCCCCAGGCCGTGCCCCTTTTACCCATCGATTTGGACTGGTTGGAAAGCCTGGGGCAAAAGCCCTGGCCTTCCCGGGTCCTGCCCATCTTTACTATGGCCCGCCCCCGGTTGGTCTACGCCCTGCTGGGGCAGTACCTCTTTGTTTCCCTCTACCGGGCCTTTGCCGAGTCCCTGGCCAGCGAAAATGCGGCCCGTCTCTCTGCCATGCAAGCCGCCGAAATCAATATTGAAGAGCGCCTGAAAGAACTGCGGCTACAATACAACCAATTGCGCCAGAGCACCATCACCGAGGAACTTCTGGATATTGTCGCCGGATTTGAAGCCTTGACCGGTAAATAGTGGGGACTGGGCGGCCAGCACATTAACTTCGCAGTCAAGAAAGACCGGCGGGACCTTCACTTCAACCACCATGACCTCCCTATTTGTTGTTAGCTAACCCGAAATTATGCGGCAGGTTAACCATCTTAAATAGGCATTTGGACCGCCCTTTTAATTTGCCGCATAATGCAGGTTGATATCTGCTCCAACGCATGAGCAGGGGTTTGGGGTTCTTGCAAATCAAGAATGTCGAGTTGCGAAGATGAATCTTTCTATCTCCCCTTCTAGAACAAGAAAAATCTCCTTTCTGATTCCCCTTGATCAACATAAAGGAGCTTTTTCCGATGCCAGATAACTTGCCAATATCCGCTCTCCTAAGATCTCTGCATATGATTCCAATATGGAAACCTCTTAAAATGGAAAAGCCCTGGGATGAAATCCCCAAGGCTCCAAATGAACTCTTACTTGATTCACACTCTCAAATTTGAGGTCAAACTGGCCAAAATGCCTAGCGAAATTTTCCAACAAACCGAATTTCGTTCTCTTCCCAGAGCCGCTGTCTAAGCAGCGTCAGGAACGTGAGTTTTCTTTTTCGGTCTCCCCCCCTGTTTGCCGTTTGACCGTGAAGCTGCAGATTTAGACCCCGAGGTTGATCGCCCCCCTGTCTTGCCCAAGTGCGAAGCCATCCAACTTCGCGAGCCTACGGGGCGATAAACCGGGGGTCGTTAGCGGCCTGGCCGGCCAGCTCCGCCCGGCCCGTGGTTTTTAAGGTTAACGGCACAGGGAGGATCTTCTGATGAATTCCAGCCTCCGGCTAACCGCTCGGTTGGAGCCTTCGGCCTCATCTGCAGGCGGCGGCACTTTGGCAGCCAGGATCATCCCGCCCATAAAGAGGGCGATAATCGCCAAAGACAATAAGGTCCAGATCATTGCTTTCTCCTGAAGGGCTCTATCCGGAGCCCGTTGATGCAGACGGTGGGGCGGCGCAACCCGCCCCACCGAGTTTGGCCGGGCTTGCACCCGGGTGCGGCTTAAAAGGCGTAGGACATGTAAAGCATGGGGGTGTATTTCTTAACCCCGTTTTTGCCCGCCAGGTCGAAGGAGGCGCCCGCCGACACGGACAATTTCTCCGTGGCCAGGAACTCGATCCCCGGCAGGACGCCAATGACGGTCTGCGGGGTCTGGTAGCCCTGGACGGTCTGGAGATTATTCCAGGTCCAGTTGCTGTACATTTCACACAGGAGCACAAACTTGCTGTTGGGGATGGGATATTCCGCCGCCAGGTTAAAGGTGACATAGTCCCGGGACCGGACGGCAATGTTATCAGGCGTATTTTTATAAATGTTGATCGGATTGTTCATCCAGATATTGCTGTAAATCAGGAAGGGCTTCAGCCATTTGTAGAGATTGACGCCCGAGGTAAAGGTCAAGGCCCCGGTGCCGATAGCATCTGTGGCCAATTTGTTCGGATTGAGGTGGTTGGCATGACCGGTGGGGATGCTGGCAAACCCACCCACGGCGGTGACCGCCGGCATACAGTCGCCTTCCGGCAGCAGATTGTATTTGCCCATCAGGGTCAGGTCGCCGATGCCGCTATAGCTGGCAGAGGTGTTGCCATTGGGGGCTGGAGCATTGACATCGTTGGCCCAGTTAGTGATGAAGGGCGCGATGATATACATCTCCATATCCTTGGTGGGACCATAGGTCAATTTCCACGGCATATAGAAGGTGTGAAGATTGCCGCCGGCGGTCACTGTCCGCCAGTTATTGGAAAAGAACCCCGGATAGAAAGACAGAGCCGCGGTGGTCGACAAGGCGAAATGGCCGGTCTCAATGGGAATGCAGGTGTCGCAGTAGATCGGGCCGACGGTGGTGGGCGCTCGGTTCTCTTCGGCTTGGCGACCTCTTGAGGCTTTTCCATCAGGGCCGAGGGGCCGGCGACTGCTTGTGCCAGCGCCTGCGTCACCGGGGCCAGGGTCAGCCCGCCCAGAAAGCATCCCAGTACCAACCAGGACAGCATCGTTCTCAGAGAAATCCCCTTAACCATAAAATGTTGTATCATTCCTAATTTCCCCCTGTTTTGCAGATTATGAACGCCTTTCATCTATTGATAATTTCAGCAATTACTATGCCAAAGACAATTGCTTTAAAATTCCATTACTTAGGCAAGAGGTGGCCGGTTCATGGTTTACTTTTTTGTAGATATAAATTATTGTAATCATCTTTTTTGTAGTTAATCTTAATCAGGATTTAACAATTCTCCGCGGTTGGCTGGGCGGAGGAGTCGAAAAATCGGGCCTGGGCCAAGCACAAGAAAGGGCGGAGGAGTCGCCTCCCCCGCCCTGACCATTTATACGGCTTCGTCTCCGGTCTCTCCGGTGCGGATGCGAATGACCTCCGCCACCGGGTAGATGAAGATCTTGCCGTCGCCGATGCGGCCGGTGCGGGCCTTGGCCACGATGGTGTCCACGATAGCCTGGACCTTATCATCCACGGCCACGATCTCGATCTTGACCTTGGGCAGGAAATCCACCTGGTATTCCATGCCCCGATAAACTTCCCGAATGCCTTTCTGTACCCCGAAGCCCTTGACTTCGCAGACCGTCATGCCCTTGACGCTGATTTCGTGCAGGGCCTCCTTCACCGGTTCCAGTCTGAAAGGCTGAATGATTGCCTCGATTTTTTTCATCGGTATTCTCCTGTCGTCATGATTGCCGGTTGCCCCGGATATCCGATTACCCGAGCTCACCATTGGCCGTTTCTTTGCGCCTGGTCTTGGCCAGGGCAAAGCGTGCTCGGCCTGCCGCCTCCAGGGTTATGCAGGGCAGGTCGAGCACCCCTCCCATCAGGCTCTGCCGCTCGCCGCGGTGCTTTCAGGGTAGCAAGGCAAACCGAATTCCGGAACGTCGAGGCCTTCCTTCTCCACCTCTTCAGTAACGCGCAGCTTAAAGAAATGGTTCACGATTTTGAACACCACGAAGGTGAGGCCGAAGGCGTATAGTGAAATGAGCGTGGCTCCGCCGAGCTGCGTAAAGAACTGCGACACGTCCCCATGCAGCAGGCCGGTCACACCCTGGCCGGCCTTCTCGAGATAGGTCGTGGCGCCGACCCCGTTCCAGCCCGCGCCGTACGTTCCATCGGCGAAGATACCGACGCAAACCGCCCCCAGCCAGCCGCAATAGCCGTGCACGGAGATCGCCCCGCACGGGTCGTCAACCTTGAGCACCCGATCGTTAAAGAGAACCCCCACGCAGACCAGGACGCCGGCCAGAATGCCGATAATAATGGCTGAGTTCGGGCTGACAAACGCACAAGGCGCGGTGATGGCCACCAGACCCGCCAGCATACCGTTGCAGGCCATCGTGATATCGGGTTTACCGAACTTTAAGTACCAGAGGATCAACGCCGTCGCCGAAGCCGAACAGGCGGCGAGGTTCGTGTTCACTGCAACCACCGAGATGCGCAGGTCCGTCGCGCCCAGGGTAGAGCCCGGATTAAAACCCATCCAGCCGAACAGGAGGATAAAGGTGCCGGTCACTACAAAGGCAAGGTTGTGGGCGGGAAAGGCCCGCGGTTTGCCGTCCGGGCCATACTTGCCGAGGCGCGGGCCGAGGATGACAGCCAACGCCATGGCGGCGAAGCCGCCCACGGCGTGGACCACGGTCGAGCCCGCGAAATCCACGTAGCCGTGGCCGAGGTTCATGGAGGCACCCAACTGAGAGAGCCAGCCGCCGCCCCAGACCCAACAACCGGACATGGGGTACAGGATGGCGCCTATGAAGATCTCGCAGAGGACGAATCCCCAGAAAGTTATCCGCTCACAGATGGCGCCGACGATGATATACCCGGCCGTCTCCATGAACACGACCTGGAAGAGCGTGAGGCAAAGACTTCCAGAATCGTAGCCCGGGCCGCTCAGAAAAAAGCCCTTGCCGCCCAGGAAGCCCCACATGCCGCTTCCGAGGAGGAATTCGTTCAGGGTCGGCGTACCGCCAAGATTACCTGGTGCCGCGTTCACGGCGACGGCGCCAAACTGGAAGGCGTAGCCGCAGACGTAGTAAGCCAAGAAGGCGAAGACATAAGCGGCGAAGTTAAGCATCATCAGATGGCCGGCGTTCTTCCGGCGCACCAACCCGCAGGTGAGCAGGGCGAAGCCTGCCTGCATGAAGAGCACCAGATACCCGCAGATAAGAGTCCAGTCGAAGTTGATCGCAATGCGGTTGTGCCCGACCGTGTCGGCGAGCTTGACCGCGAGAGGCTCTTTGGCCGCCTGGGCCTGGTATTCGTCGAAGGCCTTTTTCTTTTCTGCATAATCAGAGGCTTTTTTGTCGGTCGGCTCAGTAACGACAAAGGCATTACCGGCCGCATCGACAGCATTGGTCTTGTCCCCCGTGGCAATTCCCGCGGGGTCGGGCTTAGGCTCCGGAGCAGCAGCCGCCGCCGGCGACGCCGGAGCCGCCTCATCTGCCGCCGCAGCCAGCCAGCGGGGCGCAAAAGCATTAACCAGGATGAATGCCAACAGATAAATCGTGGTCAATCTTTTCGATTGCACTGTGATTATCCTCCCTCGAAAAGTGGTTTTAGTGAAATGAATTAGGAAGCCTTTCACCTGCAGAAATTGATAGCAATTGCTGTGCCAACTAAAAATAAGAGAAAAAACAGTTAGTTATATGTATACCGCCTGATATAGATAATGCATAAATGTCAAAAATGGTTAATGAATATATACTTTTTTGTAGATAAGACTTATTGCAAAGTTGTCTAGTAATTTTTTATTCTTTGAGAGATGCGGATTTTATTGGTGACAATTATGTATGGTAAGCAAAATAGTGTGTAAACAAAAAAAGGGGAGGCAAGCATCTGGCAAGACGCCGCCTTCCCCTGAGAACTCGTCTAGGTTATGGTTTAGCCCGGAACTGCCTTAGATGGCGCTCTCCCCCGTCTCCCCGGTGCGGATGCGGATGACCTCCGCCACCGGATAGACGAAGATCTTGCCGTCCCCGATCCGGCCGGTGCGGGCCTTGCTGATGATGGTGTCCACGATGATCTGGACCTTGTCGTCCTGGGCGACTATTTCGATTTTCACCTTGGGCAGGAAATCCACCTGATATTCCATGCCCCGATAGACTTCCCGGATGCCTTTCTGCACTCCAAAGCCCTTGACTTCGCAGACCGTCATGCCTTTAACACTGATGGCGTGTAAGGCCTCCTTGACCGGCTCCAGTTTGAAAGGCTGAATGATTGCCTCGATCTTTTTCATGTCTGACCTCCTGTCGTTTACAGGTTGTAGCCTATTTCCTGATGTTCGCTGATATCCAGACCAGCCACTTCCTCATCCCGATCGACCCTGAGTCCCATGGTCTTATCCAGGATCCAGAAGAGGGCGTAACTGATGACGAAGGAGTAAACGATGGTGACTCCCACCGCCAGAGCCTGAATGCCGAGCTGGCCGGCATTGCCGAAGAAGAGGCCGTCGCCGCCGGCGGGGTTCACCAACTTGCTGGCGAAGAGCCCGGTTAACATGGCGCCCGCGATGCCCGCCGACACAGTGCACTCCCACCACGTCCAGGGAGTCGTCATAGCCCAATTTCGGCTTGACCAGGACCGCCATGTAGCAGATAACCCCGGCAATCAGGCCGATGATGAGGGCGGACATGGGGCCGACATAACCGGAGGCCGGGGTGATGGCCACCAGACCGGCCACGGCCCCGGAAGCGGCGCCCAGGGTGGTGGGCTTGCCGCGGTGAATCCACTCAGCCCCGATCCAGGAGAGGGTGGCGGCGCAGGTGGCCAGATGGGTGGCGGTGAAGGCGGAGCTGGCCAGGGCGTTGGCGGCCAGGGCGCTGCCGGCGTTGAAGCCGAACCAGCCGAACCACAGGAGGCCGGCCCCCAGGATGGTCATGGGCAGATTATGGGGAATGAAGGCTTCGCCATTGCCATGGCCACCGTAACCTTTCCGGGGACCCATCACCAGGGCCGCGGCCAGGGCGGCGACGCCGGCATTGATGTGCACCACCGTGCCGCCGGCAAAATCCAGGGCGCCCAAATTCTTCAGCCAGCCGCCGTCGCCCCAGACCCAGTGGGCCACCGGATTATAAACGATGGTGGACCAGATGACCATGAAGACCAGAAAAGTGCTGAATTTCATGCGCTCGGCAAAGGCGCCGGTGATCAGGGCCGGGGTGATGATGGCGAACATGGCCTGATAAATCATGAAGGTCTGATGCGGGATGGTTTCGGAATAAGCCTTGAAGGGCTCAAAGCCGACGCCGTTTAAACCCAGGTAGGACAGGTCGCCGATGAAATGCCCCACGTCCGGGCCGAAGGCCAGGCTGTAACCATATACGGCCCAGAGGACGCCGACCACCGCCAGCATGATAAAGTTTTGCATAATGGTGCCCAGGACGTTTTTGCTGCGCACCATGCCGCCATAAAACAGGGCCAGCCCCGGGGTCATGAGCATCACCAGGGCGGCGGATATCAGGACAAAAGCAGTGTCAGCTCCATTCATATACCAAAATCCTCCTTATGGGGTCGAAATCCTAGATACTTAAGCAAAGGGCGTGCCATTTACAAACCTACTAATATCGGTAGCTTAGCCGTGTAAACGGACGAGCTCATTAACAAAAATGTCTATTTTAGGTACTTTTGAATACATATATGTCTATTAAAATGCTTGTAACAATTCGAAATTCGTTTATGCTGACACAAAATTGTTAACTAAAATGAAATCAATGAGACTGACGGGCTTTACCAGCAAGAGGAGGTGCGGGAAGGGACGCAGGAGGGATGGAGCCTGGGAGGGTCAGGGCCCTAGTCGCAGCGGGTGGCGCCGCTGCGGGCTGGCTGCCGGCTGGTTAGGTTTTTTCCATAGGTAAGTTTTTTTTATGAAAAGTCAATGCCGAAAAAGAGTTACAGGGGGGGGCAACCTGAGGGAACTCTTGATTTTTGTCCCTCTCCGCGCCATCTTGTGGTATGAATAGACTGATGGCGGCGGGGCCCAGCTCCGGCCCGCAGCCAATTAAACGGGTTGCCGGGAGACCGGAGACCATCAGGAGACCGGACATGGCTTGGGGGAGACTGGGAACATCCTCGTATGTGGCAAAGCTAACCGCGTTGCTCAGCCTGATCCTGGCGGCGGCTCTGCTCAGCGCGTCCTCCTGCAATCCCACCCCTCCGCCGACCCCCATCATCAAAACCCCCAGCAAGGTGATCACCGAGGCAGGCATCGAGTTCTTCATCTGGCGGCTGAAGCTGCCCGGCTCCAGCCAGGAACTGAAGCTCAAGCAGGCCGGAAGCATGACCTGGGTGCCCATCTCCGTCATTCAAGTTATCACCTTTTCCGGCCCCGAGACGGACCGGTACCGTTCGGCGGACATCTGGCTCACCTCCGGGGAGAGGCTCCAGGGCGACCTGTTTGTGGACCTGATCATCGAGGGCAGCACCGATCAGGGCTACTGGAACATGTCCCTGGCAAAGGTCAGACAAATTGGCCTGGGAGAGGAGTGAGCCGCGCCTAATGGCGTCCAGGGGCGACTTTCGGGACCAGAGGTCCGGGGCTCCGGCCGCGTCGGGTCCAAGGCCCTGAGATGGACAACTTTTTGGTCTTCCTGGTGGGGCTGGCCCTGGGGAGCTTTCTCAATGTAGTGGCCACCCGCCTGCCGGCCGGGGAGCAGTTTTGGGCCGGCGGCTCCCGCTGTCCCCATTGCCGCACGCCGCTCGCCTGGCGCGACAACCTGCCAGTGCTCAGCTTCCTTTACCTCCGAGGCCGGTGCCGCTTTTGCGGGGCCGCCATCTCCTGGCGCTATCCCTTGCTGGAGCTGGCCGGGGGCCTGTTTTTCCTGGCCCTGTGGCACCAGTATCCCGGGAGCCTCCGGCTCATCGCCTATGGGCCCTTCGGCGCCGCCCTCCTGGTTCTGACTGCCATCGATCTGGAGCACCGCCTGCTGCCCGACGCCATCACCTACCCCGGCATTGTGGCCGGCCTGGGGCTGGCGCTGTTGCTGCCGTCCCCCGGTTTTTGGGAGGCACTGTTGGGTGTGTTGCTGGGGGGCGGATTTTTCCTGGTGGTCGGGTGGGTCTATGAAAAGTTCAGCGGCAAAACGGGGATGGGTGGCGGTGACGTCAAGCTGCTGGCCATGATCGGGGCGTTTCTGGGAGTGAGCTCCTTACCTTTCATCATCTTCATCAGCGCCACTCTGGGTACCCTGGTGGGCCTGGGGCTGACCCTGGCCGGGGGCGCCTGGCGCGGGGGCCAATGGCGCACCACCCGCATTCCTTTCGGGCCTTTTTTGGCGGTCGCCGCCCTCCTTTATCTGTTCACCGGTGAGGTGTTGCTCAGGTATATGAGACCGATCCGGTAATATTTGGCGAGGGCGCCCAAGCGGCGCGTCTACAGTACGTGGGCAATCTGACCTTTAAACGAACCAGAACAGCCGAGGGTGGCTCCACATAAAAAAACCGCAGGCCAGGGCCTGCGGCTGTTTGACAAAATTGACGGTCTTTTTAGCGAAGCAAAGGCGTCAAGATCCATTACCACCAGGGTTTCAACCCTGATCGCTGCCTTTAACGCTCGAAGAGTGACTTTTCCTCAAACCTTGGCTCACTCCGGCCAAAAGGACGCACGAAAGTATAACCTCCCGGTCGGACGATCAGGCCCTGGGCTGCATCCTCAACGCTCCCGGAAGGGATGCTGAACGGCAGGGTGACCAGGAAAGTCGCGGTGCCGGCAATGGTGAGACCCAATCCTATCGGCTTGGCAATCAGGGCATCAGCGGCGACCACTGCGGCGCTGGGCTCCGCGGGAGGAGGATCGGTAAAGCCCTTTTGGCCGGCCCGGTCCAAGCTATAACCAAGAACCCCGGCGGTGGCGGGGCCCGTCCAGGCGCCCAGAAGGCTCAGGGCCAGTATTACCGCCATTATTCTCCATTTCATGGCTACTTCTCCCCGGCGCCCGAGGCGCCGCAAGTAGTTGGTTTCTCGTTTGATCGGCTGTTTTGAGCTTGCACTTTAATAATTGGGCCTCGACTCCTGCCGTGTGCCGCCGGACCTACGCTGCGTGGGTTGGGATTCATCCAGACCCACTTTTTCCTTCATATCCTGGGTGACATGGGCCCCTTCTTCCATATTAGTAATGATATGGGGAGTAATCAAGACTAAAAGTTCAGTCCGCGTTTTGCTTACCCCGGTGGAACCGAACAGGGGCCCCAGGATGGGCATACGCCGCAGGCCCGGAATCCCGGCGTTGGTGTTGCTTTTGTCCTCCCGGATGAGGCCGCCCAGGACCACGGTCTGGTTGTCGGCGGTGGTCAGGGTGGTTTTGGCACTGCGCACCGTAAAGTTGGGACTGCCGGACACCGTGGAGTTGGTGGTGTCCACGTCGCTAACTTCCTGGGCGATTTCCAGGGTCACCAGGCCCTTGGCATTGATCTGGGGCTTTACTGACAGGATGATGCCGGTGCTGCGGTATTGGACCGTAGAGGTCTGAAAAGAGGTTTGCTGGCTGACCAGGGGCACGGAATTGGAAGTGAGGGTGGGCACATCCGAGCCGATCTGGATGCGGGCCTCCTGGTTGTTGGCCGCCATGATCTGGGGCGAGGCCAGGATTTCCACCTTGCCTTCGGAAGCCAGCAGGTTGATGAGGCCTCTGAGCTTGTTCGCCGTGTCCACGGCCAAGAAGCTAAAGCCCCCGGCGGTGGTGAAGGCCCCAGCGGCCGCCGTTGCCGGAGTCACTCCGGAGAAGGAGGAGGTCGGACCCGATGTAACAGTACCAGTTTGACCAGAAGGACCAGTAATATTCGTAGTCGTTCCTTGTTGGTTGGCGACCAAGAGGCCGGTGGGGCTGGTAGAAGTGTTGCCGGTGGCCGTCGAGGTGGCGGAGGTAGTCGGCGTGGCCCCGATTAAGAGCTCAATGCCGTATTTCAACTCATCGGTGAGGGTGACCTCGGCGATGAGCACCTCGTTCAGCACCTGGCGGGGCATGATGTCCAATTCCTTCAGTATCCGGGAGATAATGTTCCACTCATAGGGCGGGGCCACCACCACCAGGAGGTTGTTCTCTTCATCGGGGATGACGCGCACTCCTTCCTTGAGCTCGGCGCCTTCGGCTCTGGCGCCGGTGGCCCGTTCCTTCAGGGGCGAACCTCCCGCCTGGCCGCCGGGGACGCCGCCGGCGGCGCCGCCCAGGCCCCCGGCCCCGCCGGCGCCGCCGGCGCCGGTCAATCCCATGCCTCCGCTTACGGTCCCACCCATGCCACCCTGCTGCTGGCTGCCGCCCATGCCACCCATGCCACCCATGCCGCCGCCGGTGCCGCCGGTACCGCCAAAAGCAGCGCCTCCGGGCTGGATGCCCACCTCGGGCTTGGCCTCTTTGACGGTGGGGGCCGCGGCAGTGCCGCCGTACACCTGGGTGAGGATGTTGGCCAGATTCTTGGCCTTGTAATTCTCCACGTTATAGACGTGGACGTTGGCCATCATATCGGTCTTGGCATCCAACTGGCGCACCCAGTAAAGGGCCCGCTCCATCAGCTCTCCGGAGGTGGCCAGGATCATTACGCCGTTAAGGCGGCCCACCGGCAGGAAGCTCACCCCGAATTGCGCCTTTTCCTTGCCGGACAGGGTGCCGTAAGCCGCAAAGATAGTCTCCAACTCAGCAATGACTTCTTTTGGGGAACTGTTGTGCACCTTGAGGATGCGCACCTTGGTATGAGCCAGGGCCCGGGTATCCACCAGATGGATCAATTCCAGCACCTTATCCATATTCTCCGGGGTATCCACCACGATCAGGGAATTGTGGGAGGCATCCCCGATACTCCCGGCGGTGGAGAGGAGGGGTTTCAACACCGCCAACATCTCCTTGGCCGAAGTCTGCTCCAGGAAGACCACCTGGGCCCGCATGCCTGGAGGCACGGCACCTCTGGTGTAAACCGGCAGGCCCCGGGCTGAGGCCTTGTCCATGGGCACGATCCGGTAGACCCCGTCCGGTCCCTTGATCATAGTGGCCCCGTTGACGGTCAACAGGCTCTCCATGATGGACAAGAGCTCACTTTCACTCAGTTTGCCGGTAGCCCGGACATTGACGGAGCCCTTGACCTTGGGGTCGATGGAATAATTGAGCCCCATGGTTTCGGCCAGGACTCGAACAGCCTCCACCAGGTCAGCGTTTTTCAGATTAAGGTCGATGGGATAGACCTTCTCCCCTTTCTTCGGGGCCGGCCGGGAGGTGGGGAGCTTTCTCAGTCGGGCCGTATAGCTTTCCAGGCCGCGGTCTCCAATATAGGATTCCTCTTCCCTTTCCTTAGGCGGCTTCTCTTTTTTGACGAACTTGCGTTCCGGAACCGGCGATTGAAAGACCTTTATCGGCACCTTCCGAGCTTCGGGAGGGGGGGTCGGGGTCACCTGGGATGGGCCGGCGCAGCCGGCCAGCCCCATGGCGAGGAGGAAAGAGAGAAAACCTGGGAACCACCCAGCCAGGGGGCGTTTTCCCACTATACCGCAGGAACTGCGCATTATCTTCACGCTGGAGCCTCTATTCTGGGAAGTTTAGGGTCTTTTTGCCTTCTTTGTCTTGCAGCACCACCGCTTCACTGGTTATTTCCACCACTTTAAAGCCCTCATAGTCTTCGCCCTGGCGCACCACGTCCACTTGCTCCGTCTGGCCCGGGGGGTGGCCCGGGGCCGGAGTGACTTTGGAACTGATCAGGGCGAACCGGTCAGGACCGATCACCATGATTCCCATGAGCTGCCTGCCCTCCAGGGTGGCCTGAGCATTGGCGGGTTGCTCCCCGGAGCCGGTGCGATCCTGGCTGAACAGGTCCTTGGCCGCCACCACTCCAAAGGCGCTCAGGGGCTGATGGTCCCGCAACATGGGAGTCTGGGGCAACACCGGCCCCTTGTCGAGCCGGGCGGCTACCGGTCCGGTGGGTCCGCCCACCCAGATGTTGACGATGGCCAGGAGCAGCAGGCAATTGACCACCACCAGGATAATATGCCACAGTTTGAAGCCCCGGCGCCAGATCAACTGGAGACCCCCGCACTTTTTTTAATCACCCCGGAGATCACCAGATTAACCTGCAAGACGGAACTGCCCTTTGACCCCACTACCCAGCGGGGGGCGTTGACCTCCAGTTCCGGGACGAACAAGAGCTTCTTGTGGTGCTCCAGTTCATACAGCAGGGTGAGCAATTGCCTGGTGCTGCAGGATAACTGCACCTGTACCGGCACCTCCAGGTAGGGGCCGGCCTCCCGGGGCTGCAGGACCTTGGCGCTGGTCAGCTGCACCCCATGGTCCTGGGTCAATTTCTTTAAAATTTCCTGGAGATCGGCGGAAGCTACCGCGGGATTGCTGCCGGTGAGGAACTGGCTTTCCGCCTGGGCCAGGGCCGCTTTCATGGCCTTGTTGCCCTGCTCGATCCGGGCCTTGCTGGCCACCAGACTCTGGTATTTGGCCAGCAACTGGCGCTTGCGGGCCAGTTCCTGGGACCAACTGTCATGCAGACTCCATAGGGGGCTGATCACCACCAGATAGACCAGGACCAGCAGCAAGGCGCCACCGCCGGTCAGGGCCAGGCGGCGCTGCTGGGGATTCAGCCGCTCAAACTGCCGGCTGGAATCACTTAAAATCTGCTTTAATCTTAAAATGTTCTTGTTTGGTGGCATCGGTCACTATGGGTGAAGCGAATTCGGTTTTGGTCAACCAGCCGGATTGCTCCAGCCGTGGGATTAAGTCAGAGGCCGATTTGGATATCCCACTGATATCCAGGTTCTGCCTGCTGAGGCGCAGATTGAAAAGCCAAGTGTTGTCAGGGATAAGCTCGGTCAGGTCTTTCAGAACCCTGAGCTTATCGGGAGTGCTGCCCATCTTGCGGAAATTTTCCATCTGCTTGGCCAGGGCCCGGCTCTCCTCCAACTGGCGCTCGACGACCCGGGCCTCCGGCTCCAACCTGGCCATTTGGTTGTTCATCTGATAGAGCACCACCCGCTGGTGGATGAAGCTGCTGCCGGCCCAGAGGCAGCAGAGGCCCAGAAAGACCAGGAGCATCAGGGTATTGAAGTTAAAGCGGCCCAGGTGCACCATAGCCCGCTCCGAGACCGGTAGCAGGTTGCCCAGCAGGGAGACCTTGCCCAGGCTCCTCAGGGCGGCTCCCACTGCGGCCAGGGCCCCTTCCTGCTCCGTTTCCGGCGGCAGGTTCTGGATGGCCAGATGGCTGGGATAGACCAGATTCAGGTTTTGGGACTCGCTCAAGGCGGTGGCCTGAAACAGCGAACCGCTCTGCCCATGGAGGCAAATGGCCTTAAACTGGTGCCCCGCGGCCCTGAGGCGCTCGATTTCGCCACCCAGAAGCCGGTTGAGGTCGGCCCCGGGGGTGGTGCGCCCCTGGCGGAAGGCCCGGATGGTCTGGCCCTGGATGTGGGCCAACTCGAAGGCCCCCGACTCCAGGTGCAGCAGCAACCAGGCAGGCGGCAGTTTGGCGGCCAACTGGGAGAAGGCGGTGGCTACCGCGGCGGGAGCCAACTCCACGGCCATGGGCCGCAACCCGGCCTGGGACAGGAGGTTGAGGCTGCCGTCCACCGCTTCCCGGGGCAGGGCCATCAACATGATGCGGATCTCGGTATCCGTCTCTCCCAGGATTTGGTAGTCGTAATAGAGGCGCTCGGCCGGCAGGGGCAGAAACCGGTCCAGTTCGTAGGTCACCACCTGGGCCAGGTTCTCGGCCGCGGCCTGGGGCAGGGCTGCCGGGCGCAGGAAACCCAGGTCCCGGCTCACCGCCAGGCTTACCGGGCAACCTTCCAGCCCCCATTGGACCACAGCCTCCTTGAGCTGCGCCGCCAGGGCCTCGGCTGGGAGCTGCCGCTCCAGCCGCAGGATATGCTGCACCTGGAAGCCTTTGAGGCCCTTTTCCACCTGGGCCAGGGTCAGGGCGGACTCGTCCAGATAAACCCCCAGGCCGTCGGCGCCGGCCAGAACGGTGGAGGAGAAACTCTGCCACAGGTCGTTAAGGTTAAAGCTTAATTTCATAACTTCCAGCCCCCCGGAATCCGGCCTTATCCGGGGAAATCGTCCACCCAAGAGAGGATTTGCCAGGTACTTTGTAAAGACAAGTCTATCCGCACGATGGCCTTGACGGTTTGCCTTCCTCCCTTCTTATTTACCATACCGGTTGACTTAATTGTAAAAAAAGGTGACCTCACAAAGGTCAGCTGCTGGAACTGGCCCGACTCAGCGATCACACCCAAGGCCGCGAGGTCCTGGAGATTGCGAAAGGGCTGGAGCCGCCGGGTCATGATGATGTTCTGGACCACCTCTGGGGGAACCCCCCTGGTCAACAAGACCTCCCTGGGGGCGGTGTTGATGTTGACCCCTTGACCGGTACCGTGGACCGTCAGCCACTCACCCAGGCGGGGCAGTATGGGGCTGTTCCCGAAGCCTTTCACCCAGCCCAGCTCTTCCACCGCTTCCAGGGGTCCGTTCCGGGCCACGTAAGGCGGGTCCAAACCCAGGTAGTAACCGCTCTTGGCTCCGTAAGGGCGGGGTTGATCCTCGCCGCTGCGCCAATCCAGGATGGAGTCCACCATGGTGCGCACTTGCTCTGGGGTGAACTCCAGGGCCGTGAAGAGGTCGGTCAGATTTTCTTCGCTGGCCTGGTTGATATTGAGCTTGCCGCCCTCATCTTCCACCCGCACCTGCACCGTGCCCCCGGGCATTTGGACCTGGTGGGACTCCTGGCTCCCCTGCCAGGCGGCCGCCAGGTTGGCCGCGGCCTCCGCGCCACCGCTCGGGTTGGTCACGCTGGTCTCCAGGATTTTGGTTTCCAGGAGTTTGCCCATGGCGTAATAGACGCCGCCCTCCGCCAGGCGACGGCACTGGCTGGCTTCCCGGAAGTTGGCGGCGAGCAGCAGCTCGGTGCGCCACTCCTGGGCCCAGCTCAACACCATGACGCTGATGAGGGTCAGGATCAGGAGCACCAGCAGCAGCACCACGCCCTGCTCATCGGGGGGGCCGCGCCGGCTCCTATCTGGTCTTAAATTCTGCCACATGGATGGGGATTTCCACTTCCAGGGGCGGCTGGCCGTTCAGGGTCAGGTGCACCCGGACCCAAGCCGGCAAGGCGCCGATCTTTTTGCCGTCCCAGGTTTCGAATTCTTCATTGCCAGTTCCGTAGGTAAAGTGCAGGCCGGTCAGATCTCTCAGGATGATCTGGCGGGTCTCCACCCCCTCGGGGTCCCGGTACCAGTTGACGTTTTTGGTCTGCTCCACCGCCAGGACGTCGTGGTGGGCCTCATCCTCCCCCAGGAGCAGCCGCCAATGGTAAACTCCCCCCAGATTGTGGGCCTCCAGGGGCACCAGGGTGAAAAACCGCATCTGGCGGCGCTCGCCGATAAAATAGATCGGGTTGCCCAACGTCCCCTGGACCGCGGAGGTCAGGGAGCGTTCCAGGATGGCCACGCCCACCCGCTGTTCCTGCAGCCGCTCCGCCGCCACCCGGCCCCGACCCACCGCCTTCAGGCTCAGGTTGAGGGAGGTATAGGCCGTCAGGGAGAGGAGGCTGGTCAGGGCCAGGGCGATCATCAGCTCCAGCAAGGTGAAACCGGTCTGCCCGCGGGTTCTCATCACTTGCTCGGCTGGGAGGCGGTGCGGATAGTTTCCAGAGACACGGACGGGGTCCGGCCCCGCTCCGGCCAGGACACCGTCACCTGGATCAGGGCGCACCTAACCAGGCGATCCAGGGCGGCGGGCACGGTCACTTCGTATTGGGGGGTGATCTTCACCCGGTAGCTGTAAGGCCCGTCCTGACCCGAGAATTGTCTGGAGGACAGGTCCAGGGCGTTGCAGCTATCCTGCAGCACCCTATCCGCGGTCTGCAGGGCCCGGGCGTGTCCTATGGCGGTCTCCTGGGCCATCATGGCGCCGGAGAGCACCTGGAGCAGTACCACCAGCACCAGCCCCATGATGGCAGTGGCCACCATCACCTCCAGGAGGGTGAATCCCTGACAACCGGCCTCCCGGCGCGGGGGCGCAGGAACACCCCCTTTTTTCCAAAGGCGGCTGGGAGGAGTCATAAATAACCCTTGAATCATCTCCACAAATCTCGTTTTAGAACCGGGGGACTTTAAAAATCTCTCCAAAAACCGCGGCGCAATAGTAGTCATGCCATTTCACCAGGCAGGCTAAGTCTGCCCCTCCACGATCCTGAGGGTAACCTTGCCGGTAATGATTTCTACCTCCAGGTCATAGACGCGGCCGGTGAGGTCGGTCATCACCAGCTTGCCGCCGCTGGAGGTGCCGTCGGGGTAGAAGGCGACGTAGCCCTGGCGCCGGTCCGTTCCCTCCCAGACCAGGCGGGTATCCCCCAGGCGCATTCCGGCCAGGACCCCCTTGCGGTTGGAGCCCTCCAGCCAGTAGTAACCGTTTTCCTTATTCAGGAAGACCCGCACCCGCTGATGGCTGGTGGCCGCCTGGCTGCGGGCCAGCCTCAGGACCATGGTAAATTGACGTAAGTTGCTTCGGTCCTGCTCCTTTTTGACGGTGCGGATCAGGCCAGGCAGCACCAGGCCCAGGAGCAGGGCCAGGAGGGCCATTACCACCACCAACTCCAGGAGGGTGAAGCCGCTTTCCCCTAAGGGAACAGCCTTGCCGACCCCGGCGGGAGCGAGACGATGCCTGAACAGACGCGAATTCATCCTGGCTTCACGGAGGTCCCGTCATTGCTCGGTTTGCCAGTTGGTGATGGCGGCGTTGTCGCCTTCCCCGCCGAGTTGACCGGTGGCCCCAAAGGAGAACAGGTCATAGGGCCCATGTTCGCCGGGGCATTTATAGACGTAATCCCGGCCAAAGGGGTCCTTGGGCACCGGCTTGTCCAGGTAAGGGCCGCTCCAGGACGGCAGGTTCTCGGGCTTAGAGTACAGGACCTTGAGCCCCTCTTCGTCCGTGGGATAGCGGCCCACGTCCAGATGGAACAGGTCCAGGGCCGTGGCCAGCATCTGGATCTGAGTCTGGGCCGTCTTGACCTTGGCCTTGCCCACCCGCCCCATGAGGCGGGGAGCCACCAACATAGCCAGCAGGCCCAGGATGAACAGGACGACCATCAATTCGATGAGGGTGAAACCTGCCTGTCGCTGCGGTTTATCTTTCAAAGGTGCTGTTCCTCCTCAAAAACCGTTTTCCGAGATTTTCCGTGATTTTCCGTGAAAGGATTAGATATTTCCTCCACCAGGGAAGATGGCATTTCCCGCCTGAGCTGCACCAGCCCTGATCAAAATTGAATCTCATAAAGGTTCAGAATGGGCAGCATCAAGGAGACAATGAAAAAGGCCACCAATACCGCGGTGCCCAGGATCAACACCGGCTCCAACAGGGCCATCAGACGCTGCACCGCGGTCCGGGCGTCGTTTTCCAGGGATAGAGCGGCGGACAGCAGCATGTCCGCCAGATTGCCGGTCTCTTCGCCGATGGCGATCATTTGCAGAAACAGATCCGGGAACATTCCCACCTTTTTCAATAAGACCGAAAGCTGTTGCCCCTTTTCCACGTTGGCGAGCACCCCGGTAAGAGAACGGGCCATAAAGCGATTGGCCACGGAATTGATCACCACCCTGAGGGAGGTGACCATAGGGACTCCATTGTTGAGCAGGGTGCCCAAGGTTTTGGCGAAAAAGGCGGCGGCCACCCGTCGGCTCAAATCTCCTACGAAGGGTGCGGTCATCTTGAAGCGGTCCAGGGCCATCTGGCCCTGGGGGCTCCGGGCCAGGCGCAGCACGATCATGACCGCCAGGGCCGTCAGCAGCCCCAGCGCCCACCAATAGGAACGGAAGCCGTGGCTCAGGGCCAGCAAGAACTGGGTGGTCCAATAGAGGTTCGGCCCCATTTGCTTGAAAAAATCCTCGAAGCTCGGCACTATGAAGAGGAGCATGAGGGTGAGCAGGAGGCAAGCCACTACCACCAGGATGACGGGATAGATCAAGGCCGAGATGAGGTAACTGCGAAAATCGCTCACCGTCTTGAGATAATCCCCCAGCCGTTCCAGGGCATCGTCCAGGAAGCCGCCGGTTTCGCCGGCCGCGATCAGGCTGACGTAGAGCGACGAGAAGACCCGGTGCCGAGCCAGGGAGTCGGACAGGGATTTGCCCCCTTGCAGGTCCCGGTGCACCTGGGCCAGGATCTCCTTCATGGAGGACCGGCTGGTCACTTCCTGGAGGGCCTGAAGGCTGCGGTCCAGGGGGAGTCCCGCCTTGAGGAGGGCTCCCAGTTCCTGGGTGAAGTGCACCACTTCCTTGAGGGGCACCCGGGGGCCGCGGCTGCGCCCCAGGCCGCCTTTCCGGCCCGAGGTCTCTTCTTTCTGGCTGATGCGCAGAGGGATGAGGCCGCCTTGTTGGAGGTGCTGCACCACCAGGCGTTCCTCCCGGGCCTCCAGGGTGCCGGTCACCACGTTGCCGCCAGGGTCGCTGGCCCGGTAATGATAAAGGGGCATATCGCTTATTCCTGAATTATTTCAAGCAGTCTACTTTTTCTTAGCAGTTCTTCATTGGCCTTTGGCCCACCCATAATCCAGGAAAGACTATTGGCGGTGGGTGAATCGCGCCAGACACCATGGTTGTTTTAACCGGCCACCGGCCACTTTTCATTCCTGGGTTACCCTGAGGACTTCCTGGGTGGTGGTGAGGCCCCGGGCCACCTTGGCCCAGCCATCCTCCGCCATGGTCTGCATCCCCTGAGACCTGGCGGCCTGGCGGATGGCCTCCGCCTCTGCCCTATTCAAGATCATTTGGCGAATGGTCTGATCCACCAACAAAAGCTCGTAGATGCCGGTGCGGCCCTGGTAGCCGGTGTGAGCGCAGGCGGGGCAGCCCTGGCCCACGAACAACTGGACCGGTTCCTGGGCCGGCAGGCCGTTCGGCATTTTAGCCAATTCCAGCTTGGCTGCTTCCGGCGGCAGGGGCACGCGGCATTCGGGGCAAATGACGCGCACCAGCCGCTGAGCCAGGATGCCCATAATCGCCGAAGCCAGCAGAAAGTCCTCGACCCCCATCTCCAGCAGTCGGGAGATGGCCCCGGCCGCGTCGTTGGTGTGCAGGGTGCTGAAGACCAGGTGGCCGGTGAGGGCGGCGTGCACGGCAATTTCGGCGGTTTCCCGGTCCCGGATCTCGCCCACCAGCACCACGTCCGGGTCCTGGCGGACGATATGGCGCAGGGCCCGGGCAAAGGTGAGGCCGATACCGGCCTTCACCTGCATCTGGGTGACCCCGGCCAGGCGGTACTCCACCGGGTCCTCGATGGTGATGATCTTCTTGTCCGGCGAATTGATGATTTCCAGGGCGCCATATAAGGTAGTGGTCTTACCGCTGCCGGTGGGCCCGGTGACCAGGAGCATGCCGTAGGGCTTGTGAATCAACCCGTCGAACTGCTGCAGTTCCCGGGGCGGGAAACCCAGGCGATTCAGGTCCAGGATAACCTTTTCCCGATCCAGGATACGGATAACCATGCTCTCCCCTAACAAGGTGGGGAGGGTGGAGACCCGGAAATCGATATCGTGGCCCTGGACCTTGAGGCGGAAGCGGCCGTCCTGGGGCAGCCGCCGTTCGGCGATGTCCAGACGGGACATGATTTTCAGGCGGGAGAGGACCGCGGCCTGCAGCCCTTTGGGGGGCGATTCGGCCTCGTAGAGGAGGCCGTCTTTACGGTAGCGCACCCGGAAGGAGTCTTCGTAGGGCTCCAGGTGGATGTCGCTGGCCCCCATCTGAATAGCCCGGAGCACCAGGAGATTGACTAACTGAATGATGGGCGCCTCCCGGGCCATATCCCGGAGATGGCCGATTTCGGAGGTCTCCTCCGAGGCCAGGTCCAGGTCCTCCGGCTCCAGGTCGCCCACCAGCCGAGACATGGCGCTACCCGGCCGGTAAACCGTATCGATGTATTCCAGGATCTCTTCCTCGGCGGCGGGTACGGCTGCGACCCTGGCCCCCAGGGCCACCTCCAGGGCTTGAAAGGCGTCCTGATCATCGGGGTCGGCCATGGCCATAAGGATCTGCCCGTCTTCCCGTTTCAGGGGCAGACAGCGGTTTTCCTTTAAGAAGCGGATAGAGAGGCCCTCGAAGGGTTCGATGGGTCCCCAATCCTTCAGACTGGCAGGATGAATATCCATAAATCATGATCCTCCGAGTCCGGTCGCCGGCTGCGGTTTACCGGGAAAATCATTCCTGCAGCCCCGGTGCGGCTGGAGCGGGAGGGACGGGGGGGGCCGGGTGAGCCTCTCCGCCGCTCTCCGGCGCCGGTGGCGGGGCTTGGTTGCCAGACATTCCCGGGGGCTCCGTCGGAGGTGGCATTACCTGAGGCGGAGGGGCCGGCGCCCGCTGCCTGCGTGGAGGAAATATATGTGGCGGCGGCGTCCCTATTGGGGCTGGCGCCTGGACCCCGCCGGGCTTGCCCGGCTCTGACGGCGTTTCATTGGAGATATGCAGGGTGCCCTCCTGGTCGGTGAAGCGCTCGACCTTGGCGCTGATCCCGGGTGGACTCCAAAGGACAATCCCAATGAGGGTGAAGATTGGGATCCATCTCATGTTAACGGTGCTCCCTGCTCTAGCGTTTTTCCGGGCTGGGGGGCCAATTTTATTCAATAATTTTAATGGCTAATTATAATTATAGATGAGGCAAAAGGCAAGGAATGTAGCCCGACCTTTCAATAGATAAGTTATACGCTATTGAGTATAGCAATGAAAGGGGAAGGAAGGTTCTGGGGCGCCGCCGCCGGAGGAAGGAGACTGCTGACCCTCCCTCCTGATTTTTCAGCGCAGTTTCAGGAGAGAATTTTCCTCAGGGCGGCGATCACCCGGTCCTGGTCCTCCTCAGTCAGCTCAGGGTAAAGGGGCAGGATGATGCTGCGGTCCTGCAAGAGTTCGCTCACCGGCAGGGGGGTCGTCAAGGTCAGGTCCCGGTAGGCCGGCTCCCGGTGGGCGCACATCACCCCCCGTCGGGGTATGGATACCCTGGCCCAGCAGGGCCTGCATCAGTTCCACCTGGGACAGGGAGGGGCGGACCTTGGGTTCGCCTATTGGTCCGGGCGAATACAAGATTCGCCCCTACGGGGAAAGCCCCGGCCGCCCCCGATGGTCAGGCACATTATTAACCACTGGCTAACCAGCTACTGACTCGCCATATCCCAAGCCAGGCGGGCGGCGCCCAGGAGGCCGGCGTCGTCGCCCAGTTTAGCCGGGGAGACGCTCACGGCTTCCGGTGGGAATAGGGTGAGCCGGTGGTGCAGTTCTTCGTGCAGGGCCGGTTGGAAGACCTCCCAGGCCCCGGCGAAGCGGCCGCCGATGATCACCCGGGAGAGGCCCAGGAGGTGCACGACGTCAGCAATGGCCTGTCCCAGGCTGCGACCCACCCGGTCGAAGGCCCGCCGGGCCAGGGGGTCGCGGTTGAGGGCGGCCGCCACCAGCGCTTCCCCCCGGATGGCGTCGGGATCGGTGGTATACAGGTCCTGGAGCCAGGACGTGGCCCCCTGGGCCAATTGCTCCTTGACCCAGGCCACGGTCCAGGAGGCCGAAGCCAGGGTCTCCAGGCAGCCCCGGTTGCCGCAGTGGCATTTCTGGCCCTCCGGCTCCACGGTAATATGGCCGATCTCACCGGTGGTGCCCTGGGTGCCCTGCCAGAGGCGGCCGTTCAAGATGAGGCCGCCGCCCACCCCGGTTCCCAGGGTGATGCCCAGCAGGTTCTGGTGCCCGGCGCCGGCCCCCAGCCAATGCTCGCCCAGGGCGAACAGATTGGCGTCGTTTTCGAGGAACACCGGCCAGGATAGCTTCGGCTGCAGATATTCCACCAGGGGGCAGTCGTTCAGGACGGGAATGTTGGGGGAAAAGGCCACCCGGCCTTCCTGGGAGAGAATCCGGCCGGGGATGCCGAAGCCCACGCCTTTGATTTCGACCTGGCGGGCGCGGGCGTCGTCGCCGATCACCCCCAAGTCCTTGGCCAGGGTAGAAACCAGGGCATTCTGATGAGGCATGGTGGCGGTGGCCCGCTCCCAGCGGGCCAGGATCTCTCCGCCGGGGGAAATCAGGGCCAGGCGGACGTTGGTGCCGCCCAAATCAATGCCAATTACCGCCGCATCTTTTGCCATCAGGGCCTCATCTCCGGAAAAAGTTCCTGGATAGCCGAGGTTGCCAGGGCCCCGGCCCGCACCAGGCGAGGGGGACTGACGGTCACATCCACGATGGTGGAAGGCAGGCCGCCGGGGCAAGGGCCCGCGTCCAGGATCAGGTCCACCATGCCGCCCAATTCCCGGGCCACCGCCGCGGCCGTCGCCAGCGGTTCCTGCCCGGAACGATTGGCGCTGGTGCCGGTCAAGGGCAATCCCAGGACCGCCATCAAGCAGCAGACCAGGTCCTGGCGGGGCTGGCGGAGCCCGATGGTGCCGGTGCCGCCGGTGAGTAGAGGCGGCAAATCCAATCTGGCCGGCAAAATCAAGGTTAAGGGACCGGGCCAAAAGGCCGCCATCAGCGGCAAGGCCGCGGCCGGCACCGCCCGGACCGTCTGGAAAAGCATCTCCGGCCCGGCGATCAGCACCAGGACCGGCTTGGCCGCCGGCCGCGCCTTCAAGGCGAAGAGTCGGGCCAGGGCGGCCGGGTCAAAGGGGTTGACCGCCAGGGCGTAAAAGGTCTCGGTGGGCAGCGCCAGGACGCCCCCGGACCGGAGCACCCTCCGGGCCTCGGCGAAGAAAGCTTCGGCCTGTTCTTCCTGCCAAACCCAGATGCGCGCCATGCCTCATAATAACTACCGCGGTCCCGTCTGGCAAGGGATTAGCGGGTAGCGGTCAGCTTTCAGCGGTCAGCCCGGGCCGGTCTATCTTTTGGCCTTGCCGGTGAGGTGGTCAATCTCTATCCTGATGACCACAGTTTTATCCACAAAATTGGCGGCGACTTCCCTGCCTTTGGCGATATGCTCCGGGTCAGTATAATATTTCTTCACTAGGTCGATTAAGGTTTTCACCTTTTCTTCCCGTTGATTAATTTCGCTAGCCCGGCCAAAAACGATGACGCTTTGATATTTCATACTATATTTCTCGGGCGCAGGTTCAGCTTCGCCCACGACGCAGAAGGTCACTTTATGGTGGCGGCGGAGATAAGTTAATTTCTTGCCTTCCAGAGCGCAGTGCAAATAGAGGCTATTATCCTGAAAAACATAGCTCAGAGGCACGCCATAGCCATAGTCGTCGCCGGCATTCATGGATAAGACGCCGTACATCCCCTTAGCCAGGATCGCTTCGGCCTCCGGGCGACCCATCTCCCGATCTTGCTTTCGCATTGGCTGGAACATTTTAATCTCCCTGCAAATTAGCAATTGGCAGTCAGATAAAACCCGCTAAACATGCTGGGCGGTTCGAGAACCGCCCCTACCAGGCTAACCGCTGCTAGTTTTATTCAATCGTTGCCGGCGTATTTCGAACAGCACCACGGCGCCGGCGGTGGCGGCGTTGAGCGAGCCGATTTCCGGGGCGGCCTGGGGGATGGCCAGGACCAGGTCGCATTGCTGGCACACCCGGGGGCGCAGCCCTTTTTCTTCGCCGCCGATGACCAGGACCAGGGGCCCGGTGAGGTCGGCCTGGTAAATGCTTGGCGAGGCTCCGGCGTCGGTCCCGATGACGAACAGGCCGGCTTCCTTGAGTTGCATAAGACACTGCGCCAGGTTGGTGACCCGATAGACCGGCAGGTATTCCAGGGCCCCGGCCGCGGCCTTGGCCACCGCCGGGGTGACGCCCACGGCCCGGTCCTTGGGGATGATGACCCCGTGGGCCCCGGCGCTCAGGGCGCTGCGGCAGAGGTTGCCCAGGTTCATGGGGTCGGTGAGGCTGTCGGCGGCCACCAGCAGGGCGGGCTCCGTCAGCCCCGGCAATTGGTCCAGCAGGTCCGACTCGGAGAGGTAGGTATAGGTGCCGCGCCGGGCCATGATCCCCTGGTGGTGCGGCGTGCCGCAGAGGCGGTCCAGGGCGGCCCGCTCCTGGACCCGGAAGCGCACCTTGGCGGCCCGGGCCAGGCCCCGTACCTCCTCGAGCCAGGGTCCGCCGACCCCCTGGGCCACGATGACCTCTTCCAAAGGGCTCTCGGGCCGGCGCAGGGCGGCCAGGACGGGATGGCGGCCGTAAATGATTTCGGTCATAAGCCTGGTTTATGCTCCGAAAATGCCTTCAAAGAAGGTCTTTGCGCGATTAATGGTTAATTAAACCCAATTAAGTTGATAAACCTGGGACAGTTGGCCACCCCGCGTGTTTCGTATCCAAAAAATTTTGCGGAAATTGTGCCGCTATGGTGCCGCTTCGGGCCGGAGGAGTAAGACCGGCAACCCTCTTTAATTCCAGGAAAATCCGCCTCAGAGCCGCGGCCGTTGCGGAACAAATCCACTCCAGGGGGCCTGATTCAGGATATCGCGGGCAGATGTTTCGCATATCCCTTAGTCACATAAACAGGGAGAAAATTCCAGCAAAGGAAATATAATTGGCTTCATTACTTTTCTGAAAAGTTCCTTGTTTGCGCAGGCTTGCCGGGTGTGGCCGCCGTAATTCGGCATGGATAGTATGCCACATAAAAATTATGCACCGAAACATCTCGGTGGCATAAGCGTCTCGTCTGTGCATTACGTTGGTGCGCAGTGCGCACTCTACATGGCGGGCGAGACGCCCGCCCCACCAAACCTTTTATAATTTGTGGGTGGGCCAAAGGCCCATGAGCGACTGTCTCGCCATCATCCAAAGCAGGAGCTTTGGGCAAAGGGGCGTTCCCAAGCTGGAGCTTGGGAACGAGAGGAAGGATAATTGGCTGCTTTTCTATTCCGAAAAGGTCGATCTCACGCAAAGAAGCAAATACGCAAAGCAAGCCCGCACCAAGGTCAGGTGCGCAATGCGCACCCTACATGGCGGGCGAGACGCCCGCCCCACCAAGGCTATTCTCCCTTTTCCCATTTACCTTTTTCCCTTCTTCCCACCGGTCCCTTCGGCTATTACTTTTATCAAACAAAGGGTATAATCGAATGGCGATTTTATCAAGCTAAACACTCATGGATGCGGAACTCAACCAATTTTATCAGCATCTGACCGCCGAAAGGGGGCTGGCGCCGCTGACCGTGGCCGCTTATTCGAGCGATCTCCAGGATTTCTGGCAGTTCGCCGAGGCGCAGGGGGTGGCGGCCTGGGGTGCGGTGTCGCTGAGCCTACTGCAAGCTTACCTGGCGGCCCTGGAAGGCCGGGGCCTGTCGGCCCGCAGCCGGGCCCGGAAACTCTCGGCCCTGCGGCAGTTTTTCCGCTTCTTGCAGCGGGAGGAGAAGCTGAAGGCCAACCCCGTGGAACTCCTGGACTCTCCCCGTTTGCCCCGGCGGCTGCCCAAGGTGTTGGGGGAGGACGAGGTGGCGACCCTGCTGCAAGGGCCGGACCCGGCCACCCCGCTGGGCCAGCGGGACGCGGCCCTGCTGGAGCTGCTTTATGCCACCGGGCTCAGGGTCTCGGAGTTGGTGGGCCTGACCCTGAAACAGCTCGACCTGCGGCGGGGGGTGGTGCGGCCCTTGGGCAAGGGCTCAAAAGAGCGGGTGGTGCCCATGGTGGCGCAGGCCACGGAGAAGATCGAGCTATTCCTGGCCCAGGGCCGGGTCCAGCTCCTCAAGGGCCGCCAGAGCCCGTACCTCTTCGTCAACGGCCGGGGCGGGAAGCTCTCCCGCCAGGGGTTCTGGAAGATCTTGAAGCACTATGCCCTGAAACAGGGACTGGGGAGCCTGAGCCCACATACCCTGCGGCACTCCATGGCCACCCATCTGCTCTCCCGGGGGGCTAACCTCCGGGTCATCCAACTGCTGCTGGGCCATGCCGATCTGGCCACCACCCAGATCTACACCCATCTGGACGCGGCGCGCCTGAAAAAGGCGCACGAGAAGTCCCATCCCCGCTCATGAAACGTAAAATTGATTGCTAAGGAATTGGTGGGCAGTGCCCACCCTACAGTAACTGCACAGGCGAGACGCCTGTGCCACCAAAGCCAAGATTGGTTCCCCAATTATTTATATTTTTAAAATGCAGATAGTTATTTCTAAAAATATAAAGGCACTTAACTTAATTGGAGCGGAAAAAGATTCCTTCCCCCTCACCCTAACCCTCTCCCCCATTGGGGGAGAGGGGATAAGAATGGACCGGTCCAGGGCAAGGGTCTGAAGGTGGAACTACTGATCTCTCCTCCATGGGGAAGAGAGGATAAGAATGGACCCCCTGGATGATAAATTGGGCCAGGGAAATATTTAATGGACAACCGCAATCACAATCAACGCCAGAATAATCACGGCGAGCCGCCCGCCCCGCCCCGCACCCTGGAGGTGATCACCACCCACCTGAACGCCGACTTCGACGCCATGGCCTCCATGGTGGCGGCCAAGAAGCTTTATCCGAGCGCCATCCAGGTCTTCCCGGGTTCCCAGGAGCGCAACCTGCGGGACTTTTATATCCGCTCCAGTTTCTATTTCCTGGATTTCGCCCGGAGCCGCAACGTGCCGCCGGAGGAGATCAAGCGCCTCATCCTGGTGGACACGCGGCAGGCCTCCCGCATCGGCAAGTTCGCCGAAGCCGCGCTTTCCGGCGAAGTGGAAGTCCACGTCTACGACCACCATCCCGACTCCCCCGACGACGTCCACGGCAGCCTCGAAGTGGTGGAGATGACGGGCTCCACCACCGCCATCCTGACCCGGAGAATCCAGGAGCGGGGGCTCGCCCTGACGCCCCAGGAGGCTACCATCATGGCCCTGGGGATCTATGAGGATACCGGCTCGTTCACCTTCGCCTCCACCACGCCCCGGGATTTCGAGGCCGCCGCCTTCCTGCTGAGCCAGGGGGCCGACCTCAACGTGGTCTCCGAGATCATCACCCGGGAACTCACCTCCGAGCAGGTGGCCCTGCTCAACGACCTGCTGGAACACTCCACCAACTTTCACGTCAGCGGCATCGAGGTGGTCATCGCCCGCACCACGGCGCAGGAGTATGTTCCGGATTTCGCGGTGGTGGCCCATAAGCTCATGGACATGGAGAATATCCAGGTGCTCTTCGCCCTGGCCCAGATGGAGGACCGGGTCTTTGTGGTGGGCCGCAGCCGCCTGCCGGAGGTGGACGTGGCCGAAATTCTGGCCGAACTGGGCGGCGGCGGCCACAGCTACGCCGCCTCCGCGGCCATCAAGGACCAGCCTCTGGCCCAGGTGGAGGAAAAGCTGCGCCAGCTCTTGCAAAAACGAGTCCACCCGGGGCGCCGGGCCCGGGAGATCATGTCCTTCCCGGTGAAGTCGGTGACGCCGGAGGTCACCCTGGAACGGGCCGAACTGGTTCTGAATCGCTATAGTATCAACGCCCTGCCGGTGGTGACCGACAGCCTGCTCCTGGGGGTGATCACCCGGCAGGTGGTGGAAAAGGGCATCTACCACGGTCTGAAGAGCCATCCGGTGAAGGACTACATGACCACCGAGGTAACCACCGTGGACCCGGAGGCCTTGCTGCCGGAGATTCGGGAACGGCTGCTGGTCCGCAAGCAGCGCATCCTGCCGGTGGTGGAAGGAGGCAAGGTCATCGGCATCGTCAGCCGCACCGATCTCCTGCACCTGCTCAGCGCCGACGACGATGAGGCCCAGTGGTCGCAGCCGGTGCGCACCAAGAACATCGTCTCCCTGATGCGCGAGCGCCTGCCCAAAAATATCCTGGAAATCCTCAAACAGGTGGGCGCGGTGGCCGCGGAGTTGGAGTTCCAGGCCTACGTGGTGGGGGGCTTTGTCCGGGACCTGCTGCTGCGCCATGAGAACCTGGACATCGACGTGGTCATCGAAGGCGACGCCATCATTTTCGCCCGGCTGTACGCCGCTCGCTACGGAGCCCGTTTCCGGGAGTTTCAGAAATTCAAGACCGCGGTGCTCATCTTCCCCGACGGCTTCAAGATCGACGTGGCCACGGCCCGCACCGAGTATTACGAAGCCCCCGGGGCCCTGCCCATCGTGGAGTACAGCTCCATCAAGATGGACCTCTACCGCCGCGATTTCTCCATCAACACCCTGGCCCTGCGGCTCAATCCCGGGGAGTTCGGCACCCTGCTGGACTTCTTCGGGGCCCAGCGGGACCTGAAGGAAGGACGCATCAGTCTGTTGCACAACCTGAGCTTCGTGGAGGACCCCACCCGGGTCTTCCGGGCGGTGCGCTTCGAGCAGCGCTTCAAGTTCCAGATCAGCAAGCTCACCGCTAACCTGATCAACAACGCGGTGCGCAACAATTTCTTCGACCGTCTCTCCGGGGCCCGGCTGTTCCAGGAATTCAAATTGATCCTGCAGGAGGAGAACCCCATCCCGGCGGTGGCGCGGCTGGGGGAATTAGATTTGCTGAAGGCGGTCCATCCCCGGCTGGCCTATGACGAGGCCGGCCGCGCCATGCTGGAACGGGTCCAGGCGGTGCTCTCCTGGTATGACCTGCTGTTCCTCGAAGATCACTACCAGCGCTGGTTGGTCTATTTTCTGGGGTTGGTGGAACCGTTCAGTGCCGGGGAACTGGCGGAGATGCTGCGGGGTTTCAATCTGCCGCCGAAACTGGCCGGGGCCATGGTCCAGGGCAAGGAGGCGGCGGACCAGGCCCTCCTCAGCCTCTTCCGCCTGGGGGAGCCCAACCGCAGCCAGATCTACCATCTGCTGGCGCCCCTGGAGACGGAATACCTGCTTTACATCCTGGCCAAATCCCGCCAGGAGGCTTCCCGGCGGTTCATCTCGCTCTTTTTCACCCACCTCAAGAAGCTCAAGCCGGAACTGCGGGGACGGGACCTGGTGGCCCTGGGTTACCAGCCCGGGCCGCTGATCAAAGAGATGCTGGAACGCCTGCTGGAGGCGCGGATCAACGAGAAGGTCAAGAGCCGGAAGGACGAGAAGGACTTCATCCGCCGCGCCTTCGGCCCGCCTTGATCGGCGCTGCAGGTTGCCAGCTTATAGGGCGGGCTGTGCCCGCCGAATTTGGCGGCCATAGGCCAACCTATGACCGCCTTGGCCAGAAAATGTAGTTTAGGCTTTCCAGCCTGTACCGCACGCAGATCAACCCTCATAAGCCGAAAGTTGACCACCCCAGAAAATGAAAAACCCCCTGGCGAGGGCGGTTCGAGAAACGCCCCTACAGGGGCTTTCACCATGTAAATTCCTGTTCCGGGCCATTTCCTGCATCGGCACGAAGCCGGCGCCGGTGGAAGGGTCAGCTTTCATGGAAGCGTATCGCCATCCTCCCTCTGCTCATAGCCACCAGGGCCTTTGAAGGCTGTCGGAATTTCCAAAAGATTTTCTTTAGAATAATTAATGACTTACCTATGACCCCTGCGGGCACTGTTGGATTTTCCAACAGATGAGGCGCCCCGGAGGCTCAGCGAAAATTTAAATTATCTATGAATTTCAATAGGTTATTTAAGTGGTATGCATCTTGCTCTAGACGTGAGCGAAGCAAACAGCCACGTGCGGACTTTCAAGGGGAAGATTGTGAAGAAAAACAAGGTCAGCCCTGATTTATACAGTGAAGTCAAGAGGCTCGGGGCCAGGGACATGGAAGCCTGTATGCAATGCGGCAACTGTGCCTCCGCCTGTCCCTTGTCGACCGGGGAAAACACCTTTCCTCGCAAAATTTATCGCTATCTCCAACTCGGCCTGAGAGACAAGCTGTTGGAATCCCCGGAACCCTGGCTCTGCTATTATTGCGGTGACTGCAATACCGACTGTCCACGAGGCGCGGAACCCGCCGAGACCATGATGGCGACTCGGCGCTGGTTGATGACCCAGTATGACTGGACAGGAATTGCCAGGAGATTTTATACGTCGCCCAAAACAGAGGTTGGGGCTTTTCTCGGGGTTGGGCTAGTCGTCATCTTGCTTTTCCTCATCTTTCATGGGCCCGTGGTTACCGGTCGGGTGGAGCTCAACACTTTCGCTCCGGTTCATTGGATCCACCTCGGCGACCAGATCATGATGGGATTCGTCTTCGCGATGATGTTCTCGAATGCGGCCCACATGTTTTATGGGATTATGCAGGGCACGAAGATACCGCTGCACCTCTACATAACCCAGGCGCCGGTATTCTTCATCAACTACTTTACCCAGAAACGGTGGCGGAAATGTGGAACCGGCCCGGGCAGCGCCTGGTGGCGGCATGTCTTCCTGTTCTCCGGCTGGGTGTCGATGGAGATCCTGGTGATGGCGGCGCTGTCGGCCTTCCAGACCGATATCGTCCACCCATTTTGGCATTGGACCCGGCTGTTGGGCTACTACGCCACCATTGCCCTGATGGTTGGCTCCACCACCATGTTGTACAGCCGTTGGTTTAAGAAAGAGGAGAAGCTCCACCGCTATTCGGATTTTACCGATATGTTCTTCCTGGTGTTGATTGTCGCCATTGCAACCACCGGCATCATGGTCCACCTTTTCCGGATGGCCGGGCTGCCGATCATGACCTACACGGCTTATGTGATTCATCTCGCCATCACGGTGGGCATGCTCACCTTGATGCTGCCCTTCGGCAAACTCTCACATCTGATGTACCGGCCTTTAGCCATCTTCTTGACCACCCTGAAAGAAAAGGCCTTGCGTGAATCTCCGGCTGACCTGGCGACGATCCGGAAAGATGTCGGCGAGACCTTCCAGAGCTGTATGCAGTGCGGCGCCTGCACCGGGGTTTGCCCCTGGGGCGAGGTTACGAGCTACAGTCCCCGGAAGATCCTCCGCGATATCTCTCTCGACAAGGCCTCAAACGTCTCCGTCGATGAGGCCGCCTGGACCTGCGCCACCTGTAACAGCTGTGGGGAGATCTGCCCACGCGGTATTAACTCGCTTGAGCTGATCAAATCCGTCCGCCGCCAGGTCGTCGAGGCCGGCTCCCTGCCGAAATCCTTTAATGCCGCGGTGCAGAGTCTGAAGCAGAACGGCAACCCCTGGGCCGGAAAACAGGATAACCGCCTGGATTGGGCCAAGGGCGCGGCGCTGCCGGCTTATACCACAGAACATGAATATTGCCTGTTCTCCTGCTGCACCACGGCCTATGACACCAGCGCCGATAAAGGCAGCCAAAAGGCGGGCCTGGCGCTTTTGCAGCTGCTCGACTCTGCCGGTGTCTCCTATGGCACCCTTGGGACCAGGGAGAGTTGCTGCGGCGACCTGGCCGATAAGATCGGCGCGGCGGATGTCGCCGCCGAGCTCACCAGGAAGAATACCGCAATGTTTCTGGAGGCAGGGGTCTCAAAGATCCTGACCCTCTCCCCTCATTGTCTGAATTCATTCAAAAAAAATTATGCAGGGCTGAAACAGATAGCCAAGGTTCACTCTACCGAGCTGCTGGATGAACTCATTCAGCAGGGTTCCATCAAACCGGTCAACAGACTTGACCTCAAAGTGACCTACCATGATCCCTGCTATCTCGGCAGACACTCTGCCATATATGAGGCGCCCCGGAGAATCCTGGCAGCCATACCGGGTGCTTCCCTGATTGAAATGCAGAATAGCCGGGAGCGGAGCTTCTGTTGTGGCGGCGGCGGCGGCGGACCCTGGAAGAAGAGCATCGGCAAAGAAAGTCTTGGCGAGATTCGGGTCAAAGAGGCTCTCGAAACCGGTGCGGCAGTGATCGCCACGGCGTGCCCTTACTGTATTCGTACACTCAATGAGGCCATTGGCAAGCTGGGGGTTGGCAAGCAGATACAAGTCCGGGATCTAGCGGAACTGCTGCTGCAGTCGGTTGATTTATCGGACACCTTCGCTAAAACCGGAAAAAACCATATGGGGCTTTCTCAGGAGGACCTTCATGTCTGAGCGAATCGGATTTTTCATCTGCCACTGCGGGATCAACATTGCCTATCGTGTCAGAGTGGAGGAGGTGGCGGCCTATGCGGCCACCTTCCCGGGTGTCATAGTTGCCAAAGATTATCTGTTTATGTGCTCGGATCCGGGACAGGATCTCATCGAAAAGGAAATCAAGAATCAAAACCTCACTCATGTGGTGGTGGCCTCCTGCTCGCCGCGCATGCATGAAAAAACCTTTCGGGCCGCCTGTCAGCGGGCGGGGTTGAATCCTTACCGGTCTTTCCATATGGTCTGTGTCCGTGAACATGGCTCCTGGGTGACGGAAAGCGAGGATGAGGCTACGGCCAAGGCGATCGTCCTCGTCCGGGCCGGCCTGATGCGGGTCACGAATCAGAGTGCGCTCTTCCCCAGCAAATTCTCGGTCAATCCCAACACCCTGGTGCTCGGCGGCGGCATCGCCGGCATGCAGGCCTCTCTGGATATCGCCAGCTCCGGCAATCAGGTCTATCTGGTGGAACGGCAGCCCACCGTCGGGGGGCACATGCTCCAGTATGACAAGACCTTCCCGACCTTGGACTGTGCGGCCTGTATCGGTACGCCGAAAATGGTGGCCGTCGGCCAGGATAAGAACATCCATCTGATGACCAATACCGAGGTCGAGAGTGTCAGCGGTTTTGTCGGCAACTTTAAAGTCAATATCAATCAGCGCTCCCGCTATGTGAAGACGAACTGCACCGGCTGCGGAGACTGTGCCAAGGTCTGTCCGGTCGAGGCTCCGAATGAATGGGATGTGGGGACGAAGCTGCGCAAGGCCATCTATATCTCCTTCCCCCAGGCGGTGCCGGTGCGCTATGCCATTGAAAAATACGATCGGGCGGCTTGCGTGCAGACCTGTCCGGCCGGGATCAATATCCAGGGATTTGTCGCCCTGATCAGGGCCGGCAGGTATGAGGAATCACTCAAGGTAATTATGGAAACGATGCCGCTTCCCGGCACGCTCGGCCGTATCTGCCCCGCTCCCTGTGAGGGCCAGTGCCGCCGGCAGGAGGTTGATTCCCCGCTGGCGATCTGCCAGTTGAAACGCTTCGCCGCGGACCAGGTCGATTGGGAGACCTTGCCGGTACCGGCCATCGAGAAGAAGCCTGAAACCGAGAAGGTGGCCATCATCGGTGCGGGTCCGGCCGGGCTTTCCGCCGCCTATTTCCTGGCAAAAAAAGGGTATCATCCGACCATTTTCGAGAAGGCGCCCTTTGCCGGCGGCATGCTGCGCGCCGGAATCCCGGACTACCGGCTGCCGCCCGAGGTCCTGGAACGGGAGATCAACTACATCAAGAAGCTGGGCGTGGATGTCCAACTGAAGGTGGACATCGGCAAGGAACGCCCGGTCGCCGGCTTCTTTAAGGAAGGATTCAAGGCCGTCTATCTGGCAGTCGGCGCCCAGAGTAGCATGAAGCTGAAGATCGACAACGAGGAGGCCGAAGGCGTCTTGCACGGCATCGATTATCTCGGCCGGCTCAATCGCCAGGAAACGGTCCAGACCGGCCAGAAGGTCGCGGTCGTCGGCGGAGGCGACGTGGCCATCGATTCGGCCCGTGAGGCCCTCAGGCAGGGCGCCTCCGAAGTGAAGATGCTTTACCGGCGGAGCAGAGAAGAGATGCCGGCCTCAAAGCATGAGATTCGGGACGCCGAGGACGAAGGCATCAAGATCGAACTGCTGGTGGCTCCCGTCGGGGTCCTGACTGAAAACGGCAAGGTTTCCGGCCTACGTTGCATCAAGATGGAGCTGGGTACGCCGGACCAATCCGGCAGAAGGAGACCGGTACCGGTTGAGGGTTCAGAATTTGAGGTCGAATGCGACATGATTATCCCGGCCATCGGTCAGCGGGTCAACAGCAATTTCCTGGAAGGCACGGAAGGGATCGAATTAACCCGGTGGGGGACGGTTGTGGCCGATCCTGAGACGTTTCAGACCACCTTCCCGGGAATCTTTGCCGGCGGGGACATGTTTACCGGCCCAAGCATTGCCGTTGATGCGGTCGCCGCGGGACAGCAGGCGGCCATCTCCATAGAAAAATATCTGTTGGGTGAGGAGCTGACGGAAAACAGACCCGCCAAGGCCTCCGGAAACCAATGGAAACCGATTCCAAAAAAGATCGAGTCCCGGCCCCGGGCGAAGATGCCTGTCCTGCCGGCGACAGAGCGCGTCGGCAATTACAATGAGGTCGAACTGGGATTCAGTGAAGAGCAGGCCAGGGCAGAGGCGGCCCGCTGCGTGGATTGCGGGGGCTGCTGCGAATGTAAGCTCTGTGTCGATGCTTGCCAGGCCAAGGCCATTGACCATGAGATGACCGATAAGAAGGAGACCATCGACGTCGGCTCCATCATCATTGCCACCGGTTTCGATCCGATGAATCCGAGTAAGATGACCCAGTACGGCTACGGCAAGTACCGGAACGTCTTTACCAATATCGAATTTGAACGTCTTTCCAACGCCACCGGGCCGACCTCCGGCAAACTCTTGAAACGTGATCTGAAAGATCCGCTGAAGTTTACTACTCCGCCGAAGAGCGTGGCGATTCTCCATTGCATAGGCAGCCGGGACCAAAACTACCATGAATACTGCTCCCGCACCTGCTGCATGTATGCCCTGAAGTATGCGCATCTGCTGAAAGATAAATGCGGGCATGATACCGAGATCTATAACTTCTACATCGACATGCGCTGCTTCGGCAAGGGATATGAGGAATTCTACCGGAAGGTCCAGTCCGAAGGAGTCAAGATGATCCGCGGCAAGGCCGGTTCCATCACCGAGGATGAGAACGGCATCCTGACCGTGAAGGGAGAAGATACGCTTTCCAATCGCCTGATCGAGGTCCCGGTGGAGATGGTTATCCTCTGTACTGCGATGGAGGCCAGGCCGGATGCCTCCGATGTCATGCGGAAGTTCGGGATAGGTATCGGTGCGGACGGATTCTTCCAGGAATCGCATCCCAAACTGGCGCCGGTATCCACCCCCACGAGCGGCGTCTTCCTGGCCGGGGCTTGCCAGGGACCGAAGGATATCCCGGACACGGTGGCCCAGGCCAAGGGAGCCGCGGCGGAATGCCTGGCGTTGACCTGTGCGGGTCAGGTTGAGACCCCGCCCATGATCTCCAGTATCGATCCCGACGTCTGCGTCGGTTGCCAACTCTGTATCGGGCTCTGTGCTTATTCGGCCATCGAATTCAATCCGTATCTCGGGATCAGTGAGGTCAACAGCGCTATTTGTAAAGGATGTGGAAGCTGCTCCGGCATTTGTCCAAGCGGTGCGGCCAAGGTGAGACACTTTACCGATAAACAGATCTTTGCGGAGATAGACGGACTTTTACTTCACCAAGGAGCTTGATGCGATGAGCGAGTTTGAACCCCAAATAGTGGCGTTTTTTTGTAACTGGTGCACCTTCACCGCCGCCGATCTTGCCGGCACTTCACGGCTTTCATATCCGTCCAACCTCAAGATCATCAGGGTTATGTGCACCGGCATGGTTGATCAGAAATACGTCCTCAAGGCCTTCCTGAATGGTGCGGATGGTGTCTTGATCGGCGGCTGTTGGCCGGGGGATTGTCATTACATCAATGGCAACCTGAAGGCACGGCGACGGGTGGCAAACCTCACCGAGGTAATGAAGCAGTACGGGATTGGCGAAGACCGGTTCTGGCTGCGGTGGATCGCCGCCAGTGAGGGGACCATGCTGAAGGAAGTCGCCATTGACATGACTGAGAAATTGAAACAGCTTGGACCAAGCCCCTGGCGGAATTTGGGTCAAATGGCAGTTTGAAGACACGGAGATAATTGAAAATGGCTAAATTCGCAAAAGTGTCTTTTCAGAAAGACGAAATGAATAAAAAACTGTCCCCATTTTTCCAAGGCATGCTGGAAAATGGTGCGGTTGATGCTGTCCTGGTGCCGATGGCTCAGTCTAAGAAAGGGGTTCGACTTTCCCTCATTACCTCCGCGGCCCATACCGCGCAGGTGGACCCTTTTGCCCCGATCGCGGCCGTGAGCGGTGCAAAAATTGCTTCATCGCTGACGTCACGCCCATCCGGCCGCAAACTGGCGATGGTCCTGCGCCCCTGTGAGATGCGGGCTGTGGTCGAACTCGCTAAATTAAGGCAGGTGAATCTCGATGATCTCCTGCTGATCGGCATGGACTGTCTCGGCCGCTATGAAAATACCGATTTCGCCAAATTCCAGGAGCAAGGCGGGACATCCGAAGCTTTCCTGGAAAACGCGCAGGCCGGTAAGACCGCCACGTCGGATTTCGATATCATCGGCGCCTGCAAGATCTGCGAATTTCCGGCGGCTGACAATGTCGATATGAGATTATGCGCCATCGGCGCGGAAAATGGTGCGGTTTACGTGGAAGCCGTTACCGAAAAAGGTGAGCAAGCCCTGGAAAAATCGGGATTGAAACCGGGTGGAGCTCCTGCCGGCCGGGACGAGGCGGTGAAGAAGCTGGTGGCGGGGCGCACCGAGGCCAGGGATAAGAAATTTACTGAACTCCGGGCCGAAGTCAATAGCTTTGAGGCGCTGGCAGCTAAATTGGCCCCGTGTGTCAACTGCTACAATTGCCGGGTTGCGTGTCCGGTCTGCTACTGCAAGGAGTGTGTATTCATCACGGACACCTTCCGGCACACCGGCGACCAGTACATGATGTGGGCGGACCAAAGCGGCAGTCTGAAGCTGCCTAACGACACCTTGTTCTTTCATCTGACCCGCATGATGCATATGAGCCTTTTCTGTGTCGGTTGCGGCCAGTGTACGAGCGCCTGCCCGAATGGGGTTGATCCGATGCCGTTGTTCAAGGCCTGTGCCGATAAGACTCAGTCTCGATTCAATTTTCAGGCGGGACGATCGCTCAGTGAGGAACAGCCGCTGGCTGGATTCAAATCGGATGAGCTGGTTGAAGTGACCGGTCAAGTCAAATAGGAGCGCTATTATGGCTGAAAAGAAGCCTATAGGTACAGTCCTGGTGGCTGGTGCCGGCATATCCGGAATCAAGGCGGCCATAGAGCTGGCTGAATCGGGCTATAAGGTCGTATTGACCGATGATTCCCCCCAGATGGGTGGTATCCTGGCCAAACTTGATTACCAATTCCCGACGGATCATTGCGGCATGTGCAGAATGTTGCCCCTGGTGGGCCGCGAGTATGCTTCGCAGTACTGCATGCGCAAAAGCCTGTTTCATGAAAATATCGAGATCCTGCCGTTTACGAAGCTCACCTCGGTGCAAGGCGAGGCGGGGAATTACAAGGTCGACCTGCTGAAAAAGGCCCGCGGCATCGACCCGGCCATCTGCAACGAGATGGGAAAATGCCTCGACGTCTGTCCGGTCGAGGTCGCCGATGAGTTCAACCAGGGGCTGACCAAGCGGAAGGCAATCTACCAGGCGGTCCCGCATAATACCCCGAAGATGCTGCTCATCGACAAACAGGCCTGCACCCGCTGCGGTGAGTGCCTCAAGGTCTGTACGACGGGTGCGATCAATCTGGATGCCGAAGACGAGATGGAGACCAGAGAGGTCCACGCCATCATCCTGGCTTCCGGCATGAAGCTCTACAATACGCAGGAGTTCGAGGATGCCAAGTCCTACGCGGTATCGCCGGATGTCGTTACCGCACTTGCCTTTGAGCGGATGCTGAGCAGTTCGGGAACCTATCAGGGTGACGTGATCAGACGGCCGTCCGACGGCAGGCCGGCGAAAAACATTGCCTGGATCCAGTGTATGGGATCTCGAAACAGACGTCAGAAAAGAGACTACTGTTCCTCCATATGCTGCATGTTCGCGCTGAAAGAGGCCGTCCTGGCTAAGGAAAAAGGCGGGCCGGAGGTTGAAACCACCATTTTTTATATGGACATGCGGACCTTTGGCAAAGGCTTTCAACAGTACCGAGATAAGGCCGTCGACGAGCAAGGGGTCAAGCTGATTCGCTGCCGGGTGCAGGGGGTTATGGTCAAACCTGACGGCAGTCTCCAGATACGTTATCTCGATCCCGAGACCAACGAGTTCTTTGTGAAGGATTACGATCTAGTGGTGATGTCAACGGGCCAGATACCCTTCGAGACCCATAAGAAATGGGCCGATCTGCTGAATGCACCTCTGGATGCGCTCGGTCTCATCGCGACTGAACAGCCAAGTAAAGTCAGGGTGGCCAACAAACCCGGCCTGTTTCTCTGCGGCTCCTTGATGGGGCTCACCGATGTCAGTGAGGCCATGACCAGCGGTATTGCCGCGGCGGGCGAGGCGACTAAATACCTGACCACCCTGGGAGTGGACACCAGGCAGGAGGAGGAAATTGCCGAGCCGGACGCCCATAGGCGGGAACTGCCTCTGGTCTCGGTGGCCCTCTGTAAATGCGGTGAAAAGACCGGGGCGGAAGGACTCGATTATGAGCTGCTCAGCGCTGAATTGACCCGCCACCCTGGAGTCGGTTCGGTCCAGGTCATCGATTCCATCTGCAAAGGCGAGGGAGAAACCGCTCTCGCTGCCCTCCTCGGCCAGACCAAAGGCAATCGCTTGCTGATTGGGGCCTGTATGCCTTTCATGTATAGACGGAAGCTAAAAGATGAGGCCAGGAAGGCAGGCTTCAGTTCCTCCCTGGTGGAGATCTTTGATCTGTTCGGAATTGCCAGGAGAGGCATGGTCGAGCCGACGACCGAGGACTGGACCCTGCGGGCCGCGAGGGAAGTCAAAGCGGATATCGAAAAGCTCAAGTTTAAACCTGACCTGCAGGTGAGCACCCTGCCGATCAACCAGACCGCCCTGGTGATCGGTGGTGGTATCGGTGGGATGCACGCCGCCCTGTCGCTGGCCGATCGGGGTGTGCCAGTTCATCTGGTTGAAAAGGAAGCGCACCTGGGCGGATATCTCGGTAATCAGGTGGAGCATACGGTTGACGGACTGAATCCGATGGCGCTGGCCACAGATATGAAGCTGAAGGTGTTCGAAAGCAAGAACATAACGGTCCATCTGAATTGTGAGGTTGAGAAGAGCGTCGGCACCCTGGGCAGCTTCGAATCAAAACTGCACTTGCAGGATAGTGGAGAAAACACCTATCTGCATCACGGTGCGGTGATCATGGCCACGGGCGGGCATGAGGGCGCCACCAGCGAATATGGCTACGGGACCTCGGAAGGCGTGTTGACCCAGGCAGAATTGAAGAAAGGTCTGGCCAGCGGTGATATCGACCTCAATGAAGTCGAGAATGTCGTGATGATCCAGTGTGTGGGTTCACGGCAGAAAGGTGGGCGCCGGTACTGCAGCCGCATCTGCTGCCTGGGAGCGATCGGCAATGCCTTGCAGATCAAGGAGAAAAATCCCGAGGCCCGGGTCTTCATTCTCTACCGCGATATCATGACCTATGGCTTTTATGAGCAGTACTATTCGCAGGCGAGGTCAGCCGGCATCATTTTTATGAATTACAGCCTGAATAATAAGCCTCAGGTGGAGATGGTCGAGGGCAAAGCGGTGGTCAAATTAATGGACCCGGTCATGCAAGAAGAGATGGAGTTGCCGGCAGATCTAGTGGTTCTTTCCACCGGCGTGGATCCGGAAGAGTCCAACCAGAGACTGTCCGAGGCCTTCAGCGTTTCCTTGACGGAGGACGGGTTCCTGGCCGAAGCGGATTCGAAATGGCGTCCGATCGAATTTCAGAAGGTTGGACTTTATCTCGCCGGGACGGCCCATTCGCCGATGCCGCTAAAGAGTGTGATCCTGCAGGCCGAAGCGGCGGCCCAGAAGGCCTATACGTATCTGTCCGGACGTGAGGTGCATACGGCCGCGGTCATTTCCACGGTGAAAGACGCCCTGTGCGTGCGTTGCCAGAGATGTGTGAACATCTGTCCGTTTGGGGCGAGATCCTATAATGAGGCGGATAAGTGCATCGATATCGACGCGGCCGCCTGTCAGGCCTGCGGCATGTGTGCGGCTGAGTGCCAGAACAATGCGGCTGAAGTCAGAGGCTGGAGTGACAAACAGTTGATGGCTGCCATCGATGCCAAACTCATGGACAGTCAACTCTTAACAAGCTTGAGGTAGGAGGGAACGATCATGAATTTGGCAGAAGAGTCAACCAAGAATCTCTGGCAGGATATCTATAACACGGGTAATCTCCATTACTGTTTCAACTGCAGCACCTGCGTATCCGGATGTCCTGCCTCTCATGGGGACCCGCCGCTCCTGGTCAGAAACCTGGCCCGCAAGGTGATCCTGGGACTGGAGGAGGACCTCCTGATGGATGACACTCCATGGGCCTGTGTCTCCTGTTCCAGATGCGAGGAGATGTGCCCGATGAATGTCATGCCCTTCGAGATGATTCTCGCCATCCGGCAATGGCAGTGCCGCAACGATGAGACCCTGATTCCGTCGGCCATCGTCGAGATCTACAAGCGGGGCTATACGCAGGCGGTCGGAGTGAACCTGGAGTTACGCGAGTCGTTGGGATTGCCTACATTGCCTACCATAACCAACAATGCAGAACAACTGGCATTGTTTCAGGAAATGCTCATGAAGGTAGAGCTAATCAGCGACAACGACTATATGTTCAAGGGTTGAAAAACTGGACTGTGGAATGACCGGTTCCGCCTGGTTTGAAGCGATCAGGTCATACACAAGAGGAAAATGAGATGCAACTATGTTTCTTCCCGGGCTGTAATACACCTGCCATCCGGCCGGATGTGGAGCGGGCCATAAGGGCGTCATTGCCGGTTCTCGGAATTGAGGTGGTGGATGCCGACAACTATGTCTGCTGTCCGGCGTTCGGTTCTTTCCCGTCTGCGGATGAGGAGGCCTGGATGGTGACCAGCGGCTGGAATCTCTCCATTGCCGAGCAGAAGGGCTGTGATTTCGTCGTCCAATGCGGTTCTTGTTACAGTTCCCTGCGCATGGGGCGGGAGCATTTGATGCATGATGCTGAAAAGCTGGCGCACGTCAATGAACTGCTCGAGCCGACCGGGCGGCAGGTTACGGGAAAATCCAAGGTACGCCATATATCGGAGGTCCTCTTCCGGGAAATAGGCCCGGAGAAGATTGCCGCGCAGCTCAAAAAGAGTCTGCAGGGACTCCACGGCATCGTCCAGTATCCCTGCCATACCTTGTTCCCGAGTGAGGTCGTAGGGTTTGAAAAATCCGCCCGGGCCCCGGAGGGCCTGCGGCGATTGGTGGAGGCGCTGGGAGCCACGGTGGACGGCTACAGCCGTGAACTGCAATGCTGCGGCGGAGCCGGCGGCTTCATGAAAAGCACTCCGGAGCAGGCTATCGAGTTCGCCAAAACGAAGTTTGACGCCATACTTGAGGAAACCAAGGCCGATTTTATCGCCGTCTCCTGTATCACCTGCCTGATGCATATGGAAAAGGTGCAGAATGCCTTCAATGAACAGGTTGGCGAAAAGCGCTACCAAATTCCGGTTTTCGACTATAACCAACTGCTGGCGCTCTGTCTGGGATTTGATCCAAAAGAGGTCTCAGCGATCTGCAACGTGCCGCGGGACTCGGTGTTAAGCCGCCTGGTGCCCGTCAAACCCAAGGCGTAACGGCATCTCTGCTAAAAATTTTTGGCAGAGGATGAATTAAGCAAATAAGGCAAGTCCTTTAAGGAGGGACAGGTCATGATGCCTCAGCAAAAAATCACGCAGCCGCAAATGCGGGAAGTCTTTGGCTTCCAGGTGCCCGGCGACAATTATTATCTGCACAAGGGCCATGCCTGGGTTTTGCCCGAAGGCGACGATCGGGTACGGGTGGGCTTGGATGACTTCTCTCAGAAGCTCCTGGGCCCGGCGGACTGGGTCAAGCTGCCGGAGATCGGCAAGGCCTATTATCAGGATCATCTTTGCCTGGCTTTGTTCCGGCAGGGGCACAAAGCTTCCTTTGAGGCTCCGGTGGACGGCGTCATTGAGGTCACCAACCCCAAGATCGAGAAGAACCCCCGTCTCATGCATGATGATCCTTACGGGGAGGGCTGGTTGTTTGTGGTCAAGCACTCCAACCTCAAACAAAATCTGGAGAAACTAGTCTCCGGCGAGGACGCGGTCATCTGGATCGAAGAGGAGACGCACCGCCTGCTGAACCTTTTGGATTCCCGGCTTGGAGTCACCCTGCCAGATGGTGGCGTCATCGTCGACGACGTCTATGGCACTTATCAGGAATTGGAATGGCGGCCCCTGGTCCATGAATTCTTCCTGAAAAACCTGACCAGGAGGGGTTTCATTCCCCAGGCGAAGTGGAAGAAAAGGGCCTGAAAATCAGGAGAAAGCGCCATTCCTCCTCATACCTGACCTCACCCTCTGTAGAGAGGGTGAGGCAGGTAGCTTAGGCCAACATTGTGTGCATCTACCAAAGTTGGGAGCTTAGTCCCAGGGCAGAGAAAGTTAAGGCAGGGGGAAGCCAAACCTGGCGCAGTCTCTGTTCTATGGATGGCAAACGCGAACTAAGGACAAGTCCTTTAAAGGAGGGACCGGTCATGATGCCGCAAATTAGCGCACGGCCACAGATGGGTGATGTCTTTGGCTTTCAAGTGCCCGTGGAGAATTATTATCTGCACCGGGGCCATGCCTGGGCGGCGCTGGAGGGCGACGATCGGGTACGGGTGGGCCTGGATGACTTCTCTCAGAAGCTCCTGGGCCCGGCGGATGAGGTCAGGCTGCCGGAGATCGGCAAGGTCTACTATCAGGATCATCTTTGCATGGCTCTGTTCCGGCAGGGGAAAAAGGCTTCCTTTGAGGCCCCGGTGGACGGCACCATTGAGGCGATCAACCCCAAGGTCCGGCAGAATCCCGGTCTTATTCATGATGATCCTTACGGAGAGGGCTGGGTGTTTATGGTCAAGCCCGTAAATCTCCGCCGCAATCTGGAAAACCTGCTCTCCGGCGAGGACGTGGTCATCTGGATCGACAAGGAGTCGCACCGTCTGCTGAACCTGATGGATACCCGGGCTGGGGTCACCCTACCTGATGGCGGCGCCATCGCCGACGACGTCTATGGCAATTACCAGGAATTGGGCTGGCGGCCCCTGGTCCAAGAATTCTTCCTGCAAAACCTGACCAGGAAGGGTTTCATTACCCAGGCGAAGTGGAAGAAAGGGGCCTGAAAAATCAGGAGAAAGCGCCATTCCTCCTCTTACCTGACCTTCACCCTCCGTGGGGAGGGTGAAGCAGGTACGTTGCGCAAACATTATTCACTGAGTGAGTCCACCAAAGATTGTCAGGCTGGGAGCTAAGTCCATGGCAGAGAAAATTATCGAAAGCAAAAAACGCTGTATATGGATGGATGCCGGGGTGATCGATTTCAAGCTCTGTGATAGCGACTACGATTGCCTGTCCTGCGAATTCGACCGGGCTATGACCGAGTCCGCCACCCAACAAATTGCACGGCGGGAGGGAGCGGGGAAGCCTGCGGCACCGAAAGCAAAGACGGTTCCTTGGGAAAACAAGATGCGCGGACGCTTCGGGGAACGGCGAAAATGCCGGTTCATGAAGTCAAATCTCTGCCATCAGTGCTCATTTGATGAGCTCCTGGAAGAGCAATTCGATTTTTTCCTGGCTCCGGAAAAACCCCGGGTACATGAAGTCTTCGGTATACAGGTGCCCATCTCCAACTTTCTGCATCGCGGCCATACCTGGGTGGCTCTGGAGAACGCGGGCCGGGTGCGCCTCGGATTGGACGACTTCTCTCAGAAAGTTCTGGGTCCGGCCACCCAGATCAATTTGCCGAGGATTGGACAGCAAATCAAAGCGAACGAACCCTTCCTGGACCTGGGTCGCCAGGGGAACAAGGCTGAGGTCCTGGCGCCCCTTGACGGGATCATCGAAGCGGTCAATCCGAAGATCTGTGAAAGGCCCCAGGTCGTCCATGACGATCCTTACGGAGAGGGCTGGCTGTTTGTAGCAACTCCCAGCAACCTGAAGGTGGATTTGGAAAAGATGCTCTTCGGCCAGTGCAACATCGCCTGGATAGAGAGCGAACTCAATAAGCTGCTGGGGATGCTGCAAACCGCGGCGGGAGTGACACTGCCTTCCGGCGGGGCGCTCCTGGACGATGTTTACGGGAATTATCCGCAGTTGGGGTGGAAGCGTCTGGTGGAGGAGTTTCTGCATACCACCTGAGAAATGGAAGCAAGCCCTGGTCCGAAAGTGGGTCCAATTCGTGCAGGCTCAGCTTCATGAGAACCCGTAAGTTACAATTGGAGGGTAGAGGAATCGATCTTGTTTAGGACGCCAAGCCGTATTTCTTGATCTTGGCATAGAGAGTGGAGCGGTTAATGCGCAGGATTCTGGCAACGTTGGAAAGCTTGCCGGCTTCGACGGCCAGGACACGGGCAATATGCTGGCGCTCGATCTCTTCCAGGGACAACTTTTCTATTTCAGCCGCGCCTCCCAAGGCAATGCCAAAAGGCAAATCGTTAAGTTGGATTTGCCGGCTTTTCCCCACCACGACGGCGCGTTCGATGGCATTTTCCAGTTCACGGACGTTTCCGGGCCAAGGGTAACGCCGCATGGCCTCCATCGCCTCAGGTTGAATTGAGTCGATCTTCTTTTTCGTCTCGGTGGCATAACACCACAAAAAATGCTGGGCCAGCAGCGGGATATCTTCCGGTCGTTCCCTCAGAGGCGGCACCTGGAGATGCACGACATTCAGGCGGTAAAACAGGTCGAGCCGGAAGGTCTTCTTGCGGATCGCTTCCTGGAGGTCCTGGTTGGTGGCGGCGATGACCCGGAAATCGCTGCGTAGGGTTACGGTGCCGCCCACCCGGCTAAATTCCCGGGTCTCCAGCACCCGTAGCAGGTCAATCTGCATCCGCATAGAAATATCGCCCACTTCGTCAAGGAAGAGGGTTCCGGCATTGGCCATTTCAAGGCGGCCCTTCTTGGTATTTTTGGCGTCGGTGAAGGCGCCTTTCTCGTGGCCGAAGAGTTCGCTCTCCAGGAGTTGTTCCGTAAAGGCCCCGCAGTTGATGGCAATGAAGGGGGCGTAACACCGCGGGCTTTGGGCATGGATAGCACGGGCCACCAATTCTTTGCCAGTGCCGGTTTCGCCCGTAATCAGGACGGTAGCGTCAGTTTGCGCCACATCGACAATGGTTTCAAAAAGCTTGACCATGGCCGGGGCCTGGCTCACCAGGTTTTCAAACCGCGTGATGGTGGCGACCCGCTCCTTCAGGATCAGGTTCTCCATGGCCAGGGTTTGCATCTGCACCAATTTCTCGATGTTGAGGCTCAATTCCTCGAGGTCAAAGGGCTTGAGCAGATAATCATAGGCGCCCAGTTTCATGGCCGCCACCGCGTCCTGAATATCGCCGTGGGCTGTCATCATGACGATGCCGATATCAGAATCGGTTTCCTTGATCTTTTTGAGCAGGGTCAAGCCGTCCATTTCAGGCATCTTGACGTCGACGAGCATGATGTCGAAGCGGTTCGCCGCGTTTTTGGCCAAGGCCTCCGGACCGCCGGCTGCGGTCTCCACCTGGTAGCCGTCCTGTTGCAGCCAACCTCTCAGGGATTCACGGATGCTCAGTTCGTCGTCCACTACGATGATCTTGATTTTTTTATGAGGCAGCACTTATTCCTCCGGTTTAACGGCAGGCAGTCGGAGAGTAAAGACAGTCCCCTGCCCCACGGTGCTATCCACCTTGATGGAGCCTTTGTGGTCCCGGATGATGCCATAAACCACAGAGAGCCCCAGGCCTACGCCGTAGCCGGTTTTCTTGGTAGTATAGAAGGGTTCGAAGATGTGTGAAAAATATTCTTTGGGAATGCCCACCCCGGTATCAGCCACCTGGATCACCATGCTCCGTTCCCGGGCGTTTCTGGTGCTCAAAGTCAGGGTGCCGCCCTTTGGCATGGCATCAATGGCATTTAGCAGGAGGTTTAGGAAGGCCTGTTTCAGCTGCCCCTGATCTGCCATGACCGGCAACAGGTCTGCGGCCAACCGGCGCTCCACCTTAATATCTTGTAGCCGCATCTGGTATTCGGTAAGGGAGATGGTCTCAGAGAGAAGCGCATTCAGATCCACCGGCCGGAACTCCTGCTTGGTCTTACGGGAAAAGGCGAGGAGGTTGGATACCGTTTTGCTGACCCGGGAAGTTTCGTTGTACACGAGACCAAGGTAGGTGGATAATTGACTCAGCTCTTCCTCGCCGAGGGCCGCTTTACCTAACAGGCGCTGCATCAATTTGATAAAATTGAGGATTCCGGTCAGCGGGTTGTTGAGTTCATGCACGACGCTGGCGGATAACTTACCCAGGGAGGTCATCTTGTCGTCGTGTAGCACCTGAGTGCGGGCGGTAATTTCCTGGGTGATATCACGGGCCAGATCAACCACCTGATGGATACGCCCATTCTCATCGTAAAGGGGGTGACAGACCACGTGATAATAGCGCTCCCGTCCCTTCTTGTCGAAGTGCACGTGGGTGGCCGACGCAGCTTTGCCCGTAGCCACTGCATCCTTTAAGGGACAGGGATGATCAGGGTCGGTGCAGGGGTGCTTCAGGTGGTGAGACACTTCATAACAATGTTTCCCCACTACTTCTTCCCGTCTGCGACCCACCATCTGCAGCAAGGCCCGGTTAACCTCGATGACCCGATAATTCAGGTCTATGACCATCATGTGATCCTGGATGCCGTTGACAATAGTCTCGAGAAAGGACTTATCTTTCCGGACCCTTTCTTCCGAACCTTTGAGGGCTTCCTCCAACTGCTTACGGTGGGTGATATCCTTGATGACCTCGATCACCCTTTTCTTGGTCCCTTCCGTCGAATACAAGGGAGACATGGTGATTTCGTCACAGCGCGGCGTGCCGTCAGCATCGTCATAGCACTGCAATAATTGGACGCCTTGGCATTTCTCCAGAACTTCCGGCAAGGGACAGGTCATGCCCCGGCGATCGCAGGGCTCCTCAAAACCATGAAACACCTCATAGCAAGGCCTGCCGACCACGTCCTGGGCCTTTTTTTGAAAACGATTCAGAGCAGAAAGGTTGGCTTCCTCCACTAGATAATCGGGGTTCAACACCAGTACCGGATCGGGCAGATGATCAAAAATCGTTTGAAAGTGGGAGCGCTGGCCGGCAAGTTTGATTTCGCTCTCCACTTTGCTGCGCAGGCAGCCCTCTTCACAGCGCAGCAGCTCCCAGAACATGCGGGCCCTGATGTGGTCGATAATTTGTGTACGAGGATCCTTTTGCTGAATAACCCGCTCCCGCACCTGAGGATTGCCGGTGAGCTCCAGTATAAGATCCGGTTTTTCTGCTAGAAGAAGGGCATAATCCTGAAAAATAGGAATCTTCAAACTCTGGGCCAGAATAATTCCCGAGGCTTCTCTATCAGGGTCAGCCACTCCGAGGATTTCGATGCGCCGTTTGGGGCGACGGTCTCCGGTAATGAGCTGAAGGACTTCGTGTGCGGCCTTGCCACCCCCCACGATGCCGAGGCGCAAGGGGTCAGCTTCCTGCGAAGAAAGCTCCATGGAGATGAGGTCCCAGAAGCTTTCCCAGGAATAGGGACGGTCAACACTCAAGATGACGAGCGCCTCGGAACGCTGCTCGTTCAATTGGCGCGACACCTCCGGGCTGCCGGTGGCGTTGACGATGATGTCCAGGTCCGGAAGCTCCAGCAGATCGGTGAAATTGACGGTAACGAAAAGATTGTGGCGGTAGGCGTACAAGATGCCAGGAGCTTCCGGATTGAGGTCCGCCACTCCTAGCACATGGAGGGATTCATCTTCCTTGTGGGGCGGCACCAGAGCCGTCAGGATGGACATCCCCTGCCGGCCCGCGCCCACAATGGCAAGATTATATCTGGGTTTAAAAAGACTCATGGAAAACTCCGGGAAAGGAGCAGGACCGCCTGTTTCCTCCGCCTCTTCGGGAAAAAGTCAACTACTCTGAGGGTAGGTGCAATAAATCAAAGCCTATTTAATATGAGACCGTTGCCAAAGGGTTAAATCTCGGCGTGCTCTCCCCGGGGGATTTCTCCTTGGTCAAAGCAGCCCCGAAAAATTTCTGCGTGGATTGGGGCCGGACAACCTGGGCCCCGGTGCTCATGTTCAAGGTGGCCTATTTTTTTAAGCATATTTTGCCGCATTTTACAACAGGTTTAATATAACATACCATTTTTTCAGGATATTTAACATAAGATAAAAAAATTATCTCCCGGGTTCTCAGTGGTGCGGAAGACGACCTCGTCGATGGCCTCTTTCTCATGGATTTGCCAAGGCGCCGATTTCCCAGCCAGAGAAAGTTCCTTCAGCATGGGTATGTCACATGGGTTGGAAGTCGGGAATTAAGATTATTGCGGATGAAGTTGAAGAAGGCTTTGAGGGCAGGAATAGCGGGGGTGCTTGGTTAAGTGTTTGCAGCTTTTATTCAGGCCAACAGCAAGGAGAGAACTTCTTCTGGAGGAGTTGACTCAGGAGTCCATCCCATCAAAATTTTCCAGCACAACTTTCAGACCGAGAGCCGGAGGTTAAATTCTATAAATTAGTTGAATGCATCAAACAAAAAATCTATGTTGGTTACATGGAAATCTGCCAGCGGGGATTTCACAGCCTGCTGAAATCCCGCGGTTGCATTACTAGGAATTTTCGACCTGGATATCCCCCTAGGCCTACTTGATATGCCGCTACAGCAACAAAAAAAAACGCATACCCCCTCGATCGCTCTGATAAAGATGGGCCGGATGTCGCAGACGGTGCTCCGAGTTATAGCCGCGAACATTCAAGCGCTGTTGGAAGCTCCTGTCGAGATGCTGCCTGCGATGGTAATCCCGGAAGAAGCGTTTCAGCGCCATCGAGGTCAGTATGATGCCGGACTCGTCCTGAAATATCTGGCCCGATTTTCCTTTCCACAGCACTCGCGCATTCTGGTCATCACGGACGTGGACCTTTGCACGCCAATACACACCTTTGTATTCGGTGAAGCGGAGTTGGGGCTAAAGTTGGCAATTGTCTCCGATTTCCGCCTAAAGCACGGGGAAAACGGGATCATGGCATTGGAGGGCACCTATTATGAACGTCTGGCCAAGGTTGCCCTCCACGAGATTGCTCACACTTTTTCCCTTTACCATTGTGAGACCCCCAAATGCCTCATGCGATTTAGCTATGGTCTCCGCCACCTCGACGAGTTGGACATCTTTTTTTGTGAGCGGTGCAGTTTCGTGCTTCGCCAAAGCATGAGAAATCTTCATATGTAGCTACCCATACCGCCACCGCAAATCATTGTTGTTAAGCACTCAGGTAAGAAGAAACTTATGAACGAGGTCTTCCCACTTGAGATCATGCAGGTTCCCAAAGATATCATCGACTATTTCGCCACCTGTGGCTGCCAGCGGGACTCCATAGACATCCACAACCATTTCTTCCAGCTTCTTTACCTCGGCATTGAGCCATGAAACCGCTTTCTGTTCGAACAGCAGGCTCCTGGTTTTGTTTCTCAGGCCGCTGACCGGGTCAATGACGACCAGCCAGCCCTGGCCGTAGGGGTCTTTTTTAGAAAGATCAGGCTGCCTCACCGCGTTTTGATTGGTTGCCATAACGATGCCACTCATGGGCGTGAGCACTTCAGCGGTTATCTCCTCTCTCTTTATGGACCAACCCGGCTGATTCGGCTTTAGCTTGGTGCCAATTTTTGGAAGGGAGATCTCGGTAGGCCCGAGCAGCCTCCAGGCAAAATCATCGACACCCAGGCGCACGAATCCTCCATGCTCGATCCGCGCCCAACTGTGCCCTTTGTGGTAGTAATAGCCATCGGCAACCATAAAGCCGGCAACCTTGTTAGCCTGAGCCGCGGCATAAGCCGACAAGTCGTCTTCACCCGGAAGTTGGTCATATTCACACAGCTGTTGGTCATAGGCACAATCTTTACATTCGAAGTTATGGGAGCATAATTTAAAAATGACCCGGCCCGTCAGCATGTGCCGGCATTGCTTATTTAGATTTGGTTGCCGCATGACCTCTTTCCAGCTGACCAGGGCAGTTGGTTTTGGAACCGACTTCCTGCTGATTACCTTATCAAAGGCACAGGAAGTGCAATCGAAGGCATTTTCGCAGATTTTGAAATTCACCACGCCAGCCTTCATCCAGATACACTGGTTCTCGCTCATGGAAAAACCCCGCACTCCCTGCCCTTTCTGCTCGACTTTCGTTTTCATAACCAACCTCCTTCATTTCGAGCACCGCCATAGAGCGGGCGCTCTCTAATTTGGAAAAGCAATTGGATTGTTTGTCGCCCTAATTACAATATCCATAGCATGACGCAACCTGGTTAACCTGAGCAGCGTGAGCCGGCGGATCCTCTTCACGCAGAAGTTGGTCGTATTCGTACAGAAATTGGTCATAGGCACAGTCTTTACATTCGTAGTTGTGGGAGCATACCTTGAAAAGAACCCGGCCCGTCAGCATGTGCCGGCATTCCTTATGTAATTGCGGTTGGTTCATGACCTCTCTCCAACTGACCAGGGCAGTTGGTTTTTGGAGTGGATTCCGGCTGATTCCCTTGTCAAAGGTACAGGAAGTGCAATCGAAGGCATTGTCGCAGATTCTGAAGTTCACTACTCCGGCCTTCATCCAGATACACCGGTTCTCGCTCAAGGAAGAAACCCGCACTCCCTGAACTTTCTGCTCGCCTGGCGTTTTCATAACCAACCTCCTTCATTTCGAATACCGCTATAGTGCGGGCGCTCTCTAATGGTGAGCAGCAATTGAATTGCTTGTCGCAATACCCTCATTACAATATCCATGCCAGGCTCAATGGACCAATCATAGCCAAGCTCTCCGGGATTTGGACGTCGTTCCCACTGTTAAGCTGCATCATGGTCTGCTTCGCTTTGAGCCCCTCTGGAAGGCTTCTTTTCTGGCAATTCATAAAGGTGTACAGGTTCTATGCAGGAGTGTTAAGAAACTGTACACCAGGCGTTTTCCAGGGAAAGATACAGGAAAGAGAATAGGTGAGTCTTTACCGATTGTGCGCTTATAGCGATGCTTGGGCATGGCCCCTTTACATGGTGGTATTGATTTTGCAGTAAGATAGGGCATAATGATATCTAGATGCGGATTCATCCATTGGAATGGCTCCCATTCAAACGGCAGGCACTTGATACTAGGGCGATTAAAAGCTTTTCGTTTCATTCTCCCTGGGTCCGCAAGTTTCAGAAAAAAGGGGATTTAATGGGCGGCAGATTGAAGGTACTGGTGGTCGATGATGAAATGATCGTGCGGGAATCCCTGGTGGACTGGTTCAAGCAGTCGGGCTATGACGTGGAAGGCGCTGATGGAGGCCGGGCTGCTCTTGATATGGTGGACAAGAAGGACTACGATTTCATCTTCCTCGACATCAAAATGCCCGAGGTGGACGGTTTCGAAGTGCTCGATTATGTCAAGACGAACTCCCCACACTCAATGGTGGTCATGATTACCGCGTATGGATCGATTGAAACTGCGGTTGACGCCATGAAACGCGGGGCTGGCGATTATCTCACGAAGCCCTTCGAACCCGGGGACCTGGCCTGCCTATTGGAAAGACTCCTGCAGCAAAAAAAAATTCTTGATGAAAATGAGATCCTGCGAGAGCAGGTGGCATGCCGGGTGCGCTGCGAGGATTTGATCGGAGCATCGCATTGCATGCAGCAATTGTTTGAATTGATCGAACAGGTCGCAAGCTTCGATTCACCCGTTCTGCTGCGAGGTGAAACGGGAACCGGAAAGGAATTGGTGGCGAAGGCGATCCATGCTACAAGCGAGCGCCGCAGCTGGCCCTTTATCCCCATAAACTGCGGGGCCTTTACCGAGACGCTACTGGAAAGCGAGTTGTTCGGACACGAAAGTGGGGCGTTTACCGGGGCAAGAAGAGCCAAAAAAGGCCGGTTGGAAATGGCGCAGGGAGGGACCCTCTTTCTGGACGAGATCGGTGAAATCCCTTTAAAGATGCAAATCGATCTTCTTCGGGTTCTGCAGGAAAAAACCTTTCATCGTGTAGGCGGGGTAGCGGATATTCCGGTGGAGTTTCGCCTTATCTGCGCCACGCATAGAGATCTTGCCAAGGAGATTGAGCGCGGGGCCTTCCGTCAGGATTTCTATTACAGGTTAAATGTCATTGAGCTTGAAATTCCACCTCTTCGAGCTCGAATCGATGATATTCCCGTGTTGGCACAGCACTTTCTGGAACGTATCCGAAAAGAAACGAATAAACCGGTTGAGGGGATTAATCAGCAAGCCATCAATGCTCTTAAGAATTATCCGTGGCCCGGAAATGTCCGGGAGTTGGAAAATGCAGTTGAACGTGCCGTCGTGCTGGCCAAGGTACGCTACCTTACCAAAGACGATTTTGCCTTTCTCTTCAGATCCTCAGCCCAGGATATCCCGCAAGCGTTAAGAGAGAACGAAAAACAGCATATAGAACGGATTCTCATCCTTTATGGATGGAACATCTCTAAAGCAGCCGAGGCTCTGGAAATCAGCCGGGTTACGCTCCACAGCAAAATTAAACATTACAATCTTAGCGCCGCCATCAACAGGAATGGTGGCTCGCAAGGTTGAACTGCAACGAGAATCGCGCGGTAAGAGACCTAAAATGAAAAATCCGAACGACTGGAAAACCAGACTTTTCGACTGCCTTTCTCTGCCTAGCCTGATCCTGAAACCCAATAGGGTTGTAGTGGACGCGAACACTAAATTCCTGGAGAAGTTCAAATCCAATAAAGAGGAATTAGTCGGGAAGACTTGTCACGATTTCTTCTACCACTCAGTGGAGCCTTGTCCGCTGAAAACTTGCCCTATCGTTGAGGTTCTGAAGGACCGTCAGGGACATTCCGTCCTGGAGTATGTGACCACCGGTGCTGGAATAGAAAAATGGGAGAATCGGGTTTTCTCCCCGATCCTCGATGAGGCCGGGGAGGTTCTGTATGTAGTGGAATGTATTCATGATGTCACGCAATTAAAGATGCTCGAGCGCGAACTCTCGGGCGCCAAAGACTTTACCGAAAAACTCATACAGAGTTCAACCACTGCCATAATCGCCGCGGATCGCCGAGGCAAAATTGTGAGTATGAACCCCGCTGCCGAGGAACTCACTGGATATTCGCTTAGAGAGGCATATGAAAGAATAACCACTAAGGACCTTTACCCCCCAGGGCAGGCAAGGGAGATTATGAAAATTTTGAGGGACGAAAGCCTGGGAGGGAAAGGCAAGCTGCACCTTAGCAGATTTACCATTATTAATGCTCGAGGTGAGGAGATCCCGGTGGAGCTCACCGCCGCGATCATTTACGAGGGCGATCAGGAAGCTGCCACGGTTGGATTGTTTAATGACTTAAGAGAGAAGCTCAAACACGAGCAAGCAATGCAGGAGTTGCTCAGACGTATCTATCGAGCGGAAAAAATGGCTTCCCTTGGTCATCTTGCAGCTGGGGTCGCTCATGAGATAAATAATCCCCTGACTGGAATTATTTTCTACTCCGATAGTTTACTGAAGACACTCGAAAAGGATGATCCCCGGCGGCGCAGTCTATCGTGCATCTATGAAGACGCCAAAAGGTGCGGTAAAATTATCAAAAACCTTCTGGCCTATAGCAGACAGGAAACCCCCAGCAAGGAAATCCTCCACGTCAATACGCTTCTGGAGCACAGCCTGGATCTCATTCGTGATACCAAGTTTTTCATGGGTATCCAGATCAGGAAAGAGCTTTCAGAGGATATAATGCTGATCAACGGCGACAGAGATCAACTGGGCCAGGTGATTGTTAATCTGGTCATGAATGCCGTGGACGCCATGGACCATAAAGGAATCCTGACGCTTCGGACTTATATTAACGAGCCCGCGCAAAAAGCCTGTATCGAAGTTTCCGACACGGGTCGGGGTATTCCGGAAAAGGAACTTGCCCTGATTTTCGATCCGTTTTTTACAACCAAAGCAACTGGAAAAGGTACGGGGCTTGGCTTGAGCACCGCTTACGGAATAATCAAAGAAAACGAGGGACGTATCCGGGTAAAGGAAACGAGCAAGAGAGGGACAACGTTCGCGGTGGAACTTCCCCTTTATCAGCCTAATTCCCGTGGGAAATAACCCCGTCCCGGATGATAAGGTTGCCGACGCTGCGGTCCGGGGTGATGGGCGAATTGCCGCGGATAGCACTCGATTCGAGAACCGCCCCTAGGATGGGCGCTGGCCGTGGCAACTGCTGCATATCGCCTTCTAAAAACTCGAAACTCAAAACTCACACCTTGACATCGGCCCCGGCGTCCATATTTTTAGGAAGGTGTCACGTCTTGAAGCTCACGTGCATACAGGAATATCTAGATAGGAGGTTTTCCATGGAAGTGCACACCATCCTCTGGCCCACCGATCTTTCCAAAAATTCGATCAAGGCCGCCAAGCATGTGGAATCGCTGGCGGACAAGTATCAGGCCAAAGTCGTCCTGCTCTACGTTGGGGTGGATCTGATGACTCATTTCGGGGCCTACAGCTACCCCAGCCCGGAGCACGTCAAGCATTTCCAGGACTGGGAATTGCAGCACGCCAAGAAACAATTAGAGCTGGTCTGTGAAAAGGAGCTGAAGGCCTGCCCCAAGATCGAGCTGCGCCTGGTGCAGGGCGACCCGGCTGCCGAGATCCTCAAGGCCGTCAAAGGCGAGAAGGCCGACATGGTGGTGCTCACCAGCCACGGCCGCGGCCATGACGAGTTGGATCAGAAGAGCGCCGACTTCGGCAGCGTCGCCAAGAAGGTCATGGCCAACTCTCCGGTGCCGGTGCATCTGGTGAATCCTTGGAAGTAAGGCGAAGCTGCTGCCTGCCCCTGAATGAAAGAAAAGATTAGCCTCAGGCAAAGACGCAAAGTCGCAAAGCAAGGGCGCAAAAATGAAGGGGGCGCACTGCGCACCAAGATGGCGGGCGGGACGCCCGCCCCACCGGGCCGTGCATAATTTACGGGTGGGCTGAAGGCCCATGAATGACTCGACTGGGTTATTGGCACAGCCTGGAAAGGCTGGGCTACCAAGATAAACTGCACAGGCGAGACGCCTGTGCTACCAAAGAAAAAAACGCCGGCCTGAAACCAGGTCGGCGTTCTTTGCGCGATGCACAGGCCGGAGGCCTGTGCCACTATTACATTTCGGTGACGGTAATCGCCGAAGACGGGCAGACTTCGACGCAGCTCTCGCAGCCCAGGCATTCCTCTTCATTCACCGGGACCGCTTTGCCTTCCTTCATCTCGAAGACGCCCACGGGACAAACATTGACGCACTCTTCGTCGCCAGTGCACTTCTCGGTATCGACTTCCACCTGCCAGGCCATTAAACTTACCTCCCTTTAGGATACTCTATAAACGTCGATCCGAAGGCGACGTTTTCTATAGGGCGAACCTTGTGTTCGCCCACCATCTCCGGGCGAACACAAGGTTCGCCCCTACGTGTTAATACCATTTTTACTACAATATCAAGCCCGGCACTTCTTCCTTGATGGAAATCGCCACCTTATAGAGGACGCTCAGGATGAAGAAACCCAGGGCCCAGATACCCAGGGTGATGAGGGCTTCGGGCACCGTGGGCCAGTATTCGACGACCTTCTCCAGGGGGTTGGGCACAAAGCCGCCGGTCATCAGGCCCAGGCCCTTGTCCAGGTAAGTGGTGACGATGATCAGGCCGCAGACCCAGGCCAGGGTCTTTTCGTTCTTGCGGACCTCGGGGTTGACCATGAGCAGCGCCGCGGTGGTCATGCCGACGATGGCGAACCACATGATGGGAACCAGCTGCCCCTTGCCTTCCAGGCCGTAGAAGAGGTATTGGAAGTGGAGCATGTGGTCCGGGATCTGGCTGTAGAACACGGTGAAGACTTCGCAGAAGAACAGGAAGACGTTGATCAGCACCGCGTAGGTGACGATCTTGGCCAGGCTCTGGATCTGCTCCTTGCCCGGGTCGAACTTGCTGAACTTCCGCACCAGCAGGCACAGCAGGATGAGCAGGGACGGCCCGGCGCAGAAAGCCGAAGACAGGAAGCGGGGGGCCATAACCGCGGTGAGCCAGTAGCCCCGGCCGGGGAGACCGGCGTACAGGAAGGCCGTAACCGTGTGGATGCTGACGGCCCAGGGGATGGAGACGTAGGACAGCGTCTTCACCCAATGGGGCGGCGGCACGTCATGGCGCTCGCTCTCCAGCACGTTCCAGCCGATCAGGATGTTCAGGAGCAGATAGCCGTTCAGGACAATCATGTCCCAGAACAGGATGGAGTGGGGGGTGGCGTACTTGATGACGTTGAGCGCCCGGTCGGGACGGCCCATGTCGACCACGATGAACAGCAGGCACATGGTCACCGCGGCCACCGCCAGGAATTCTCCCAGGATGGTGACCCGGCCGAAGGCTTTATAATTGTGCAGGTAGTAAGGCAAAACTACCATCACCGCCGAGGCCGCCACGCCCACTAAATAGGTAAATTGCGCCACATAAAAGCCCCAGGAGACGTCCCGGCCCAAGCCGGTGATCATCAAGCCATTCATGAATTGCTGGGAATAGAAGATGGCGCCTATTCCCACCAGGGTCAGCAGCGCGGCCAGTAATCCGTAGTACCGTTTGGTTCCGGTAAAGGCATTTTCGAGCATGGCTACCTCACACGATATAGTAAACCTGGGGGTTGGTCCCCAGGAACGGTTTACGTCTGATGGTAAAATTGGTCCGCAGCAGTTCTCTCACCTTGGACTTGGCGTCGCTCAGGTCGCCGAAGATCATGGCGCCCTGAGACGCCACCACGCAGGCGGGCATCAGGCCTTTGGCCAGCCGCTCGGCGCAGAAGGTGCACTTTTCCACCACGCCGATTTCCCGGGTGGGATAGTCGGGGAACTCTTCCTTGACGAAGGGCCGCGGGTCTCTCCAGTTGAAGCTCCGGGCCCCGAAGGGGCAGCCCGCCATGCAGAACCGGCAGCCGATGCAGCGGTGCATGTCCATCATGACGATGCCGTCGTCCCGGCGGAAGGTGGCCTTGGTGGGGCAGACCCGGACGCAGGGCGGATTGTCGCAATGGTTGCAGAGCAGCAGGAACTGCATGTGCTCCACCTGCTCATCCATATGCTCCTGTTCGACGCCTGGAAAGGCATTTTGATAGGGCTCGGTCCAGATCCACTTGATCTCCCACCTGATCCTATCCTCCTCGGCGATCTTCAGCTTGGGATCGATGGGATTCTTGAAATCGGGCACGTTGTGGACCTTGTGGCAGGCCTCGCTGCACTTCTTGGCGGTCTGCTCGTCCAGCTTGCGCATGTCCACCACCATGGACCAGCGTTTAGCCTGGAGGGCCTCAGGTCTGGGCTCCAGGGCGGCCTCGACCTGGCCCGGCCGGAGAAGTTCAAAGGCGGATTTGCCTCCAAGCCCCAATACCGTGGAGAGCCCGGCTAATTTGATAAAATCTCTTCTATCGATACCCATCACTTAGCCTCCGCCTTTGCCACCTTCTGCTCCTTATCCAGATGGCAACCCCAGCAGTTTGGGGTTACCGCAACATAATTGTGGCATTTATCGCAAAATTGGGTCTTGTTGGAGTGACATTCCATGCAGGTATTGGAAAGGCTGGCCACGAATTTCTTGCCTTCGGGATTGACGAAGACCCGGTCGTCCACGGGGCCGCCTCCTATGCCCTTGCTGCGGACCACCTGTTCCCGCCAGTCGACCAACATCTGCATGTGGTTGGCCCGCATGTAGTCGGTGGGCATGACGCACTTGCGGTCCTTGGCCGCCAGCTTCTGGATGGCCGGCGTATCCAGCTTCGGGTCGGGCGCGGCCACGGTCTTCCCCAGGTTGGGCAGGACGGCGGAGAACAGCAGGCCGAAAAAGATCAGCAAGCCCAAGGCGATATATTTGAAGTCATATAACTTCTTGGGAACTTGCGGCTTTTCGGCAAAATTGCCGAATTCGTTTTTTATCTTATTATCTTCCATGGCTATTCCGCTTCCTCCCCTTCCTCAGGCTCCCCGAAACCCACCAGGTCACGGTCCCGGAGGTCGGTGGTGCGCTCCAACTCGTCATCGAAGACCAGGGCGTTGCCCACCAGCTCGGTGATGCCGGTGACCTCCATACCCGGGACCCAGTAATCCATCAGGGTGGGCAGGGTGGCCCGGTCCAGGGCGCAGATGCAGCCGAGGTGATTCACCCCGTATTTTTCGGCCACGTACTTCACGGCGTTAGCCCGGGCCAAGCCGCCTTGCATCCGGATCTCCATGTTCTCGTTGGCGTTGATGCCGCTGGAACTGCCGCAGCAGAAGGCCTTCTCCCGGATGGTGTTGGGGGGCATCTCGACGAAGTGACCTTCCGGCATGACATTGTTGATGATGTAGCGCGGCTCCTCGAAGATCCCCATGCCCCGAGCCGGGTTGCAGGAGTCGTGGAAGGTCAGCTTGATGTGGGCGTTGCGCTGGGGGTCCAGCTTCAATTTATTATGGTGGATCAGGTCCGCGGTGAATTCGGAGATGTGCACCATCTTGTGGACCGCGGCGTTTTCGAACACCGTGCCGGTGATGGGGGATTTGGGCTGCTCCAGGAAGTCCACCGGCCCCCACCAGGTGGGCATGTACTGGTTGCACACCCGCCACATGTGGCCGCACTCGCCGCCCAGGATCCACTTCACCCCCAGGCGCTGGGCTTCGTGGTAGATCTTGGCGTTGAGGCGCTTGCCCATCTCGTGGGAGACGAACCAGCCGAAGTTGCCGCCCTCGGCGGCGTAAGTGCTTAGGGTATAGTCCAGGCCGATATGCTCGAACAGCAGCATGTAGCCCATCATGGTGAAGGTGCCGGGATCGGCGAAGTAGTCGCCGGAGGGCATGACGAAGAGGACTTCGGCGCCCTTGCGGTTAATAGAGGGCATGGTGTTGATGCCGGTGATGCGCTCGTTTTCCTCGGCCAGGAAATCGACCATGTCCTTGAAGGCCTGGGGCGTGGCGCCGATATGGCTGCCCTTGTCGTAGCACTGGGCCACCGAGGCCAGACCCCAGTCGATGTTCACGCCCACCGAGGACAACAACTCCCGGCCAATGAGCGTCATCTCGGCCATGTCGATGCCGTAGGGGCAGAACAGGGAGCAGCGCCGGCAGATGGTGCACTGGTGCAGGTAGAAGAACCACTCCTTGACGACTTCCTCGGTCAGGTCCCGGGCGCCGGCGATCTCGCCCAGGATTTTACCTATGGGCTTGAAGTAGCGCTTGTACACCGACCGCAGCAGCTCGGCCCGGAGCACCGGCATGTTCTTGGGATCGCCGGTGCCCAGGAAGAAGTGGCACTTGTCGGCGCAGGCGCCGCAACGCACGCAAATATCGAAAAAGACCTTCAGGGAACGGAAGCGGTTCAGCCGGTCTTCCATGCCCTGTAGAATAATTTCCTTAAAATCCTTGGGCAGCTGCCAATCCTCGTCGATCACATTAAAGGCGCGCGGGAAGGGGTAGCTGAGCCACTCCATCCACTTGGGGTTAGCGGCGTTTAAATAGGTGCCCGGCCGGAAGTCCGGCTTGACGTCCATCCAGCCTTTCGCCGGCGGCTTATAGCTTAACCCACTGAGTAAATCTGTTGGTGTCGGACCCTTAGCCTTAGCCATATACTCATTGCTCCTTATCAACCGGGATTCCGGCCTCGATCATGGCTTCCCGAAATTTGTCTTCGTATTCGTCATAGTGATGGAACTTAACGGGATAGTTCCAGGGGTTGACGTGCAGGACCCAGCGGTTATTGCTGACCATATTCCTGGAGGGGCTCAGGAAGACCCCCGGCGCATGCATCAGCTTGCTGAAGGGGAAGTAGGCGATGAGCGCGCTCACCAGGAAAAGATGGACGAAGAAGATGGGGCCGATCCCCGCCGGCACCTTGGGATGCAAGGCCACCAGGCTCATGACCAGCTCTTTCACCGCCACGACGTCCACCTTGTAGACGTAGCGCATCAGGATGCCGGAGATGGCGATCCCCAGGATCAGCAGCAGCGGGAAGTAGTCCGCGGCCAGGGAGATGTAACGCAGCATGGGGTTGGTGATCCGCCGGGCCAGCAGGTAGGTCACGGCCAGCACCAGGATCACGCCGCTCATGTAAACGACGGGGGTGAAGAAATACATGAAGCCGTCCACATTATCGAGCAGGTGGAGGAAGCCGGGCACCGGCTCGGTGAAGAAGCGCAGATGCCGCAGGACCACGGTGAGGAAGGCGTAATGAAAGGCGATGGCTCCCAGCCAGAGCCACTTATAGGACCAGTGGATCAGCCGGGCCCCTTCCGGGTTATCCGGGTCTTTGCGCAGTTCCGTGCGCGAGTTACGGAAAAGACTCCGGAAGGCGAAGACTTCCAGGGCCATGCGGCCCACGAGGTCTTTAAAGGTCGCCGGGTTGTCAAACCGGGTTCCCAGGTCCCTTTCGATCCAGGGGAGGGTACGGCCCTGGGAGGCGGTGGTGGGAATCCGGAAAGGTACGGGTGAGCGGGCCCAGGTGATGAGGCGATAGATAAAGCCTTCCACAAAAAGGAGAATGGCCAGATAGGGCACCACCACCCCGAAGACAATCTGCAAGTTTCCCCGGGCTCCGATGTAGGCCACCAGGATGAGCCCAAGCACTGCGAACAGGGCCACAGAGAAATGACGCTTAAAAAAATCCATATACTGTCACCTCGTTTCCGTTGGTCTGCCGATACCGATTAGAAGCTGTTGACATCCATACCTTTACTGCGCAAAAAGCCGCTGACACGCTTCCTTACCTCGGTCACCCGAATCTCGTAGAGCTTCTCCCGCCGCTGCGTATAGGCATCAAAGCCCAACAAGGCCATCCCGTCGATGCGGGATTCCACTTCCTGGAGCTCCGGGGAGAATTGGCCGTTCTTCAGCTCCTGGGCCAGTTCCTCGCGGATCACGTTCTTCAGCAGGAAGATAAAAGCCAGGGCCTGGGAGGGAGTAAAATTCTGCAGGGCCCGGACGCGGATCACTTCGTCCAAAGCGGCGAGAATCTGCTCGCGGTCCAGCTCCTGGACGAGCGTTTCCAGAATACGTTCCAGTCCATGGGAGAGCTGGTGCCCCATCGGATTGTCGAAGCGGTTCTTTTCTTTCTTCAAAAAAATAGCAGTTTCAGGAGGATAGCTCTCAAAGAGGCGCTGCCGCCAGCGCTCCGTCAGGCTGGTTTTTCTTTCCGCCAATAGGCTTAATAATTTCATGGGTATCCTTATTATAGATAGAGAATGTTAAAACATTCACAAATTTGGTGTCAAGGAAAAAATGCGGAAACCTTCGAGCCCTGGCCCGATTCCCGTTGAGGAAGCCGGAGGCATCAGTCTGCCGCGGTTCGGGGGAGGGCGACGATAGCAGGAGCCGGCGCCGGACCGGGGCCGGTTCAGGTCAGGAGTCTTTGCCCGCCGGCGGCTCCCCGGCGTCCGGCGGCGGGGCCGTTTCCCGGGCGCTCCCCCGGCCGGCGTGGCGGTCGCGGAATACCAGATAATCGAGCAGGTACACATTGACCAGCAACACGACGGTCAGGCTCAGGAGATAAGTCCTGCTGTTCAGGTCGGCGGCCAGCACCACCAGCTTGGCGGCCACGAAGCAGATGAACAGCCGGAGGAAAAAGGCAAACACGCCATTCATGGCGAGATTCTACCCAATTGGCCCGGGGATGGCAAGAGAAGCGTGGGACGGGTCCCCGCCCGCCGGTGGCTGGCGGAGAGCTCTCCGAGACCATGGTTGACAGCCCCCGGCCCTTTCGGATATCTTTACTATTTTAAGGCTCTTAGGCACTTGGTAAAGCAGGACTGAGTGATGAGGACTGAGGACTAAGTGAAAAACAAACTTAACGGTAGCACAGACTCAGTCCTCAATCCTCAGTCCTCATAGCTAATATGGGCAACCTCCAGGACCTCATCCAATTCATCTTCGCCGGCCTGACCGGAGGGGCGATCTATGCCCTGGTGGCCCTGGGTTTCGGGGTGGTCCACAACACCATGGGCATCGTCAACTTCACCCAGGTGGACTTCGTCTCCCTGGGCGGCATGGTGCTTTACAGCGCCCTGTTCGCCGCCGGCCTGCCCATGCCCGCAGCCCTGGCCGCGGCCATCCTGGGGGTGACCGCTGACGGCCCTGGTGGTGGAGGAACTGGGGGTGCGGCCCTCCCGCTCCCAGAGCCATTTGGTGCTGATCTTTCTCACCATCGGCCTCTCCATCATCCTGCGGGGGCTCATGAAGCTCGTCTGGGGCAATAACCGCCTGGCCGTGCCCTCCCTTTCCGGGGATACTCCCTTACACCTGCTGGGCGCCGCCATCCTGCCCCAGACCCTGTGGATCCTGGGCCTCACCGCCCTGGCCATCGTCCTGCTGATGCTCTTCTTCCGCCGGACCAACTTAGGTCTGGCCATGCGGGCGGTGGCGGCCAACGAGGCCGCGGCCGCGGTGGTGGGCCTCAGAGTCTGGCGGGTCAAGGCCGCCAGCTTTGCCCTGGCCGGAGCCCTGGGGGGATTGGCGGGGTGTCTCGTGACCCCCATCACCACGCTTTCTTACGACGTGGGGGTGCTTTTGGGCCTCAAGGGCTTCGCCGCCGCCATCCTGGGGGGCTTCGGCTCCTTTCCCGGAGCCATCCTGGGCGGCCTCATCCTGGGCCTGCTGGAAAGCCTGGGCGCCGCCTACATCAGCAGCGCCTACAAAGACGTCATCGCCTTTGTGGTGCTGCTGCTGGTTCTGTTCATCCGGCCGCGGGGGCTCCTGGGAGGGGAATAATAATAAATTCAGCAATATTGATTAGGAGAAAGCTTGATGAAAAAAGAATTAGATAGATATTTATTTGAACTTCAACAAGCAATCATTGCTGCTGAATTGAATTACGATATTTGGTGGGTTTATAAAGACCAAGAATCACGAAAAAAATTTATCGACAATATGAACGAATATGTAGAATTTTTTGCTACTTCAATTCATGCTCATTTTGTTGCTATGTTAATTGCTCTTTATCGTTGCTATGAAACCAGACGCGATACTATAAATATTAATAAGTTAACCAAACTATTAAAAAAGTTACTTCCGAACTCTCCATTAGAAATTGATAAAATAAATGAAATCTATGATAAAATAAAAGTTGATCCGATTTGGAAAAAGGTTTCAAAATTGCGCAATAATTTATTTGGTCATCGTTCTTCAAATTTTAATCTAAGCGAAATATTTAACGAAGTGGCTATTACTCCGAATGAATTAAAATCTCTTATTAATAATACAAAAGAGATTCTGAATAGAATAGCAGATTTATGTGATGAAAAGAATATAGCAGGTTTTAACGCTAAGAAAACCACTATTCGTCTTCTAAATGATCTAAATGAATTACGAATTATTCGATCCGGCAATTCAGCGACGCCGGCCTCCGGCCGGTGAAAAAAGGCAAGCTCCATGTCCGACACCATCAGATTCGTGGTCCTCATTCTCATGTTCACCTTTTTGGCCGGCTTTTATATTGTCCCCACCCGCGCCCTGCCCGATAATGCCATCATCTTCCTGGATGACCAGAACCGGACGTATCTCGCCCCGAGCTGCGCCGATCAAGACCGGAAGAGATTGCGCCCGGCTACCGCCGCCGAAGCGCACCGGTTAAAATATGAGCCGGATAAAGCTTGCCAGAAGAAAACCGGCTTCAGCCAGGACAGCCGCTCTTTGAGCGGTAAGCTGATGGAGCGCCTGGGCATGCTGCCGCCGCTGCCCAGCCGCTGGAACCCCGACGGCACCTGGAATTGGTAGGCGAACATGGCCAAAAAAAGCGCCGGCCTCTTGATGTATCGGTTCCGGGACAGAGTGCTGGAGGTCTTCCTGGCGCATCCGGGTGGGCCGTTTTGGGCCAAAAAGGACCTGGGCTCCTGGACCATTCCCAAGGGGGAGTATGGACCGGACGAAACCCCTGTGGAGGCGGCCCGGCGCGAGTTTGGCGAGGAGACCGCCTGTCCGTCCGGGGGTGATCTGCTGCCCCTGACGCCCCTTAAGCAGGCCAGCGGCAAGATCATCGCGGCCTGGGCCTTCCGGGGGGACTGCGACGCCGGGGCCAGCCGGAGCAATACCTTCTCCCTGGAGTGGCCTCCCGGCTCCGGCCGGCAGGTGGAGTTTCCGGAGGTGGACCGGGCGGCCTGGTTCACGTTAGAGGAAGCGAAAGAGAAAATTAACCAGGGGCAATTGGGGTTTCTGGAGGAATTGGAACAGATTTTGGCACAAAGGACCAGCAACAAGGAAAAATGAGCTGGTTATTTCTCCCCTTTTAGGAAGGGGGGGATTTTGTGCCGGCCTTTAAGGAGTTATTAGGAATAATTCAAAAATAGATATCATGAAGACTAAAAATTCCGAAGATACTGAAACTCACCGCATTCTCATGGGCAATGAGGCCATCGGCCGGGGGCTGGTGGAGGCCGGGGTCAGCCTGGCGGCGTCCTATCCCGGCACCCCGGCCTCGGAGATTTTGACGTCCGTGGTGGCCTTCGCCAAAGAGACGGGGATGGCACTCCACGCCGAGTGGTCGGTGAACGAAAAGGTGGCCTACGAGACCGCCCTGGCCAACAGCTAGACTGGCCGGCGCTCCGCGGTGGCCATGAAGCAGGTGGGCCTGAACGTCGCCTCGGACCCTTTTATGCGCTCCGCCTATCTGGGGGTCAAAGGCGGGCTGATCGTCATCTCGGCCGACGACCCCGGGCCCCACTCCTCCCAGACGGAGCAGGACTCCCGCTTCTTTGCCATGTTCGCCAAGCTGCCGGTCCTGGACCCGGCCAGCCCCCGCGAGGCCAAGGAGATGGTGCGCCAGGCCTTCGAGCTTTCGGAGCAATACGAGCTCCCGGTGATGCTGCGGCCCACCACCCGGGTCTGCCACGCCCGGCAAAATATTCTCCTGGAGGCCCCGGAAAAGCTGGAGCGCCCAGCCCACTTTGAGAAGAACGCCCGGCGCTGGTGCGCCACCCCCCAGTTCCTGCGGGAGCTGCACCGGGAACTCAACCGCAAGATCGATAAAATCGCCGCCGAGTTGGAGTTTTATCCGGCGCTCACCCCGGGGGACGGCTCCCATCCCGGGACCTGCGTCATCGCCTCGGGGGTGGCCTTCGCCCACACCTGGGACCTGCTGGACGACCTGGGTCTGCTCGGGCAGAGTCGATTTCTACCAGGTGACCATGCCCTATCCCCTCAACCGCGATTTCAGCAGAGAGGTCAACCGCATCTATCATAAGGTGCTGGTCCTCGAAGAGACCTACCCGGTCATCGAGCTGCAGCTGGCCAACGGCCAAATCCAGGGCCGCCGTTCCCGGGCCGTGCCCAACGCCGGGGAGCTGACTCCGGACGTGCTCCGCCCCATCCTGGAGAAATTTCTCGATCTGCCGATGAAGGCCGAGGCCGCCGGCCCCCAGGGCGATGCCACCCGTCCCACCCTATGCGCCGGTTGTGGCCATCGCGCCGCTTTTTACGCCATCCGCGAGACCTTTCCGGAAGGTATCTTTCCCGGCGACATCGGCTGCTACACCCTGGGGATGAACCTGGGGGCGGTGGACACCTGCCACTGCATGGGCGCGGGCTTAAGCCAGGCCGCAGGCTTCTACCACGCCTTCGCGGCCAGCGGCGACAAAATCCCCGCCATCGTGGCCACCATCGGCGACTCCACCTTCTTCCATGCCGGGATTCCGGCCCTGATCAATGCGGTGTTCCACGGGGCGCGGATTATTTTGGTCATTTTGGACAACTCCACCACCGCCATGACCGGGCACCAGCCCACGCCCCAGGTGGGGTTGACCGCCACGGGCGCCCCGGGCCAGGCGGTCTCTATCCCTGATCTGGTGCGGGCCTGCGGGGTCGGCTGCTTGAAGGAGTGCGATCCTTACGAGGTCCTGGAGTTCATGCAGGTATTGCAGGAGGCCGACCACTTTTGCCGCGGCGAGGCGGGCGGCCCGGCGGTGGTCATCGCCAAACACGCCTGCCTGCTGGACCGGGAGGCCCGCAATTCCCAGGCGGTCTATGAGATGTGCATCACCGACTGCGTCGGCTGCCGCCATTGCCTGGAAAATTTCGAATGCCCGGCCCTCACCCTGGATGAGGCTACCGACCAGGTGAGCATCGACGGGATGCGCTGCGTCGGCTGCGGCGTCTGCGTCCACGCCTGCCCGGCCGGGGCGATTGAGGCCAGGGTGAAGAGTAAACCTTGAGGGAGGGGGCCAGGGGCCGATGGCCCCTGCCCCCTCCCTCAAACTCCCTCCCCCAACCCCGTATAAGGGGTTAGGAGAGGAGGTTGAGGGGAGACTGGGGGATTACTTACAAAAAATCTCCCGACCCTCCCTCAAAAAAAACTTAGGAGAAATTGTGAAGCAGCAGATCATTGTCAGCGGTTTGGGGGGGCAGGGGGCCCTCACCGTAACCCGCTTGTTAGCCGAAGCCGCCGCGGCGTTGGGATTGGAGGTGATCACCTCCGAGACCCACGGCATGGCCCAGCGGGGCGGCACGGTCATTTCCATGGTCAAGGTGGGGCCCTTTCGGGGTCCCTTGATCCCGGCCGGGGCTGCGGACGTGGGGCTCTTTCTGGCGGAGAAAAACCTGGGGGTGCACCGGGGCTTGCTGGCGCCCGAGGCCCAGGTTTTCGTCAATGCCGCCGCTCCCGGCGATTACTTCCGGGTGGAGGCCCGCAAGCTGGCGGAAGAGATGGGCGTCCCGGTGGCCGCCAACCTTATTCTGCTGGGCTTCGCCGCGGCCAAAGGCGGGCTCTTCTGCGGCGTGGAACTCCTGGAACAGGTCATCATGGATAAGCTCCCGGTCCGCTTTCGGGAGACCAACCTGGAGGCCCTCCGCCGCGGCGCGGCCGCAGCAGCAGAATAAGCAAAGATTTCACCCAGAGACACAGAGGTCAAGAGAAACCCGGATGAAACCCCGCTGCAAAACCAGGGCCTACATCCTCCGTCACCACACCGGCCTGACGGTCTGCGGCCTCTCGGCCGTCTTGCTGGTCACGCCCCTGGTGCTCAACAATCCTTATAGCCTGGGGATTCTCAACCTCATCGGCATCTACGTCATCGCGGTCCTGGGGCTCAACCTCTTCATCGGCTACGCCGGCCAGATTTCTTTGGGGCACGCCGCCTTCTTCGGCCTGGGGGCTTACGGCTCCGCCATCCTCACCACCACTTATAATCTCCCGCCCTGGCCCGCCATGCTGCTGACCGCCGCGGCTCTGGCGGTGGTGGCGCTGATCATCGGCGTCCCCACCCTGCGGCTCTCCGGCCATTATCTGGCCATGGCCACCTTGGGCTTCAACTTCGTGGTCCACAGCATCTTCGTGCAGTGGGACGCGGTCACCGGCGGCCCCAGCGGGCTCTCCGGGGTCCCTCCCCTCTCCCTCTTCGGCCTGGTCTTCGACAATGATCTCAAGTTCCATTATCTGGTCTGGACCTTTGCCCTGGTGGCCCTGACTCTTTGCCTCAACCTGGTGCGCAGTGGCGTGGGCCGCGGCCTGGCGGCCCTGGCCCAGGACGAAGTGGCCGCCTCGGCCCTGGGTGTCGACGTCAGCCGGGCCAAGGTGGGGGTCTTCGTCCTCTCGGCGGTCTTCGCCTCGGTGGCCGGCAGCCTCTACGCCCACTACTTCGGCTATGTCAATCCCGACGGCTTCAGCATCTTCAAGTCCCTGGACCTGGTCATCATGGTGGTCGTAGGCGGCCTGGGCTCCATCTGGGGCACCCTCTTCGGCGTGGCCTTCATCACGGTGCTTCCCCACCTGGTGGATTGGTTCGAAACCTACTCCGATATAATCCACGGTGCCATCCTGGTGCTGATCCTGCTATTTCTGCCCCAGGGCCTGGTCACCGGGCTGCTGGATTGCCTCAAGCTCCGCCTGGCCCGCCGGCGGCTGGCGGGGGCGACCGATAAATAGAGGGTGTATAAAGAAGATGAACCACCAAGACACCAAGAGCACCAAGAAAACTAATTGGGCCCCAAGGGCACAATTATTTTTTCTCTTCTTGGGTCTTTCTTGGTGTCCTTGGTGCCTTGGTGGTTAACTAATTATGGCCCCGCTTCTGCAAATAACCCGCCTCAGCAAGCATTTCGGGGGCCTGCCGGCCCTCTCGGAGGTTGGTTTCCGGGCCGCAAAAGGCCAGGTTACGGCCCTCATCGGGCCTAACGGCGCCGGCAAGACCACCCTGATCAACTGCCTCACCGGGGTGATCCGGCCCGATGGCGGTGAAATTCTCTTTGACGGCGTCGATATCGCCGGCCTGCCGGCTCACCGTATCGCCCGCCTGGGAGTCACCCGTACCTTCCAGAACCTGCGCCTCTTTCCCCGCCTCTCGGTTCTGGACAACGTCCTCTGCGGCCTGACCACGCTGGCCGGCGATTCCCTGTGCCAAGCCCTGCTCCGCCTTCCGGGTTTGCGCCACCGGGAGCGTCGCCTCAGGCTCACCGCCCTGGAGGCCCTGGATACCTTCGGCCTGGCCGACCAGGCGGGGCTGCCGGCGGCAATCCTGCCTTATGGCGACAAGAAGCGCCTGGAGATGGCCCGGGCCTTCGTTTCCCAGCCGCGGCTCACCCTGCTGGATGAGCCGGTGGCCGGCCTCAACCCCGAAGAGACCGCCCAGATTGCCGGCCTCATCCGCCAGATGCGCCTGTCCGGCAAGACCATGGTCCTGGTGGAGCACGACATGGAACTGGTCATGGGGGTCTCGGACCACGTGGTGGTCCTGGATGGCGGCAACCGCATCGCCTCGGGGAGCCCCGCGGCAATCTGCAGCAACCCTCTGGTGCTGGAGGCCTACCTGGGCCGGATGAGCGCCACCGCTTAGTCTTCAAGTAAATCGCCAGAAAAGCCGTATATAAGTAAATCAGACATTAAAGCTAATAGAAGGTCTTCTCCATGGCCCAAAGACTCTTTGAAATGGGAGATATCGTGGTCTCCATCCTGGATACCATTCCTTCTCCGATCTTCCTGGTGGACGATGACGTGCAGATCCTCGGCTATAACCTGGCCGCCTCCAACCTCCTGGCCCAAGACCCGGAGATGGTGATTGGCCACCGCGCCGGGGAGATGCTGCGTTGCCTGCACGCTACCGAAACCACCGCAGGTTGTGGCCGGTCGAAAGCCTGTCAAGACTGCCTGGTGAGGAACTCGGTTTACGAGTCCCTGCGCGGCCGACGGGTAGTGCGACGGAAGACCAAGATGGAATTGGGGCCAGAAGGCCTCTCCCGGGAAATTTATCTGCTGGTGACCACCGCGCCCTTGAATTTCCAAGATAATTCATTGGTCCTGCTGATTCTGGAAGATATCAGCGAATTGATGGAGATAAAGAGTATCCTGCCCATGTGCGCCCATTGCAAAAAGATCCGTAATGACCAGAAATATTGGCAGACCCTCGAGAAATATTTTGGTGAGCACCTGGACCTGGAATTCTCTCACGGGATTTGCCCCGATTGCGCCCAAAAATTATACCCGGAATTTTTGAAGGATTAGGTTTGTCCCGCTCTGAGTCGCCCAATCTTCTCATCCCTCAAAAAAAGAAAGGGCGCACCGAAGTGCGCCCTGAAAAAAAGACAGCCTAAATCCGCCCCGGGAATGGCGTTATTTCATGGTGATCGTGAGCCCGTCGCTCCCCAGGCTGAGCTGCACCCCGGTCTGCTCCGAACTCAGATTGATGACCACGCCCTTGTCATTGCGCATCGTCAGGCCGGCCTTGCCTTTGATCACCGCGGCGCCGGCCGTGGCCGTCACGTAGGTGCCCGCCAAGTCGGTGGGGGCAGTTAAATTGTAGACATCTCCTTTGGCATTGAGCGTGGCGACGCCCACTGCCGCCACATTCAGGCCCTGGATCTTGAAGGGGTAGGCTTTCCCTTTAAACATCAGGGTGCCTCCACCCCAGGTCCAACCGACCCCTGCGGCCACCTGGGTGGCGTTAATAGTTACGGTGCCGACGGGGTAAGGTTCTGTGGGTTGGGCCGCCACCATGACTACGCTGAACAACAGGACTGCCGCCATGGCCAAATTCATCAAAAACAATTTTTTCCGCATCTGCTGCGTCCTCTCTCTCAAAAGTTGAGTTAATCAATTTTGGAAAAAAAGACCTCAGGACCTGATGTCAAGTGCTCAAAGCTTCACCTATCTCATCTCGATGCTGAACCCCTGGGGCCCTACGGTCAGCTGCAATCCCTGTTGGACGGTATAGAGCTCGATCCGGACACCCTTCTGGTTTTGCATACTGACGCCGCCCCCCCCGCCGCCCACGGTAACCCCTGCCCCCACCGCGGCGTAATTGCCGGCCAAATCTGATGGGTTGTTAAGATAATAGACATTGCCCACGGCGCTGATGCTGGAAGCCCCCACATCACCCACCGTCAGCCCGTTCACGCTAAAGCGGTAGGTTTGCCCCTGATACCTGAGAACCCCGCTGCCCCAACTGGCCCCGATCCCGACGGCGACGCTGGTCAAATCAATGGAAACCGTCCCCGAAGGGTTCTGGGGGGGCAGGGCCTGACTCGGAGCCGCGACCGCCAGAAGCAACATGACCATTGCCAGACTCAAGAGAATTCGTGTGGAGCGCATTTTTCTGTCCTTTTCTGCTGGTTTGGAGGATGAATTACTGGCTCAAACATAAGACTCTGAAGCATATTGTCAAGCCATTCCCAGGCTTAACCAGGCTGGACGGGACCTTCCGGGTTTGGCTGGACACGGTCGCTCTCGATGGTTAAGATGATGACCAGGTTTGCACGGGTGAGGTGGCAAGATGAAAATGTTTTTCCTGATCTTTTGCAGCATTCTGGGCATCAGTCTGCTCTTCACCGGCCTGCTCTATTTCCTGCGCCGCCGCTTCGTTGCCGCCGGCCTGGCCGGCGAGCACCTGCACCCCTCGGTCTTCTCGTTTTTCTCCACCATCTACGCCTTTTTCCTGGGCTTCGCCATCGTCACCCTCTGGTCCGCCTTCCTCACCGCCCAGGCCAATGTCAGCCGGGAGGCCGACACGCTCCTGACGGCCTATCGCCTCTCCAAGACCCTGCCTAAGTCCGAGGACTTTCGCCGAACCCTGTCCGACTACGTCCAGAGTGTGGTGAACGATGAATGGCCCGCCATGGAGGCGACTGACGCCATGAGCGAGCGGAGCCAGAAATTCCTGGAAAAATTGTGGGATAGCTTTATCCTGCTCAAACCCGCTGATAAAGGCGACAACGACATCTATATGGAAATCGCCAATTTCTTGAGCCAGGCCAGTAAGCACCGCTTGTCCCGGGCTCTCCTCACCCGAGGCAACCTCTATCCTCCCGTCTGGGTGATCATCATCTTCGGTTTACTTACCTTGCTCTATGGCCTTTATTACAACCACCTGCAACAGAATCCGGTGCGCCTCTGCTTCGATTTCATGGTGATCTTCGTGGTCCTCTGCTGCATTTACTTTATTTACGACCTCGATACCCCCTTTTCCGGTTACGTGGCGGTCAATGCCGACGCCTTCAAATTCATCCAAGCCAGAATGCTTACTTTACAGTGACTGAGCCATGAAGAACAAGTTGCGATTTTATCCGGGCCTCTCCGGAAGCTTGGCCGGCGCGCTCGCCCGGCCAGGGCCCCCAGGCGCTCGTCAGACTAAAAACTTGCCATCCGAGGTTTGAAATCCCTTAAGTTGTAAACAAAATGACCGATGAATTAACGGTAGGGACTAGAATTTACCGCCCGTTCCACCTCCAGGCGTTGGCGACGGGGTCGCCAATAATCATGGACACCCCGTCCTGGCAATATTTCGACGACGACGGCACCACCATGATCCGGGCCAAACCGGCGGCCGCCGCGGTTTCGGAGTGGCAGGTAGTCCCCTGGGAAGAGACCGGCGGTCGGGTCTGCGTCTGTGATGAGTCCATCCCGGAGGACTGGAGCTACTTTGAAGTGCTCTTTGCCGACGTCAATTTTGTGGCGGTCCTGCCGGTGGCCGGCGACCCGGAGGAACTGCGGCGAGTCGCCGCAGCCGGTGAGGGCAGGACTGGTGATGCTTAATCTTTGGCAGGCGTCTCGCCGGTGCAGTTGGGACACTCAATCTTCATACGGGGCCGCCGAGGCCCAATATGGGCCCACGGTTCCGGTCTTTCCCTGATTCTGCCGGTGCTGACCGGTCAAGCTCTCGAGTGCGGTTTAGTTGTCGGGGCGCCGCGTGCCGCGCCCCGGCCGGTTTCTTTTTTAACCTCGGTCAGCCTGACCAACCGGTGGGAGACGAGCAATGGAGGAGCGGCGCAAGGCCAAACGCATCTCGGTCTTTTTGGAAATTAAAGAGATCGATCATAAGCCCATCGGTAGCACCTTTCTCTTGAACATCAGTGATACCGGGGCCAAGATCGAGACTCTCCGCAAGTATGCCTCCGGCGACCTGGTGGATTTCAGCTTTGTCCTTCCCGAAATGAAGAAGGAAATCAGCCGTCAGGGGCACGTGGTCTGGGTTCTACCCCATCCCGATAAGCCGGAGGCCTCGCTGGTGGGCCTGGAATTCTCCACCCCCTGGGAGGTCGGCAGAAGATCGACTTAATCATCCGGGCGCTGGCAAGGTCGACGGCCAAACATTTTTGATGAGCCCAAATCCCAGCGGCCACTGACTGCTGACTACTGACTACTGGCCACTGCTTTATAATAGGCCACCCCCGCCCCCCACCAGGTCAATTTGTAGGTCTGGCCCTCGAACTCCAGGTCGGGCCGCACATAAAAGATCAGCTTGTCCACCAGCCGCCCGTGCAGCGGGTGGGCCAGCACGGCGCTGACGTGCACCTCCTGTTCTGCAGTCACGATAGTAAAGGGATCGGTGATATTATCCATGCTTCTTAGCTCCCTTGGCTTCTGCGCCTTTGCGGGGCAATTTGACGATTGGCGCGGCAGCCGCCGCAGGGGCGTCCGGCGCACTATATCTGCCTGCTGCCCTTGAAAAGCGGCAATTCAGTAATAACTTCTAAGGCATAATTTAAGTCCACCGAGGAGAAAAACAATGGATCTCGATAAACTGACCCTGCCGCAGCTGGTGGCGGACCTGAAGCAGGCCGCGGCCAACTGCCCCAAATGCGAAGGCACCCGGGAAACCGTGTTCACCGCCCGGGGCCGGGACAATATCGTCAACTGCCTGGAGTGCGAGCCGCTCCACGATGCCCTGGCGCACCTGGAAGCGGCGGCGAAACTGTTGAAAGGAGTTTAATTTTTCCTTCCTTTCTTAAAGGGGGCAGGGGGGATTTTATAAGCCTTTAAAATCCCCCTAAATCCCCCTTTTTCAAAGGGGGACTTGACCTCCCCAGTCTGGCCGCGGCCTGAAGGCCGGCGGGACGCCGGCGCCACCGAGTCATTTCGTAAAAAATCCCCTTTTAACGGTAATTTCACCCCCTGATTTTGGTGAGGCTGGGACAAGCGGCACGCCAGGCGTTTCGCCGGCCAAAAATTTTGCGGAAATTGTACCGCTATCGTGCCGCTGGGGACCGGGGGCGTTTTTGCGGCAAGTCGCTTAATTATCAGGCAAATCCGCCCTGGAACCGCAGCCGATGCGGAACAAAAACCATTCCCGGGGCTGGTGCAGGGATAAACCAACGGGATGTTCCACATGTTCACCTAGTTACATGGAGGGGGAGAAAAAGCCAGAAAAGAAAATATGGTTGACTTCCTTTGGGGGCTCTGGGAAGCTGGTGTTATGACAATTATTCTCCCGCCCCCTGGAGGGAGGGAGGGCTGAGGTGGGGGCGGCTTCGCCTTTGGAGTTTGGCAGGCGAGTTGCCACCCTCCCCCCAACCCCCTCCCCTCGCAGGGAGGGGGAGTTTTACGCTTGTCCGCGAACTGGGGCTCCGGCCACGGGGTCGGCCGGGGCGACGCGTGGCCCGGCGCGGCGGCCAGGAAAACGGGGGCAATTAGTCACCTTAAAGGCCCGGCGCTTTCCGATGGTGGAGGTAGAGGTGCCTTTTTCCAAAACCATATGGAATAGGGCAGTAGCCACACATACACAACTTCATTACGAGGAGTGTTAAAATGTTCGATGAAGAATTCTTAGAGAAACTACCTAACGACCCTTATAAATCCGCGCTTTCAATGGTAGAGATGTTTCTTGCAAAAGTAGGTAGAATCCCCCCTTTTGACACAGAAAAATTAAAACATTATGATGAATTCATTGAAGCTTATGTGGCTTTTGAGGCGTTTGCAAATGCTTTTAGAATTGCCAATCCAAAACCAGCTTTGGGTCATGCGCGGATAGAAAATATCGCAAACATTATTAATTTCTTTAACGGAATGCAAAAAAATCTTGATGCAAAAGTGATGGATCTAAATTTATCCCGGGCTCGTGATAAATTTAAGATTAAATTTGGTTCCGTTTTCGCCTATCAATTTAGTGATGGAGATTTAAATCGAATCCAAATACTTCTAAATGAACTGCGCGACTTAATTATTGAAAGCGAACTATATGATGCGAAACATAAAGAAAGAATATTAAATAAACTTGAAGGATTACAAAAAGCACTCCATAAAAAAATGTCTTCTCTTGCAAAATTTTGGGATTTAATGGGAGAGGCAGGGGTTGCGCTTGGCAAGTTTGGCAAAGACGCAAAACCATTTGTTGATAGAATAAAGGAAATTCTTCAGATTACTTGGCGCACACAAGTTCGCGCCGAAGAATTGCCAAGTGCGACGCCGTTACCACTCCTTTCTCATGGGCATACAGAAATTAAGGAACCAGAATAACCTTCATGGAAGGTTCTGAGAAAAATACATTACTCCAAATCTCGCAACCTCACCGTGCACTATGGGGCGGCGCAGGCGTTGTTTGGGGTGGATCTGGCGGTGGGGGTGGGTGAGACCGTGGCGTTGGTGGGGGCCAATGGGGCGGGGAAGAGCAGTCTGCTGAAGGCCGTCATGGGTTTGGTGGCGCCTTCCGGCGGGCGGATTTGGTTGGACGGGAAGGAGGTCACCGGAAGATCGGCGGCGGCCATGGCCGCTTTGGGTGTGGCCCTGTGTCCCGAGGGGCGGGAGATGTTCGGCGACCTCACGGTCCGGGAGAACCTGGAGCTGGGGGCGCTGGCTTTGAAGGTGGGCCGAGGCGAGATGAATCGGCGCCTGGAGGAGGTCCTGGCCCGTTTCCCGAAGCTCAAGGAGCGGATCGGGCAGCGCACCAACACCCTGTCCGGGGGCGAGCAGCAGATGGTGGCCATGGGCCGGGCCTTGATGGCCAGGCCGCGCCTGTTGCTGCTGGACGAGCCCAGCCTGGGGCTGGCCCCCTTGATCGCGGACGAGGTCTTCGATATTATTCATCAGTTGTCCCGGGCCGGGGTCACCACCCTGCTGGTGGAGCAGAACGCCGCCCGGGCGCTGGCCGCCTCGAAGTCCGCCTATCTGCTGGCCAACGGCCGGATCGTCGGCCAGGGCGACAGCTCCGCCCTGCTGGTGGACCCGGAACTGCGCCGGGCCTTCCTGGGGGCGGGCTCGGAGAGTAACCCGGCGGCCTCCCGCCTCGGCGCCGCGGGACTCACCAATATCAGACTGGAGAAGCCGAACTTGAGCAAGCAGACCTTCATGCCGCGTTTCAAAACCGAGGACGGACTCAAGGCCCACCAGCTACAGGGGTTGCAGTGGACGGTGCGCCACGCCTATGAGGGCTCCAGCTTTTACCGGGCCCGGCTGGACGAGGCCGGGGTCGGCCCCGACGAGATGCGCTCGTTGGCCGACTTGCAAAAGCTGCCCCTGACCACGGGGGAAGACCTGCAGCAGGGCTACCCCTTCCCGTTCCGGGCGGTGCCTTACGAGCAGATCGTGCGCATCCACGCCTCCAGCGGCACCACCGGCAAACGCAAGATCATGGGCTACACCCAGAAGGACATCGACGACTGGCGGGATTTCTTCGCCCGCTGCTATGAGATGGCCGGGGTCACCACCCTGGACCGGGTGCAGATCGCGGTGGGCTACGGCGTCTGGACCGCGGGGGTGGGCTTCCAGTTGGGCTGCGAGCGGCTTGGGCGCCCTGGCCATCCCGGTGGGGCCGGGCAACGTCGACATGCACTGCGAATTCCTGGTGGACCTGCAGAGCACGGTGCTGTGCTGCACCGCGTCCATGGGCCTGCTCATGGCCGAAGAGGTCCACAAGCGGGGGATCGCCGACAAGATCAACCTGAAGAAGGTGATCTACGGCTCGGAGCGCTCCTCGGTCTCCATGCGGCGCAAGATTTCGGAGCTGTTCGGCGGGGTGGAGCTGTTCGACATCGTGGGGATGACCGAACTCTACGGCCCCGGCACCGGCATCGAGTGCCCGGACCACGACTGCATCCATTACTGGTCCGATTACTACCTGCTGGAGATCCTGGACCCGGAGACCCTGAGGCCGGCGCCGGAGGGCGAGTGGGGGGAGATGGTGGTGACCACCCTGGCCAAGGAGGCCGCGCCCCTGATCCGCTACCGCACCCGGGACATTACCCGCATCCTCCCCGGGCCGTGCACCTGCGGCTCGCTGCTGCCGCGGCACTCCCGGCTCAACGGCCGCACCGACGATATGTTCAAATTCCGGGCGGTGAACATCTATCCGGCCAGCATCGACCGGATACTTTCGGAGGTGCCGGGGTTGGGCTCGGAATACCAGATCCACCTGACCCGGGACGACCACGGCCGGGACCACATGACCCTCAAGGTGGAGCGGGGCGCCGGGGTGGAAGCGGGCCGCAGCGACGAACTGGGCCGGGAAGTGGTCTACCGCCTGAAGCGCAAGCTCCTGGTGACCCCGGAGGTGGAGGTGGTGGGCTACGGCGACCTGCCCCGCACCGAGCGCAAGAGCAAGCGGGTTTTTGACAACCGGATCGAGGATGCGGTGATTTGAGGCAGTGGCCAGTGGTCAGTGGTCAGTAAAAAGGAAAAGACTTCACCACGGAGACACAGAGGGCACAGAGGGACACAGAGAATGAAGGACGACCAGAAACAAGGGCATCAGGCGGCGATCATCGACCAGTTCAGCCGGCAGGCGGTGCCGTTCTCGCAGCAGCAGGCCCACTCCAAGGAGTCCTTCCTGAAGCTGCTGCTGGAGATGTCCGGCGTCGGGCCTGAAGATGACGTCCTGGACGTGGCCTGCGGCCCCGGCCTGGTGGCCTGCGCCTTTGCGGCCCGGGCCAAGCACGTCACCGGCATCGACCTGACCCCGGCCATGATCGCCCGGGCGCAGGAGATTCAGCGGGAACAAGGGCTCACCAACCTGACCTGGCAGATCGGCAACGTCCTGCCCCTGCCCTTCCCGGAGGCCGCGTTTTCCCTGGTGATTACGCGCTATACCTTTCACCATTTCCTCGACCCCAAGGCGGTGTGGGCGGAGATGGTGCGGGTTTGCCGGCCGGGGGGCCGGGTCCTGGTATCCGATACCGTCATGGCACCGGAGAAGCGTGAGTTCTACGACGTGGAGGAGAAGCTGCGCGACCCCTCTCATACCCGGACCCTGACGCCGGCGGAGTTTTTGCAAATGGCCGCAGACCTGAAGCTCCAGGATATCCAGACCCGGTTCGTCAAGTCGGAAAGGAACCTGGAGGCCCATCTGAAGGCCTCCTTTCCCAACCCCGGCGACGGGGAGAAAGTCAGGCGGCTGTTCCGGGAGGATATCGGCAAAGATAACCTGGGGTTGGGGGCGCACTGGCAGGGAGACCAGATTCATTTCGCCTATCCCATAATAATTTTGGCGGGCCGGAAAGGCGCCTGAAAAAGAGACTCACCACAGAGACGCAGAGAACACAGAGGAACACAGAGAAAAATGATGGCGCCTTGAGGGCGCAATCATTTTTTGAGGTCCTTTCCTTTGTGTCCTTGGTGCCTCTGTGGTAAATGAATATAATTCGCGGCGGTATCATAGAGGAGGACAAGATTTATGAAAGGCAAACTGGCAATAATGCTGGCAGTGGTCCTGGTGGGCGCCCTGACGGTGGCGGCCCCGGCGGCCGAACCCATCAAGATCGGCGCCTTTTTCGCCCTTTCCGGGCCGGCGGCCCCCATCGGCACCCCCACCAAGCTGGTGGCGGAAATGGTGGTGGACCAGATCAACCAGGCCGGCGGCATCAACGGCCGGCCCATTGAGCTGGTGGTGGGGGACACCGAGAGCGACCCGGCCAAGGCGGCCAGCATCGCCAAGAAGTTCATCTTCGCCGACAAGGTGGCGGCCATCATCGGACCCAGCACCACCGGCGAGGGCATGCAGGTGAAGAAGATCGTCGAGGAAGCCGGGATGCCCACCTTTATGACCGTGGGGGGCGACCCGCCGATTATGAAAGAGACCGGCCCCTTCACGTACATCTTCAAGTCGCCCCAGCGTTCGTCCACGGCGATTAAGAAGCTTTATGGCTACCTGAAAGAGAAAAAGCTGACCAAGGTGGCCCTGCTCACCGCCTCGGACCCCTTCGGCAAGGACGGCGCGGTCTGGCTGAAGAAGCTGGCCCCGGACTTCGGGATCACCTTGGTGGCGGAGGAAGTCCTTCGGCCCCAAAGACACCGACATGACCCCGCAGTTGACCAAGATTAAAAACGCGGCGCCCCAGGCCATCATCGTCTGGACCATCGGTCCGGCCGGGGCCATCGTCGCCAAAAACAAGGCGCAGTTGGGCATCGCGATTCCCCTGTTCCAGTGTCATGGCCAGCCCGGTCCGGAGTATATCCAGCTGGCCGGCACGGCCGCCGAAGGGGACCGCATGCCCGCCACCAAACTGATGGCGGCCGGCCAACTGGCGGACAAGGACCCGCAAAAGCAGGTCATCCAGAAATTCATCAAGCTCTATACGGACCAATACAAATTCGACAAACAGTTCCCCCTCAACACCCATTCGGGCTATGCCTGGGACGCCATCTACATGGTCACCAACGCCATGAAGAAGGCGGGCACCGACCCCAAGAAGCTCAGAGAGGCCATCGAGCTGACCAAGGACTACGTGGGGGTTTCCGGGATTTATAACCTGACCCCGGAGGACCACAACGGCCTGGGCGTGGATTCCATGGTGATGGTCCAGGTGAAGGGCGGCAAATTCGTGCTGGCGGAATAGGGAAGAGCTGTCAGCTGAACCAAGGCTTGGCTGGCCGATGCAAAGAAGGGTGGGGCTGGCCCACCCTTCCGTCTTTTATGAACTGAATATCCCCTTCTGAGGGAGCGCCGCGATCGAAGAATCTCATTCTTTGGTAGCACAGGCTTTCCAGCCTGTGGCACCAAAACCAAGATAAATTGGCGGGGCGGACGTCTCTGGCCGCCGGGTTCAGTGGCGGGCGGGGAGGCCCGCCCCACCAACAAGAGCCGCCGAGGGCGGCGGCGCTACATGTTCATATGCCAAAGGAACGCTTAGATAAAGGTTTAATCCAGGTCTATACCGGCGACGGCAAGGGCAAGACTACCTGCGCCCTGGGGCTGGCCCTTAGGGCCGCGGGGCAGGGGTTCAAGGTTTATATCATCCAGTTCATGAAGGGGCGGAAAACCGGCGAATCCTGTGCGGCGGCCCGGTTGGCCCCGGAGGTGACCCTGCGCCACTTCGGCCGCGGCAACCTGGTCAATTTGCGCGCCCCGGCCGCGGAAGACCTGGCCCGGGTGCAGGAGGCCTGGGCCCTGGCTAAGCAAGTGCTGGCCGCGGGGGAGCATGACCTGGTGATCCTGGATGAAATCAACCTGGCCCTGACCCACAAGCTCGTGCCGCTGGAGGAGGCCCTGGAGGCCCTCTGCCTGCGGCCGGCCGGGGTGGAGGTGGTGCTCACCGGGCGCCAGGCCCCGCCGGAGTTGGTGGCCATGGCGGACCTGGTGACGGAGATGCGGCCGGTGAAGCACTACTATCAGGCGGGAGTCAAGGCGCGGCGGGGGATTGAGTGGTAGGAGGGGTTACGCTAAAAGTTAAAGCGTCGGCGAATCGTGAGATACAACTTTGATAACCATATAGAAACCTCATTAATTTTATTTAAATTGTAAATATATAGCAGAAATCTTCCATTTCAATTTTGCGGAATTTGGCGCAGAAATTTCAAATGATGGCCTCGTCATCGAAAAAGAGTCATTCGGTGACTCGGATTACCCACCCTTACATTTCTTGCCGACATAGCTTGCTCAATGGCATACCATGATCATTAAGGCGGATAATTCAAGGGGAAGGACGTGCTGAAACGTTGTGGGGTTTATGTCCTCGAAGGACCAGCTCTTTAGCTTGCGCCAGCTAAATTTTTACCAGCTGCCGCTTTCACTTCGGCAACCTCTTCACCCGCATCCTTCACCTCCAAGGCCGTCTCATTGCCTTCCTCTGCGATACTCTGCAGGAAATCCTTCAGTCTTTCGCTGGCGGTCAGCATACCGTTTTTCAATTTCAGATTTTGAGCAAACAACCTTTCATTTTGAGCAAACAACCTTTCATTTTCAGCCCGTTGCGATTCGCCGATGCTCTGGAGTTTTCTGACTTCATTCTTCAGATCCTCGGACTCCGTAACCAGTTGTTGAAAAATGACCATCATCTTTTCCTCAAACTCCCTTACCAGTTGTTGCAGGGCTCCTGTCATGGTTTCCTCCCGACTGACATTCTTGATGCGCCAGACTTTTGTCCAGTTAACTTTCTTCAAACTTTTTGCGATATACGGGAATCTTTGCGCCAACGGCCCCAATCCGTGGTTTTCCGGTTTGAGCCTTGGGCGGCCCCCTTTACGGATATTTGCAAACGGAAACCTCATAAGTTGTCTCGTGAAATCCGCTTAGATGATTGAGGGCATTATGGGTGAGGTTTTAATCTCTTTCAGTCGCCTGGGCCTGATGGAAGACAGGGCTTTGAGCTCGATAATTGGATCAGCATGAAACGATCCGGAAACGCAAGCTTTGTCCCCGCTCTAGGACCGACCTGGAAGTATGGAGGCGGAAATGAGCCTCGGGAAGTGAGATCGCCTCTATGATGGTTTTAAATTAGGTCCTTGAATAGCAAAATCAAGCACGAAATTGTTTAAAATATTTCAGACATAGATTATGCCGCACCCTTTGTTTATTTGGCCAAACTCGGTAGTTGGGGACCATTTTTACGATTTTTTTCAGAAATTGGGCATACCGCTCCATCGGTAAACAGATTTCAAGAGGTTTCAGGGACAGCGAGGTGCCTCCCGACATAATTTTCTTTATTTTGTTTGAATTTTTTTAACTATTCCTTGCTGAGCCTTGATTAAATCTGCCTCGGCTTCATAGCCCCCCAGGAATAGCCGGCTCAGGGTCCTGCCATCAGTTTCCTGAGTTTGTCTGACGATATGTCGTATCTCCTTTTTGTCCAGCCAGGATAGGATTCTTTGTAATGACAGGGGAAAATAGTAATGACCATATGGAGCATAAAAGAGTTCGTCATCCAGTTGAAACCGGTTGCCGCCAACACAGACCTGGGGCAGTCGTATAATCTGTCCGGGGGAAATCGAGTCCTCCCTCACGATTTTCGGATTAGCCAGGAACAGGGCTTCGATGGCGACCTTCACATGACCGGGGTAACGGCTTGCCGCGATGTTAATCAAGCTTTTATCTTTCTCTGAGATTTGATAGGTGCATGATTCCGTCTTTGATGGCTCAGTATTCGACGGATTCTCCCCAGTTTCGCTTCCCGAGATTACCTGCATATTCGTCTCGGAACTGTCGGGCTCGGGCTCAGCAGATTTCAAGGAGGGTAATTGCCCTCCTGATTCGGAGCCACCGGAAGTGATCTTTTGAGGCCCAGCGGCGTAGTCCCGCTTTATATCTGCAAGAGGAGAACTGGTCTCACTAGGTTCTTTGCTTGCGGCATGGATCTTCTGCGGACCTTGTTTAGAGCTATTAATAAAGAAACCTCTGAACGATATGAAGCCAATAAAGGCAAGGACCACCAGACCAATACCGATTGCCATCCAGGGGCTCCCATAACCACGAATATTGGTGGAGGAGAACAGCCCCAAGCGCCGGGCCTGGTCCAATTTACTCAGGATTTTCCTGTTAACCATTTCGATTTCCGCTTCCGTGCAGGCCTGGAGCGCTTTTTGGCAGATTTGGTTAATTCGGTGCGGAAATCCTTCCGTAATTTTAAAAATCATGTCATGGCAATCCGGGGCAAAACAGGAATCGATACTGGAACCAACGACCTCTAAGCGATGATTGATGTAGTCAATAGTTTGGTGAGGATTCAAAGGAGATAAATAGCAATTCAGAGTTATGCTATCGCGGATATGCTTCAATTGGGGGCTGTCCAATCGTTGTCGTAGCTCATCAGCCCCTAATAATAATATTTTTAATAATTTCTGACCATTTCGTTCAATGTTAGAAAAAAGCCAGATTACCTCCAGGTCATGATCGGAGAGAAGGTGGGCATTATCCACCACCAAAATAATATATTTTTCTTTAAGGTCTGCTTCTACGAGGGCTCTCTCAAATTCATTTAAATCAAAATATTCATCTTCGCGATGGGTCATTTGCAGCGTCGTGCCAATTTCATACATCATGCCTGATGAGTTAACTGAGGGGGTTGAAACCACAATTGCTTGCACTGACGCCGGCAGCTTTTTTAAAAAACTGTTAACTAATGTGGTTTTTCCGGCTCCATCGCTGCCGCAAATGACTATAAAGCCCTCCTGACCCACAATAAGCTCAAATAAACTTTCCAAAATCTCTATGTATGGATGACCGAGAAATAAAAAGCGAGCATCGTTGCCCGCAAAAGGAGGGTCTGAAAAACCAAAATAGGGATCAGCCTTTTTGAGTGAGTTATTCATTGGTAGCAATTAATGAACTGAAACCAAGAATGGACTTAAACAGAACAAATCATTGGGAGGGAAAAAAACTAGGAAGGAAAAGGTATAATAGAAATGGGCTTCCGCCCAGAATCACCCATGGTCTCCGACCGGTAAGCCTTTAGTCTTCCTCCCAGCTCCGCTTCCCTGCCAAGCTTGGACGTGCCCTATTGTTTCAAACCTTTTATAAATTTGCAATAAGTTTTTTACTGACAAAAAGTTCAACACACTAAATCGAGATTATGAAGCAAACTTGCAGCAAAAAGGGTTTGCGTTCTCCAGGATTCCATGCCAGCACCCTCAGGTAATAGTGAGTCAGAGGAAAGGCTAAGGCTGATAGACCTTGTAGCGAGTTACTTGCCACGATAGAAACTTATCTAAAATTCCAGATGATTGGAGATGTGATCTACCTGGCGGCTTTTATCTGACCAGCCGCAATAATCCCCAGATTCCGGCGCCGCTGGCCAGGAGGACGAGGAAGGTGAGGGCCGCCATGAGCAGGGAGGTGGCGTATAAGAGGCGGATGGCCTGGCGATAGGTTTCGGCGGACAGCGGGGCGTCGGGTTCGCCGATAAAGGGCTTGTCCACCAGGTGGCCGAAGTAGGTGCTGGCCCCGCCCAGGCGCACTCCCAGGGCCCCGGCCATAGCCGCCTCGGGCCAGCCGGCATTGGGGCTGGACGCCTGGCCCGCGTCCCGGCGCAGCATGACCCAGGTCTGCCGCCAGTTCAGGCCGGCCAGGGCCGCAGCCGGCACCATCAGGAGAGCGGCCAGGCGGGCCGGCAGAAAGTTGAGGACGTCGTCGGCCCGGGCCGCCACCTTGCCGAATTTGCCATAGCGCAAATTTTTGTAGCCCACCATGCTGTCCATGGTGTTGGCGGCCTTATAGAGCACGAGGCCCGGCAGGCCCAGGAGCAGGGTAAAAAACATGGGGGCCGCCACCCCGTCGGCCAGATTCTCCGCCACGGTTTCGATGACCGCCCGACGAATCTCCTCCAGCCCCAACTGCGCGGTTTCCCGGCCCACAATCATGGATAGCATATTCCTGGCCCTGGGCAGGTCGCCCCGAGCCAGGGCCGCTTCCACCTGGCGGCTCTCCTGGTGCAGGCTGCGGGTCGCCAGGCCGGCATAGAGGCAGTAGGTGATTAGTAAGATCCCGGCCTTGGATGGCAGGATCGCCGCCACACTAAGCACGGCGATGACTCCGGTTAAGGTGGTGCCCATCACCGCCAGCCAAAACAGAGCCCCCGCCAGCACCGTGGGCCGGTAGAGGACGTTTTGCCAGTAGGTGACGGCCCGGCCGACGAGGCGTACGGGATGGGGCCAGCTGGGCGGGTCGCCCAGCGCCAGGTCCAGCAGATAAGCGGCAAGAAAGGTGTAGGCCAGTGGCAAGGTCTGCTCCTAAGTCAAGGTTGATTCAGATAACCAGAATGCGAGATTTTAGCCCCCTACTTAAGGGGGATTGCCGACGTAGCCACCCCTCACCCTAACCCTCTCCCCTCGAAGGGGGAGAGGGGATTACTGACCTCAATATGATGAAGTGGCAGGTAATCCCCCGCCCTTTAGGAAAGGGAGAAAAAGCCGCAATTAAAGGGCAGAGGTACTATTAAACGGCCTCTCTATCTTAAGAACTTCCCCAGGGCCAGCAGGAGCCGCTGATTTTCCTCCCGCCCCCGCACCGCCAGACGGATGAAGCGTTCATCCAGACCCCGGAAATTGCTGGCATCGCGGATGATGATCTTTTCGGAGAGCACGGCGGTGCGCAGGCTGGCCGCGGTCCAGTCCGGCCGGGTAAGCTTCACCAGGAGATAATTTACCGCGCTGGGAAAGGGGTGAAGCCCCGGCAGCGCTCTAAGGCCAGCCAGGAGGTATTCCCGCTCCTGACGGACCAAAGCCCGGGAACGGGCCAGATAATCCTGATCCCGGAGGCAGGCCCGGCCCATGGCCTGGGCCAGGGTGTTCACCGACCAGGGCTCCTGCGCCGCGGCCAGGCGCCGGATGAGTTCCGGGGCCGCCAGCAGGCAGCCCAGGCGCATTCCCGGGATGGCAAAGAACTTGGTGAAGGAGCGCAGGATCAGCAAGCGTGGGAACCGGGCCAGATGGGTCTTCAGAGAGGCCTCTTCCACGAAATCCACGAAGGCCTCATCCAGGAGCAGATAGACCCCGGCGGCGTCCAGACGGGCCGCCACCTCCAGCAGCAGTTCCGGCGCCAGCAGAACCCCGCTGGGGCTGGCCGGGTGGGCCAGGAAGACCAGTTCGGCGCCCTGGGGGTCCAGAGGTTCCGACAGGGTGAAATTGCCGGCCTCAGTAGTGATCTGAAAGGCCACCGGCACCTGGGCGGCCTGGAGGGCGTGCTCGTATTCGCTGAAGGCCGGGGCCACGATCAGCGCCTGCCGGGGCGCCAAAGCCCGGGCCACCAGGTAGAGGAGTTCCGTGGAACCGTTGCCCACCAGGATCTGCTCCTCGTCGAGGCCGTGATAGGCCGCCAGTTCCCGGCGCAATTCCAGGCAGCGGCGATCCGGGTAATGGACGATTTCTCCCAGGGCCGCCTGGATGGCCGTCTGGATACCCGCCGGAAAGCCCAGGGGATTGATATTGGCGGAAAAATCGAGGAGGTCGGCGAGTTCGAGCCCCAGGCTGCGGGCCAGGTGGTAGACGTCGCCCCCGTGGGGGGGAGTGGTTGCCGGTTTTTGTGTTTTAGATTGCATCAATCTCGCTAATTAAATGGAAGTGCGTTTTATTTACCCCTTTGCCAAAGGGGGGTCAGGGGGATTGATAAGCATCTACAAATCCCCCTAAATCCCCCTTTTTCAAAGGGGGACTTTAATTGCCCTCATAGCTGAATCAGGGCCCGAATCCGGGCCAGATCGAGATGGGTGCGCAGCAGGTCGGCCAAATGGTCCAGTTGGGCTTCCTGAAAATCCCGGAAAGACCTGGCCGGGGCCGCCGACCCGGCCCGGCAACAGGCTCGGGCGATATCAGTCAAAAAATCCCGGCGAAATTCGTCCCGGTCGAAGAGGCCGTGCAGATAGGTGCCCCAAAGGCGACGGTCGGGGCTGACCCAACCATCCCCCACCTCAACCGGCCGGCCGTTGCGGCTGATGATCCGGAAGGCCGGCTGGCCTTCACTTCCCCCTCCCCTTGATCCCCTCCCACCGGGGGAGGGGAAAGAAGGGACGGTCTCTCCCATATGGATTTCATAGGCCTCGATCAGCGCCCCATCGCTTCCGGGCGCCCGGGCCTGCACCTGGGTGGTGGTCTTGGCGCCGGCCAGGGTGGTGACGACCGGCAGCAGCCCCAGGCCGATCTCCGTCCGGGGCGGCCCTTCCATCCCCAGAGGATCCCGGACCTCCTGCCCCATAATCTGGTAACCGCCGCAGATGCCCAGCAGGTGGCCGCCGCCCTGGGCGTGGGCCTGAAGCTGCTGAAAGAGCCCGGTCTCCTTGAGATAGAGCAGATCGCTGATGGTATTTTTGGTCCCGGGCAGAATGACCAGGTCGGCTCCAGCCAGTCCCTGGCGCTGGTCCAGGTAGCGCAGGGTCACCCCCGGCTCCTGCTCCAGGGGGTCGAAATCGGTGTAGTTGGAGATGTGGGGCAGACGCAGCACGCCGATGCGGAGGCCGCCGGACGCGGCCCAAGAGCCATGGCTGGGCTTGCGCCCCAGGGCGACGCTGTCCTCCTCGGGCAGGACCAGGTCCGGCGCATAGGGCAGGACCCCCAGGACCGGCCGCCGGGTGCGGCGCTCGATGATCCGCTCTCCTTCCTTGAACAGGGCCGCGTCCCCCCGAAACTTGTTGATGATGAAGCCGCCCAGCAGCCGGCGCTCCGTCGGGGTCAGCAGGTGGAAGGAGCCGATGGTGGCGGCGAAGACCCCGCCCCGGTCGATGTCGGCCACCAGGAGGACCGCGGCCCCGGCCCTTTTGGCCATGCTGAAGTTGACCAGGTCGTTCTGCTTAAGATTCAGCTCCACGGCGCTGCCGGCCCCTTCCAGGACGATGAGTTCATAGTCCCGGCTCAGGCGGCGGAAGCTCTCCATCACCTTGCGGGTGAGCCGGGGCTTGTGCCGGTAGTATTCCTGGGCCGAGAAGTTGCCGTAGACCCGGCCATGGACGATCACCTGGGAGCCCACGTCGCTGCTGGGCTTCAGCAGGATGGGGTTCATGTCCACGTGGGGGGCCAGACCGGCGGCCTGGGCCTGGGTCACCTGGGCCCGGCCCATCTCGCCGCCCTCCGGGGTGATGAAGCTGTTCAGGGCCATGTTCTGGGCCTTGAAGGGCGCCACCCGGATACCCTCCTGGCGGAAGATGCGGCAGAGGCCGGCCACCACGAGGCTCTTGCCCACGTCGGAGCCGGAGCCGAGGATCATTAAGGGACGGAATTTCATAAGGGTTACCGTGAAAACTTCAAATCCCCCTAAATCCCCCTTTTTCAAAGGGGGACTTTGAGCGCCCCTTCGAAAAAGGGGGGCAGGGTGATTTTTCATCGCCGCGGGTGAGGCGGTCTTTGTTCATGGACGTTTAACGGGCCTATCAGCATCTGCCGTTACCTGATACTTGTTCAAGTAACCCCTCGGCGTGACCAGATAAGGGCCGTAGGCGAAGGTCTGGGAATTGCCCACGATGACCACGGTCTGCATGTCCACCGGGTTGGCCGTCAGGTCCTTGAGGGTGGTGATCGTTACCGTCTGGTCCTGGCGCATGGCCCGGGAGACGATGCCCACCGGGGTTTCCGGGGGTTTATGGCGCAGCAGCAACTCCTGGACCGCGCCCAGTTGCCAGTCACGTTTTTTGCTCTTGGGATTGTAGAGCACGATGACGAAATCCCCCTGGGCCGCCAGTTCCAGGCGCTTTAGGATGGTCTCCCAGGGGGTGAGCAGGTCGCTCAGCGAAATGGAGGCGAAGTCGTGCATCAGCGGCGCCCCGAGGAGGGCCGCGCCCGCGGCCAGGGCCGGCACCCCGGGGATCACCTCCAGGTGGAAATCGACCTCGGCCGCTTCGTCCGGCGGACTGACCTGCAGCCTCCGGGCGGCGCAGATCTCCAAGACCAGCCCGGCCATGCCGTAAATGCCGGCGTCGCCGCTGGAGACCAGGGCCACCCGGTCGCCGGCCAGGGCCCGGTCAATGGCCGCCTGGCAGCGTTGCACTTCCGCCTTCATGCCGGTGGCCACCACCTCCTGGTGGGTCAGCAGGGGCGCGATCAGCTCAACGTAGGTGCGGTAGCCCGCCACCACCTGGGCCTGGTCCAGGGCCGCCCGGGCCCGGGGGATGATGTAGTCCGGGAAGCCGGGCCCCAGGCTCACAATACTCAGGCGACCTTTGCCACGGCCAGGGTGGCGTTGGCCCCCTTGCGTTTGGTCAGGATCAGCTCCACCCCCCCGGCCTTCAGGGCCGCGGCTTCGCTGACGCTGACCACCCCCACCAGCCGCACCAGTTGCGGCGAGGGATTGGGGACCTGGACGTTCTGCAATTCTTCCTTGGTAAACCATATAAATTCCACTCCCAGCCTGGCGGCCGCTTCCTGCAGGCCCGGCTCAGCCTTTTTCAACTCGATGGTGGCCAACGCCTTCAAGGACGCCAGGGAAAGCCGCTCCTTTTTAAAGGTATCTTGGATGAAACCCAGGATTTCCTCGGCCGGCGTGCCCTTATGGCACCCCAGGCCCGCCACCAGGTTCCTGGGGCGGAGCACCAGCCAGTGTTTGGGCCAGGCCCGCTCCCGAAAACCCACGTAGACCCCGGGCCAGCCTCCGGCCAGGGCGGTATCCAGGTGGTTTTCGCGAATAAATAGTTCGGGGTAGGCCGCGGCGACGTCGGCCAGATAGCCGTCCGGGTCCACCAGTCGCAGTTTCAGGCCGGACAACAGCGCCATTTGCACCTGGCTGACCGCGCTCAGATTCTCGATGGCCAGTCCGGCCCGTTCTGCCGCCAGATCCAAGGCCGGCAATCCCTGGACATCAGAGGCCGTGGTGATCACCGGGGTGGCATGGAGGATCTGGGCCACCTGCCGGGCCAATTCATTGGCCCCGCCCAGATGACCGGAAAGCAGGCTGACGGCAAAGCGGCCGGCTTCGTCCACCACCACCACCGCCGGGTCCTTATCCTTCCCGGTGAGATGCGGGGCAATACCGCGGACCACAATGCCCGCGGCCATGATGCACACCAGATTTTCCCCCTGCCGGAAGGCCTCCTGGAAGACCGTGGCGACCCGGTCGAAGGTGTTCACCTGGGCTTCGCCGGCGGCCAGGGCGCGGGGCAGCCAACAGCCGGCCTGCGGCAGCGCCTGGGCCAGATCCCGGGCCAGGGCGCCGCCTCGGGGGGTCAGGGCCACTACCCGGGTGCGGCGTGCCAGTTCACTCATTTAAGCACCTATGCATTTGGGATATACTGACCAATTATTGCTGCCAACCCTTCAATATATTTCTTTTGATGCCCGTGGCCTGGATATGGAAGAGTGCAGACCTTTGGGCTGCATCCAGATTTATTTATAGCCTCTTGGACATATCCCTCAATTTTTCTCAGGCATACCACAATCACAGAGGGATTAACTTCCCTTATTCTTTTGGATAATGCATCAACACTATCTCCTAGTTGCTTTTCTCGTTTGTGTAGATCCAAGTTATCTACTGGGATATGACTCAAATCATCTAAATAACATCCACATGCCTTAAAATATTCGAGAAAATCTGAGTTATCTTTAAATGTTACTTTGTGAGCTCTTTCGAAGGCTCGAGAGGTGTAAGTAGTCATAGCGCTTCTTACATAGAAGAACCTGCCGCTGGCGGGTGGAGATTCCCCGATTAGCATGAGACGGATTTTATCCGGCTTAAAGCTCTGTCGAATCGCCTCAGTATCAATCCCAGCCCGGAATCCATGGGCAAAGGTCTTGTCATAGAGCTTGGAGACGGCCTTGAGGGCTCCCTGGCGCGCCGCCAGGGCCGGACCCACCAGGATCAGGGCCTGGCGCTCGATGCCGGCCTGCTTCACCTTGTCGCGGATGTCGGCCAGGGTGCCGCGAATGATCTGCTGGTCGGGCCAGCTCACCCGGTAAGCCACCACCGCCGGGGTCTCAGGGCCGTAGGCGGCGCTGAGTTCCGCCACCACCTGATCGATGAGCTTGATGCTGAGATAGATGACCATGCTGGCGCCATGCCGGGCCAGATCCCCCAGGGCCTCCCGTTCCGGCACCGGGGTGCGCCCCGCGGCCCGGGTTAAAATCACGGTTTGGGTGACCTCCGGGAGGGTGAGTTCCTGGGCCAGGGCCGCGGCCGCGGCGGCCGCGGCAGTGACTCCGGGGATCACCAGGCAGGGGATTTGCTCCCTTTCCAGGATTTCCAGTTGCTCCTGAATGGCGCTGAAGAGGGCGGTGTCGCCGGAATGGACCCTGAGCGCCCGCCGGCCGGCCCGATGGGCCTCAATGAGGCCGGCGACGATCTGCTCCAGGTTCAGGGGCGCGGTGTCGATCAGCTCGGCTTCGGGCCGGGCCCAGCCCAGCACTGCCGGCGACACCAGGGAACCGGCGTAGAGGACGACGTCCGCCAGGGCCAGGGCCTTTTGTCCTTTGACCGTGATCAACTCCGGGTCTCCGGGCCCGGCCCCCAGGAAGATGACGGGATGGCGTTCAGTCATACAGATTTCATGTCCTATTTTTTCTCCCGGCTTTGCTGACGACGGGAGACGGGGGACCGGAGACCGGAGCAAGAAGCTGCTCACTCTTCCGTTCTAGTTTCCGTTCAGGTTATTTTCGCAGGGATGAAGAGAACGCCACAGGATTAATTTTAGAGCTCGGAACAAGGGCGTTCGGTCATACTTGCATTCTCTCGGTTTCGTTCTCCCTTTTTTCTGAAGGGGGTAGGGGAGATTTGGACTGTTTTAAATCCCCCTAAATCCCCCTTTTTCAAAGGGGGACTTCAAAGGCCGGTTCCGAACCATCACCTGACAGTCACGTTGACGCCGATGAATGGTAGCCGGTCACGATCCACACCGGGTTCAGGGCCTGCAGATAAGTGCCCCCGGCCAGCGGGCGGGAGCGGCTCACCTGGAGCTGGGTGACTTCGACTTCCCAGCCGGCCTGGCCCAGAACTGCCTGGGCCGTCTCCAGGGTCTCCAGCAGGGTGGCGGTGAGCACCAGCCGGCCTCCGGCCGTCAGGCGTCCGGTAACTTCCCGCAAAATCTCCGGCAAATCCCGGCCGCCGCCGCCGAGGAAGACCCGCTGGGGGTCGGGTAAGGCTGCCAGGCACTCAGGGGCGTGACCGCAGACCACCTTAAGGTTCGTGACTCCGAATTTTGCGGCATTCACCCGAATCTGGTCAGCCCGGAGCGGGTCTTGTTCCACCGCGCAGATCTGGCCGCCGGGCAGCAGCAGGCTGGCCTCCAAGCCCACCGAACCGCAGCCGGCGCCCACGTCCCACAGGGTCAAACCGGGATACAACTGAAGTTTCGCCAGGGCCACGGCCCGCACCTCGGCCTTGGTGATGAGGCCGCCCTGGTGGGCCAGGGCAGCTTCCGGAAGCCCCAGATGCAAGCGGCACCGGCCTCCGGCCGGTTCGCATCCCGCGGTCTGAGGCTGCTCGCCGGCCGCCGGCAGGATAACCACCAGATTCAAAGGCGAAAATTTTCGGGCCTGAGCCTCGGCCGGGCTGAGCCAGGTGAGGCATTCGGTGGCCTGGCCAAGGTCCTCCAGGACGCAGAGCCGGGCCTCGCTCTCGCCTCTAACCAACAAAAACCGGGCGATGGCAGCCGGGCTATGCTCCGGGTCGGTATAAACGATCAACTTTCCGGCCGCCCGGTTCAGGGCCGCCTCCAGTGGCGCCCAGGTGCGCCCGTGGAGGCTGGCGACCACCGCATCCTGCCAGGGCAGCTTCAGGCGGGCGCAGGCGGCCTGCACGGCGGTGACGTTGGGATGGATGACCACCCGGTCAGCCCCCAGGACCTTCACCACCAGGGGGCCGATGCCGTAAAAATTGGGGTCACCGGAGGCCAAAACCACCACCCGCAGCTTGGCGGCCAGGGCGGGAAGTTGGGCCAGGGTGGTTTCCGGGTCCTTGCCCAGGAGGATGGTGCGGCCCGGATGATCCGGGAAATAATCGAGCAAGCGCCGCCCACCCACCAGGACCTCGGCCTTCCGGAGAATCTCTCTGACCTTGGGGGTCAGGTCTTCCGGCGACATGCCCCAACCGACTACCTGTACTGGAATCATGTTTTAGCTCTCAGCGGTCAGCTTTCAGCCGTAGGGCGGGCGTCAAGGCCCGCTGCTCAGGGCAGCCGAGACGGCCGCCCTACCAGATCATTCTTTGACGCCTTGGCGTCCGGGCGTGAGATTAGTACCCTGATCTTCTCCCCGCCAGAGGGGCAGCCCGGCAAAATCGAGGATGACCGCAGCCAGTTTGGGTCCGGGGCCGGCATAGGTGCGCAAGGCCGCCAGCATTTGCGTCCCCACTGCGGCCACGGCCGGGAGCGTCCGGGCCGCCAACAGCAGTCCCAGGGCCTGGCGACCGGTGTTGGCCCCGGAGACTTCCTGGGCCAGCCGGACGTTGCCGGTGGTCTCCAACACCAGGCGGCCCAAGGCCTTCAGGTCGGCCAGGCCCCGGGAGGCGTGGGTATGCCCCTGGCCCTGAGCGATCTTCACGGCCTTGCCGAAGAAGGCTCCCACGGTGATCTCGGCAAATCTCAGATTGCCGGCCGTTTTCAGGGCAAAGCGGACGTAATCGCCCATCTGCACGAAGGCCTCCTCCGGCAGTTCGGGCAGTTGGGCCCGCAGGTGCGACTCGCTCTTGCCCCCGGTGCTGAAGACGATCTGCGTCAGTCCCACGGCCCGGGCCACTTTGAGGCCGGCCACGATGGTGGCCCGGTAGGCCGCATGCGAAAAGGGTTTTACTAAGCCGGTGGTGCCCAGAATCGAGATGCCGCCCAGAATCCCCAGCCGCGGGTTCAGGGTGTGGCGGGCCAGTTCCTCGCCCCGGGGCACGAAGATTTCCACCCCCAGGCGCAGGGGGCGGCCGGGAAAAACCTGCTTCCAGACCAATCCGAGGCTGCGGCGGATCATCCGCCGGGGCACCGGATTAATGGCCGGCTCGCCCACCGCCAGGACCAGCCCGGGTTTGGTCACCCGGCCGACCCCGGCACCGCCGTGGAATTCGACCTCCGCTTTGGCCCCATCGTCCAGCCGCCAGACCCGGGCGCCGATTTCGGCGTGGTTAGTGACGTCCGGGTCGTCGCCGGCGTCCTTGATCACCGCGGCCTCGCCCCGCGCCCCGGAGCGTCGATGATAATGCAGCGGGATGGTCAGACTGCCGCCGCCGGGCAGGGGAACCTCGACCTGCTCGGGGCAAGGCAAATCCAGCAACTCCCGCAAGGCCGCCTGGGCCGCGGCCGCGGCCGCGGTGCCGGTGGAGAAGCCCTGGCGCAGCTCTTTCCGGGGACGGGGCGGCTTTTCCAGGTCTAAATTATCGGGGTCGTGGTTTTGCAAAGATTTAGCTCACGCAAAGACGCCAGGGCGCAGAGGCGCCAGATTGCAGGATACGTTCTGCGCACCATCAGCAGGTTCCCAAGTGCAACTTGGGAACCAGAACAAAAATTGCAGGGTACGTTCCGCGCACCACCAAGAGGCCTTTTTGCACTCGTTCATATGATGCACTTAGAAACGCCATTATGATTTAAACTTCACGCAGTTTGTGGGTCACTAAGCAAAGCAAAGCTTTGCAAATCAGCAGGTTCCCAAGTGCAACTTGGGAACCAGAACAAGAAGCATGTAGGACAGCCGGTGGCGGCTGTCCTACATAATCATTTAGGCCCCGGCCCACCAGACGGCGTAGGGCACGGCCACCAGCACCAGGCTCAGGAGCCGCAGGCCCTGGCTCCAGAGCAGCAGTTCGGTTCCCAGTTTGGGGGAAAAGATCCCCACATTGGTAGGCAACTGGTGCCGCAAGGCCCGGACCGGGGTGGCCACGATGTTGCCCAGGACCAGGGCCAGCACCGTCTGAGGCACCGTCAGGGCCCCGGCCTGCAAAAAGGCCCCTGCCGCGGCGATACCGGAAGTAAATTCCGTGGCCACGCTGAAGATCACGACGCTGGCCGCCTCCATGGGCAGAAAGCTCAGGGAGACGTGAGAGGCCGAGGCATTTTGAAGCCATTTAAAAAAGCCCCAATCGTTGAGCACAAAGATAAAGAAATAGATGGGCAGGGTGAAGAAGACCACCCGGGAAAAGCGGCGATGGAACTTCTGCCAGATCTCCTGGATCAAGGCTTCCTTTCTTTTGGGGGCCGGCGCCGCGACCTCGCCCTCGCCAACCGTAGCCGCCGGGAGGCACAGGCGGCCGTAAACCAGCAGGGCGGCACTCCGGAGCAGGGCCGCGGTCAGGGTGAGCCCCAGATAGATCAGGCCGGCCTGCCGGGTCAGGGGCAGGATGATGAAAAAGGTGGTGGGCAGGTGCAGCAGATAGACCGGCAAGCCGTTATTGAACTGATAGGTGACGGTCAGCTCCCGGCGGCTGATCTTGCCTTCCTGGTAGAGGGTGACCAGCATGGTGTTGGCCAGAATCCCGGAGAAAAAGGCGGCCGTGAAGCTGGCGCCGCTCTCCTTATGCAGATGCCCCCAGCGCAGCAGCGGCGCGGCCCAGCTTCCCAGTTTGGCGGCCCAGCCCAGGGACTCGATGGCCTGCCCCAACAGCAGGCCTAAGCCCATGTAAATCAGCAGCCGCAATAGCGGCCAGGCCATCTGGTGATAGACCTTTTTGACCGTGAGGTGATGGGCCCCGGGCCACAGACCCAGCCAGTAGCTGGCGAACAGGAGGCCAAAGACCAGGACTACCAGCCAGCGGCCCCAGCCGCCCGCGGTTTGGCTTGTGGCCTTCAATAACCCTTACCTTTCTTTTTGATGATGACCATGGAGAGATAGGGCAAAGGCTGCCCTTTCAGGTCCCGGAGGTTTTCCACCACCGTCTCGCCGTCCAGGCCGCAGCGGCTGATGCAGACGGCCCGGTCCAGAAGGTCCATCTCCTCCAGGGCCAGATAAATCTCCTCAAAATTGCGGTAGGTCTTCAGCATGACGATGTTGTCGCTCTGGCCCGCCACTTCCCGCAGCTTTGCTGCGCCTTGGGCCCCGGAGACCACTACGAAGGACTCCTCGCCTTCGGTGAGCGGGATCTGGGTGTGGGCGGCCGCGGCGGCATAAGAGGTGATGCCGGGGATGGTGACCACCCGCACCTCCGGGTTGAGGCGCTTCAGGGTCTTCAAGAGATAGCCGAAGGTGGAGTAGGTCAGGGGGTCGCCCAGGGTGACAAAGGCGGCGTCGTCGCCGGACCTCAGGACTTCAAGCACCCGGGCGGCGTTGGTCTCCCAGGCCGCTTGCAGGACCTGAGGGTCCTTGGTCATGGGGAAGGGGAGATGCTCGAGACCGGCGCCGTTCAGATGGCCGCGCACGATGTTCAGGGCCAGGCTGTAACTGTTCTTGGTGGAGCACGAGGCAAAGACATGGTCCACGCGCTTCAGCACCCGCACGGCCTTCAGGGTGATCAAATCCGGATCGCCCGGTCCCACGCCAATCCCGTAAAGGGTCCCGATTTTCGGGGTCATGAGGGTATCTCCTCCAGGGCCATAATGGCCAGGGCATTTATCACCGCGGCTGCCACTGCCGAGCCTCCCTTGGGGCCGAGGGCAGTGATGAAAGGGCAAAGCTGCCGACTCAAGAGTTCTTTGGATTCGGCGGCGTTGACAAAGCCCACCGGCAGCCCCACCACCAGGGCCGGGGGCGGGGCTCCGGCCTCCAGCAACTCCAGCAGGCGCAGCAGGGCTGTGGGGGCGTTGCCGATGGCCACGATGCCGCCGGACAAAAGGGGCAGGGCCGCGTCCATAGCTGCCGCGGCCCGGGTGGTCCCCTGCCGGGCCGCGAGGCTCGCCACCTCCGGGTCAGCCATCAGGCAGAAGGGTTTCACCCCCAGGCGGTCCAGGCGGCCGCTGCCGATACCCGCCAGCAACATGCGGGTGTCGGTGACCAGCGGGCGCCCCCGGCGCAGGGCTTGAACTCCGGCAGCGATGGCTCCGGGATGGACCCGTACGGTCTTCAGATAGTCCAGGTCCGCGGTGGTGTGGATCATGCGGCGCACCACCTGCCAAACCTCGGGCGGCAAATTGTGGGCCCCCACCTGGGCCTCGATGCGGCGGAAGCTCTCCGCTTCGATATCCTTGGGAAGGCGCGGTTGCCAGTTCATATTTGCTCCTATCGTTAGCTCGCCATCTTAAAATCCCCCTAAATCCCCCTTTTTCAAAGGGGGACTTTAAACCCCTCCTTTCTAAAGGTGGGTTGGGGGGAGTTGTTCATCTTGGCGCCTTGGTTGAATCCGCTTATTTTGCTTATATTCCAGGCAATGGCTCACCAGATTTCGGGCCACTTCCGGGTTACTGCCGAAATGGAGGTGCACGTAGCTGGCCAGGACGTTTTTAAGGTAGTAGCCCTCGGGCGGCGTCTCGGTGCCCTGCCGGGCCGTGAGGTGATAGAGCCGGGGCAGGTCGCCGGTTTCCGCGGCGATTTCCGAATAATGGAACTCATGCCCCCGGGCCTTAGTGCCCGCGGGTCCCAACAAGCCGTCCGCCCTCAGGGTGATCTCCCGGTAGCCCAGGGTCTTGAGCCTTTTGAGCATGCGCACCTGCAAGGGCAACACCGCCGCCATGGCATGGCGCCGGCCCTCCAGGTCCTGAATCTCCCGGGACAGGTACATCAGTCCGCCGCATTCGGCATAAACGGGCAGGCCGGCCGCGGCCTGCCGGGCAATCTGGCGCTTCAAGCCATCATTGGCGGACAAACGAGCGGCAAAAAGTTCGGGGTAGCCGCCGCCCAGGTAGAGACCGTGGAGGTTTGGAGGCAATTCCCGGTCGGTCAGGGGTGAAAACGGCACCAGTTCGGCCCCGAACCGGGCCAACCATTCCAAATTTTCCGGATAGTAGAAGCAAAAGGCCTGGTCCCGGGCCACCCCCAGGCGCACCGTGGGGGTGGCCGGCTCCAGCGGCGGTTCCGGGGGGATCGACAGCACCGGCAACGCCGCCAGGAGGCCGTCCAGGTCCAGATGCGCTTCCATGAAATCGGCCAGTGGCTCCAGATACTCCGCAGCCAAAGGGTGGTCCTCGGCGGTGGTCAGGCCCAGGTGCCGCTCGGGGATGGCCAGCTTAGGCTCCCGGGGCAGGCCGCCAAGACATTTGACGCCGGGCAGTTGGGAGAGGGCCTGCTCCAGATAGTGCAAATGGCCGGCCCCGCCGATACGGTTGAAGACCACCCCGGCCAGGGTCAGGTCCGGGTCGAAGCTGGCGAAACCGTGCACCAGGGCCGCGGCGCTCCGGGCCATGGCCCGGGCGTCCACCACCAGCAGGACCGGCAGCCCCAGCCACTTGGCCATTTGGGCGGTGGAGCCGGCCTCGCTTAGGCCGTCATAGCCGTCGAACAGGCCCATGACGCCTTCCACCACGGCCACCTGGGCCCGACCGGCATGGCGCCGGAAGATGGCTAAGTTTTCGTCCTTACTCAGCATCCAGCCGTCCAGATTGCGGCAGACCCGGCCCGCTGCCCGGGTGTGATGGCCGGGGTCGATGAAGTCCGGGCCCACCTTGAAGGGCTGGACCGCCAGACCCCGCCGGCGCAGGGCAGAGAGCAGGCCCAGGGTGACGGTGGTTTTGCCCACCCCGCTCTGGGTGCCGGCGATGACCAGGCCGCGCACATTGGTTTGCTTTGGGGGCTGTGTCATAAATCGAACTTGTTAATTAAAAAAATTTATTATTAAACCCTTTCAATTTCTATACGAGTAACAGAAATGCAGTCTGGAATTTGGGAATAATCTAACTTATTTCTAGCAAAGGCATTTTCATATATTGTAACAGATGGATCATTCCCTGCTTTTGATAGTAATCCGACTGCACTAAAAGAAGTATTCTTTTCTTCTTCAAAAGAGTGATTTCTGCCCTGAAAAGAATTTGTTATTTCATTTTTATTTTTACCCAATATTAAAGTTAGTTCTCCATACATGGCAGAAATGAAATCCTGCGGCTCAGTACCAAACGCTTGAAACATATCTAAATTATTATAAATTAATAAAATAACTGGTGCACCTTGTTCCGCGACGGTCTTAACTTGTTTATTCTTCCTCGTCTGATCTATTTTCTTCCTTATATGTTCCCCTACAGTCCTTGAGTGTGAAATAATGCCACTTTCATTTATTACATCAAATTTATTATCTTTATCAATTTGTTTCACTTCGATATAAATATCCGTTTCACTGAGAATTATTTTATAATCCGGAGTGGGAACAGGGCCTTCTTCTATTTTTAAGAATTTTATGTTGTTAGCTGAACAGAATGCTTCAAATAAAGACTCAGCTTCGTTTTTATTTTTCATTTAACCTCTCGTTCCCAGGCTTCGGGGTGAAGGAAACGGGCCAGTTGTTCCACCGCCTCGGCGGACCGGGGGCCGGGGTGGGAAAAGAGGCCTTCGTCCACCACCAGCACCCGCTTGGCCTGCACGGCCCGCAGTTCCTGGAAGAAGGGCCGGGAATAGATGTCCTCGGGGCTCCGGTTCATGGGCCCCTGCTGAATGAGGTAGACGTCCGGCTGGGCCTGCAGGAGGGCCTCCAGGCTAAAGGGCGCCAACCGCTGGGCGGTTTCCACCACATTGACGCCGCCGGCCCGGGTGATGATATCGTTCACCATGGAACCCCGCCCCGCGGCCAGGAGGTTCTGATAGCGCACCTCGAAGAAGACCCGGACGGGTTTCCGGCCTTGGAGGCGCTCGGCCACTTGCTGCAGGCGGTCCTGCAGATCACGGTTGAGCGCCGCCGCGGCCTTCTCCTGACCGGTGAGCGCCCCCAGGCGCTGGATGGTGCTGTTTAGTCCGGCGAAATCATGGGGCGCGAACATGGCCACGGGCACCCCTTCGGCCTCCAGCTTCTTCAGGGCCGGCATGCCCTTGGGGACGCCGCCCTGGACCACCAGGTCGGGCTTCAGGGCCAGGATCATTTCGACATTGGGCTGGAGATGGGTCCCCACCGTGGGGAGATCAGTCAGGGAGGCATCGCCCTGGATGTGAGCGATAACCCGGTCCTTAAGCCCGAGGGCAACCAGGATCTCGGTCAGGCCGCCGTACAATGAGATGATCCGCTGGGGTGGCGATTTTAGAGAGAGCGGCTGGTTCAGGTCGTCCCGGATTTCCGGCGCCCCCCAAACCGGAGCCGTAAGGACCGAAAAGCCTAGCAGCAGAGCCAAAAGGAAAATAGTGGCCAGGGGCCAGGGGCCAGTGGTCAGTTTTTTCCCTCCGGTCTGAACGGGGCTTTCGCAGGGTGCGTGCCACGCACCAAGAACGGTGCGCAGTGCGCACCCTACATGAAGCCTAGGGGCTGCTGTTTCATTTCCGGGCTGCATCCAATATTTCTCCTTCCGAAGGCTCTGAGGTCAAGGGCAGCATCACCGCATAAGGCCGTTGATGCGCCGGGTGTTGCACGACCTCCATGGGGGTCTCGTAAACCTGGGCCAGGACCTCCGGGGTAAAGACCGCGGCGGTGAGGCCGTCCCGGACGATGCCGCCATCCTTGAGGAACATCAGGCGCCGGCAGTAGAGGGCCGCCAGGTTCAGGTCGTGCATGGCACAGAGCACCGTCAGGCCTTTGGTTTCGTTGAGAAATTTCAAGATCTCAAAAATCTCCAGCTTCTTGCGGACATCCAGGGAGGAGGTGGCCTCGTCCAATAACAAAATCTGCGGGTCCTGGGCCAGGGCCCGGGCGATCACCACCCGCTGGCACTCGCCGCCGGAGACCTCGGTGATGGGCCGCTTCTGCAAGTGTTCGGTGGTGGTGCGCTGCATGGACCGCAGAGCCCAGAGCAGGTCTTCGTCGGTCAGGGAGCCCAAGCGCTGGCGGTGGGGATAGCGCCCCATGAGGACGATCTCCAGGCAGGCGAAGGGAAAGCGCACCTCGGTGCTTTGCGGCACCACCGCCAGCAGTTGGGCCCGCAGGCGACTGTCCAGGCGGCCCAACCGTTGGTCCTGGACCGTGATGGTGCCGCTCTTGGGGGTCAGCAGACCGGAGAGGGCGTGCAGCAGGGTGGATTTGCCGCTGCCGTTGGGCCCCAGGATGCCGACGAACTCCCCGGCCTCAACCTGGAAATTCAGGTCCGATAAGACCGACGCGGTCCTCATAACCCAGATTGAGGTGCTCTACCTTGATCACCACATCCCCCTGGACCGCCGGGACTTGAGCAGATAAAAGAAGAACGGCCCGCCCAACAGGGCGGTGACCACGCCCACCGGCAGTTCCTGGCCGTTAGCCAGGAGGACCCGGGCGACGACGTCGGCCCAGATGAGGATCAGGGCGCCGGTGAAGGCCGAGAGCACCAGCAGCCGGCCATGGGAGGGGCCGGCCAGGATGCGCACCAGGTGGGGCACCACCAGGCCCACAAAGCCGATGACCCCGGAGACCGCCACCGCCCCGGCGGTGAGGAGCGAGGCGCCCAGCAGCAGTTTGAGCCTGACTTTGGAGACCGAGACCCCCAGGTGATGGGACTGCTCCTCTCCCAGGGCCAGGATGTCCAGTTCCCGGTGATGGCCAAACGCCAGGATCAGCCCGGCAATAAAGTACGGCACCAGGAAGCCCACGTGGATCCAGCCCCGGCCGGAGAAGCTGCCCATGATCCAGAAGACGATGGCGCTCAAAGACTCTTCGTCGAGACTCTTCACCAGGCTGATGAGGGCGGAGAGAAAGGTGCTCACCACGATGCCCGCCAGGATCAGGGTCTCTTTGCGGAGGCGGCCCCCCGACTCCCGGGACAGGACCAGGACCGCGGCCATGGCTCCCAGGGCGCCCACCAGGGCCGCCAGCGGCAGGGGGCTTAGGCCCAGGAAGCTGCCGCCCACCCCCAGCATCACCAGCAGGGCCACGCCAAAGGCGGCGCCGGTGGAGACTCCCAGGGTGAAGGGGTCGGCCAGGGGGTTCAGGAGCAGCCCCTGGAAGACCACCCCGGCGGTGGCGAGCGAGGCCCCCACCAGGCCGGCCAGGACCACCCGGGACAGCCTGATGCCCCAGATGACCACCTCGGTGGTCCGATCCAGGGCGGGGGTTGGGAAGCCCAGTTTGCCCAGGATGACCTCCGCCACGGTCCGCCAGCCGATATCCATGCGGCCGATGCCGGTGGCCAGGGCCACGGAAACTACCAGCCCCAGGCTCAGGGCCAGGATCGCCGCGACGAAACGGCGCCTGCCGGCCTGACGCCGGCTCCGGACGGCGGCCAGGTCCAGAGGGCTGGCGGCTTCGGCGGCGAGGGGGGGATGCTTCAATCCGGTAATTCCTTCAAGGCTGCTTCCAGATGGTCCAGGTAGATATGCACTATCTCTTTCCGGTAGCCCAGCCCCTGGCTAAGGCCTTCGACCCGATAATTACCCATTTGCAACAGCGCAGACTTCCAGCTATCCGGGCCATTTCCCAGAATATCACGCTGCAGGTGTTCCCCGGCCACCAGGAGAAAGGGGACAAAAACTACGGAGGTGACGCCGGACTGCTTTACTTCCCGCAGCACCTCCTCCTTGCCCGGTGGTTGAAATTGCACCAGGCCGAAAAAGACATGCTCAGGATAACGGCGGCGCAATAGCTGGGCGAAGGTATTATTGGTGGCCTGGCCCTGGGGGTCGGGACTGCCATGCCCCACCAACACCACGGCGGTTTTCTGCAAATCGGCGGGGAACTCCCGGCCCAGGGCCTCAATGGTCCCGGCCATGTCGGCATTATTGCTGAGCAAAGGTTTTCCCAGCGCCACCGTCAGTCCGGGAACTCCCCGGCTCTGTTTTACGGTGGTTTCCCATTCCTTGCCCGGCGCCAGCAGGAGGGATTGCACCGCGATCCTGGTAAAACCCGCAGATTGCAGATCCTGCAGGACCTCGGGCAGGCTTTTTAAGGCTTTATGCTGCTCCACCTGCACCTTGCGGCGCACCATTCCGGAAGTATAGGCCCACCTGATTTCATGGCCGGGAAAACGTTCCTTGACCTGATTTTCGATATTTTGATAAGTGGAAAAGGCGCTGGTGGTGGTGCCGAAGGCCGTGAGGACGATGGCGGGCTCCCGGGCCCAGGCCGCGGCCTGGAGACCCAGAACCAGCCAGAGAACCAAAAGCCCGCGGCGCAAAAATTTTCTGACCATGATTGCCTCTAAAATAAAAAAATCCCTAAGTCCCGATGGACTTAAGGATGCACCCAGCTTCTTATCCTCAAGGTAGAGAGGCGCTTGTCCAGGGCGTCTCCAGTGCCTGACCTTTGACGGCCAGACCTCCAGGCAGGTCTTCTGGCTCCCGGATCATCCTACTGCCTGCGCCTTCCCATCCCACTTCAGTGGAAAAGTGGCTTCGTGCAGGGTTCGTCCCCGGTCACAGCGGCGGGACCGCGACGGCTTGGCCGTCTTCCCAATTAAACCCCGAAGGGTGCCTCGGATAGGGCAATCATATCCCGGCCCAGTTCCGTCTGTCAACCTTAATCGCTTGACATCTCCCCGGGCGGTTCCATATTGTAAGGCATCACCGATCAGGGAGCGCCTTATGAAAGTGCTGGGCATCCTGGGCAGCCCCAGGCGGGGCGGCAACACGGAAATCCTGCTGAAGGCTTTTTTGGAGGGGGCCGCGGCCGGCGGCGCGGCAGTGGAGGAGATTCGCCTGCGGGAGCTGAAAATTTCCCCGTGCCTGGAAATCTACCATTGTTTTAAAGACGGCACCTGCCCCATCAAGGACGATATGGCGGGGCTCTATGACAAGCTGGTGGCCGCGGACGTGGTGGCCCTGGCCTCGCCGATCTTCTTTTACAACGTCTCGGCCCAGGCCAAGGCCATGATCGATCGCACCCAGGCCCTCTGGGCCCGGCGCTACGTCCTGAAAAAGGAGCTTCCCGGCGGTCAAGGGGTCCTGCTGGCCGTGGGGGCCACCAAGGGCAGGCTGCTGTTTGTGGGCACCCGCCTCACCGCCAAATACTTCTTCGACGCGCTCAACGTCAGCTACGCCGCGGAAATCCTGGTGCGGGGCGCCGACGACAAGGGCGCCATTTCTGAGCAACCGGAAACCCTGGAGCGGGCCCGGGACCTGGGCCGCCGCCTGGCCCAGGGCGAGAAGCTCGGCCCCATTAAGCTGGACCCGCTGGCGGTTTGAAAGAAAGTTGCCAGTGTCTCCAGTTCCCAGCAAAAACGAATACTGGGAACTGGCAACTGGGAACTGGCAACTAGAAAAAGGAGGCGATATGGCAATCGAGGTAGGCATGAAGCTTGAGAAGCGGCTGAAGACCGGCCCGGAACATTCGGCCCGGAAGTTTTTTCAGGGGGTTCCCGACGTCTTCGGCACCCCGTTTCTCGGGGGGTTGTTCGAAGGGACCAGCGCCGAGCTCATGGCCCGGCATCTGGCCCCCGGGGAGATGTCGGTGGGCGTTACCATGAATCTGAGGCACACCGCCCCCACGCCGCTCGGGTATGGAGGTGAGGGCCGTCACGCAAGTGACCTCGGTGGACGGCCGGAAGATCACCTTCAAGGTGGAAGGCTTCGACGCCCAGGAAAAGATTGGCGAGGCGGTGCACGAACGGTTTATAATTAATGCAGAGAAATTCAACCAAAAGCTGGAGGCGAAAAGAAAGAGCTGAGCAGCAAGGCCCCTTCTCTCGATTTTCCCTATGACCTGGTGACCCTGGGCCAGTTCGAGACCGGCTGGGGCTGGGAAGCCCAGATCCGCCAGTATGTCCGGAAAAAGTATCGCCAGGACCTGGCAGGCTTGGCTGACCTGGACGCGGCGGCCCTGGCCCGGCTGCTCGGGGGCGAGGTTTTGGCGGGCCGGCCCTATGCCAGCGTCCAGTGGGTCTTGCGGCTCAAGCCTTTTCGCCCCCTGGAGCTTTACCTGCTGTTCGACCTGGACCCGGAATTCGGGGCAGACCTGCGGGTCTTTTACGCCCGCAAAAGCCTGGCGATGCCCACCGAGGACGCCTATGTCTTCGCCTGGAACTTCGTGGCCCTGCTGGCCCGCTACGGCCGGGGGGCCTATGCCCTGGAAGAGGCCGGTCCCGGCCCGGAATGGCTGAATTTCGCCGATTTTGCCGCGCCCGCGGCCGGTCCGATGCAAGACGTCTCCCTGGGGGCTCGGGAGGAATTGCTGCCGCTGTTGACGCCGGAGGTGGTGGAGGTGGCCCTGCGGCGCCTGGATTGCGGCACTTTTACCGGCCTCGACGGCGGTTGGCAGGTGGTTTGGCCCATCCTGGGAGACCTGGCCTACCGCTTCCGGATGGCCGGCGGCGCCAGCGAGATGGCCTTCGACAGCGTTGGGGCCCGGAAATACGGCCCGGAATTTCTCACCAGCTTCTCGTGGCTCTACCTTAACGCCTTGCTGCGGGCTTGCCGGCAGGTGGACGCTTCGCTACCGCAGTTGTCCCGCTATTTTTGAAGCGATTTTCAATTAATGGCAGCAGCCGAATTGAGTTAACCTGGGCGAACCCAAGGTTCGCCCCTACGGAAAAAACGGGGTTTTGGGGTAAGAAATGAACTGCATTTACTGTAAGAATGGCACCATCGAGCTCCGGCCCACCTGATGCGGGCTGGAGATTAGCTGCGGGGACTGCGGCTATAATTATACGCCCGAAGAGTTCAAAGAGCTGAAGGCGCGCCTGGAACAGGAGGCGGCCGCGGGGCCTGAGTGCCCCAAAGACGCCCACCATTGAGCGGCCAGCTAAAAGACCTGACTCGCCAGAAATCGCCGGGCCAGGCCGCGACCGGCCTGGTGAAGGTCAGCTATGGGGTGCACAGTCTGGAGGCCGCCATTGCCGGCAAGGCGGTGGGTGAGGTGCGTCAGGCCCTGAAGGAGCCCCTGAACATCGACCCCCGGGCCCTGGCCCTGGTCAACGGCCGGGACGTGGCCGCCGTCCTATGTCCTGAAGGCGGGCGATCAGCTGGAGTTCGTGCGCCTGGCCGGGGAAAAGGGACGATAAATGGCGGCGCTACTGGCGCCGCCTTGATCCATGCGTTATAATAAAGAGGTTAAACAGATCGTTCAGATCTAGATTGGAGAAGTGACCTATGGCTCGCGTTACTATTGAAGATTGTTTGCAGCAGGTGCCGACCCGCTTCGGCCTGGTTCACCTGGCCGCGAAAAGGGTGCGCCAGCTTTTCCGGGGCGCCCCGGTGCTGGTGCGGGGGGACAACAAAGAGATCGTCATGGCCATGCGGGAAATCGCCGCCGGCAAGATCGTGCCCTCCAAGCCCCTGCCCTCCTTCATGCACAAACCGTCCGAAGAAAAACTCCTGCCGGAGACTTCAGAGTAGCCAGTAGCCAGTAGTCAGTGGCCGGAGGCCCGGGGATAATTTGGGCCTGCGGGCCAGGGCTGGTAAACTGACTACGGGCTCCTGCCTTATCCCGGCAAGTTGCCGCTGCCGGCCCCGGACCAACAGAGGACGGGAGGGCTGGCCTTCGGCATCCGGGACCCAGACCTCCAGATCAAAGTTGCCGATTACCGGGAAAGGCCAGTGGGGCAGCACCTCGCCGGTGACGAATTCACCCAGTTCCTCAGCGGCGGCCTCCAGGCTCTCCAGGTCGTTCGCCTCCTCCAGCAGGGCCCCCAACAAGGCCACCGCCTGCGCCTGCCACGGCGGCGGCGTCCCCTCGGGACAGACCGTGAGCCACTCTGCCGCGGTCTGCACGCCGGGCAGGGTGAACTGCACCCTTTGCAGCCCGGTCCATTCCGGCCAGCCCTTCAAGGTGAGAAACAGGGAGCGGGCGGTGCGGCCCAACAAAAAAGGGGCCCAGGGGTCCTGCAGGTGCGGGGCCATGACCCGCCGCCAGAGGGCGTAGCGCAGCTGGGCCAGGTCCGGATCCACCATCTCCGGGATCCCGGCCACCGGGCTGAAGCCGGGACGCTCCTCCCAGGTTTCCGGGGTCAGGATGTCCTTGAGCCATTCCTGGCCCCGGTCTACCAGCCCCAGTTGGGCCTCCTGGTCGGCCTGGAGCTTCTCCAACTGCCAGGCCAGGGACCAGCTCTGCGGGGCAGCGTCCGCCGCCGGGGCCTTCGCCTGGCCATAATGGCGCAAGTCCTGCAGTAAATCAGCCGATTCCGCCTGGGCTTCCTGATATTCCCCGAAGGCCTGCCATTGGCGCAACTCGCCGGGGTTATAATGCTTGAGCTCGCGGGGCTGAGCCTGGGCCTCCGGGGGGAGAGGCAGCCCTTGATACGGCAGTTGGGCCGGCCAACCCTGGACTACCCCCACCTTGAGATCGGGAAAATAGAGCGGCAAGGTCCAAAAATCCTCCCGCCACGGCAGGATCACAGGAAAGGCTACGATATGCCAGTCCGAGGCCATTTAATGACCACCTTGGTGAGCTGAAATTGATTTAAAAAATTGGCTTTCTCCGCACTATTTATTAATATCCCAAGAGAACCGCAGATACAAGGAGGGGAGCATGGAACTTTTGGCAGCCTTGAAGAACCGCAGGAGCATTCGCGCCTTTAAAACCGACGCTGTTCCTAAGAAAGTCATCACCCAAATCCTGGAAGCCGCCCGCTGGTCACCCTCCTGGGGGAATACCCAACCTTGGGAACTGGTGGTGGTGCAAGGCAACAAGGCCCGGGAGCTGACCGCGGAGCTGGTGGCCGCCTTCCAGCAGAGGATGGCGGCGAACCCCGACGTGGCCATGCCGGGCACCTTCCCGGACGTTTATAAAGAGCGCTACATGGCCTGCGCCGCCGGGTTGTTCGGCAGTATGGGGGTGGCCCGGGACGACAAGGCCCGCCGGATGGCCCACATGGTGAGTATGACCGGGGGTTTCGGGGCCCCGGCGATCATCTACGTTATTTTCAATGCCGACCTGACCGAGCCTTATTCCATGTTCGACCTGGGGATCATCACCCAGCCATCTGCCTGGCGGCCCACGACCTGGGCCTGGGGACCTGCATCGAGGCGCAGCTGGCCCTGTACCCGGATATCATCCGGCGGCACCTGGGTCTGGGCACCTCCCACAAGATCGTGGTGGGCCTGGCCCTGGGCTACCCGGACCCGGACCACCCGGCCAACGCCTTTCGCACCGAGCGGGAACCGTTGGAAAAATTTGTGCAGTGGATCGAGTGGAGCAAGGATTCGCTGTAGAGGGCGGCTCGCGAGCCGCCCCTACAGGGTTAGACGTGATAGGGGTGCCCCATCTTGATGGTCAGGGCCCGGTAGAGCTGCTCCAGGAGGATCAGGCGGGCCAGTTCGTGGGTCAGGGTGAGGCGGGAGAGAGCCAGGCGTTCATCGGCCGCGGCCAGCTCGGCCGCGGCTAAACCCCAATGGCCGCCGATGAGGAAGGCCAGGGGCCGGGCGGCTAATTCTCGCCTGGTAAGCCAATCAGCAAATTCTTCGGTGGCGAATTCCCGGCCCTTGGGGTCCAGGGCCACGACGTAAGATTTAGGCGGAATCCGGACCTGAAGGCGCTCGCCTTCCTTAAGTTTTAGGGTTTCCGGCGTTAAGCCGGAGCGTTCCTTTTCCTCCCGGACGCTCGTCAAACTGAGCTGCACCAGAGGCTTCAGACGCTTCTGGTAAAACTCCAGCCCCTGCCGGATGAAGCCCTCCCGGGTCTTGCCCACCATCAAGACGGTCACATTCAACATCTAATCGCCCTGGGCCGCCGAGGCTTCACCCTTTCCCCGGAGTTACCATTTGCGGCCGTACCGGCAAAGACCCCCCCAGTCCGAAACGCGCCGCGGCGCTGAGGCACTCCCAGTTATCTCGAAACCAGGCAATGGACTGGATTTTTTGGCACGATCTACCGTGGCCAGCAAATGGGACTTGGTGTCCTATTTGAGCCTCTCGGTGAAGGGGTGCCACCTTATTGCCCACCTGCTCGTTGATCAGCCGGGCCAGGCTGGCGTGGGGGTCTCGTTGGCCAGGGATTCCAATGATAGCATTGGGGCAATCTGGGCCGTTTATTCAGGGTTAAGGAATTTGGGGCAGCGGCCATGGGATTCCCTCCCATAGCTTACTACCCGAAAATTCCTAAAATGTCTAATTTTTTCGATAGTTGACTAAGTTGACATTTATTAATCAATTCACTCAGTTATACAGGTTGAGGTATTGTTATCGTTTATAGTCAATCTTTGAGCTGATATTGACCGTAATGCATCCTCTCAATGATCCCTTGTTTAATCAAACTTTTCAGCAGATTACCCAGATTAGAACTTTTTTTGCCCAGGGCCTTGGCGATTTCCTGCAACCTCCAAGGACCTGGGGTCTTTTTAAGGAGATCGACGATCTCTTGCCTTTCTGGGGTAAGGTGACTCCTTTCCGTGTCTAATTGGTGAAGATGATTAGTCCGATACCTCGACCATGATGCAGCCTCCATAGTTTAAATAGTATATATACAATATTATGTAATATTGACAATTTGTTTAAAATAATTAATTAACAAAGTAAAAACACCAGTCGTGAGTCGGGGACGGAAAGCCACGGGTCTCAAGGATGAGGCCGATTGTTGAGAAGGGGCAGCTCGACTTGGCTTTTTGGGGCCTCAAGCAGATCCAAAACCACCATTCTCTTAAGAGGTGCGAAATGTCTCTATTTTTTTTTCGGTGTCGTCCCAGCACTACGTCCATGAAACTCGTACTGGCTGTCCTCCTGCTCCTCTCCGTCTTGGTGTCCCCATCGGCGGCGGACCTGGTGACTTGGAATCTAAATGACGTTACCTTGTCGGGCGGCGGCATCATGACCGGGAATTTCGTCTACGACACAGTATCCTTAGCTTGTATTGATTGGAACCTTACAGTGGCCGGTGTCACTAATCCCGTGACTTTGCAGCCCGGCCCGTTTTCCGGGTCTGTCGCCGCGATGCAAATACCATACAGCGCCGCCGCGAGTTTTGACCAGTATGTATACGTTGACCCGCCTACGCCGGACCTAACAGGGTGGTATTACCGGATAGTACTTAATTGCATGCCCGGATCTGGATTGTTCACGGATTCGACCTCAGACCCGATGTTGAGCGGGTATTTCATGTGGGAGCGATTGCCGGGCATGGGGTACTCTGCGACGGTAATCGGCGGCCAAGCTTGTCCTACTCCCGTCCCGCCCCCGCCGTCCGCGATCTTGTTCGGCTCCGGCCTCTTGGGGCTGGTGGGATGGAGGAGGCTTAAAAAGAATTAACCAGATTTTCCATCTCGGCAAAGAATCAAGGCAGGGCCCCCCACAGCCCTGCCTTTTTTGTTTTTAGTTTGTAGCGAGTTGCTTGCCACTGTACGTAATAAAAAGATGATTGACGGGCGATAGATTTCAAGGTCATCATCTACCTGTTTTTTCAAAGGAAAAGGAGGTAGAGATGACCACTGAGCAGGTTTCTGAAGAGGAATTCCCCTACCAGTTGCTGTTCAAGCCCTCTGTGAGTCCGCCCCCAGAACCGGACGAATTAAACTTGATAGAGAAGTACCTCAAGCAGTTGGCCGCCAAGGAACTGTTGGGGGAACCGTATGTCCGGGACTATTTGCATGACCAGAAGCGGCGCAATTGCCGGCCCAGATTTGATGCGGGCTTCCCCATTGCCACCCTGGTTTCTAACTTTGGAAATTGTTTAAAAAATTCTTGGATGGCGACCTCCATCCTCTTCTGTGCTGCCTTCACGGCCTTTTCGTGGAAACTCCGGATGCTGTCGGGGGGAGTATATAAAGAGGCAATTTCTTCCAAATGTTGCGTAACGTAAAGGACATAAAGAGTAGCCCCGGATACCTCCGTAAAAGTGGAGACCCAGGGGAGAACAATCCAATATTTATCGGCAAAATTAATAGGAAAGAGAATTTTCTTGATTTGCTTCACCTTGATATCCACATTAGCGAATCAAATTAAAGTTGAGGACGAAACCGAGGTCTGGTAAAGTCAGGCGGGAAACTATTCTATGGAATTGAAAGCGCAGATTAAAGATAATTCCTTCTTGGTCACCGGCAGCGCCGGGTTCATCGGCTTTCATGTGGCCCGGGAACTCCTGGCCCGGGAGGCCCGGGTGGTGGGGCTGGACAATTATAATGACTATTATGATCCGGCCTTAAAGCGGGCTCGGGATCAGCAACTGCGGCAGTTCCCCAATTTCACCTCCGTTGAGGGCGACCTGGCCGATCTGGCCGGCCTGGAAAGGCTGTTTGCGGCCCACCAGCCCCGGAAGATCTGCCATCTGGCCGCTCAGGCCGGGGTGCGCTATTCCCTGATCAATCCCTTTGCCTATCAAAAGGCCAACCTGGAAGGGTTTCTCAACCTCCTGGAACTGGCCAAAAGGTCCCAGTTAGAGCGCTTCGTCTATGCCTCCAGCTCCAGCGTTTATGGGGGCTTGACTGAGATGCCGTTTTCCGAAGAGCAGCGGGTGGACACCCCTATCAGCCTCTACGCCGCCACCAAGAAGGCCAATGAGCTGATGGCCCACGCCTATACTCACCTGTTCGGCCTGCAGACCGTGGGCCTGCGGTTCTTTACGGTGTACGGACCCTGGGGCCGGCCGGATATGGCCATGTGGCTCTTTACCGACGCCATGCTCCAGGGCCGGCCCATCAAGGTGTTCAATTACGGGCAGATGCGCCGGGATTTTACTTATATCGACGATATCGTCCAGGGCGTCCTGGCGGCCTTGACCGTCCCCGGGCTGGAACCCTATGAAATCCTCAATCTGGGCAACCACCGGGCCGAAGACCTGGGAAAGGTCATCGCCCTCCTGGAAGGTGAGCTGAACGTCAAGGCACAGCAGGACCTGCTGCCTATGCAGCCGGGGGACGTGCCGGCCACCTATGCCGACATTGATCGGGCCCGGAAAAAGCTGGGCTTTCAGCCGCTGACCCCCATCGAGGAGGGCGTGCCGCGCTTCATCAACTGGTACCTGGATTACCATGGGTTAGCACAGTCGAAATAATTATTAAGCTGGTAAGAGGTTAAACTTGTGAATCTGATTGAGAAAATCAAAAGCAGGCAAGCATTGGTGGGTATAATCGGGCTGGGATATGTGGGCCTGCCCCTGGTTTTGCATTTCTGTGAAGTGGGATTCCCGGTCTTGGGTTTCGATACCGATGTCCGGAAAGTGGAGCGTTTGAATCGAGGTGAATCTTATATTAAGCATATTCCTTCTGAGCTCTTGGCCGAAGCTATACAACTCCGGGAGGGGAAGGGGCAATTCGCCGCCACCGGCGACATGAGCCGGCTGAGGGAGCCGGACGTCCTGATCATCTGCGTGCCCACGCCTCTAACTCCTAAGAGGGAGCCGGATCTGCGCTATGTGGAGAATACGGCCCGGCAGATTGCCGCGACCCTGCGCCCCGGGCAGCTGGTTTCCCTGGAGTCCACCACCTATCCCGGCACCACTGAAGAGCTGTTGCTGCCGATTCTTAGCGCTCGACTGCAGGTTGGCCAAGACTTTTTCCTGGCCTTCTCCCCGGAGCGGGAAGACCCGGGCAACACTCAGTTCCAGGTGAGCACTATCCCCAAGGTGGTGGGCGGCATTACCCCGGCCTGTCTGGAACATGGGGTGGCCCTCTACTCCCAGGTGATCCAGCGGGTGATCGCCGTGTCTTCGACCCAGGCGGCGGAGATGAGCAAGCTCCTGGAAAATATTTACCGGGCGGTGAACATCGCCCTGGTCAATGAACTGAAGATGCTCTGCCTGCGTATGGGGGTGGATGTCTTCGAGGTCATCGAGGCCTCCAAAACCAAGCCTTTTGGATTCCAGGCCTTTTATCCAGGGCCGGGCCTGGGCGGCCACTGCATTCCCATCGACCCCTTTTACCTGACCTGGAAGGCCCGGGAATATGATTTTTCCACCCGCTTCATCGAATTGGCCGGGGAAATCAACAGCAACATGCCTTATTTTGTGGTGCAGCGGGCTGGCAAGGCCCTGGGGCAGCAAGGCAAGCCCTTGAAGGGAGCCAGGATTCTGGTTTTGGGGATTGCGTATAAGAAAGACGTAGACGACAATCGGGAATCCCCAGCCATGAAGGTTATGCAGCTATTGCAACAGGAAGGCGCCCAGGTGCAATACAACGACCCGCACATTCCCAGATGTGCGGGGATGCGGCGCTATCCCGGTTTCGATATGACCTCTACGCCCCTCACTGCCGAAACCTTGGGAGAGGTCGATCTGGTCCTCCTGGTGACGGACCATTCGGCTTACGATTATCCCTGGATCGCCTCGCAGGCAAAGCTGATCGTCGACACCCGCAACGCCTTTAAAGGGATTGCCGGAGACCATATTTTCCCGGCCTGAAAGGGGTGGATTCAACCGACCCGACCAGGGCGCTTAACCCAGGTTTTTTGAGTCATTCCCCATGGGGCCGATGATTCTGAAACTCATTAATTTCTTGGTGCAATAGAAAACCGGCTGAGATTGCATAATGATTCTGCTGATTTCAGGCAATTCTTTTGCATAACCTATGATATAGCTAATGTTTCTAAACGGTTAGCTCAGCTCTGGCCTAACTGGACAGAAATGATCTCAAGTTGGCTGCAACACACCGCAATGAACTTGCTGAATTTTTATATTTTTTTATATTAATATTTATAAATAATCTTGACATTTTGGCAACGAATCCCTAATGTAGATTAACCCCGCCGGACGCGGGCGACGGAAAAACACGGATTTCAAGGAAGAGCCGAGTTGCCGAATAGACAGCGCGGTTTTTTTTGTCTAAAAAATTGTCTTTGAGAATGCGGTAGTTTACAAGGAAAGACCGATAGCCAAACCCCCATCCAAGGGCGTGTGTGGCGGCGGATGAGTGGATTCTTGAAGTCGGACCTGACCATAGGGTTGGAAATTTAAAGTTCCAGGAGATTGACCATGAAAATGTTCTCACGCCAATCGGGGAGGATTGTGGAAATGAATATCTTAAGAAAACTTTTTATCATTCTCTGTTTTCTCTTGGCAGCTATGTCATTTCAAAACGTCGCTCAGGCGAAAATTCTGATTGTTTCGCCCCATCCTGATGATGATGTGATCGCCTTTTCCGGGGTGATTGTAAGAGCCTTGGCCCGAGGGGAAGCCGTTAAGATCGTCTACATTACCAACGGTGATTACGGGGATGGCCAACAGCTTGGTTACCAGAGAGAAGGTGAAGTCTGTAGCGGCGGAGATAAATTGTTTAGGGATGAATGAAAATGATCTTATGTTTCTAGGTTATCCTGATAACTATACCCTAACCTTATGGAATTCTTATCCAAATCAATCAGACGTTTTTGTTACGCCTCAAGGGCAGTCTACTACTTATGGTAATCGAGGCTTGGGCAGAACTGATTACCATTATTACAGATTTGGTTCTCACGCCACCTACAATGCATATAATGTCATCGCCGATCTTAAAGATATAATTTCAACTTATCAACCAGATCACATTATGACAACCGCCCAATATGACCTCCATCCTGATCACCATACTGCTTTTTTGTTTGTGCAATCTGCTTTGCAATCGATTAACATACCTAATTACGTTCCACAGGTTCACGTCACCATGATCCACGACGCCGCTGCAATGGCCAAATGCGTTGGATCCTACTACATATACTGCCATAATAACCGATTTATCTTACGTAACCAATAATCAACTGACTTGGTCCCTGGCGACAAAGCCTGGACGTTCCCCTGTCCATGCAGTCAACTAATTTTACAAGCAACCCAAAATATTTGGCAGTTGCAGCTCAGGTAACGCAAGGTGGAGTAAATTCTCTTTTGGGACGATTCATCCACAAGGATGAAATAAGCTGGCCGCAAAACATCCTGGGGGCATACCAGCCGCCGATTGTGAACGCGGGAGTAGATCAGGACGGTCGCCGCAGGCGTTCAGGTGACGCTAAACGGTTCGGGCAGTTTGGACCCTAATGGGTCTGCCTTGAGTTATCAGTGGCGGCAGGTTAGCGGTCCGAGTGCGCAACTGTCGAACGCCAACACCGCCACTCCCTCTTTTACGGCTCCGGCGGGCTTGGCCCAAACGTGCTGTTAAGTTTTGAACTGGTGGTATCCAACGGTCAGTTCAGCAGTCTGCCGGATGCAGTCAGTGTTGCCGTCTCTGCAACTTCGGGGTATGGCAATATCGCCCCCTTGGCGGCGGTATCCGCCTCCTCCGAAAACACGCAGAACGGGTCGACTGCGGTCAAGGCAGTTGACGGGGTGATAGACGGTTATCCGGGTGACGATACCAAGGAGTGGGCGACCACCGGACAGGCCGCCGGCGCCTGGTTGAAATTGACCTGGACCAATGTCTATGTAGTCAATAAGGTAGTGCTGTATGACCGGACCAATTTAAATGATCAAATCCTCTCCGCCACCTTGAGTTTTAATGACGGCTCGACCGTCCAGGTGGGGCCGCTTGAATAATGCCGGGGCCGCGGTTCGAAGTCGATTTTGCGGCTGAAATCAATCAACCAAATGACCATGACCGTCACTACGGTGAGCGGCACTACGCAAAATATCGGGTTGGCTGAAATTCAGGTGTATGGCAGCCTAGGTAGTGGAGTTAATCATGCGCCAGTTGCCAATGCGGGAACAGATCAGACTGTCGCCGGGGGTTCCCAGGTTACCCTGGATGGTTCGGGCAGTACGGACCAGAATGGAGATGTCTTGAGTTATCAGTGGCAACAGGTTAGCGGTCCGAGTGTGCAGCTGACGAACGCCAATACCGCCAAAGCCTCTTTTACAGCTCCGACCGGCCTGGCGCAGGACGCGGTATTAAATTTTAAACTGCAGGTATCCGACGGCCAGCTGAGTAGTTCGGCTACCGTCAACGTTACCGTGCAGGGAGTCCAGCCAACTTATGGCAATATCGCTCCTTCGGCGGCGGTAACGGCCTCTTCCGATACGCCTCAATACCAACAGACTGCGGCCAAGGCAGTGGACGGGGTGATATTCGGTTGGCCAGATGACTACACCCACGAGTGGGCGACCGCCGGCCAGGGCGCCGGCGCCTGGTTGAAATTGACCTGGACCAGTTACTATCGTCGTGGATAAGGTAGTGCTGTTCGACCGGGTCAATTTGAACGATCAAATCCTCTCCGCGACCTTGACTTTTAGTGACGGTTCGACCGTTCCAGTGGGGCCGCTTACTAATGATGGTACGGGGGTTACAGTCACGTTTGCACCGAGAACGATCACCCAAATGACGCTGACCGTCAATACGGTGAGCGGCTCTACGCAAAATACCGGTTTGGCTGAAATTCAAGTGTATGGCAGCAAAAGCACTGGAGGCAATAATCCGCCGGTAGCCAATGCCGGAGCGGATCAGATAGTCTCTGAGGGTGCGACAGTGACGCTGAATGGTTCGGGCAGTTCGGACCCGGATGGAAATACGTTGAGTTATCAGTGGCAACAGGTTAACGGTTCGGGCGTGCAGTTGCTGAACCCGCTGACAGTAGCTCCCTCTTTTACCGCTCCAACGGGATTGACGCAAGATCTGCTCTTGAGTTTTCAACTGACAGTATCCGACGGCCAGCTAACCAGTACGGATACCGTCAACGTTACCGTGAAGGCCCCCCAGGGATATGGCAATATCGCCGCCTCGGCAACGGTGACCGCCTCTTCCGACTCGCCTCAATACCAACAGACTGCGGCCAAGGCGGTGGACGGGGTGATATTCGGTTGGCCGGATGACTACACCCACGAATGGGCGACCGCCGGCCAGGGCGCCGGCGCCTGGTTGAAATTGACCTGGACCAGCTCCTATGTCGTGGATCAGGTAGTGCTGTTCGACCGGACCAATTTGAACGATCAAATCCTCTCCGCCACCTTGACGTTTTAGTGACGGTTCGAGCGTTCCAGTGGGGCCGCTTACCAATGATGGTACGGGGGTTGTAGTCAAGTTTACCGCGAGAACGATCAACCAAATGACGCTGACCGTCAATACGGTGAGCGGCACTACGCAAAATGTCGGTTTGGCTGAAATTCAGGTTTTTGGAACGCCACAGCAGTAAGAAACACCGCGGGTTGGACCAAGTTCGTTCAGGGGTTTGGCCAAGGTCTGGAGCCGGCTTTCATGGTGGCAATCGGACCTTGGCCAAACCATCTGCGTTGGGAAGCTGCACAACCACCCCAGGTTGGTAAGGCGTCGGCGTCACAAGCTAAGGAAAATCAAGGGATTTTGGGTCTCCAAGGGCTCAGCATTCACGGCGAAACCGCTTCGCCATATCGTTTTTTCTCCGGGTAATTTCTTTTCGCCTTTCTGCCTATGGCTTGATCCTGGTTTTTTCTTGCCTGGGGAAACCCACAGACAATGCCTCCATCGAATCATTCCACCGCTGTTTCCGGCAGGAGTGCCTGTATGAACTTGGTTTTCGACCTGGAGGAGGGCAAAGAAAAGATTGAGGCCTGGCGCGGCCACCACGACGGGCAGGGGCCGCACCGCAGCTGGATTATCAATTCGCCGTGCAGTATCTCTCGGGGCGCTCCCCACGAACCCCGGAGTTTAACGCTTTGGGGGGATGTGGAGGGGCAGGGCGGTAAACCCAAAGGCGGAACCCATCAGGCTCTATCTACGTCAACCCCCCCCTCGACGCTCAGGTTGCTCGCAAGCCAAACCCTATCTTCCGGGAGGACAGGAAGAAGATAACTTGACCTCTTAAGGCTGAGAAAGCGAAATTTTCTCTCCAAAATCGAAAAAAAGGGTAGCCATAAATCGGGCTTTGAACATTGCCAGTGCTCCTCAAAGCCGGGAGGTCAAGGCTATAGCACCTCTTTACTTCCCGTGACCGAAGAGCACTATGCGTATGGTTTTCATCAAGATGGCGAGATCCAGCAGCAGCCCCATGTTCTTCACGTAATACAGGTCATATTCGAGTTTCTCTTTAAGGTCTTCCATGGAAGAGCCGGCATAGGGGAACATCACCTGGGCCCAGCCACTCAATCCAGGTTTTACCAAAAATCGGTAACTGTAAAAAGGTATCTGCTCGCGATGCCTCACCAGAACTTGGAAGCCGGGGGGGTCGGAGGCCCGTCGTCCTGGCTGCCAATCCGGTACCACTTCCTGGGATTGCTGAGCAAATACCTCCCATTCTGCCCTCGGCCCAATCAGGCTCATCTGCCCTCTGATAATATTGATCAATTGAGGTAATTCGTCTAAATGAATTTTTCTTAAAATCCGTCCGGCTCTGGTTATCCGCCGATCGTTGGGTGTAGCCCATCTCGGTTTGCCTTCATTACCGCTATCGGCAAACATAGTTCGAAATTTCCAAATTTGGAATGGCTTCCCATTAAGTCCCTGGCGCATTTGCCGGTAAAAAATCGGCCCGCGGCTGTCTGACTTGATTGCCAAGGCGATTAAAATAAATAGGGGCCAGATTAACATCAGGCATAAACCGGAAAGGAAGAATTCAATAATTTGCTTAACCCGGGGGTAATATAGCCTATGATAATTGACATTATTGAAATATAGCCACATATCCGAAATATGATCAATGGGTATCTTTCCGGTCAAAAATTCATATAGGGTAGGGGTATCGATTAATTTACAGCCATCCATAAAGACTCGATTTAAAATTATCAACAAGGGAGATGATTTTTGGTGGGTTATAGCAACCACCACTAAATTTACTTTATGTTGTTTTACTAAGTCTATCAGGTTGAATGAGCCCCCCAAAACTTTCAGGCCATCAATATCACTACCCAGCTTGTGGGGATCATCATCTACAAATCCTTTGACGGCCAGACCGCAGTTGGGGCGCTGGGCGATGATCTCAGCAATCCAGCGTCCTGCCTGCCCTGCCCCCATGATCAATACCGGTCTTCGCAATCTTGTGGGTAAAGCAATGGCTGAAAAGCTGTAACGCCACAAAGTCGTCAGCCACACAAAACCCACCGCGTGCCATTCCACAAAGTTGCGTGGAATGATGCGCCAGGAGTGAAAACAGAACAAGGATACTGCCACTCCGGTCCCGATCAAACATGATAAAATGACCCTGCTTATATTGTCTCGTCGGCGAAAATCCTGGTAGTGATCGTAAAGATTAGCCACATAAAGCACTAAGAAATAGGTCAGCGCCACCAACAATATCGGAATCCCATATAACTCCACGACAAACCAAGGATCATCCACGGGTTGGGGAGTCATGAGCATTCCCAGCGGCACTGCCAGGACAAAGGCCAGCATATCGCCTGAAAATAACAACAGCGACCATTTAGAAATCCGCAGACCGAAGAAATTGATCATTTATTACCCGCAGCGAAAGCTCGGTTCAAGGTTAAGTCTCATCTCAGGTTCAAGAGACAGGGGATACGGATGGCCTCTTATGGTATGTTGCCAGCCACTGGCCTCAGGCGGTTGCAACTGACTCCAGCAGTTTCTTTCTGTCCTGATGGGTGGATTTCGGCGCAGCGCGGCTCACGACTTCCCCTACATCTTCTTTACCATATGTGAAAAATATTGTCCATTATCGCGCTAGCGGCCGGCAATTATGGAGACAGGGTTTGCCAAGCGAGGCCCGGAGAGGTCGAAGCGATATTTGCCACTGAGTGTCCAGAAGCGGATTAGTCTTCTGGACACTCTTTTACTTCCGGTGTTTTGAGAAGTGGACAAGCTATTTGCAAAATGTTTATGAAATAAAACAAAAGCCTGGGCTCAATTTGTATGAAGCCTAAATAAAATTATTTACCAAAAATAAAATCATTTCAAAAAAAATCACCATAAAAAACAGGCCCTCTATCGGCATGTGTTTGAAACATCAGCAAATACCTGACTCAAACGACCAGAAAACTCCCTCGGCCAGATTCAGGGCTAACACTTGATCGGACTCAGACAATCCTTATCTTATTATTTTAAAAGAATGGCACGTGAGATGCATAAATCAGCATAATTCCGCTATCAGAGAGGCCGCGGGCTAAGCTCGGATTAGGGCGGTTTGCGGTTGTCAGGTAGGCGGGAAAAGAATTGCCAAGGAGTAAAGGTAAATAACCATGGGTCAAATCAAGAAGGCCCTGATTACCGGGATCACCGGGCAGGACGGCAGTTATCTGGCGGAGTTTTTGTTGGCCAAGGGCTACGAGGTGCACGGTCTGGTGCGCCGTTCCAGCACCTTCAACACCCGGCGCATCGACCATCTTTACGTGGACCCGCACGAAAGCGGGGCCCGGTTTTTTCTGCACTACGGCGATTTGTGCGACTCCGGCCAGCTCAGCCACATGATCTACAATATTCAGCCTGAAGAGGTCTATCACCTGGCGGCCCAGAGCCACGTCCGGGTGAGCTTCGACATGCCGGAGTTCACCGGGGACGTCACCGGCCTGGGGGTGACCCGGCTGTTGGAAGCCATCCGCCGCAGCGGCATCCAGACCCGGTTTTACCAGGCCTCCTCCAGCGAACTCTTCGGCTCGGCCGCGCCGCCCCAGAATGAGGAGACCTACATGCGGCCCCGGAGCCCGTACGCCGCGGCCAAACTGTACGCCTACTGGATGGTGCGCAACTACCGGGAGGCCTACGGCCTGTTCGCGGTGAACGGCATCCTGTTCAACCACGAGTCGCCCCGGCGGGGCGAAACCTTCGTCACCCGGAAGATCACCCGGGCCGTGGCCCGCATCAAGCTGGGGCTCCAGGAGAAACTCTATCTGGGTAATCTGGAGGCCCGCCGGGACTGGGGCTATGCCCCGGACTTTGTGGCGGCCATGTGGCTGATGCTGCAGCAGGAGACCCCCGACGACTACGTCCTGGCCACCGGCGAGACCCATTCGGTGCGGGAATTTCTGGAAGCGGCCTTTGCCCAGGTGGACCTGGATTGGCGGCAATACGTGGAGATCGACCCCCGCTACTTCCGGCCCACCGAGGTGGACGTGCTCCTGGGCGACCCCTCCAAGGCCAAGCGGCTCCTGGGCTGGGAGCCCCGGGTGAGCTTCGGGGAACTGGTGCGCATCATGGTGGAGGCGGACCTCCAGGCGCTGTTGGAAGTGCGCCAGTGCCAGGACGTCATCCGGCAGTTGAGCCAGGACAAGGGAGTCAGGGCGCCGGGGCTGAACCGACAGGCGCGGCGAAGAGCCATTAAGGCATGGAACCTGACGCCAAGATCTTCGTGGCCGGGCATCGGGGCCTGGTGGGCGGCGCCATTTTGCGGCGTCTGCAGCAGGCGGGGTTCACCAACCTCCTCGTCCGCAGCAGCCGGCAACTGGACCTGCGGGACCAGGCGGCGGTGGCCCGCTTCTTTCGGCCGGGAGCAGCCGGCCTACGTCTTTCTGGCCGCGGCCCGGGTGGGTGGCATCCGGGCCAACTCCACCTATCCGGCCCAATTTATCTATGACAACCTGATGATCGAGAGCAACCTCATTCATCAGGCCTATAAGCACGGCGTCCAGAAGCTCCTGTTCCTGGGCAGCTCCTGCATCTATCCCAAGTTCGCCCCCCAGCCCATGAAAGAGGAATATCTGCTGGACGGCAAACTGGAGCCCACCAACGAGCCGTACGCGGTGGCCAAGATCGCCGGCATCACCCTGTGCCAGGCCTACAACCGGGAGTACGGCACCGGTTTTATCTCCGCCATGCCCACCAATCTCTACGGCCCGGGCGACAATTTCGATCTGCTGGACTCCCACGTGATCCCGGCCCTGATGCGGCGGTTCCACCTGGCCCGGGTGGCCGGGGCCCCGGAGTTGGCGGTCTGGGGCACCGGCACCCCCCGGCGGGAGTTTCTCCACGTGGACGACCTGGCCGACGCCTGCCTCTTTCTGATGCAGCATTACCGGGAGAGCGACATCGTCAACGTGGGGGTGGGGCGGGATCTGACCATCCGGGAACTGGCCGAACTGCTGGCGAGCGGTGACCGGCTTTCAGGGTCGGATCAGCTTCGATCCCAGTCAAGCCGGACGGCACCCCCCGGAAACTCCTGGACGTCAGCCGCCTCACGGCCCTGGGCTGGCAGGCCCGGATTCCCCTGGAAGAGGGACTGCGCCAGACCTACCACTGGTTTCGCCGCAGCCGCTGGGCCCGCCAGGTGGGAGAGGGGGAGAAGCCGTTCCCGGCCATCCAGCCGGCCCGGGACGTTTCTTAGCCGAAAAAGCAGGGAGGGGTTAGAGAACCGCCGCCACATTCAACTCCCTGGCGATTTTATTTGCCTCTCAAGTAACTTATACCGGACAGCAATGATTTTTTTTGATAGAGAAAAGAGATATATTATAAATAGCGGGTGATAGGCGAAGTCAGGTTTCCATGCATATGAAAAATACAGCCGTCAGGATTGGTAATCTACTGAAACCAGGTACAACGCTTTCCCAGCGAGTCGCTCGAGGCGGGCTCTGGGTCGTTGCCCTGCGGGTTACTACTCGGGTTTTTGGGTTTGCCAGCACTATCATTCTGGCAAGAATTCTCGCTCCCTCGGATTTTGGTCTCTTTGGGATCGCGCTGCTGGCAATGTCTGGACTTGATACTTTCTCCCAAGTGGGCTTAAACACCGCCCTGGTTCAGAAAAAACAAGAGATTACCCCGTATTTAGATACCGCCTGGACCTTCCAGGCCATTCGCGGCGCTCTCTTGGCGATGGTTCTGTTCGCCACCGCCCCCTATGTGGCCGCTTTTTTTGGCACTCCGGCCGCTCAACCCATCCTGCAGGTCATTGGCCTGGCGACCCTTATAGGAGGTTTTAATAATATCGGGGTGATCTATTTCGATAAGGAATTAGAGTTTTATAAGCAATTCATTTTGCAGTCAAGCCGTACTATTTCTAATGCAGTTGTGGCGATTTTGTTGGTCTTGCTATTAAGGAGTGTTTGGGCCTTGGTCTTTGCCTTTGTGGCCGGGACACTCGTGCAGTTGGTGGTGTCATATTGGATACATCCGTATCGCCCAAGTATGAGATTTAACCAAGGGAAATTCAAAGAACTATTTAATTTTGGCAAATGGGTTTTAGGTTCGGGTACACTTTTTTACTTAATTTCTCAAGGAGATAATATTGTTGTCGGTAAGCTGCTCGGCGTCTCAGCCCTGGCCTTTTATCAAATGGCTTACCAAATATCAAGTATGCCCGGCACCGAGGTAACATCAGTAATTTCTCAGGTGACCTTTCCAGCCTATGCTAAGCTACAAGCAGACATTCCGAAGCTTAAAGAAGCATACCTCAAAGTGTTGCAACTCACGGCATTTTTATCTATTCCCATAACTGGGTTGATTTTTGTGTTGGCTCCAGATTTTACCCGAATTTTTTTAGGTCAAAAGTGGTTACCAATGGTCCCGGCTATGCAGATTTTGGTTTTCGCTGGCCTATTGAGATCAATAGAAGGGACGGTTGGGCCGATTTTAAATGCCATTGGGAAACCCATGTGGGATACACAAGGACAATTGCTTCGCTTGATTATTTTGGCTATCTTTATCTATCCCTTAACCATTAATTACGGGACATCGGGAACTTCGTTAGCTGTCGTGGCAAGCTTTTTTGCCATAGCAATTAGCTTTGGCTTCAAGATAATCGAGATAACACACTATCGAATACGAGACCTTAGCAAAATGATAATTTATCCATTAATAAGTATTATGCCGGCTATTATTATGATTGTTATTATTAAGGCTCATAAAAATACTGTGGGAATAATAGAATTTATTTTATTAATAATATTATATATTCTTAGTTATCTCTTTTCGATTTACTTATTTGGTAAAATATCTGATTATAAAATGTGGCTCTTTATGAGGCAGCATTTAAATATGATGAGGGGGACGTAATTTAAGATGGAGAGGCTGTTAACGGCTGAGAAAAGTCCGCTGGTAAGCGTGGTCATCCCAACCTACAACCGCGCCCCTCTCCTCAGAACGCGCGGTAAAAAGTGTTTTTAACCAGACGTATCCTCATCTCGAAATTATCATTGTTGACGATGGCTCAAGTGACGATACTTCCAAGGTAGTTGATCGATTGAAGATACAGGATGAACGGGTTCGCTTTCTCTGCCATGACATGAATAAAGGCCCACAAGCCGCCCGCAATACTGGTATTCATGCTGCTCGAGGTGAGTTTGTCGCCTTCCTGGATTCCGATGATGAATGGCTGCCTGCGAAATTGGAAAAGCAAATGGCTGTTTTCGCCTCCGTTGGGAGCAAGTTGGGAGTGGTGTATGCCGGGATTCGTCAGAGTTATCATGATGGCAGGCCTTCAACGTATCATGTGCCTCGGCATCGAGGTTATATTTATAGAGATGCATTAAGAGAATGGATCGCAGACACTAATTCACTATTAGTGCGCAAAGAACTTTTATACAAGGTTGGTTTGTGGGATGAGCGGGTTAGATGTGATGAATGGGATTTATATATTAGACTGGCTCGGGTTACTCAATTTGACTTTGTTGCCGAACCGCTATCAATTTATTATTTACATGACGGACCGTCCGTTTCTGAAATATAAGTGATAGAGGTGTAGGAGTTCTGGACGTGATTGTCTGCCATCTTTCCGAGATAGTTCGGGAGCTTGGACGTCCCGGCCTCGCAGCACATATTTCTTCTGTTGGAAAGTATTTCATTCAGGCAAAAAATTTCAAGAAAGCCAAGGCCTGCTTTAAGACGGCCTTTCGCATTTGGCCTTTTAATCCAAGGTCTTTGGTAAATTGGCTCATATGTTCATTAGGACCATTGGCATATGCAAAGACTATCTCCACCGTAAGGATATTGCAACGTCTTTTACCAGAATAAGAATATTAAATTTACATTATCTTTGGATGCTTTGAGATAATTTGAAGAATATCAGCTGTTGGCTATATTACGATCACAAATTAAATAGATAACGTATAGAGTAATATTTAACAGTATAAAAAATAACAATTTAAAATGATCGATCAAACATGGGATATGATACTAAGGCACCTGATTCAAGCTAGTTCATAATCTGAGGATAAAAAAACATGCCCTTTTTTTCTGTCATAATTCCACTTTATAACAAAGCCCAATATATTGGGCGCTGTTTGAATTCGGTGCTGGCTCAGAGCTTCAACGATTTTGAGCTTATTGTGGTTGACGACGGGTCGACGGATGAGGGGCCCTCCATAGTAGCTTCTTATCGGGACCCTCGGATTCGCCTGATCCACCAGGAAAATGCCGGTGTGAGCGCGGCCCGCAACAGAGGTGTGGTGGAAGCTCAGGCGGCCTGGCTGGCTTTTCTCGATGCTGATGACGAATATTTCCCCAATTTTCTGGAGAGAATGCATGAGGCAATTGTCAATCATCCAGAGATTGGATTTGTCTTTTCAAATTATTTATGTCAAGGACCCGCGGGTAATACCATAAAAGTGGTCAAGAATAAGGATAAACATTTTCAGGTCATTGACAATTATTGCGACTTCTTGTACGAGCATTCTCTGGCCGGTGCTCACCCTTCAGCCACTGTAATCAACAAGTCTATTTTTGAGCAAGTAGGTTGCTTTCCTGGGCCTGAATGGGATCATAAAGGCGAGGATATAGATATGTGGCTGCGTCTGGGATTGGCTGCTACAGGAGGCTTTGAGCCGTCTTGTCTTTCTATATACCACAATGAGGTGATCGGTAGCTTTTGGTTGCTTTCTGATACGTCTTCCCCGATACGGCGTCCCCCCTTCGGTCCTGGAATATTAATAGCTACATATCATGATTGGAAGCAAAGGGGCATATTTCCTCAACGGATGGAAAAATCCTGGCGTCGTTGTTTGAAAGGATATACTTTACTCTACGTTCGGGAATGGATTCAATATGGGGACAAGAGAACCGCTTGGCGGGTTTATTTAACAGAGCTGAATTTGGACGGCTGGTGGCGAGAATCTTTGAAAATTGCCATCATGCTAATCTTTCCGGGTTCCTTGCTTGATAGATTAAGAAAATTTATGGCAAAATATAGGCGGGTTCTTGACAGATCCTCATCTCATAGCCAGACCGCAGAATGGGAGAATAGGACCTGAAGGGTAAAGGGTCGGTAGAAACGGATGAGGCCCAAAACCCAGCGGCGTCTTCCACCGTTGCCTTAGAGTGCCGTAAGGTGGTCCTTCTGAAGCAGTATTTATTCACCGGCACACAGTTGCAATCTTATCTTTAGGGGTCAAGGGCTTAGGCGCTTGCCTGGTATGTGTTGTGCGTTAGGCGCTTTTATTTACATCTGCGCAGGCTGAGATGGGAGTCGGAAGGGATTTGATATCAACACTGATGCCGTAAAGTGGCACGCCAGCAAATTCGACGGCACGCAATTTTTAAGGAATAACTTCACATGATTAATGAACGAGCTGGATGCATGGGCCATGGACCACTTGTGTCAATTATTACCCCTAGTTACAATCAGGGTGAGTTCATTGAGGATACCATTTTATCGATCAAGGGCCAGACCTATAAGAATTTTGAGCACATCGTGGTGGACGGCGGTTCGACGGATAATACCCTGGATATCCTGCGAAAATATGCAGGGACCTATGATCTATCCTGGTCGTCCGAGCCCGATGAGGGCATGTACCAGGCTATAAACAAAGGCCTAACGAAAGCGAAGGGAGAAATACTCTGTTACCTGAATACTGACGACCTCTATCTGCCCTGGACCCTGGAAGCGGTGGTGGCATATTTCACGCAGAATAAGCAGGTGGACCTCGCTTATGGGGACATTATCAACCTAGATGATGTTCAACACACGATAGAACTTACTTTTTGTCCTCCATTCAACCGAGAGCGGGCAGTGGTTGATGGAGGGTTATATCAGCCCGCGGTATTCTGGAGTCGTCGCGCCTACGAAAGGGTCGGCGGTTTTGATGAAAAGCTTCAATTCGCTGGTGATTATGAGTACTGGATAAGAATAACGACGCAGGGAAAAGTAAAGAAGTTTAACGAGTTTCTTGCTGTGGATCGCAATCATTACAAGAGGAAGACTGTTGCTCAATCCACCCTATCAGACGATGAGCTGGGCGAGGTCAAGAGAGAGTACAGGACCCCAAGCCCCATCAACTCGACATTAAAATCTGTCTATAGATTTTACAGTTATCTCTGGACAAGGTATTATATGACACTGTTCATCTTGCAGTACTTGAGGCATGGTAGCAGCAGCCGGAAGTTCTGGCCTCATTTCTTGAGTTCAAAAGATCTGCACCTTCCTCCTACGAGCAGGCTTTTGCTAAGGTTATTGCCTTATGTGGGGAAGCGCACGGGACCTTGGTTAATCAAAACATTGCCAAACGGCTAACGGTAAGATCCTTCAAACACGAGAAATTGCTATGTTAAAAACTATATTACTGGATTCATCACAAGGTGATAATGGCAAGAATTTTGAACAAATCATGAGAATAATTTTTCTTAGCAGATATTCTGATCTTGCCATGTTGATTAATTCAAAAGCGGATTTCGATCGTTATCTCAGCCCCGGCACCAAGTTAGCCCGATCTCCATTCGCCGGGAAATTCGGCCTGATCGTGTTTTCAACTTACTGGCTGTTCAAACATCGCAAACAACTGAATGATGTTATTCTAATTACGCAGCCAACCGCTATAGGCCTCGTGGGGTTCTTAGCTAAGCTATTTGCTAATGTTAAGTGGGTGGTCGATGCATGGGATGTCCCCATAAGGCACATAAAATATCTTAGCAACAGGAATAAGTTAATCGAAATGAGAATATACCTCACCCGCCTGCTCGCGAAGCTGGCCTATAGAAAGGCGGACCTGTTCATCGTGGGCATCAGGCCTGATTTCCAATTCAGATATTTTCAGGTTCCCGAAAGCAAAATGCTGTTGTGGCAGACGACTGTCTGGGTTCCCGAGAAGCAGATAGATCCACTGGAAGAAGGTGCAGAAGGCGATGGTAACTTTAATATATTGTGTATGAAAAGCATGCACACCTATGAGTGCGGCCTGGATATCCTCCTGCAGGCCTTTTCAAAAGTGCAAAAACAGGTACCCAAGGCGCGCCTCTGGATCATCGGGGAAATTCGCGCCGACGCGGCAGAGACTATCAAGGAGTTCAGAAACCTTCCGGGGGTTGAGTTTCTTGGTTTCGTCGAGCATGGAAAATTGATGGGCTTGATCCGCCAGGCTCACCTGACGGTGATTCCTTTTCGGGATGAAGTGGATACAGCCCAAATCTACCCGACCAAGGTTATGGAGTATATGACCGAAGGAAAAGTGGTTATCGCCGCCGCGGTGGCGGCGATGTCGGAGATGATCAGGGATGGAGAGGATGGCCTGCTGTTTCGGCCGGGAGATTCTGAGGAGCTGGCCGAAAAGATGCTGAGGCTCCATAAAGACAAAGGTTTACGCCAGCGTTTGTCGGACAATGCCCGGAAATACCACAGAAAATTTGATACCATACAAAAACATGCAGAGATTTTCCGGGTGTTCCAGAGCCTGGTGAATGACACATCGGCGATCGATGTCTCCACAATCGATAAAAAGTGGTTGTCTTGATAGGTTTTGGGTAAAGAACAGCTTCAAGAATTTCCAGTCCAGAGTTTGAATATGACGAGGCTCTCATTTTTTTCGGATATATAGTTTAATTTGGGAATAGGCCTTTAAACGCATGAATCGATCTAAAACCACATTTGAGGAAATTCTCCCGCCACTCGAGGGTTCACACCGCTTGGTTCAGAACAACACTGCCGGCAGGAGTAATAATATAGTCCGATGGCTTTTGTTATTCTGCATTTTTGGCATCATCGCACGCCAAACGTTGCTGCTCCGAGGGCGATCTTTGAGCGATGTGGCCACTGTGGATGCATTTGCCGCGGTGGATATCGGCCTAGTTTGGCTGGCGGCTCTCATAGTGATCTTCAGTGGTAATCTTGGGCGGACGTGGGCTAGGTTGCGACGCACTCCCGTCATGTGGTTGGGCGGGTATTATATATTCTGCGGCGTCAGTTGCTTGTGGTCGGCGCTGCCAGTTTTCAGTCTCTACCGCGCTATTGAATTTTTAGTCCTGTTATCGGCTACACTCACGATAGTGGCTCAGTATAAGGACTTTGTGGGAGCGGAGCGAGGGTTCTGCCGCATAGCCATGATGACGATTGTCCTGGAGATGTGCGTTACCATACGTTTTTTTGGGTTCACCTTATCTCCCGAGGTATGGCACAATACCACGTATACCGTCTCTTCAGTGATGTTGTTCTGCTATTGTTTCGGGGAATATCTGGCCATGACGAAGGCCGAAAGGGCGGCGGCCAAAAAAAGATCCAGGCGTCTCCGGCGTTTTGGCATCTTCGCGTTGTGCACCCTGGCGCTGGGTTCGAGCTCTGGAAGTAATATTGCCGGGACGGCAGGGTGTTTGTTGATCTTTCTGGTGCTCCGGCGGTATTGGTTATGGGTATCCGGGCTAGTGATAGGGCTCCTGCTTGTCCTTTGGGGCCAGGGTGAGGGGATGCTACATAAATTGCTGCTCCCAGGAAAATCGGAGATTGCCGTCGAGACCGTGTCCGGTCGAGCCAGCTTATGGGAATTTCTCTGGCATCAATTTCTCAAGAGTCCAGCCCTGGGGTATGGTTTTGGTCTCACCGGTGTAGTAAGTAAGGGGATAGCGACGCACTCCCACAACTCTCTATTCAGCGTGCTCATTGGCACCGGGTTGGTGGGGTTCGTTCCGTTTGCCCTGTTTGCTTTGCAGTTGTGGTGGATTATCCTTGTCAGGGTTTGGCGCCGAGGCATAGGAATTGTTGGATCTGCAGGCGCCCTGGCAGCCGCCTTTGTGAACAGCATGAGTTTAAACGTGATGGCAGATCGCTGGATCACCTCAAGCATGGTCTTTGTCTGGCTGCTTGGTCTCCTTCTCTTGCACATTCGTGACTATGGAAGCACATTCAGCGCCTCGGAAAGAAGTTTTAAGGATATTACGGCTGAAGATAAGCAAAATTGAGGCTGTGAGTTCTCCAGGAGTTGAGGCTCTTTTCCCAGGAGTAATTGAAACCATAAAAGATGGTTTGAGATTTTGCAACGTGAGAGAGTCGCTTCGGCATGGCCTGCTTTGGGAGGAGGATGGGGGGTATCAATCGATTCTATCAGAGTAAATGACTCATTGACCGAATCGTTGAACACTATTCGGATGAATTAAGGCTTATAACGCCATCTTATAAACCAAATGCTGCCGGGCAGACCTGGGCTGGCCCTTGTTTGACCAAGCTTTACCAGATACAATCATTTCAACACTATGATGAAACCCCGATTAGCTATATTGCAGTATCATCCTGCCCCCTATCGCGACTTAATCTTCAAGAAGATTAACGAGAGGTCATATATTGACATTACAGCCCTGACCATGGCTGAAATCGATTTCGGCCACCCCTATAGGCCCAAGTCTGCAATCCCCTACCTGAATCAATTTTTAGGGAAATCTTTTTTCATCAAGCGTCTCGGGTATTTTAATCCTGGAATATTCAAACAACTTTCCCTGGGCAATTACGATATTTATTTAACCCACACAGGGAGTATAACTGGCTTAATTGTTATCCTCTCTGCTTGGCTGAACAGAAAGGCTTTAATATGGTCAAATGATTCCGTATTATTTCCCCGGGCAGACAATTTTATTGCGACAAAAATTCGCCCCCCCGTTATGAGGCAATTATTTAACAAGATTGACGCCTTTTGGGTTCCTGGTAATGCTACACAAGAATACCTTGAATATCATGGTGTTTCCAAAAAGCAGATATTTCAAGGGGCCTATTGTTTGGACATAGATGATATCTTGCAATTATTTGAATCCGCCAAGCCCAGGCGTGAGGACATTCGTACTGAACTTGGGATAGATAATTCCCATTGGCTGTTTTTATTTGTGGGACGTATGTTAGCATTTCGCGGCGTGAAATATCTGGTAGAAGCTTTTCATCTATTAAAACAAAGATTTCAAAAAGCTAAATTGCTATTAATTGGGGATGGACCTGAAAAGCTTGGACTACAAGCAGAATGTCAGCGTTTAGGACTGTCGGATATTATTTTCTTGGATCCTGTTCCTCTGGATCGACTGACGGAATATTACGCAGCCGCAGATAGCTATGTCACTCCGGCTTTGGGGGAACATTATTCCCTGGCTCTTGCCCAAGCGGCAATCTGCGGTTTACCGATGATCAGCACCGATCACGTCGGGGCCGTAAAAGATTATCTGCAGGATGGGGAGACCGGCTTCATAGTACCGGCCGGGGATAGTCAAGCCCTTGCCGACGCTATGGCACGCCTGATTGCCTCCAGAGACCTGGCTAAGCAAATGGGAGAAAAGGCGGCGGCTTTGGCAAAACATCGGACTGTCACCTGGGCGGCCGAACAGCTGGAGGCCGCCGTATTTCAAGCAATTGATATTTCCAAACGGCGAAAGTCCCGTTAGTCATATCTGTTAACATGAAGATTGGCTTTTTGGTGCTTCGGGCTCATTTGATTATTTCAAGATCGGCGGGGCCGAATCTTTACCAGACGCTTGGCTACCGGACTGACCAGGGGAGGCACCGGTCGGATTTTGTCATCTTTTCAGGAATGCAAATTTTAAATGAATATCATATTAGCTCACAACTACTACGGCTCCTCAGCCCCTAGTGGCGAGAATACCGTCTTTGAAGCGGAAGCGCAGGTATTACGCAAGCGGGGTCATACCGTTATCGAGTGGACCCGGCATAGCGATGAGATTCGTGGCCAGGGAGCCTGGGGTATTATGCGCGGTGCCCTGGGCACGCCATGGAATCCCTTCAGTAAGCTGGCTGCCGAAAGGCTCATTAGAAAAGTGATGCCGGATATCCTTCACGTGCATAATAGCTTTCCCCTGCTCTCACCCTCGGTTTTCTATGCTGCGGGAAAGACAAAAACCGCAACCGTCCTGACCTTACACAACTTCCGAACCTATTGTGTTGCCGGCACTCCGATGCGGGATGAGCGGCCCTGCCTGGACTGCCTGGACAGCCGGAGTTCGTGGCCGGCCCTCCGTCACCGTTGTTATCGCGAGTCCTTTGTGGCTACCATCCCGATGGTGGCCATGAATTGGTTGCACCGGTGTCTGAGAACCTGGGACCGGCAGATCGACGCCTTCATTACGCTAACGCAATTCCAGAAAGACATCCTCTGCGGCGCCGGCCTCCCGAGAGAACGGGTCTTCGTGAAACCCCATTTCATTCCTGATCCCCCCAACCCCCTCCCTTGGGACAAACGGGAACCCAAGGTCGTATTCATCGGGCGTCTTAGGAACGAAAAAGGGTGTCATATTCTGATCGAGGCTTGGCGTCACTGGGGCCCCGAGGCCCCCTATCTCGAGGTGATCGGAGACGGGCCGGACAGGCTGAAATTAGAGGCGTTGGTGCAGGAAGCGGGCTTGGGTGAGCGAGTTGCTTTTCGGGGGCAGTTGCCCTTCGAGGAAGTTCAGGAAAGTTTGAGAAAGGCTCGGTTACTTGTCTTGCCATCCATTTGTTTTGAGACTTTCGGGATGGTTATCCTTGAAGCTTTTGCCGTAGGGGTTCCGGTTGCTGCTTCCAACCTTGGATCATTGCCATCTTTGATTCATGATAGGGTCACCGGAACGCTGTTCAAGGCCGGAGATCCCGACGACCTCTTAGATAAAGTCAAAAACGCTTGGGCGACGCCACAGAGGCTTTCAACCTGGGGAGCTGCGGCTCGTAGGGAATTCGAACAAAAGTATACTGACGATTTCAACTACCGGCTTCTCCTACAGATCTATGAAGCGGCCATCGAGCATAGAAAGAATAATCTATAAAGCTGATGGTATTTAAAAGGAGCGATGATGAATACTGGCCAACTTCCACAAGTTATTAGGAAAATGGTCGCACGTCGCAGGAGATTTAGAGTTAATTATATTTTATCGAAGATTGATACTTTACCGAAAATGAATATTATTGATATTGGATGAGGGGTTGATGGTAGATCCTTTTACGACTATGTCCCCCATGATTGACAAATAACAGATATTGACATTTTACCTAAAGATAGAGTTTTACATAAGCATCCTAACTTCAGATATTTACAACAGGACGCGTGTGACTTAAGCAGATTTAAAGATAATGAATTTTACCTTGCAGTTTCAATCGGAATGTTGGAGCATATCACCAAAGAGGTATCCTTTAGAAAAAAAGTTTCGGAGATAAGGAAGGTGGCTAAACAACATATTGTTGTAGTGCCTTATAAATACCCTTTGATTGAGCCACATTATGGTGTACCTTTATTCCCTATCGTTCCATATTCGATTAAGTTAGCTTTAGTTAAATTATTTAATCTTAGTGGTCATAGGAGTGCGGTAACGGAAAATCGTGATTATATAAGGCAGAATTATAGATGGCTGTCAAATGCAGAATATCGTGAAGTGTTCCCAGGTTCAACCATTTATCTATTGCCGACTCTCGACGTAATTGCAATAATAAATAAATGTCGAGCCTAGTGATAACTGAGTATTCTTCATGATGATTATCAACAATAGATTTGCAATAGAATCAGCGAGATTGGTTTATGGTGAATAATGATAAAATGTCCACCCGGCTCTTTGGTTACAACATCTCCAACGGTGGTTTTGAGCAGGATATAGAATACGGCTATGATCTTACAAAATCGGAAAATGGTACTCACTACATGGCCTGTGCCAATCCCCATTCCCTGGTTATTGCTTCTAGAGATTTAATTTTCAATCAAGCCCTTAAGCGTGCAGACCTGCTTATACCTGACGGAAAAGGAATATTGATAGCGGCTCGCGCCTCAAATCTACCGATCAACCAGCAGGTTACAGGTTCAGATTTTTTCCGCGGTCTTACCACGAAACTTTCAAAAGAAGGGGGAGCACGCTACTTCTTTTTAGGGTCTACTGACCGCGTGCTGACTCTTATTACGGCGCGATTGAGCAAGGAATTTCCCAATATCGAAGTTTGTGGAACGCTTTCCCCACCTTTTAAGGCAGAATTCAGCAGTAGAGAAAATGGCGAAATGGTCGCGGCGATAAATGCGGCCCAGCCAGATGTTCTCTGGGTAGGCATGACGGCTCCTAAGCAGGAAAAGTGGATTTACGAAAACAGGGGCAGACTCCAGGTGCCTTTTATCGGTGCAATCGGCGCGGTATTCGACTTTTATGCGGGAACCAAACAGAGATCATCAATATTTTGGCAAAGGTTGGGCCTCGAATGGCTGCCAAGATTTTTGCGGGAACCCAAAAGGCTTTGGGAGCGAAATCTCAAATCCACTCCCATATTCTTGTATTGGATTGCCAGGGAGCTGGTAAGGAAGGTTAACCTATCAACCTGATACAATACTTAAGACGACGGGGTATCAGAACGCCGGTCTGCGATGTGATTGGGCAGCCGCGGGCGACCCAGCGTTACCAAGCTAAAAGAAACTCCGGAATTACCCCCCTAGCCAACCAATAGTTTAGTGTTCAAAAGCCCCTATATCTGGCGCAGAACCGATCGGAACTGGCCGACCTTCATAATCTGTCGTCAAACTTACGCTGGTTCCAGCATCGATGGCTGGAGAATTTAATTTCAGTTTAAAATCCGTCGCCAGGGTATAGGAACCGCCAGCATTCACGAACCTTGGATCGTAAGGCACTCCATGCTTATCCCGCCTTGCACTCCAGGTAGCCCAGGATTGGGCTATCCCGTTGTAAGAAAACGGGCTGCCCACGGTGGGATAATAACAATTATAATCAAAAGTGTTGTTTCTATCAGTAGAGGTCATCACTGCTTGTTTTTTGGTTGACCCAAAAACCATGTTATTTTTAACATCGACATAATCAGCTTGGTCAAATAAATTTATTCCATAGGCACAATTATAAACAGTGTTATTATATATTTTTAGTTTATTTATAGAGTCATTAATCCTATTTGCAAATATGCCTCCATAATAAGGGAAGGTCGTGCCAGCACACCTTACTATAATATTATTACAGATTGTACCATAAGAAGTACCCGTAATATCAGCGCCACCATAGATGATACCGGCCCCTCTAGTAATGTCGTGTATATAGTTACAACGAATATTGTTGTTCACCAGTCCGAACGCGGCGGCACTCCAGAGATGTATTCCACCATAAGAGTAACAACTACCGCTTATTTCATTGTTTTCCATTGTGGAGTTCTGAAGATTCTGAAAAGAAACGCCATCACTATCACCACCCATAGTTTGCCAAGTGTATTGCCCTCCACGTACATCACCAGTATGCAGAAATTTACAATTCTTTATCCAGATATGGTCGAAGTAGGAATCGGTCCGTTCACCTACCTCGAAATACACATTATCGTTGCAGTATTGCCATGTGCACCTATCGAAGGTGATGTAAGAAGCCACCGACTCACCTGGTGATATTTGAATTGCCCCATAGTGGCCAAATATCCCTAAAAATTCGCAATTTTGGAATGTGACGTGGGAGAAACCTGAAGGATTGTTGTTAAGGAAGAGGGTCTTGCCGACAAATTTAAGGTTCTTGTAAGTGGTATACGAGTTAACAGTACCTTCTGAAGGATACATAGTGTATCCGTTTGGTTTAAAGATTCTAATGATGTGATCAGTCACAGCACCGGAAGTAGGTTTATAGTACAGATTATGATTGCTGTAATACCAGTAACCATCGCAAAGTTTAGAACTTGTCGCCTTGAGCAGAGTATAATAATCCTCAACGAAATCAGTAGTTGATACAGTTACGGCACCTACGTCCTTGGTGTATATTCCATTAACATCCGGTGTTCCCCAGCCAGTTGTCGGCTTGACATTGTAATGGCTGCTAATGACGGGCAAGCTTCCGCTACCGTAGGTAGCGAAAGTGATGACTCGGTTGGCATCGGCCCCAGTACCCTGCCAACTCACTATGAAGAACCTATACCAACCAGTAGTTCCTCGTTTGTATAAAACGGTATCTCCGGGGCGTGGCGAAATTACCGGGTATGTTTTCCAAGGGCCGACTGAAGGCAAGCCGCCCAATTCAGGTGTTAAGCCATTCGCTGAATCATTGCCATTGTCGGCGTCGATGTAATAAGTGTGTGCCGCCCATCCCGTCCCCACCAGGGCCAAGAAAATTACCAAAGACATAAAGACCAAAAAATAATGCTTCATCCCAGAATATATTATGGCAAATAAATCACCAGATATACATAGTATAATACATGCAATTCCTATATTGATTAAATAATCAAAAATAATCATTGTTATTACCCTTGCAAAATGCGCCTATCATTTTGTCCAAAAATGATAGTAGGAGGAGAGGTTACCCGAAAAATAGCAATAATTTAAGTCAAAAAAATGAGCTGCTAATGGCAGACCGTTTACAAAGGGTATCCTTACTGAGAGGCTGTGAGTTCGGCGACTTTGGCATGTCAGAAGATACCCTCCCCACTTTTAAGAATGCGGGCTAACACTAACATAAAATACCCGGCATGGCGGCTAAAGTCAAGGCAAGGCCACCTAAATGTTTGCTATTAGATTTGAAGATACCGGAGAATATGAGGCGAAAGAATCCCGCCAATAGTCCCCGGCACCATTCTCTGAAAAGAAAAACTTAAAAACCGGAATCGACAGATGGCGTTGAATTTACTGTCTGGTCTACCATTGCCATTAAGTCAGCAACTTACCCCCAGAGGGTCTCCTGAAAAAGAAACCCCATGAGACGGAAACGAAGATAGCTGAGATAGAACTCACCACCTTTTTTACAAGATTATTGCCTGGCGTCAAGGTTAAAAGTTTGACCGATAGTAAAAATTACCCTCTATGCATGTCGGTCCCATTAGGCTGGATACAAAAATAGCATTGGCATCCCTGTGAACCGGCGAAGGCATTTACTTCATTGGAAAGATTGAAACTCGAATAGTTCCTGAAATTAATCAGGGCCCCAAGAGCTATGGGAGAAGAGCATTCAATCGTTTACTATATTGCTGTATTTGATAGCGTAGAAAGAAAGTGTTGGGAAAAGTTAATATGGGATTGGGTGTCGACTTACCAGCCACAACCCCGGAATCGTAGAATCATAGGTTACCCTCCGAATCAATTTCACACCTTTGGGTAACTCCTTGGTACTTTCCTTGATTGACTTGTGATTAAGAAATCTTCTGATGTATAATCTCCTTCTATCCATCTAAACCAGTTAATTCGGCCAGATGTTTTAACAAAGGGCGACTCACATGTTCGGTTTCTAAGGCATTCTCCTCGCTAATTGGCCCTCTTTTTAATCTCAATAAAAAACCAGCCCCTGGTCCTCGGGAAAGGCGCACTGAGGACCTGGGGCTGGTTGGTTATTGTCGAAACTTATCTCCAGTAATACGCTGAGCCGGCTTGGGTTACCGTGCACTGCTGGCCCGCTACCGTAATGACCCCAGTTCTATTGCTTCTCGAGGTGTTTCGAGCCACCGTGTAATACACCCTGCCGTTGCCACTGCCGCTCTGACCGCTCGTGACGGTTATCCATGAGGCATTGTCGACCGCGGTCCACGCAGCGCCGGTGCTTGCAGTTACAATTATAGTGCCTGAACCGCCCGCCGCACTAAATGATTTGCTGGTGGGCGAAATGGAGTAGGTTGGCGTTGGCGTCGGTGTCGGCGTGTTAGGTGTAGGTGTGGGTGTAGGTGTGGGCGTGGGTGTTGGCGTCGGGGTAGGTGTTGGCGTCGGTGTCGGCGTTGGTGTAGGTGTAGGTGTAGGCGTAGGTGTCGGCGTAGGCGCCGCGGCGCCGGCTTGAGTCACCGAGAACTGCTGGCCCGCTACGGTAATGGCCCCAGTTCTAGCTGTGGTGGCAGTGTTCGACGCCACAGTGAAGGTCACCTGCCCGGAGCCGATGCCGCCCGTACCCGCAGTGAGGGTGATCCATGAGGCGCTGCTGGCAGCAGTCCACGAAGCGTTGGTGCTAGCAGTGACATTTACAGTGCCTGAGCCACCCGCCGCAGTAAATGATTGGCTGGTGGGGGAAATGGAGTAGGTTGGCGCAGGTGCCGGCGCAGGTGCCGGCGCCGCTGCCTGCGATTGCACGGCCCCTATGTCTACACTGGATGAAGAAACCGGATCGCCCAGGAAATCCTGAGTCAGGAAGACGTAGAGGCCGGCACCAATGCAGGGCGAAGTGTTCTTCAAATGGTAGTCAGTCCCAGGATTAACAAACTGTGGGTCCGCGTTAACCGATCTGCCGTCCCAGCCGGTCCCAGACCGCCAGCTAGTAAAGTTAAGAGTGTTGCCTTGGTTGGAAAATAATGCCCCCGTGTTGGGATAATAAGCATTCTGGTCCAGAATATTCTGTCCCAATGAACTATCCACACGAACGTGAGCAATGCGGGGATTGTAAGAGATGTTGTTCTTAACGATATAAGAATCAGTAAGGGAGAAAAGAAAATAGCTAACATCAGCATTAATAACAACATTGTTGTAAACGCCGCTGCTGATGTTCTGCGCGCGGTTAAGCATGATACCACCATAAGGAAGACCGGCCATCATACAGCCTGGACCGGTACCGCAGTTCTCGATCACGTTGTAGGCAATGGTGACGCTGCATGTGCCCACATCTTCACCACCATGAAATATGCCTGTTCCTATTACATCGTGGATATAGTTATAGCGGATGACATTATTTGTGCCTGTAAACCCATTTGAATACCATAGGTTTATTCCACCATATTGATCACAGCGTCCACTTATTTCATTATGTTCAATAGTCGAGTTTGTAAGATTTTGACAAGAGACGCCGTCCCTATCAGTACCTGGATAATCCCCAGTTATCCACTCATTAGAGTGGGTTATTTTGTTCCGTTGGAAGATAACCCCGTCAAAATAACCACCACTATTTATCTCGAAATAGATGTTGGTACCGCAATAATCAAAGGTGCAGTCCTGAACCACCAGTCCGGTAACGGCACCGGAAGAATTGGTTCCAAACTTGATAGCGGCAGTCATGTCCTTAAAATCACACCTTTGAATGGTGATGTTATGGAGGATGGGATTCCCTGCATAACCGCCAAAAATCATGTCCCCGGTGAACATGATGTCTTGAATTATGTAGTTAGAGGCATTCTGGTAGAAATTGAAACTCGAATAATTTGACCCTATTCGCACCACATGGCTGCTGGCGGCTCCAGTGGTAGGATGGTAATAGAGCTTAGTACCAGACAATCCCCATTGTCCGACGCCTGGAGAAGTAGCATTATCTGCAGTTCCTAAATAATGCCCATCTTCCAGCAAACAGGTCGTGCCGCCGTCAACGGTCGCCGTATAGATAGGACCGCTGCCTGACCAACTGCTGACTATAGTATCGGCATTGCTAATGACCGGCTTAGTGCCAACCCCGGGGCTAACCGGACCGGCACTGTAGGAACCGAGGGTAATAGGATGTCCATCTGAGGTAGTTTGGCTGGCATAGCATATCCATTTGCCATAGACATTCGTGGTCCCGCACTTGAACAGGACAATATCGCCTGCGGCCAAGGTGCGGCCACAAGCATAATCAGCAGTCTTCCAGGGACTGGCATAGGTGCCTTTACCAGTAGAATCATTTCCTAGATCGGCGTCGACATAATAAGTTGCCGCCCAGGAAGAAGTTGCAGATATGGTCAAAAGGGAGAGAAGGATAACAACAAAAAATGAAATTAACGATAAATTGACTTTTTTCATGGCAGTTCTCCTTGATGTCTGAGGCTGCCAGCAAAAGTCGCATTACCGCTTGGAAATAATGCTTTCGGCGTTGCCTCAGGTTTGGTAACCCGGCCATCTTGCCTCAACAGCAAGACCCGTGGCTTTGCGTCCCATCCTTGCGAATGGTTTGCCCTTGTCACCCTGAGCAGTCGTCAGATAATTGCACCATTTGAACTCTCCTTGTTCGTTAGGTGGGTTATATTAGGAAGGTACTCGTTAGCCGGCTCAAAAGGGGCAATTTTCTGATAAAAAAACTTGCGCCTTATTTTAAGCAATCGGTTCTTTTGATTCCCGACTTAAATTTATGATCATTTTTGATTATATCCTTTCTACTCCATTTGAATGGGTCGAGTAAATCAGGGTATTCCCGTTTTTCCCCCTCCAATTCCCTGGTTTTTGAATTAATTTGCGGTGGAAAACTTGAAAAAGGAATTGAGAATGATTAAAGTAAAATTTAATTTGCTGAAAAATGGCCAGGCAAAATTAGCTATTTTTCCAGTAAGTTATCTCTTTGAGAGGATTGTCCGACCGGCGGTGGAAAGGGTTCCAGGAAGACGAAATTCCCCTGCGAAACCATAAAATTCTTTAGAGATCAGCATTGCGACCCTGAAGATTGCATGGTGCTTTGGCAGCCAATATCGTGGGATAGTGGCAGGATGGGGTGAGTGAGTCAACCATAGGGGAGAAGAGAAGCTCAGGGTCCGGTTTCTTAGGCGTTCGCCGGCCTCCAGATACTGCGCAGGCAGTGCCTCATCACTTTTCCATGAACTGGGGCAGCAGGGGAACTAATAACCTGGTAAAGGAGATGAGCCGTTCCCGGGCCGCTTGGACATCCGGTGTGGCTGGGGTGACCAGTCGGATAAGGGCGCCGTCCGCCCGGCGGCTAAAGAGGCTATCATAGCTGAGATAGAATTTATTGAAGTATTCGCTGGTCAGCCAGCGCCCGCGCTGCAGGTACCAGTAGTAAACCAGATACTTGGTTCCTCCCTGATCCATCAACATCGATCTCACCGGCAACCCCGGGGCCACCTCTGTGATTCCGGATTCCACCAGACTCCAACCGCTCCCGGTGAGGCAGGTAAAGGGAGAGTGGACGGAGCCGTGGCCCTTCTGGTTTTCATAATAGGCAATCCACAACGATACCGAGCCCTGCGTGGCAGCCTGGAAATCCACATTCAGATAGGCGTTCGCACTGGTAGCCTCAAACATAGCTGGATCGATATAAGACCGCTTGCCATGCCAGGGACCTAATTCCAGGGGAAACTTATCAAAGCTCTGCCGCAACGGCACCGGAGAAATCTTTCCTGCAGTCTGGCTGAGATAACCGGCCCCCAGAACCATGAGTATCGCCACCAGCAGGGGAGCGACAAAAGCTGGCCTGGCGTTACTCAACCTTTCAGTGGGGGGCGCTTCTTGGACAGCGAAGGCCTCGGTCTTGGGCCGGCGCCAGGAAAGGAGCCAGTTCAACAGAGCTAAGAAGGCGAAACAGAATAAAAAGATGAGCCAGCCGGAGAAGCCATGCCAGAATCCCTCCTGCAGTGCCGGAAAGATCCCCATGGCTGCGACGCGCAGGGCATTGGCAACGATCGCCGCCGGAATGAGAGATAACAACAGGAGCGCCGCCTTCCAGGGACGGCGCTGATAGAAGTAGCAAAAGATGATTCCCAGGGCCAAAAGGGCCAGGATATATCGCAGGCCGCTGCAAGCTGAGACAATTTGCAACTGCCTGACTCCCAGATCAATGACGTTCCCTTGCCGCACTGCGGCTATGCCCATCATCTGCAAAATTTCCGTGGCCAGACTGGAAGAGAGCAATTGCAGCGGCAGGGTTACCTGGCGCATCAGAAATTGGGGCAAGGGAATCGTGAGAAACAGCAGGAGCAGAGGAAATCCAAGGAAGCGAACCAACTTCCAGCCGCCCATAAGCATCATCACGCCGGCAAGTGACACTATGAGTGAGACGGCAGGACTATAAATGTCGGTAGACAATTCTCCAAAAATATACAAAGCCAATCCCAGGGCTAAAACTATCAGCCCTACCCATGACGGCTGCCACGAAATCCGGCGAATTTGCGGCCATTTCAGATAAACGATGTAGGCGCTCACTAACGGCAGTAAGAGCCCGAAAGAATAGTCTTCATCGGTCAGGAGCGTATTAGTCAAAATGCTCAATACAGGCCAATAAGCCCAAATCAGAGCAATTACCAGGAAGGCGCCGAGGGTTTCTGGAATTGAGAGAGACTTATTCTTGAGGTTCATAAGTTAGGTGTCTTGGGACAGGGACCACTTCTGAAAGGGTGGACCTGTGGGCTCTTAAGACGCCCCCTCGATGAGCCTTCAGTTAGAGTCCTACGTCTTTATCAGCCTGGACCACCATCTTTTCCGGTTTTGGGGCTGAGCATTGGGGTCGGGGTTCTCGAACGGTTCGTAACTGTGACGCATATGGTTAGCCTGGATTGGCTGGATTGAGTCAAGCGGTTGTTTTTCCAGTAATTTAGTTAAGAGCGGCACCAGTTGGCTGGTCATCTCCAAGACCATGCCTTCCAGCCGGGATAGCCGCGCCCCCAACTCGTCCACAGTGCTCCGCAACCCGTTATCTGGAATCGAAATCGCGCTACTGGCGGCCTCAGGCAAGGGCGCCAGTTCTTCCTGGGTAGTGGTATCCGTTTGTTCCGGGCCTTCCAGGCTGCCGCCCTGGGCGGCGATTACCGTATCGATGAATTCTCCGTCGATTTCCTGGCGGCCCTCGGCGAAGCCGGCCACCAGGGCCAGGTCGCACCAGGCATTCAGGCGTCGGGGCACCCCTTGGGTATATTCGAATAATTTGTCCTGGGCCGACTCCGTAAAGATGCCGCTGCCCCCGGCCCGGGCCAGGCGAAAGTTGATATACTCTTTGGTTTCCTGCAAATTCAAGGGATTCAGATGATAGTGCACCGACACCCGCTGGGCCAACTGCCGCAGAGCCGGGTGGCGCAGGCGCTCCCGCAATCCCGGCTGGCCCACCAGGATTACCTGCAAAAGTGGTTCTTTTTCGGTCTGGAGGTTCGATAAAAGTCGGATTTCTTCCAAGGCCTCCGGGCTCAGATTCTGGGCCTCATCCACCAGCAGGACGACATGTTCGCCCCGGCCATAGGCGTTGAGCAAGAACTGGTTAAAGGCTGACAGTCTGGCGGTGCGGCTGGAGTAGTGGCCCCGCACCTCGAATTCCCGCAGCAATACTTCCAGCAGATCACCGGCAGCCATGGCCGTCTGGTAGAGCACCCCCAGCCTTTGGTTTTTTTCCCGGGATCTTAATATCGACTTGAGTAAGGTGGTCTTGCCGGTACCCACTTCCCCGGTCAGCACCACAAAACCCACCCGCTGATTGATGCCGTACTCCAGGTAGGCCCTGGCCAGTTTGTGTTGAGGGCTGAGATACAAAAATTCGGGGTCCGGCACCAGATTAAATGGGCGTTCCCGCAAATTGTAAAATTCTTCATACATATTGTTTAGCTATTTAAACAGGGGCAGTTTGAATCTTTTTTTCACTTCGCGTCTCTCGGCCGGCGCGGATAGTAATAGCCCAGGTAATGCCCTGAATCCGAAGCCTCTAAGGTTTTATTAAGAACGAAACCGAGCACCTTGAATTTCTTGAGCATCTCCTGGCAGTGCTGGATACTTTCCTTGGGAGTCTTGCCGGCTTCAGCCACCAGCACGATGCCGTCCGCCAGGGGCGCGAAGGCCAGGGCGTCCGCATAAACCAATAACGGCGGCAGGTCAAAAATAACATAGCGATTGGTGTAGAAATGCTTCAATTCCTGGACCAATTCCCGCATTATGGGTGAATTCAGCAATTCCGCGGCCTGGGTGGCCGGCCGGCCCGCGGGTAAAATAACCAGCTTGCCGAGGCCCTGGGGATGAATCAGGAGTTCACTGAGGGGGACCCCGCTGGTCAGATAATCCACCATTCCCGGCATATTCCCCAAACCTAAATAATGGGTTATGGAAGGCGAGCGTAAATCGGCATCCACCAGGAGCACCGTATGGTTCAGTTCATGGGACAGGATAATGGCCAGATTGATGGCTGTCAGGGTCTTCCCTTCTCCCGGCAAGGCCCCGGTAACCATCAGAGTATTATGGTCTGCTTCGCCAGTGCGCTGCAGGACGTGGGTCCGCAACACCTTGTACTCTTCGATCACCGTGGAGCCTGCTTCCCAGCCTCCGGCGATGATCCGGTTTCGGCGTAAAACCTCAGGATCCACCGCCACCGTGCGGGTGACGGTATAGTCGATATCCTCCGGAACTATGAGGTCCTCGGTCAGACTCGCATCCGCGGAGAAAGGCGGGAGAGGAGCAGGTTCGGCAGATCGGGAAGGAGATTTGGGCTCAGGTTCCTTTTTCCGAACGCCTTTGGCCTTTTCCAGTGCTTTATCGATAAATCCCAAGATGATCCCCTCAAGGTGGTTGAAAAGTCAGGGAGACTGACTGATCCAAATCAGGTGTATTTATGCATCAGGCGCAGAAGCCTGGCGGTTAGAACCCAAAGATCCATATATAAAAAATGAAATAGCATTAGTCCCAGGAGCAAACCAAGCCCGATTGCCGTCCAGATAAATCGCCGTTTATGTCTGTGTGCGCTTTCGTCTTCCGCGATCCCGATCCGAGTTATGCTCCCCAATACCGGGAAGCCGGTGAAAGAAGCGAGCTCATCGGCATTGTTCAGCGAGTGGTCCATCTGTTCGGCCAGGGCCACCGCGCCCACGCCGGCGCCCATACTCAATACGAAGCCGGCCAAGATAATGAGCCACCTATTGGGCTTGACCGGCTTCTGAGGATAGCTGGCCGGATCGATGAGGGTAAACTTTTCCCCTTTCTGATGCTCTTCCATGCCCTCGGAAATGCGCGCCTCCATGATTTTGTTCATCACTTCCTGATACTTAGCCGTTGAATTGGTGTAGTCCCGCTGCAAGGCAAAATATTCCTGCTCCAATCTCGGAGCCTGTTCCAGGCGCTGGTTGAACATTTTGAGCTTGTCTTTCAAGGCTTCCCGCTGTCTTTGCAGAGAAGCTATTTCATTTTTGGTGGTCTCAATTTGGGTGGTCAGGTTGATATAGGCGGGGTTATCGGGGACGTTTTTCACCGCCTTGCTGGGTGCAGACTTATCCGGTTGTTGCTCCAATCGGGCGATCTCATTTTTAAGTTTGCGGATATCCGGATGCTCGGCGGAATATTTGCCCTGCTTTTCAGCCAGTTCGGCCTTAAGCTGCGCCAGTTTTTCCTGTTTTTGGGAGGAGCCGCCGCTCTGTGACTTCTCAAGTTTTTCCAGTTCCGCCATCTCCCGCTTGGTCTTGCGAATATCCGGATAGTCGTCGGAGAACTTGGATTGGAGGTCCGCCAGTTGGATTTGCAAGGCCCGGAGACGGGTCTGGGGGTCCGTGACCCGCTCGCCCGAAGGGGCTACGGGAGTTTCCGGCTTGACCGTAGCCAACTGGCCTTCCAGGTAGACTCGGCGATCTTCATCAGCCCTGATTTGATTGTCAATTTGTTTGGTCTCTTGGTCGAGACGCACCGCCTGAGCCTGATTAAACCCTTGGAGTTCGGGCTGATTGCCTTCGTGCTCTTTCTTGAAGGCAGTGATCTTGGCGCCTATGGCCTGAATGCGCTCTCTCAACTCCTTGGATTCGGCTTCCAGAAATTGGGTGGTGGTCTTGGCCTGAGCTTCCCGAATCTTCAGATTCTGCTCCAAGTACAGGGAGGCCAGGGTGCCGGCGACCTTCTGGACGGTTTCGGGATTCTTGCCGCGATAAGAGATGGAAAAAGCGATGGTGATCGCGGATTGACCGGGATGGGCTTGCTTTTGCCCCCCCGCACCCACCTCGGCACTGATGGTTTCCAACTTGATGTCGTCCCGCATCTTTTCGAGAATTTCTTCTCGGGTATATTTTTCTTGCATTTCGGAGTAGAGCTGGAACTGCTGAATGATTTCCCACAGTTTGGTTCGGGAGAGGATCTGCTGGGTGAGACTTTGGATGCGTTGGTCGGCAAAGCCGGTTACCGTGGACCGGACGAACTCCGGGGGGATCTGTTGGTCTTCGATGAGAATGGTAGTTTTCGATTCATAGATGGCGGGTAATAAAAAGGCGATCGCGGTTGCCAAGATAAGCAGGACCCCGAAAGGGACAACAAAGAACTTTTTCCTTTTTAAGAAAATAGCCCAAACATCTCTAACATCTTTTACCTGTTCTGTCATGATTTTCCTAAAGCCACTGCGTTAAATTTGCCCCCGCCATCGCCTTTAGTAAAGTTGGAAGGGGATTTTGCCAAAAGGCGAAAGGGGCCCAAAAGGCCCAAAAGGCGGTCTTTCTCTCCCGGTCACCGTGGCCGGCTGAGTCCCTATGGGGGTGGGTGCTTTCTTTTCGCTGGCCACGGCCAACCGGGTATAGGTCAGCATTAAAAAAACGGTCTGGGCATTGGCGCTTTTGCCTAGGTTTGGATCATCCCGCAGGCCGAATTGATATCCGGGCGACAGGTTTATTTCTTCGGTCAAACGATAGGTTAGCTGGGGAGTGACGCCGATAAAATCTCTCTCTAAAGCCATTGTTGCTGGGAAATTTGGTTGCTTAGAGAATAGCCTCCGCTCAGGCTTCCGGACAATCTGTCAGTGAAATTATAACTCAGGTTTAAATTAATCTGATTCGTATCCGAAATGCTCCCCTCGGCAGAAGCGGCTTGGTTTCGAGAATACCCTCCACTCATAGAGAATTTATCAGTCCAGCGGTGAGTGAACGACAGGTTGATGAAAGGACTGGGCGTCGTTTGCTGCACCTTTGCCTGCCTTACTGAGGCAAAGAAGGGAAATTGCGAGAAGTCCAGCACCTGGGTATTAAAATCCATGAAATGAAATATTGATTCCACCTAAAAGATTGACCTGCCAATCCGGGGAGAATTGATGCGTCCCGCCCAGCTGAAATCCCAAAGACTTAAAATCGTTATCTTCGGATGGGTACCGCGAATCTTGGGCTGAAAAATTCCCGATCAGCGTAGTCTTCTCGTTTTTGAGTTGCTGCTGCAAAACCAACCCTACCTGCTGCGAATAGTAATTCGAAAACTGCTGAGCCTGATAGTCAACTTTATTGTAATTATAGTTCACCGTGGCGGACAGGCGCTCGGTCAGGGCATAGGTTAGCCCCGGGCCCGCTTGGATCGACGTTCGGGGAGTACGGGTCATAATCAGGCCGGAAGTGGCGAACTCCTCTTGTAAGCTGGTATCGGAGATATAGGCGGTGCTCAAGGAAAGGTTCACCCGCGGCGTCGCCTGGTACCGGCCATTTATCTGAAAGTTTTGGTCAATGTGGTCCAATTGGCCGTTACTCAAGTAATGCCGTCCGGTAAGCCCCAGCCTGCCCTGTAGTAGGCCTATATCTGTAGTATAATTGAATTCCGCCGTCGGCGCCAGGGTAAAGATATAATCAGCTTTCGGCGCCACGAAGTCGTAATTCAAGTTGCTGTTGAACTCGGTTCGGGCGGTGACTGAAGGGACCACGGCCCAATCCGCGGCGTTCCCGACGCCGAGCGTTAAGCTCACCCAGAGCAATCCCAAGACCAGTCCCGCAGCAGAGCGCATAGGCGGACCTTAAGGCACCACAACCACATCTCCCGGCAGGAGAGTGCGGTTCTGCTCCAGTGATCTACCTTGACTCACGTCATTATAGTTAAAAGGCATAACCTCATCCTTGCCCCCTGCCTTCCGCAGTACCACAATCGAACTGGGTGAGGCGAAGGGAGTGAGGCCCCCGGCTATGGAGATGGCCTGCATGACGTCGGTGGGCCGGCCCACTACGAAATCCCCCGGCTTGTTCACTTTTCCAGTGACAAAGATTTTATAATACTGGGTTTTCAGCAAGATTACGGTCACGTTGGCATCGGTAACGTACTTCCCCAGCCGTTTGGAGATCTCATCCTGCAGTTGCTTGACCGTCATACCAGCGGCCTGGATTTCACCTACCAATGGATAGGAAATCTTGCCGTCGGGACGGACCACCAGTTGCTTGGTCAAATCCGGCTCTTTCCAGACCGAAATCTCGATGGCGTCCTCGGGCCCCAACTGATAGGTCTCCTGGGTCACCTTCGCCACCAACGCCGCCTCAGCTTCGGGGTTGCTCGGGGTATACTGTGCAGAGCACCCCCAGATCGCCATCAGACCCAATCCCAGAGACATTAATCTTGGCCAGCGCACTTGCATAGTCTTCAGTCCCTTTAGTGATTGATAAGAGGTATCCTGATTGAATCAAGTTTATTATTTTCTATCGACATAATAATGCCTCAAATATTTTCAATATTCAAGCAATAATTATCATATAGAAACTCTGTGCAAGAAATCTGCCAGGACTCCCCAACCCGGTTAAAGACTGAATTGTCGGCTATCGGGAGATTTTTGGTCCAGATTAGCACAAAAATAGAGCGCTGGCCGCCAAATAATGGGGGTTTCGGTGATTTATGCGAATATCTCGAAATATCAGCAAGATATTGAATCGGTGGGAAGGTTGCTATCCTTGATAAAGGCCAGATGGCTGTCATCCGGTGGGAAGCCGAAAACACTTGGCCGAACTGGGTAACGGAGCGCGTATAACCGCGGGTGGAGCCGCCAACCCGGCTCCGGGGGCAGGAGATCAATCCCTTACCGAGAACCTTCCCCGCCAGGGGAGGTCGGCATAATCTCAGGGCTTATTCAGCCGCAGTGGAACTCTAACCGCAGTTGGGACGGGGAAGGCTCTCATGACGCTGAGGGCGTGACCTGGAGGTTGGGTTAGTGGGGTATGGGCCGGGTAATCTGTTCCAGGTTGCCATCCATGTCGCTGATGACCAGTTTCCCCGAAGGCAGACGCCAGGCCCGGACATCGCCGTCGCCCTGGGTTAATTCCGGGGGCATCGGGACGACTTCGGGCACATTGGCCTGGATCTCTACCATCCGCACGGCGGAAATCCCCGCCTCCCGCTCGGTGGCGGCCTTGCATTCCTGGTAGGTGACGCCTTCTTTCACCAGGGTCTCGATGAGTTCGAGCCGGTCGGAGCCGTTTTCAGACACATAAATAATCATGCCGTTTTCCTCCTCTTAAGATTAACCGGGTGCTACCCAAGCGACCGCTTTTAGTGGTCCGGCCGTGAATCTTCACGGTCCCGCTTAGCTTAAAAGTAAGGCGCGAATTGATGATGTCAATAAAAGTGAACGGATTCGGAGGAAAACTCACGGGGGGATTGAAGCAGAGAAGTACGGATAGACGGCCATCTCAGGACGCCGATGGGGGGCGGACCCGGAGGCCCGCCCCAGCGGGTTTTTTAATCAGCTGCGGCGCGCCGCGGGTCCTCAAAAGGGCAGAAGCGGCGGCTTTTTCAGAATTCTCAGCTTTGCCGACAGATCATTATTTAACGGCCTGGCGCTGGGTCTTCATGCGTTCCAACAGGAACTCGAAGCCCTTGGTCCGGATCGCCTGGGCGAACTGGGTCCGATAATTCTGCAGGATGCTGACGCCGTCCACGTTGACGTCGTAAAGCAACCAGCCCCCGCCCGCCTGGTGCATGAGATAGGTGACCGGAATGGACTCATTGGGCCGGACAATGGTGGTGTCCACCCGGGCCTTGCTGCCTTCCAGCTTCTCCTGGTTGTAGGTAATGTTCTCTTTCTTGAGAAACTGGACGACCATGCGGGTATAGGAATCCTGAAAAAGGTAGCTGAAGGTGGTGACGAATTCCTGGTTCAAATGGCCAGAGGCGGACCCCAGGGCATCTTTGGCCATGAAGGGAAAGTCAAAGCTCCTGGCGATGATCTGGTGGATTTGCCGCGGACCGCTGGGCTTCATGCGCCGCCCCCGCCAGGGCCGGGTCCGTCTGGATGGCCATCACCTGGTCCAGTATGCCCTTCACAAACCCCTTGGGGCTCTCGGCCAGAGCCGGCACAACCGACCAGCACCAGACCATCAGGACGAGACTCGCTAGACAACGTGATCTTTTCATGGTTTTTTTTCCTCACCATATGATTGAACCAGCAGACCATCCCGAGGTTGGGATGGCACGAAGGTTCCCGGGGCTCGTAATCCCTTTCCATTACCCGGATAAAGGCCGGAAGAAAGCTTAAAGAAGCCACCAGGACGCTGAGACTGCCCACCGTAGCCAGCAGACCCAGGCTGAAGACCCCATGGTGGCCGGAAACCATCAAACTGCCGAAGCCCACCGTGGTGGTCAGGGCAGCCAGAGCCACGCCCTTGGCGGTGCTGGCCGGCAGGGTGATGGACCGGGCCGACTCTTCCAACCGCCAGCGCATCAAGATGATGATGCCGAATTCGATCCCCTCCCCCAGGATCAGCGGCACGAACAAGACGTTGGCCTGGTTGAAGGAAATGCCCAACAGCCACATCAGGTTCAAGGTGAGGCCGGTGCCGACGATCAACGGCAGAAAGGCCAGCAGGGTCATCTTCCAACTGCGGAACAGGACTAAAAGCATGGCGGCGATGGCCAGCAGGGCCACGCCCGCGGCCTTGAGGCAGGCATTGCGGAAACCCAGAGTAAAAACGTACAGCAGCACCGGGTCCCCCACGGCGTTGGGATCGACGCCCCAGAGGCTCTTGACGAAGAGCTTCAAAGGATCGAAATTCCAGATATCCTGGGAGGGGAAGACCCGGAGGAGGAAGGTCCCCTGGTCGCTGATGAAGCGCTGGCGCACCGCCTGGGGCAGGTCCGCCTGGGTGGGGGCCGGGGTATCCAGGGCCGATTTGACATAACCTTCTACCAGTCCCCACTTTTCTTGCAGGTCAGCGATGAACTGTCGTTCAAAATTGGCCAGGCGTGCGGCCATCCGGTTTGGTTGGTTGCCATTCAACAAGGGGATGATCCGGTTGATGAGGCTATGGGTCTCTTCAATCTGCCCGGCGGTGGCCGCCTTTTCTTCTTGAAGACTCCGGGCCGCTTCACCGAGCTTAAAATTGATGCGGCTCAGAATCTCCGCCAACTCCGCCGGGCTGGAGACCGAAGCCGGTTCCCTGGAGAACTTGATGGAACTCAAAACCGGCCGGAGTTTCTCCAAAAGCGGCCGCTTGGCGTCGACCTCGGAGGGGAGAAAGGACAGGATAGACTCGACGTGGGACACCGTGGGCAGCTGTTTCAAGGCCGTGATGCGGTCCTGCAGTTCATCGAGGGAGGAGGTGGCCACGGCCCCATAAGAAGTGGAATACTTCGAATCCTGGATGAGTTTGTATTCCCAGATCACCGATTCAACCCTTTGATTCTGCAAGTGCAGGGGGTTTAAATCAAAGGGAACATAACGCCAGGCGGCGACGGCGCCCAGGCCCACCAGGGCCAGACCCAGGCCCACAATGAGCCAGGGCTGGGTCCAATGCAGGTGCAGGAACGGCTGGGGCGAGCATTCCTCGACCTCGGGGCCGATCGCGCACCGTTCGGAGACGCTGACCAGGGCCGGCACCAATACCATGGTGGCCACCAGCATCACCAGGATGCCCATGGTGAGGATCAGGCCCAATTCCGCCAGGCCCTGAAAGCCCATAAAGATCAAGGGCACGAAAGACAGGGCCGCAGCAATTCCGGCATAGAAGATGGCGGGGGCGGTGCGCTGGTAGGTGCAGGTCAGGATGGCAAAGGTGCAGGACTTCCCCCCGCTTTGCTCTTCCTCCAGGCGGCATAAATAATGGATGCCGTAGTCGATGGTGAGGCCCAGCATCAGCGGGGCAAAAATCATGGAGAGGAGATTCAGGCGCCCCACCACCAGGGTCACCAGGCCGAAGGTCCAGCACAGGCCGATGATCAGGGCCAGGGTCTCCACCAAAGGACGCCGCAGGCTGCGGAGAAAGAGGAAGAGCAGGGCCATCTGGCCTACCAGGGACAGCCAGGTGGCCAGGGAGATATCGGCCAGGGAACTGCCCATCTCGTCGGATTCCAGGGCATCCGGCCCGGTCACCCCAGCCTTGATGCCGGGAAAGCGGGTCTCGACCCGGTTCACTATCTCGCGCAACAGGGCGACGTCCCGATTCCTGGTGGCGTAGCCATCCGGCTGCGGGGTCACCAGGAAGAGCAGGAACTTGTCATTTTCGGTGAAAAAATAGCCTTGCTGGCTCAGGTCGCTCAGTTCTTTGGGGAAAAAGGCGTTAAAGGGGGAGACGTAAGGCCGTTCCCCTTCCAGACTCAAGAGCAACTGCTGGAGCGTGGCGTTCAACAGGGTGACATCCGGCAGCGCGGCCGCGGCCGGCTTGTCGTCCAGAAAACCGGTGAACACCTGGCCGATCATGGTCCGGGCGATCTGGTCGTTCACCCCCCGATAAAAGGTGAGTAGACCGGGATCGGCCGCCAGTCGGGTCAGCAGCTGTCGTTGGTCCACCAGGCCGTTCTTGATCTTCAGGAGGTCTTTCTGCTCCAGATAGAGCAGGGCCCAAGGTTTGAGGATCTCCGGATCGAACCGATAGAAGAGCTCGGGGAAGCGGTCCGGGTAACGGCGCAGTTCCGTGGCCAGGGCCTCGGCAAACCTGGTGGTTTGCCCGGGGTGGCCGTTTTCCACCACCACCACCAGGCCATCGCGGCCGCCAAATTCCTGGCTCATATTGTCGCTCAGCTTGACCAGGTGTTTGCTGCTGCCCACCAGGGCATTGCGGCTGGTGTCGATCTTCAGATGGGCAAAGGTATAATAGACCGAGGCCGCCGCGGTCAGCAGCGAAAGGGCGATGATGGGCCAGGCGCAACACCGCAGCGCCCTCACCCAACTTCGGTAGGTCTTATTTAAGGTATCTTTGGGCCCGGGTTGCGGCACTATAGTTCCTCAGAATCAAAATGGGCGGGAAGGCCGAGCGCGCAGGCAAACAGGTTGGGCTGATAATCCAACAATCCCCCCGTTGTGCCGATCCGGATGAGACCTGTCCGGGTTGGCTCCCCGCCATTGTTGAATTATTTAACTTACCACAATTTTAATTTAGTCACAAAACAATCCAGGTGCAAAAATTCTAATGCCCTTGGGTAAATTTTGACCAACAATAGTCATGGCTGGCGCGATCGGGATTTTTGAAGATTCACATTAAAATTTCGCTGGCTGGGGAATATAAAGATCCAGGTGGGTAATGAGGGGCGGGGGAGGAGTATCCGAGCGCTGGACCCCGGCCGAGGGCGGGAGGAGCGCTCTCGCCGGAAGCCCATTTATTGGGATTCCGGCGAGTCATTTATTGGGTGCGGCGGCAAAGGCTCTTGGGGTAGCTCACAACGGCAGAGCCCCGAATAATTAGTGGCTCTGCCGTCATTCAGCTAGATCGCTTATTTGGGAACATCAGTCGCTTTGGATTTGAGAGGATATTTGAGACCCACATTAGCCGGGGTCTTCATCTTGATGACTTTAATGAATTTGTAATCCATGCTGTCGTGACAATCATTACATGCGTTAATCACCGTGGTATATTCTTTTTCAAAGGCCTTCCAGTCTTGAGCCTGTATCGCCTTATTGACCGGTGCAAAGGCCTTTTCGTAGAAATTCTGCCACATTACATATTCGGTCGGTTTGGTTAATGAAGCTGGTTTCATCGCGCCATCCATATACTTGGACATGTATGCTGCGAGACCCCAGTTACCTTCCTTGGCAGCGAAGTACATGTTTTGGAACCGATCACTCACTTCCCGCATGGGTATGGCAAACTTGGGTATTGCGCCCTTGATATCGTCGATCTGTTTCTGGAAGTTTGCCTCCGCGGGCGGTGCTGCGGGTGCTGCCGCGGTCGGTGCCGCGGGCGGTGCCGCGGGTGCCTCCTGCGCGGGTTGCGTGGGTGCCTGCGCGGGTGCCTGCGCAAGTGCAAATAAGGCCCCAGCCAGCACGAATCCTGCTGCAATGACTGCCGTCAACATCTTACTTTTCATTTAGCATCCTCCTCTTTTTGGTTCCATTCAGCAGGCTCATCCGGCTGAATAATTTGTTGCCTGAGGTTTCCACGACATCAATGGGCCGCTCGCTGCTGATAGAGCCGACCCGCCATTCAAAGATTCCATCGGCTACGAGCTTTATCCTTCACCTCCCATTTGGCATTTGAGCCACGAGCCCTATAGCTCCGGAGCTGGTTATTGTTTCATAAGCAAAAGGTAATCTCTCTTGAAAAGAAGTCAAGTTCCCGAAAATCTGAGTGATTCCTTAATCTAATAAAAGATAATCCATCTTAACTATATTTAGGATAGATCAAATTATGTTGGGAAAAGAATCTTTTGAAAGGGGTTTGACAGAGTGCCCCAAACTGGTTTAATTTAACCACCCGTTAACCAAAAATTGAGGTCAGCCTTGTCTGACGGTTCCAGTCATCTACTCCCGACCAAGCTCAAGGCCGCGGCCTTCATCACCCTGGCAGTTTTGCTCCTCACCTTCTGCCTGGAGAGCTTCGGAGTCATCGCCCCCTTCCGCCTGAAGACCCTGGACCTGCTGTTCCGCCACGTGCCCCTGGCCAAGGCCTCACCCGAGGTGGTGGTGGTCACAGTGGACCAGCCCGACCTGGATTTTTTTAAGAATCAGGGGGTGGTCTGGCCCTGGCCCCGCCAGCTCTACGCCCACATCATCGATTACTGCAAGCAGGCCGGGGCCAAGGCCGTGATCTTCGACCTCCTGTTCACCGAGGCCTCGTCTTACGGCCCCGAAGACGACCAGCGCCTGGCCCAGGCCGCGGCGGCCGCGGGCAACGTGGCCCTGCCTTTTTTCCTGACCCGGGAGGAGAAGGGGGCCAACCCGCAGGAGGCGGCCTTGCTGGACAAGGCCGGTTTAACCATCACCGGCCCCCGGCCTCAGGAGCCGGTGGTTTACCGCTCCATAGTCACCCCGGTCGGTGCTCTGCTGGCTGGAGCCGGAGCCTTGGGGAACGTGGAGTCCAGCCCTGACGCCGACGGCATCTACCGCCGCGTCCCCCTGGTCCTGCCCTTCAAGGATCGCTGGCTCCCGATGCTGCCCATGGCGGCGTTTCAGCGTTTCGGCCATAATGAGCCCCTGAAATTCGTCAAAGAGGGGCTGATGGTGGGGAACCTGCGGATTCCCCTGGACGAACGGGGCAACCTCCTCCTCAAGTATCGCGGCCCCAGCCGCAGCCATAAGCGCTTCTCGGCGGCCAATGTTATTTCTTCCGAGGCGAGAGTTCGCCACAATCTCCCGCCGATCTACCCGCCGGAGGCCTTTGCCGGCAAGTGGGTCCTGGTTGGTCTCACCGCTCCGGGTTTGTTGGACCTCAAGGCTTCCCCCATGGGCGGGGTTTACCCCGGGGTGGAGGTCCACGCCACCCTGCTGGACAACCTGCTGCAGGGGGATTTTCTCCGGACCCTGCCCGGGTGGGCCTTGTGGGCCTGGACCCTGGCGCTGGCGGCGGGCGTCGCCGCGGCGGTCCTCTTTTCCCCCCGCCTCAGCGTCACCCTGGCCGCTTTCGGCCTGGCCGCCTTTCTCTGCCTGTCCCTGTCGATCCTGGCCTTTTGGCAGGGATGGTGGAGCGACCCGGTTCTGCCGGGAACGGCCCTGGCCCTGAGCTTCGGGCTGGCCACGGCCTACAGTTATGCCACCGAGGGCCGCCAGAAGCGCTATATCCGCGGCATGTTCGGCCAGTACATGTCCGAGACGGTCATCAGCCACCTGCTGGCGCACCCGGAAAAGCTGAAGCTGGGGGGCGAGCGCCGCCGGGTTACCCTGTTTTTCTCCGACCTGGCGGGCTTCACCACCATTTCCGAGCGCCTGGACGCCGAGACCGTGGTGGCCCTGCTCAACGACTACCTTTCCGCCATGACCGAGATCATCCTGGAGGAGGAGGGCACGGTGGATAAATTCGAAGGCGACGCCATTATGGCCCTGTGGGGCGCTCCCCTGGACCAGGAGGACCAGGCGCTGCGGGCCTGCCGGGCGGCGCTGCGCCAGCGGGCGGCGCTGGCGGACCTCAACCGGCGCCTGACCAGGCTGAAGTTGCCGCCGCTGTCCATGCGTATCGGGCTGAACACCGGCGAGGCCATCGTCGGCAACCTGGGTTCCGCCAAACGCTTCGACTACACGGTCATCGGCGACACGGTGAACCTGGCCTCCCGCCTGGAGGGGCTCAACAAATTTTATCAGACCGCCGTCATGGCCAGCGAGACCACTGCGGCGGAATGCAGCGAGGCCGTGGCCTTCCGGGAGCTGGACCTGGTGGCGGTGAAGGGCCGGGAGACCCCGGTGCGGGTCTTCGAGGTCGTGGCCCTCAAACCGGACCTGACTGTAGAGTTGGAGACCCGGAACCATGAGTTCGCCCAGGCCCTGGAGCTTTATCGCCAGGGTGATTTTCCCGCGGCCGCGGCGGGCTTTGCCGCGCTCCTGGAGAAGTTCCCGGCAGACGGGCCGGCCGAGACCTTTTTAGGCCGCTGCCGGCGTTTCCAGGACGATCCCACCCTGCCCCGAGACCCCGTCTTCCGGCCGGATTCGAAATGAGGCGCCGCCTCCCTTGCCAAATCAGGAAAAATCTAATAGGTTAGGGGCACGATTTTTTTGGTAATCGCTGGTGCAGGCAAAGCAATTCACCCTGTTCACCGCGGACCTATTGGGCATTACTTTTTTACCTAAAACTGCAAACCGGAAACCGCATTAAAAGGAGAGTCTCTTGAGACGGCCATTTTTTTGTAAGCGCCCCGTCTGGTGGTTCCTGGTGCTGGCCCTGCTAGCGCTGTGGATGCTGCCGGGGATCGCCCTGGGGGAAACTATGAAGGTCACCCAGCCCAATCAGTCCCTTTATCCGGATCCGGACTTTGCCGGCACGCCCATCGCGACAGTGCCAGCGGGGGCTGAGGTCAATGTCCTGCAGCAGAAAGGCGACTGGTACAACGTGGAGTACCAGGGCAAGAGCGGCTGGCTGAATCGCCAGGCCTTCCCCGCCCCGGCGACCGGCTCTAAATTCGGTCTGCCCTCAATGCTGTTCGGGGCCCCGGTGAAGGAGAGCAGCAGCGACGAAGCGGCCCTGGCCGGCAAGGGCTTCACCCCGGAAGTCGAGTCTTCCTACAAGCAGAAGCATCCGGAGATGAAGTTCGCCGAGGTGGACAAGGTGGAGTCTTATAAGGTGGATGCCGCGACGCTCCAGACCTTCATCAAGGAAGGAGGGCTGAAGCCATGATGAGCCAGAGGCGCTGGATAGCCATGATTCTGCTGGTGGCCTTGCCCGGCGTGTGGGGTTGCGCCGCCGCTTCCATGAGTATGATCCCGGGAGCCGTCAGTATTGCGTCAACGGGGGCAACCAAGGCGGCCAAGGCCTCCCATGAGATCAATGATTCCGAGGAATACTACATCGGTCGGGCGGTAGCGGCCCGCGTCCTCGGCCAGTATCCGCTCTACCAGGACACCAAGGTCACCGAGTACGTCAACGAAGTGGGCCAGACAGTGGCCCGGAAGTCGGCCCGGCCCAACACCTTTAAGGGCTACCACTTCGCGGTGCTGGACACCAACGAGATCAATGCCTTTGCCTGCCCCGGGGGCACCATCTTTATCACCCGGGGCCTGCTGACCACCTGCGCCAATGAAGATGAACTGGCCGCGGTCCTGGCCCATGAGTGTTCGCACGTGGCCAACAAGGACGGTATCAACTCCATCAGCAAGGCCCGCTGGACCGAGGTGTGGACCGCCATGGGGACCGAGGCCGCCAAACAGTATGGCGGGGTGGGGGGCAATCTCGTCACCCTATTTGAGGGCTCCATCGATGACGTCTTCAAGACCATCGTGGTCAACGGCTACAGCCGCACCGCCGAAGAGGCCGCCGACGCCGGGGCGGTGACGACCCTGAGCCGGGCCGGCTATGATCCCGGGGCCCTGGCGTCCATGTTGAAGAAGATGCTGGCCAAGGAGAAACCGGGCGCTCCCAGCGGCATCTATAAGACTCATCCGCCCACCAGCGAGCGTCTGGCCAAGGTGCAGGCCGAAGGTGGCAAAGAGCAGGCGGCGTCGCCGGCCGAGGCCAAGCGGACCCAGCGGTTCAAGCAGGCCGTGAAGGGCTGAGGCAGACCCTTAATTGCCCAGCACACCAGCGGGTGGTCCGGGTAGCCGGGCCACCTGTTTTTTGGTTTCCAGTTTTCCAGTTACCGAGATAACGGCTTGCAGTAATATTTTGCCGGGAATAGACCGACCCGAAGCAATGACCTCTGCGACCGGTCGCACGCCCCTTCGGACTCAGCTCTCGCCATAAAACTGACAAAATTGTCCGCAATGCCGCTGTCTTTATTACATCATTGTATTATTTAGGTGCCACGCGGGGCTGGGCCACAACCCGGAGATGGAGATGGTATCTAATAAATCAGTAATAATCATAAGTTAATCACTGAAGCCCTGACAGGCATATTTCTTGCTTTTAGTTTAGGGCATGGATGCCGACCTTAAAGAACTCCAGATCCAAGTCATCTTTGAAATTGGCCAGATTCTCGGCCAGGCCCAGAATCTGGATCAGGCCCTGGAGTCTATCCTCGGGGTCCTGTCCAAGTCCCTGACCCTGAAATATGCCGGGGTCACCCTCAAAGACCCTGAAACCGGCGAACTGCGCTGCCGGGCCTCTCGGGACCTCGTCCCTGAGGGCCAGCCGCGGCCCGATTGCCGGCCGGGGGAAGGGATTACCGGGCTGATCCTGGGGACCGCCCAGCCATTCATCATGCCGGTCATGGGCCAGGAGCCCATTTTTCTCAATCAGGCCCGGGCCCGGCATCTCCACAAGGAGCAAATCGCCTTTATCGGCGTCCCCATTATGCTGCACGGCTCCCCCCTGGGGGTCCTGAGCGTGGATCGCCTCTTCGGGGAAGAGGTCTCGCTGGAGGAAGACCTCCGGCTGCTGGGCATCGTGGCCGCGCTCATGGGGCAATTTGTCTTTCTTGCGCGGCAGGGCCGCCTCTGGGAAGAGGGGCCGCCCCCCGGGAATCTCCCCTTGAATCCGGAACTATCGGAGGATTCCAGGAATTTCTTCATCGTGGGTCAAAGCCCCGCCATCCTGGAGGTACAGCAACTCCTCAAAAAGGTGGCTCCGGGTCGCGCCCCGGTCCTGCTGACGGGAGAATCCGGCACGGGCAAGGGCTTGATTGCCCGGGTGATTCACGAACTGAGTTCCCGGGCCCGCTACCCGTTCCTGAAGATCAACTGTGGCTCGCTGCCGGAAAACCTGCTGGCCGCCGAGCTTTTCGGTTATGAGAAGGACGCCCTCCCCGGGACCGTCAAGGCCCGGCCCGGCCGACTGGAAGAAGCGGACGGCGGCACCATGGTCCTGGAGGAAATCGGGGAGTTGTCCCTCAGCCTGCAGGCCCGGCTGGTGCGCTTCCTGCAGGGGATGGAATTTCGGCGTCTGGGCAGCAGCCGACCCCGGAAGGTGGACGTCCGCCTCATCGCCGACACCAGCGAGGATCTGGCCGAAATGGTGAAGTCGGGCGCCTTCCGGGAGGACCTCTATTATCTGTTGGGCCATACGCCGGTGCGGGTGCCGCCCCTGCGCGAGCGGCGTCAGGACATCGCCCTGCTGCTGGACCACTTCCTGGACAAGGTTTCCAAGGAATACGGCCGCCGGTTTTATCTAACCCAAAAGTCCCTGGAAGTTCTGGAGGATTACGCCTGGCCCGGCAATGTCCGGGAAATGGAGAATCTGGTGGAACGCCTGTGCATCGTGGTGGAAGGGGCTGAGATCGGCGTCAAAGACCTGCCCTCCTATCTGGCCCCGGTGACGAAGGGACAGGCCGCGGACCAGGCCTTTCTATCCCGCTTGAAAGAGATGGAAAAGCGGGAGATCCTGGCGGCCCTGGAGCGCAACCGCTGGATTCAATCCCAGGCGGCCATGGACCTGGGCCTGACCTTGCGGCAGATCGGTTACCGGGTCAAACAGTTCGGTCTGGAGAAGCTCATCAAGGAGCAGCGCGGGCAGGCGCGGTCGGTGTAAAAAGACTTACCACAAAGGACACCAAGAGCACCAAGTTTCACCAAGAGAAGGAAAATCCCCCTGGCGCTTTCAAGCGCCAGGGGGATTACTTGTTCCTTGGTGGTTCTTGGTGTTCTTGGTGCCTTGGTGGTGAATCTCTATCCTCCCGCCCTCATCCCAGGGCGTTGAGTTGCAAGGTGATGGGTTTGGTGTCGGCACAGGGGCCGCTGAACTGGATGGGCCCCGGGAAGCGATAATGGTCCTCCCGGGCCCACTTCTCCCGTTCCCGGGCCAGGAGGCGGAAGGCATTGGAGTCCAGGTCCACCTTCTGTTTGGCGATGACCAGCTCCAGGCGGCCCTTGCGCTCCTCCAGGTGCATCAGGGGAGGCAGGGGGATGCCGATGGGCTGCCAGTCCGCCGCCGGTTTATGCAGGTCCTTAATAGCCGCCATGTAGCCGGTGGCCCCATTGGCCAGGAGGGCGTAGGCGGCGTGGCCCAGGTTGTAACAGTAATCGCAGTCGAACTGGGTGGGGAAGGTGCCCCGGCCGTCATAACCGTAATAGTGGTTCTGGGTGCGAAAGATCCCCTTGTAAATCCCCTTGGCCTTTTGTTTGCGCAGGTAAGTGGCCACCATCTCCAGCATGATGCGTTCGGTGTTCACCAGGGAGAATGGGAAGTTGCCGTGGCTGTCCCGGGACAGCAGCAGGCCCTTCTGGAGCAGGGAGGGAAAACCGAGGAAGACCCGGCTGTCGTAGTCCCGCCAGATGTCGTTGTTATCGATGAGCTGCACCTGGTCTTCGTAGGAGAGCTTGTGGAAATCCTCCCCTTCGTGGGCCTCGCGGTCGTAGGCCGCAATGATGTAGCTGATCTTGATGATCAGGACATTGATTTCGTGGATGAACTCCAGGATGCCTTCGGGGATCAGGATGGTGCCGTAATTCATCCCCCGCCGGCCCCGTTCCACGATGACATCGGCGATGAGACGCACCACCTGGTGGATGGTCAGCTCGTTCTCTTCGATCTCCTCGCCGATGAGGATGACATTGGGATGGGTCTGGAAGGCCACCTCCAGGGCGATGTGGGAGGCGCTGCGGCCCATGAGGCGGTTGAAGTGCCAGTATTTCAGATCCGACTTGCAGTCGGAATTGAGGTTGCCGATCTCGGTGGCAAAGGCCATGCAGGCGGAATGGTACCCGAAAGGCGCCTGCAACAGCCCCGGAACCTGGAGGTCGCCGTCGATGGTCTTGGGGATGCCGATGACCTGGGTGCCCAGGTCGCGCAGATTTTCGGCCAGGAAGGCGGCATTGGTGTTGGAGTCGTCGCCGCCCACCACCACCAGGCCGTCCAGCTTCAGGGCGGCGCAGGTCTGCCGGCACTGCTCCATCTTCTGGGGGGTGTCGATCTTGTCCCGGCCGGTGCCCAGCATGTGAAAGCCGCCGGAGTTTTGGTAATGGGCCACCATCTCGCCGGTCACTTCCAGGTGCTTATTGGTGATGATGCCCTTGGGTCCGGCCTGGAAGCCGATGAGGACGCTGTCGGGATGGTCCTTTTTGGCCGCCTCGAAGAGCCCGGCAATGACGTTGTGGCCGCCCGGGGCCGGGCCGCCGGAGAGGACGATGCCCAGGCGCCGGGGCTTGGGGGCCGCCTGGCCGCCGGGGGTGATTTCCAGCAGTCGGTTCCGGCTCACGAAGGGCAGTTGCTCCCGGGCTACCTTGATGACCTCAAGTTCGAAGCCGTCCAGGGGCCGGGTGAGCCCGGGGCCCGCGGCCAGGGCCGGGCAAAGCTGGGGTTGATAGGCCCGGCGCTCTTCCCGGAACCGGCTTTCGTTACCCAGCAGATAATCCTCTTGCGCTTGAATTGATCCGCCAGTCTGGGGCTTCGCGGCCATCTGAGTCTCCTGTTTCCATTCGCCGAGGTGTAGCGCCGGCGCCCTCGCCGGCGAATGAACCGCCGGGGGCGGCGGTTCCACATTTTCTAAATCCCCTACGCCATTAATTCCCGCAGCCGCCGCACGTTGGCGGCGACGTCGCCGTTCCCGCCGTAGATGCCGGAGCCGGAGACCAGGACGTCGGCCCCGGCGGCCGCGATCTCGGCCACGGTTTGGGTGGACACCCCGCCGTCCACCTCGATAAGCACCGGCAATTTTTGCTGGTCGATCAACTGCCGCAACTGCCGCACTTTGGGAAGAACGCCCCGGATGAACTTCTGACCGGAGAAGCCGGGGTTCACCGTCATCAAGAGGACCATGTCCACTTCCGAGAGCACGTATTCCAGGTGGTCCAGGGGGGTGGCCGGATTCAGGGTCACGGTGGCCCTGGCCCCCAGTTCCTTGATATTTTGGATCAGGCGCTCCAGGTGGACGGTGGCCTCCACGTGAATGCCCAGCCAGTCGGCGCCGGCGTCCACGAAATCTTTGACGTAGCGCTCCGGGTTCTCAATCATCAGGTGGACGTCCAGGGGAAGTTTGGTGGCCTTCCGGATGGCCTCGGTCACCGCCGGTCCGATGGTGATATTGGGGACGAAATGGCCGTCCATGACATCCACGTGAATCCAGTCCACCCCGGCCTGCTCGGCCAGGTGAACCTGCTCCGCCAGGCGGCCGAAATCGGCAGAGAGGATGGAGGCAGAAAGTTTTTTCAGGTTTTTCATAATTTTCATAATTTTCGTAAAAGGTCAGGTCTCCGGGGCTGGGGGATATGGAGAAGTTACCCCCAATGCCCGGCAAAAATCAAGGGGGAAAGTTAGTCCGGCTGAAGTTCGTGGGTGCCAAAATACCCCGACTAACGTTAAAAAACCGGATTTAAGATAACCTTTAAAGGGCCCTTTGGAGCAATATTGTGCCGGCGTCCGAAAAATTACCGCAAGTTTTTCCGCATAGATATCTGATTTTGCTAACTTTGTATGGTCAATGGCACGCGGTTTGGCCGCACCGGCACCGCTAAAGTACCGCTGCTATGCCGCTTAGACGCCATTTGGTCCGGAGGTAGAGCGGTAAATTTTCCAGTGAAGCTACCCTGAGAGGAGCGAACTTTCGAGAAAATCATCGACAATTGACCCTTATTCAGTCGGATGAAATTCAGCCGCGCCATGGTTGGCCGGCTTGCCCCGCAGCAGGTCCCAGGCGGCTCTGCCGGCCTTATAGACGAAGATGGGGCCGCCCACGACCAGATACCAATAAAAAGTGAAGGCGCGCCAGACCAGCAGGGTAAAGGCCATGGCCTGGGCGTCCATGAAGTGCCTCATGGAGGCGGCATAGCCGGCCTCTTCGACGCCGCCGCCGCCGGGGAGGAAGGAAGCCTGGCCAACCAGGTGCAGCAACGCCTGGCTTAAGAGCAGGTAGGCGGCGGGCACGCTTTGATGCACCATGTCGATCACCAGAAGCAGGAGAAGGTAGCGGGGCAGCCAGTAATTAAAGGTGATCAGGAAGAGAGCCAGCCGCTGAGGCCACGACATCTGGCGCAGGAGGCGGAGGGCCCGGAGGAAATCCACCGTGGCCCGGCCCAGCCGCCAACGGCGTTGGGCCAGCCAGGGGACCCTCACTAGTTGGCGGCCGATAAACCCGCGCATCTGGCGATGGTGGCGCACCAGGCTCCAAAAGGCATAGATGCCAATCGCCTCCACCGACAGGCACAGACCCACCAGGCGCAGATTGTGGTAGGTCCAGCCACCCTGGAGGAGCTGGAGGAAGCCGGCGGCGGGCATGATCATGGCGTAAAGGGCCAGGTCCGTCACCATGATGAGGCCCACCATGCCCGCGGCCCGGCCCAGGCGCAGCCCCAGGCGATTAAACAGGAAGGCATAGGTGGCGGCCATGCCCACTGCCCCAGGGGTGGTGACCCCGGCGAATTCGGCAGAGATGGTAATGAGGGCCGCGTCCCGGAAGCCCACCTCCCGGCCGGCGAAGCTCAGGAGAAATTGGGCCCTGAGGGCGTTAAAAGCCCAGCTGACCAGCTTGAGGAAGATGAGCAGGAGGATGGCCCCGATGGTAAGGCGGTGCAGCAGCCTGAACTGAGCGAGGCCGCCCAGGGCCAGGGGGGCGGCCAGGCTGAGACCGAGGCTGACCAAGAGCAAAAGAAGCCATGTTTTTCTGGTTGACATATGGTTTTGGCGTTACCGTGAAAACTTCAAATCCCCCTAAATCCCCCTTTTTCAAAGGGGACTTAAAAACCCCGTTGGAAAAAAGGGCAGGGGGAATTGCCACCTCGGCGGGTGGCCAATATTGGCCAAGAACGTTAAGCTTGCCCAGGGCTAGAAATCATTGGCGCTCAGGCTAAGCCCCGGCTAGATTTAAGGGTTAACCTGTAGAACCGCCATCCGCCGCGGTTCAGGAGGCGGCGAGGGCTCCAGCCGACTGGTTGACCGGGGTTCTCCTCAGTCCTGGTCCCATTGGGCGTGGAAGGCGCCGGGGCCGTCCAGGCGTTCGTAGGTGTGGGCTCCGAAGTAATCCCGCTGCGCTTGAATCAGGTTGGCCGGCAACCGGGCGCTGCGGTAGGCGTCGAAATAGGCCAGGGTCATCATCAGCCCCGGGGCAGGCAGGCCCAATTCGGCGGCGAGGACCACCACGTCCCGGAGATCGCGCTGCCGCGCCTGGAACTCCCGGGCCAGCTTGGGGTCCAGGAGCAGGTTGTTCAGGTCGGGCCTGGCCCGGAAGGCCGCCCGGATTTCCTCCAGCAAGGCGGCCCGGATGATGCAGCCGCCGCGCCAGATACGGGCCACCGTCTCCAGATCGAGGCCATAATCGTAAGTGGCGGAGGCCTTTTTGAGCAGGGCCAGGCCCTGGGCGTAAGTGGCGATCATGCCGGCGTAGAGGGCGTTTTGCAATTTTTCCAGCAAGCGGGCCCGATCGCCGCTGAAGGCAATGTCCGGGCCTTTCAAGACCTGGGCGGCGGCCTGGCGCTCGCCCTTGTAACCGGACAGGTCGCGCAGCACCACGGCGATGTCGATGGTGGGGGTGCCCACCTGTAGGTCCATGGCCTCCCAGGAGGTCCACATGCCGGTGCCTTTTTGCCTGGCTTCATCCCGGATCTGGTCGACGAGCGGCTGGCCGGTCTTATCGTCCTTCTTTAAGAAGATGCGGGCGGTGATCTCCACCAGGAAGGAGTTCAGCTCCGTGGCGTTCCAGGCGGCAAAAACGCCGTGCAGTTCTTCCGGAGTCAGGCCCAAACCGCGGTTCATCAGGTCGTAGGTCTCGGCGATGAGCTGGATGAGGCCGTATTCGATGCCGTTATGGACCATCTTGACGTAGTGGCCGGCGGAGCCCGGTCCCAGGTAGGCGACGCAAGGATCGCCATCGACCTGGGCCGCGGCAGCCTCCAACACGGGAGCGACCCGATCGTAGGCCTCCCGGGCGCAACCGGGCATCAGGCTGGGACCGTAGCGGGCCCCGGCTTCGCCTCCGGAAACGCCCAGGCCCATGAACCAGATGCCTTTAGCCGCCAGGGCCCGGGCCCGGCGGCCGGTGTCGATGAAATGTGAATTGCCGCCGTCGATGAGCAGGTCGCCGTGGGCCAGGAGCGGGAAAAGTTCCCGGATGACGGTGTCCACCGCCTCTCCGGCTGCCACCATGATCAGAATGGCCCGAGGCCGGCGCAGGGACCGGGCGAATTCTTTCAGCTCAGAGCCGGGGCGGATATCCCGAGGTCCCACCTCCTGGGCCATGAATTCCCGGGTCTTGGCGGCGGTGCGGTTGTACACGGCCACGGGGAATCCATGGTCGGCAAAATTCAGGGCCAGGTTGCGACCCATGGTCCCCAGGCCGATGACCCCGATCTCACATCCCGGTTTGGGCATAAGAACATCTCCAGTGAGCGGTGAGCGGTGCAGTGAGCAGTAAAACCAAGGCTGCCTGGCTCTCGGGCGCTCCGATCTATTTTCATAAAATAAGCAAGTCTGCCAATTTCAAAAGCGGCCAAGCCGCTCAACTAAACAAAGCGAAGCAGCCACCCCGGTCCTCTCAAGCCCGATGGAAAGCCGGCGCTACTGCTTACGGCTCGCGGCTTACTGCTTACTATTTCAGGGCCTCCCGGCGCTTGCCCTCCAGGGTGCACATCAGGCTATCGTAGGGCTGATTGAATTTTTCCACCCCTTCGTCTTCCAGCCGCTGGGTGGCCTGGTTGAGGTCGAGGCCCAACTCCGGCAGACGCTGCAGGACCGCGGTGGCCTTCTCCAGGTCCGCGGCCAGGCGCGGGGCGGGGTTGCCGTGGTCCCGGTAGGCCTTCAGGGTCTCCACGGGCATGGTGTTGACGGTCTCCGGGCCGATGAGAGGCTCGACGTACTTGACGTCGGGGTAAGCCGGGTTTTTGGTGCTGGTGCTGGCCCAAAGCAGGCGCTGGGTCCGGGCGCCTTGGGCGGCCAGGGGCTTAAAAGTTTGGCTGCCAAAGATTTGCCGATAGATGGAATAGGCCACCTTGGCGCTGGCGATGGCGGTCTCACCCGGGAGAGAGGCCGCGGCCGCGGCCAGAGGCCCGCCGGCCTGGGCCAGCTTCTCCAGTTGGGGGTCAAGCAGGACGTCGATGCGGCTCAGGAAGAAGCTGGCCACCGAGGCGACGTTCAGGTGCAGGCCCTGGGCGGCCCGCCCCTCCAGGCCGCGGAGGTAGGCCTCGACCACCTCCCGGTAGCGGGGCAGGCCGAAGAGCAGGGTGACGTTGATGTTGAGCCCTTCGCTGATGAGCTGCTGGATGGCCGGCAGGCCCGCCTGGGTGGCCGGCACCTTGATGAAGACGTTGGGCCGGTCCAGTTTGGCCCACAGCCGCCGGGCCTCGGCGATGGTGCCGGGGGTGTCGTTGGGCCAGGTGGGGGTTGACCTCCAGGCTGACGAAGCCGTCAGCCCCTTGAAGCTGCTCAAACCGCGGCCGGAAGACGTCGGCGGCCCGCTGCACGTCCGCCACGGTCAGGGCTTCATAAATCTCCTGGATGCTTTTACCCTGCCGGGCCAGGGAGCGGATTTCGTCGTCATAGTCCCGACTGCCGGCGATGGCCTTCTCGAAGATGGCGGGGTTGGAGGTCATGCCGCGCAGGCCGTCTTCGTCGATGAGCCGCTGGAGTTCTCCGGAGTCGATCAGCTGCCGGCTGATATAGTCCAGCCAGATGCTTTGGCCGAGACTGGTCAGTTTGATCAGAGGATTTTCTTTCATGGCGTTAATCCTATTCTGAAAAGTTGGGCCTCACGCAAAGGCGCAAAGGCGCAAAGCAAGACGCAAAAATACAGCCTTATAAAGGCGGCCTATGGCCGCGGGCAGCGCGCCTGGATTGGCCGGGGAAATGGCGGGCACGGAGGCCCGCCCCACCAACTGTCTTACTGCCGTTCCAGGGCGGCCACCTTGTCCAGGCGGCGCTGGAAACGCTCCGCCTTTTTATAGCGGGCCTTCAGAAAGGTCTGGATCAGGTCCCAGGCCAGGGCGTAGCAGGTGACCCGGCCGCCCAGGCACATGATGTTCATGTCGTCGTCCTCGACCCCCTGGTGGGCGGAGTAGGGGTCGGTGATGAGGGCGGCCCGGACGCCCCGGATTTTGTTGGCGGCCACCGAGGCCCCCACGCCGCTGCCGCAGATGGCGATACCCCGGTCCACCTCACCTGCGGCCACGGCCCGGGCCAGGGGCACGACAAAATCGGGATAATCGTCCTGGGGGTGGTATTCCCGGGCGCCGTAGTCCACGAGCTCGTAGCCGGCCCCCCGGAGTTCCTCCAGCATCTTCTCCTTCAGCTCAAAGCCGCCGTGGTCGGCAGCCAGACCGACGCGCATGTTTTTTCCTCCGAACTAGAGGCAGAGATCAATGTCTTCACCACAAAGACACAGAGGCACACAGAGGCAGATAAATCTTAATTCTCTGTGCTCTCTGTGCCTCTGTGGTGAATAGTTTCAACTTGCCGCCAGCTTGAACTCGTGCATCAGGTCCAGCACCTTCTCGATGATGCCGGTCCTTGGAGATACCCTCGAAATCCAGGAGTTCGGCGGGCTTGCCGGTCCTGGGCTTCAGGTGCACCGCCAGGGAATAGACCGGGGTCGGGCTTGCGGCCAGGGTGGTGCGCACCGCATCACCAAGGCCGCCTTCAGGATAGTGATCCTCCACGGTGATGATGGCCCGGGTGGCCGCGGCCGCCGCTTTCAGGGTCTGCTCATCCACCGGCTTGACGCTGTAGAGGTCGATGACCCGGATGGCAAAGCCTTTATCCTGCAAGTCGTCATGCGCCTTGAGGGCCTCGAAGAGCGTGATCCCGGCGCCGACGACCGTGACCACATCCTGCGGACTCTGACGCAGCACCTTACAGCCGCCGATGGGGAACTTTTCTTCCGGCCCGTAAAGGATGGGGGTGGCCATGCGGGAGGTGCGCAGATAAGAGATGCCCACCTGGCGGGCCATGGCCTCCACCAGGCGTTCGGTGGAGATGGCGTCGCAGGGGTAGAGGACCACGCTATCCAGGATGGCCCGGAACATGGCCAGGTCCTCCAGGCCCATCTGGGAGGGGCCGTCCTCGCCGATGGAGACCCCGGCGTGGGAGCCGCAGAACTTGAGGTTGGGGTCGGAATACCGGCTCATGCGGATCTGGTCATAGGCCCGGCTGAAAAAGGCCGCAAAGGTGGAGGCGAAGGGGATCTGCCCCCGGGCCTGGAGGCCCAGGGCGGCGCCCACCATATTCTGTTCGGCGATGTACATCTCGAAAAAGCGGTCCGGATGAGCCTCCCGGAGGATTTCGGCGTAAGTGGAATTGCTCACCTCGCCGTCTACGGCCACTATTTGGGGAAACTCCGGGTAGAGGCGCTTCAGGGCGTTGCCGTAGGCCTTGCGGGTGGCCACGGGCTTATCCGGCGGATAGGAGAGCGGCGAGGCCGGCTGAGACTGGGGCCTGGCCGGTCTCAGATCTTCCGGCGGCGCCAGGGCGCCCCGGACCGACTTATCCACCGGGCCCAGTTCGAGGAGGGCCTTGGTCAACTGGTCTTTATCCAGGGTCTTGCCGTGCCAGCCGTTTTGGTTCTCGATGAAGGAGACGCCTTTGCCCTTGATGGTCTTGGCGATGATCATGACGGGTTTGTCGGCCACCAGGGCGGCCCGGCGATAGGCCTCCAGGACCTCGGGTACGGAGTGGCCGTCACTGACCAGGATGGTCTCCCAACCGAAGGAGGCGATCCGGTCCTCATAGGCCATCAGGTCCCAACCGTACATGGTCTCGCCCCGCTGGCCCAGGCGGTTGACGTCGAGGATGCCCACCAGGTTGTCCAGCTTATAGTGGGCCGCCAGCTGCAGGGCCTCCCATTGGGAGCCTTCGGCCATTTCGCTGTCGCCCAGGAGCACATAAGTCATATAGGGCAGCTTATCGAGATACTTGGCGTTTAAGGCCTGGCCCAGGCCGATGGAGAGGCCCTGGCCCAGGGAACCGGTGGCCGCCTCGCAGAAGCGGAAATTCACCGTTGGGTGCCCTTCCAGGGCGCTGCCGAACTGGCGGTAGGTCATCAGGTCCGCTTCGGTCAGCCCGCCCGCCGCGGCCCACAGGGTATAGAAGAGCGGCGAGGCGTGGCCTTTGGAGAAGATCAGGCGGTCGTTATTGGGGTGCCTGGGGTCGTTCAGGTCGTAGCGGAAGATGCCGCCGAAGAAGAGGGCGGCCATCAACTCCACTCCCGAAAGCGACGAAGTGGGATGGCCAGAGCCGGCCTGGGTGGTCATATTGAGGATGTAGTAGCGCATCCAGACGGCGATCCTGGTCAATCTTTCCAACTGCTCGGTAACTGACATAAACCGGGTCCTCCTGGACGATGGCTGGCCTGCCGGAATTTTTTATTTTAGCTGTTGCGTCTGCCTAACATCTAAAACTAAGAACTAAAGTCAGGTTTGCAAGAGACCGGTTGCGACATTGCAATGGGCGGTTCGAGAACCGCCCCTACTTCTCTTCGTGCAGGGGAAAGGTCAGGGTGGCGCCGTACCAGCCGATGAGGCTCACCAGGGGCAACAGGGAGCAGATCAGGACCAGGTAGACCTTGCCGGTCCAGTGATCCAGGGCCGCGAGGATTCCCGGGTCCAGCCAGCGCCAGATAAAGGTCCCGGTTCCCACGGCCAGCAAGATGGGGGTCAGGGTCAGCTTGATGATGATCGGCCGTAAGGGGCGCCACTCGTAGTTAAGCCACCAGGTGAGCAGTCCGGTGACCAGGGCCACCGGGGTGAACAGCACCCCGCCCCCCAGGCAGTGCCAGGCCGTGGTCTCGAAGGAAGTAACGCCGGTGAGCAGATAGAGGAGCGTAAAGATCGGAGTGGAAATAAAGAAAACGAGCGGGAAGTGCACCACCATGGGATGGGGGTGGCGCCGGAACAGGGGAAAACGCCTGAGAAAGCGCGCCCAAAATCCCGGCCGCGGCGGCCCGGAGGCCCTGGTCTCCGGGGCGGCGACCTCGGGGCTCACGCTCAACACCCCCACCTGGGGGTAGCGCGCCAAGACCTCTTCGCCGTGGGGGGCCTCGGGGAACTCGGCGCTGAGGTCGGACCCGGCGAAGTGGCCGGCCATGTGTTCGCCCCCGGCCCAGAGGCCGCTGGCGCTGACGTCATAGACCCGGCCCCGGTAGGCGAGGTAGACGGGCTTGCCATCGGCGCCGTTGTAATCGGCCAGTTCTTCAGGGGTAAATTTTTTCAGGTCCTCAGGCAAATCTTTTCCCTTTAAGATGATCTATCCGCCACTCAGCTTGCGTCATCGGGCCGGCGCCATCCGCTTCCGTACCAAAGACCGATAGGTCAGCAAGGCGGCCATCACCATGGGCACTACCCCCAGAAAGATGAAGACCAGGTCCCCGGGCATGCGGCACCATTCGATGAAGCGCACAAAATCCCGGGTGAGGTATTCCAGCCCCCGGGCGTGCCAGTAGCCATGGGTGACGACGTCGAAAAACTGCAGCACCCCCCCGGGAAAGAGGTTGCCCAGGACCATCAGGGCCAGGCCGAGATTCAGGCCCCAGAAGGAGACCCGGATGTATTTCTCCGGCCGGGTCCACTCCTCGTCAGAGAGGACCTGGCGGAAGGCCATCACCGTCAGGGCCATGGCCTCCATGCCGAAGGCCCCCATCAGGGCGGCGTGGCCATGGTTGGGGGTGAGGATGGTGCCCACTTCGAAGTAGCTGATGATGGGCAGATTGATGAGGAAACCGAAGATGCCGGCGCCCACGAAATTCCAGAAGCCCACCGCCATGAGGAAGTAAAAGGTCCATTTATGCGGGATGGCAAGGTTTTCCCCGCAGGCCTCGCACTCCCTCCGGGTTAATTTGACAAAGTCCCAGGCGTCCAGGGTAAGGAGCGTCAGGGGCACCACCTCCATGGCCGAAAACATGGCGGACAGGCCCATGTTGACCTGGGACTGTCCGGTCCAGTACCAGTGGTGGCCGGTGCCCACGATGCCGCTGCCCAGGAAGAGGATAGCGTCCAGGTAAACCACCCGGGCCGCGGTCTGGCGGGACACCACTCCCAGTTGGAAGAAGGTGACGGCCACCATCACCGTCACCAGGAGCTCAAAGAAGCCTTCCACCCAAAGGTGGATGATCCAGAAGCGCCAGTTGTCAACGACGGTATAGTTGGTGGTGCTGCCGAAGAAAAAGGCCGGCAAATAAAAGAGTGGGATGGCCAGGGCCGCCAGGAGAAACAGCCAAGAGATCTCCCGGCGCTCCGGATCCTTCAGGGCCGGGGCCAGGGCCCGGAACAGCAGCACCACCCAAATAATCAGTCCCACCGCCAGCAAGATCTGCCAGCCCCGGCCCAGGTCCAGATACTCCCAGCCCTGGTGGCCGAACCAGAACCACAGGTGACCCAGGAGCTGGTTGATCCCCAGGAGCTCTCCCAGGAGGCTGCCCGCCACCACCACGACCAAGGCCCAAAACAGGAAATGGACCCCGGCACCTGGCCCCTGGGCTCCGTCTCCCCCAGGGACCCGGCCAGAAGCAGCCCGCCGCCCACGTAAGCGGTGGCGATCCAGAAGATGGCCAGTTGCAGGTGCCAGGTGCGCAAGATATTGCTGGGGAAAAACTCGTAGAGGTTGAGGCCGTAAAAACTTCCCGGCTCCACCCGGTTGTGGGCCGTGGCCGCGCCCACCATCACCTGGACCAAAAACAGCAGGGTAACCACCACAAAGAACTTGATGGTAGCCCGCTGGCTGGGGCTGGCCACCCCGGGCAGCATCCGGGGATGGACCGTCGCCGTGGTCCCCTTCCAGCCCAGGTAATCGAATTTTCCAAAGGCAAAGAGAATGGTCGCGGTCCCGGCCAGCAGGGTGATGAGGCTCAGGGCGCTCCACAGATAGGCCGCGGCCGGCGGGGTGTTGCCCGCCAGGGGATCGAAGGGGAAATTGTTGGTATAGGAATAGGAGAGGCCCGGACGCCGGGCCGCCGAGGCCCAGGCGGTCCAGGCGAAAAAGGCCGTCAGTTGCCGCAGCTCTTGAGGGTCGACGATATACTTGGTTTTCAAGCCGCCATTTTTGTCGGGATGGACAAAATATTCGGTCCACTGGCCGATCTGCCGCCGATAGGAGACGATTTCCGCCTCAGTGAATCCCAGGGCGCCGGTCCGGGAGTCGTAGCGGTTCTCTTGCAACAGTCGTGGCACCGCGGCCCGGACCGCGTCCCGCTGGAGGTTCGTCAGGGTCGCCGGGGCTCGGCCATAGAGCCTGCGGGACTCCAGGTCGGAGGCTGCCAGGGCCAGGTCGTGCAGGTAGGCGGCGGAGAAGTCCGGTCCCAGGTAGGCCCCGTGGCCCCAAATGCTGCCGTTCTCCATGAGCCCGTACCGCAAAAAGACCTGCTGCCCGGCCCTAATGTCAGCGCCGGTAAAAATGGTCTCTCCCGCGGCGCTGACCACCTGTTCCGGAATGGGCGGGGCCTCGCGGTAGGCCCGGACCGCGATCCAGCTGAGGATGGCTAAGCCGATTAAGACGCTGATCAGGACCCCCAGGCGCCATCTGGGGGAGAGTTCGAAACTGGTCTGTTCTTGATCCGGCATCAGGGTGTCCCGGTCCAAAGAGATAATTCAGTCCTGCTCTAAAGGAAAGGTCAGCATGCCGCCGAAATAGCTGATCACCGTCACCAACGGGGTCACCGCCAGGACCAGCAGGAGATAAACGAAATTCAGGCCATGCAGGTCCTCGGAGCACCGTCGGATTGAGCAGCCGCCAGACAAAGGCGGCGGCGACCATGCTCCACAACAGAAACGACAGCCGCTTTTCCAGGGTCAGGGTGGGGTCGGGTCGAGGATAGTTCAACCTCTGGGTGAAGACGCCGGTGGCGATGGCCACCGGGGTGGTCAGCACGCCAGCCCCCAGGCAGTGAAAGGCCGTGGTCTCAAAGGACCCCGCTCCGGTCAGCAGATAAAGCACGCTGAAAAAACTGGCGGCCAGCATGAAGACGATGGGAAAATGGGACAAGGCCGGATGGGGGTGGCGTTGCAGATAGGGGTAGCGGGCCACCAATCCGGCCAACCAGCGGGGCAGTGGCCGGTCGCCGTCCGGTTCTGCCTGTCCCGGCAGGGGGCTGGTTGCCATCACCACCACACCGGCAGCACCGCCCTGGCCCAAAGGTTCACCAGGATCACGGCCAGCACCGCCAGAGGATAACAGCTGGCCCGGTTGAACAGGGCCGCGGCGTGATCATGGTTCCGGCAAAGCCGCCAGGCGGGCAGCAGCAACAGGTAAGCCCCCAACCCCAGGATCAGCAGCTGCTGGGAGAGGGGGAAGGGGATCGGGGCCAGGCGCAGGATGGCCAGGCTGAGGACGAGGCTGCCGGCCAAAGCAGCCAGGGCCAGGGCCCCGGCCCGCTTCAGGCCCAAGACCACCGGAATGGTCTTGGCGTTGAGGTGGCGGTCCGGTTCGACGTCGTGCCAGTCGGCCGGGATGTTTTGGCCGCCCACTTCCCAGAGAAAGAGCCAGAGAAAGAGAACCGCCAGGAAGACCGGCGAGGGCCCGGGGTCTACGGCAAAGACCGCGGCCGCGGCGCCCAGGCTCTTCACCACTCCGGCCACCAGCAGGCGCAGAGGGCTGACCTTGAGGAGCAGGCAATAGACGGCCTCCAGCCCGCAGCCCAACAGAAAGATCAGGGCGCAAACCGGGTTGAGGGTGTAGGCGCCCAGGAAGGCCACCAAGGCCCAGGCGCCGGTCCAGGCCAGGCCGGCGCGGCAGCTCATCCGGCCAGCGGCCAGGGGATGGCGCACGAAGACGGCGTCCAGGTAAGGGGCGGCCTGGGGGCCACCCGGCAGGCGGAGTTTTTCCCGGTCCACCCGGCAGTCGACCACGTCGTTCAGGGCGTAGACCGCGGTATAGCCGGCAAAGACGGTAAGGAGACCCAGGGCGATGACTCCCGGCGGCGGGAAATGCCCCAGCCAGAGCAAGGCCGCCAGGGCCGGGGCGGCCAGGTCCAGCAGACCGTGGGGGGTGCGGGACAGGGCCAGGAAGAGCTTGAGCCGGGAGAGCCCCAGGTCCAGAGGCCTTGCGGCCATTTCAGCCTTTAATAAAGTTTGATCGCGCATGGCTCCGGCTCTTCGATCTGATTAGTTCCTACGCTGGCGAGGGCGCCGGCGCTACATTTGCCTATAAAAGCCTGCGGCTACCAAATCCTTCTAATGCTCACTTAAGATAAGGCTGGGGGCGGGGCTGTCAAGCGTCCCGGCGCCGCCTGATCGCGGCCGGCTCCCCTTGATACCTCCCTTGGGAGTGCTGATATATATGGCCAATAACTGCAGAGGGAAAGCCATGCGTCCCAACTATGCCTGGTGGACCGGATTATGGGTCATTGCCGTCTCACTCATCCTGGCGGCGCATTATTTTCCCCGCTTCCCCGGAGATGTGGCGGTGGCCAGGTGGGTCCAAGCCCTGGTCCCCGGCGACCTGCGTTGGGCCCAAGTGCGTCTCGCGGGTGGTCGATTTTCCCTGGATCCTGCTGAGCACGGGGCTAATTTTGGCGCTGGCCTGGGCCCTGGCCGGCTGGCGCGGTGCGGTGCTCTCCATCGTTTGCCTGGCGGGGATGTTGGCCCTGGGAATCTGGTTAAGCCCGGTGGTGGCCCGGCCGCGGCCTTCCCCGGCACTGGTGCGGGTCTGGCGGCCGCTTTCGGGTTATAGCTTTCCTTCCATTTCTGCCTTGGGCTATGCCGCCTCTTTCGGCTTTCTGGCAATTCTGGCCGCGCTCAAGAGTTCCGGTAAGCTGCGCCTCGCCTTGATGATGGGCTGCGGCGTCCTGCTCGTCCTGTGCTGGGCAGCCCGGGTCGCCCTGGGGGCGCACTGGCCGAGCGACGTGCTCATCTCTTATTTTTTGGGATTACTCTGGGCGGCGGGGCTCATTCGGTTTTTCCTCCCGAAAAGATTGGCCTCACGCCAAGACGCAAAGGCGCAGAGCCAAGGCGCAAACCTGTAGGCGGGCGAGACGCCCGCCCCACGACCTTTTCATAATTTAAGGGTGGGCCGCAAGGCCCTGAGGAATTTTGCCAGTGCGACTCCCCAGGCCCCAGCTTGACAGGTGGAGACGCGGTTCTTAGTTTTAGAATGCGGTTGCCGCTCAAGACGCAAGAATAACCATTACTAATGATTACCTTTTTTGAAAATAGCCTCTTGCCATCGAGGCATTTACGGAGCCTTTTCCAGGGGGCTTTATGCAGCCGGTAAGCCTCAACCCTTTGAGCCCCTGGGCTCCCGGTTTGCTCAGCCTCGTCCTGTATACCGGCGTCGTTCTGGGCCTGCTGGGGCTGCTGTTGGTCCTGACCCGCTGGCTGGGCGAACAGAAGCCCGACTTCGAAAAAGCCAGGCCCTACGAATGCGGGGTGATCCCCACCGGCGGGGCCCGGTTCCGTTATCCGGTGCCCTTCTACCTGGTGGCGGTCTTCTTTCTCATCTTCGACGTGGAGAGCGCCCTGATCTTTTCCTGGGCGGTGGCCATCGAGGCACTCAGCTGGCGCGGCTGGCTGCAAATCTCCTTTTTCATCATCGTCCTGCTCGTCAGTCTCGTTTACCTGTGGAAAAAAGGAGGGCTGGATTGGCGGCCCCAGTTACTACGAAAGGCGTCACCACCCCGGAGTTGATCCGCGGTCTGGAATACCTGAACCGGCCTCGTTTTGAGGGCGTCGGCCCCACGAGCCGGGGAATCGAGCGCGGCCTGGACCTGGTGGTCAACTGGTGCCGGGCCTACAGCTTCTGGCCGCTCTTCTTCGGGCTGTCCTGCTGTTTCATCGAAGAGATCACCGCCTGGACGCCGCGCTTCGACATCTCCCGATTCGGGGCCGAGGTCATCAGGGGCTCGCCCCGGCAGGCGGACCTGCTGATCGTTTCCGGCACGGTCTTCAAGAAGATCGCCCCGGTGGTGCTCAGGCTCTATGAGCAGATGACCGAACCGAAATGGGTCATCTCCATGGGCTCCTGCTCCAACTGCGGCGGCATGTACGACTGCTACAGCGTGGTTCAGGGCGTCGACCAGATCCTGCCGGTGGATATCTACATCCCCGGCTGCCCGCCCCGGCCCGAGGCGGTGATGCAGTCCATCGTGCTGCTCCAGGAGAAGGTCATGTCCGAGCGGCCGCTGCGCAAGATCCTGCACCGGCCCGGCGGCACTCAGGGCACCCAGACCCCCATCCTGGTGGACGGCCTGACCAAGACCCGGGACCCCCGCGGCCCCGGCTATTACGGCACCCCGCCCCGGGGCAGCGAAGAGACGCCGCCGATGTTTTGGGACGCCCGGTCCGACCTGATGTGGACCCCGCCGCCTAACTTCCTCGAATTGAGCGAGACGGACCGATCCCTGGCCCAGTCCCTGACGGCAAAATTCGGGGACGCGGTGGCCCAGGCGGAAAATACCTCGGACATGCTCACCTTTCAGGTGGCGCCGGCGCGGGTCGAAGAAGTGCTGCGCTTTTTAAAGACCGAGTCCGAGCCCAAATTCTCGCGCCTGGACGACCTGACCGCGGTGGATGAAACGGCCCGCCGGGAGCGGGAGCAGTACCCGGACTACACCCTGAACTACCAGCTCCTCTCCTTTGAGTCCGCCTCGCGGGTGCGCCTCAAGGTGCCGCTGCATGGGCCCGGAGCCGGCGATCCCCACCATCACCGGCATCTGGCCCTCGGCCGACTGGTACGAGCGGGAAGCCTTCGACATGTTCGGCATCCTTTTTACGGGGCATCCCCGGCTGTGGCGTCTCCTCATGCCGCACGACTGGGAGGGGCATCCGCTCAGAAAGAGCTACCCGGACCGGGCCACCGATATGCCGCCCTACACCCATTACGACGCCCAGAAGCGCCAGCCGCGGGATGCCGGGGAGTACATGGCCGGGCGCCTGGCCGAAGACCAGTACGTTCTGAATATCGGCCCGCACCACACCAGCACCCACGGCCTGATTCGGTTTATCCTGGCCCTCCGGGGCGAAGAGATCACGGCGATCGACACGGACATCGGCTACCACCACCGGGCAGCGGAGAAGATCGGCGAGCGCCAGTCCTGGCACCAGTACATCCCCTACACCGACCGGGTGGACTATCTCACCGGGGTGGCCAATAACCTCACTTACCTGCTGGCGGTGGAGCAGTTGGCCGGCATCCAGGTGCCGGACCGGGCCCAATTCATCCGGGTGATGCTCACCGAGTTTTTCAGGTTAAGCAACCACCTGGTCTGGTTTTCCACCTATACCCAGGACACCGGGGCCATGACCCCCACTTTCTACTGTTTTGCCGAGCGGGAAAAGATCCTGGACATCGTGGAGCTGATCACCGGGGGGCGGCTGCACCCCGCCTGGTTCCGCCTGGGCGGCGTGGCCATGGACCTGCCCGACGGCTGGAAGGAACTGGTGGACGATTTCGTCAAGGTCTTCCCCCGGCGCATCAAGGAGTTCGAGGCCCTGATCACCAAGAACCCCATCTTCGAGGCCCGGACCCGGGAGGTGGGTTATCTCTCCCGGCAGGACGCCATGGAGTGGGGGGTCACCGGGGCCAACCTCAGGGCCAGCGGCCTGGAGTGGGACCTCAGGAAGAAGATGCCGTATTCGGGCTATGAGGCCTTCGACTTCGACATTCCCTACGCCACGGGCGGCGATTGCTACGCCCGTTACCTGGTGCGGGTGGAGGAGATGCGCCAGAGCGTCCGCATCATCGAACAGGCGGCCAACCAGATGCCGCCGGGGCGCTGGCTCAGCGACGACTACCGTTACATCATTCCGCCCAAGGCAGAAACCCTGACGGACATCGAGACCCTGATTCACCATTTCATCAACGTCACCCGGGGGGCCAAGATTCCCCGGGGCGAGGCCTACGTGGCCACCGAGCACCCCCGGGGCGAGCAGGGAGTTTACGCGGCCAGCGACGGCCTGCACATGGCTTACCGGCTGCGTTTCCGGTCGCCCGGCTTTGCTCACGTCCAGGCCCTGCCCCTGATGGCGGTGGGGCACCTGATTTCGGATTTGATCGCCATCATCGGCTCCATTGATTTCGTGTTGCCGGATATTGACCGGTAGGGTTTGAGACACCAGATAGCTCACGCAAAGACGCAAAGGCGCCAAGGCGCAGGGTGCGCCCCGGATATTGATCGGTGAACCAGATGAAATAAAAAACAAATCCCCCCTAACCCCCCTTTGATAAAGGGGGGGAGAAGAAACGGGAGTCAAAGTCCCCCTTTGGAAAAGGGGGATTTAGGGGGATTTTAGGATGCCCAACAGATAAAAACTTATGATCCCAGCGGAATTACGAGAAAAATTGCAGGCCGAAATTGCCGGGGCGGAACACCCCCGGGAACAGGCGATCAACGTCATGTACGCGGTCCAGGGACACTATGGCTACCTGACCGACGAGGGTCTGGTGGAGGCGGCGGACCTCCTCGAGCTGACTCCGCTGGAGTTGGAGGAACTGGCCACCTTTTACGACTTCATCTACCGCCGGCCGGTGGGCAAATATGTCATCCACGTGTGCGACGGGGTGGTCTGCTGGATGTTCCACGAAAACTGCGTGTTCGATTATCTCAGCCAGAAGCTGGGAGTCGGTGCGGGGGAGGTTTCGGCGGACGGCTGGTTCACGGTGCTGCCCACGGCCTGCATCGGCTACTGTGACCACGCCCCGGCCATGCTGATCAACGGCAAGATGTACGGCCCGCTCACGCCGGAGCTGATCGACGAGATTTTGGAGAAATTAAAGACCGAATACTGTGACCTGGTGGTCTGTAAGTGAACAGAATCGTTCAGACCGGGGACGGGAGACGGAGGACTGGGGCAAAACCTCGGTCCCCGGCGCACCAGGATGGCGGGCGAGACGCCCGCCCCATTGCACCGAGGCCGGCCCCACCAGTTATGGTTGAGCCGTAGCTCAGAATGGACCCTATGACTGAAGAAGTCCTGTTCAAAAACCGCCGGCCCGACCGCCCTGCCACTATTGACGAGTATCGGCAGAGCGGCGGCTATGAGGCGTTGATCAAGGCCGTGAGAGAGCGGACGCCGGAGGAGGTGCGGCAACTGGTGCTGGACTCCGGTCTCCGGGGCCGGGGCGGCGCCGGCTTTCCCACCGGCCGCAAGTGGTCTTTCATCCCCGCGGATGCGGGCTTTCCGCGCTATGTGGTGCCCAACACCGACGAAATGGAGCCCGGCACCTTCAAGGACCGGGTGCTGGTGAACCTCGACCCCCACCTGGTCATTGAGGGTATCATTCTGAGCGGCTATGCGGTGGGGGCCGAGAAGGGCTATTTCTTTATCCGGCCTTCCTATGAACTGGACGCCCAGCTCATTGAAAGAGAAGTGGAAGTGGCCCGGCAGGCCGGCTTTTTGGGGAAGAATATTCTGGGGAGCGCTTTCTCTTTCGAGCTGATGGTGCACCGCAGTGCCGGGCGTTACATCTGCGGCGAGGCCACGGCCCAGGTCAACGCCCTCCAGGGTAATCGGGCTCACCCGATCAAGGACCGCCACATGGCCACCGACGGCCTCTGGCACCGGCCCACCATCGTCAACAACGCCGAGACCCTGGCCTGTGTGCCGGGCATTTTGCGACAAGGGGCGGAATGGTTCAAGGGCCTGGCCCGGACCAAGACCGGGGCCGGCACCAAGCTTTTCTGCGTCAGCGGCAAGGTCAACCGGCCCGGCTGCTTTGAGCTGCCCCTCGGCCTTCCCCTGAGGGAGATCATCGAAGAGTCGGCCGGGGGGCTGCTGCCGGGCTCGGAGCTGAAGGCGGTGATGCCGGGCGGGGCCTCCACGGCCTTCATGCCCGCCAAATACTACGACGTGGAGATGGACTTCGAACCCTTGAGGCAGTGGGGCACCGGCTGGGGACCGCGGCCATCATGGTCTTTGACCATAACACCTGTCTGGTGGCCGCCACCCTGAACCTGATCGAATATTTCGCCCGGGAATCCTGCGGCTACTGCACCCCCTGCCGGGAAGGGCTGCCGTATATCCGGGACCTGCTGTGGCGGATCGAGGCCGGGGAAGGCCGAGAGGAATTCATCCCCATGTTGCAGCAGATGGCCCGGCACATGGACAGCGCCTACTGCGGCTTCGCCCCCGGGGCGGCCGAGCCGGTCCTGGGCCTGCTGAAGTATTTTAGCGACGAGATCCGGGAGCACATCAGCCAGAAGAAGTGTCCCTTTGGGGAGACCGACCGGCCGCACCGGAAGTTGTGGTACCCGGCGGAGTAAAGCAAAAGATGAACCACCAAGACACCAAGAACACCAAGGTTCACCAAGAAGTTTTTCTGGGTCTGGCGCTGCCAGACCCAGAAAACCACCTTCTCTTAGTGTTTCTTGGTGCCCTTGGTGTCTTGGTGGTGAGAATTTATTATGCCTAAGCTCATCATCGATCAGCGGCCCATCGAGGTCCCGGCCGGGACCAAGGTCATTGCCGCGGCCGAGCAGCTGGGGATCATGATCCCGCGGTTCTGCTACCACCCCGGCCTGGGATCTTTCGGGGCCTGCCGCATGTGCGCCGTCAAGTTCCTGGAAGGGCCGGTCAAGGGCATCGAGATGAGCTGCATGGAAGACGCCCGGGACGGCATGGTGGTCTCGACCACCGACCCCGAGGCCATGGAGTTCCGCCGGTACGTCATCGAGTGGCTGATGATGCACCACCCCCTGGACTGCCCGGTGTGCGATGAAGGCGGGCACTGCCTGCTGCAGGACGAGACCGTCTCCGGCGGCCACGGCCATGCGGCGTTACCTGGGCCCCAAGCGCACCTACCAGGACCAGTATCTGGGGGCTTTCGTGCAGCACGAAATGAACCGCTGCATCCAGTGCTGGCGCTGCCGCAATTTTTACCAGGAATTCGCGGGCTACCGGGATTTCGGGGCCATGCAGATCGCCAACCGCATGTACTTCGGGCGCTACGAGGACGGGCCGCTGGCGAGCCCCTTTTCCGGCAACCTCATCGACCTGTGCCCCACCGGGGTGCTCACCGACAAACCGGCCCGCTTCGTCGGGCGGCGCTGGGATTTCGAGCGGGCCCCGTCGCTGTGTATCCATTGCTCCCTGGGCTGCAACACCACGGGCAGCGCCCGCTACCGCCAGATGTGGCGCCAGGAAGGGCGCTTCAATGAAATGGTGAACGGCTACTTCATTTGCGACCGGGGGCGTTACGGCTTTGCCTATGAGAGCCACCCGGAGCGGCCCCGCCGGGCCAGGATTGCCGGGGTGGAAGTGGCCTGGGCGGAGGCGATCCAGGCGGCCGCAGCCAGGCTTAGCCACCTGGCGGCAACCTCCGGCCCCGGGGCCGTCGCCTGCCTGGGTTCGAGCCGCAGCAGCCTGGAGAGCCAGGCGATGCTGAAGCGGTTTTGCCGGACCTTGGGTTGGACCGAGCCCCGCTATTTCACCGTGCCCTCGCAAGAGCGCAAGGTCAGGGCCGCGGTCTCGCGGCTGGAGGCGGGCCTGGCCGTATCCCTGCGAGAGCTGGAAGCGGCGGATTTTATCCTGGTGGCCGGGGCCGACCCGGTGAACGAGGCCCCCATGCTGGCCCTGGCCCTGCGCCAGGCCTGGCGTAGGGGCGGGCAAGTGGTGGTGCTGGACCCGCGGCCGGTTGCGCTTGCCCTTCGACTTTGAGCATCTGCCGCTTTCTCCAGGGGACCTCAATCAGGGTCTGGGTGCCCTGGTCCGTGGGGCTCTGGCTGGCAGAAACTTGACGAATCTCACTCCAAAGACTCGTCAATTTGCCGCGACCCTGCCTGAAAAGCCTGATCTGGAACCTGCAATTCGTGATCGTCTGGCCGCCTTAAGGCAAAAGCTCGGCCAAAGCAAAAGGCCGGTCATCGTCTGTGGCACCGATATTGTCAAGGAGTCCACGCCAGCCTTGGCCGCCGATTTGGCCCTGCTGCTGCGAGAACTCGAGATCAATGCCGGCCTCTTCTATGTCCTGCCCGGCGCCAATACCTTCGGGGCCAGTCTATTGTCAGCGGAGCATGAGCAGCCATGGATCGAGGCCCTGGAAGCCGGCGCCGTCAAGGCCCTGCTGGCGATAGAGTGCGACCCCTTCTGGGACTACCCGGACCGGGAGCGCCTGGCCCGGGCCTTGGACAAGCTGGAGTTGCTGGTGGTCCTGGACTACCTGCCTTCGCCACTGGTGCAGCGGGCGGATATCGTCTTGCCCACCCTCACCGTATTCGAGCGCACCGCTGCCAGCTTCGTCAACCAGGAGGGCCGGCTGCAACTGGCGCCGCCGGTGCACCTGGGTGGCAGCCCCCTGGCCCAGGTCAGCCCGGAGTTGCACCCGCCCCGGACCTTCCTGAGCCACGTCCCCGGCGGCGAGCCTCGGACGGCCGGGGAGATTTTAGCGGAGTTGGCCGCGGCCATGTCCCCGCCGGCGGCGTTGCCGGTCGCAGACCTCTGGGATTGGCTGGGCCGGGAGAGTGCCGTTTTCGCCAATCTTGCCGCGCTGTTCTCGCCGCCGCCGGGAGCGCGACTTCTGCCCCGGCCGCTACGGCTGGGGCCTATGCCCCGGCCGCGGCGCCGGCCCCGGAGTCGCCCCCTCCGGACCACCTGGAGCTGCTGCTGGTGGACTCAACCTTCGGGACCGAAGAACTGGCCAGTTATGCCAAATATATCCAGCAGGTGGAAGAGCCGCCCCGGCTGTGCATGCAAACTGCCGACGCGGCTAAAAACGGCCTTGAAGCTGGGGACCTGGTGGCCTTGCGGCTCCCGGCGGGTGAACTGAGGGTGGCGCTCCAGGTGGCGGAAAATATGGCTCCCGGGGTCCTGGTGCTGCCCCGGCATCGGCAACTGAACTGGCGCCGGGCGCCGGATTATCAGGTTTCGCTCTCTTCGGGCGACCTCGTCAAGGTGGAAGAATAGTGTCGGTCTGGGTCCTGGGCATAATCGTCTTGATCGTCAAGCTCCTCATCGTCCTGGTGGCGCTGCTGCTGGTGGCCGCCTACCTGGTCTACGTGGAGCGCCGCCTCCTGGGGTTCATGCAACTGCGCCTGGGCCCGAACCGGTGCGGACCTCAGGGCTTGCTGCAGCCCCTCGCCGACGCCGTCAAGCTGCTGACCAAGGAGGATTTCATCCCGGCCGGGGCCGACCGGGTCATCTTCCTCTACGCCCCGGCAGTGGTGGCGGGCACGGCGCTGCTGATCTTTGCGGTGGTGCCCTTTGCCCGGGGCTGGACCTTCCGGGGCCAGGAGATCCCGGGAGTAATCAGCGATCTCAACGTCGGCCTGCTCTTCGTCCTGGCGCTCTCGTCCCTGGGGGTTTATGGCGTGGCCCTGGGAGGCTGGGCCTCCAACTCCAAGTTTGCCCTGCTGGGGGCCATCCGGGCCGCGGCCCAGATGATCAGCTATGAGCTCTCCCTGGGCCTCTCCCTGGCGCCGGTGGTAATGCTGGCCCGCTCTTTTTCCCTGGTGGACATCGTCCAGGCGCAGGCGCGTTTGCCGTTCATCATCTTGCAGCCCGTGGCCTTTCTGATCTTTTTCATCAGCGCCGTGGCCGAAATGAAGCGCATCCCCTTCGACATCCCGGAAGCGGAAAACGAACTGGTGGCCGGATATCACATGGAATACAGCGGCATGCGCTTCGGGCTCTATTTTTTGGGAGAGTACGTCACCATGGTGATCCTGGGGGCCCTGGTGGCGGTCTTCTTCCTGGGCGGCTGGCGGGGGCCGTGGCTGCCGCCCCTGGCCTGGTTCTTGATCAAGGTCTTTATCGTCGTCTTTACCCTCATCTGGCTGCGGGCCACCTATCCCCGGCTGCGCTTCGACCAGTTGATGGAATTCGGCTGGAAGGTCTTGATTCCCCTGGCGCTGCTGAATATCGTCATTACCGGCGGCGTCATTTTGGCGATGGGGTGAGGCAGCCGCAAGGTTAGCCTGCGCAGGCTGAAGCCTGCGGCTACCGGGTCAGGCCCCTGCCCGCCAAGGAGACGGAGATGGTCCATACTCCCGAGGTCTCTGCAACCAGGCCCCCCGGGGCCGGGAAAAGCAGCTTCGACCTTATCGAGCCGGCCAGGCTCCTGGATGAGCTGCCGCTCTTACCGGGGATCACCTTCCTGGACCTGGGCTGCGGCGCCGGCAATTATACCCTGGCGGTGGCCGAAGTCATCGGCGCGCACGGCGTGGTCGTGGCCCTGGACCTGTGGCCCCCGGGAATCGAGGCTCTGGAAGAGCGGGCCGCGGCCGCCGGCCGCCGGAATATCCGGGCGCAGCTGGCGGACATCAGCAAGCTCGTTCCCCTGGGCGATCACAGTGTCGACGTCTGCCTGCTGGCCACGGTGCTCCACGACCTGGCGGAATTCGCCCTGGCCGAGGGCGCTTTGCAGGAAGCCCACCGGGTCTTGAAGCCCGGCGGCGCCCTGGCCGTGGTGGAGTTCGACAAGGTCGATGGCCCGCCGGGGCCGCCGAGGCGGATCCGGCTGGCCCCGGAGGAAGTGGAACATCTGGTCGTGCCTTATGGCTTTCAGAAGACCCGGACGGCCCGGGTCGGGCCATATAATTATTTGATTTTATTTACCAAAGAATCGTAGGGGCGGCTCGCGAGCCGCCCCTACAGGGGACGAGGAGCAATGCCGGAAGTCAAAGACCCCGGACGGGGTCGGCCTAATATCTTGAGGGTGGTGGGCCGGGGCGTCGCCGGGCTGTGGCAGGGGCTGATGATGGTGCTGCGTCACCTGGGACGGCGGCCGGTCACCGAGCAATATCCCGAGTACAAGCGCTTCCTGCCGGAGCGGGCCCGGGCCCGGATCATCCTCACCCGGGACCCGGACGGCGAGGAACGCTGCGTCGCCTGCTTCCTGTGCTCGGCGGTCTGCCCCACCAGTTGCATCTCCATGGTCTGCGGCGAACGGGGCGGCCGGCGTTTCGCCCCCTGGTTCCGGATCAATTTCGCCCGCTGCATATACTGCGGCCTGTGCGAGGAGGCCTGCCCCACCCTGGCCATCCAGCTCACACCTTTTTACGAGTTTTGCGAGCCCGACATCCTGGCCATGGTGGCGGAGAAGAAAGACCTGCTGATGGACCATGGCGGCAAGAACCGCGAATACAACTTTTACCGCTTTGCCGGGGTGGCCATGGTGGGCGGCAAGGGCAGCCATGTCGACGAGGCCGCCCCGGTGGACCTGAAGAGCAATCTGCCCTGAAGGCAGTGGCCAGTGGTCAGTAGTCAGTAAAAACCAAAGTGGGTGGACAAAAGGCTTAAAAAGCCATGAATCTGTACGCCGTGATCTTTTACATATTGGCCGCCTCATCCTGGTGAGCACCGCCCTGGCCGTGACCCGGCGTAATCTGATGCACGCCATCGTCTATCTGGTGCTCTCTTTTTTTGGCACGGCGCTGCTCTTTTATCTGCTGGGGGCGCCGTTTCTGGCGGTCCTGGAGGTGATCATCTACGCCGGGGCCATCATGGTGCTGTTTCTGTTCATCGTCATGATGCTGGAGGTCCGGGCCTCGGAGGAGCCGATCGGCGCCTATCTGCTCAGATGGTTGCCCGCCGCGGTTTTGGGAGCCCTGAGTCTGGCCGCGGCCTTCGTGTTGATCATGTTCAAGTCCGGCCACAGCCTGCCGCTGCCCTTGGCCGCGGCGTCGCCCCTGGAATTCGGGCCGGTTTCTGTTCCAGAGGTACTGGTTTTCGGTGGAGATCGTCTCCTTTCTGCTCTTTGTGGCCCTGGTGGGGGCCTTGTATTTGGGGCGAAGGGAGGAATAGGGGCGTTAGGGACTAAGGGCGAACACAAGGTTCGCCCCTACGGGAAATTATGAACACTATCGTTCCATATAGTCACGTGCTGGTTCTGGCCGGGGCCGTCTTTTTCCTGGGCGCGGCCTGCGCGGTGGCCCGGCGCAATCTGGTGATGATCCTCATCGGCGTCGAGGTGATGCTGAACGCCGCCGGGGTGGCCCTGGTGGCCGCCTCACTGCGCTGGCAGCAGTTGGACGGCCAGGCGCTGGTGATCTTCATCATGTGCGTGGCCGCGTCCGAAGTGGCCGTGGGCCTGGCCCTCATCGTCTATTCCCACCGGCGCACCGGCACCCTGGATGCCGACCGCTATAATCTGATGAAGGGCTAAAGATTCATGGCGAAGGTCGGTTAGTCCCGAGGATTAAGATCGGGCGGCTCGAGAGCCGCCCCTACAAAGGTAAAATGGAAACCGTTCTCCTGCTCCTGCTGCTGTTGCCCCTGGGCGGCTTCGTGATCAACGCCGTGCTGGGCCGCTTTCTGCCCAGGCGGGCGGTGGAGGCGGTGGCCTGCGCCGCGGTCCTGGGGGCCATGTTCTGTGCCGCGGCGGCCCTGGTCCTGGCCGGCGACCGGGCCCACGACCTCACCTTCTGGCAGTGGTTCGGGGCCGGGGATTTTTCGACGGCCATGAACGTCCATTTCGATCCCCTGGCCGCGGTCATGGCGCTGATGGTCACCTTTGTGGCGAGCATCATCCACCTCTACTCCGCCGCCTTCATGCGGGAGGACGCCGACTACGTCCGGTTTTTCTGCTATTTGAACCTCTTCGTCTTCGCCATGCTGGTGATCACCACGGCGGACAGCCTGATCTTCGTCTACCTGGGCTGGGAGGGGGTGGGCTTCTGCTCTTATGCCCTGATCGGTTTCTGGTACCGGGACGAAGCCAACGCCAACGCCGGCCGCAAGGCCTTCATCTGCACCCGCATCGGCGACATCGCCTTCGGCGTGGCCCTGGGCCTGTGCTTCGTCCATTTCGGCAATTTTTCCATCACCCAGATCAATAGCCAGGCCGCGGGACTCAGTCCCACCCTGATCACCGTCCTGGCCCTGCTGTTGCTCTGGGCGGCGGTGGGTAAATCGGCGCAGCTACCCCTGACGGTGTGGCTGCCGGACGCCATGGCCGGCCCCACCCCGGTCTCGGCCCTGATCCACGCCGCCACCATGGTCACCGCCGGCACCTACCTGCTCATGCGGCTCTTTCCGTTGGTGTCGCTCTCGCCCACGGCCATGCTGATCATCGCCGGGGTGGGCGCCGTCACCGCGCTGTACGCCTCTTTCGCCGCCCTGGCCCAATGGGACCTCAAAAAGATGCTGGCCTACTCCACCATCAGCCAGGTGGGTTACATGTTCCTGGCGGTGGGGGCGGGCGACATCGTCGGCGGCCTCTTCCACCTGGTGTCCCACGCCTTCTTCAAGGCCCTGCTCTTTTTGACCGCGGGCATCGTCATCCAGGCCCTGGCCGAGGAACACAACATCTTCCGCATGGGCAACCTGCGCCGCCGCCTGCCCGCGGTTTATTGGCTGTTTCTGATCGGCGCCGTCTCCCTGAGCGCCTTTCCGCTGTTGGGGGGCTTCTTCAGCAAGGACCGCATCCTCTTGGCCACCTTTATCCATCCGGGAGCCACTTACAAAATCTTCTGGCTCCTCGGCCTGGCGGCGGCCTTTCTGACGCCGCTCTATACCTTCCGGGTCTTCTTCGTGGCCTTTCCGGAGCGGACCGACGGCGGGGGAGGCGAACCGATCCGGCCCATCCCCCGGTTCATGGCCTGGGTCCTCTGGCCCCTGGCGGTCTGCGCCCTGGGCGACGGCCTGCTCAATCTGCCGGGGGGCATCGGCAAAGAACTTTTTGGGCAATTATCTGGCCGTCGTCCCCGGGGCCCGGCCGGACCTGGGGGCTCCCCCGGGGACGGAATGGGCCATGGGAATTATCAGCGCCGTCATCGTGGTGGTCTCCATCGGCCTGGCCTACTGGCTTTACCGCCGCCGGCCGGCCCGGGAACCGGCGCTGGCAGGCTACTGGGGCCTCCTGTTTGCCGGCTTTTATCTCGACCGGCTCTATCAGTTGATCTTCGTCCGGCCTTATCAAGCGTATGGCCCGCTTTCTGTGGCGGCAGGTGGATGACCGTTACGATCAGCAAGTCATCGTCGGAGGCGCCCGGGCCCTCTTCCGGCCTTACCGGGCCCTGGCGAAATTCTGCTGGCTGCAGGTGGACGAACTGGTCATCGATGAGGGTGTGGTCAAGGCCGCCGACGGCCTGGTGTCTGTCTCCCGGGGCCTGGGGTATTGGACCACGGGGCGGCTGTCCACCTATCTGAAGATGTTGCTCCTGGGCCTGACCATCTTTTTTGCCGCTCTGGGCCTGAGCTGGTACCTGTGGTAATAACGGAGGCATGAATATGCTTCAATTTCCCATACTTACCCTCATTATCTTCTGGCCGATCCTGGGCAGCTTTGTTGTCCTGGCGGTTTATCGGCGCCCGGACCTGGTCCGTTGGCTCAGTCTGCTGCGTCACCCTGGTGGAAATGGCCCTGGTGGCGGCGCTCTTTGGTCTCGACCTCCAGCCCCACGCCACGCCCCAGGGCACCTGGCTGCTGCTGGAGGACTATGCCTGGATTCCATGGCTGGGGGCCCGCTACAGCCTGGGCCTGGACGGCATCAGCCTCCTGCTCCTGGCGCTGGTCGCCTTTCTGAATATCTTCTGCGTGCTCGTCTCCTGGCGGGCCATCGATTTTAAGCACGGCTCCTTCTATTTCTTCATCCTGTTCCTGGAGGGCACCCTGGCCGGCCTCTTTCTGGCCGCCGATCTGCTGCTCTTTTACCTCTTTTGGGAGATCCAGATCATCCCCATGTTCTTCCTGGTGGGCATCTGGGGGCACGAGAACCGCATCCACGCGGCCATCAAGTTCCTGCTGTACACCCTGGCCGGCAGCCTGGTGATGCTCATCGCCCTGCTGATCCTCTACATCCTCCACGGGCAGGCGACCGGGGTTTACACCTTCTCGGTCTACCAGTTGACGCAGCATGGACCCCTGGGGCGCACCACCGAAGTCCTCTTGTTCGCCGCCTTTCTGCTGGCCTTCGGCATCAAGGTCCCGCTGCTGCCGGTGCATACCTGGCTGCCCGACACCCATACCGAGGCCCCCACCGCCGGCAGCGTGGTTCTGGCCGGGCTGCTCCTGAAGACCGGGGTTTACGCCATTTTCCGATTTGCCATCCCGTTCTTTCCCGAGGGCGCGCCAATACCTGGTGCCGCTCCTATTGATCCTGGGGATGGGCGGCCTGTTCTATGCCGGCTGGATCGCCCTGGCCCAGGCCGACATCAAGCGCCTGGTGGCCTACTCCAGCATCGCCCACATGGGCATGGTGATCATCGGCATCGTCATCTGGAACGCCGTGACCCTGAGCGGCGCCGTTTTACAGATGATCAACCATGGCCTGTCCACTTCGGCCCTGTTCATCATGGTGGGCATGCTGGACGAGCGCCTCCATTCCCGGAATTTCGCCGTAATGGGGGGCCTGTGGAGCAAAATGCCGGTATTCAGCGCCTTTTTCCTGCTGTTTGCCCTGTCGTCCCTGGGACTGCCGGGCCTCAATAATTTCGTGGGGGAGATGCTCATCCTGGTGGGCGCCTTCAAGGCCAACTGGTGGGTGGCGGTTTGGGGCTTTGTCGGCATCGTCTTCGGGGTGATCTACATCCTGCGGATGGTGCAGGACTCCCTCTTCGGCGAACCCCGGGCCGAGCACGTCCTCTGGGACGTCAATTCCAGGGAGGTCGTCATCCTGGTGGTCCTGGCCGTGGCGGTGCTTTTCATCGGCCTGCACCCCGGGCCGGTGCTGCAATGGCTGGATCAGCCGGTGCAGATGATGCTGCACCAGACCACCCAGGTGGCCTGGCTGCCTAGATAGAAAATTGGGAGAGACCATGGAATACACGCAAATTCCGGGGACCGATCTCAAGGTGTCCCGTATTGCCTTGGGCACCTGGGCCATGGGCGGCTGGATGTGGGGCGGCACCGATGAAGCCCTGGCCATCAAGACCATCCATGCCGCCATCGACAAGGGCATCAACCTGATCGATACCGCGCCGGTGTACGGCTTCGGCCGCTCGGAGCAGATCGTCGGTAAGGCCCTGGCCCTCAAAAAATGCCGGGAGCAGGTTTGCATCTCCACCAAGACCGGGCTGGACTGGCAGGAAGGCAAGGTCTTCCGCAACTGCTCGCCGGAGTTTATCAAACGGAATGTGGCCGACTCCCTCAAAAATCTGCAAACCGATTACCTGGACATCCTGTTCGTGCATTGGCCCGACCCCCTGGAACCTTTTGAGGAGACCGGCAAGGTCATGGCGCAGTTGCGGCAAGAGGGGAAGATCCGGGCCGTGGGGGTGAGCAATTATTCGCCGGAGCAGATTGAGGCCTTCCAAAAGGGCGGCCCGGTGCATCTGGCCCAGCCGCCTTATAACCTCTTCGAGCGGGCCATTGAGGCGGAATTGATGCCCTTCTGCCGGAAAAATCAGGTGGCGCTGATGGCTTACGGCGCCTTATGCCGCGGCCTCCTGTCGGGCCGGGTCACGGCCGACCGGCAATATCAGGGTGACGACCTGCGCAAGATCGACCCGAAGTTCAAGCCGCCGCGCCTTTCGCAGTATCTGGCGGCCGTGAAACTGCTGGACGAGTTCGCCCGGAAACGATTTGAGCGGCGGGTGCTCCACCTGGCGGTGCGTTGGGTCCTGGACCAGGGCGCCGAGATCGCCCTGTGGGGCGGCCGGCAGCCGGAGCAACTGGACCCGGTGCCCGAGATTAGCGGCTGGAACCTGGAGCAGGCCGACCTGCACGCCATTGACCAGATACTGGCGGCAACCATTAAAGACCCGGTGGGGCCGGAATTCATGGCGCCGCCGGCCCGGGAAGCGGAGGTAGACGGGAGACGGGAGACGGAGACGGAGCATTGACCTCGGTCCCCCGTCATCCGGTCTCCTGGTCTTTATTAGGTGAAAACCAAGCAATGGTAACGACCCATGTCCACTGATTGGCCGGGGCTGCTCCCGGTGGTTATCCTGGCCGGAGGCGGCTCGCTCATCTTCTGCGCCGGGGCCTTCTGGCGGCGTCTGCCCGAGGGGGTGCTCTTCGCCCTGGCCTTGCTCAGCGCCGGGGCCGCCGGGGCCGCGGCCCTCTGGATAACCCCGGCTAACCCCACCTCCGAAGGCATGCTGGACCTGGGGGGCTACGCCCGGTTTTTCACCTGCCTGTTCATGCTGATCACCCTCCTGACCTGCCTGTTCCTGCGGCAGTATGCCCGGGCCCGGGGCTTGGCCGGCGATGAACTTTACGGCCTGGTCCTCTTTGCCGCCCTGGGGATGGTGCTGGTGGCCGGGGCCTTGAACTGGGTCATCTTTTTTTTGGGGTTCCAGCTCATCTCCCTGTCCCTGTATGTCCTGATCGCGGTGCGCAAGGGCGAGGCCGCCTCCAATGAGGCGGGGCTAAAATATTTCATCGTGAGCGCCGTGGCCTCGGGCTTCCTCACCTTCGGCATTGCTTTGCTCTACGCGGTGAGCGGCACCCTCCAGGTGGCCGGCTCCCTGGCGGCCCTGGCCCATCCCCAGGACCTGCCGGTGATCCTGCTGGCCCTGGCCCTGATCCTGGTGGGGATCGGCTTCAAGACCTCCCTGGTGCCCTTTCACCTCTGGACCCCGGATGTCTACCAGGGGGCCCCGGCCCCGGTGACCGCCTTTCTGTCCACCGGCTCCAAGGTGGCCCTGTTTGCCGCACTGCTGCGCTTTTCCCTGCTGGCGGCCGCACCGGTATGGGCTTATTGCCTGCCGGCCCTTTGGGTCCTGGCGGCCCTCACCCTGACGGTGGGCAACGTCACTGCGCTCTATCAAACGCAAATCAAACGCCTGCTGGCCTACTCCTCCATCGGCCAGATGGGCTACCTCTTCATGACCCTGTTGGCCGTCAAACAGGGCGGCCTGCCGGCCCTGATGTTTTACCTGGTGGTCTATGCGGTCATGGACCTGGGGGCCTTCGGGCTGATCGGCAGCTTGTCGCCGGGCCAGGCGCAGTCCGACCTGGACGATTTGGCCGACTACCAGGGGTTGGGTTACTCTCAGCCCTGGCGGGCGGGCCTCCTGGCCGTCTGCCTCATCTCCCTGGCGGGGCTGCCGCCCACGGCCGGCTTCATGGGAAAATTCGCCCTGTTCCGGGCGGTGCTGCACTCCGGCTACCTGATCCTGGCGGTCATCGGCATCCTGACCGCCATCATCTCCCTTTACTATTATTTTAAGGTGACGGTCTCGCTCTACATGCAGCCGGCCGGGCCCGAGGCGGCGGTGCCCAGGGGCGATCTGGCGGTGGGCCTGGCCGGCGCGGTGATCCTGGGGCTGATTCTCTGGCTGGGCCTGGCGCCGTCGGTCCTGTTCGACCTGGTCGATCGGCTCGCCTCGGCCCTGCCATGAAAAGTTGCCAGTAGCCGGTGACCCAGCAAAGACAGATTGCCGGGTGCGTTTCACGCTCCACTATTAATCAGATCGGCGCCCCCACCACGATGGCGGGCGGGACGCCCGCCCCACCAGCCTCCGCTTAATTTTATGCCTGGGCCGGTTCTGAACAGCCAGCCCCGCCATAACAGATTTTTCCTCTCAAAAACTGGTAATTCCTCAATCCCAGACTTAACTTGTATATCGTAACCAGGTGGATCGCCTGGCCTGGGTTATTCACTAGATTTTTCTAAATCTTGGCAGAGTGTTTTTATGGAGAACAGCCGCCCTCGACTGTTCTTTGCAGGCGAGGGCGCCTGCTCTCCATTTAAGAATTTTTTAAGGAAATTGGCATGAAGAGCGCCGCGAGCACGACCATCCAACAGGATTTCCAGGTAAGCTTCCGCTACCCGGTCCACTTCACCTCGGGTCTGTTCGATCCGGGGAATCCCCTGTTGCAGGAGGTCATCCGGGACGGCGGCGGCGACCTGCCCAAAAAGGTGCTGGCCGTGGTGGATCGCGGCCTTTACCGGCACCATCCCGGCTTGCTGGCGGACCTCGAAGAGTATTGCCGGGAACATGCCGAAGTCATCGTCCTGGCCGGTGCGCCTTTGCTTTTGCCCGGGGGCGAGGCGGTGAAGAACGAGCCGCTGCACGTCACCATCCTGCACCAGGCCATCCAGGCGGCGGGTTTGTGCCGCCATTCCTACGTGGCGGCCGTGGGCGGCGGCGCCCTCATCGACACGGTGGGCTTCGCCACGGCCACCGCCCACCGGGGGGTGCGGCTCCTCCGGGTGCCCACCACGGTGCTATCCCAGGCCGACGCCGCCATCGGCGTGAAAAACAGCGTCAACGCCATGGGGCAGAAAAACTTCTTGGGGGTCTTCGCTCCGCCGGCCGCGGTGCTCAATGATAGCGATTTTTTAACCACCCTGTCCCAGAAAGACTGGATCGGCGGGGTGGCCGAAGCCGTCAAAGTAGCCCTCATTAAGGATGCGGATTTCTTTATCTTCCTGGAGAGCCGGGCCGAGGCCCTGGTGCAGCGGGATTTGCCGGCCATGCGAGAGGTCATTGAGCGCTGCGCCGCCTTGCACCTGGAGCACATCGCCACCTCCGGCGATCCCTTTGAGCAAGGCAGCTCCCGGCCTCTGGACTTCGGCCATTGGGCCGCCCACCGGCTGGAGCTGCTCAGCGGCTTCGAGCTGGGGCACGGGGAGGCGGTGGCCGTGGGCATCGCCCTGGACACCACTTACTCCTATCTGGCCGGTCTATTGCCCAAGGTTGCCTGGCATCGGGTTTTGGAACTGCTGACCAACCTCGGTTTTACCCTGTATGTTCCCCAACTCGACCAGCGCGGGGCTATCCTTCAGGGTCTGGAAGATTTCCGGGCCCACCTGGGGGGACGCCTCACCGTCATGCTCCTCTGGGATATCGGGCAGGGCATGGAGGCCCACGAAATAGACCAGCAGACGGTCAGGGCCGCCCTGGACTTGCTGCGCCGGATCACTGTTGAAGATAGTGAGCATTTAGCAGTGAGCAGTTAGCCAGAAGAAAAATGGAGAGCAGGCGACCTCGCCGGCAAAGAACAGCCGAGGGCGGCTGTTCTCCATCTTGCCTGACCGCTGACCGGATAGCTGCTAACCCGCTAAATGCTTCTCCCACCAAAAACCTAAGAGGACGATTAACCATTGCAAATCGGCCATGACGGTTTCTTCCACCTGACTTATTGTACCAAGGTGCATCCCGGCCGCGGCTGGGGGGAGTTATTGCAGAATCTCCAGGCCCTGGTGCCGCGGCTCAAGGCCCGGCTGGCCCCGGAGCGACCCTTCGGTTTGGGCCTGCGCCTCTCCAATGCGGAAAGCCGGGAACTGTTGACCGGGGATCATCTGGCCAGGTTTCGAGACTTCCTGGCCCAACATGATCTCTACGTCTTCACCCTGAACGGCTTCCCGTACGGCGACCTGACGGGGCAGCCGGTGAAGGAGGCCATCTTCGCCCCGGACTGGCGGGCCGCCCGGCGCCTCGACTATACCCTGCGCCTGGTGGACATCCTGGCCTGCCTGCTGCCGGCCGGCATTGATGGCGGTATCTCCACCGTGCCTCTGTCTTACCAGCCTTGGATCGGGGCGGAGGCCGAGGCCCTGGCGCAGATCACGGCCAACCTGGTGGACCTGACGGCCAGACTGATCCAGGTGGAGGCAGACACCGGCAAGCTCATCCACCTGGACCTGGAGCCGGAGCCCGATGGCCTGCTGGAGTGCAGCCGGGAGGTGGTGGAGTTTTTCCAAACCCGACTGCTGGAACGGGGCGCCCCGCAACTGGCCCGGGCCGCGGGGCTGAGTGAGGCTGAGGCTCGCCGCGGCTTGCTGCGGCATTTGCGGGTCTGCCTGGACACCTGCCACCTGGCGGTGGCCTATGAGGACCCGGCCGCGGCCCTGGAAGCCTTGACCCGAAACGGCATCCAGGTGGGCAAGGTGCAGATCACCGCGGGACTGAAGGTCACGGTGCCGGCCAACGGGCGGCGGGCTGCCCTGGCCCGGCAACTGGAGCCCTTTACCCACTCGCCCTATCTGCACCAGGTCATCGCCCGGGAAGACGGCGGCCGCGGCCGACGTTTCCCGGATCTCTGGCAGGCCCTGGCCCTGCTGGACCGCTGCCCCCCGGGCCAGTGGCGCATCCATTACCATATGCCGCTGTTTGTGGAGCGCTGCGGGGCCCTGGCCACCACCGGGGCGGAGACCCGTGAGGTGTTGCGGCTGCTTAGGGAACAGCGGTTTTGTCCCCACCTGGAGATCGAGACCTACACCTGGGAGTGGCTGCCGGCGGAGTTGAAGAAAGAGCTGCTGGATTCTCTTACCGAGGAATACCGCTGGGTGCTGGAGGCCATGGGGGAGGAGAGCGGTCAGCCGTCAGCGGTCAGCCAGGGCAAAGCCTCTCAATGAAAACCCACATCCAGGACTATGGAGAGCAGGCGCCCTCGCTTGCAAAAAAACAGCCGAGGGCGGCTGTTCTCCATTTTTGCTTGACGTTTCCCCACGCTGGTGTGAGGCCGGATCTACAGCGGAAAATCCCGCAAAACCTGAAAAAGTTCTTCCTCCCGGCCGCCGAAGAAGTGGTCGGCGCCGGCGATGACCCTGATCTCCGGCGCGGCCGCTCCTGCCAACAGCTGCCTCAACTCGGCTAAGGGGCAAAGGTCGTCCTGGTCGCCCGCCACCACCAGGCGCAGGCCGGGCACCCCGGGCAGCCAGGAGAGATCCATGAAGGCGATGGGCGGGGCGATGAAGACCGCGGCCCGGACCGCCAACCCCTGGAGCAAGGCCCGACCGGCCACGAAGGCCCCAAAGGAGTAACCCGCCAGGTAGAGGGGGCCGGGAGTCCGTTCCCCCAGGAAGTCCAGGGCCGCGGCCACGTCCGCGGCTTCGGCCTCACCCTCGCCATAGGCCCCGGTGCTGCGGCCCACGCCCCGGAAATTGAAGCACAGGGTGGCAAAGCCGCGGTGGTGAAAGGCTCGCTCGGCGGTCCAGACCACGTTGTTGTTCATGCTGCCGCCGAATCGGGGGTGAGGGTGGGTGATGACCACCCCGGGCCCGATGGTGCCCGGCAGAAAGCGGCCTTCCAGGGTGACGTCCGGGCCGGGGATGGAAACCGTGTCGGTCATAAAGAAGCCTTCAGCAGTAAGCTAAGACACGCAGGCTAAAGCCTGCGGCTACGGAAAAACGGCCTTCGGTTTTTTGTCTAAAAGCTGATTTCTGACACCCGGCGTTAATGCCGGAAATCTACCATGTTCCCGGTTCCTTGACTACTGAGATTGTTGCGAGGTTTAGGCCATTTTATCCTTAAATAATCAAATTTTGGCGCCGAAAAGTAATGAAGCGAATTATGAAACTAACTTGGTTTTTCCGACGAAGCCACCCCTCACCCCACCCTCTCCCCTCGGAGGGGAGAGGGGATTACTGATCCCAGGATAACATCATAATTTTATTACAATTACGATGGGCAAATTAAAATGAAAAAAACCTAAACATCTTTCCGCCATTTTAATGCCGGTAACTATTGGGTTATTGCTTGTTTTTATAAGCAGAAATATTATCTTGGAGACCTGAAGCCAACCGGCGCCACCGTTTAAAAGGAGCAACAGCATGGATGCGGGCTCAAGGGTACTCTCGTCTGAGGTCCCCCGTTATGCGGGGCGGCGTCTCATCGCCTTGATTGGATTGCTGCTGGTCTCGTTCTGTTTCCTGGACCTGGGACGGCCGGCCTCGGAGGCCGGGGCTCAAGAGCGCCGGCCGGCCAAGGCGCCGGCGGCCGTCTCGGACCGGCAATTCACCATCACCAGGATCGAGCCGGATGCCGGGAAGGAAGAGGTCGAGATTTTTTTCAGCAAGGCGGTCCCGCTGGAGGGTCTGAAGGGCAACCTGCGTCTCCTGCCGCTGGTCAAAATCGACTGGTCCAAGTCGGCCATGAGTTCGGAAGGCCGACTCACCCTGAAAGGCCGCTTCAAGTACGGGCTCGGCTACGTCGTGAACCTGCCGGAGAACTTCACCCTGGCCGGCCAGGCTTATGCGCCCACCGTGACTTCTTTCTTCATGCCCGACCGTCCGCCCAAACTGGAGTATGTCGAAAAGAAGAGCCTCATCGAGCTGGACAGCCGCGAGCTGCTCCATGTTCGGGCCGAAAACGTCAAGTCCCTGATGTTGGAAGGCATCCGGATTCCGCCCCTGCTGTTGCCCCAGGCCCTGGTCGTGGAAGACATCCCGGCCGGACTGGGACCGGCTCCTGCCGGACCTCCAGGCTGGAGCGGAGCAACTGAAAAGCCTGGCCAAAGACAATAAGGCCCTGGCCCCCTTCCTGCGGGAGCCTTTTACAAGAGAAGCAGCTCTTTCCGGCGCCGGGCCAGAAGAACAAAGCCCTGGCCGTGTCCCTGCCGCTCAGTTTCCGCCGAGACAAGGAAGCCGGGGCCCTGGAGCTCATCCGGGTGAGCCAGGATCAGGAAGGCGGCCCCGCGGCCACCGACCCCCGGGTCTTTCGCATCACCGACCTGGGCCTGACTTATAAATCGGGGGCCAACCAGTTGCTGCTGTGGGCCACCTCCCTGAAAAATGCCACGCCGCTGGCCGGGGTGCAGGTAGTGGGCCTCACCAAGGATATGGAGGTCTTTCCCCTGGGGCAGACGGATCAGGACGGCATCTTCATCTTTCAACCCAAAGAATTGGACGGGCTGAACCTGAAGACGCTGGGGAATTTTCAACCGGTGAAGCGGCGGGTGGAGCAGGGGCAACTGGTCTGCCTGCTGGCCGGGACCGACAAGGACGTTTCCTACATCCTGCTCAACCCCGCCGACAGCCTGAAACCCCAGGATATCTGGCAGGTCCGGACCGGCGAGCAGGTCCGCAGCCTCAAGGGAGAGGTCTTCACCGAGCGGGGGGTCTATCGTCCCGGCGAGACGGTGCACTTCAAGGGCCTGGTCCGGGAATACCGGGACGGCCATATCCTCTCGCCCCAGGGAGAGGTGTGCACCTTTGAAATCACCAGCCCCAAAGGGGAGCAGGTCTTTTCCGGGGAAGGAACCTTGTCGGATTTCGGCGGTACTGCCGCCGAGGTGACCGCGGCCCGCTATTGGCCCCTGGGGACCTATAGCCTGAAAATGGCCTATGGCTCTAAAGAAGAGGCGAAGCCCTCGCCCAGCCCTAAAGTGAAACGGTCAGAGGATGAGGAGGAGAACAGCAATGGCAATGATCAGGGCAATAACGGCGGATCCAGCGCGGAGGCCCCGAAAAACGAAGCCAACTGCACCTTCCAGATCCAGGAATTCAAGCCCCCCCGCCATTTTGTGGAGATCGACTTTAAGCGGCTGACCCGGAGCGAAACCGGCTATGTCAACCTGAAAAGGGAGCAGGAGTTCGTCAAGATCGGCCTCACCGGGGCGTACTATGCCGGCGGGCCGGTGAAGCACGGCCAGGTGCGCTGGAAGGTGCACAAGGCCAAGACCAGCTACCAGATGCCCGGCTACGATAATTTCGTCTTCGGCTATACCCGGGAAGAACCGGGGGAGCTGATCGAGAGCGGCCAGGCCATCCTGGACGAGAAGGGCCGCACCGAGTTGGAATTCCCCCTGGACCGGCAGGTTCTGGCAGGCGAGTCCGGCTACCTGGTGATCGCCACGGTGCTGGATTTCGACGGCCGGGCCGCGTCCGACAGCAAGAGCTACCAGGTGGAGCCCGACTATCTGGTGGGCTTCAGCAGCCACCCCGAGACAGTGCGCCCCGAAGAGGACCAGGTGGTCAAGGTGGTGGCCGTGAGCAAGGACGGCAAGAAGGTTGCCAAGGGGCAGATCCGGGCCGAAGTTCTGGAGCGCAGCTATGCCTACGTGCCCAAGCGCAACGAACAGGGCGACCTGTACTGGTCGGATCAGGAGTCCTGGCGGAGGACCTACGCCACCGACCTGCCCATAGAGAAAGGCGAGGCTTCCTTCAAATTTGGCTTCGGCTGGTACGGCCGCTACCTGGTGGCCTTCACCTATACGGATGAACGGGGGCGCAGCTTCGCCTCGGCCACCGCCTATCAGGTGGAGTCCGCGGGCGGCCGCTATGAAGGGGCCGAGGGCAAGGAACAGGCCTATCAAATCCTGCCCTTGAGCGCGGACCGGCCGGCCTATGAGCCGGGCCAGACGGCCAAAATCAGCCTCAGGCCCAAACGGCCGGTCTCCTGCTACCTGGTCACCCTGGAGCAAAACGGCCTGCTGCAGCACCGGGTGGTACGGGCGCAAAAAGACTTGAAGGACCTGGAGATTCCCATCCAGGGCGAATATGTCCCCAATGTCTACGTTTCAGTGTTGGCTATTACCCCACGCGGGGACTTCCCGGTCTTTTCCGGCCGCTACGACACCGAGGCCCCGGGGTTCTTCTGGGGCAATCTCAATCTGCCGGTGCTTCTTAAGGTGGAGCAGTTGCAGGTGCAGATCAGCCCGGCGATCAAGGAGCTGCGGGCCGAGCCGGGCGCCAACGTCACCCTGGACTTCGTGGTGCACAACAAGAAAGGCCAGGGAATCGAAGCCGAGATGGCCGTGGCCGTGGTGGACGAAGCGGTCCTGGCCCTCACCGGCTTCAAGACCCCCACCCTGGACCGGCTGACCCGCTTTGACGGCCCCCTCGGGGTCTTTACCGGCGACTTGCGGGCCTTCTTGTTAAATCAGACCCCGTTTTACCTGGCCCGGAACGACATCCTCACCGGCGGCGGCGGCCTGAATGCCGCCATGTTGGCCAAACTGCGGCGGCGCTTCGAACCGGTGGCCTTTTTCAACCCGGCCGTACGCACCGGTCCCGATGGCCGGGCCCAGGTAAGCTTTACCCTGCCGGACAACATGACCAGTTACCGCATTTATGCCGTGACCGCGGACAAAGGCAGCGGTTTTGCCAGCCCGGAGCGTCAACTGGTGGCCACCAAGGATTTTTATGTGGAACCGGGGATGCCCGGCTTCTTTAATCAAGGGGATAAATTCAGGTTCCAGGTGGCCGCCTTCAACAACACCAGCGCCAGCCGGGCCGGTGAAATTCAAGGCTACGGCCGAAGGCGGCCTGGTCCTGAAGGCCGAAGAGCCGAAGCAACCGCTGCCGGCGAAAGACAGCATGAAGCTCAACGTCAGCGGCGAGGCCACCCAGGCCGGACCGGCCACGGCCCGGTTCGGGGCGGAATTCCAGGGGCACGCCGACGCCGCCGAACTGAAGCTGGAGATCAACTCCGGGCACGTCCGGGATACCTCGGTCACCTCCGGCAGCGTGTCGGGGCCATCCCAGATCAAGGTCGCCCTGCCGCCCTATCTGAGCGGCGCCTGGGCCCCGAAGCTCAATCCGGGCGAGGTGCAGGCGGTGCTCACCCTCTCGGGGTCGCCCTTTTTGCGGCTGAGCGACGCCCTGCACTATCTGCTCACTTATCCCTACGGTTGCGTGGAGCAGACCAGTTCCGGGGTCCTGGCCCTGGCCGCCTTGCGGGGCGTGGTCCAGGACGGTCAGGTCCCGAATCTTACGGTGGAGGAGGTGGATAAGTACCTGAGCCGCGGGGTGCAGCGGGTCTTGAGCCTGCAGGTCGAGGGCGGCGGTTTCAGCTATTGGCCGGGCCAGTCCGAGGCCAGCGGCTGGGGCTCGATCTACGCCGGCGCGGCCTTGAGTATCGCCAAGAAAAACGGCGTGGAGGTCCCCGAAGGACCGTTGGGCAAGGCGCTGGACTATTTTCACGAGCAGATCAAGAACCCCAAGACCCCGGACCACGCCAAGGCCTTCGCCGCCTATATCCTGGCCCTGAATGGGGCCCTGGATCGGGCCGAATTCCAGGGGCTGGGCCAGAGCTACGCCCGGGTGGGCCGGGAAGGCAGGCTCCTGCTCCTCCTGGCGGCCAGGGAGGCTAATCTGCGGTCCCCGGCGGACCTGCGGAAGGATCTCAAATCCCTGCTGGGACCGGATATCGCCAAGGAGACCCAATGGGGACGGGATGAATTCAACGCCCTGAGCCGGGGGCCGGCCCTGGCCCTGCTGGCGGCCAAGGCCATCATGCCGGAGGACCCCCTGACCAAACAGACGGCCCTGCTGCTCTTGGGCGGCCTGGACCAGCAAGGCATCTGGACCTCCACCAGCAGCACCGGCTGGGCCCTGGTGGCCCTGGGGGCCTATTTCCAGGGTCAGAAGCTGGGGACCGAACCCGGGGAGGTGACCGTCAGCCAGCCCGGGGTGACTGGCAAGCAGCAGGTGAAACTCGATCCCAAGGGCTTCCGCACCGTGGGCCTCGAGGCGCAGGCCCTCCTGAAAAACCCGGTGGTGGTGGTCGAGGCGAAATCCGGCCCCACCTGGCTCTACAAGCTGGAGCTCACCGGGCCGCGGCTGGATCTGGCCGGCGCCGGGGCGGACCAGGGCTTCAAGGTCAGCAAGACCATGCAGAATACCGACGGCTCGGCGGAGATCAAGGTGGGCGACCTGGTCAAGGTCGTGGTGGTGATCGAGGCTGCCAGGCCCCAGCGCTACGTGGTGCTGGACGACCCCCTGCCGGCCGGATTGGTGGCGGTCAATACCGCCCTGAAAACCGAGCAATACCTGGCGCCGGGTGCGGAGGAGCCGGAGGGGGATGAGGATGGCGGGTCTTTGGGCTACGCCATGGCGGACGGCACCATGCTCTTCTATCCCAATTTCTTCGAGATCCGGGAGGACCGGGTCCTGGCCTTCCGGGATCAGCTCTATTCCGGCAAGTACCGCTTCGAGTACTACGCCCGGGCGGTGTGCGAAGGCCAGTTCCTGGCGCCGCCCACCAAGGCGGCGGCCATGTACTCGCCGGGGGTGAATGGTTTCACGGCCTCGAGCGAGTTGACGGTCAAGGCGCGGTGATCTGGATTAGTGGCACAGGCCTCCGGCTGTGATTATAGGCTGGAAGCCTGTGCCACTAAAGGGCGGGCGAGACGCCCGCCCCACGGAATTTTGATGATTTATAGTGACAGCACAGGCGAGACGCCTGTGCCACCAGGTAATCTATGATGGCATCAGGACCCCCAACCTTCAGAACAAGAATGCTTCGGGGCTCTGGCCGCGGCGGGTGGCTGTGGCTGGCGGTCGGCCTGGTCATTATTCTGGGGTGGCACTTCGAGGCGGCGTCGCGCTTTGACCGGGCGGCCCTGGACCCGGTCCCCGGGCCGCTGGTCCTGGACCGCCAGGGCCGGATCTTGCGCCTGGGGCTGGAGGCCGAGGGCCGCAAATTGATCAAACTGCCCCCGGGCGAGCTGCCGGGAAGGGTGGCGGCGGCCTTCGTCGCCGCGGAAGACCAGAGGTTCTGGCGCCATCCGGGGGTCGACCCGTTTGCCGTGCTGCGGGCCCTGGGCAGCAATGTCAGCACCGGGCGCATCGTCTCCGGGGCCTCCACCATCACCATGCAACTGGCCCGGCTGACCTATCCGGGACGACGCACTTATTACCGCAAGCTGGTGGAGATGGTGCGCAGCTGCAGGATTGAGCTGAGTTTGAGCAAGCCGGAGATCCTGCGTTGTTACCTGGACCGGGTGCCCATGGGCAACAACCTGATCGGGGTGGAGACCGCGGCCCGGCTCTATTTCGGCAAGCCTGCGGCCCAGTTGAACATCGGCGAGGCCGCCCTGCTGGCGGCCCTGGCCCGGGCCCCGGGGACCCTGAACCCCTACGGTCCCCGCCGGGGGCGTTTGCTGCGGCGTCAGGAACTGGTGCTGGAACGCCTGGGGCAATTGGGCTTGAGCGGCCCCGACGAACTGGCGGCTGCGGCCGCCCAACCCGTGCGGCTGCAACCGGTCCCGGGCCGGATCCCCCGCTTCCCCTTTGAGGCGCCCCACCTGGTCAACCTGGTGCTGGCGCAACTGCCCCCGGCCGCCGGCGCCGTCAAGACTACCATCGATGTGGACTTGCAACGGCGGGCCCAGGCCATCGTGGCCTCGCACCGGGTGGCGCTCTTGCAATCCGGCGCTTCCCAGGCCGCGGCGGTGATCATCGACAACCGCTCGCTCGAACTGCTGGCCCTGGTGGGCTCCATGCAATACGGCCCCCGCCGGGGCGGCTTCAACAACGGCGCCGCGGCCCTGCGCTCCCCCGGCTCGGCTCTGAAGCCCTTTCTCTATGCCCAGGCCCTGGACCTGGGTTTCACCCCGGCCACCATCCTGGAGGACGTGGAGCGCCGCTACCAGACGCCGGGCGGGGAATTCACCCCGGCCAACTTCGACCGTTTCCCTTACGGCCCGGTCGCCTTCCGGGAGGCCCTGGCCAACTCCCTCAACCTGTCCACCGTCAGTCTGCTCAATCTGATCTCGCCCCAGACCTATTACGACACCTTGAGCCGCCTGAACCTCATCAACCATCCGGAACGCGGCCCGGAGCACTACGGCCTGGGCCTGGTGGTGGGCAACCCCGAGGTGAGCCTGCTGCAACTGGCCGCGGCCTATGCCAGCCTGGCCAACGGCGGCCTTTACCAGCCGCCCAGGCTCAGGGCCGATGCACCCGCCGCGCCGCCGGTGCGCCTCTTCTCCCCCCAGGCCGCCTATATCATCAGCGACATCCTGGCCGATCCCATGGCCCGCTTCCGCATCTTCGGGGCCTCCAGCGCCATGAATCCGCCCCAGCGCCTGGCCATCAAGACCGGCACCAGTTCCCGCTACCGGGACACCTGGGCGGTGGGCTACACCCCGGAATATACCGTGGCGGTCTGGGCGGGCAATTTTGACGGCCGGGGCACCATGAAGTTGAGCGGCGCCGCCGCCGCGGCCCCCATCCTGGCGGAACTGGCCGGGACGCTGTTCCACGGCGGCTCCCCCCGGAGTTTCGACCGGCCGGAGGGCGTGATTACCACGCCGGTGTGCTCTTTTTCGGGCCTGAAGCCCGGCCCGGATTGCCCCTATGTGCGCCAGGAGCTGTTCATCGCCGGCACCGAACCCACCGGGGTCTGCACCTTTCACCACCACCGGGAACCCTGGCTCCGGATACCCACCCCGTTTGCGGGCTGGCTGCACGACCGCTTCGAACAAGAGGGGGCGGGACGCTATCGGTTGGCTGATTTTGACCCGGATTTGCCCAAGGTCTTTCAAGCTCAGGCCGCCTCGGGGTCAGGCGTTCCCGTGAGCCCGTCCCCCAAGGGGAAAGTGATCATCGGGTCCCGAAAACCTCTGGTGGTCGCCGCCGGCGAACCGCACCTGAGCATCGCCTATCCCCTGGACGGCGACAGGTTTATGCTGGAACCCCAGATGGAGTCGAAGGCCATTCCCCTGAAGGCCGTGGCCCGGGCGCCTCTGCGGTCGGTAACCTGGTTCGTGGACGGCCGGGAGGCGGCCACGCTCGGGCCGCCTTATGAAACCACCCTGGAATTGAGCCGGGGCCGCCACCGCCTCATGGTGGTGGGGCCGGACGGGTTGGGAGAAGTAGTGGAGGTGCAGTTGCAGTAGGATGGACGCAGATTCGCCTGCAAACGGGTTTTTTATATTCGTTGCCAAAAGTTGTTTCTTATACCCCCCCTCACCCTAACCCTCTCCCCCCGTTGGGGGAGAGGGGATAAGAGGAAAGACTTTTGGCAGACGCTAGAGCCGCAGGTTTTCCCGCGAAAGTCAAATCCCCCTAAATCCCCCTTGGCTAAAGGGGGACTTTAAAACCTCCCTTTGAAAACGTGATTTTATAGGGATTTTGCCATTACTGGTTGTCAGGGCACCTTATCTGGGTCGGTTGGCTCAGATGCTCCAGCTTCTCGGTGAGTTTGGTGTTCTCCGAGTAGTCCACCGGGCAGGCGATCACCGAGACCGTGTCTTGGGCCAGGGCCCGGGTGAGCGTCGGCAGCAGGTCGCCGGCCGCCTGAATAAAGTGGCCTTGGGCTCCGAAGCTTTCGGCGTACTTGACGAAATCAGGGTTGCCGAAGTCCACCTGGGAAGTGCGGTGCAGCTGCATGGTCATCTTCCACTTGATCAGGCCGTAGCTGCCATCCACCCAGATCAGGATGACGAAGGGAATTTTTTCACGCAGGGCGGTTTCGATTTCCTGGGAGTTCATTAAAAAGCCGCCGTCTCCCATGACCGCCAGCACCCGGCGGCCGGGATAGGCCAGCTTGACCCCCAGTGCCCCGGGCAGGGCAAACCCCATGGTGGACAGCCCGTTCGAAACCAGGCAGGTGTTGGGCCGATAGGTGGGATAGAGGCGGGCCATCCACATCTTGACCGCGCCGCTGTCCACCAGGGCGACGTCCTCCCGCCCCAGGGCGGCGCGGATATCCGCCACCAGGCGTTGGGGTTTCACCGGATAGGACGCATCGCGCCGGCCGCGCTCCAGTTCCTCCCGCAGCAGGCAGCGGATTTGCCGCTCGGTGGCGACCAGCCCGGGTTTGGGTGAGACCCTGGCGGCCAGGGCCGTCAGAGCCGCGGAGATATCGCCCTGGACCTCCACCGCGATGTTGTAATAGGCATCCACCACGGCCGGGAAACTATGCAGATGAATGATTTGTTTGTCTCCGGCGGGATTGAGCCGCGCCGGCGGGAACTCCTGCAATTCATAGCCCACGCTGACAATCACGTCCGCCTGATCGAAGCCGAAGTTGACATAATCGTGCACCATGAAGCCCATGGCCCCGAGGGCGTTGGGGTGGTCGTCGGGAAAGACGCCCTTGCCGTGGAAGGTCGTGGCCACCGGAATCTGCAGTTTTTCGGAGAACCGGATCAGGGCCTCCTGCGCCCGATGGCGGGCCGCGCCGTGTCCGGCCAGGATAATGGGGGTCCGGGCCGATTCCAGCAGCCTGGCCGCCTGGGCGATCTGGGCCGCATCCGGGGCCGAGGCCTGCATCGGATGCAGGGGCAAAGGCCGCAGCGTCGGTTCGACCGCCAGCGCTTCCACGTCCTGGGGGATGGCCAGATAGACGGCGCCGGGCCGCTCCGTCTGGGCCAGGTTGAAGGCGTGGCGGATCATCTCGGGGGTCGCACCGGGGGTGAGGAGGGTGTCGGCCCACTTGGTCACCGGCTTGAAGAGCCCCACCAGGTCCACTACCTGATGGGTCTCCTTGTAGATCCTTCCTAAACCCACCTGGGCGCTGAGGGCCACCAGAGGGGTGCTGTCCGTCTGGGCGTCGGCGACCCCGAGCAGCAGGTTGATGGCCCCGGGGCCGAGGGTGGCGAGGCAAACTCCCGCCTTGCCGGTAACCCGGCCATACATCTCGGCCATGAAGGCGGCGCCCTGCTCCGAGCGCACCAGAATAAACCGGATGGCCGAATCGTTGAGGGCATCCACCAGGTGGATGATCTCCTCGCCGGGCAGACCGAAGAGGTATTTTACGCCTTCGTTCTCCAGGCATTTGGCGATGAGTTGGGCGACGTTCATATCTTTTTTATGTGCACCGAGGGTCTTTTAGCAAGGGCCCAGGCTAACATTTACGAATAATTAAGGTTTTACCCCGAGAACGGAAATCCCCCCTGCCCCCCTTTTTCAAAGGGGGGGTAAAGATTCCCCCTTGATGTTATTTGTTAAGTTCCCTGGCCGGCTTTGGCAATGCCTTGGAGGCGCATCTCGCCGGTTGCGGCCCTTGACAGGTGAAAAAAGAGCCATCATGTTTATTCATACGCCCTTTAATCGCATTACAAGGCTTGAGGAGACCTGGACATGGCTGATATCCTGCGCTTCGTCGATGAGCTGGGGCCGGCAAAGATTATTCAGGTGTATGAACCCACGGTTAATTTGAGGGCCGTGCTGGTAATAGACAATCTGGCCATGGGGCCGGCCATGGGTGGCATCCGCATGGCCCCCGACGTCTCCATCGAGGAGTGCTTCCGCCTGGCTCGAACCATGACCTTAAAGAACGCCGTTACCGGTCTGCCGCACGGCGGCGGCAAGACGGTGGTCTTCGCCGACCCGAAGGTGCCCAGGGCCGACAAGGAACGCCTGATCCGGGCCCTGGCCGGCGCTTTGCGGAATGTGCCGGACTACATCATGGGGCCGGACATGGGGACTAATGAAGAGTGCATGGCCTGGATCAGGGATGAGAAAGCCCAGGTGACGGGGGTGCCGGCAGACCTGGGCGGCATTCCCCTGGATGAACTCGGCGTGACCGGGTGGGGAATCCGGCATGCCACCGAGGTGGGCTGGCAGTATTGCGGCGGCAAGCTGGAAGGGGCGCGGCTGGCGATTCAGGGTTTCGGCTCGGTGGGCAAGAAGACCGCCATTTTTCTCGCCGAAAAGCAGGTCATCCTGGTAGGGGCTTCGGACTCCCAGGGGGCGGTGTATGATCCGGATGGCCTGGAGGTGGCTGAACTCGCCAGGTTAAAAGAAGCCGGTCGCAGTGTAATCGATTATTCCAAGGGCCAAAAATTCGAGCGGGACGCCATTGTCGGCTTCGATTGCGATATCTGGATTCCGGCCGCCCGCCCCGATGTGGTGACTGAGGACAACGTGCACCTGCTGAAGGCAAAATTGGTAGTGGAGGGGGCCAACATTGCCATCACCTATGGCGCCGAAAAATATCTGCATGAGAAGGGAGTATTGGTTATTCCGGATATTATCGCCAACCCGGGTGCGGTAATCTGCTCTTCTTTGGAATATTGGGGAGAATTCATTGATACGGAAGTTCTGCGCACCATCGAAGAAAAGGTGCGCCAGAATACGAAATTGGTTTTGGAAGAGGCCAAGACGAAAAAAATAATGCCCCGGGATGTAGCCATGAATCTCGCCGTGACCCGCGTGCAGAAGGCCATGTCCTTCAAGCGCTGGTCGATTTATTAGCCGGCAGCAGTCAGCCAAAGGGGGGCGAAGTGGCCATGGCCAAAAAAGTCATCATCATGGGGGCGGCAGGGCGGGATTTTCACAATTTCAACCTGCTTTTCAAGGATAATCCCGACTACCGGGTGCTGGCCTTTACTGCCGCCCAAATTCCCCTGGTGCACGATCGCATTTATCCCCCGGAGCTGGCGGGTTCCCTTTACCCGGCAGGCATCCCTTTCTACCCGGAGGAAGACCTGACCGCCCTGATCCGGGAGCACGGGGCCGATCTGGTGGTTTTTTCCTACAGTGACGTCGCCCATGTGGAGTTGATGCACAAGGCCTCCCGGGTGATCGCCGCGGGGGCCGATTTTCTGCTCCCCGGCGCGGCCAGGACCATGCTCCCGGCCGCCAGACCGGTGATTGCCGTCTGCGCGGTCCGCACCGGCTGCGGCAAGTCGCCGACGACCCGGAAAATCTGCGAGATCTTGCGCAGTCTGGGAAAAAAGCCGGTGGCGGTGCGCCATCCCATGCCTTATGGCGACCTCAGGCGTGAGGTGGTGCAGCGCTTCGCCAGTTTCGAGGATTTTTCCCGGCAGCGGTTAACCATTGAAGAACGGGAAGAGTATGAGCCCCTGGTGGATCAGGGCATTGTGGTCTATGGCGGCATCGATTACCGCCAGATTCTGGCCCAGGCGGAACGAGAGGCCGACGTCATTGTCTGGGACGGCGGCAACAACGACACCCCGTTCTTCAAACCCGACATCCACGTAGTCCTCTTTGATCCCCTGCGGCCGGAGCACGGCCGGTTATATTTCCCCGGCGAAACCAATATGCTCATGTCCGACATTGCCATCATCAACAAGGTGGACTCCGCCGAACCGGTCAACATCGAGATAGTCCGCCGCAATATTAAAGATTACGCGCCCCGGGCGGATATCCTGCTGGCCCACTCGCTGGTGCTGGTCAAGGAGCCGGAGCGCCTTCGGGGCAAAACCGTGCTGGTGGTGGAAGACGGCCCCACCCTGACCCATGGCGGCATGGCCTATGGGGCCGGATTGGTGGCGGCGGAAAAATTCGGGGCCGCCCATATCGTCGATCCCCGGCCCTTTGCCGCGGGCAGCTTGCAGGCAGTCTTTAAGCAATATCCCCACCTCGGTCCGGTCCTGCCGGCCCTGGGCTACAGCCAGGAACAGGTCGGCGAGCTGGAGGCCACCATCAACAACGCCCCCTGCGACCTGGTGCTCTTTTCCACCCCTATCCACTTGCGCCGCCTGCTGTCGCTGAATAAACCGGCGATCCGGGTGCGCTACGAGTATGCCGATTACGGCGAGCCGACCCTGCAAGAGGTTTTGGAGAAGAGGATGGGGGAGTGTGGGCGGTTTTAAACGACCCGGTTGGCAGGATGATCAATATTGGGCCGATAGATCAGGGACTATAAGTCTATTCCACCTTGGGGCCGGCCCAGTCCCCCGGAAGGCCCGGTCGGCCCCGGGATTAAGGGCAATTAGGGTTGATAAAAAAATTATTGTTATTTACACTATGTAAAAAAACCCGACGTTCTCCTTAAGTTCAGTTTTTAAGCAGACCCTGATCGTTCGTTGATTTCCTATCCTGATCAACTGGATAAGCCTTGCACCCTGCCAGGCATTATCATTGCAAAGGTTGTGGCGAGGCCTCCGGTGTGGCTGCTTTTTTGAATAAGACTCCCTGAAAATTTTCCACCAAGGAGAGTTTTTATTAATGATCACGCACATTGCTCTGTATAAATTGGTACACGCCAACGCGGAAACCGTTGAAGAAGCCCGGAAGATCTTGGCTAGTCAGGAAGGGAAGATTCCGCAATTCCGCGCTTTTGAGGTGGGCGCCAACCTCCTCGATTCTTTCTGCTCTTACGATCTGGCCCTGCAGGCCAAATTCGACTCCATGGAAGATTTGCAAGCCTACCAAAGTCACCCGGTTCACGTCGAGGTGGTGAAATATTTGCAGGGGGTTCGTCAGTCGATGGTCACCGTGGATTATGAAACGCCTTAATTTTTTTGGTTAAGGCCTCGTTGCAGGATCACCAGAAAATCCTGGGCGTTCGTCAGGATGGACCGGGCGGCCAGAGAGCCGCGGTTGGTCAGTTTATCGGCGGCAAATTCGCTCATATCGACCACGTAGAAATAGACCGGCCGGACCTGTCCGGTCGGCAAGACGTGATAACCGGGGAGCATATTGCCCGCCGCAATGCTGTGCAATTGGGTGGCCACGGCAATCACCGTGGTGGCCCGTTTGGTCAGGGCCCGCATGGCATCCTGGGCCTGCATGACCTCACGGATGACCTCGGGCAGCGGCCCGTCATCCCGGACGGACCCCGTCAGGACGTAAGGCGTCTGCTGCTGCCAGAGGGCGTGCATCACCCCATCCCGAATCAAGCCGCCGGCCATGGCCTGGGCGATGGAACCCGCCCGGCGCACCAGATTGAGGGCGTCGAGGTGGTGGTAATGCCCCAGATGCACCGGGCGTTTGCCATAAATCTCCTGGCCCAGGGCCGTCTGAAACAACGCCGCCTCCAGGTCGTGCAGCGCCAGGGCGTTGCCGGCCAAGAGGCCGTGGACATAACCCTCCCGGATCAGTGCGACCAGGGCGTTCCTGGCATCCCGGTCAAAGACCGCGGCCGGTCCCAAGACCCACAGAATGAAGCCGTGTTCCCGTTCATAGGCCAACAGTTCATTAAGCTCATCGTAATCTATGGAGAAGGAGGTCTCCCGGGACAACTGGGTGCGGAAGGCAAACTTTTCGTGTACCTCCGGCGCGGCGGCAAAGGCCCCGGTGTGGACATAGATGCCCTCCTCGCCGTTTTCGCCGCGGCCCAGGGCCACCTGCTCCCCCTGCTTAAGGTGGTGAAATTCTTTGACCAGCAGCGCTCCATCCGGCGCCCGGACCACGACGCCATCCAGGCGGGAATTTTGCAGCAAGACCCATTTCCCCAGTTCGAGCTGGAAATATTCGGGAAAGATCGTGGTGGCGTGGTAGTGGTCCGGGGCGACGCCGGGCTGGCTCACCGGGGCGAAGACCACCAGCGGGGCGCCGTGCAGCGGCGGCCGCGTGAAATCAGGGGGATGATAGGCGGGAAGGGTGAAGGGCATGGGGGAAAACCTCCAGAAGTAGCCAGTAGTCAGTAGCCAGTAGTCAGTTTTTTCCCCGTTTCCAAGTCAAACTTGGGAACGGGAAAAAAAGAGAAAGCGCAGGCTAAAGCCTGCGGCTAAGGTTTATGGGAAAATATGCGTCCCGGTGCGGCCTTGCAGGGCCGCGGCCAGGGTTTCGGGCTGGGTGATCAGCACCCGTTGCCCGCCCCGGGATAAAAATTCGATGGCCGACTCTATTTTAGGGCCCATGCTGCCGGCGGCAAAATGACCCGCTTGCCGATATTTTTCAGCTTCGGCCGCGGTCAGCGTGGTCAAGGGGCGCGGCCGGGCCTGACGATAATCCAGATAGACGTATTCCACCGCGGTCAAAAAGATCAGCAGCTCGGCGGCGATTTCCCTCGCCAGCACGGCGGCAGTCCGGTCTTTGTCAATGACCGCCTCCACCCCGGTTAAATCGCCGTTGGGGAGGCGGAGCACCGGCACGCCGCCGCCGCCGGCGGCAATAACGATGATCCCGCCCCGGAGCAGATAGGCGACGACCTCCCGCTCAATAATGGTCAAGGGCCGCGGGGAAGGCACCGCCCGGCGCCAGCCGCGGCCGGCGTCCTCCATCAGCTGCCAGTGGCGTTCGAGCCTCAGGCGCTCGGCCTCGGCGGCGCTGTAATACGGCCCGATGGGTTTGTCCGGATGGCTGAAGGCCGGATCGGCCGCGGCCACCTCCACCTGGGTAATCACCGTGGCCACGCGGCGCTCCTGGCCGCGGCGGTGCAGTTCATTCACCAGGCATTGCTGGATCAGGTAGCCCAGGCTGCCTGCGGTATCGGCGTCGGAAATGAACAGGGGCATGGGAGGCACGACGGCGCGGGCGCATTCCATCTGGAGCAGCAAATGTCCCACCATGGGGCCGTTGCCGTGGGTGATCACCGCGGCAAAGCCGGCCGTGACCAGGTCGGCGGTTTGGGCCATGGCCTGGCTGATGCGGCGGCGCTGCTCCTCGACCGTGCCCGGCTCACCCGGGCGAATCAGGGCATTGCCTCCCAGGGCCAGCACCAGTTTAGGGTAGCGGATCGGATCGATGGGAATCATGGGCAGAAGGACAGCTCCCCGGAGAAGGTCAGCTAAATTCCTGCATTGATTTGAAGATAAGCACGCTTAAATTATTTGGTAGTAGCTTATAATGGTTCAGGGCCGACGGCCCGGGGCCGTTAATCAAAGAGGCAGAGGTGGAATGGCATGTACAAGGTAACCCTGGAAGGCGATGACACCGTGATTCGGATCAAGAGAGACCTGATGGACCAGGCAACCGTCTCCAGGCTCCTGGACCTGGTGAATCTCTCGGCCGTTCTGGAGGACAGCAGATTCGCCGATGCGAAAGCCAGAATTCTCGCCAGAATGCTGCACCTGCCCACCGGGGCGGCTTTGCTCCGGGATCCGGCCCTCAACAAAGGCAGCGCCTTCACGGAAGCAGAGCGAGACGTTTTGGGCCTCAGGGGGCTGTTGCCGGCAGTGGTGCAAAGCATGGACGTTCAAGTTACGCGGGTGCTGGAAAATTTTCGCCGCAAGTCGAACGACATCGAAAAATATCTCTTCATGATCGGTCTCCAGGACCGCAATAAGACCCTGTTCTACCGGGTAGTCATAGACTACATCGAAGAAATGCTGCCGGTTATCTATACGCCCACCGTGGGCCAGGCCTGCCAGGAATATGGCCATATCTTCCGCCGGCCGCGGGGCATTTTCATTTCGGCGAAAGATCGCGGGCGGATGCCGGAGCTGTTGAGCAACTGGCCTTATCGGGATATCCGCATCATCGTGGTCACCGATGGGGAGCGCATTCTCGGCCTGGGAGACCTGGGCGCCGACGGCATGGGGATTCCGGTGGGCAAGCTGGCCTTATACACCGCCTGCGCCGGCATCCACCCCTCGCTCAGCCTGCCGGTGACCCTGGATGTGGGCACCGAAAACGAGGACTTGCTCAACGATCCCTTATATATCGGGCTGAAACAACGGCGCCTGCGCGGCGCGGCCTACGATGAGTTCATCGAGGAATTCATTGTGGCCGTGGAAGAGGTCTTTCCCCGCACCCTGGTGCAGTTCGAAGACTTTGGGAATATCAACGCCTTTCGCTCCTGGCGCGGTATCGGGACAAGATCTGCGCCTTCAATGACGATATCCAGGGGACCGCCGCGGTGGCCCTGGCCGGGCTCTACTCAGCCTTGCGCATTAAAGGCGGCAAGCTCAGCGAGCAAAAATTTCTGTTCGTGGGGGCCGGCGAAGCCGGGCAGGGAGCCGCGGCGCTGACGGTGGCCGCCCTGGAGGCGGAAGGCTTATCCGTGGAAGAGGCCCGGCAGCGCTGCTGGTTTGTGGATTCCCAAGGCCTGGTGGTCAAGAGCCGCAGCGATCTGACCGGCCATAAACTCCTTTATGCCCATGACCACGAGTTCATCCAGGATTTGGCGGAAGTAGTGGAGGCCCTGAAACCGACCGCGCTGATCGGGGTTTCCGGGAAGCACGGGCTGTTTGCCCGCCCGGTCCTGGAAGCCATGGGCCGGCAAAATGAACGGCCCATCGTCTTCTCCCTGTCAAACCCGACCTCCAAGAGCGAATGCACCGCTGCCGAAGCCTATACCTCGACCGAGGGCCGCGCCATTTTTGCCAGCGGCAGCCCCTTTGACCCGGTTATGGTCAATGGCAAAAAATTGGTGCCGGCCCAGGGAAACAACGTCTACATCTTCCCGGGGGTGGGGTTGGGGGTGATCGCCTGCGGGGCCCAGCATGTCATTGATGAAATGTTTTTTGTGGCGGCCAAGGTCCTGGCCCACGAGGTCTCGGCAGACGATCTGGAGCAGGGCAGCGTTTATCCGCCGCTGGCCCGCATCCGGGAGGTCTCGGCCACCATTGCCGCGGCGGTGGCCGAGGTGGCCTACCAGCGCGGCCTGGCCACCCGGCCGAGACCGGAAGATCTGGCGGCCCACATCAAGTCTCTGATGTACGAGCCCAAATATCAAAGCTACATTTAGTCCCCGGAAAGACCCAAATTTCCAGAGGGACAATCCAGACATCAGAGGCCGCCAGCACTGCCGGGCGGCCTCTGAGTAATTGTCCTGGTCGGCAAAGGCAAGATGGCCTTACCGCAAAAGGCCAAATCCCCCTAAATCCCCCTTTTTCAAAGGGGGGACTTCAAAACCCAGGAAAGTTTAGGCCAGCATCTCCTTTGCCTGGCGCATGAGTGCGGCGATGGCCAGGCCGTGCGGACAGGCCTGCTCCGCCCGGGAGTAGTCCACCTCGGTCAGCCGCTGCTTAACCTCCTCATCCAGCCCGGCGAAGGTCATTCTGGCCAGTTCCGGCTCGCCGTAATACCGGTGGTACATGAGGCAGCGCATGACTTCATTCACCGGTACGGCGCCGCCCAGCGCCTCCGCGCAGATTTTGCCGCAGCCGGCGCAGTAGTCGGCCTTGGTCTCCAGGGCGTAGCGGCGCAGGGAGTCGAACTCTGCCTTAGCCAGTTTGGTCTGGTCCAGGGCCGCGGCCACGTTGGCCGAGAGGATGGTCAGGTTGGGCATCTGGGAGCAGATGCTGGCGATCTGGGGGGTCTCCCAGATGACCTTGAGCTTGGCCTGCTTGTCCGTGAAACCCCGTTTCAGGAAGCGGTCGGCCATTTCCAGCTTGGCCTCGCTGGCGACCTTCTTGGTCCCCGGGCCCGCCCGGCCATGCTCTTCATGGCCACCAACCCGATCCCGGCCTTCTCGCAGGCGTTCAATGGCCTCCTGCATCTTGGGGTCTTGCATGACCCGGAAGTTGTAAGTGAACATCACCGCATCGATCCAGTCCAGCTTGGCCGCGCCCGAGAGACACTCCGCCATGTTGGTGTGGGTGCTGAAGCCGACGAATTTGAATTTGCCGGCCTTCTTCATCTCCGCGGCCCACGTCTTGATGGCCGGGGTCATTTCTTCGATGCCGGTGATGGCGTGGATGAAGAACAGGTCCACGTGGTCCGTCTGCAGCCTTTTCAGACACTTATCCAGGTGTTCGGTGAGGTTTTCGACCTTGACCTCGTGGAGCTTGGTGACCAGGAAGACATCCTTGCGGGCCTCGGGGTTGCGGGCGAAGAAGCGGCCCATAGCCCTCCTCGCTCAGGCCGTTGCCGTAGGACTCGGCCGTGTCCCAGTAGGTGACGCCCCATTTCAGGGCCTGCTTCAGGAGCAGTTGGTTGTTGATGGTGTCGAACATGCCGCCGAGTGCGAGGCTGGACACCTCGACGCCGGTCTTGCCCAGCGGGCGTTTGGGCACGGTCGCGGCCTTGGCGGGCGCGGCCGGCGGCTCCGGGGCGGCGAGGGCCCCGGTCACTCCGGCCCCGGCCACCGCGAGTCCGGCGAGTCCGACGGTCTTCATGAACTCCCGGCGGGTCAGGTCTGCATCTTTCTTCCCTGTCATGTTGGATCCCCTAGTAGTCTGATGATTGGTGAATGGTTTAAGACAGAATTCCAGCTCCAGTAATACCGGTTTGAACGCCACTCGGTATGAAAGGTCTTCTCGAATTCAAGCTGCGAAATCCCGCCCTCAGAGGCCGCCGGGACTTCTGGCGGCCTCTGAAAAATTGCCTCTTCTATTAAAACCTCTGCGGATAATTCTAGGCCAGCATCTTTTTCGCCTGGCGCATAAGGTCGGCGATGGCCAGGCCGTGCGGGCAGGCCTGCTCCGCCCGGGAGTAGTCCACCTCGGTCAGCCGCTGCTTGACCTCCTCACCCAGCCCGGCGAAGGTCAGTCGGGCCAGCTCCGGCTCCCCATAATACCTATGGTACATGAGGCAGCGCATGACCTCGTTCACGGGTACGGCTCCGCCCACGGCCTCCCGGCAGATTTTGCCGCAGCCGGCGCAGTAGTCGGCCTTGGTCTCCAGGGCGTACCGGCGCAAGGAGTCGAACTCCTCCCGGGCCAGTTTGGTCTGGTCCCGGGCCGCGGCCACGTTGGCCGAGAGGATGGTCAGGTTGGGCATCTGGGAGCAAATGCTGGCGATGTTCGGGTTTTCCCAGATGACCTTGAGTTTGGCCTGCTTGTCGGTGAAGCCCCGCTTCAGGAAGCGATCGACCATTTCCAGCTTGGCTTCGCCGGCGATCTGCGGGGTCCCCGGCCGGCCGGCCTGGGACTTCATGGCCACCAGCCCGACCCCGGCCTGGGCGCAGGCGTTTACGGCTTCCTGCATCTTGGGGCTGTGCATGACCTGGAAGTTGTACGTCGTCATCACCGCGTCGATCCAGTCCAGCTTGGCCGCGCCTAAGAGACAGTCTTCCATGTTGGTGTGAGTGCTGAAGCCGACGAATTTGATCTTGCCGGCCTTCTTCATCTCGGCGGCCCAATCCTTAATGGCCGGGGTCATTTCAGCAATGCCGGTGAGAGCGGGGATAAAGAAGAGATCCAGATAGCTCGTCTGCAGCCTTTTCAGACACTTGTCCAAGCGCTCGGTAAAATTGCCGCCCTTGGTCTGAAGCTTGGTGACCAGGAAGATCTCCTTGCGGGCTTCGGGGTTGCGGGCGAAAAAGCGGCCGATGCCCTCCTCGCTCAGGGTATCGCCGTAGTGCTCGGCCGTGTCCCAGAAGGTGACGCCCCATTTCACCGCCTGCTTCAGGAGCAGCTGGTTGTTGATGGTATCGATCATGCAGCCCAGGTTAAGGATGGAGACGTCCACCCCGGTCTTGCCCAGTTTGCGTTTGGGCATGGTGTCGGCCTTGACCGCCGCGGCCGGCTGTTCCGCCGCGGCCATGGCCCCGGTCACGCCGGACCCCGCCACGGCGAGACCGGCCAATCCGACGGTCTTCATGAACTCCCGGCGAGTCAGGTCAGTATCTTTCGTCTTGCGGCTCATGCTAACCTCCTTTTAGGGGGCCCGGTGCACTGCTTTAAATGAGCAGGCGGCCCCGGCCGGAACGGGATTCGTTTTCCGCGTAGACGCGGATGGCGCGCTGGCCCGAGACCGGGCACTCATGCTCGCACATGCCGCAGCCGATACACCTGGCGGCGTCCACGAAGGGACGCGACAGGCGCACCACCAGATCCACCTTTCCCCCCTTAGCCGGCAGGCCACCGGCCAGGGGACTCTCCAGGGTCAGACCGGTTCCGGTCAGGCCGGTGATGCGCCGGAGCGCGGTCTCGGGCGCCCCGGCGGGACGCAGGTAGTAGTCGCCGCTGGCCAGGTTGGCGTGAGCGGGAAAGGCCGCGTCCAGCACCACTCCGGCCCCCTGGGCCTTGGCCGGCAGCGCCTGGCCGTCCCGGATGGTCTCGAACACGGTGCGCACGAAGATGGCCTTGGGGCTCACGGGGCACAATTCATGACAGACCAGGCAGGGCCGGTCCATGGCCCAGGGCAGGCAGCGGCCCCGGTCCACGAAGGCCGTGCCCATGCGGATCGGCCCCTGGGCGGCGAAGTCGCCCTGGCCCTGCTTTTCTTCCAGGCTCAGCGGCCGGATGGCCGCGGTGGGGCAGACCTGGCCGCAGGCGATGCAGTTGGGCAGGCAGCCGCTGCGGCTGATGCGGTAGTTGATGGCCGGGGTCCAGAGGCCCTGAAGGCCGGCTTCCAATAAGGCGGGCTGGATGATGTTGGCCGGGCAGATGCGCATGCACTGGCCGCAGCGGATGCAGCGGGCCAGGAAGCGCTCCTCGTCCAGGGCCCCCGGGGGCCGGATGAGGCCGGCGTTGCGGTTGGGCCCGGCCAGGCCGCCGACGCTGCCACATGGAGGCCAGGAGCAGCCCGCCGCCGGCCACGATCAGGCCCCGCCGGGACAGATCGGGCAGGCCGACTTCACCGGCCGCCGAGGCCTTAGCGGCAAAGGTGACCCGGCCGGCCGGACAGCGGTCCAGGCAGTTCATACACAGGACGCACTCGCTGCCGATGAAGCTTCCCGAGGGCCGGCAGGCGCCTTCGCAATATTCCTCACAGATACGGCAGTCGCCGCAGCGGTCCGAGGTCTTGCCGATGCGCCAGGGGGCCAAGCGGCTCAAGAGGCCGAACAGCCCCCCCAGGGGACAGATGAAACGGCAGAAGAACCGGGGCAGGACCAGATTCAGGCCCAGCACCCCCAGGAACACCACCCCGAGCAGCCAGGCCGAGGCGTAACGGCGCGGCTCGTCGCTGAGCAGGCCCAGGCGGTTGTCGGCCAGGGGGGCCAGGGCCAGGTTGACGCTGCGGTGCATCAGGGGCAGGGGATCAAAAATTCCGGTCTGGACCGAGCCCATGAGGGCCAGGGCCAGCAGGACGACCAGCAGGTAGTATTTCAGAGCCTGGGAGCGGCGGTGGCGATTGGCCTCCACCCGGCTGGGCAGGCTATGACCCAGACGCCCCAGCCAGCCGGTGAACTGGTGCAGCGTACCCAGGGGGCAGGCAAAGCCGCAGAAGAAGCGGCCCAGGAACAGGGTCAGAACGAGGGCGACCAGGGCCCAGGAGAGGGTGGCATAGAGCGTGCCGGTGGCCAGGACCGTGGCCAGGGCGGTCAAGGGGTCCAGGTCCAGCAGCCAGTTGATGGGCCAGCCGCGCAACTGATACCAGGCCGCCCCCAGGGTGGCGGTGACGCAGAACCACAGGAAAACCAGCAGAAAGAAGGCCTGGCTGATCCGGCGGACGGTGACGATGCGCATGAGGTGTGCCTGTGATTTAAGCCTTACCGTAAAAGCTCAAATCCCCCTAAATCCCCCTTTTTCAAAGGGGACTTTTTACACCATTCTGTTAAGTTCCCCCCTTTGACCAAGGGGGGTTAGGGGGATTTCGATTTTGTTTTCATGATTATGACTTAGTATTTAATATCGTCGGATTTAACCTATGATAGTCGGCCTGGCCGGCGCCCGCTTTCGCCGCCATCTCGATGTAGGGCACGTCGGCCAGGGTGCGCCCCAAGAGTTCCACGCCCACGGCGTCGGCGGCCACCGGGTCGGTGGAAATGATCATGGTCCCGGTGTCCTTCAGATCGGAGAGCGACCCGCCGGTGGGACCGTTGGTCATCATGCTCACCGTACCGTCCAGGACGCACAGGGTGGGCTTGAGCAACTGCGACAGCTCGGTGATGATGCCGTTGATGTCCTGGTGGAAGACGTTGCGCCGCCCCCCCAGGAAGCCGTAGAAATTTTTGAGGATCATGGAGGCCCCGGCGCGTTGATGGTCCTTGACCGGGGAGACCACGATGACCCTGGTCACTCCGGTGAAGGCCCCGGACATGACCGGCCAGTTCTCAATGAGCCTGCCGCCGGGGAGGCTGAGAGGAGCAAACAGGGCAGCCCGGGGAGCGATGATCCGGGCGCCGCTGCTCCGGGTGGCCGCGGCCAGGCCGGTGATCTCGAAACAACTGTCGGGATTGTTGATGGGGTTGTCCGTCACCAGCACCTGGGCCGCCCCGGCCTTGAAACAGAGGCCGGCTACCGCGGCGAGCAGCTCCGGGTGGGTGGTGGCCCCCAGGGAGGCCGGGGTGGCGAAGGCGGCATTGACCTTGATGAGCACCCGGTCGCCCTTCTGGATGAAGGACTCCAGCCCTCCCAGGGCCTTAATCCCCTGCTCGAACATGGCGGCCCGGTCCGTGCCCCGGACGATGGCCATCTTCGCCTGGTCCGCGGCCCGGCCGCGGGGGGTAAAATCCCCCAAACCGGTCAGGGCCTTTGGTCCCTCGGAGGGGGCCGGGCCTCGGGAGTCATACAGGGCCAGGCCCAAACCGCCCGCGGCCAGGGTCAGGACCGAGGCGTACCCCAACCGCTTGAGGAAATCCCGGCGATTCAGCTCGTCGGTGCGTGGCCCTTCTTCATCCGTAGGTTTCATGTTGAGTTGCGTTCAAAAAGGTATTGACCTGTAGGGGCGAACCCTACGAAAAATGTTGGTGACGAAAATAGTTTCAAGGCTTTCCTTTGAGTTCATTTTGCAATTTGCCGGCCAGTTCCAGGGCGGCTGCCTGCGAGGTGGCGTCATGCACCCCGGCCAGGGTCTTATCCTGGACAAAGACGATTTCAAAGGAGTTATCCAGGGTCAGCACCTGGAAGTCTCCCGGCGGGGCGGGCTCGATTTTTTGGTAACCGTTCGCGGTTAAAAATTCCAGATAACGCTGCGCCTCTGCCCGGGCCTGCTCCGGAGTGTCGCGCCGGGCCAGGAAGCCGGTGGCCTTGCCGCTCTTCAGGTTGTATTCGCCCGTAAGGAAGTTATTCAAACCCTCACAACCAAAGGTGTCGGCGGCACAGAGGCGCACGGTATCCCGCACCAGACCTTCCTGCGGAAAGAGCGCCGCGGGGTCCTGTCCTTTCGGTTCCCCTGCGGCGGGCAGTTTGGCCAGGAGGGCGGTGGCATAAGCCATCAGGGAGCTTTGCAGCGACTCCGAGGCCCGGTCCGCCACGATCTCCACATAATAGCGCCCCCGGGTGAAAAACAGGGCGTTGGGGGTGGCGTAGGCATTGGCGGTCAGGGGCAGGCTGGTGGAACCGGAACGACGCTGCCCGCTGAACACGGCAAAGGCATTGGAAGCAGATCCCATATCATAGAGAAACACCTCGACGTAGGCTTTGTCGGCGGCGCCCAGACCGAATTTGCGGCAGGACATTTCTTTAAAGCCCGCGGGCAGGTAGAGTTCGGCCTTGCCGTCGATCTTGTCGGAGAGGTTGTCCGGACCGAAGCTCTCGCCGGGGGCCAGGGGAGTAAAGCCCTCGACCTCGGGGAGAAGCGCGGCCGTGGCCGCCACAGTCGGGCCGGAGGCGCCCTGGGTCCGGCCTGCCAGCGGGGCGCGCAGGGCCACGTTCACTGCCGGGTTGAAGCGGGCCTGCCGGACCAGCAGGCCGACGCTGATCAAGCCCAGCAAGGCGATAATGCCGTAGCCGGTCAGCCTCTGGGCGAGGCCCACCTTTGCCTTTTTACGTGCCATAAATTTTCTGTGCCAGCCTATTTGGAGAGCTTCTGCCCCTTATTCAGATCATAAATCGGGGCAAATTTGAGGTCCTGGAGCAGGAAGGCCTCCGGTGATTTGGCCATCAGGTCCCCGTTCACCTGGACGAACCGCAGTTCCGCCCCGACCCCGCAACCCGCGGTGCAGGCGGTATCCAGTTTGGATTTGGCCGCGGAATATTCCGGGTCCGTCTTGCTCTGCCCGTGGAATTTCCGCCGCCACTCGAGCCACTGCTGGGGAGTCAGGCCGCTCTGGTCGATGAAGACATAGTAGACCACCTTGTCCGGGCAGTCCTCCTCGAGGTAGAGGGTATACTCCATAGGCTGGTCCGGGGTGCTTAGCCCGGCCGGGCGAGCTTTGGCGCCCTCCTCGATGAGCCAGGCGGTGGGACACTGGCGGGACGCGGCAAAGGCCTTGACCGTCCCGAAAATGAAGGCCGGATTCATCTCATCGGCCACAAAATTGCCGGACAGGAACTTCTCGGTCGGCGTGAACGCGGTCAGGCCGTTGGCTTGCCGCAGGGCCGCGGCCTTCGGGCTCGCCGCCACGGCCACTGAGCCGGTCCCCACCAAGAGCAGAATCCCCAGGAATATTGGCCATAAACGCGGCATAGCTCCTCCTTCCGGACCACCAGGGTCAGATTAGCCAACGAGATAATTCCTTCTTTAATTTATCTGCATTTTGCTCCAACAATTCAAGTGGGCCAGCGCAATCTTAGAAAAATCCCGGCCCAGCCAGATTCATCGGCGGTGCCGGCAATTCGCCGGTGAACGAGCCGTCGAGGCGCAGACATCGTCTCGAAGTCCTTGAAGGCGGGGATTAACTGGTTTATAGTAATTTGGGCCTAATTATGGGTTCCTTTGCAAAAATCAGCCTGAACAGAATAAGCGGGGCCGGGGCTGAATTTTCCCGGGTTCACGCCGGATTGTCCCTGATCCAGGGTTTTAGAATACGATATTCTTTTCGCATGGACACCCAAACCTCTCTTTTTAGAAGCCTGATAGTTCGACTATTTGGCTAAACGCGGTTCAAGGCCATCATTATGACAATCTTGCCAAAGAAAGATGATTTACTGGAGCGCCAGCCCTGGCACCGGCGCTGGTGGATCTGGCTGCTGGCGGCCAGCCTCTTGGGGATCGTGCTCTACACCCAATTAAGTAAGCCGGGACCGAAGGCCGCAGTCCCGGGCCAGCCGGGGACGATTCTCATGCAACCGAATGTCGCCGTCACCGCGGTCGCGGCCAAAAAGGGTGACATCGGCATCTATCTCACCGGGCTCGGCTCCGTCACCCCCATCCATACGGTCACGGTGAAAAGCCGGGTGGATGGCGAATTGATGAAGGTCTATTACAAGGAGGGTCAGACTGTCAAGCAGGGGGCCCTCATCGCGGAAATCGATCCCCGGCCCTATCAGGCGCAGTTGACCCAGGCCCAGGGCCAGATGATTCGCGACCAGGCCTTGTTGAGGAACGCCAAGCTCGATTTGCAGCGCTACCAAACCCTTTCCAAACAGGATTCCATCGCCGAACAGCAATATGCCACCCAGAAGTCCCTGGTGCAGCAGCTCGAGGGCACCGTCAAGTTCGACCAGGGGCAGATCGACAACGCCAAACTGCAAACGATTTATTCCCGCATCACCGCCCCGGTCAGCGGGCGGCTGGGGTTGCGCATCGTCGACCCGGGCAACATCATCCACGCCACCGATACCACCGGGCTCTGTATCATCACCCAACTCGAACCCATCACGGTCATCTTTACCATTCCCGAAGACAGCCTGCCGCCGGTGCTCGAAAAGCTCAGAGCGGGAGAGCGCCTGCCGGTGGACGCCTTTAACCGGGAGCAGACCAAGCAAATCGCCAGCGGCTCCCTGCTGACCATCGACAACCAGATCGATCCCAACAGCGGTACGGTGCGGTTTCGGGCGGAATTCCCCAACAAGGACCATAAGCTCTTCCCCAACCAGTTCGTCAATGCCCGGCTGCTGCTGGACACCCAGCGGGGAACCACAGTGGTGCCCACGGCTGCCATCCAGCGCAGCCCCCAGGGGACCTATGTTTACCTGGTCAAGGCCGATCAGACCGTGACGGTGCGTCAGGTGAAACTCGGCCCCAGTGAGGGAGATGAAACCGCCATCGACGAGGGTCTGGTCCCGGGTGACCGCGTGGTAGTGGAAGGCGCCGAGCGGCTGCGGAAGGGAGCAAGGTGGAACTGAAGGGCCCGGGCGCCCCCACCCCGGCCAAACCCGCCGCCCCGGCCAAAGCAAAGAAATGAACCCTTCCCGCCTCTTCATCCTGCGGCCGGTGGCCACCACCCTGCTGATGGCGGCCATTCTGCTGGCCGGCGCGGTGGCCTACCACCAGTTGCCGGTCTCGGCCCTGCCCACGGTGGATTACCCCACCATCCAGGTGCTGACTTTCTTCCCGGGCGCCAGCCCCGACGTCATGGCCTCCTCGGTGACCGCGCCCCTGGAGCGCCAGTTCGGCCAGATGCCGGGGCTGAAACAGATGACCTCCAACCAGTTCCGGCGGCAGTTCGGTCATCATCCTGCAATTCACCCTGCAAATCAGCCTGGACGTGGCCGAACAGGAGGTCCAGGCCGCCATCAATCAGGCGGCTACCTTCCTGCCCCGAGACCTGCCCAATCCGCCGGTTTACAGCAAGGTCAATCCGGCGGACGCCCCGATCCTCACCCTGGCCCTCACTTCCGAGACCCTGCCGCTGCCCAAGATCGAAGACCTGGCCGACACCCGGCTGGCCCAGAAGATCTCGCAGTTGCCGGGCGTAGGCCTGGTCAGCATCAGCGGCGGGCCAGCGGCCGGCGGTGCGCATTCAGGCCAACCCGACGGCCCTGGCCGCCTACGGCCTGACCCTGGAGGACCTGCGCTCGGCCATCGCCGCTGGCCAACACCAACCAGGCCAAGGGCGGTTTTGACGGCCCCCGCCAGTCCTCGGTCATCGGGGCCAACGACCAGCTCCTCACCGGCCCGGAGTACCGGCCGCTGATCGTCGCCTATCGTCAACGGCGCGCCGGTAAAGCTCTCCGACCTGGCCGACGCCATCGACAGCGCCGAAAACGTCAAACAGGCGGCCTGGATGAACGACACCCCGGCGGTGATCGTCAACATCCAACGCCAGCCCGGCTCCAACGTCATCGAGGTCGTCGACCGCATCAAAAACCTGCTGCCCCAGTTGCAGAGCGCCCTGCCGTCGTCGGTGCACCTCACGGTGCTCACCGACCGCACCACCACCATCCGCGGCTCCGTCGAGGACGTGCAATTCGAGCTGATGCTGGCCGTGGTCCTGGTGGTCATGGTGATCTTCCTGTTCCTGCGCAACATCCCGGCCACCATCATTCCCAGCGTGGCCGTGCCGGTTTCCCTGGTGGGCACCTTCGGGGTGATGTACCTTTTGGGATTCAGCCTGAACAACCTCACCCTGATGGCCATGACCATCGCCACGGGCTTCGTGGTGGACGACGCCATCGTCATGATCGAAAACGTCGCCCGCTACATCGAAATGGGCGATCCGCCGCTCCAGGCGGCCCTCAAGGGCTCGGAGCAGATCGCCTTCACCATCCTGTCCCTGACCATCTCGCTCATCGCCGTGTTGATTCCGGTGCTGTTCATGGGCGAGATAGTGGGCCGGCTGTTCCGGGAATTTGCCATCACCCTGGGGGTGACCATTCTCATCTCGGCGGTGGTGTCGCTGACCCTGACCCCGATGATGTGCGCCCGGCTGCTCAAGCACACGCCTGAGGAGCAGCAGAGCCGGCTCTTTCATTCTTCCCAGCGGGTTTACGATAAGATTATCGACTACTATGCCACGACCCTGCGCTGGGTGCTCAAGCACCAGACGGGGACGCTGCTGGTGGCCCTGGCCACCCTCGTCCTGACGGTCCTGCTCTATATCGTGGTGCCCAAGGGCTTCTTCCCGGTGCAGGACACCGGCATTATCCTGGGCATCTCCGAGGCGCCGCAGTCCATCTCCTTTCCCGCCATGGCGGAGCGCCAGCAGGCCCTGGCCCGGGAAATTCTCAAAGACCCGGCGGTGGACAGCCTCTCCACCTACATCGGCGTGGACGGCACCAACAACTCCCTCAACAGCGGCCGGGTGCTCATCAACCTGAAGCCGCTGGCGGAGCGCCGGCTGAGCGCCAGCGAGATCATCCGCCGCCTCCAGCCGCGGCTCGACCAACTGGAGGGCATCAGGCTGTTCATGCAGCCGGTCCAGGACCTGACGGTGGAGGACCGGGTCAGCCGCACCCAATACCAGTACAGCCTCGAAGACCCCAATACCAACGAATTGGACATCTGGACCCCCAAGTTGGTGGCGGCCCTGCAGAAACTGCCGGAACTCCGGGACGTGAGCAGCGATCAGCAGGGCCAGGGCCTGCAGGCCTACCTGACCATCGACCGCAGCACGGCCTCGCGTCTCGGCATCACCCCCCAGACTCATCGACGACACCCTTTACGACGCCTATGGCCAGCGCATGGTCTCGACGATCTTCACCCAGTTGAACCAGTATCGCGTCATTCTGGAGGTCAAGCCCGACTTTCAGCAACACCCCCGCAAGCTGAACGACATCTATATCCGCAGCACCGGCGGCGGCAAGGTGCCGTTGAGCGCCATCACCCGGGTCGAAGAGATCACCGGTCCGCTGGTCATCAGCCACCAGGGGCAGTTTCCGTCCACTACCCTGTCGTTCAATCTGGCGCCGGGGGCCTCACTGGGCGAGGCGGTTCAGGCCATGGAGGCCACCACCAAGAAGATCGAGCTGCCGGCCAGCATCCGCGGCAGTTTCCAGGGCACCGCCCTGGCCTTCCAGGCCGCCCTGCAAAACGAAGCCTCTGCTGATCCTGGCGGCCCTGATCACGGTCTACATCGTCCTGGGAGTGCTGTACGAAAGCTACATCCACCCCATCACCATCATCTCCACCCTGCCGTCGGCCGGGGTCGGGGCCATCCTGGCCCTGATCCTCTGCCGCACCGAGTTCAGCATCATTGCCCTCATCGGCATCATCCTGCTGATCGGCATCGTCAAAAAGAACGGCATCATGATGGTGGACTTCGCCCTGGACGGCGGAGCGCCACGAAGGCAAGGCCCCGGAGGAGGCCATCTACCAGGCCTGCCTGCTGCGGTTCCGGCCCATCATGATGACCACCATGGCGGCGCTCTTGGGGGCCCTGCCCCTGGCCATCGGCACCGGCCTGGGCTCCGAACTGCGCCACCCGCTGGGCATCTCCATCGTCGGCGGCCTGATCTTCAGCCAGGCGCTCACCCTCTACACCACGCCGGTCATTTATCTGTGGTTCGACCGGCTGTCCCGGCGGCTGGGCAAGCAGCCGGCCGGGGAAGACCGGGAAGATAATTTTACGGAACCGGCATGAACATCTCGGCCCCCTTCATTAAGCGGCCGGTGGCCACGACGCTGCTGACGGTGGGCCTGGCCCTCGCCGGCATCCTGGCCTTTCGGTTCTTGCCCGTCTCCCCTCTGCCCCAGGTGGACTTTCCCACCATCTCGGTCAGCGCCAGTCTGCCCGGGGCGGAGCCCGAGACCATGGCGACCTCGGTGGCCGCGCCCCTGGAGCGCCAGTTCGGGCGCATCGCCGGGGTCACCGAGATGACCTCGGCCAGCTACCGGGGCTCGACCGGGATCACGCTGCAATTCGAGCTGAACCGCAACATCGACGGGGCCGCCCGGGACGTCCAGGCCGCCATCAATGCGGCCCGCAGTTATCTGCCCATCAACCTGCCCAGCAACCCGACCTATCGCAAGGTCAATCCGGCCGACGCCCCGATCCTGATCCTGGCCCTGACCTCCGACACGGCCGACCGGGCCAAGATGTACGACGCCGGCCTCCACCATTCTGGCGCAAAAGCTCTCCCAGGTGGATGGAGTCGGCACGGTCTTCGTGGGGGGCGGCTCGCTGCCCGCGGTCCGGGTGGAGTTGAACCCCACGGTGGTGCACAAGTACGGCATCGGTCTGGAGGATGTGCGCAGTACGCTGGCCAGCACCAATACCAACCGCCCCAAGGGACAACTGGCCGATGGAACCACCAGCCGGGAGATCAGGACCAACGATCAATTGTTCAAAGCCGCGGCGTATCGGGACCTGATCGTCGCCTTCCGCAACGGGGCGCCGATGCAGCTCAAAGATCTGGGCGACGTGGTGGATTCGGTGGAGGACGTGCGCACCGAGGGCTTGGTGAACGGCAAGACCGCGGTGATGGTGGTCATCTTCCGGTCGCCGGGCGCCAACATCATCGAGACGGTGGATCGGATCCGCGGCCTGCTGCCGCAGCTGTCGGCCGCCATTCCCCAGGACATCAACCTCTCAGTGACCGTGGACCGCTCCCCGCCCATCCGCGCCTCCTTGAAGGATGTGGAACGCACCCTGGTAATTTCGGGCACCCTGGTGATCCTCGTGGTCTTCGCCTTCCTGCGGAGTTTCCGGGCCACCCTCATCCCCGCCGTGGCGGTGCCGGTCTCCCTCATCGGTACCTTCGCACTGATGTATCTGTTCGGCTACAGCCTGGACAACCTCTCCCTCATGGCCCTGACCATCGCCACGGGATTCGTGGTGGACGACGCCATCGTGGTGCTGGAAAATATCACCCGCTATATCGAAAAGGGGGAGAAGCCGTTCCGGGCGGCATTGTTGGGGGCCAAGGAGATTGCCTTCACGGTCATATCCATGAGCACCTCCCTGGTGGCGGTCTTCATTCCCCTGCTGTTGATGGGCGGCATGGTGGGCCGGCTGTTCCGCGAGTTCTCGGTGACCCTTTCGTGCGCCATCCTGATCTCCCTGGTGATCTCCCTGACCACCACCCCCATGATGTGCGCCATTTTCCTCCGGTCGGAGAAAGGCCTGGTCCACGGGCGGCTCTACCGGGCCAGCGAAGGGGTGTTCGAATTCCTGCGCCACACCTATGAGAGAACCCTCCGCTGGGCCTTGCGGCACTCCCGCACTGATGCTCTTCCTGACCTTGCTCACCTTGGCGACCAGTATCCTCTTGTTTATTTACATTCCCAAGGGCTTTTTCCCCGAACAGGACATCGGCCGCCTCACCGGCACGATCCAGGCGGCCCAGGACATCTCCTTTCAGGCCATGCGCAAGAAGCTGAGGGAAGTGGTGGACGTCATCAGGACTGACCCGGACGTGGTCGATGCCGTGGGCTTCAGCGGCGGCCCCGGTGGCGGCGGGTCCACCACCAATACGGCACGCATGTTCATCTCCTTGAAGCCTTTCGAAACCCGGAAGTCCAGCGCCGCGCCAGGTGATTGCCAGGCTGCGCCCCAAGCTCGCCCAGATTCCGGGGGCGCCCACCTACCTGCAGCCGGTGCAGGATTTGCGGATCGGCGGGTTCGCCAGCGCCGCGCTTTATCAGTTCACCCTCCGGGGTGAGAACCTCGAGGAGCTGAATGCCTGGGGCCCGCGGGTCCTGCAGAAACTGCGCACCCTGCCCCAACTGGCGGATGTGAACAGCGATCAGCAGGACAAGGGGTTGCAGGCCTCTTTAGTCATCGACCGCGACACCGCCTCGCGGCTCGGCCTGACGGCCCAGCTCATCGACGACACCCTGTACGACGCCTTCGGCCAGCGCCAGGTTTCCATCACTTACACCTCCTTGAACCAGTACCACGTGGTCATGGAGGTGGCCCCGCCCTTCTGGCAGCGTCCCGCCACCTTACGGGACATCTACGTGCATTCGCCCAACGGGGCCGAGGTGCCGCTGAGCGCCTTCACGCATTATGAGCCCACCTCCACCTCGCTCTCGGTCAACCATTTGAGCCAGTTTCCGGCGGTTACCACTTCCTTCAACCTGACCGGGGGGGCCTCCCTGGGGGATGCGGTGACGGCCATCGAAGCCGCCACCCGGGAGATGGGGCTGCCGGCCAGCATCCGGGGGAGCTTCCTGGGCACCGCCGAGGCCTTCAAGGCCTCCCTGGCCAACGAGCCGTACCTGATCCTGGCGGCGCTCCTGGCGGTTTACATCGTCCTGGGGATCTTGTATGAGAGCTATGTCCACCCCGTCACCATCCTCTCCACCCTGCCGTCGGCCGGCGTGGGCGCGCTCATCGCCCTGCTGGTCACCGGCACGGAGTTGAGCCTCATCGCGGTCATCGGCATCATCCTGCTGATCGGCATCGTCAAGAAGAACGGCATCATGATGGTGGACTTTGCCCTGGACGTGGAACGGACCGAAGGCCGGAAGCCGGAAGAGGCGATTTATGAGGCCTGCCTGCTGCGTTTCCGGCCCATCATGATGACCACCATGGCGGCCCTGCTGGGGGCCTTGCCCCTGGCCCTGGGGCGAGGCGTGGGCTCCGAACTGCGCCGCCCCCTGGGCATCTCCATTGTCGGCGGCCTGATCTTCAGCCAGATGATGACCCTTTACACCACCCCGGTAATCTATCTCTATCTGGACCGCTTCCGGCTCTGGTTTAACCGCCTGCGCGGCAAGGCGAAAAATATGGTCAGCCGACGAAATTCCCTCTCCGCTCCGTATGGGGAGGGTTAAGGTGGAATCGCCCCCTCCGCCGGATTTACATAAGGTATCCTGCTGTCTTAGGTTTGTTTAGAGGTCTAAAGCCATGTTGCTGCGCCCCATGAGACTTTTTAAGGCATACGCCCGGTCTGGTCCGTTCGCCCCGGCCGCGGCGGCCGCGATTTTGCTGCTGTTGGCCGGCTGTTCGGTGGGTCCGGATTACGTGCGGCCGCCCACCGCCTCGCCCGAGGCTTACAAAGAGAATGCCGGCTGGAAGGTGGCCCAGCCCCGGGATGAGCTGCCCCGGGGCAAATGGTGGGAGATCTATAACGATCCCAAGCTGAACGCCCTGGAAGAACAGGTCGACATCTCGAACCAGAACCTCGCCGCGGCGGAGGCGAATTTCCGCCAGGCCCTGGCCCTGATCCGGGTCGCCCGGGCCGCCTATTTCCCCACGGTCACCGGCGGGCCTTCCTGGTCGCGCTTCAGTAGATCGGAGAACCTCTCGAGCAGCAACCGCGAATCTGGCTGGGGCCTCCGGAACCGGCGTATCATCCGGCAACATCAGCACCGCTCCGGGAAATACCTTATCGGACTACCTGCTGAATTTCAACGGCACCTGGGAACTGGACATCTGGGGCCAGGTGCGCCGCAGCGTCGAGTCCAGCAAGGCCAGCGCCCAGGCCAGCGCCGCCACCCTGGAGGGGGTGCGCCTCAGCGCCCAGGCCACCCTGGCCCAGAGCTATTTCCAGGTGCGCACCCTGGATGAGCTGAAACGCCTCCTGGATGATGAAGCGGCCGCCTTCAAAAACATTCTCGACAAGACTAAAAACCGTTACGCCAGCGGCGTCGCCTGCCGAAACGACATTGCCCTGGCCGAAACCCAGTACAAGAACACCCAGGCCCAGGCCATCGACCTCGGGGTGCTGCGGGCCCAGATGGAACATGCCATCGCCACCTTAATCGGCCAGCCGGCCTCTACCTTCGCCATTCCGGCGGTGCCGCTGGCCCTGAAGGTCCCGGCCATACCCGCCGGGGTGCCTTCGGAACTCCTGGAGCGCCGGCCCGACATCGCCGCGGCCGAAAGGAACATGGCCGCGGCCAACGCCCAGATCGGGGTGGCCCTGGCGGCCTATTATCCCACCATTACCCTGAGCGCCACCGGCGGCTTTGAAGCCTCCGACGTGGCCAAGTGGTTTTTATGGCCGAGCCGCTTTTGGTCGCTGGGGGCAGCGTCAGCCGAGACTTTGTTTGCTGGAGGCTTGCGAGGAGGCCAGACCGCCGCGGCCCGGGCGGCTTATGACTCTACGCGTAGGCACCTATCGGCAGACGGTGCTCACCGGCTTTCAGGAGGTGGAAGACAATCTGGCGGCCCTGCGCATCCTGGAGCAGGAGGCGAAGGCGCAGGACGACGCGGTCAAGGCGGCGCAGACTATCCGTCACCTTGAGCACCAACCAGTATAAGGCCGGGACCATCAGCACCCTCGACCTCCTGGTGGTGGTGACCAATGCCCGGAATAACGAACGGACCGCCATCACCCTCTTCGGCAACCGCATGAGTGCCAGCGCCCTCCTGGTCAAGGCCCTGGGCGGCGGCTGGAAGGCCTCCGACCTGCCCTCGGTCGAAGGTTGGAAGCCGCAGGCACCCCCAAAACCCCAGGCGTCAACTCAGCCTGAGCCGGGCCGGAAGCTGGCCGAGGGCAACCCCGGCGAGAAACCAAGCCAATGATAATAGAAGTTTGCCAAGAGTCACCCCTCCCCGTTTCTAAAGGGGGGCAGGGGGGATTAATAAGCGCCTGATAATCCCCCTAAATCCCCCTTTAGGAAAGGGGGACTTAAAACCCAGGATGGGGCCTTTTGATTGACAAGACGGTCGAGTCACGTATATTTAAAAATATGAGCGAACGCAGCAACAACCAGGCAGGAGGGTGGCGGGGCGAGTCCGTCTCGGCCTCCTTTTTCGGGCTTTTATTTTACCGATTTTAGGAGCCTCCGTCCGGGAGCCTGAGCGGGCCAATTTTTCCCGGGTGGAGGACAGACTCCCCCGGGGTGGGCCGGATTGAAACCCCGAGGACCATTCCTTGGGGTTTTTTTATTGGACCGGGGACCGGAGACCGGAGAAAGAACCTTAAGCCACTCGGTTCCCTTTCTATCAAAGGCTAAAGCAATCATTCATTTCTTTAAAAAATAACCGATGTCAAGACCAGAGACTCTCTTTCTCCCGTCCTCCGTCTCCCGTCCCCGGTCCTGCACATAGGAGGATCGCCATGATTCTGGTGCTGAGCCAGGGGATCACCAACGAAGACAAGGAACGGCTGACGGAAACCCTGCGGGCCGAGGGCAACCTGGTCAAAGAGATCATCGGGGTGGAGGAGACCATTCTGGGGGTGGTGGGCCAGGTTCGCCAGGAGAGCGGCTACTATGAAGCGCTCCCCGGGGTAGCCAAGGCCATCCCCATTTCCGCGCCCTACAAGCTGGTGAGCCGCCAGCTGCATCCGGCGCCCTCCATCATCAAGATCGGCGACGTGGCCATCGGCGGCGACCGCCTGGTGGTGATCGCCGGGCCGTGCGGGGTGGAAGGCCGGGAAAGGACCCTGGAGATCGCCCGGGTGGTGCGCCAATCCGGGGCGGTCCTGTTCCGGGGCGGCGCCTTTAAGCCGCGCACCTCGCCTTATTCGTTCCAGGGGCTGGGCGAGGAGGGCCTGAAAATCCTCCAGGAGGTGCGGGAGGAGACCGGTCTCGGCGTGGTTACCGAGATGACCTCCCCCAGCCAGGCCGACCTCATGGTGAAATACGTGGACGTCATCCAGATCGGGGCCCGGAACATGCAGAACTTCGAGCTCCTCAAGTGCGTCGGCCGCATCGGCAAGCCGGTGCTCCTGAAAAGGGGCCTGGCGGCCACCATCGAGGAATGGCTGATGTCCGCCGAATACATCCTGTCGGAAGGCAACGATCAGGTGATCCTCTGCGAGCGCGGCATCCGCACCTTCGAGCCCTATACCCGGAACACCCTGGACCTGAGCGCCGTGCCGGTGGTCAAGAAGCTGACCCATCTGCCCATCATCGTCGATCCCAGCCACGCCACCGGCCTTAGGGACAAGGTGAGCCCCATGGCCCGGGCCGCCATCGCCGCCGGCGCCGACGGCCTGATCATCGAGGTCCACACCGAGCCGGACAAGGCCCTGTCCGACGGCCCCCAGAGCCTCTACCCCGGCCAGTTCGAACAGCTGATGCGGGACCTCTACGTCATCGGCCCGGTGGTGGGCAAACAGCTGGACTATGCCTATCTCGACAAGGCGGCCATGATCCGGCGGCTCGAAGCGCCGGGCGGCGCCCCGGTGCAGGCGGCCTACAGCGGCGTGCCCGGCTCTTACAGCCACAAGGCCTGCCTGCAGTTCTTCGGCACGGAGGTGCCTTTGCAGACCTGCGCCTCCTTCCGGGAGGTCTTTGACCTGGTGGACGCAGATGGGGCGGCTTTCGGCCTCCTGCCCCTGGAAAACAGCCTGACGGGCAGCATCCACGAGAACTACGACCTGCTTTTGGACTACGACCTCAAGATCGTCGGCGAGGTCACCCTCAGGATCAAACACAACCTCATCGGCCAGGAAAACGCCGATCTGGCGGCGATTCAACGGATTTACGCCCATCCCCAGATCTTCCGGCAATGCCGGGAATTTCTGGAAGCGCACCCCGGCTGGGACCGCATCGCCTGCCAGGACACGGCCAGTTGCGTGGCCCGGATCAAGGAGAACCACGACCCCGCCGAGGCGGCCATCGCCGGGGTGGAAGCGGCCAGGCTCTACCACATGGCGGTGCTGAAGGAAGGCATTGAGATGAATCCCCGCAACTTCACCCGTTTCGTGGTGCTGTCCAAACATGGGGCGCTGCCGGGCCTCAGGAACAAGAGTTCCCTGATCTTCTCGGTCAGCGACCAACCCGGGGCGCTCTTTGAGACCTTGCGGGTCTTTGCCGAACATAACATCAACCTCTCCAAGCTGGAGTCGCGGCCCATCCATGACCGCCCGTGGGAATACCTTTTTTACGTGGACGCGGACGCGGACCTGTCGGCGGAGCCGAATCGCCCCTGGCTCGAACAACTAAAGGGCAAGACGGAATACTTCAAATATCTGGGGAGTTATCAGAAGGGCGGCGCGGCGCTGACCGAGGCCGGAGGCGGAGAAAGCTGATATTGAGTTGCGTTGACACAGGTGTTATTGAAGCTGTCATCCTGGACGGAGTGAAGGATCTAGTTTTTACCCCCCCCCTTTGGAAAAGGGGGGCAGGGGGGATTTTAACTAACCCCCTAAATCCCCCTTTTTCAAAGGGGGACTTTAATACCTCATGGGCTCAAGTTTTCACCTGATTCCATGCCATAGTACTTATGAGACGCCACACTAAATTCTGCGCTACGCTCAGAATGACAATTTTGCCGCCGGCCCTCCAGCAAAGATTTCAGGGAGATTGAAATCACGCAGGCAAAACGATAGAATATTAAGCAGTTATTTAAGCTGGCAAATCTCCCTGCTGCAAGGGGACTTGGATTCTGACGGTTAAACTGGCCCCACCGCGCAGTTCCGCGTGGACGGAAATCCCGGCATGCGACTTCGCCTGATCTTATTGATTCTGTCACTGCTGGCCTTTTTATCGGCCTCCATCGGCGGCTTCCTTTACTATACCTCGCTGAAGGAGGCGGTCTTCACGGAGGCGGAGCGCCAGGCGCAGACCCGCCTGGTAATGATCAAGAAGAACCTGGCCTCCTTTCTCTCGGAAAATATCAAGCCGGTCAGGGCCCTGGCCGGCATGCGGGGCCTGCAACAGGCCCTGGCCGGGAAGGACGCGGCCTCCCTGTCAAGGGCCGATGCCGTCCTGGACCACTTCAGAGAGACCCTGGAGGTGGAAGTCTGCTACCTGATGGACCGCCAGGGCAAAACCATCGCCTCCTCCAACCGCCACGCCGCCGATAGCTTCGTGGGCCAGAATTTCGGCTTCCGGCCCTACTTCCAGCAGGCCATCCACGGCCAACCCGCCACCTATCTGGCCCTGGGCACCACCTCCGGCCGCCGCGGGGCTTACTACAGCCATCCGGTTTACAACGATCAAGGCCTGCCGATCGGCGTGGCGGTCATCAAGATCTCCATTGACCAGATCGAAGAACTGGTCGCCAATGACGAGGAACGGGTCTTCGTCACCGATCCCCAGGGCGTCTTTTTTGTCTCCAGCCGGCCGGAATGGCTGTATCACACCCTGCAGCAGCTCACTCCCGCCCAGACCTCCCGGTTGGCCGCGTCCCTGCAGTTCGGCGCCGGCCCCTGGAAGTGGACCGGCCTGACCCTCAAGGCAGACCACACCGCGGTGGACCGGAAAGGCAACAAATACCTGGTGGGCCAACTGGACCTGGATCATTACCCCGGCTGGCAGGTCGTGCAATTGCGCGGCCCGCACCCCATGGCCAAGATCTTTGCCAACCCGCTTCTCAAGGTCACCGGCTATATCATCGTCTTTTTATCCATGCTGGTGGGCCTGTCGGTGGGTTTTCTCTATTGGCGGGCCAGCAGCGACATCGTGCGCCGCCAAAAGGCGGAAATAGCCCTGCAAAACAGCGAAAAGCGCTACCGCACCATCTATAACAGCGCCCCGGCCATGCTCCATTCCATTGATACGGAGGGGCGCCTGGTCATGGTCAGCGACCACTGGCTGAAGACCCTGGGTTATGAGCGGCCGGAGGTGATCGGCCGGAAGGTCACCGACTTTTTCAGCGAGGCCGCCCGGCATTATGCCGGCGAGGCGGTCTTTCCCGATTTCTTCCGGAAAGGTTTCTGCAAGGACATTTCCTACCAATACCTCAGAAAGAACGGCGAACCCATGGAGGTCCTGCTCTCCGCCATCGCCGAACGGGATGAGTCCGGCAAGATCGTCCGCTCCCTGGCGGTCTCCATCGACGTCACCGAGCGCCAGCAGGCGGAGGAGGCCCTGAAGGGCGCCCAGGAGGAGCTGAGCCGCTATGCCCAGGATCTGGAGCGCCAGGTGCGCAAGCGGACCCGGGAGATCACCAGCATCTTCAAGTACACCCCGGCCGTGGTCTTCCTCAAGGATGCCCCGGGCCATTATCTCCTGGTCAATCCCCGTTTTGAAGAACTGTTCAACCTCAGAATGGAAGATGTCAAAGGCAAGACCGACCATGAGCTGTTCCCCCGGGAAGTCGCCGACCAGCTGCGGGCCCATGATCAACAGGTCCTGGAGGAGGAACGCCCCTGCCAGGTGGAGGAGCAGGTCTATCACCAGGACGGCGTACGCACCTATCTATCGGTGAAATTTCCGCTCTACGATGAATTCGGCCAGGTCAGTGGCCTCTGCGGCATTTCGGCCGACATCACCACCATCAAAAAGGCCCAGGAGCAGCTAAAGCGCCTCTCCGGCAGCATCATGGCCAATCAGGAGAATGAGCGCACCCTGCTGGCCCGGGAACTGCACGATGAACTGGGGCAACTGCTCACTGCCTTGCAGATGGATTGCACCTGGCTGCAGGACCGCCTGGCGGGGTCCGACCCGAAGGCGGCGTCCCGGGCCCTGACCATGGGAAGCCTCATCGACCGGACCATCGAGGAGGTGCGGGGTCTGGCGGTGCGGCTGCGTCCCGGGGTCCTGGACCGGCTGGGTCTGGTGGACGCCCTGGAATGGTTCACCAGCGATTTTGAGCGCCGCACCGGCATCACCTGTATCTTTGAACACCACCAGGCCCCCGGCATTAAGGACAAGGTGGCCACCGCGGCTTATCGCATCGCCCAGGAGGCCCTGACCAACGTGGTCCGCCACGCCCAGGCCAGTTGCGTCAATGTCGTGCTGCAAGGCCGGAACGGCGCCCTGTCTCTGGCGGTGACCGACAACGGCCGGGGCTTCAATCCGGCGGGGCTCCCGGAACAGGAAGGCCTGGGGCTCCTCGGCATGCGGGAGCGGGCCTCTCTGGTGGGCGGCGACCTGGAAATCAACTCCGGGGTCGGCCAGGGCACCCGGGTCTCATTTCCAGGTGCCTCTGGACCAAACCGAAAAGGAAGGCCAATGATCAAGGTACTCCTGGCGGACGATCACGACATTGTCCGGGCCGGCTTGCGGCATATCGTGGAAGACAGCGGCGACATGGAGGTGGTGGCTGAAGCCGCCGATGGCCGGGAGGCCATCCAACAGGCCTTGCAAACCAACCCGGACGTCGCGGTGATCGACATCTCCATGCCGGGCATGGACGGTCTGGAGGTCCTCAGCCAGCTCAAGGTCCACAGTCCCAAGCTCCCCATCCTGATCCTGACCATGCACGATGAGGAGCAATTCGTGGTGCGGGCCGTGGAGCTCGGGGCCATGGGCTATCTCACCAAGCGCGCCGCCCCGGGGCAACTGGTGCATGCCATTCGCAAGCTACACGCCGGGGGCCGCTATCTGACCGATACTGCGGCCGAAGCCCTGGCCTTGCGCCTGATGAAAGGGGCGCCGGGCCAGTCCCTGCTGGACTCCCTCTCCAATCGGGAACTCCAGGTCCTGCGGGGCCTGGCCCTGGGCCAGACCAACCGGGAGATCGCCGAGGCCTACGGCATCAGCATCAAGACGGTCAATACCTACCGGGACCGTCTGCTCAAGAAACTCAACCTGCGCAATAACACCGAACTGGCCCGCTTCGCCATCCAGAATCGCCTGGTGGAGCCGTGAGGTCCGGCTTTAGGGAAAAATCCGACAAGCTCTTCAACTTAATTTGTCTCAGAGCACCGGTTTGACTAACTTGATAAACTCGGCCCTGCTCTGTGCCTGAGTCACCTTATTGACAATATTGCCCTGACGGTCAATGATGAAGGTGATGGGCACAAACTCGATGTTGCCATACGCCTTGCCAACCTCATCGGTCCCCACCAGCACCGGGTAACTTGTCCCCAATTGTTGCGCCACCGCGCGCAACTGCTCCGCCGTCGAGGCCAGGCCGATGCCGATGACCTGCACCTGCCCAGCGAATTCCTGCTGGAGCTGATTGAGGGCCGGCATCTCTTCCTTACAGGGTTTGCAGAGATAAGTATAGAAATTGAGCACCACCACCTTGCCCCGGAACTGTTTGAGGGAATAATTCTGTCCGCTGACCGCATCTTTCAGAGTGAAATCCGGGGCGCTTTGAGCCCCACTCGGAGTTGCCAAAGCGAGCCAGAGCCCTGCCACCAGCACCAGGTGGAAGATCGCCAGGCCGCGCCATGATTTGCTGTCCATAAATCCCTCCTGATCCCTTTATTGTAAGTCTCTGTTCAAATAATTAGGCCTGGAGGCAATTAATCAAGGTCTCTCTCTTTAATTTGGGTCCTCGCCCCTCTTAGGAAAATTTCCTACAAAAGAATCGGAAATCGTCCGATTCTCAGACCGGCTTTCTCCGTATATTTCAATAAAATAGGTGTGAAATCTCTTGCGGGAATCTCCCCTCCCGGAAATTAGTGCTTATGTTGATGATTGCAGTAAGGCGTCTTGACTTTTAACTTATTGACATCTTTAAGTTGTTTTAATTAAAAACCGAAAAGCGTTTTTCAGGAGGAAGGTCATGCCGGTACAGGATTATATGAGCAGAGATCTGGTCACCGTTGATGAAGATGCGTCCATCATGAAGGCCTCCAAGCTGATGAAACAGAACAATATCCGCCACCTGCCGGTGCTGCGCAAAGGGCGGCTGGTGGGCATCGTCTCGGACCGGGAACTGAAGGAAGCCGCGCCTTCCAAGGCCACCCTCCTCGATATCCATGAGATGTATCATCTGCTGGACCAGATCACCATCAAGGGACTCATGCCCAAGAAAATGTATACGATTGGCCCGGAGGCGACCGTGGAAAAGGCGGCCGCAGTCATGCTGAGCCGCAACATCTCGGCCCTGCCGGTGGTGGACGAGAAGGGTAGTCTGATGGGGATCATTGCCAAGGGCGATATTTTCCGGGCCTTCGTGTCAATCTCTGGGATCAACACGGCCCCGCTGGCCATGGGTTTTGTGGTTAAAGACCAGCCGGGATCGATCAAGGAGGTCACCGACATCATCCGGGGGCACGGCGGCCGCCTCGGCAGCATCTTGACGGGATATGAGGGAGTCCAGCAGGGCTTCCGGAAAGTGTTTATCCGGGCCCTGGAGGTCAAAGACGAAACGGCGCTCCGGAAGGAACTGGAAGCCAAGCACGAGATTATCTATTTCCTGCATGAACGTGTGAACCACGTAGAAGCCCTGGCCACGCCCGGAAGTTAATTAAACTGACAGCTTTTGAGGTTGCAGCATGACCACCGAATCGGATGCCTTGTCGTATCGCCGCCGCTACCGCGGCCTGATCGGCATCAAAAGCAAGATGCCCATCCGGGATACCCACGTATTGAGCCGCATCTATACCCCAGGAGTGGGGGCCATCTGCCGGGAAATCGACAAGAATCCCCTGGCCTCCTTCGAGTACACCTGCCGGGGCAATTCCATCGCCCTGATCACCGATGGCAGCCAGGTTTATGAATACGGCAATATCGGGGCCCTGGCCGCGCTCCCCAAACTCGAGGCCAAGTCGGTGCTCTACAAGACCTTTGCCAACGTGGACGCCGTACCCATCGCCCTCACCACCCAGGACGCCGATGAAATCGTGGAAATCGTCCGGACCCTGGCGCCGACCTTCGGGGGCTTCTGCCTGGAGAGCATCGCCGCGCCCAAATGCTTCACCATCGAGTCCCGCATCCGCAAGGCCGTCCGCACCGCGGTCCTGCACCATGAAAACCACGCCGCCGGCATCATCGTGCTGGCGGCCGTCATCAACGCCCTGAAGGTCGTGGGGAAAAACCTCCCGGAGGCCCGCATCGTCATCAGCGGCGCCGGCGCCGCCGGCATCGGGGTGGCCAAGGGCCTGATCGTCGCCGGCAATAACAACATCATCCTCTGCGACCGCCACGGGGCTCTCCATGTTTACCGATTGGTGGGGATGAATTGGGCCAAATCGGAGATCGCCCGCCTGGTGCGCCCCCAGGATTTCAAGGGCAGCCTGGCCCACGCCCTCAAAGGCGCCGACGTCTTCATCGGCCTCTCGGCCGGCGGCCTGGCCACCCGGGAGATGATCGCCGGCATGGCCCCGGACCCCATCGTCTTTGCCCTGGCCCTGCCCACCCCGGAGATCATTGAGGCCGAAGCCAGGGCCGGCGGCGCCGCGGTGGTGGCCACCGGCCTGTCGGACAGCGAAAACCAGATCCGCTCTTCCCTGGTGACCCCCGGCTTCTTCCGGGGCTGCCTGGACGTGGGCGCCAACCGGGTCAATATCGACATGTATCTGGCCGCGGCCCGCGCCCTGGCCGACATGATCCCGGCCGCCAAGCTCTCTGCCACCAACATCATTCCCCGCCAGATGGACTGGCGCATCTCCCCGGTGATCGCCCGGGCGGTGGCCCAGGCGGCCCAGGAGACCGGCGTCGCCTCCATGGGGCCGGAAAAGGTGAGTCCCGACTGGGTTTACGAGCGCACCGAACACTATATCTACGAAGGCGAGCGGGCCTGGCTGCCCACCCAGGGCCAGGATTACGGCAAACTGAGCATCAACGAGGAATCCCTGGAACTGCACCGCCGCTACCAGGGCTGCGTGGAGATCTATACCAAGGTGCCCGTCAAGGACGAAGTCATCTATAGCCGGCTTTATGCCCCGGCCGCGGTGGCCGAGGTCTGCCAGAAGATTTTGCATGAACCCATGGCGGCCTACGACTTCACCTGCAAGAACAACCTGGTGGCCATCGTCTCCGACGGCAGCGCCGTCCTGGGCCTGGGCAACATCGGGCCCCGGGCCGCCCTGCCGGTCATGGAAGGCAAGGCCGTGCTCTTCAAGACCTTTGGCGGGGTCGAGGCCTTTCCCATCTGCATCAGCACCCAGGAGACCGACCACGTGGTGCGGCTGGTGGAGAACCTCTCGCCGGCCTTCGGCGGCATCAACCTGGAGGACATCTCCTCCCCCCGCTGCTTCGAAATCGAACAGCGCTTGCGGGAGCGCCTGGATATCCCGGTGTTTCACGACGACCAGCACGGCACCGCGGTGGTGGCCCTGGCCGGCCTGCTCAACGCCTTGAAGCTGGTGGGCCGGCAGTTGGCCGAAGTGAAGATCGTCTTCAACGGCGCCGGGGCCGCGGCCATCGCGGTGTCGAAGCTCCTGATCCGGGCCGGGGCCCAAAACCTCGTGGTCTGCGATACCCATGGCGCCATTTACCGGGGCCGCATCAAGGGCATGAATTCCATCAAGCACGAACTGGCCGAGATGACCAACCTGGACCGGCAGAAAGGCGGCCTGGCCGAGGTCATCAAGGGCGCCGACGTCTTCATCGGGCTTTCCGCGGCCAAGGTCCTCACCCCGGAGATGGTGAAGTCCATGGCTCCGGACCCCATCGTCTTCGCCATGGCCAACCCCGATCCGGAGATCCTGCCCGATGAGGCCAGGGCCGCCGGGGCCGCGGTGGTGGCCACCGGCCGCTCGGACTTTCCCAACCAGGTGAACAACTGCCTGGCCTTTCCCGGCATCTTCCGCGGCGCCCTGGATATCCGGGCCACGGCCATCAACACGGCCATGAACCTCGCCGCGGCCCACGCCATCGCCGCCCTGGCCGACAATGATTTGAGCCCGGATCATATCCTGCCCGCGGCCATGGACTTCCGGGTGGCCCCGGCGGTGGCCGAGGCCGTGGCCCGGGCCGGCCTGGAAACCGGCACCGCCCGCCTCCAGATAGAACCGGAGCGTATCGCCCGCCACACCCGGGAGTTCATTTACGATGAGAGGCTGTCGTTGATTTGAAGCTGGCAGCTATCAGCTATCAGCGGTCAGCTAAAACCAAGATTATGCCAAAGAGGCCTCTTAGCTCTGGGGGAGGTTTGGTAGCCGCAAGCTTTACCGTGAAAATCAAATCCCCCTAAATCCCCCTTTTTCAAAGGGGGACTTTTAAAAACCCCCCTTTGAAAAAGGGGGGTAGGGGGGATTTTCATTCCCGGCGGGTGGCCGATATCGGCCATGAATGATTAGCCTGCGCTTGCCCAGGCTGGAAAGCCTGTGCCACCAAAGACAACCTTCAGTCACGCATTAATATCCTCCCAGCGCTTCGCATACCGGTTGAAGACCCACAGCGCCACGGCGGCCGCGAGGCCGGCCAGGGCAAAGGGCGTCCAGACCTGGCTGGGGTCGTAGCGCTCCCAGAGGAGTTGGGTCACCTGGGCCGGGGTCTGACCCAGCCGTTCGGTCAGGACGGCGAAGGCCTGGGAGCGCTCCGGCAACTCGCTGACCCGCAGCACCTCCGCCAGATAGCGCAGCGCCAGCCCCGCCTTTTCCCCGGCCCGGGCATAGATCTGCCCCCCGAAATAAGAGCCGTAGCCCCAGCCGACGGCAATGGGAATATTGGCGTAGCCCAGGTACAGGGCCTTCTTGTCCGCCGGGGCGATCACCCCCAGGTACTCGTACATCTTGGGCGAGCACAGCATCTCCCCCAGCGTGAAGCAGGCAATGCCCGCCAGGCAAAAATAGATGGAGCGGCTGGCCCCGGCCACATAAACCCCCAGGCTGGCGATGGCAAAGCCGCAGAGCATGGAGGTGAGCCGCCGCATCTTGAGGTTGACGAACCAGGAGAGCGGCGCCACGCAGAGGATAATCAGCAGCGGGTTGAGATCGATCACCCATTCCTGGGCGATCTGCAGGCCCCGGGACAGGTCCCGGGAGAGCATGAACTGCGGCAGGTGCCGGGCCAGCGCGGCGCTGTCCACCCAATCGACGATGAAATTGGGCAACAGGTCCCAGAGCTGCATGAGCACGGCCCAAAAGACCGAGGCGATGAGCATGAAGGCCAGCAGCCGGACGTTCCACAGGTGCCGCGCCGTGGTGGCCACTACTTGCCAGACCCCGCCGGAGCGGTCGGCTCCGGGGTTAAATTCCCGATAGGTGGGCAGCCACAAGAGGTTCAGGCTGACCAGGGCGGCGCAGCCGTAAAAGACCGCGGGCCAGGAGTAGCCGTAAAGGAAATGGGCCAGCGGCGGTCCCAGGAAGCCGCCGATATTGACCACCAGGTAGAAGAAGCCCCAGCCCACCCCGGAGGTCTTCTCCGTCAGGGTCTGGGCAAAGGTCCCCTGGACCGGGGGCTTGAAGATGGCGGTGCCCGCGGCCAGGACCAGGCAGCCGGCCAGGAACGGGCCAAACTCCCGCTGGCTGGCCATCATCAGGTAGCCCAGGACCTTCAGGCAGATGGCCACCACGATCTGGCGCTTGTAGCCGTAGCGGTCGGCGAAGCCGCCGGTGAACACCGGCAGGGCCGACTGTACCAGGGCCCACCACAGGAAGATGAAGCCCTTGTCACCCTGGCTGAAGTGCAGGCCGCCGATCTCATCGGCCTGGGCGATGTAGATGGGGATGACCACCCGCACCCCGTAGTAGGCCAGGCGCTCGACCATCTCCATGAGGTTGGCCGCCCAGAAAGGCCAGGTCAGGCCGCCGGCCTGCTGCCAGAATGACGCTGATTTTTCCGTCGGGCTCATAGGAATCCTTGCGCTGGTTGCCATCCTGGGCCCATTATAATGGAAAGGTGGCCAAACCTCTGCGAAAATGCGCCAATTTTTCTCCGGCTATCCCGCCTTGACGGAGGTGAAATCAATCCTTATAAGAAATATAGACGATTATCTAATTGAGGGCACCCCGATGACTGAATGTGATGTGACGCTGTACTCCCTGAGCACGTGCAGCCATTGTAAAGATACCAAAGAATTTTTGAATCAATGCGGCGTTAATTATAAATGTATAGAGGTGGACAAATTAGATCTGGAACAAAGAAAAAAAGTTCTGCGAGGAACTAAAAGAGATCAAGCCTGAGTGCGCTTTTCCCACCATCGTTATCGGCGATCAGGTCATCATCGGCTTGCAAAAAGAAGAAATCAAGGAGATCCTCGGAATCAAATGAACGTGGAACAACTTTATGAAGTCCTGAGGAAAAGCCAAGAGCCCAAAGGCTACTTCTTCAATAAAGATAAGCCGAGGGTGTTTGAGCTCCTGGAAGGATTGCTGGTCAACAAAGACCGCTATGGCTATATGTGCTGTCCTTGCCGGCTGGCCGCGGAAGACCGCGGACTGGGACCGAGACATCATTTGCCCCTGCGTCTACCGGGAGCCGGATGTGGCTGAATACGGCAGCTGCTACTGCAATCTTTATGTCTCCCGGGATTGGAACGCAGCAACCGGCCCACACCTTTACGTGCCGGAGCGGCGGCCCCTGGAAAAGAGATTCAAGCTGTAATTTTTTCCTGGAAAAAGCTGCACCGCTAACCTTTCTCCTGTCAATCCTGTCCTTTCTGCACTTCTGCCAGAAATTTGAGTGACTTTCTCCCGGAAATTTAGCAAAATGGCTCAAGTCCTGCCACACTGAATCCACCGGAGGCCTGAACAAAGCCCGTGAAGAAAAGCGCCCTGGTCACCTTCGGGGTCATCATGTCCGCCCTGATCCTCTGTGCCTGCGAGGACCGCTGTTGCGTCGACGCCCAGGGCAACGTGGTGGATGAGAAGAAGTGCAAGGAGGATCAACAGGCGCGGACCTCGGGCGGTCACGGCGGCGGCCATTACTGGTATTACGGCGGCACTCACGGCGGGGTGGGCACCCGGGCGACGAGCGGCAGTTTCATCTCCCGGGGCGGCTTCGGCCATCTGGCCGGCTTGCATGGCTCCGCGGCACGGCTGAGGTTTTCCCATGGAACGAAAACCCACCGACCCCCGGGACGGCTGGCAGCAGAAGATTGCCGAGGCGGGGCTGATCTTCGATCAGGCCGGCGGCCGGCCTTACTGGCAGGAAGAGGCCTACTACGAGTTCAGCGCGGCAGAAGTGGATGACCTGGAGGAGGCCACCAACACCCTCCACGGCCTCTGCCTGGAGGCCGCCGCCCAGGTCATCGAGCGGGACCGCCTGGCGGAATTGGCCATTCCGGCCCCCGTCGCCGCGGTGATCAAAGAATCCTGGCGCCAGGAGCGCTCCTTTACCCTTTACGGCCGCTTCGACCTGGCCTATGACGGCAACTCGCCTCCGAAGCTTCTGGAATACAACGCCGACACCCCCACCATGCTGCTGGAGGCCGCGGTGGTGCAGTGGTACTGGCTGGAAGAGAAGTTCCGCGGCGCCGACCAGTTCAACTCCATTCACGAACGGCTCCTGGAGCAGTGGAAAAAGCTGAAATGGTCGCTGCGGCACTCGCCTCTGTACTTCACCTATGCCGAGGACAGCCTGGAAGACCTGGCCACGGTGACCTATCTGATGGACACGGCCGCCCAGGCGGGCCTGGAGACCGCCGAAATTGTGGTTTCGGACATCGGCTGGCAGCGCGACCGGCGCCAGTTCGTGGACCTGGCCGCCAAGCCCATCCAGAGTATCTTCAAGCTCTACCCCTGGGAGTGGCTTACCGCCGAGGAGTTCGGTCCCCAACTGCTCACGACCTACCGGGAGATGCAATGGCTGGAGCCCATCTGGAAGCTGGTCCTCTCCACCAAGGGGATTTTGCCTATCCTCTGGGAGCTGAACCCCGGGCACCCCAACCTGCTGGCGGCCTGGACCGCGCCCCCAGCCACCGGCGACTGGGTGAAGAAGCCCCGCTTCTCCCGGGAAGGAGCCAACGTCGAGGTGCAGCGCGGCGGCCGGAGTCTGGAAACTCCCGGCACCTACGGTCAGGAAGGCTTCATTTATCAACAACTGGCGCCACTGCCCAACTTCGCCGGCTATTATCCGGTGCTGGGCAGTTGGATTATCGGCGGGGAGGCTGCCGGGATGGGCATCCGGGAGTCCGCCACCCTGATCACTGGCCAGGAGAGCCGGTTCGTCCCGCATCTATTTACTTGAGAAGAAACTATGATCCCGAGGTTCGAAGTTATGGGCCGATATAAGGATGAGCTTTTAACCTTAACCTTGAACCTATTTTAGGCTTTGCCGTGAAAACTAAATCCCCCTGAATCCCCCTTTTTCAAAGGGGGACTTTACCCCCCCTTAAAAACGGGGGTAGGGGGGATTTTTATCCCGGAGTTTGAAATATTCATGCTCCGTGAACGTCTAACCTTGACCTTGAGGACTACGGCATGGCAATTCTGGCGTACCTTTCCGGGCTGCTTTACATTGTGGCCGCGTTCCTGCTCTTTATGGCGGGCAAGCTGGCTTATGACTTTCACCAGGGCCGCCTCAATCTGAATGCCGAATTGCTGGAGCGGGACAACCTGGCTCTGGCCCTGGCTGTAAGCGGCTACTTCCTGGGCCTCACCCTGGCGGTGGGCGGCGCCCTGGCCGGCACCGCGCCCTCCCTGGCCAAGGGCCTTTTGAGCACCTGGGTTACGGCCTGATCGCCATCGTCCTGCTCAACGTCTCCAGCCGGCTGAATGACTGCTCCTGCTGAGCCGCTGTAATTTGGAAAAAGTGATCATCAGCCGACCGAAATGGGGGTGGGACTGGTGGGGCGGCCAACCACGTGGCCGTGGGGCTCATCCTGCGGGGTCATTCCGGAGAGGGCGGCGGCCTGACGGCGCTGCTGATCGGGGGCCTGGGCGAGGCCACCTGATCCTGGCGGCCAAGGTCTAGACCTGATCACCCCGTTTCACCTCGGCAGGTCATCGAACGGGCAATGTCGCCGTGGGCGCGGCCCTGGCCGGGGTGTTGGTGGCCCTGGGGAACATCATCCGCCTGGCGGTCCAGGGCAAGCTGATCTCCTGGTCTCAGAGCCTGGCGTCCTATGCCGTGGTGGTGGTCTTGGGCTTGATTCTCCTGCCCCTGGTGCGGCTGGCCATCGACCGGTTCATCATGACGCCCGGTCACTCCCTGACCCGGGAGGAAGTGGGCAAGGATGTCCCCAATATCGGCGCCGGCGCATCGAGGGCAGCATCTCTGTCTCCATCTCTGACCGGCTGGTGCTTTTAACCGCCAGGGACCCAGCATCAACCGAAGAAACCAGAAGATCCAACCGCCGCCGGTAGGACAAACCACCAGGGTCTTCCGGCTCCCCCTTGAGCAGCCGCACCACCTCTTGCGTGGCCCTGACGCCGTTTGCATCAGGCAAAGGATGCCCGGCTTCAAAGACGGCGATCCGGTCGCGGCGGCTGCCCGGCAGGATGTGGCCATATTTGGTGATGATGATTCCCCGGCCGAGCCGGTCCGGCAGGCTGTCGGCCACGGCCTTGGACATGGGTGAGGCGGCCTTGCCAAACCCGATCAGCAGCAGCCGATTGCACTGATTCAGGTCATAGGCGCGGCAGATTTCCTCGCGGTGGCGGTTGACCGCCTTATACGGGTCCACCGCCAGGAGGGCGGCGTGAAAAATCTCCCGGAGCATTTCTTTAGAAGTACCGATTTTCACAGGTTTTTTGCTGGATAGCAAGACCGACCCCTTTGACGCCAGGACCTTCGTGGCCCGCGCCAGCATAGAATTCTTCGGCGGCCGCGGCAAGCGGAAACTTTGCCGGCTTCCTGCGGTCCTTTGCCAGGTATTTTTTGGGGAGGGCCGGGAATCTTTATTCTAATCTTAACCAAATTTTATGGGCCCGGTCTAATCAAGACAGAGGGCGGAATTTATTTAGCCGCCGCGGCTACCAGACCACACTTGATTGTAAAGGAGTTATCGATGTTCCGGTTCAGGCCCTCGCGCCTTTTGGGGACCATCCTCGTGCTGTTAATCGGCTGCCTGGCGACCCTGGGCTCGCGGCCTTGGGGAGCAGCCGGCAACCAGGCGGATAAGGCCATGGCCCCCTACGATTATGTCGCTTCCTTAGGGAGCGGGGGCGGCCTGCCCCGGGTCGGGACCGGCGCCACCGGGCCGGCGGTAACCGTGCAGGCTAAGGAGGTGCAGAGCCGCGGGGCGCTTCCCGCGGCGGCGGTCCGTCGGGTCCTGGTGGCCGAGACCGCCAGGCTGGCCCGCTCTTGTCAGGACGCGGTCCACAGCGGTTACCAGTTGCCCGCGGAAATCACCCTGGTGTTCATGGTGGGAACCGATGGCCAGGTCACGGGCGAGCCGGTGGGTAAGCCGCCTCTGGCCAACCAGGGGTTCGAAAGCTGCCTGGCCCAAACCTTGAAGGGTCTGCAATTCCCCCAGGTCCGCCAGGCTCCGGCCCGGGTGACCGTAAAACTGGCCCTCGCCATGAAGTAGGCGCATCCTTCCGAACCAACAGGACCGGAGGATTTACCCTCCTCCGGTCCTGCCTCCTGCTTATCCTTACGACCCGCCCCCTGAAGCCATTTCAAGCTGGCAATTTCTCATAGGAATAAATAAATTGCAAATTAGCCGAATTTTTTCTATTTTCAAGGTCAGTTTGGCATTCATCCCGATATGGCGCCAGAGTTTTTGGCGGTCAGCGCCAAGAATTTAGAGAGGACCGGAGGACTTGAGTGGCCCACGAAAGCATCCTGGCAGTGGACGATGAAGAGGATATCCTGGAGTTGCTCAGGTACAACCTGGCCCGGGAGGGCTACCGGGTGACCGGCGCTGCCTCTGGAGAAGAGGCGGTAAAGACCGCCGGGGTCCTCCTGCCGGACCTCATCCTGTTGGATTTGCTGCTCCCCGGCGTGGACGGCCTGGAGGTCTGCCGGAGGCTCAAGGGCGACGCCCGAACCCGGGCCATCCCCATTATCATGCTCACCGCCAAGGGGGAAGAGGCGGATATCGTTGCCGGCCTGGAGTTGGGGGCGGACGACTACCTCACCAAGCCCTTCAGCCCCCGGGTCCTGCTGGCCCGCATCCGGACGGCGCTCCGGCGCCAGACCGCCGAAGTTCCGGCCGAAACCGCAGCCCTCAAATTTAAGGATTTAGTGATTAATCCGGGACGCCACGAAGTCCTGCTGGCCGGGCAGCCACTGGATCTGACCGTGACGGAATTTCACCTCCTCCATCTCCTGGCGCGGCGGCCCGGCTGGGTCTTTACCCGCAGCCAGATCGTCAAGGAGGTGCACGGCGAGGATTTTGCCGTCACCGAGCGCTCGGTGGACGTGCATATCGTCGGCCTCCGGAAGAAACTGGGCGCCTTCGGTAAATCCCTGGAGACCGTGCGCGGCATCGGTTATCGGCTGAAGGATTGACCGGAGACCGAGGACGGGAGACCGGAAAATGAAGCTTGTGCCCCGGTCTTCCGTCTCCCGTCCCCGGTCCTGAAAGTACATCTGGTAGCTTCTGAGTCATCTGCCTAACCCCTGCATTTATCGAGCTCTGGAAGGGAGGATTGAAACATGCCCCGCAAACGCCTGATCTGGCGGCTTTTTCCTTCCTATCTGCTGGTCACTCTGCTGTCCCTGCTGGCCCTCACCTGGTACGCCACCGCCTCCTGGCGGCAGTTTTATCTGGAGCAGACCAAAATCGACCTGAAAAACCGGGCCCTGCTGGTGCAAGACTACCTGCGGGGCGATTTGTCAGGCGGCAAAATCCCGGAAATCGACCAGTTGTGCAAGAACCTGGGAAGGTTGACGGCCACCCGCCTGACGGTGATCCTGCCTTCCGGCCAGGTCCTGGGCGACTCGGAGGAGAACCCGGCCCGCATGGAGAATCACGGCGACCGCCCGGAGGTGCAAGCGGCGCTCCAGGGCCGGGTGGGAACCTCCGGGAGGTACAGTTTCACCCTGCGCCACGACCGGATGTACGTGGCCATCCCTCTAAAGGAACAGGGCCGGATCGTCGGGGTGGTGCGGGCCTCCCTGCCCATGACCGCTATTGCCCAGGCCCTGCGGGCCCTTTACTGGAAAATGGCCCTGGGCGGCCTGGTCATTGTGCTGTTGCTGGCGGCCTTGAGCCTCTTCATCTCCCAACGAATCAGCCGCCCTTTGGAGGATTTAAAACGCGGGGCATTGCGCTTTGCCGGCGGCGACCTGAGCCGGCGGCTGCCGGTGCCCGCCGCGGACGAATTGGGCAGCCTGGCCGAAGCCTTTAATCACATGGCCGAACAATTGGAAGACCGGATCAATGCCCTCATCCGCCAGGGCCAGTTGCAGGAGGCCGTGCTCTCCAGCATGGTGGAAGGCGTCCTGGCGGTGGACGCCGACCAGCGGCTCATCACCTTGAACCGGGCGGCGGCCCAGTTGCTGGGCGCCGACTACGTGACCTCCCAGGACCGCAGTATCCAGGAAGTGGTGCGGGACCCGCAGTTGCAGAGCTTCATCACCCGCATCATCTTTGCCCGGGAACCCGTGGAAAGCGAAGTGGCGCTGCACCAGGGCGCGCAGGTGATCGAGGCCCACGGCACCCTCCTCAAGGATACCCACGGGACGGATATCGGCTTTCTCATCGTGCTGCACGACGTCACCCATCTCCGGCGCCTGGAGATGACCCGGCGGGACTTCGTGGCCAACGTCTCCCACGAACTGAAAACGCCCATCACCTCCATCAAGGGCTTCGTGGAGACCCTGTTGGGCGGGGCGCTGCGTGAACCGGAGAATGCCGAAAACTTCTTGCGCATCATCGCCCGGCAGACCGACCGGATCAACGAGATCATCGACGACCTGCTCAGCCTATCCCGGATCGAACGGGAGGCCGAGCAGGGCCGGGTCTTTCTGACCACCGGCCGGCTTAAAGGCGTCATGGAGTCGGCTATTCAGGTTTGTGCCGCCAAGGCCGCGGCCAAGGAGATCGCCGTGTCCCTGGATTGCCCGGAGGAGCTGCGGGCCCGGATCAACGCGCCGCTCCTGGAGCAGGCCCTGGTCAACCTGATCGACAACGCCGTGAAATACAGCCCTCCGGGCCGCGCCGTGCAGGTGGAAGCCCGGCGGCAAGGCAACGAGGTGGTGGTCCGGGTGGGGGATCAAGGGGTGGGCATCGAGAAAAACCAGCTCTCCCGCATCTTTGAACGCTTCTACCGGGTGGACGCCGGCCGCAGCCGCAAGGTGGGCGGCACCGGCCTGGGGCTGGCCATCGTCAAACACATCGCCCAGGCCCTCGGCGGCCGGGTGACGGTGGAGAGCACTCCCGGCCGTGGAAGCAGCTTTGCCCTGCACCTGTTGGCCGATTAAAAACTGCTGCCCGACGATCTCATAAAAATTTTACTGCCAGCTAACCATTTCCTAACAATTAAACATTATCTTCCACCAAGGCTGTTTCAAAATCCGGACTTCGCGCGAAGGGATTCCTGAACCTCAGGAGAAAACGGTGGTTTTGAAACAGGTTGCAAACAATCTTCCCACAACTTGAAGGAGCACGAACATGCGGAAGTCCTGGTGGTTTCTCTCAGCCCTTATTCTTACCTTTTTCCTGGTCAGTATCGCCCAGGCCCAGCCCGTGAGTCTCAGCGGGGCCGGGGCCACTTTTCCTTACCCCATTTATGGTCAGTGGGCCCACAAATATAATCAAACCACCGGAGTCAAGATCAACTATCAGTCCATCGGCTCCGGCGGCGGCATTGCCCAGATCAAGGCCAAGACCGTGGATTTCGGCGCCTCGGATGCGCCCCAAAAAGAAGATATGTTGAAACAGAATGGCCTGGTGCAGTGGCCCATGGTCATGGGCGGCGTGGTGCTGGCGGTGAACATTCCGGGCATCGGCCCCGGGGAATTGAAGCTCAACGGCCCGGTGCTGGCCGACATCTACCTCGGCAAAATCACCAAGTGGGACGACCCGGCGATTACGAAGCTCAACCCCGGGCTGAAGCTGCCCTCCACGGCTATCACCGAGGTGCACCGCAGCGATGGCTCCGGAACCACCTTTATCTTTAGCTCCTACCTGTCCATGATCTCTCCGGAATGGAAAGAGAAGGTCGGCGCCGATACCTCAGTGCAATGGCCCGCGAAAACCGGCGTCGGCGGCAAGGGCAATGAAGGCGTGGCCGGCCAGGTGAAAGTGGTTCCCGGCTCCATCGGCTACGTCGAATATGCCTACGTCAAACAAAATAATATGAATTATACTCTGATGCAGAATAAGGCCGGCAAATTCTTGAAACCCAGCCTCGAGGCCTTTGCGGCGGCCGCGGCCAATGCCGACTGGACCAAGGCTCCCTACGGCTTTTATTTGATGCTGGATGATCAGCCGGGCGACCAGAGCTGGCCCATCGCCGGCGCCACCTTCATCATGGTCCACAAAGACCAGCCCGATCCCGCCAAGGCCGCGGCTATGCTGAAGTACTTCGATTGGGCCTTCCAGCATGGCGGTGAAATGGCCCAAAAGCTCGACTACGTGCCCATGCCTGCAAGCGTGGTGAAGTTGGTGGAAGACACCTGGGCTAAGGAGATCACCTCCGGCGGCAAGCCGGTGTGGCCGGCAAAATAAAGTGGCCCCGGCTTCCAGCCGGTGAACACAGGCCAGCGGCCTGTGCCACTATTTCATCTCGTTCCCAAGCTCCAGCTTGGGAACGACATTTTTGACTCAGAGGGCACAGCTCGCTGTGCCCTCATTTGCACCAAAGCGGATCGATTATTCATGCAAACGGCGACCGATTCCATCAAACCGCCCACCGCGGCTAAAGCCTTCGCCCGCGGCGACAAGATCTTCCGGTGGCTGACGATCATCAGCGCTCTGCTGATCCCGGCCCTGATGGGCGGCATCTTTCTATCCCTGCTGCAGCAATCCTGGCCGGCTCTGAAGCGCTTCGGCTTCGGCTTCCTGACTTCCCAGCAGTGGAACCCGGTCACCGAAAAGTTCGGGGCAGTCAGCAGTATTTACGGCACCCTGGTCTCCACCATCATCGCCATGCTGATTGCGGTGCCGCTCTCCATCGCCCTGGCCCTGTTTCTGGTGGAACTGGCTCCGCCCCGGGTGAGCCGGGTGGTGGGCACCGTCATCGAGCTGCTGGCCGCCATTCCCAGCATCATTTACGGCATGTGGGGCATGTTCGTCTTTGCTCCCTTCATGGCCAACTATATGCAGCCATTCCTGGGGAAGACCCTGGGCTGGCTGCCGCTGTTTCAAGGCCCCCCCATGGGCATCGGCATGCTTACCGCCGGCATCATCCTGGCCTTCATGGTCCTGCCCTTTATCTGCGCCATCACCCGGGACGTCTTCAGGCTGGTGCCCCCGGTGGTGAAAGAGGCCGCCTACGGCATGGGCGCCACCACCTGGGAGGTGACCTACAAGGTGACCATCCCTTATGGCCTGGTGGGCATCATCGGCGCCGTCTTCCTGGGGTTGGGCCGGGCTTTGGGGGAGACCATGGCCGTCACCTTTGTGATCGGCAACTCCCACCACATATCGACCTCATTGTTCGGCGCCGGCAACAGCATCGCCTCCACCCTGGCCAACGAATTCACCGAAGCCACCAAGGCCATCTATGTCAGCTCCCTGATTGAACTGGGCCTGATCCTGTTCGTCATCACCTACGCGGTGCAGATGTTCTCCCAGATGCTGCTGAAGCGGATGTACCGCGCCTGGAGCGTCGGCCTATGAAACCCCGGCCCGCCACCGGCCGCCAGCTGGCTAATGGCGTCGTCAGCGTCCTGTCGACTCTTTCCGCGGTCCTGGGCATGGTGATCCTGGCCTGGATCGTCGGGGTGGTCTTGATCCGGGGCCTGGGCGCCTTTAATCTGGACTTCTTTACGCAGTTGCCCACTCCGCCGGGAGAAGCGGGCGGCGGCCTGGCCAACGCCATCCTCGGCACCCTGGCCATGACCCTGCTATCCACTCTGGTGGCGGTGCCCCTGGGGTTGCTGGGGGGAGTCTACCTGGCGGAATTCGGTCAGGGCTCGCGCCTGGCCGACAACGCGCGGTTTTCCGCCAACGTCTTAATCGGCATGCCCTCCATCATCATCGGCATCTTCGCCTACACCCTGGTGGTGGTCCCCATGGGGAGGTTCAACGGCTACGCCGGCATCGTCGCCCTGGCCATTATCATGCTGCCCATCGCGGCCCGGACCGCCGAGGACATGCTTAGGCTGGTCCCCAATACCCTGCGGGAAGCGGCCCTGGCCCTGGGAGCGCCGCGCTGGAAGATAACCTTGACCGTGGTCTTCCGGGCCGCCAAGGCCGGGCTGATTACGGGCATCCTGTTGGCCGTGGCCAGGGTCAGCGGTGAAACTGCGCCCCTGTTGTTCACCGCCCTCAACAGCCCCTTTATGATGACCTCTTTGGGCCAGCCGACCCCGAATCTCACCGTAACCATCTTCAGCTACGCCGTCTCCCCCTATGCCGACTGGCAAGAAAAGGCCTGGGGCGCCTCCCTGCTCATCACCGGCGGGGTCCTGGCGCTGACCTTATTGACGCGTTATGTTTTGGGAGAACGAAAAACATGAAGAGCCTGGAGGCTACCTTAAACCTATTTCCCTTCGCCGCTGACACTGAGGAAGCGGCCGCAGTCGAGGAAACTTTAGCCGTGACATCCGGGGATCTAAAAATCAGCGCCCGTGCAGTAGACTTCTTTTACGGCGAAAATCAGGCCTTGTTCGCCAACAACCTGGAAATCGCCACCCACCGGGTAACTGCCATCATCGGCCCCTCGGGCTGCGGCAAGTCCACCCATATCCGCATCTATAACCGCATCTATGAGCTTTACGGCGACCAGCGGGCCGCAGGCGAGGTGCTGCTGGACGGCAAGAATATCCTGGACCCTGCTTATGACGTCATGGAATTGCGCCGGCGGGTGGGGATGATCTTCCAGAAGCCCACGCCCTTTCCCATGAGCATCTTCGATAACGTGGCCTACGGCCTGAAGATGCACTTCCGCCTGGGACGGGGAGAGCTGGCCGATCGGGTGGAGGAGGCCTTGAGCCGGGCGGCCCTCTGGGACGAAGTGAAAGACGTCTTGAAGCAGTCCGGCACGGCCCTCTCCGGGGGGCAGCAGCAGCGCCTCTGTATCGCCCGGGCCCTGGCCGTCGAACCCGAGGTCCTGCTGATGGATGAGCCGACCTCGGCCATCGATCCCATCGCCACAGCCCGGATTGAAGAATTGGTCAACGATTTGAAAGGCACCTACACCATCGTCATCGTCACGCACAACATGCAGCAGGCGGCCCGGGTTTCCGATTTCACCGCCTTCTTTTTCCAGGGGCATATCGTCGAGTTCGGCCCCACTCAGAAGATCTTTACCACCCCCGCCAATAAGCAGACCGAAGATTACATCACCGGCCGATTCGGCTGAGCCCTCAGGCTGAAGGCAGTAAAAAAAAAGGCGTAATCCCAAGGATTACGCCTTTTTATAATTAATGGTGCCCAAGGCCGGATTTGAACCGGCACGGGTCTCCCCACCACCCCCTCAAGATGGCGTGTCTACCAGGTTCCACCACTTGGGCACTGCTGGGCTCATTTAGCCGGCGCCCCCGGAGGAGCCTGGGGGCTGGGGACTATCGGCATTTCCGGCTTGGCCGGCGCCGCAGGGACGCTCTGGCTCACCGGGGGCTTGCCGGTCCCTTTCATCACCGAGGCCTCTTTCTGGCGCCCCAGGAAGGTGAGTCCCAGTGAGGTGACCATGAACAGGATGGCGGCCGCCGCGGTGAGCTTGGCCAGAAACGGGGCAGCCCCGGTGGAGCCGAAGACCGTCTGGCTGGAGCCGCCGAAGGCGGCGCCGATGCCGGCGCCTTTCCCGTGTTGCAACAGGACGATACAGATCAGGGCCAGCGAGACGATGATATGGACGATAACGACGATAGTGGTCATAACTTTATTAATATAAAAAAATAGAGCGCCGGATGCAAGCGCAAAGAGCAGCTTTCAGCCTTCAGCCAAAGATTGCCGAAGTTTAACTCTCTGAGCATGGCAGTTAACCGCTCTCGTTGGTGTGCTTGACAACGGCTCCAGGGGCACTATTTTTAGCTCAGCATAATTGCCCCAAGTCTTCTCACTCCAAGAGCCCTCTGCATGGCTAATGCAAACCTACCCCCTCGAATCCACGTGCTGGCCAAGCCCACCGGGGCGACTTGCAACCTGCGCTGCTCCTATTGCTTTTTTCTGAACAAAGAACAGCTCTACCCCGGCAGCCACTTTCGCATGAGTGACGAGGTGCTGGAGTCTTATATCCGGCAGCTCATCGAGTCTCATCGCGCCGATACGGTGACGGTGGCCTGGCAGGGCGGAGAACCCACCCTGATGGGCCTCGACTTCTATCGGCGCGCCCTGGCCTATCAGAGCCAATACCAGCGGCCGGGCCTGAGCTTCGAAAACACCATGCAAACCAACGGCACGCTCCTGAACGACGAATGGTGCGAGTTCTTCCGCACTCACGGTTTTCTCATCGGGATCAGTATCGACGGTCCGGCTGAACTGCACGATGCCCACCGGGTGGACAAGAGCGGCAGGCCAACCTTTGACCGGGTGATGCGCGGCCTGCGGTTATTGCAGAAACATGGGGTGGACTACAATATTCTGACTACCGTTAATCGACGCAACGCTGATCATCCCCGTGAGGTTTACCGCTTTCTCCGGGACGAAGCCGGGGCCAGCTGGATGCAGTTCATTCCGGCGATCGAGCGCCTCAACGCCGCGGGGGTCTCCCTGCATCAGGAAGGGACCACCGTTTCGGAGCGTTCGGTCCGGCCCGAACAACTCGGTAATTTCCTGAGCACCATTTTTGATGAATGGGTGCGGCATGACGTCGGCCGGGTGTTTGTCCAGACCTTCGAGGCCACGGTGAGGAACTGGCTGGGGCTGCCTTCCTCCGGCATGTGCGTCTTCGATGCGGCCTGCGGTCACGGACTTGCCCTGGAGCACAACGGCGACCTGTACTCCTGCGACCATTTCGTCGAGCCCAAGCACTTGCTGGGCAATATCCAGCAAAATCACCTGAGCGAGTTGGCGAGCTCAGACCAGCAACATAAGTTTGGCCGCGACAAGCTGGAGTCGCTGCCCCGTTATTGCCGGGAATGCGAGGTGGGATTTGCCTGCAAGGGGGAATGCCCCAAGAACCGGTTTCTCACCACGCCGGAGGGGGAACCGGGGCTGAACTATCTGTGCGAGGGTTACCGGGCGTTCTTCCAGCACGTCGACCGGCCCTTGAAGATCATGGCCGGTCTGCTGCGCCGGGGCTACCCGGCCGCGCAGGTCATGCAGGTTCTCGCTGACGAAGATGTCCGGTCGGCCCAGGCGTCGGCCAAAACCGGCCGCAATGATCCCTGCCCCTGCGGCAGTGGCCGCAAGTTCAAGAAATGTCATGGCCTGGCGGCAACCACCGAAGCCAGGAGAATCTCTCAAAGTGGAGGATGCAAGCATGGGGCTTAAAGAATACAAATCTGGAGAAGCTTTTCCTGGTGTGATCGGCCGCACATTTGATGTATCAACGCCCGCCTGGCCTGCACCGCTTCGCGCCAAAGAGGGTGCACCAAACGTGTTGTTCATCATTCTTGACGACACCGGTTATGGCCAGTTGGGATGCTACGGTAGTCCCATCGAGACACCCAACATCGACGCGCTGGCAAAGAACGGCCTGATTTATAATAATATGCACACCACCGCACTGTGCTCGCCCACGCGCTCTTGTATCATAACCGGGCGCAATCATCATTCTAACGCGATGTCATGCATCACTGAGGGCTCGACGGGATATCCCGGCAGCAACGGCAACATACCGTTGGAAAATGGTTTTCTCTCAGAGATACTCCTGGAGCATGGATACAATACGTATGCCATCGGCAAGTGGCACCTGACACCGTCAGACCAAATCTCGGCCGCGGGCCCCGATGACCGCTGGCCGCTGGGGCGCGGATTCGAGCGTTTCTACGGGTTTCTGGGTGGCGAGACCCACCAATACTATCCTGAACTGGTATATGACAACCACACGATCGAAGCTGAGAAGACCCCGGAAGAAGGTTATCACTTTACCGAGGACATAGTAGATAAGGCCATCAGCTTCATCGCAGACTCCAAGCAGGTCGCTCCCAATAAGCCATTCTTCATGTACTTTTGCCCCGGGGCGATGCACGCGCCCCATCACGTGCCCAGAGAATGGGCTGACAAGTATAAAGGAAAATTCGATGCGGGCTGGGAAGCGCTCCGGGAGCAGATCTTCAAGCGGCAGAAGGAATTGGGGATCGTACCCGCCGATGCCGAACTCTCCCGCCATGACCCGGACGTTCCGCGCTGGGATTCATTGTCGGCCGAGGAGAAAAAGGTTTACACCCGCATGATGGAAGTCTTCGCCGGTTTTCTCACCCATACTGATCACCACATCGGCCGGTTGATCGAGTTCCTGAAAATGCTCGGCGAGTTCGACAATACTATGATCATGGTGCTCTCGGACAATGGCGCCAGCGCAGAGGGCGGGCCGCAAGGCATGGTCAACGAAGCGCTGTTCTTCAACAACGTGCCGGGGTCGCTCGAAGAGAACCTGGCTGCCTTGGACAAGCTTGGCGGCCCGGAGTTCTGTAACCACTACGCCTGGGGCTGGACGTGGGCAGGTGACACTCCGTTCCGCCGCTGGAAACGCGAGACCTACCGCGGCGGCGTGAGTGACCCGTTCATCGTGCACTGGCCCAAAGGAATTAAAGCGAAGGGAGAGTTACGCGCCCAATACGCCCATGCCATTGACATGGCGCCGACGGTACTGGAGGCGGCCGGTATAGAAGCGCCCGTGTCTATCAGAGGCGTCACGCAATCGCCCATTGAAGGAGTGAGCCTGGCTCATACCTTTGATAACGCTCAGGCGCCCACCAAGCACCTCACCCAGTACTTCGAGATGATGGGCCATCGCTCCATCTACCACGACGGCTGGCGGGCGGTGTGCCCGTGGCCGGGCCCGTCGTTTGCGGAAGCCGGTAAATTCTTCGGTGCCCCGATCGACAAGGACAAGCTGACCGAACTGGACGCGACCGCCTGGGAGCTTTACCACATAGCCGAGGATTTCGCTGAGAATCACAACGTTGCCGGGCAGAATCGGGCCAAGCTGATCGAGATGATCGCCATGTGGTACGTCGAGGCCGGCAAGTACAATGTTATGCCCATAGATTCGCGCGGCACCCTTCGATTCGCCGATGAACGCCCGAAGATCGCGGTCGACCGCACATCATATGTCTTCTACCCTCACACCCAAGGAGTGCCGACAAACGCCACCGTCAACGTAATCAACCGCCCTCACAGTATCACGGCGGACGTGGAGATCCCGTTGGACGGTGCGGAAGGCGTACTGCTCTCTCAGGGAGGTAGCGATGGCGGCTACTCGTTTTATATTCAGGACGGTAAGCTCCATTATGCTTACAACTACGTTGGCCGGAACCTCTATTACGTCGAGTCTGTCGAAACCGTTCCGGCGGGACGTCACCAGTTGCGTTATGAGTTCGAGGTGACCGGGAAACCCGACATAGCCAACGGCAAAGGCGCACCGGGCAGGGGCCAGCTCTACTTCGACTCCAAGCTAGTCGGAGAAGGTAATATCGAGTTGACCAACCCGCTCGCTATCGGCTTGCTCAGCTGCATAATCTGCGGCGCGGACGTTGGCTCTCCAGTGACTTCCAAATACAAGCCGACGTTTCCGTTCACCGGCACGATCCATAGCGTTACGGTGGATGTGAGCGGCGAGCTGATCAAAGACACCGAAGCAGAAGTGCGGATGATTCTTGCGCGGCAGTAGTTTCAAAAAAAAGGAGGGTTTATGGCAGCAGAGAAGAAACCAAACATTCTGGTCATCTGGGGAGATGACATCGGCATGTGGAACATCAGTGCCTACAGCCACGGCATGATGGGCTACCGGACGCCGAACATCGACCGCATCGCGGCAGAGGGGATCATGTTCACCGATTGTTACGGCGAGCAGAGCTGCACCGCGGGGCGTTCGGCGTTCATCACCGGCCAAAGCGTCTTCCGCACGGGGTTGAGCAAGGTGGGGATGCCGGGTGCCGACTTGGGCCTGCGCGGCGAGGATCCCACCATCGCCGAGTTGCTGAAGCCGCTGGGCTACGCTACCGGTCAGTTCGGCAAAAATCACCTGGGCGACAAGGACGAATTTCTGCCCACCAACCACGGGTTCGACGAATTCTTCGGTTTCCTCTATCACCTGAACGCCTGCGAGGAGCCGGAACTGCGCGACTACCCCCCGGAAGCGGATTTCCCCAACTTCAAGAAAAACTATGGACCCCGGGGCGTGCTCCGCTGTTCGGCCGACGGTCGTATCGAGGACACCGGCCAGCTGACCAAAAAGCGGATGGAGACCATCGACGATGAGGTCCTGGCCGCGGCTACGGAATACATCGACCGCCAGGCCAAGGCCGATAAGCCTTTCTTCGTGTGGTTCAACACCTCGCACATGCACTTGCGGACCCATGCCAAGCCCGAGAGCCTGGGCCAGTCCGGCCGCTGGCAGTCGGAATATCACGACGTCATGATCGACCACGACAAATGCGTGGGCGCCCTGCTGAAGCAATTGGATGACCTGGGCATCGCCGACAACACCATCGTCATGTACAGCACCGACAATGGCCCCCACATGAACTCCTGGCCCGACGGCGCCATGACGCCCTTCCGCAACGAGAAGGACTCCAACTGGGAAGGCGCCTTCCGGGTGCCGGCCATGCTGCGCTGGCCCGGCAAGATCAAGCCCGGCACCGTGTCCAACGAGATCGTCAGCCACCTGGATTGGCTGCCCACCTTCGTGGCCGCCGCCGGCGATCCGAACATCAAGGAGAAACTCCTCAAAGGACATCAGGCCGGCGCCAAGACCTTCAAGGTGCACCTGGACGGCTACAACCTCCTGCCCTTCCTGACGGGTGTGGAAAAAAAGAGCCCCCGGGTGGAGTACTTCTACTTCTCCGATGACGGCGACCTGATGGCCCTGCGCTACGATAACTGGAAGCTGATCTTCATGGAGCAGCGGATGGTAGGCACCCTGCGGATCTGGCAGGAGCCGCTGGTGCCGCTGCGATTTCCGAAGCTCTTCAATCTGCGCACCGACCCCTTCGAGCGGGCCGACATCACCTCGAACACTTACTGGGACTGGGTAATCGATCACGTCTACCTGTTTCTGCCGGCGCAGAAATACGTGGGAGAATTCCTGATGACGTTCAAGGAGTATCCCCCGCGCCAGAAGGCGGCGAGCTTCACCATCGACCAGGTGTTGCAGAAGCTCCTGGGGGGTGGCGGTAGCCACTGATGACGTCGCACAACCGGAAAACCTTCCTCCGCAGATTCTCAGAACTCCGTGGATCTGCGGAGGCAGTTTGCCCCAGGCAATAGGCAAAATTAGGTTGCGGCAGAAAAACCGCTATGGTGAGAGGTTTGCATGGGTCCTTTGTCGCACGTCCCAATCTCAGACGCTTTGATAATTTTCTTTTTAACCCTGGGTCCGCTCAAAGCCATTGCCCCTTTTGCGCAGTTAACCCAGGGAACCGACCCCGCGTTTCGCCGGGCCGTGGCCTGGCGGGCTACCGCAATTGCCACCCTCATCGTCTTCGCGGTGGCCCTGCTGGGCGCCCTCGTCTTGGAAAATTGGCGTGTTTCCATTGCGGCGATCGTCATTACCGCGGGCATCATCCTCTTCTGCCAGGCATTTCAGATGATCATGCAACCAATGGCAGCAGCGCCCTCGCCCACCCCGCCAGGCGCTGATCAGCCTCCGCCATCCCTGGCAATTGCCACCATTCCCCTGGCCATTCCGGTCCTGGTCACGGCTCCCGGCATCGCGGCCATTGCCGGGTTCATGGCGATCGCGGCCGGCAACTGGACTGAAAAGGGCATCGTTTTCGCAGCTTTACTGGTGATTATGGGGCTGAACCTGATTGCCCTGTTAGACATCGAGGTGATTTCAAAGCACGGGTCCCCCTTGGTGCAACGGGTATTTGGTTGGATCATGGCCGTGCTCCAGGCGGCTTTGGCGGCACAATATATCATTAATGGTCTAATTCGGCTCGGAGCTCTCCCTGGCCTGCCCTCATAGGAAGAAACATGGCCACGGATGAACAGCCGAAGGAGAGGAAAATTTCCGATGAACTCGCCAAAGAGCGCACTCGCGAGGCCGCGGATCGAACTCTCATGGCGTGGATTCGCACCTGCCTGTCGCTCATCGGGTTCGGGTTTGGCATCGCCAAATTCAGGGATATTCTGGCGGAAGCGGGCCTGCGCCGAGGCCCCGAACACATCCACTCCGTCCTAATTTTCGGATTGAGTTTTATCGCCCTGGGTATCTTCGGTCTACTCGCTGCGGTTATTCAACATTGGCGAGTTCTGCAACAGATCAAGCTGGAGAATTTCCAATATACCGGCTTCCGGCCAGTGGTAATGATAACGGCGCTCATATTGCTGCTCATCGGTCTCTTTGCTTTCATCTCCATCCTGTTAAGGCTTTAACCAACCGGGCAGAGAATAGGTATCAGGGCGTAATCGATTGACAGAACCGGACTTGAGAAAGGCCTGATTGGACTGCGGCGTCAAGCAATGGACCAATGCTCTGGTGGGAACAATCAGGAAATAGACCGGGCGCGCGGGCGCGGCCCGGAAAATCCGCTAAACCGGACAGATTGATTAAGGCAAATGGGGGAGATATCCCAGCCGCCTACGCTGCCATTTTGGTCCCTAACCGGCGGCGGTGATGATGCCCAGAAAGGAGGCGGCTTGAAGCGAGGCGCCGCCCACCAGGGCGCCGTCGATATCGGTTTCGGAAAGGAGCCTGGCGGCGTTGTCCGGGGTGACGCTGCCGCCGTAGAGGATGCGGACGTCTTCGGCCGCGGCCCCCAGGATTTCCCGGAGGCGGCTGCGGATGAAGGCGTGCACCTCCTGGGCCTGCCCGGGGGTGGCGGTGAGGCCGGTGCCGATGGCCCAGACCGGCTCATAGGCCAGGACCAGTTGCTCGCCGGTGAGGGGGCTCAGGTCGGCCAGGCCCTGCTCCAGTTGCTTACCCATCCGGGCCAGGGTCTGCTCCGCCTGGCGCTCCTGCAGGGTCTCGCCGATACAGCAGATGGGGCAGAGGCCGGCACCCAGGGCGGCCTTGAGCTTGCGGTTCACGGTCTGGTCGGTCTCGTCGAAATACTGGCGGCGCTCGGAATGGCCGATGATGACGTAATGGCAGCCCACGTCCTGGAGCATGGCCGGGGAGATGGCCCCGGTATAGGCGCCCTGGCGCTCCCAGAAGGTATCCTGGCCGGCGAGGCGGATATCGGAGCCGGCCAGTTCCTCGGCCACCGCGGCCAGGGCGGTAAAGGGCGGGGCCAGGGCCACTTCGGCCTTCAGCCCCCAGGTCAATCCCCGGCGAACTTCCCGGCTCAGGGTCCGGGCCTCTTCCAGGGTCTTGTGCATCTTCCAGTTGGCCGCGATGAGATAGCGCCGCTTAGGCATCGGGGTGCCCCTTGGCCCACTTTTCCAGGGCCGTGATCCCCGGCAGCTTCTTGCCTTCCAGGAGTTCGATGAAGGCGCCGCCGCCGGTGGAGACATAGGAAAACTTCTGGTACTCTCCGGCCTTGTGCAGGGCCACGTCGGTGTCGCCGCCGCCCACGATGGTCAGGGCGTAGGAATCCGCCACCTTCTGGACCATGGCCATGGTGCCCCGGCTGAAGGCGTCGTATTCGAAGGCCCCCATGGGGCCGTTCCAGATAATGGTCTTGGCGTTTTGCAGGGCCTCGCCGAACAGGGTCACGGTGGCCGGGCCGATGTCGACGATGAGCCAATCCTTGGGGACTTCCTGCACCGGGGTGATCTTGGTCTCGGCGGATTTGGCCAGTTTGTCGGCCACCACGCAGTCCACCGGCAGATAGAATTTCACCTCCTTTTTCAGGGCCGCGGTCATGATATCCCGGGCATCCTCCAGGAGTGTCTCTTCCACCAGGGATTGGCCCACTTCATAGCCCTGGGCCTTGAGGAAGGTGTTGGCCATGGCTCCGCCGACGATGAGTTTGTCGACGTTCTTCAACATATTCTTCAGGGCCGTGAGTTTGCTGGAGATCTTGGCGCCGCCGATGACCGCAGCCAGGGGCCGGGCCGGGTCCTCCATGGAGCGGTGGAAATAGTGGACTTCATCGCGCATCAGGAAGCCGGCCACGCAGATGGGGGCGTATCTGGTCACCGCCTCCACCGAGGCATGGGCCCGGTGCGCCACCGCAAAGGCGTCGTCCACGTAGACGTCCACGCCCTGCATCAACTCCTTGGCGAACTTGGGGTCGTTCTGTTCCTCTTCGGCATGAAACCGCAGGTTCTCCAGCAGGAGTACGTCCCCGGGCTTCATCTCCGCCTTCAGCTTTTCCGTCTCCGGCCCGATGCAATCCGGGGCCAGCACCACCTTCTTGTGCAGGCGGTAGGCCAGGCGCCGGGCCACCGGGGCCAGGGAAAACTCCTCCACCCGCTTGCCCTTGGGGCGCCCCATATGGGAGGCCAGGATCACCTTGGCGTCCGCCTCCAGGCAGAAATGGATGGTGGGCAGCACCGCCCGGATGCGGGTGTCATCGGTAATGTTGAGGTTCTGGTCCAGAGGCACGTTAAAATCTACCCGGATAAAGACGGTCTTTCCTTTGATATCCACTGCATCGATGTATTTCACCGGTAACTCCTGTTCGAAAAGTTCAAAGTCCAGAGGTAGTGGCCAGTCACATGCGGGGAACCGTCCTATAATTCTCTCCCGGGCGAGCAGAAGCTTAGGAGCGATGGGTAACATCTGTCATAGTGACGATGGGCCCGCAGGCCGGACCGGCGGAGGCGGATCCTCAGGCTACGGCGGCCGCGCCGCACCGGTCCGGCCTGATCGCCGCCCTTAATGTTAATCAGAGTTTTTTGGGCCGTCAACCAATTTGTCCCAAGACGGGAATTTTCCAAAAAGTTCCTGAGTTTTCCCGGCGGGCAGTCGGCTTTCAGGTTGCTTTTTCGCTGAATTTCATTTATGCATGTAACAGATAATTTATGGCTATTGTGATCAGAAAGTTGGGCAGCCGGACCCTGAACCTGGTGGCGGAAGCGGGGCGCATGACGCTCTTTCTCCTGGAGGGTCTGGCCCTGGCCTTCATGCCGCCTTTTCGCCCCCGGCGGTTCCTGCAAGAGATCCAGCTCATCGGGGTCAAATCGACCCTGATCATCCTGCTGACCGCGGCCTTCACCGGCATGGTGATTGGGTTGCAGGGCTACTATACCCTGAAGAAATACGGCTCGGAAGGGGCGCTGGGGTCGATGGTGGCCCTCAGCCTCATCCGGGAGATGGGCCCGGTGCTCACCGGCATCATGGTCTCGGCCCGGGCCGGCTCGGCGGTCACCGCCGAGATCGGCATCATGCGGATCACCGAGCAACTGGACGCCCTGGACACCATGGCCGTCAACCCCATGCAGTACGTGGTGATGCCCAAGCTGCTCGCCGGCCTCATCGCCGTGCCCCTGCTCACCGCCATCTTCGACGTGACCGGGATTCTGGGCGGCTATCTCGTCGGGGTCGTTCTCCTGGGGGTGAGCCCCGGCATCTACTTCTCCGGTATGACGCAGAGCGTCGTCGCCCTGGACGTCAACGGCGGCATCGTCAAGTCCCTGGTCTTCGGCCTGACCATCATCCTGGTGGCCTGCTACAAGGGTTACTATACCGAACACGGGGCCGAAGGCGTGAGCAAGGCCACCAATCAGACCGTGGTCCTGTCCGCGGTGTTGGTCCTGGCTTGGGACTATATCCTGACTTCTTTTTTTATGTGATGCAGTATCTCACGCCAAGACGCAAGAAAATTATTTTTTGCTGAAAGCTGACCGCTGATAGCTACTTATGATCCAACTCATCGACCTGCACAAATCCTTCAACGGCCAGAAGGTGCTGGACGGCGCCAACCTGACTATCCCCACGGGTCGGATTACCGTGGTCATCGGCAAGAGCGGGGTGGGCAAAAGCGTCCTGCTGAAGCACATCATCGGCCTGCTGAAACCCGATGCGGGCCGGATCCTGGTGGACGACGTGGATATCAGCACCCTGCGGGGCCGCAGCCTGCGAGAATTCAAGAAACACTTCGCCGTGCTCTTCCAGGGGGGGGCGTTATTCGATTCCCTCAGCGTCTTCGAGAATATCGCCTTTCCCCTGCGGGAGAAGACCCGGCTGTCGGAGGCCGAGATTGCCCAGCGGGTGCGGCTGCGCCTGGAGCAGATGCATCTCTCCTCCGAAGTGGAGGGCAAGTTTCCCGACGAATTGAGCGGCGGTATGAAGAAGCGGGTGGCCCTGGCCCGGGCCATGATCCAGGAGCCGGAGATCATCCTGTTCGATGAGCCGGTGACCGGCCTGGACCCGCCCATGACCAATACCGTCTTCCACCTGATCAAGCAGACCCACCAGGACAGCCCTTACACGGCCCTGGTGGTGGCCCATGACATCCCTGAGGTCTTTTCCATTGCCGACCAGGTGGCCATGCTCCACCAGGGCCGCATCGTGGCCTGCGGCACCCCGGCGGAGATCCAGAGCCACCCGGACGCGGTGGTGCAGAGTTTTATCAAGGGTGAAATCGATTTCCTGGAAGGATAGGCGGAGATTATGAAGAAGGGCAATCTGGAGTTGGTGGTGGGGCTCTTCGTACTGTCGGGTTTGGCTTGCCTGGCGTACCTGGCCATCCATCTGGGCAAGATGGAAGTCATCGGCAGCGGTTTCAAGATGCATGCCACCTTTGACAACATCTCCGGCCTCAAACAGGGCGCCTCGGTGGAGGTGGCCGGGGTGGACGTGGGCCGGGTGGAATCCATCCGGCTGTCGCCGGGTGACCGGGCCCAGGTGACTTTGAGGCTGGAGCCGGGTCTCCAACTGCACGATGACGCCATTGCCTCCGTCCGCACCAAGGGCATCATCGGCGACAAGTTCGTTAAACTCTCCCCCGGCAGTTCGGAAAAACTTATTCCGCCGGGCGGCAAAATCCGGGACACCGAGTCGGCCATCGATCTGGAGGAACTGATCAGCAGCTATATCCACGGCAAAGTTTAAAGTCCGGATTGACTCCTGAAGTTTTATCCTGATATAAATAATTCCGATCTAGGAAGGTGGGGTGCGCTCCAGCCATCTGGTCCGGCTCGGCCCAGGAACGGCAATCGTTAATGATAATTCGGTGCTCCCCTCCGCTTCCTTGATCAATCGCGCTGAGAATGGCCTTCAAGGCCGGGGTTCAATTCGCAGGGGGCTGGGTAGCGGCCCCTCAGCCGGCTCCCGCGGCGATTCCCACGCACTGGAAAGGAGTAGCTCGTGTTCAAACTATTGAGCAAGACCGTTACCCTGCTCGCCATCTTCGTTCTGGCCCTGGCGGTGCCGGGGGCCATGGCCGCCGCGCCCACCGAGGTGACCAAGCAAGTCATTGACAAGGCGTTGGATATTCTTAACGATCCCGCCAACGCCGGCCCCGCCAAAAAGAACTCCCGACTTCAGATGGTTAAGCAGATTGTCGACCGCCATTTCGACTATAGGGAAATGGCCAAGCGGAGTTTGGGGGGGGCCTGGAATAAGCTCAACAATGCCCAGCGGGACGAGTTTGTCGGTCTCTTCGCCGAACTCCTGGAGGCCTCCTACGCCGATAAGATCGACCACTACGCTAAACGCGTCAAGATCGATTACACCGGCGAGAGCCTGGATGGCGAATACGCCGAGGTGCGCACCGTGGTGGTGCGGCCCAATGACCGGATCCCCATTTCTTACCGGCTGCTCAATGAGTCCGGGAACTGGATGGTCTATGACGTGACCATCGAGGGCGTCAGCCTGGTGAACAACTACCGCTCCCAGTTCAGCCGGATCATTAGCGAGTCCTCTTACGCCGAACTGGTAAAGCGCCTGCGCAACAAGGTGAACGAACAGCGGGGCGGGGCGTAAGAGCAAGGCCGGGAACCAGGCGCTGTTGCGTCGGGCAGGGCCATGGTCCTGCAGAAATGGCTGAGGAGAAATGGCCCAAGGCGTATGTCCCCATTGGCTGGGTTGGTTTTTATTGAACCCGTTGCGGCGCCTGATCCACAACCCTGACCAAATCCTGGCCGCTTATGTCAGCGGCGGCATGTCGGTGCTGGACATCGGCCCGGGCATGGGCTTCTTCACCCTGCCGCTGGCCGGCATGGTCGGTCCCGGCGGCCAGGTCATCGCCGTGGATATTCAAGCGGACATGCTCTCTGCCCTGCAAAGGCGGGCCCAGGCAGTACATCTGGCGGAGAGGATAGTGACGCGCCTCTGCCAGCCGACCTCTCTGGGGCTGGACGACTTCACAGGCCAGATCGACTTTGGGCTGGCCTTCGCCGTGGTGCACGAGGTTCCGGAAGTTCCAGGTTTCTTCGCCGACGTCTTCAGGGCGTTGAAACCGGCGGCCTATTTTCTGGTGGCCGAACCGAAGTTGCACGTCTCGGTCCGGAACTTCGAGGCAACTCTGGCCGCGGCCGGGCAAAAGGGCCTGAGCCGCGTAGGCCGACCCAAGATCACCTGGTGCCATACGGCTCTCTTGAGGAAAGATTAGGAGTAACCCATAAAATCCCATGCCATTCGCCCGCCGTCTTTAAGTCCCAATTACCGCCATGACCGATGAATTAAGTCCCCGCGCCTATCTCACCCTGCTGAGCATCTGCTGCGTCGTGGTCTTTGGCTGTTATTTCGGCACCTACATGCGCATGCCGGTGGTGCCTCTCTATGCCGTGACCCTGGGGGCGGACACGGTGGAGGTGGGCCTGATCAACGCCGCCTTTCTGCTCATGGCCGGGGTGCTGTCGGTGCCCCTGGGGCTGGCCTCGGACCGCTTGGGCACCAAACTCACCGCGGCCCTCGGGGTGCTGATCCTGTCCGCCTCATCCTTTCTGGTTTGCCTCAGCCGCACCCCCGGGCAACTCATCTGGATCTACCTCTTTTCCGGGGTGGGGCTGGCGGCCTTCGGGCCCACCATGATGGCCTTTGTGGCCAACATTTCTCCGGCCACGCACCTGGGCCGCTCCTACGGCTGGTACACCACCGCCATTTATGCCGGTATGACCCTGGGGCCGGCGGCGGGCGGCTTCCTGGCCCAAGGAGTCGGCTACCCCCTGACCTTTCTCATCTCCGGCCTCAGCATCTTCCTGACCTTCTGGGTGTTCCTCTTTTTCCTGCCGGGAAGCCGCGGCCCGGGGATTCCCCGGCCGCCCCGGGGCGGAGCCACCCTGACGGCGATGGGGAAGCTGCTGCACAATCGGCCCTTGCTGGGCTGCTGGCTGGCCACCCTGGGGGGCTGCTTCGGGCTGGGGATGTTCATTACCTTCTTGCCGCTGCACGCCCAAAACCAGGGTCTGACCCTGGGACAGATCGGCCTGATCTTCGCCACTCAGGGCATCGTCAATGTCCTGGTGCGTATTCCCTTCGGCCACCTGAGCGATCGGGCCGGCAGTCGCGGCGCCCTGGCGGCCGTCGGCATCCTGGGCGTGGCCGGGTCCATCGCCGCCCTGGGTCTGGCCGGCCGGCTCGTCTCTTTTATCCTGGGGGCCGCGGCCCTCGGGGCCAGCATGGGACTGGCCTTCACTTCCATCGGGGCCCTCACCGCCGAGGCCGCGGCCCCGGAATTTCGGGGCCTGGCCATGGGGGGCTACAACGCCGCCATCTACCTGGGCATGATGCTCAGCTCCGCCCTCATGGGGTCGGTCATCCAGCGCTTGGGCTTCACCGCGGGGTTTCTCCTCACGGCCCTGATCAACCTCATCCTGGTGGCCTGTTTTTATCTGCTCCTGCGGGGCTTCACCCCAGCCCGAAAAACCGCTGCCTGATTTTTGCTTGCTTTCCTGACGGTCGGGAGCGAAAATTATGCTTGAGGCCACTGACCGCTCCACTTCTTCGCTAATTGCCCTGGCTCAGCCTGGCGTGTCCCCCTTCCGGTGATTATCTTCATTTCAAATAGGCATTTTTGCCTCCCCTAAATGGGCACTTTTGACCAGTTATTTTAGGACCGGAGATAACCAGCTTAATTACTAAGCCCGGTTGCTGAATTTTCCGAACCACCAGCGGCTGAGAGGAGGGACGCCAATGGCCCGAAAATCTCAATATCCCGGCAATCTTGAGCATTGCTCTGCAGGGTTCTGGCCTTTAGGAACACCGGCGATTCTGCCGGGGCTGGGCAAGCCTAAGAGGGCGCTGCTTCTCGGGTTGATCCTGGCCTTGACGTTTTATCTGACTAGCTGGGTGCCCGGGGCCCAGGCTGCCGGCCCCATGGACGACGTCAAGGGTCTGATTCAGGAAGTTCAGACCATTTTGCAGACCAAGTCGGAAAAATCTCAAAGGATAGACCTGGTCGAAAAGGCGTCCGCTAAGCACCTGGACTTCCGGGAGATGGCCAAGCGCTCCCTGCAATCGACCTGGACCGGCCTGAACCGGTCGCAACAGGACGATTTTGTCCGGATATTCGGCGGCCTGATGAAGGCTTCTTATGCCAACCACCTGGACGAATTTGCCAAAACTAAAGTGGAATACCAGTGTGAGACCAATAAAGGCCAGGAGAGCGAGGTGCGGATCCTGGTTATCAGGCCCAACGACAAAATCCCGGTGAATTTTCGCCTGCTGCACAAACCCGAGGGCTGGATGATTTACGACATGGTGATCGATGAGGTGAGCCTGCTGGAGAATTTCCGCACCCAATTCGCGGCAATGATCCAGGAGTGCTCCTACGGTGAACTGGTGCGCTGCCTCAAGGAGAAATTGGCCGCGGAGCACCACGGCTGAGGTAACCCTACTGATTGAGAAGATATTGCCCCTTGGTTAGAAAGAGGCCAGACCGCAGGGCGTGATGATCACGCCCTGTTTTTTAACGTGCAAGTCCTTATTCCTTCTCAAAGGGCAACGGCTGGTCCTTGCGGTAGGCCAGGGCCTGGCAGGAGGCCACCAGAGCGCCCCGGGGGTCGGTGACCTCGATGAAATAGGTCACCGTGCGGCGTCCCAGGTGGAGTTCCCGGGTCTGAGCCGTGAGGCGCTCCCCCATCCGGGGGGCGGCGTGGAAGGTGAGGTTCATATTGAGGGCCACGGCCACGGTGCCGTGGGCGTTGCAGGCGGCCTGAAAGGCCTCGTCGATCAGGGCGAAGACCGCGGTGCCGTGCACCATACCCAGGATATTGGCCATGTCCGGGCGGCAGGTCATTCCCACGCGGGCCTGGCCGGGGCTCAGATTCTCCAACTCCAGGCCAAAGTGCCGGCTGATTCCCTGGGCCGCCACACGTTCTTTGAAGGCCGCCAGAAAGGTTTCATCAGGTTTGGTCATGGTCTCCCCCCAAAATGCAGTTTTCAGTTATCCGTTTTCCGTAAAAAACTTTCGCTCACTTACAATGGATGCGGCCTAAATGTACATGGCCGCTATCGGCCACCCGTCGGGAATGAAAATCCCCCCTACCCCCCTTTTTCGAAGGGGGGTTTTAAAAGTCCCCCTTTAACAAAGGGGGATTTAGGGGGATTTTAATTTTCACGGCAAAGCCAGCGGCTGCCAAAACAGCCAAACTTCTTAATCGTCTGAGCCGGGCTTTTGCTGAAAGCTGGCCGCCGACGGCTGATAGCTCTCCTTATAAATCTCCGGGAACTGATTCTTCCAGCGCCGGTGCAGCCACAACCATTGGGCCGGTTCGGCCCGCACCCAGGCCTCGATGGCCCGGTTCTGGAGTTCCAGATGCCGCTGGATATCCGCCTGGGCCTCGCCGGTCTTTTCCAGGGGGAGAGGCGGGAAGATCACCAAGAGGTGGCGGCCGCCGGGGAGCCGCCGGGACAGGGTAGGCAGCACCGGCACTCCCCGTCGGGCCAGCAGGGCCGCCACCGGGGTGGTACGGGCCGGATGGCCGAAAAAATCCACCAGCAGTCCTTCAGCCGTGGCGGTGTTCTGGTCGATGACGATCCCCACGGTGTGGTTCTGCTTCAGGTGGCGCAGGATCTCCTTCAGGCCCCGCTGCTTGGAGATCATCTGGTTGCCGGCCCGCTCCCTTAGATACCGGGCCAGACGCCGGCCCAGGGGGTGGTCCAGTTCCCGGCCCACGACCACCTCCGGCCCATATTGCAGGCCGTAACCCATAACGGTGTATTCCCAGTTGCCGGCGTGGGCGGCGATGGCGATGGCTCCCCGCCCCTGGGCCAGGGCGGCGGCCAGGTGTTCCTGTCCCACAATGATCACCTGGCGGCGAATATAAGACAGGGGGGCCAGGAGCAGCTCCAGGGTTTCCCAGCCGAACAGGACAAACTGGCGGAAGACCTCCCGGGCCAGGCGCTCCCGGGCTGCGGCAGTCAGCTCCGGGCCGTAGGCAAACTCCAGATTCCGCAGGACGATCTTACGGTGCCGGGCATCCAGGCGATACCAGAGGCCGGCCAGAAAGCCGGCCAGCCGGTCAATGAAGCGCTCACCGCGGGCCAATCCTCACCTCCGCCGGCCATAGAGCCGCATGGCCTCTTCCCCCACCAGGTCGGCGATCCGGGCCAGGAGCAGTCGCCGCCCCAATTCATAGGCCGCCTGCCGGCCCCAATAGAAAGGGCTGCTATAATTAAAGGCCGCCCAACCCCATTTGGCCACTTTGTGCAGCCGGTGGCTCTTAATGAACCGGCTGACCGGGTGATCCACCACGGTTTGATACATGTCATAGTAGCGGATAATGGTCTGCAGCTCCACTTCCTTAAAGGGGCGGACGGGGGCGCGCTCCAGCCAGGCGGCCAGACGGCAGCCCACCCGGTTGTGAAAGGCCACTAGGTCCGCCAGGGAGGCCTTGAGTTCCGGCCGCTCTTCCTCAGGATAATAGACCCCGGCAATCTCCCGGATCAAGCGTAAAGACAGGTCATTGATGGCACTGAAGGAGAGCGCCGTCTCCGGCCAGCGATTCCACAAATAACCATCCCGGTAAGTCTGGATGAGTTCACGGGCGATCTCGTCTTCGGGCCGGGGCTCCGGCGGCAGCGGGATCTCCGCCTCGGCCTCCCGGGTCAATAAGGCCCGGAGAACCTGCCACCTGGTCCACAGGCGCATGGCTATCAGGGAGCCGCCCCAGAGGAGCGCCAGAACCAAGATGAGCCAGGGGTTATGAAGCGAAAAGGTCATGAGAGTTTTGAGTTTTTGATCTTAGGTTTTGATTTTTCTGACCACCGGCCACTAACTACTATTCCTCACTGCTCACCGCCTCATACACCGCCTCCACTGCCGCGGCCATTTGCTCGATGGAGAAGCGCTCGGCCACCAATTCCCGGCCCCGGCGCCCCAATTCCCGGCGATGAACTTCGTCATCCCGCAACAACCGCAAGGCCCGGGTTAGGGCCGCGCCATCCCGGGGCGGCACCAGAAGGCCGGTTTCCCCTTCGATCACTACCTCCGGGATGCCCCCCACCGTGGTCCCCACCACCGCCTGGCCCATGGCCATGGCCTGGAGCAGCGATTGGGGCACGCCCTCGTGGGCGTAAGAGGCCAAAACCACGGCGTCCATCAGGGCAAACCACGGCGCCACTTCGTCCTGGTAACCGGCGAAGCGCACCCAGGTCGACAGATTCAGCTCCCGGACCCTGGCCTCGATCACCACGCGGTAAGGGCCGTCTCCCACCACCAGGAAATAAGCCGGCTGGCCGCTCCGGACCATTTCCTGCAGGGCCTCCAGGAGATAGAGATGCCCCTTCCAGGAGCGCAACACCGCCACCGTCCCGAAAACGAAGGCCGCTGGCGGGATCTGCAGTTGAGCCAGCAGTTCCGGGTCCTTTTCCCGGGGAGCGAATTCCTCCAGCGGGACGCCGGTGGGGATGGAAAATAAGCGGCTCTCCGGCACCCCCAGTTGCAGGCTGAGTAGATCGCGGATGACCTCGCCGGTGGTGATGACGGCCCCGGGGGCCCGGTAGAGCCAGCGCGTAGGGCGATTGTTCTTCACCCCGGTGGAAAGATGCCGGGTGCGCACCAGGTGGGGGCGGTCTTTCAGGCTCCGCCAGGCCAAGGTGCCGAGCCAGGAATCCAGAGAGCTATGGGTGTTGAGGATGTCTATCGGTTGTTCCCGGAGCAGACGCCGCAGCCGCCACCAGGCCCCGAGGTTGCGCAGCCCGCCGCCGGCCAGGGGAATGGGGGAGAAGCCCCGCCCCGGGGCGCGGCGATAGAGTTCGCCCCGGGGATCGCAGGCCAGGAGCAGCCGATGCCCCCGCCGCTGCATGGCCTCGGCTTCGGCCAGGATGCGGCGTTCCTGGCCGCCCCAGCCCAGGGAGGATTCGGTGTGCAAAATGGTAAAAGTCCGGTGTGGCAGCTTAATTGACATCAATAATTCCGTAGGGGCGACCCGCTGGGTCGCCCCGCCTTGAAGATCCAAATCTGATCAGTTAGTTCTCTGCTGCCAAAGCTCCAGGTAAAGCTCTGCCAGCCGGGCCAGCATCGCCTCCAGGGAATAGTTCTCCCGGATGGTGTCAGGCGCCTTGGCGGCCAGACGGGCCCGGAGCTCCGGCTGCCGGTAAAGCTCCAGCAGCACCCGGGCCAGGGCCTGAGGGTCTCCAGGTTCCACCAGGCGGCCGTTAACGTCATCGTTAATGACCTCCCGAACGCCGCTCACCCGGGTGGCCAGGACCGGCAAGCCGGCCCCCATGGCCTGAAGCAGGGCCAGGGGCAGACCCTCCCACAGGGAGGGCTGGACGAACAGGTCCAGGGCCCGGTAAATGAGGGGCAGGTCCCGACGGGTCCCGAGAAACCGCACCCGGGCAGACAGCCCCAGTTCCCGGGCCCGGCGTTCCAGGTCTGGCCGGAGACGCCCGTCACCCACCAAAAGCAGGGTGGCCTCCGGCATTTCCGACTGCACCTGCGCCAGGGCCTCCAGGAGGTAAACCTGCCCTTTCTGCTCTTCCAGGCGCCCCACGGCGCCCAGGACAAACCCGGAAACCTGCAGGGCCCGGCGGGCCTCTGGCCGGTTCCAGGCCGGATCCGGTTCAGCCAGGCGAATACCGTAGGGCAAGAGGAGCAGGCGGGAGGCCGGCACGCCGTCATAATGGCGCACATCATCCCAGACCTGGGTGCTGCCCACCAAAATCCGCTCCGAGGTCCAGCCCAGCAAAAAATTCCAGAGGCGCCGATGGAACTTCACCCGGGTATAGGAATTGTGCACCGCGGCCACCACGGGTATTCCCAGCCCCAGGGCGGCCAGGCGGCCGTAAAGGTTGGGATGGTACAGGTGGGTGTGCAGGATGTCCGGTCGGAGATCCTGCAAGAGGCGGCGCACTGCCGCCACCAACCGCCACGTAGAGGTATGTTTGACCTCCAGACCCAGGTAGTTCACCGGATAGCCGGCGGCCCGGAGTTCCTCACCCACCGGGCCGGGAAAGCCCAGACAGGCCACTCCGGCGGCAAAGCGTTCGGGGTCAAGGCCCCGGACGATGGCCGCCACCAGGTCTTCGGCGCCGCCCACCGGCAGGCTCACCAGCAGATGCAAAACCTTGAGGCGCCGGACCGGCAATCCTGGATTCCTTTCCGCCATGATGGGATTATAGCAAAATTTCTGCGGTCTTGTGGCAAGGTTGTCATAATTACGCCGGCCTCCGTCCCGAGGCCTGACAGTTTTTACCGGTCCGGGCCTTGACAGGGTCGGCCGCGTCTGTTACAAATTTCTAATTCGGGCGTGGGGCTGTAGCTCAGCTGGAAGAGCACTTGAATGGCATTCAAGGGGTCAGGGGTTCAAGTCCCCTCAGCTCCACCAAATTTAGACAATAATAAAGGCAAGTTACCGATGGTAAATCGGACTTGCCTTTTTCCTTTTTGAGCGGTGTGCGCATAGTGTGCACGGATGAAGGTTGAAGCCCCTGATGATCTCCTCTTGCAGGTGTTCATGTGCTGCCGTAGGAAGGCACTCCGAAAAACCCGATCATGGTGTGCTTCGGATTAACTCCCTTTGAGCTGGCCGGGGCGGTCCCTTGCACCTCCTAAACTTCTTTGCAGAAATTGCGGGACGCGGGCATTTTGGCCGGTGGGCTTTTGCCACTCGCTAGCCTGGCCTCCCTGCCATCGTAGCCGTCGGCCTGCCCTATGGCTACCCTGCCCCTCTGAGAATTTTTCGGCCCCGGAAAGCAATGTCGGGAATGGGTCCCATAACCCCCCCCTTGTTTAATATATGGGTGGTACGGAAATTTTTTCAAAAATCTATCGAGGTCGCCCCAGCAGCAGACCCCCCTGGTATGGGGGCGGCCCAAAAATTTTATAAGCGCAATATCGCCGGGTGGCAGCATTTCATAGGCACCCATGCCCCCTTTTTCCTGGAAGTCATCTTAGCGTGCCGTGGTGGGTCTGAAGGGGCCTCAGTACCGTAGATTTATCTTCTTGAGGGAGGGCTGAGGATGCATTTGGGGGTCCGGTGCTCACGGACGGGCAAGTTCGGCCAGGGAAAGAAGATGGAACCTCGCCCCGATTCCTGCCGAGGTTGGGCAAAGTCCCGCCTCAAAGCCGACCAAGAGCCCACGGGAGTGAAATAAAAACCCGTCGCCAGAAGGCCCCTCAGTTGTCGAACAAAAGTAGGTTCAGGATCTGGTTCACGGCCACTTGTTTCTGGAGGAAAAAATCCGGCCCCCAAAGGTTGCCAGGGGTGGACTGGTTTCTGGAAACACCGGTGGTAACCACGCGGGAATTTGATCGATAACGCGGCTTGGCGGCAGTGAGGGTGTAGGTGGAGTTGGCCAACCGGGAGAGTCAGCCGAGTTGGAAAGATGTTCTCCCGGAGCTGAAAAGCCGGGGATTGCGGGGGGTGGAGTTTGTGGTCTCGGATGATCACCCGGGACTCAAGCGGACCATTGCCGAAGTGATCCCGGAGGCGGTCTGGCAGCGTTGCTACGACTACTTCCTGAGAAACGCCCTAGAAATTCACTCATCTCTCCTGAAGACGCCGCCATCTATCTAATCAATTTCGATGGTCATGCAGCTTATATTTGTGTTCAAGCCTGGCGGCTTTTGGGTGTCAATTTCTGATTCCTGGCTGTCAGGCAGCTAATTATAGGCGAGGATGAGGGTAAATTAGGTGTCAAAAATTTATTCTATCTTTTTCCACGACCAGCGGTCTTTTCCTGGTTTGTAGAAAGATCACCCCGATGTACTCGCCGACCACCCCCAGAAAAAACATCTGGACCGAGGAAAAGAAGAATAGGCCTATGACCATGGGAGCAATACCGACCTGAAAGCTGTCCCAATATATGAGTTTATAGAGCAGATAAAAAAATCCTACGCTTACACTTATCAAAGAGGAGAAAAATCCCAAGAAAGCCGCCAATCTTAAGGGCAATTTGGAATGATTCACAAAGCCGAGCATGGCTAAGTCATACAAGGTGTAAAAGTTATTTTTTGTCCGGCCGGCTTTTCTTTTTTGCTGGACAAAGGGGATTTCGCATCTTTCGAAACCTACCTCAGAAATGAGTCCTCTAAAAAAGGGATATTGTTCGTTCATCTCCCTCAAGATTTCAATAAACTTTCTGTCATATAAGCCGAAGCCGGTAAAATTGGGAATTAGATCGGTTTCTGAAATCTTGACCAAAATTTTATAGTAAATCCCTCGAAGAAAAAAAATAATTGGGTTTTCCTCACTCTTGTTTTTTACGCCAATAACTATTTTGTAGCCTTCCTCCCATTTCATTAAAAAATCTCTTAACAATTCCGGAGGATCCTGCAAATCCGAGGCGATGACAATAACAGCATCCCCTTGGGCTTGCAAGAGGGCATAATAAGGAGATCGGATATGCCCGAAATTTTTGGCATTAATTATTATTTTGACATTTTTATCTTTTTCGGCGATAGTTTTTAACACCTGTACGGTGTGATCGCTGGAAGCGTTATCTATAAATATAAGTTCATAGTCATAATTATCAAAATCAGCCATAATCTTTTTTATTCTATGATATAATTCGGCTACGTTCCTTTCTTCATTATAGCATGGTGCGACGATGCTGATTAATTTCATTTGATTGCCGCCTCATTAAAGACAAAAAGGTGGTTTAGCAAAAAGGCAATAATCGCCATGGGTCCTAAAAGTAAAAAACCCCCGATATATAAATTACCATTAAAATAATTAATGATAAATAATGAAAATAGGTTGATCGCATAAAGGATGGCATATACGAGAATAAATTTCCAGAGCAATAAGTTATTTTTGTTGTTAAAGACTATTCTTCCCGTTGTAAAAAAATTAAAAAGTACACCGAATATCGTGCCAAACAGGGAAGCTAACGAAAAATGCAGTCCGAGGAAGAGAAATAAGGCAAATATGCCGTAGCCGAACAGGGTGTTTATGACACCTACGCCCAGAAATTTGATGAATCTTACCCTGTTGTCAGGGCCAAAACTCATGGATACGGCTCCAATCGCAGTAGTGATCACGAGAAAAATCTATTAGGCATATTCTCATCAGGCTCCAAACATTTTTCAAGTTTCATGGCTGCTCGACTTGTTTCCTGGCCCATTCAATGGTTTCCTTGATTCCTTCCCTCAAAGGAATACTCCGGCATAAACCCGGTGTCTTTCGTCAATTCGGTAATATCTGCGCACAAGTGCATAATCTGCCCCGGTGGATACGGCTTTTCGCCAATACCGAGCGGCAGTGAAGGATCGATACAGTCTCGGATACACTCGAAATATTCGCTTAAGGGCCGTGCCTGTCCTGAACCAACCGGATACGCCGCGCCATGCCTTCCCTTTTCAGCAATCAGGTATAGGGCTTTGGCACAGTCACGGCTATAAATATAATCCCACTGTTGTTCTGACTTGGTCAGTGAAGGCTTCTTACCCTGCAATAAAGCATTGATGCAAAACATGGCTCCGGTTGTCTCTCGGTCAAACGGGCCATACATGCTTAAAATCCTGCACCAACAATGACGGATGCCGAAGGTCTCGCACAGTTGTCGGCTGAGCTTCCAGCAGCATATTTGGCAATACCATAGCTGGTTTCGGGGTTAGCTGGAGTATCCGCCGCAAACGGCCCTTCCACTTTGCCGTATTCCGCCTGTGATCCAGCCCCGACAAACA
>CAWCOX010000010.1:0-106580 GCA_963797235.1 uncultured delta proteobacterium
GGGGCGAACCTTGTGTTCGCCCTGACTCCCGACCCTTCCGGTGAATCAACCAAACCGCCCATGCTCCTGATCCTGGCCCAAAATGTCCTGAACGCCCTGCAGCTGGGGAGCGTCTACGCCCTCATCGCCCTGGGCTACACCATGGTTTACGGCATCCTCACCATGATCAACTTCGCCCACGGCGACATCTTCATGGTGGGCAGCTACCTCAGCCTGGCCGGCGCCGTCTTCCTGCTGGGGCTGCCTTTCCACCTGCCCCTGTTCCTGGTGTTCACCGGCGCCCTGGTCTTCAGCATGCTCCTCACCGCCGCTCCTGGGGGTGACCATCGAGCGCCTGGCCTACCGCCCCCTGCGCACGGCCCCCCGGGTCTCGGCGGTAATCACCGCCCTGGGGGTGGGCCTGGTCCTGGAAAACTTCACCCTGGGCCTGCTGGGGCCGGAGCCCCGGCACTTTCCCGACTCTGATCCAGCTGGCCGCCCTGGGAGGTGGCCGGCCTCACCATCACGCCCTTGCAGGTGCTCATCATTCTCCTGGCCGCGGCCTTGATGATCGCCCTGGACCTGCTGGTGCGCCGGACAGCCTGCTGGGCATGGCCATGCGGGCCATCTCCTACAACCGGCCCATCGTGCCCCTCATGGGGGTGCCGGTGGACCGGGTCATTTCGCTCACCTTCGCCATCGGTTCGGCCATCGCCGCGGCCGGCGGCCTGATGTACGGCCTGGCCTATCCGGTGCTGGACCCTTACATGGGCATCCGCATCGGCTGGTGGGCCTTCATCGCCGCGGTGGTGGGCGGCATCGGCAATATCCGGGGCGCCATGCTGGGCGGCTTCATCCTGGGCGCGGTGGAGGTCTTCACCCCGCTGATCCTGCCGTCCTCCACCTACCGGGACTTCGTGGCCTTCTCGCTGCTGCTCCTCCTCCTGGTCTTCAAACCCACCGGCCTCCTGGGCCGCCCGATATTTGAGCGGGTGTGAGGGCAGTGAGCAGTGAGCGGTTAGCAGTGAGCAGAAAAGGCTGGTGGGGCGGGCCTCCCCGCCCGCCGCGCCTTTAAAAGTCCCCCTTTGAAAAAGGGGGATTTAGGGGGATTTAAGAAACCCCGACCACTATTTTCTGGTTCCCAAGCTCCGCTTGGGAACCCACCTTTCTGCCAAGCTCTGCTTGGCGACCCTGGTTTTAGCCTTACTGGCCACTGGCCACTGACCACTATTATCTATGGCAACTTCGCATAAGCCAAAACTGCGCCTAATCTACCTCGCCGCCGCCATCCTCCTAACCGTGGCCTGTTTCTTGCCCGACACCGGCCTGCTCAACCCCTATGTGATCCAGATCCTGATGTACGTGGGGATCAACATGATCCTGACCCTGAGCCTCAACCTGGTGAACGGCTACATGGGCGAATTTTCCGTGGGCCACGCCGGCTTCATGGGCATCGGCGCCTACGTCGCCGCCATCCTGACCGTGGCGGTCCTGCCCCGGGGCCTGGCCTCTGGTGCTTTCCGGCGGTGCTGGTGGCCGGCGGCCTGGCCGCGGCCGCGGCCGGTCTCATCGTGGCCTATCCCTCCTTCCGCACCCGGGGCGACTACCTGGCCATCGTCACCCTCGCCTTCAACATGATCGTCAAGAGCGTCCTGGAGAACATCGACGCCCTGGGCGGCCCCCGGGGTTATCTGGGCATGCCCCGCCTCACCAGCCTCTTCTGGGTGGTGGCCTGGGTGCTGATCACCCTGCTGGCGCTGCGCAACCTGGTTAACTCCAACTTCGGCCGGGGCATCACGGCCATCCGGGAAGACGAAATGGCCGCCAACCTCACCTCGGTGGACACGAAGCGCCTGAAGCTCTATGCCTTTCTGATTTCGGCCTTTTTTACCGGGGTGGCCGGGGGTCTCTACGCCCACCTGCTGCAATTCATCAACCCCCGGAGCTTCTCCATCCTCAAGTCCACCGACATGCTGGTCATGGTCTACCTGGGCGGGGTGGGCAGTCTCACCGGCTCGCTCCTGGGCGCGGCCATCTTCACCATCCTCATGGAACTGCTGCGCTTTCTGGGAATCTGGCGCTGGGTGATCGGGCCGCTGCTCCTGGTCCTGTTAATGATCTTCCGGCCCCAGGGCCTCATGGGCTTCAAAGAGGCGCGCTGGCTCCGGCCGGCCAAGTGGTTCGGCGGAGGCGGCCCGGGAACAGTGCGCGATAAACTGTAGCCGCAGGCTTTAGCCTGCGCTTTTTTTCTGGTTCCCAAGCCTCGGTCTTGGAAACCCACTTTCTTCTGGTTCCCAAGCTCCAGCTTGGGAACCCACTTTTCCGCCAAGCTCCTGCTTGGCAAGGCTTATGAAGCAGGCTAAGCCTTCCCCTCTATGGAGGCGGGCTTCTCCTGCTTTGAAAAATGTCGCCGCAGGCTTTATCCTGCGCTCTTTTAATTCTTTCGTCTTGGCGCCTTGGCGCCTTGGCGTGAGATCAATGCTTTTCTAATGGGAAAACAGAGTCAACCATATTTTCTTTTCTGGAATTTTCTCTCTGTCCAGGTGACTAGATGAGTAGGTGGAATAGCAGCGCACCATCATCATGGGCCAACGAAGGGAATTGATTTTGTTCCGCAACAGCCACGGCTTCTGATACGGATTTTCCTGGCATTAAAGGGGTTTGCCGCCAATACGCCTCCGGTGCCCTGCGGTTCAGATGCGGTACAAATTCCGCAAAATTTATTTTCAGCGATACACTAGCTTCCGCCAGGAGCGGCCGATTGTCCCATATGTGCCATCTTAAATCGGTTAAAATAGCATATTAATTTACCCAAACTGTGCGTAACTTGGAACCTGGAAGCTGGAACTCTTGCAAATCAGCTAATCAAAACTGCAAACCCATGCCACCATTATTAGAAATCATCGACCTGTCCCATAACTTCGGCGGCCTCCAGGCCATTGCCGATTTTTCCTTGCAGGTCGAGGCGGGCGAGCTGGTGGGGCTCATCGGCCCCAACGGCGCCGGCAAGACCACCATTTTCAATCTCATCACCGGCGTTTTTCGCATTAATCAAGGCCGGATTCTCTTTCAGGGCCAGGACATCAGCGCCTGGGCCTCCCACCGCATCACCGCCGCGGGCATCGCCCGGACCTTTCAGAACATCCGCCTGTTTAAAGATTTGAGCGTCCTGGACAACGTCCGCCTGGGGGCCTTTGCCCAGCACCGCTACGGCCTCCTGGCGGCCCTGCGCCGCAGCCGCACCTTTAAGAAGGAAGAAGGGCGCCTGGCCCATAGGGCCTGGGAGCTGCTGGAGCGTTTCCAGCTGACCCGCTACGCCGACACCCCGGCCCGGCAACTGCCCTACGGCGAGCAGCGCCGCTGCGAGATGGCCCGGGCTTTGATCAGCAGCCCCCGGCTGCTGCTCCTGGACGAGCCTGCCGCGGGCATGAACCACTCCGAGGCCGAGGAGCTGATCCGCATCACCCGGGAGTTGCAAGACGAATTCCGGCTCACCATCATCCTGATCGAGCACCAGATGCGGGTGGTCCTCAACCTCTGCCAGCGGGTGACGGTCCTGGACTTCGGCTGCACCATCGCCTCCGGCCCGCCCCAGGAGATTCAGCACCACCCCGCCGTCCTGGAGGCCTATTTGGGGCGGGATGGCTCATCGGAGGAAGAAGAGTCACACGTAACGGCTTTGGCCTAATTAATGCCGGGGGGAAACGGGGCAAGGGGAAAAAGGTTAAAAGGAAAGACTGACTCTTTGTTTTTCCCTTTCCCCTTTTAACCTTTTACCCCCAAGTTGCTAATATTTATGGATAAGAACAACTCATGACCCAGGCCATTCTCGACGTCTCAGATTTATGGGTCTCCTACGACCGCATCAGCGCGGTGCGCGGGGTCTCTTTCTCCGTGGGGGAGGGCGAGATCGTCACCCTCATCGGGGCCAACGGCGCCGGCAAATCCAGCATCTTGCAGGCCATCGCGGGGCTCTTGCCCGTGGCCCGGGGCCGGATTGCGTTTGCCGGGGAGGAGCTGCGCGAGCTGCCGGCGCACCTGCGGGTGAAGCGGGGCGTGGCCCTGGTCCCGGAAGGCCGGGGCATCTTCGGCAACCTGACGGTCTTGGAAAATCTGCGCCTGGCGGCCTACGTGCGCCGGGACGGTAATATTCAGCAGCGACCTGGAGGAGGTCTTCGCCCTCTTCCCGCGCCTCAAGGAGCGGCGCCGCCAGTGGGGCAACACCCTGTCCGGCGGCGAGCAGCAGATGCTGGCGGTGGGCCGGGCCCTGATGAGCCGGGCGAAGCTCCTGCTGCTGGATGAGCCCTCCATGGGCCTGGCCCCGCTGCTGGTGCGGGAGATCTTCCGGGTGATTAAACGCATCAACCAGCAGGGTGCCGCCATCCTCCTGGTGGAGCAGAACGCCAACCTGGCCCTGGAGATCGCCCACCGCGCCTATATCCTGGAGACCGGGGAAATCGCCCTCTCCGGCGCGGCCGCCGAGCTGCGCCACCATCCCCAGGTCCTGGAGGCTTATTTGGGGGGGAGTTGATAACTTTTGAAAGGCGGGCGCCTTCTTGGTTAATTGGCTGGCATCGAACCGTAGGGGCGACCCGCTGGGTCGCCCGGCTTTTAGGGCTCTTCGATCTTCTCGATATGGTGGACCCTGAGAAAGACCCCGGGCCTCAGGGGAGAGAGTTCGCCATAGATCAGCACGTGGTCCAGGCGCTTGATCGTTTTGTACTCCTTCTCCTGCTCCGGGTCTCATGGCCGCCAGGTCGTAATAGCCGGTCATTCGCTCCGAACCATAGATGGCGAACCAGCGCAGCCGGTACCACCTGATCGGGTACCGGGGCAGGGTCAGGTAATTTCTCACCATGGCCGGGTCATAGTCGAGGTATTGCCAGAAATAGGCCTTGACCCGGACCAGTTCGCCGTCCTTAAGTCCGGCTTTGGCCGGGTCCAGGAGGTCCTGATAATCGATGGGCTTATAGGCCGCGGTCTCGAAGCCTTCCGGCACCGGCCGCAGTTCCCCGCAGGCGCCGGCCAACATCAGGCAGCCGGCCAGGCAAAGCCCCCAAAACCACGTCTTCATCCCTTTTCCTCCAGCCCGCTTTGGCCGGGCCGCGGCGGCTTCCTGCTGGGTGTTGCCTCGCCAGAAATCTTGAGCATAATATATTAACGGCTAACGCCAGGAATTAAACTATGACCTACCCTGTAATTATCCGCCGCCACGACGGCTGCCAGTCTTACCTGGTGCTGGATGGCAACCCCCGGGAATTGCTGCGCCATCCAGGCTTCCAGGAGGAATACTCGGTGCGCCCCTGGCTGGGCTCCCTGGACCCCCTGGACGCCCGGGAAGAATGGGCCGAAATGCTGGCGGAAGACCCGGACAACTACCTCCTCACCGACAGTGAACATGGCGAATATTGCACCGAGCGCACCGGTTGGGACGACATCCGGATGTGGCCGAAGAGGTAAGGCCCCCGCAGAAGGCTCTAACCGTCCCTACGTTCACTTCTCCAGAAACACGTGCGCCAAAACCTTGGCATCCCCCAGGAGATTGCTCAGCAGGCAGAATTCGTTGGGCTGATGGGCCGTGTCGCTCACCGTCGTCCACACCGCCGCCGGCAGGCCCTGCTGGCGGAAAAAGGCCGCCACGGTGCCGCCGCCGATGCCCTGGGGTGTGGCCTCGCGGCCGTAAACCTCCCGGATGGCCCGTTGCAAGGCCAAAACCACCGGCGCATCCGGAACCGTGGCCGGCGCGGCCTGTAAATCCTGCACCGGCTCCACCTCCAGAGTCACCCCGAACCTTTGGGCCACCTCGGTGCCGATGGCCTGGACCCGCGCCTTCACCTGCTCCAGGTCGATCTCCGGCAGCACCCGGCAGTCCAGATAAAAAACATCCCGTCCGGGAATGGTGTTGATGTTGCCGACGTTTTCCTCTTTGCGGGTGGGCTCGAAGGTGCTCTCCGGCGGCCGGAAGAGCGGATTTTGCCCGGGGAATTCCCGCGGCAACCCGTCCAGGGCCACAATGACGTGGGCGCAGGCCCGCAAGGTGTTGCGGCCCGCTTGCGGCCGGGAGGCGTGGGCCTGTTGCCCCAAGAGCGTCAGGCGCAGCCAGAGGATGCTCTTCTCCGCCACCTCGATCATGGTGCCGTCCTCGCTGCCGGCGTCGGGCACGATGATCAGGTCTGTTGCGGAAAAAAGCCGGCGGTGTTCCCGCACCAGGTATTCCAGGCCCAGGTGGCTGCCGGTCTCTTCGTCGGCGACCAGGGCCAGGGCCACGGTGCGCTCCGGGGTCAGCCCCAGGTCCAGGAAGGCCTTGACCGCCATCAGGGAAGAGACGATGCCGTGGTGGTTGTCCTCCACGCCCCGGCCGTAAAGGCGGTCGCCTTCCACCCTCAGGTCGAAGGGGTCGGAATGCCACAGGGAAATATCGCCCGCCGGCACCACGTCCAGGTGGCTTAGGACCCAGACCTTTTCCGGCCGCCGCCCCGGCAAGTATGCCACCAGGTTGGGGCGCTCCCCTTCCGGCACCTGGACATCCGGGGCCGGGTAATTGTCCACCTGGAGGCCCCAGCTCTCCAGTAAACCTTTGAGAAACGCGGCTTTGGCCCCCTCGCCGGGTCCGCCGTTCTCCGGACCCACGGCGTTGCGGCTCACCAGTTGCCGCTGCAAGTCGATCATCTCCTGCCGATAGGTGGCCAGGCGCTCAGTCAGGCGCCGGAAGGCGTCGTCTTGGTTCATTTGTGCTCCGGTGTAGCTAAATCTTTGACATCAGGGCCAAAAAATTATCGAGGCCGCGCCCTGGACTTTACTTAGTTCTGCCATCATATATAATTTCAGTCTTTAAGGGCAAGTAGACTTTTGCCGGATCGAGCCGTGCAGAGATTTTGCTTTTGCCGGGCGCCATCTCTGGTTAAAGAAAAAGGTTAATTGCCCCACCCAACCGAATGCCATCAAGGAGGCTGGATCCCATGAAGATTAAGCGCATCGCCCATTTAGGTATCGCCGTGAAGGACCTGGACGCCCCCAAGAAGCTCTACACCGATAACCTTGGCCTGAAGCTGGCCGGCGAAGAGGTGGTGGAGGCCCAGAAGGTCAAGGTGAGCTTCATCCAGGTGGGGGAATCTAACCTGGAGCTGCTGCTGCCCACCCAGCCCGACAGTCCGGTGGGCAAGTTCCTGGAAAACAAGGGTGAAGGCTTCCACCACCTGGCCCTGGAGGTGGAGGATATCCACGCCGCGGTAGCCGAACTGAAGGCCGCGGGGGTGAAGCTCATCGACGAGAAACCCCGGGAAGGCGCCCACGGCGCCCTGGTGGCCTTCATCCACCCCAAGGCCACCTTCGGCCTCCTGGTGGAGCTGTGCCAATATCCCCATTGAGGCCGCCCCAGTGCCGTAGGGGCGGTTCTCGAACCGCCCCCCTCACCCCCATTCTCCCTAGCATGAGGCTCCAGCCCCCATGGCCATTACCGCCGCGGCCTTGAAGTCTCAGGTCCAGGTCAACATCCCTTTTCCTTACCTCCAGCGGGGTTATCTGGAACTTTTTCTGGAACTGGGCCTCAATCCCGAGATCGGCCTGGATGCATACAGCCTGGACCATTACCCGCCCGCGGTCTTCCGCCAAGCCGCCCGGGCCTTCCAGACCTCCCCGCGGCGGATTACGCTGCATGCTCCCTTCCAAGACCTCGTGCCCGGCGCCCTGGATGACGCCGTTCTGGCCGCCTCCCGGCGGCGCCTGCGTCAGGCCTGGCGCTACCTGCCGGTCTTCCGGCCGCGGTCGATTGTTGGCCATCTGGGTTATGAGGCCCGGTTCTACGGCGGCGACACCCCCCAATGGCTGGCCCGCAGCACGGCCACCTGGAAGGAACTGGCCGCCCGGGGCGCGGTCCACGGGGTCTTGGTGATGCTGGAAAACGTCTACGAGACTGAGCCGGAGCTGCTCCTGGAAATAGTTCACCGTGTGGGCGCCGCCAATCTCCGGGTCTGCCTGGACGTGGGCCACCTCTATGCCTTCGGCGGAGGCGACTGGCCCCGCTGGCTTCACACCCTGGCTCCGGTCATCGGGCAATTGCACCTACACGACAACCGCGGCGACGCCGATGCCCATCTGGCCCTGGGCGCCGGGTCCATACCCTTGGCGGAGATACTCCAGTGCTTGGCGGACCGCCAGCCGCGGCCCCTCATCACCCTGGAGCCGCATCAGGAAGGCAGCCTGCAACCCTCCCTGGATTTCCTGGCCCAAATCTGGCCCTGGAAAGACTGAATTCAGTGCCGCTGAAACCTCGGGGCGGCCCGCGGCCGCCAAAATTCGGCGGGCCCAGCCCCCCCTGGAGGTTGCTTGGCATCTTAGCGCCGGGGAGTTTGGAAATAAATTAACTGGCGGGAGCCCGGGAAAGAGCGGCAAGTGGCGGACGGCGGCCTGCCCTGCCATCCCAGGCCCTCTTCTCCTTAATCCTTTACAGGTTTAAACTTTATCAGTTACAATAATTTCGTTTGACTTGGCAAAAGTGAGTTACTATAAGGGTCACGGCTTGGTGATCAACACCGGGTAGAGGTGATCTTTCCTTGCAAGTCGAGGACTTGGCGATCCTATGAAGCGTTTGGCGATCCTGGGCTCCACCGGTTCCATCGGCCAGAGCACCCTGGCGGTGGCGGCGGAACACCCGGAAGAATTTAGCGTAGTCAGCCTGGCGGCCGGGAAAAACGTGACCCTCCTGGCGGAGCAGATCAAGCGGTTCAAGCCGGCCCTGGTCTCGGTCCAGGATGAGGCGGCGGCCGTTCAGCTCCGGGCATTGGCAGGCGCCAACCCGGCCCCGGAAATCCTGACCGGGCGAGCCGGCGCCCTGGCCGTGGCCACCGCACCCGGAGCCGAGCTGGTGGTCTCCGCCATGGTGGGGGCGGTGGGTCTCGAGCCCACCCTGGCGGCGATTCGGGCGCACCTGCCTGTGGCCCTGGCCAACAAGGAGACCCTGGTGGCCGCCGGCCCCCTGGTCATGGCCCTGGCCCACGAGCACGGCGTGCCCCTCCTGCCGGTGGACAGCGAACATAGCGCCATCTTCCAGGCCCTCCAAGGCCAGCGCCGGGCGGATGTCCGGCGTTTGTGGCTCACCGCCTCGGGGGGGCCGTTCCGCTCCTGGGAGGCGAAGCTCTTGGAGCAGGTCACCCCGGCCCAGGCCCTGAAGCATCCCAACTGGAGCATGGGGGCCAAGATCTCCATCGATTCCGCCACTATGATGAACAAGGCCCTGGAGGTGATCGAGGCCTCCGTGCTCTTCGGCCTGCCGGTGGACCGGATTGAGGTCTATATCCACCCCCAGAGCATCATCCACTCCCTGGTGGAGTTTGTGGACGGTTCGGTCATCGCCCAGATGGGGCTGCCGGACATGCGCCTGCCCATCGCCTATGCCCTGACCTACCCGCGCCGTTTGCCCCTGAAATCGCCGCCCCTGGACCTATGCCGGATCGCCAATCTTACCTTTGAGCGCCCGGACCTCAGCCGCTTCCCGGGCCTGGCCCTGGGTTATGCCGCGGCCCGGACCGGTGGCACCATGCCCGCGGTGCTCAACGCCGCCAACGAAGTGGCGGTGGCCGCCTTTTTGGCGGGCCGCATCAAGTTCCTGGGCATCCCCCGCCTGGTCGAGCAGACCATGGCGGCCCATGAACCCCAGGCCCTCACCGATCTGGACCAGGTGCTGGCGGTCAATGCCTGGGCTCGGGACTTTGCCGAAGGCTTAATTTTTCGCCAAGGTTAATGCCATCGGCGGAATTTGCGGTCAGCCGTGGAAAATTTTTTACCAAGACCAAATATTTCGCATAAGGAGCGTTACCACATAGAATGACCACCATTGTGGCGACCGTTATAGTCCTGGGAGTGCTGATTTTCGTCCATGAGTTCGGTCACTTCCTGCTGGCCAAACTCCTGGGGGTCAGGGTGGAGATCTTCTCTCTGGGCTTCCCCCCCCGGCTTTTACATAAACAGATCGGGGACACCGACTATCGCCTGTCGGTGGTTCCCTTGGGCGGCTATGTCAAGCTGCTGGGAGAGAACCCCAACGACGAGGTCCCCGAAGAACTCCGGCGCCACTCTTTCATGCACCATCCCTTGTGGCACCGCTTCCTCATTGTCCTGGCGGGACCGACCTTCAACCTGATTTTTGCCGTGTTCGCCTTCTGGGTCGTCTTTACCTTTTCCGGGATCCCTTATCTCACCACTGAAATCGGCAACGTCATCGAAGATTCTCCGTCGGCCCGGGCCGGCTTGCAGAAAGGCGACCTGGTGCAAACGGTGAATAACCAAAAGGTGATGCGTTGGCAAGATTTCGCCGAGATGATCACCAAAGTGGGAGAAAAGCCGCTGGTCCTGAGCGTGAAGCGGGGGGAGCAAGTTTTTACGGTGACCCTCACCCCGCAACTCATGGACGTCCCGGATATGTTTGGCAATAAAACCAAGTCCTTTAAAATCGGGGTCAATGCCGCGGATCACGTGGCGTTGGAAAAGGTTGGGCCGGGCAGGGCTTTTACCGAGGGAGTGACTTCCACTTGGGACTACTCTGAACAGATCGTCATCGGGTTTTATAAGTTGGCGGCCCGGGAGGTGCCCCTGAAGGCCCTGGGCGGGCCCATCCTCATCGCCCAGGCCGCGGGCCAAACCGCCGAACGGGGCGTGGCCCCGCTGGTCCAATTTATGGGGATCTTGAGTGTCAACCTCTTCCTCTTGAACCTGTTGCCCATCCCCGTGCTGGACGGTGGCCACCTGATGTTTTTCACCCTGGAGGCCTTGCTGGGCAAGCCGGTGGAGATCAAACACCGGGAAATGGCCCAAGGGGTGGGGCTCATGCTGATCCTGGCCTTGATGATCCTGGTCTTTTATCAGGACATCCTGCGCCTGGTGCAATCGTCGCATTAAGGGGGCCCGTGCTCATCCTGGCCCTGGACACGGCCACCGAGACGGGCAGCCTGGCCCTGGTCGAGGGCGAGCGGCTCCTGGTGGAATACTCCCTGGAGAGCGGCACCTACCTGTCCCGCCTGCTGCCCAGGCTGGCGCAGCTGTTCGCCGCGGCCGGCCGCGACCCGGCCGACCTGAGAGCCCTGGGAGTTAGCGTCGGGCCGGGGAACTTCACCGGCTTGCGCATCGGCCTGGCCACCGCCAAGACCCTGGCTTGGTCCCTGGCCTGCCCCCTGGTGCCGGTGCCCACCCTGGAGGTGCTGGCGGCCCAGGTGCCCTGCCAGCCCCACCCCATAGGCGTGGTGATGGACGCCAAGCGGGGCGAGGTCTTCTGGGGCCTGTACCGCTGCCCGACAGACCAGCCCCAGGTGCTGGCCGAACCCATCCGCCTGCCCCTGGCTGAACTGGCCCACCGCCTCACCCCGCCCCTGGTTCTCACCGGCTTTTTGGTAAGTTCTCTAATCTTGCCGCAGGAAGGAGTGGCCCTGGCCCCGCCGGAAAGGCGTTTTCCCCGGGCCAGCACCGTAGCCCGCCTGGCCCGGCAGCGCCTGGAAGCGGGCCTCACCACCCCGCCGGAACAACTGGTGCCCACCTACCTGCGGCCGGCCTTGTGAGGCCCGATTGCGGCCTTTTAAGATATTTTTTTAAGCCTTGGCGTCTTGGCGTGAGATCTATCCACTCCCAAATGCAGGGCGCGCCAAAGCCGAAAAACCTCCCAGGTCTTCTTTTCATAACCTGGCCGCGGAGGCAAAAAGGCCGCAAATGCTTGACATCAGGGCGCTCGCATGATAAATTGCAGCATTTAACTTATCAATATTTCAGGCCTTTTATGCCCCATGCCTTAGCCACTACAGCCGAGTTCAACGCCGGTGCCCTATACATCAATTCCTGTCTGGCCCTGGCTCAGACGAGATTGGGCCATTTTTCCTCCATTGCCGAAATCGCCGCCCAGGAACGCCACCTGAACCGCTACCCCCGCCTGGACCTGCTGGAGACGCCCCGCCAGATCCTGGTCCTGGAAGACGGTGTCCGGAGTGACCGTTTGGCCCGGGCCCAGGCTGCGGTCCTCAGGGGCGAGGTCCTGTTTGAGCACGCCGCCGCCGGGGAAGGCACCCGCCTGATGCTGGGGCCCAAATATTTCCTCAATCCCGCCCAAGACCTCAGCGTCGAACGACTGGCCCATCTCCTCAGCCAGGAAAGCGGCCATCTGGTGACGCCGGCGGCGATGGCGGCAGATTTGGAGTGCCCGCCCCAGGAGTTGCTGCCCCTGTCCCTGGGCACCCGCCACATGCTGCAATTGGCCTTTGATCTCACCAAGCTGGCCCGGGAATTGGGAGAATCGCCCCGGGAAGTAATGGGCCGGCAACACTTACTCATCATCATTTCCGCCGAAATGCTGGCCCATCTGGAAAGAGAATTCTATCAATGGTATTTCTTTGGATTTAATCCAGCCCATATCTATTTCATGGTGCAGGAGAGCTTCCACGGTCTGAACCTGTGGGAAGGAAAGTTCTTTTATGACCGGAAAAGCCCCCGGCGCCTGCACAACCACGGGCAGATGGTGATGCAGCAGACCGGTGAGTGCCAGCTTTTTATGCTGACGGGCAGTCGTCCTCAGGGACAAGTCTTTCTGCTCCAGGGAGGCCGTGGGAAACTGGCTACAGAACTTCACCGATAAAATCTCCTATAATATCGAAGACCTGGCTTACCTGACCGGTTCCATCGATTTCGCCGGCCTGGGCCTGGCCCTGGAATTGGGGCAACAGGACTATAACATGGTCATGGAAGTGGTGGCCAACAACCCCCAGAAGCCCCAGAAAGGCGGCATGCTGGCCTGGGACCCTGAACTGGCCCGGGATGTGATGGTGGAAAGCTTTCAACTGGGGGACATCGCCAACGCCGATATCCATTACCTGAACCGCAATTTCAACCACTATCCTCAACCCTGCGAAAGTTGGCGTCGGGTCGGGGAATTGGGCCTGCCCCTGCCCATTACGGTCAAGGACGGCTTCCTCTATTTCCAGCCGATCCAGGGGGATATCAACTTTTTGGTCCGGACCGCCTTTTTTCGCCGCCGGGAGCTGCGCCCCATCCGGAGCCTGAAGAGTCCGGCCTCTCTGCCCCTGGCTCTCAATCGCATGTATGCCCAAGACTGCCAGCCGGGTTTTCGGGAATTTGTCCGGCGCAGTCAGCAGGGGAGCCTATGAGCCCGCCACGGAAGATGTTCATTAATGCCTCAGACCCTGAGGAGTTTCGCGTTTGCATCGTGGAGGAGGGCCAACTGGACGAGTTTGCCCTGGAAACCTCCGCCCGGGAGCAGACCAAGGCCAACATTTATAAGGCTGTGGTGGTCAACATCGAGCCCAGCCTCCAGGCCGCCTTCGTCAATTACGGCGGCGAACGCCACGGCTTCTTGCCCCTGTCGGAGGTGCACCCCGACTACTATCAGGAGCCGATTCAAAGCAAATCCAAGGCCAAAATTCAACGAGTGCTGCGCAAAGGCCAGGAGATCATCGTCCAGGTCTACAAGGAAGAGACCGGCACCAAGGGGGCCTATCTCAGCACCTACATCTCCCTGCCCGGCCGTAATATGGTGCTCTTGCCCCGGCAGGCCCACCTGGGGATCTCCCGCAAGATTGAAAGAGAAGATGAGCGGGCCCGCTTGAAGGAGCTGGCCCAAAAGATCGGCCTGCCCCCGGAGATGGGTCTCATCATCCGCACCGCCGGCCAACAGGCCAAAAACAAGGATCTGGCCAAGGACCTGCAATTTCTCCTGAAGCAGTGGAAAGACCTGAACCAGACCGCGGCTGAACAAAAGGCGCCCAGCCTCCTTTACCGGGACCTGGACCTCATCACCCGCACTGTCCGGGACTATCTGACCACGGACGTTACCACCATCCTGGTGGACAACCCGGACGTCTTCCAGCAGTTGCGCGGCTGGTTGCGGATGGCGGCGCCCGGCCAGATCAGTGCCCTTAAGCTTTATACGGACAAGCTCCCCATCTTTGCCCGCTACCAGATGGAGGACCAGCTCGACCGCATCTATACCGAACGGGTCCCCTTGAAATCCGGCGGCAGCATCGTCATCAACCCCACCGAGGCCCTGGTGTCCATCGATGTCAACTCCGGCCGCTGCACCGGCCAGAAGGAGCTGGAGGAGACCGCCCTGAAGTCCAACCTGGAGGCCGCCGACGAAGTGGCCCGGCAGCTCCGGCTGCGGGACCTGGGCGGCCTGATAGTCATCGATTTCATCGACATGAAGGACAAGAAGCACCAGAAGCAGGTGGAGGCGGCCCTGAAGCAGAGCCTCAAGAAAGACAAGGCCCGGGTGACCGTGGGCCACATCTCCAAGTTCGGCCTGTTGGAACTCTCCCGCCAGCGCTTGCGGCCCACCGCCGAGGCCAGCGCCTACACCCCTTGTCCCGCCTGTCAGGGCCGCGGCCGCCTCAAAACCGTGCCCATCCTGGGCCTGAGCCTGCTGCGCCAGATCAGTGCCCAGTTGGTGCAAAACCACGTCCAGGAAGTCCGGGCCGAGGTTCCGGTGGAGGTGAGCAACTTTCTTCTCAACCAGAAACGTCGGGAAATCTCGGCCCTGGAGGAGGAGCATAACCTTCGGATCGTCCTCACCGCCAAGGCTAGTCTGACCCCGGAGGAGATCCACCTGGAATTCGTCAAGCAAGAAGGTGAGGAGCCCAAACGCGAGCTCAAGCCGGAACCGAGGCGCGGACCGCGAGGCCAGGCCGGAACCGAGACGTGAGGTCCAATCAGAGGCCAAGGCCGAAGATAAACCGGAAGCGCAACCCGAGGCCCCGCCAGAGGCCAAGCCCGAACCTCGGGGAACGAGGCGGGGAACGAGGCGCGGGCCGCGGCGGTCGCCGAAACGAGAGCCCAAAGAAGAGTTCAAGAGCGAACCAACCGAGGAGCCTAAGCCGGAGCCGGAACCGGAGCCCAAAGGCGAATCCCAGCCGGAGGCTAAAGCTGAGGCCAAACCCGAGGGTCGGAGGCCGCGGCGGGCCCCGCGCCGCGGGCCGCGGCGGTCGCCGAAGCGGCCACCGCAAGGCGAAGCGACCGAGGAGCTCAAGCCGGAACAGCCGCAGGCGGCCCCCGGTGAACCCGCTGCCGATTCAGCTCCGAAACCGTCAACTTCTTCCGAACCCGGTGGCTCCGTTGAACCCGAATCTCAATGATCAGTTATTGAGCCGGCACTTATTGCCTTTGCTTTAAACTGGCCACCGGCCACTGTCTTTTCAGGAGTCTTCCATGCGCAGCAATCTGATGAAAATGGGTCTGGAGAAGTACCCACACCGCTCGCTCCTCAAGGCCATGGGCCTCACCGATCGGGAGATTGACCGGCCCATCATCGGGGTCGCCAATTCCTTCAACGAATTCATTCCCGGCCACATCCACCTGAACCAGATCACCCAGGCCGCCAAGACCGGGGTGCGCCTGGCCGGCGGCACCCCCCTGGAATTCGGGGTCATCGGCGTCTGCGACGGCCTGGCCATGCATCATCAGGGCATGAAATATTCCCTGCCCTCCCGGGAGCTCATCGCCGACTCCATCGAAATCATGGCCACGGCCCATCCGGTGGATGGTCTGGTCCTGGTGGCCAACTGCGACAAGATCATCCCGGGCATGCTCATGGCGGCCTTGCGCCTCAACATCCCTGCCATCCTGATCTCCGGCGGCCCCATGCTGGCCGGCCGCTTCAAAGGCCAGGAAGTGGACCTGATCACGGTCTTTGAAGGCGTGGGCGCGGTCAAGGCCGGCAAGATCTGCGAAGATGAGCTCAAGGAGCTGGCTGAATGCGCCTGCCCCGGCTGCGGCTCCTGCGCCGGCATGTTCACCGCCAACTCGATGAACTGCCTGAGCGAAGCCCTGGGGCTGGCCCTGCCCGGCAACGGCACCATCCCCGCGGTGCACGCCGCCCGCCTCCGACTGGCCAAGGAAGCGGGCTTCAAGCTTATGGATATGGTCAATCGGCAACTGCTGCCCCGGGACATCGCCACCCTGGAGGCCTTCATCAACGCCATGGCGGTGGACATGGCCCTGGGCTGCTCCACCAATACCGTGCTCCACGTCCCGGCTATCGCCCGGGAGGCCGACATCGACCTGTCCCTGGACCTGTTCAATAAAATTTCCACCCGCACCCCGCATCTCTGCTCTCTGAGCCCCGGCGGTCGCCACCACATGGAGGACCTGGACCTGGCCGGCGGGGTCCCGGCGGTGATGAAGACCCTGCTGGATGCCGGCCTCGTTTCGGGAGTGCCGCTGTCCGCCACCGGCCAGACCGTAGCCGACAACCTGGCCGCTGTAACGGTGCTCGACCCTGAGGTTATCCGGCCCCTGAGCAACCCCTATCATGCTCAGGGAGGCATTGCCATCCTCAAGGGCAACCTGGCTCCCGAGGGCGGGGTGGTGAAGCAGTCGGCGGTGGATGAAAAGATGCTGGTGAACGAAGGCGCAGCCAGGGTCTTCGAGGCCGAAGAGGAGGCCACCCGGGCCATCCTGGACGGCAAGATCAAACCCGGCGATATCGTGGTCATCCGCTACGAGGGCCCCAAGGGCGGCCCCGGCATGCGGGAGATGCTCACCCCCACCTCGGCCATTGCCGGCATGGGCCTGGATACGCAAGTGGCGCTGTTGACCGACGGCCGCTTCAGCGGCGGCACCAGGGGTGCGGCCATCGGCCACATCTCCCCGGAAGCCGCGGAGGGCGGGCCCATCGCCCTGGTACAGGAAGGCGACCTCATCAAGATCGATATCCCGGCCAAGACCATAACCCTGCTGGTGGATGAGGCGGAACTGACCAAACGGAAATTGGCCTGGCAGCCGCCGGAACCCAAGATCAAACACGGTTACGCCGCCCGCTACAGCCGCATGGTCTCCTCCGGCAGCCAGGGCGCGGTCTGCAAATAAATACGCCGGGGCGGCGCCCTCGCCGCCCCAAGAATTAATTTTTTTAATCACTAAATTTGGGTTGTCAACCGAACCTTGATAAAAACCTTTCCATCCGGCTCACTTTTCGACATCACCTTGGGGCCTCTGCCGGGCTCATGGCTCATAAAAGCTGAACAAACGCGATTCCGGTCGAAAGTATTGTTGATAAATATTTGCGCAAAATTAAGCACTTAACCTATTTATCGACCAAAGGCTGGCCCCTTATTAAAGCTATTAAATATCTTCTTTCTTTTAGGAGAATAATATGCAGGTGAAGATCGATCGGGAAACCTTGTTGAAGGGAGTGGGCCGGACCCTGGGAGTGGTGGACCGCCGGGGCACCATGCCCATTTTGGGCAATTTTCTCCTGCAGACCGACGAGAACCGGGTGCTCATCTCCGCCACCGACCTGGAAGTGAGCTTTCGCGGCTTCTATCCGGCCGAGGTTCTGGAGCACGGGGCCGTCACCGTCCAGGCCCACTACCTGTTCAACCTCATCAAGGAGCTCCCGGGCGCCAGTGTCGATCTTACCGGCACTGATAAGGCCGGCTTGAAGATTCTGTCCGGTGAGTCCCGCTACCAACTGAACGGCCTGCCGGCAGACCAGTTCCCGCCGGTACCGGAGATCACCGACCAGAACCTGGTGGAAACGGAGAGCCGCATAGTCAAGGAGATGATCGAGAAGACCATCTTCTCCGTCTCCGTGGACGACCTGCAATACCATCTCTCCAGCATCTTCTGGGAGCGGGTGGAGACCGAGCAGGGCTTTCTGCTGCGCCTCATCTCCACGGACGGCCACCGCCTCACCCTGATCGAGCGGCCCCTGCCCGGCAGCGAGCAGGTTCCCATGGAGAAAGGCCTCCTCATCCCCCGCAAAGGCATGGCGGAGGTCATCCGCTTCCTGGCGGAGGAAGAGAAGGTCTCCCTGGGGTTGGGCACCCAGAGCCTGGCGCTGCGGGCTGACGACCGCTACCTCTTCATCCGGCTGCTCCAGGATAAAAAATTCCCGGAGTATCGGCGTATCATCCCCGAGGCCTTCGGCTACCGCTTCGCCATCAACCGCCGGGAATTGCTTGAGGCCATCAAGCGCATCTCGCTGTTGTCCACCGAGCGCTTCAAGGGCGTGGTCCTGAAGCTCCTGCCCGACCGGGTGGAGGTCACCTTCACCAACCCGGAAGTGGGGGAGGGCTTTGAGCAGGTGCCCGCCTTCCTGGAGACCGGGGACCCGGCCGGCCTGCCCATCGAAGTGGGCTTCAACGCCCGCTATTTCCTGGAGCCCCTGAACGCCATGGAGAGCGACATGGCCATCCTGGAGCTGAACGACAAGGACCGTCCCTGCCGCCTGGTGGACCAGGGCGACCCGCACTACTTCAGCATCATTATGCCCATGAGCCTGTAAAGACAGTGGTCAGTGGTCAGTTTTCAGTAAAAGATTAAGCCAATCAGGTCGAGCCGGCAGCCTCTGAATTAGAGTTTGAACCCATTTTAATGAGGTTTTAAGCAATTTAAGCCGGAAAACCTGGAAAATATGGGACAGTCGGCAACGCCGGGTGTTCCGCCTCGATTTAAATTTGCGGAAATTGTGCCGCTTTGGTGCCGCTGGTAGCCGGGGGTGTCTGACCGACAACTCCCTTGATTTCCGGGATAATCCGCCGGGCAACCGCGGCCGTTGCGGAACAAACTCAAGATTTCCCGTATTTCGAGGATGGAGGGGGAGTCTGTTTCTGCCATGTTCCTGTAGTCACATAAATAAAGAGAAACTTCCAGAAAAGACGATACAAATGACGTTAAAGGCCATTTTGAGTTCTTCTGTTGATCAAGCCGGTGAAGCTGGAGCTTCACCGGAAAAAGGCGTTCCCAAGCTGGAGCTTGGGAACGAGAAGCGCGATAAGTGCCCCAAAGAGGGCGGAGACGCAGGTCCGCCCCTACAACAATCCGTTTGGCCGGGCAGTTTTGTTGAGAGGCCCACATGGATGAAAATAAAACGCTAAGACGGTATGCGGCGCGAGTCGGCTATTCCGACGAGGAGATGGCCGGGATCAAGGCGGGAGACCCGCGCCTCAGGCAGATCAACGAACTGGCCCGGGTGGCGGCACGCTACAGCATCGTCGCCGAGGTGGTCAAGGCGCGGCATTGCAACTCCGGCTATAAGGTGGGTGACAGGTTCGTCCTGGACGTGGACGGAAATTTCATCACCAAGCTTTGTCCCAGCCGGTTATGTGTCTATTTGATGTCGCAGCTTACCATACCGGTGGCCCTGATCAACGAACGTCTCAGCGAAGGTCTGGACCCCAACCCCTTTCACTTCATGCACCAGGTCCGCTGCCCGGACGTCGGGGTGGACTGCGCCGGCTACGGCGAAGTGCGGCTGGAGATTAAAGTAGTGACCCCGAGAATAAAGATGGAAAAAGGAAAAGGCGACCTGACCTGAAATGAAGTTATGATAATCATATCAATATATTATCCACAGATGAACTTCTATAGATATCCAGCGGTTAGGTTCCATTTTGAGGTTGCGCTGATGCTCTAAAAGAAAGCCAGCCGCCGGGTAGATTATTCCCTCCGGCCACGGTTGCGCAGGCGCCCGCCTATTCTTATCTTTATCTTATATTATTATGCAAAAATATTCTTATGCAAAAAGGTTTGGGACACAACATCCCTGGCATTAAGGCTCATTGCCACGGTGGCGGCTGTATCAGGTTTGAGCCGCGGCCCGGTCACCGGAGCAAAATCACCTCCAACTTTGAAAGCCGCCCGCCAGATAACCCCAAACTAAAGAGTTGCTTGAAATCAAGCTGAACCGAGACTTTTTAATGGGCCCGTATCTTTCTGGGGTGATTTTTCCAGGCAGACTCCGGCCGCTCGGTATGATCATCCGGAATTGGATGTGACCAGGGCCAAGCGGATTAGAGCCGATACAAAATAAGCAGAAACTTATGAAAACAATATTTTTATTGAGTGGTGCAATAATTTCATTGTTACTTTTGGCTCCAGCGGTTCGAGCTCAAGACATGGAGCAAAATAATCCTATTTATAAGGAATTGGCTGAACAGGGAAGGATGACGACAGGGCAGATAGAAAATGTTTATGAAGTGCCATGCGTCGAAGTTATGCTGCAGAGTGGTGAAAGCATAAGGACCTTTGTCTATTCCATACCTTCTTTAAAGAAAAACCCTATTCCTGCTCAGGACAGGATTGCTCTCATTAATGGGATGCATTATTTATTGATCGTGCACGGGTCCGGTAACATCAGCACCGATAAAGACAAAATTTACGTGCCCCTCGACTATTCGATCGAGCCGCAGATTCTGCCGGAGTTTTTGCCTGCTGCGGCCAAGCATGAAAAGTACATTCTGATAAATCGGCGCATGCAATATCTCGGGCTTTATGAATGGGGAAATTTGAAACACTGTTTTCCAATCTGTTCCGGAACCCATCATTCGACGCCATTAATAAAATTCGCGGTGATCAGTATGGATGAACATCATAACTCGAATAAATATGAACAGGCGCCCATGGATCATGCCCTGAATATTTATAAAGATTATTTCATTCATGAAGGAATAGTTACTGGATATCCGGCTTCTCATGGCTGTATCCGGGTGTTTCCCCTGGATGCCCGTTTTCTTTTTTATCGGTGGGCCAAGCCGGGAATTCCAGGGGAAATTATAGATTGAGTCCGTGGCAAAAAGGTTAATTTTCGGCGTTTGGTTGGCTGGAGAGACGCCGGTTACGAGTTCAAGTTGATGATTTCCTTGATACTGACAAGCGTTCAGCTCGATTTTTAAAGGTCTTGTTGGTCCTGCATCTCCCGTTGGGGGCAGGGTTTCTTAACGGGTTCCGCCAAGAGAAGGCCGGATTTCGCCGCCCTAACCGGGTGATTCAGCGTTTGAGAGCAGGTCAGGTAATATGAAGCTTGCCGCCTGGAGGCGCGGCACCGGTCAGCTTGGCTGGTGACCAGTGCCCCTTTGTCCAAAAAGATTGTCAATTGATAAAAGGTGAATTTCCTGATATAAATCTGACGATGGGGACGCAGCAGCCTACCGACCGGGAGCGGTTCCGGAAAGGCGTCAAAGAGCTTCTCTGTCAAACCCCCTCATCCCCCGCAGACCATGAACGATTTGATCAAAGGGAGCATCAAGCTTCCCGGGGAGTGAGGGTTGTGCTTGAATTATGGGGCGACTCAGGGCGAACCCAAGGTTCGCCCCTACGGATACATACGTTTGCTGGAAAATCTAATGGATTTTAACTGTCTGGGGAAGGAGTAAACGCTTTGGCAGCCGCGGAATACGAAGGCAATATCAAAAGTAATATCACGCCTGAGGCCGAATACGGCGCCGCAGAGATTCAGGTCCTTAAAGGTCTGGAGCCGGTGCGGGAGCGCCCGTCCATGTACATCGGCAACACCGGGGTGGAGGGCCTGCACCACCTGGTCTACGAGGTGGTGGACAACTCCATCGACGAGGCCATGGGCGGACATTGCGACGACATCACGGTCAAGATCCATACGGACAACAGCGTCACGGTGGAGGACAACGGCCGGGGCATTCCCGTGGAGCTGCACCCCGGCGAGAACCTGCCGGCGGTGGAAGTGGTGATGACCCGGCTGCACGCCGGCGGCAAGTTCGACTCCGGGGCCTACAAGGTCTCCGGCGGCCTCCACGGCGTCGGCGTCTCGGTGGTCAACGCCCTGTCCGAATACCTGGAGGTGGAGATCCGCCGGGACGGCCAGGTCTATCACCAGCGCTACGAACGGGGCAAGACCGCCACGCCCCTGGCCAACACCGGCAAAACCAAGCGCCGGGGCACCAAGGTGACCTTCAAGGCGGACCCGCAAATCTTTCCCGAGACGGTGTTCAGCTATGACACGCTGGCCCAGCGCCTGCGGGAGCTCTCCTTCCTCAACGCCGGGGTGCGCATCTCCCTGGAAGATGACTTGTCCGGCCGCAAAAACGAATTTCATTACGAAGGCGGCATCGTCTCCTTTGTCGAATATTTGAACCGCAACAAGACCCCGATCAATCCGGACCCGATTTTTCTGACCGGCGGCAAGAACGGCTTCCAGTTGGAAATCGCCTTCCAATATAACGAGACTTACAACGAGCAGATCTTCACCTTCGCCAACAACATCAACACCCGGGAAGGGGGCTCGCACCTGAGCGGCTTCAAGGCCGGGCTCACCCGGGCCATCAATCAGTACATTGTCGGTGAGCGACCTGCCCAAAAATCTGAAGAACAGCCACCTGACCGGGGAAGACGTCCGGGAGGGCCTGACCGCGGTGATCAGCGTCAAGCTGCCGCACCCCCAGTTCGAAGGCCAGACCAAGACCAAGCTGGGCAACAGCGAAGTCAAGGGCCTGGTGGAAAACCTGCTGTACGAGCACCTGCTGACCTACCTGGGCGAAAATCCCCGGGTGGCCAGAGACATCCTGGCCAAGCTGCTGGACGCGGCCAGGGCCCGGGAGGCGGCCCGGCGGGCCCGGGATCTGGTGCGCAAGAAAGGCGCCATGGGCGACATGACCCTGCCGGGGAAGCTCGCCGACTGCCAGGAGCGGGACCCCGCCAAACGGGAGATCTACCTGGTGGAGGGCGACTCGGCCGGCGGCTCGGCCAAGCAGGCCCGGGACCGGCGCTTCCAGGCCATCCTGCCCCTCAAGGGCAAGATCATCAACGTGGAAAAGGCCCGCTTCGAGAAGATGTTGGAGAACACCGAGATCCGCACCCTGATCTCCTCCCTGGGCTCCGACCTCTCCCAGGAAGTAATCAACATGGAGTCCCTGCGCTACCACAAGGTCATCATCATGACTGATGCCGACGTGGACGGGGCCCACATCCGCACCCTGCTGCTCACCTTCTTCTACCGGCAGCTCGCCCCGCTGGTGGAAGGCGGCTACCTCTACATCGCCCAGCCGCCCCTGTACCGCCTCACCCGGGGTTCGGAAAAGACCTACCTGAAGGATGACGGCGAGTTCAAGAAATATCTGCTGAAGCGGGGCATGGAGAAGAAGCGCCTGCGCCTGGGGGCCGGCCGCACCCTGGAGGGCGACCCGCTGTTCGAGGCCCTGGAAAAGGTTATCGCCTATCAGGAATATTTGAGCCGCTTCGAAAAACGGGGCCTGGCAAAGAAGGTCATGCAATTTCTCCTGGATAATGAGCTGGTCTCCAAAGAGAGCCTGCGTCAGGAGGAGCAGTTGCAGGGCCTGGTGGCAGCCTTGGAAGCCACCGGCAAGCTCAGCGCCCGCCTGGAGCCCGATGAAGAGCACCTGGCCTTCGCCCTGGTCATCACGCCGCAAGTCCGGGATGCCGCCGACATGCGGGTGGACTGGGACCTGTTGGGAGGCAGCGACTTCCAGGCCCTGGTGCGCCTGGCCCACGGGATTCAGGACTTCAAGAGCCCGCCCCACCTCCTGGAGGGCAAAGACCGCACCTGGGAGTTCCCATCCCTGGAAGAGATGGTCGCCTTTATCCTGGAGGAGGGCCAGAAGGGCATCAATATTCAGCGGTTCAAAGGCCTGGGGGAAATGAACCCGGAGCAGCTCTGGGAGACCACCATGGACCCGGAAACCCGCACCCTTCTAAAGGTCAACGTCGAAGACGCGGTGGCCGCGGATGAAATCTTTACCATTCTCATGGGCGACAAAGTGGAGCCCCGCCGCGAATTTATTCAGAACAATGTCCTTGAATTACAGGAGCTGGATATATAAGTTCTTTCCAGGGCCGTAAGTCGGGGTATCCCCGGCGCGGCCAAGACAGCCTCTCAAGCTCAAAACTCATCTTCGCAGAGGAGGGAATAAGATGCAGCGCAAGGCCAGCTTCAAAATCTACGTCACCCGGCGCGAGAGCCTTTATGTGGGAGATGTGCCGGATCATTGCCTGATGCTCACCGAAATGGAAGGCGAGCCCATCGATTATACCCCCGGAGTAGCCGGGGCCTTTGTCTCCCGCCGCAGCGTCGGCCATCACGACCGCACCAAGGGTGACGGGCCCATGACCGGCTATGCCGCGACCATCTATGAGAACGCCACGGTCTACTCCAAATTCCGCGGGGATAAGATGGGCTCCCTGACCAAGGGGAAATGGGAGGTTTACAAAGCCCTCGGCAAGCTGAGCACCCTCAAGGGCGCCGGCACCTTTACGGTGTCGCCCACCGATAAACCCGGCGTTTTCCGGCTGGATATGGAAGGCGACTACACGCTGTAAGGAACCGGTGATCGGCTGACCAGTGTTTGCCGAACGCCCCTGAAGATAAATGCCTTTTTGCCTCTCTCCGTTTCCCTCTCGACGAGGGAGGGAAACGGCCTGGAGTTGAAGATCCCATGACTGCTCAAGCCGATGTCTGCACCAAGTGCGGCGCCTCGTTGGAAGGGGAGGAACCCCAGGAGCATCTCGGTCAAATCTTCTGCGAGGATTGCTACCTGGAGGTCCTCAGTCCCATCCGCACCTGCGACCCCTGGGCGGTACACACCGCCAAGAGCCTCAAGGATCTGCCCGGCGGCCTTACCCTTACCCCCAGGCAGCAGCAGCTCCACGACCTGGTCAAAGGAAAAGGAGAGGTGCCCAAGCAGGAAGCGGCCCGGGTCCTGGGGATCAGTGAAGATGAGCTGCAGCGGGAATTCGCCGTGCTGCGCCACCTGGAATTGCTCCGGGCCTGCAAGAAGGATGAAGGCATCTTCCTGATCCCGTTTTGAGCACCGAACCCACCGACCTCGATTACGCCTTGCTCCGGCGCCTGGCCCGGGGTGAGGACGCCGCCCTGACGGAGTTGGTCCGCCGCCATCAGCAACGGATCTATCAGATCGCCTACCGGCTGCTGCGCGACCCCCTGGAAGCCGAAGACGCGACCCAGGAGGTCTTCCTCAAGGTCTATGAAAACGCCCACCGCTTCGAGCCCAAGGCCAGTGTCGCCGCCTGGCTGCACCGCATCACCGCCAACCATTGCCTGAATCTGCTGCGCCGGCGGCGTCCCCAGGTATCGCTGGACCAGGAGGAAGGACCCAACCCTCCGGACCCCGGGGCCAGTCCCCTGGAAATCCTGGAAGAACACGACTTGAACCGCCAATTGGAGGAATTGCTCAACAGCCTGCCGGAGAACCAGCGCCGGGCCCTGGTCCTGAAGCGCTTCGCCGGGCTCTCCTATCAGGAGATCGGCGCGGAGTTGGGACTCAGTCCCCAGGCCGTGGACGGCCTGCTGAAGCGGGCCCGCCAGTTCCTCAAAAAGGCCCTGCAGGATTACCTTGATTGACAGGCTCATAATGTCGACGGCCACAGGCCGCCCTATAGGGCGGCCTGTGGCCGTCGATTTTGGCTGCGGCATAAATTTTTAGCGAATCGAGGCGCCGCCGCGCCAAAGCTAAAATTTATGTTAGAATGTCTTTGCCTTAAGCAGACTAAAGCAATCCGGAGGAAAAGGATGTCGCGCCGGTATGTAATCCTGCTTATCCTGGTTGGGCTCGGCCTCATGCTGCCGGCGCCTCCGGCGTCGGGAGAACGGGGGCCCAATGTCGTGCAATTGCGCCAGGTCGTCAGCCAAAACCCCCAAGACCCCGAGGCTAATTATAAATTGGGGATGAAGTATCTGGAGATGGGGCGTCCCCGGCAGGCGGCCAAATATCTGAAAGAGGCCGTCCGCCTCAAGCCCGACTATCCGGAAGCCCTGGAGGGCTTGGCCAAGTTAAACAGCGGCCAGGGCACTTTTGGCGCCGCCGCCACGGACCTCGGAAAATTGATGCAGTTGCAGCCGAAAAACCAGGAATTGCCCGACCGGGTCAGTAATGCTCATAACCAGCAGGGGCTGGCCCTCCTTAAGGAGGGCAAATCAACCGACGCCGCCGCGGCCTTCAAGGAGGCCGCCAAGGCCGATCCCAAGGCTATCGGCCCCCTTAGCAATCTGGGCGTCGCCTATTTTCAGGCCGGTCACCCGGCAGAGGCGGCCGCCGCCTTTCGAGACGCCATCCAGCGGGACCCCAAAAATGCAGCCGCCCACTTCAACCTGGGGCTGACCTTCGTGGCCTCGGGCAACATGGTGGCGGCTTACGCCGAATCTTTGAAGCTTTGGAAGCTCAACCCGGAATTGGCGGGCCGGCTGAACGGCCTGTCCCGGCCGGTGCGGACGCCGTATCCGTACCCCCCAGCCGCGCAATAGCCGGGCGGGAAGCGCAGGCTGCGGCTATTTTCCGGTAAGCTCTTTGATCTCTTTTTTGGCGTGCTCGTGCTCCGTGACCTGCTCGGCGTCGAAGCGCAGGAGCATGGTTTCGAACTCGCCCACGTGAGTCTTTTCCTCCCGGGCGATATCCAGCAGGACCTTTTGGATGTCGGGGTCGTCGGTCTGGGCCGCCATCTGCACGTAAAGGTTAATGGCGTCCAATTCGGCAATGATGGCCGCCCGCAGGATCACTTTATTGAGGTTCTCTTTCTTGACCTTGCTAAAGTCCACAGGAATTTGCGACAGCATATACCCTCCTTGGCCGAGTGGAGCGGCCGGTTTTTGGCGCTGGCCAGAAGATAAGCATGGGACCCGCGGCCGTCAAGCAGAATCGGGACAGTGGCCCGGGGAGCATACCGGGAGGCCGACGGCCGGGAATGCCTCCGGCTTCCGGAAATTTTTAAATAAATTCAGCGGACGCGCCGGTCTTGGCGAGGTTTCGTGTTAAACTATGAAGGGACAATTTTTTTGGGAGATCAAAGCAATGACTAGCAATTGCCTCGAGGTTCAGGATAACCTTTCTGCCTGGCTGGACGGTGAGCTGGCGCCCGAGGTGATGATTCAGGTGGAGCGTCACCTGGAAGGCTGCGCCGGCTGCCGCCGGGAACTGGCCTTACTTACGGCCCTGGACCAGGCCCTGGGGAGCTTGACGGTCCCGGTCCCCGCCGGGTTGCCGGAGAAGGTGCGGGCCCGCCTCCAGCGGCCCTCCCGCCGCTGGTGGCAGCACCTGGCCCTGGCTGCGTCGCTGATGCTGGGCATCTATTTGGGCGGCACCCTGGCCCGGGATTTCCATTCCCAGCCCCAAACCTCAAGCGGTTTAAGCACGGAAGTCGCCAGTATGGAAGCCTTTCATGACTTTCCCCAGGGCTCCATGGGGATGATTCTCGCCTCCTATCAAGAGGACGGAGACAACGGTAACTGCAAGTGAGACGCAACTGGTTATTATATCTGGTAATTTTTTCATTGGCCCTGAACTTCGGGACCATCGGCACCTTCGTCTATCTCCATTATCAGGATCAGGCGCAAAGGCTGTCCCGGGACCTGCCGCCTCCCCTACCCATGCGGGACCTGTGGCAAACCCTGAAGCTGGATGAGACTCAGCGTCAGGCCGTGCGCGGCCTGTTTTCGCAGCATCGGGCCAAGGTCGAGGCCATCCGGAGCGAATTGTTCCAAAGACGCCAGGAGCTCTTCGAGTTGCTCAAGGCTGAGACCCCGGACCTGCCTCTCATCCACGCCAAGATCGAAGAAATCAGCGCCTCGCAAGGCAAACTGGAAGAGGAGTTGGTGCGGCACCTGCTGGAGTTCCGGAAAGAATTGAAACCCGAACAGCGCGCCGCCTTTCTGAATCTGGTCCAGACCCGTCTGGACAAGGCCTTGGGTGGCCCCTGCGGCCCCATGGGCGATCGGCGCGGCCCCTGGCACGGCCGGCCGGGCCTGGCGCCCCCCGGTCCTGGTATGGGTCCCGGTCCCGGCCCGGGCATGCCGGGTCCAGGGATGAAACCAGGCCCCGGCCCCGAAGGCCCGAGACGCCCTGACTAAGGTCTATCAATGGCTGGCAATACCTCATAGGTAAATGAAGGAGGACTTTATGAAGAATAGACAGTGCTTGATGATCGGCTTGGCGCTGGCCTTGGCCGGAGTAATGCTCCTGGCGGGAGCCGCTTTGGCCCAGAACCAGGGGAGCGGCCCGGCGGGGCAGGGCAACCAGCTCTGTACCGGCGGTCCGGGCGGGACCTGCGCGGTGACCCCGGCCCCAAAACCCGGCAACCTGAATTGTCCCGCCTACGGCGCCGGCCAACCCCAGAAACAGAAGGGGAGGAAGGGCTCCGGGGGCACCGGCCAATCGAGTCAGCCCACTACCCCGGCCAACCCTCCGGCGACCACCAAGTAAGGGGAGATTTGGCTTCCCGGCCGCGGCCGGGCTCAAAGGCGATGGGGCGTGATTTCTCACGCCCCATCGTATTTTTTTATGGTCAGGAGAGGCTCAAACAATTGAGCCCCGGCCTTTAGCAGCCGCAGCCGGAACCGCAGGAGCCGGAGTCGCAGGAACTGGAACTGGAACCGCAAGAGCAGGCAGACTGCTGGGTGGGTTGGTCGGTAATGCCCACGAGCTTGATCTTGAACAGCAGGGTCTTGCCGGCCAGGGGATGGTTAAAATCCACCATGAATTTGTCCGGCTCGATGGCCAGGACCTTGCCGGTCACAGGGCCATGGGGACTGGCGAACTTGAGTTCCTGCCCCACCTCGACCTGGTGGTCCCCCAGCATCGAGTTGGGAAATTCCCGCTTGAGGTCGTCCCGCAGGTCGCCGTAGGCTTGATCCGGAGCCAGGGTCACGTCCTTTTCGCTGTCCACTTCCATATCGATCACGGCATCATTGAAGCCGGTGATGATCCCGCCGCCACCCACTTGAAACTCCAGGGGTTCGCGATCGAGGCTGGTGTCAAAAACGGAGCCGTCTTCCAGGCTGCCGGTGTAGTGTAACTGCACGAAATCTCCATTCTTTACTTTAGCCATCAAACTCTCCTTGGGCCGGGCGTTCTAAGGGTGCGCCCCGCCTGATTAATGCAAAATTGTGATTATTGAAAACCGAGCGCGTCCATTCCGGGCCTGGGGACAGAACTGGCGTCCGCCAGGGTCCCCGGTCTGCTCGGGTTATTGGACTGCCACGGTGGGAAATAACGCTTAGACCTTCACCACTTTCTCGGCCTGGAGGCCTTTTTTCCCCTGCACTACTTCGAACTCGACTTCCTGACCTTCTTCCAGGGTCTTGAAGCCCTCACCTTCGATGTTGCTGTGGTGCACGAAGACATCGGGACCGTCGGCCTGGGAAATGAAGCCATAGCCCTTGGAATCGCTGAACCACTTGACCTTACCTCTAACGCTCATTACAACCTCCAAAAAGTTCCAGGCAAAAAATATCGGGGAAACGACCGGTAGGGCGTTCCCCTTCCGGAAAAGCCTACAGGCCCCGCGTTTGCCTGGGGTCTATCTTAAATTTTATAAAATCTTTAACTTTTGTCAAATAGTTGTTTTGGGCGCTAAAAAAGATTTTTTCGGAGAGGGGCTCGCACTGGTGGAAACAGTTGGCGGAAGTGCATGGGAATCGAACCCACCTACCCCCTTATTCAGAAGGTACACCGGATTTGAAGTCCGGGGGCCCCACCAGTGAGCCTTGCACTTCCGCAAGAAAAATCAATTAGTTAAGCTTGGTTGGTCTGCAATTTCTGCCGTTGGGAGCACTGTGGGAGCACTTCACCGCCGGAGCAGAATCACCGCCTTGCTCCAGGAGCCTATGCAGCTTCTGGTAGGCATTCTTTGCATCATCGAGATCGACGGTGTTATAACGCTGAAACATCGTCGCGGTTTTATGGCCGGCAAGTTTCATGATCACTGAGTGGTCAACCCCAGCTTTGCGCATATTGGTGTTGAAGGTATGGCGCAGATCATGAAACCGGAAGTTGGTAATCCCGGCCTTCCGACAGGCATTGGGCAAGGCCTTCTTGATCTTCTTGAGGGGCCGCCCCCGATAGGTGAAGACCCTATTGTGATCAAGATGCCGCAGCTTGCCAGCCTCTTTTAAAATATCATAAGCGCAATCGCAAAGAAAGACAACCCGCGGCTCAGCGGTTTTTGTATCACTTGCCTCTAACCTGATCACTCGAATGGCCAGGTCTACCCTATCCCAGGTGAGGTTGAATATTTCTCCAGCCCGCATGCCGGTAAGATAGGCGAAATGCACTACCATGGCTGCGTGGCGGGGAAGATGGAAAAGCAGCCGGTCAAGCTCCTGAGGGGACAAAATGCGGTCCCGGGCGTTATTCTCCGGCAGCATTCTAACCCCCCAACAAGGGTTCTTCTCTATCAGCTCTTCCCGCACGGCCAGGTGCACATCCGCTTCAATACGGCGATTGTCCGGTTAACATTGGCCTCTGACCGGGGCTTGCCGTACCTGGTTGGCTCCTGCAGACGCTGGTGCTGGTATTCTCCACCATCCCCGGCTTAATCTCCCGGACCAATACCGGACCGAAGACCTTCTCCAGATCCCGGCAGGCCCGCTCGGCCAGCTTCTTCTGGAACCCCACCTTCTCGATCTTGAATTTGATCTTGCCGGTCAGCGGGGCCCGGCCGATGGGATATTTGATGAACCAGGGGCCGGTCTTACGGCCCTGACCATCCTTATACTTCTGGTACACATTCATTTTTGCGTCTCCTTAAGGGTTAAGGAGACAGCAGAGACGGGGCACTGGCTTGAAAAACACCACCTCCTTTCTGGCTGATGGTATGCCAGTTCCCGCCCCTGCTGTCAAATTAAATGTGGTTGATTAGTTGATGGTGGGAAGCCGATGTAGGTAGGATATTGGGTTTTTTTGGAAAAATTGATTTTGAAAATATATTTGTGCTATCATGGCACCGATGACAGGATTTGGCTTCAAAAGGAGAACCTTTGGGGGTCCGCGCAAAGGGTCCCAAAAACCTTTTTTGGATTGCGATGGCCAAGGCTGTTGCATAATCTCGGTATAATATTATAGTATACAAGTTAAAACTATTGTGAATATATATGATTCAAATATGAAATCGGATAAAGTTCCGTCGGTGGTCCTGGTAGTTGACGATGATGACGCCCTTCGCCGGCTTCTGCAGGATTATCTCCTGATGACTAAGTTTTCATGCCAGAGTGCGGCGAATGCCTTCGAGGCCCAGGCCATCCTCTGCCAGGAGAATATCGACCTGGTGGTTAGTGACATCAGAATGCCCGGTAAAGACGGAGTGAAATTGATGCAGGAGACCCATCGGGAATTTCCTAATATCCCCTTCATCATCATGACGGGTTACTCTTCGGAATACCCATATGATGCCATCATAGATGCCGGAGCCAGCGACTTCATTGTCAAGCCCTTTTCTCTGGGTGAATTAAAAGCCAAGATTTGCCGAATCCAAAAAAAGTAAAACACCCTTCGGCAACTGCAAACGGTTCTTTCCTGCATTACCCCCCCCACAAATGCCCCTGGAGGATATAGGAGTTATCTTGATTTATACTAATTCTTGCTGCATAATCCAGGGAAAATCATGCTATCATGCCATCGCTAAATAATCTCGGCCTAATACGCGATTGACTTTTTCCATGCTGGCGAAGTATTGTGAGCTCCTAATCATCTTCCACCTAAAGGCCTAAATGCCTACCAGGCGACAATTTTTAAAAATCTCTGCGGTAGCCGCAATAGGCCTCGCTGCCAGCCAATCCCGCCACCTTTTCCAAGACATATGGGATGATTCGGAGCCGGCCGTAAGGGGTCAAACGATCAAGGATGAGATGGTGCCTCGTTACCCGTGCAGGGCTGATGCCACCCTCGCCTTGATCCGCCGCTATCCATGGCTGAGGCTTGGTGAAAAGCCGACAGGCCGGGTTCAGATAGCTAACAACTGCACACTTCACCACAGGCTGCCGGGGGTTCGGATCTCCGGCTTGATAGGCGAGCGTATGGCCGTGACCGATACTGGTTGCCAATTCATCCCCTGGACCCCAATGTTCCAGCGGCCAACACCGGTTTACGAGGCCAACTCCGCGCTTCAAGCACTTGCCAAGACGAGCAGGCTCTACATCAAGGATGAGGGAAGCGATCAATTCCCGCTATACGGCAACAAAGTCAGGAAGTACGAGTTCCTGCTCCCGAACCTCGGTCTATCCGCGGTAAAGAAGGTTTACACTCACGGGGGTTTTGGAAGCAACCATTGCGCTCATCTTGTCCTGGCCGCGCGCTTTGGAACCTTCAGACCCGGGGGCGACATCACGCCAATGGAAGTTGAGTTGATGCTCTACCCCCAGCCAATAACGGAAACCGTGATCACCAAGCTCAGACTGCTGGTGGCGAGTGGCGCGAAGCTCCGTTTTCTGGAAGGGGACGCCTCGGTAGGGTTTTCCATACTCATGGCGAAAGTAAAGCCTTTCATTTCAGAGGAGTCAGCCGAAGCGTATATCCCGCCAGGGGGCTCCTCTCCGCTGACGGTCCTGGGGCATGTGGAAGCGCTTATGGAACTAGCGGAGGCTGTGGAAAACGGCGCCTGCTCCTTGGAAACCGCTCCGGATTATATCTTCGTTCCATTGGGCAGCGGCGCCACGGCGGTGGGACTGGTGCTTGGCTGCCATCTTTTGGGATGGCCTACCAAGGTGGTGGGAACTTGCTCGCAAGATAAGAGTTGGCCTGCCCGACTGGTGGTGAACCAGGACATCGACACCCCCTTTCTGGTTGCCAATGCTCAATCGCTTCTGGATAAGGCCCTTGAATGGTTGAGCCGCATGGGACTTGTACCCGACTGCCGTCAGACATGCTTCGGTCGGGACCTGATGCGGCGCGGTTTTCTCTACGACAACGTGAGCTGGCGCCCGGAGTATGGGAAAATGACGCCCGAGGTCCAGCGCCAGGAAACTGCGGCCGCCCGCGCCGGATTGATATTGGACGACACCTTCACGGCAAAGTCGTTTCACACGCTCAAACTCTACGCCGAGAATAATCTGTTGCGGAACAAAAGCGTGCTTTTCTGGAATACCTACCAGCGCTTTCCCCTGAACACGCTTTTGCCCGCAGACCCCCAATGGACCATGGCGCTTCCAGAACCCATCCGCGTGCGGGTTAAGGCGTACCTTAAGGCGCGGGGGGCGGCATAATGACCGGTCGCTCCCGAAAATATTTACTGTCAGGATATCTGGCGGTCGCGATGGCAGGAATAGTTTATACCCTTAACAGGAGGCACGAGCTTTTGGCGCTGCTGCCGTCCATGACTGCCCAACATCAGTCCCTCTCCTGGCACATGGTGGCCAGTATGGTGGCATTCATTCTGACCTTTGCCAGCGCCGTGTTCTTTTCGGCACCTATTAACCCTCTATTCTATTTGGCCGCGGGGTACCTGTTCGGCTTTGCCACAGGGAGCGTCCTGGCCATAATGGCCAATATTTTGGGGTCCGGTACATCGCTTTATCTCTTCCGCAAAACCACGTCACCACCACCAGCGCTGCAGAGGCACGAGGTCAAAAACGTTTTCCTCACGCTAGTGCTGTTGCGCTGCTCCCCTTGGTTCCCTAGTCCGCTGATCAACGTATTCTGCGGCATGGCGCGTGTGCCTCTTTCCAGGTTTCTTGCAAGCACCGTGTTGGGGACGCTTCCGCTGGTGTGTACCTATACCCTCTTCGCCAGCCGGTTCAGAGGCCCGCTGACCCTCTCCATTCTTCAATCACCCGAACTGCTTACGGCTTTGACGGTATTGACCATGATTTCGTTCTTGGGCTTTTTACAGCCGATTCGTGTCGTCGTTAACCACTTGCGCGGATCCAGCTTAATAATGATTCGGAATACCATGGCCACATCCTTGGACAAAAGGCGTTACAGTCGGGTCATCATTCCATTGGCAGTGGAATATCAAACGCGCTGCCCGGTGAGTGGGGACTGGCGCCAAGGCCAGGGAGTTATGAGAGATATCAGTCTGTCCGGCGCCTTCTTCCACCCGGATCAGGCAGCCGATTTTCAACCCGGGCAGCTCCTCTCCCTCACCATTGCCGGCCCCCTGCCCTTTCCAGATGCCCTCCAGGTTTCCCATATCAAGGCCGAAGGAGAGGTGGTCCGCCTGGAGCCGCCCGCTTCGGCCAACCCAAAGCTCGGCGTTGCCGTGAACTTCTTCCAGAACCTCACCTTTGCCACAGCTTAATCTTTCTGTTATTCTTACCTTATAGTTCTTGTTTCTTTTAAAAAAATTATGTGTTGCAGTCGGAATTTTTGCGTTTACTCCTCATAAGTGCCAATTAAACAGGCTTTGCGCACAAAAAGTAGGAAGGGGTAGAGTGTCGCGATCTGCTATTTATTTTATCTTCTTTGGGCTACAACTGCCGCTTGCCGATGCAGACCCGGTCAGGTTCAAGAAAGCGAACCGGCCAGTTGTTGTTAAAATATCATAAGCCCCATCGCCAGGCAAGACAACCCGTGGTCCGGCAGTTTTTGGATATTTCGCCCCGGCCCGGTCTCGACCGGAGCTTCGTTCTGTTCGGGTTTAGGGGGCTTTGATCGTGCCCCGGGCTGGGTGGCCCATCTGCGGACCCCGATGAATTCTCCTAATCCGCTGATCGAGATATGGATAAAATGGGATATTCATGTAATATAGTTAAAAGAGGGAGGATTTTCTTGAGGGACCAGTTTCAATATTCGTCTGCTTCTCGAAACCGGGAGTAGAGCATGTTGCCGCATAAGAAGATCACTATCCTGGTAGTGGATGATGAGTTGAGCATCCGCGAATCTTTGCGGGGTTGGCTGGAGCAGGATGGCTATCAGGTGGAAACCGCGGTCGATGGGCCGACGGCTTTGGCCATGATCCAGGAAAACCATTTCGATATCATGCTGCTGGACGTCAAAATGCCGAAGATGAACGGGATTACCGTGCTCATGAAATTAAAGGAACGCGATCCCGAGACCGCGGTGGTCCTGATGACGGCGCATGGCGCCATCCAGGACGCCGTGGCAGCCCTGAAACTGGGAGCGTATGATTATCTGCTCAAACCCTTTGAACTGGAGGAACTGAGTCTCACCATGGAAAAATTGGTCCAGATGCAGACTCTGGCCATGGAAAATTTGATTTTAAAAGACCGGGTAGCGACTTTTACCCGATTTGAAAACCTGGTGGGCCAGTCGCCGCCGATGCTCAAGCTTTTCGAGACCATCGTTGAGGTGGCGAAAAGCGACGCCACCGTGTTGATTACCGGGGAATCCGGCACCGGCAAAGAGTTGGTGGCCCAGGCCATTCACTCTCAGAGCTCTCGCGGCGCTGGTCCTTTTATAGCCGTCAACTGCGGGGCCTTCACGGAACATCTCCTGGAGAGCGAACTCTTCGGCGAGGAGCCGGGAGCCTTCGCCGACGCCAAAGACGCCAGGAAGGGCCGGCTGGAAATGGCCAACCACGGCACGCTCTTTCTCGATGAAGTGGGCGACATCTCCATGAAAATGCAGATTGATCTTTTGAGAGTCCTGCAAACCCAGAGATTCACCCGGGTGGGAGGGACGACCCTGGTGCCCAGCGATTTTCGGGTCATTGCCGCCACCCGTCAGGACCTCCAGCAAAGCGTTCAGGAAAAAACCTTCCGCCAGGATTTATTTTATCGGCTGAACGTTATGCACCTGCAGGTGCCGCCCCTGAGGGAGCGGCCGGAAGATATCCCGCGGTTGGCCGAGCATTTTCTGCGCCGGTTTGCCACCGAAACCGGCAAAAAGATCGACTCCATCCATCCGGAGGCCTTGGCGGCCATGCAGCGATATGCGTGGCCGGGGAACGTCCGAGAGCTGGAAAATGCCATCGAGCGAGGGGTCGTGGTGGGCCAATCCCGTGAGATTAACCTCGGCGATCTTCCCCCGCTCTCTGCCCCGCCCGGAATGGAGGAAGATGGAAATCGATCTCTGGCCAAGATGGAGCGGCACTACATTGCCCAGGTGCTTACCGCGGAAAGCGGCAACATCTCCAACGCCGCCAAGGTGCTCCGGATTAACCGCACCACTCTCTACAACAAGATCAAGAAATATGGCCTGCTGTCTTGAGTTCGGATGGCATACCGGCCTGCCGCTTTAGCATCCTGGCAGGCACATGAGGCGAGGTCCGGTTTTAGGTTTGGTTCCCTTGGGTCCGGTGGATCCGGAGATCCTGCGTTATCTGGTTAAGGCGCTAGCCGATTTCCTGCCCCTGGTGGTGCGGTTGCTACCCCCCAAACATCTGCCCATGCAGACCTATCACGTGGGACGTGAGCAGAATCATTCCACCCAACTCCTGGAATACCTCCTGAATGACGCCGACCTCGAGCCTCTGCAAATATTAGGCATCACGGCCGCGGACCTCTACATCCCGATCTTCACCTTCGTTTTTGGCGAAGCCCAACTGGATGGCAGGGCGGCGATCATTTCGACCTTCCGCCCCGCTGGGGGCGCCGACGGCTTCCAGCCGCCCAAACGGGTCTTTTTAGACCGTCTGCTCAAACTGAGCTTGCACGAGTTGGGCCATTCCTTCGGCCTGGGACACTGCCACCAGCCCGGCTGCCTGATGGGCTTTGCCGCCAATCTGGAAAAGTTGGACCAGAAGACCCTGGCGTTCTGCCAATATTGCCAGATCCTGTTGAACGATTATTTCGACCGAGTCAATGGGAGAGACTTAAATCCTTCCTGAGCAACCCCCATGGAGGCGCCTCCCGGAAGGCTGTGCAACGAAGGGGGGCAAAGGCATCTAACGGGTTGCATTCCCCACCGCCCGCCTGGCTCCGGACTAGACCTAGAAAAATCTTGGCTTTTGGGTAAAGAAGTTGACAATAGCCCCTAAGTTTATTTAAGATACGTCCTGATACGGGAGCGTTGGCCCCCTTTGCTCAGGCAAAATGGAATCGACTTGGTGAGCCGCGGAAGCCTGACCCAAAAGGGGGCGGAAGCGGCTTTTTCTTTGGGGGGTTCGACATCACCTTTACGGATGAAGGGGGGAGACATAATGAAGAAATCAGTGGCGGATAAAACGATTGGGCTCTTTCTGGCCATAATTCTGGCAGTTTTTTGGACCCTGGCCGCCTCGCCGGCCGCGGCCCAGGGCACGGGGGCCGGACCTCTACTGGAGAAGCCGCAGCCTTCCTCCGAGGTGCCGGGGCCCGGAGAGAAAAAGGAAGAGGCGCCCACCACCTGCGGCCCCTTGATCAGCGACAGTTGCATTCCCATCGAGGAGCACCATGCCAGCATGCAGGTGCTGGCAGGCTTGTCTGTTTACACGGGAAATTTCAGCCCCAACTGGCGGGTGGTGACCGCACAAGGGAATTTTTACACTTTTAATATGCCGGTTAAACTTACTTATGGCCCCACTAAAAACCTGGAGACGTATATCGTCGTTCCCTTTGTGCATAACTGGGTTACCAGCGGGCCTACCAATCCTATCGGCGAGAATTTCGCCAGTTATAGCGGCGTCGGGGATATCACCACGGTGGCCAAATATAACTTCCACCCGGAAGGCGATATCTGCCCCGCCATGACCGCGGTGGGCGGGATTGGCTGGCCCACCGGCCACGCCCATCACCTCAACCCGAATTTCCTGTTGCAGGATGCCGTCGGCACCGGGTCACTCAACTTCATCACCGGCCTCAACCTGTACAAGTGGGTCAAGCCGTTCTTGCTCTACAGCAACATCTGGTTGAACACCCCGATCAATATGTTTAAGTTGAATGGTTCTGACTTCCCTCAAGCCGTCCGCAACCGGGAAAACGTGACCTTCAACCTGGCGGCGGAGTATCCTCTCTCTAAGCAATGGGTCCTCCTGGTGGAGATGTACAGCAACTGGACCTGGTCAAACCCAGGGACGGAAACCATAGCCTTCGAATCTCCCACTACGGTTTTGGGCTTCCTGCCGGGGATCGAATATGTCGCCACGGAAAAATGGTCTTTCTCCGCCGGTTGTGCTTTCGACACCGTCGGCAAATTCGGCGGGCATAAGGCCACCCCGGCCCTCACGGCGTATTACAGTTTTTAGCTGAGTCCGTCCGGAACTTTCTCGGGGCTGAAGACCGGGTCTTCAGCCCCCATTTTTTTCCGGGCTCGGCATTGGGCCGGTCTGCTATAATGCCAGCCAAAAAGGATCAGCCTCTCTTGACCGCAAAAGTGCGACTCCTGATTGCTATATCGGTTTTGGCAATTTTACTGATCCCTTGCCGAGCCGGGGCTGAAGATCCTGCTTCCCAACCACCCGCCACCTGCGGTCCCCTGATCACCGACACCTGTATCCCCATCGAGGAGCACCACGCCAGCCTGCAGGTTATGGGGGCCTTGTCCGTGTATACGGCCAATTTCACCCAGAACTGGCGGAGCGTGAGCACTAAAGGGGATCTATTCACCTTCAATCTGCCGGTCAAATTCACCTACGGCCCCGTCAAAAATCTGGAGACTTACATCACCGCGCCCTTCATCGTCAACTGGATCAATAAGGTGGATCAGAGCCTGGCCGGGCCGAACGGCGAGCGCTCCGCCTCCTATGCCGGCCTCGGGGATATGACCACGGTGGCCAAATATCTGCTGCTGGAGGAAGGGGAGATCCGGCCCGCGGTCGCCGCGGTGGGCGGGGTTACCTGGCCCAGCGGCCATGCCTCCCACCTGAACCCGAGGTTCCTGCCGCTGGCGGGGTCGGCGGACGCCGTCGGCACCGGGGCCTTCACTTTCACCACCGGCGTCAACCTGTTTAAATGGGTGAAGCCTTTCCTGCTGTATAGCAACCTCTGGTTGAACAGCCCCATAAACCTCTTTAAGATGACCGCAGGCAACTCCAAAGAACCCCCCGGCCGCGCCATGGAGAGCGTCACCTTCAACCTGGCGGCGGAATATCCCCTCAGCGAGCGCTTCATCCTGCTGCTGGAAATGTACAGCACCTGGACCTGGGACACCATCTTGACGCCGGTGGGTTCCCAAACTCCCAGCACCCTCTTGGGATTCATGCCCGGGATGGAATACCGTTTCTCGGAAAATTGGTCCTTCTCGGCCGGCTGCGCCTTCGACACGATTGGCAAATTCCCCACCTCCCGGACCATCGCGCCGGCGTTGGCGGTCTGTCACAATTTCTAGGCCGGAGTGGCCCTGGACCGGGCGGGCAAAAATTCCCCCAATAACCTGACGCCCATAGTGACCGCGACCTGCGCTTTTTAGGGGACTCACCGCGACCTGTCTGGGGAGGAACGACGGCGGCCACAGGCCGCCCTATGGCCAAAAACTGGCAACTGACTACTGTCTTTATGGCTGGGGGACTAGGATTCGAACCTAGATCAGCGGCGCCAAAGGCCGCTGTCCTGCCATTGGACGATCCCCCAGGATGGCGGTAGAGTTTGGTGGGAATCCCGGGTGCACCGGGATAAGCTTCGGTGAAATTATAAATTTAATCTTTAAGACCGCGCAAGTCTTTTGTCCAGTTTTGTCCCGGCGCGGCGTCTCCGGCTTCAGGTCAGTGTGGGCAGCCTTCGTCAGCCACAAAATCACGAGTTTTTTTTGGCCGGGGCCTCCGGCCTTTCGGGCGTGGTCACAAGATAGCTCCGGAGCGAACATATTCCATGACTTTTTCTGCACCTTAGTGCATATTGCTTAAGCACAATGAAAACCAGGGATCAGAGGCTGCGGTCGCGGTCCCAGATGGCTGCCTGCCGGGGCTCGGCAAATTTTCCCAGGAGCCGGCGCGTCGGTTGCGTTTACTGTCGCGTCCTATATAATTGTGAATAGTTTCACGCTAATCGAGGAGGCACCCTGTGAGTTTTCTGATCGCCATGGCCGGCAAGGGCGGCACCGGCAAGACCACCACGGCCGGCCTGTTTCTGCGCTATCTGGTGGAGCACGGCAAGACCCCGGTGTTGGCGGTGGACGCCGACGCCAACAGCAATTTTAACGAAGTCCTGGGCCTGCGGTGGAGATGACGGTGGGCCAGGCCCGGGAAGAGATGAAGAAGGGCGGCGGCCTGGTGGACATCACCAAAGACCAACTCATCGAGATGCGCATCAACCAGTGCCTGGTGGAGACCGCCGGCTTTGACCTGATCAGCATGGGCCAGCCCGAAGGCCCCGGCTGTTACTGCGCCGCCAATAACCTGGTGGCCCACTTCATGGATGTCCTGGCGAAAAATTACCCCTATATCCTGATGGACAACGAAGCCGGCATGGAGCACATGAGCCGCCTCACCACCCACGCGGTGGACCTGCTGGTACTGGTCTCGGACCCCTCCTGGCGGGGCATCCAGGCGGTCGGCCGCCTCACGGACCTGGCCCAGGCCCTGAAGATCGTGGTGGGCCGCACCGCACTCATCGTCAATCGAGCCTCCAACGGCCTGAGCGACCGGGCCGCGGCCGAGATTGAGGCGCGGGGTCTGGATCTGGTCGGCCTGATCCCGGAGGATCCCCTCATCGCCGAGTTCGACAGCCAGGGGCGACCCACTTATCAGCTGCCTGCTAATTCCCCAGCATTACAAGCAGCTTATGAAATCTTTGCCAAATTGGTTTCGTGAAAGTGCGTAAGCGCGGGCTGTAGCGTGATTTTTTACTTGACAGGTTGACCAATTAATTATTATTTTCACAATGTTTATACCTCCGCAGGTTTAAATAAAGTTAACATGCCGGCAATTCCGGAAAAAATTAAGGAGGGAACTACCTTGGCCTTCGAGATTCCCAAACAGATCTACTCGGGTTCGATCAAAACCGTAACCATCGGCAAAGGCGATAAAGCCATTACCCTGGGAGGCGAGACCTCCTACCCCTTCTATGTCTTTGAGGGGGCCATGCCCAACAAGCCTCGGATTGCCATGGAAGTGTGGGACAGGGACCCGGGCGAAGAGTGGGCCGCCCCGGCCTATGCCGCCATCAAAGACGTGGCCAAAGACCCGGTGGCGTGGGCCCAGAAATGCGTGAAGGAATTTGGGGCCGACGCAGTAGCCCTGATCCTGAACAGCACCGACCCCAACGGGGACAACGCCCCCGCCGAGAAGGCCGCCGCTACGGCCAAGAAGGTGGCCGCGGCCATCGACGTGCCCTTCATCGTCTTCGGCACCAGCAACGTCGAAAAGGACGCCGAAGTGCTGCCCGCGGTGGCGGAAGCCTGCGGCGACAAACCCATCGTCATCGGCCCGGTCCAGGACAAGAACTACAAGAAGATCGGCGCCGCGGCCCTGGCCTATGGCCACACGGTCATCGCCAACTCCCCCATCGACGTCAACCTGGCCAAACAGTTGAACATCCTGCTGGGCCAGTTGGGCGTCAAAGACGCCAACATCCTGGTTGACCCCACCACCGGCGGCCTGGGTTACGGCCTGGAATACAGCTACTCCGTCATGGAGCGGGACCGCATGGCGGCTTTGACCCAGGAAGACGACAAGCTGCAGCTGCCCATCGTCAACTATGTCGGTCAAGAAGTGTGGAAGGTGAAAGAGTGCAAACAGACGAATGAAGAAGCGCCGCAGCTGGGCGACCAGACCAAGCGGGGCATCCTCATGGAAGCCATCACTGCCGTGGACCTGCTGCTGGCCGGAAGCGACCTGCTCATCATGCGCCATCCGGAAGCGGTGAAACTTGTCAAATCCATTATCCAGGAACTGGCTGGCTAAGGCCCGCGGCTGCCCTGGAATATTACCACACTGTCCTGGAGCCCCGACCTACTTCATTGGCTGGAAACGGACGCAACCCCGAGGGCGGGCTCTCTTTGCCAAGAGGGGCCATGAAGGTCGCCTCTTTAAGTAAGAAACTGGAGGATTATTTTAATGGCTGAGTTAGATTTGGAAAAGCTTACCATGGATCCGGCGGCCCAAGAGATGCTGAAGAAGGCTGAGGCGGAGGGCGTCGAGACTATTTTTGATCGCGCCAAAACCATGAAGCCCTGCCCCATCGGGGCGGAAGGCGCCTGCTGCCGCATCTGCGCGCAGGGTCCCTGCCGGGTGCCGCCGCCCAAGAAGAAGGAAGGCGAGACCGGGGAAGAGAAGAAACAGCGCATGGGTCTGTGCGGCGCCACCGCCGAAACCATCGTGGCCCGGAACTTCGCCCGCATGGTCTGCGCCGGCACCGCGGCCCACAGCGACCATGCCCGGGGCGTGGCCAAGCTGTTCATCGAAGTGGCCAACGGCCGGACCCAGGGTTACAAGATCAAGGACGTGACCAAGCTGAAACGCGTGGCCAGGGATTGGGATGTAGCCATCACCGAAGGTGAAGGCGACGACGCCAAGGCCCGTACGCCCGAAGCCATCGCCATGGAGCTGGGCCCCAAAGTGCTGGCGGAGTTCGGCAAGCAGGAAGGCGAGATCAATTACGTGCGCCGGGCCCCCAAGAAGCGCCAGGAAATCTGGCGGAAACTGGGCATCGTGCCCCGGGGCGTGGACATCGAAGTGGTGGAACTGATGCACCGCACCCACATGGGCGTGGACCAGGACTACCACAACCTCATGAAGCAGTGCATCCCGTTGCGCCCTGGCCGACGGCTGGGGCGGCTCCATGATCTCCACCGATCTGCAGGACATCATGTTCGGCTGCCCCACCCCGGTGGCCGGCGAGATCAACCTGGGCGTGCTGAAAGAGGACCACGTCAACGTGGTGATGCACGGCCATGAGCCGCTGTTGCCCGAAATGCTCTACGTCGCCTCCATGGACCCGGAAGCTCATCAAGGCGGCCCAGAGCAAAGGCGCCAAGGGCATCCAGCTGGGCGGCATGTGCTGCTCGGCCAACGAATCCTGATGCGCCACGGCGTACCGGTGGTGGGCAACTACCTGCACCAGGAACTGGCCATCATCACCGGCGCAGTGGACGCCATGGTGGTGGACGTGCAGTGCGAGATGCAGGCCCTGGAAAATGTGGTCAAGTGCTACCATACCAAGTTGATCACCACTGACGACCGGGCCAAGATCCGATGGCGGAGCATGCAATCGCCTTCGACGAGCACCATGCCCTGGACGTGGCCAAAAAGATCGTCATGATGGCCATCGACAACTATCCCAACCGCAAGGCGCCGGTGATGATTCCCGTCGCAAAGCTCACCCCACCGTGGTGGGCTTCAGCTATGAGACCATCCAGTACCTGCTGGGCGGCTCCATCCGGGGTTCGTACTACACCCTGAACGACAACATCATCAACGGCCGCATCCGGGGATCGCCGGCGTGGTGGGCTGCAACAACTGCCGCACCGCCCAGGACACCTCCCACATGGTCGTTGATCAAGGAACTGATGAAGAACGACGTCATCGTCCTGACCACGGGCTGCGCCGCCATGGCGGCGGGCAAATACGGCCTGTTGATCGCCGGAATCGGCCGCCAAGTACTGCGGCGAGGGCCTGGCCGAGGTCTGCGAGACCGTGGGCATCCCGCCGGTGCTGCACATGGGGGCCTGCGTGGACAACTCCCGCATCCTGATGGCGGCCACCGCCTGTGTCAAGGCCGGCGGCCTGGGCAGCGACATCAGCGACCTGCCGGCCGCGGGCGCGGCGCCGGAATGGATGAGTGAGAAGGCCATCGCCATCGGCCAGTACTTCGTGGCCTCCGGCGTCTACACCCTGTTCGGGGTCACCTGGCCCACCACCGGTTCCGAGATCCTCACCGACTACCTGTTCAAGGGGATCGAAGAAGAGCTGGGCGGCAAGTGGGACTTCGAGATGGATCCCATGATCATGGCCAAGAAGATGATCGCCCACATCGACCTGAAGCGCAAAGCCCTGGGCATCGACAAGGCCCGGGAGCGGGTGCTCATGGATATGGAAATGCGCCGCACCATGGACGCCGCCGCGGCGGGCGAAGAGCACTAAGAACCAATGGGGCGCCCTGCCAGGAAGGCAGGGCGCGCCTTTGCAGATAATTTCCTTTACGAAAAAGGAAGGAGGAAGTCACTGTGTCAAAGATCATCATTTCCGCCGCCATTCGCGGGGCTCATAAGATCGTCGATAAATGTGCGGCCAAGCTGGATGAGGCCGTCAAGAAATATGGGGAAAAGCAGGCAATCGGTTTCCCCGATACCGCTTATTATCTCCCCATCATTTACGCCCTGATGGGCACCAAGATCGAAAATCTCAAGGATGCAATGCCGGTCATGCAGCGCTGCAAAGAGATGCTGCCGCCGGTCCCGGCCGAGCACAACTACCTGCCATACCTGGGACCCGGCCTGGATGCCGGTCTGGCCACCCTGTTCGCCGAAGAAATCTTCGAGGCCATCCGCTACGTGGAAACCCCCGATTTCTACGAACGGGGCGAGGAAGTCTACAGCAAGGGCGCCGAGAAGTTCTGGGTAGGCGCCGCCAACGACATCATCCTGCGTAAACGCGGCGTTGAGTTCGTAGACGGTTCCGCTCCCGGATTCGCCGCCATCGTCGGTTCCGCCCCCTCGGTCCAGGAAGCCGTGGACCTGGTGACGGAATACCAGAAGAAGAACCTTTACGTCTTCTGCGCCGCCCGGGACATCGAAGGCAAGACCTCGGTGATCGAGCAGCTCCTGGAAGGTGGCGTGCAGATCGGCTGGCCGACCCGTATCGTGCCCTTCAGCCCGGAGATCTCCGGCGCGGTCTTCGCCCTGGGGTTCGCGGTCCGGGCCGCCATGGCCTTCGGCGGTGTCAAACCCGGCGCGGCTCTGAAGAACCTGATCTACAACAAGGACCGTATCTTCGCCTTCGTCAATGCCGTGTCCACCATCCCCGATGAGTGGTACGCCAATGCCGCCGGCGCCATCAACTGGGGCTTCCCGACCATCACCAACCAGGACATCCCCCAGGTGCTGCCCACCGGTATCTGTACCTACGAGCACGTGGTCAGCAACATACCCATGAAGGACCTGGGCCAGAAATCCATCGAAGTCCGGGGCCTCAAGGTGGCGATCACCGAGATCGACATCCCGGTGAACTTCGGCGCCGCCTTCGAGGGTGAGCGGGTCCGTAAGGACGACCTCTACGCCGAATGCGGCGGCGGCAAGACCCAGGCCGTGGAGCTGGTCACCAGCAAACGCATGGACGAAGTGGAAGACGGCAAGGTGGAAGTCTTCGGTCTTGACCTCCCGGACCTGCCCCAGGACAAAATCCCCATGCGCCTGCCCATGGCCATAGTGATCGAAGTGGCCGGCCGGAACTTCCAGCCCGACTTCGAGCCCATCCTGGAGCGGCAGATTCACCACCTGGTGAACTACGCCCAGGGCGTCATGCACATCGGGCAGCGGGACATCGCCTGGTACCGCATCGGCAAGGCCGCGGTGGAAAAGGGCTTCAGCCTGAAGCACATCGGCACCATCCTGCATGCCAAATACCATCAGGACTTCGGCGCCATCTTCGACAAATGCCAGATCAAGATCTACACCGATAAAGATAAGGTGGCTGAGATCACCGCCCAGGCCCGGAAGATCTACCACGAGCGTGACGCCCGGGTGGAAAACATGCGGGACGAAACCACCGAGACCTACTACTCCTGCACCCTGTGCCAGTCCTTCGCGCCCAACCACGTCTGCGTGGTCAGCCCGGAGCGGACCGGCCTGTGCGGCGCTTACAACTGGATGGACTGCAAGGCTTCTAATGAAATCAACCCCACCGGCCCCAACCAGCCCGTTCAGAAGGGTGAGGTGCTGGATGAGAAATATGGGCAGTGGCAGGGAGTCAACGACTTCGTCTTCAAGGCTTCCCGCCAGAAGGTGGAGAAATACAACTTCTACAGCCTGGTCTATGATCCCATGACCACCTGCGGCTGCTGCGAGGCCATTTCCGCGGTGCTGCCCATGTGTAACGGCATCATGACCGTCAACCGGGATTACACCGGTGAGACCCCCTGCGGGATGAAGTTCACCACCCTGGCCGGCGTCATCGGCGGCGGGCAGGTCACTCCGGGCTTCGTAGGCCACAGCAAGTACAACGTCTGCCAGCGGAAGTTCATCAAGGGCGACGGTGGCCTGAAAAGGGTGGTCTGGATGCCCAAGATCCTGAAGGAAGAACTCCGGGAACAGCTCCTGAAACGGGGCGAGGAAGAGGGGATGCCCGATCTCATCGATCGTATCGCCGATGAGACTGTGGGCGTCACCGAAGACGAAATCCTGACCTTCCTGACGGAGAAGAATCATCCGGCCTTGAGCATGGATCCCATTATCGGCTAACCCCGAAGGGGGCTTGGAGGTGCGCCCCTCCTGGCCCCCTTCTCACATGGAGACCCGGCGGGCGGGGGTAACCGACCCCGATAAACCCGCGTGGGCCGCCAAGCCATGGATAAGGAGAGAGACGATGGCTTTAACGGGAATTGAAATCTTCAAACTTCTCGCCAAAACTAATTGCAAGGAATGCGGCTTCCCCACCTGTTTGGCCTTTGCCATGGCCCTGGCTAGCGGGAAGGCGGAACTGGAAAAATGCCCCTATGTCTCGGAAGAGGTGCGGGAGAAACTGGCCGCGGCGTCGGCCCCGCCCATCCGCCCCATAAAGATCGGCATGAAGGACGGGGTCAAGACCATCGGCGGCGAAACCGTCATGTTCCGCCATGAAAAGACCTTCTTCAATCCGACCCTGATCGCCGGGGAAGTGAACACCGCCTTGGCCGATGCCGAGGTCGACAAGAAGCTCGACCAGTTCATGAAGCTGCAATACGAGCGGGTGGGCCTGATGCTGCGGCCGGAATTGATTGCCGTGCACGACAAGAACGGCGATGCCGGCAAATTCGCGGCCCTGGTCAAAAAGGTGATGGACAAGACCGACGCCGGCCTGATCTCTGGGCAGCGATAAACCCGAAGTCGTCAAGGCTGGGGCCGAGGTTGCCAAGGAGCGCAAGCCCCTGATCGGCGTAGCCACCACAGCCAACGCCGACGGCATGGGCGCTCTGGCCAAAGAGCTGGGCCTGCCCCTGATCGCCAGCGGCAACGGCCTTGACGACCTGGCCGCCCTGACCACCAAGCTCACCGGCATGGGCCTCAAAGATCTGGTCATCGACTCCGGCTCCCGCGGCCTCAAGGAAGCTTTGAAGGATCAGATTGCCATCCGCCGGGCCGCCCTGGTGCCCAAGTTTCGGCCCTTCGGTTTCCCCACTATCACCATGCCGTATGCCATGACCCAAGACTCGGTGATGGAAAAGCTCTATGCCGCGGTCTTTATCGCCAAATACGGCGGTATCGTGGTCCTCAGCGACCTGTCCGCCGACGGGATCTTCCCGCTGCTGCTGGAACGGCTGAACATCTACACCGACCCGCAGAAGCCCATGATCATCACCCCGGGCATCTACGAGATCGGCACCCCGGACGAAAACTCCCCGGTGGCCATCACCACCAACTTCGCCCTCACCTACTTCATCGTGTCCGGCGAAATCGAAAGCAGCAAGGTGTCTGTCTGGCTGCTGATCCAGGACACCGAGGGCCTGTCGGTCATGACCGCCTGGGCCGCCGGCAAATTCTCCGGCGACTCGGTGGCGCACTTCGTCAAGAAAAGCGGCATCAATGACAAGGTCAAGACTCGCACCCTGATCATCCCGGGCTATGCCGCCGGCATCAGCGGCGACCTGGAAGAGGAACTGCCGGATTGGAAGGTCACGATCGGGCCCCGGGAAGCGTCGCATATCCCGGCCCTGTTGAAGTCCCTGAAGTAGTCGTTTGGGAAGCTCCAAAATATAACCGGGGAGAAATGCCGTAGCCGGCTTTCTCCCCTTCATGCCACTGTTAAGAAGGGGATCACCTGATGGACAAATTCTACCGAATCGGCGAAAACCTGAACGTGGTGACCAAGGTCTATGGTCAGGCGATGAAGGAGCGCAACCCCAAACCCCTCCAGGAAGTGGCCTTGAAAGAGGCTGAGGCTGGAGTGGATTTCATCGACGTCAATATCGGCCCGGCCCGCAAAGGCGGGGAAGAGCTGATGGAATGGATCGTCAAGACCATCCAGGAAGTGGTGCCCAACATCCCCCTGGCCCTGGACACCTCCAACATCGCCGCCATGGAAGCGGGCCTCAAGGTCCACAAAGGCAAGGCCATCATCAACTCCATCATGGCCCGGCCCGAGCGCATGGACGGCATGATGCCCCTGGTCAACAAATATAACGCCTACATGATCGGCCTGATGTGGGGGCCGGAAGGCATGCCCCGGGACGAACACGAGCGCGGCATGCTCACCGCCGAAATCCTCGCCAAGGCCGCGGAATACAGCATCAACGAAGAGGATATCTGGTTCGATCCCATCATCGCGCCGCTGAACATCCAGCAGAACCAGCTCATCGCCACCTTGGAATACATGCAGATGCTGTCCGCCATTGCGCCGCTGGCCAAGTCCACCTGCGGCCTGTCCAACTGCTCCAACGGGGTGCCCGATGAGCTCAGGCCCATCATCAACCGCACCTATGTCATCATGCTGCAACGCCACGGCATGGTCTCGGCCATCGTCGACGCCTTCGACCAGGAACTGGCCGACGTGGTCGCCGGCAAAGACCCGGAAGCCGTGAGAATCGTTTACGATATCATGGACGGCAAATCCGTCGACATCCCCGCCATGTCCAAGAAGCACCAGAACTACGCCAAAACCGCCCGGGTCATCATGGGCCAGGTGCTGTTCTCGGACTCGTGGTTGGAAATCTAAGCGCATTAGTCAGTAGGGGCGAACCCTGGTGTTCGCCCTGTTCCTGCAATATCGTAGGGGCGGGTTTTTAAAAACCCGCCCCGTTTTTATTGGTGGCGCAGGCGTCTCGCCTGCGCTTTAATCTACATCTCCCCGAATGGCAGCAACACCTCCTCGATGGCCCTCTCCAGCAAGTCCAGATAAAACCCCACGTCGTAGTCGTCCAGGGTGTCCAGGAAGGGGGCGGCCTGGATGCGGGTCTCTTTGGGGCCGCCCTTCGGCTCGGCGTGGACGTAGCGCACTTTTTCGCCCGGCTGCAGATGGATGCCCGCGGCTTGCAGCTGCCTCGCCGCCAGGGACGTGGGCGTATCCACCTTATAGTCCTCCACCTTCTGGGATAGCACCCGGGTGATCACCAGGTCCTGGGGCCGGACGCTCCCTTCCCGGAGGCATTGGCGGAAGCCCGCGGCCAGCTCTTCAAATTCAGGCTTTAGGGCCAGGAGATCGTCGGGCGTCACGGCCTCGGCCATTTTCGCCAGCAGCGCCTCCTGGGCCCGGCGCACGAAAGGTGGCGTGTCCCGGCGGCGGCAGGCCAGGCCCCGGACCTTGAGGGAGCCGTCCTCGAAGACCCCGAAATACCGCGTGGCCACCGGCCGCCTGGGGTCTTGCCGGGAGGGCATGAAGCAGAGCCAGCGGTAGACGCCTTCCAGGGCCAGTCTGACGCCGGTGGCCGCGGAGATTTTTTGACACAGTTCGGCCAATTCCGCCTTAAACATATCATTGGAGGTAGTGGCGGGCCCTACTGCGGAAACTGCAAATCCCCCCTGCCCCCCTTTTTCAAAGGGGGGTTCCAAGTACCCCTTTGGAAAAGGGGGATTCAAGGAGGGTTTTATTAAGCAGGGATGAGCCTCTATTGATGCATTAACATTTGGCCGACGTGACGCAGGCGAGACGCCGGCGCCACCAAGCGAAGAGTCAGTTTTTCGCTTAACAATCACCTCAGGCTTCACCAGCCAGAGGCAGTCGGTGAGGCCGTGGAGCACGGTATAGCCCGCGGTCTCGCTGATCTCCTTGGCGGTGAGCAGCTTGTCCCGGCCGTGGGCCGTCACTGCTTCGTGGGCCTCGATGCGGCCAAAGCGGGCGTTCTTGTAGCCCAGATAGCCGAAGCAGGTGACCAGCATCCATTTCAAGGCAGTCTGCCGCTCTTTGTACGGCGCCGCCTCAGCCGGCGGCAGCTCCTTGGCCCGGGCCTTCAGTTGCTCCCGTAACGTCAAAATGGGTTTTAAGGTTCTGGGCACCAATCCCTCCCGCCGCCGGCAGAGATGATAGCCGGCTTCGGGGACAAGCGGATTATTAGGCGGATACGTGGGGGCAACCCGCCGGGTCGTCTCGAGAACAGCCGAGGGTGGCTGTTCCACATAAACCGTGCCTTCCCGCGCCAAGGAAACACTGGGAACCGGGAACTGGGAACTGGCAACTGCTTTTCTGACCGCTGGCCACTGATCACTGATCACTGCCTTGCTGGTCCCGGCCGTTTCCGCACAACAGCGGCAATTCACCGTCTCCGGTGAAATGTTATGCACCGCCATGATCGTGGGATACATGGAGGCAAAGTCGACTTCGGCGACGTTGCAGTGCAGGCCGATGGGTGGCATAAAACTGAGGCCGCCCTTGTCGATGGTGAGTAATGCGCCCGCGGTCTTGAAGCGCTCCGGCTCGCCCTTGCGCCAGGGAATGAGAATGCCGTCGGCCGTGGCCCGGGCCAGTTGCATGGAGGTGATCAGGGTTCCGGGAGAGGCCCGGGCCGCCCGTTGCAGCGGCATCTGGCCGATGCGGCTGATCTGTAGGAGCCCCGGGAGGCCCGCCTCCCGATAGTAAAAGGAATTGCGCCGGTCCAGGTGCCAGCGGCCGTAAAACGGGGCGGCGGAGCCCTGGTAGACGATGCGGCCGTAGGAGAAGTAGCTGCGGGAGCCGGAAAATTTGCGCTCCACCGGGCCGGTCTCCCGGTCCAGGGGCAGGCGCACCCCGGCTGCGAGGCTCCAGCGCGTGAGCGTCGGGATGATCTCTTCATCGCCCCACTCGGTCAGCACCAGATCCGGGTCGGCCCGCTGCAGCCGGCGAGCCAGCTCGCGCAGCAGGCCGGGAATATCCGGGGTGTCCAGCTCCAGGGTCTCGCCCTCCCAACCCAGGGTCAGGCCGTTGCCCGCGCCCAGGGGGATGAGGGGGTCTCGGGTGAGGCCCAGGGTCAGGGTAGTGAGGGGCGGCGGGGAGAACTCCAGGGCAAAGGCCTCCTCCAGAGGCTCCAGCCGCAGCAGACGGCTACCCTGGGCCTCCAGGTGATACCAGGCGCAGGGGAAGAGGCGGCGGACATAAAGGTAGTAGGAGGCCACATCCAGGTCGCAGTTATAGCACTCCACCCCCGCGGGCAGTGCCCCCAGCCAATTTTTAAGCCGGTAAAGCAGGCCGTAGGAGCGGACCTCCAGGGCCAGCACCGCCATCTCCTCCCCGGTCCACAGGTCCCGGCCCCGGGCCGGATAAGCACGGCGGACCCAGCCCCGGCTTTGCAAGGTGCGAGCTAGGGCGCTGAGCCGCGCCGGCGGCCCGCCGAGATAGATGGAGTAGGGAAAATCATCCTCCAGGCGCAAGCGTTGGCCCGCGTCGGTGATAAACCACAGCACCAGGCGATCGCCCAGGGGATAGAGATCGAACAGCCAGCCGTTGGTTTGCATGAGTCAGTAGTCAGTAGCCAGTTCCCAGTAGATCTCTGTTGGCCACTATTTCCCAACCCCTTAAGGGCATTAAGCCGGGGAAGACGGAGCCTGCGGCTCCAGCTTCTCCGGCTAGGAATATCCCAGTGGCACAGGCCTCCGGCCTGTGGGTCTGTTTGCGCCTGCCCGCGCTATTAAAATAAGAAAAGCCCGCCCTGTGAAGGCGGTTCCAGAACCGCCCCTACGCCTCCAGCCTCTGCAGGCGCGCCTCCAGGGCGGCAATCACCTTCTGGTGCTCCAGGAGCATGGACAGGAGCATGGACTCCAGGGGCCAGGGATTCGAGGCATAGACCCCGGCCTGGAGGTGCAGCCGGGCCAGTTCAAAAAGCCGGTCGAACTGCGTCTGGTCCTCACGCCTCAGGGCCCGGCGGAACTTCTGCCAGCGCAAGCGCTCCTCTTCCCAAACGTGGCTATAAGGTAAAACCGTGCGTCCCATGATGACTTCCTTGTCTGGAAAAAAGGGGGCAGGTGGGGCGGGGTAGCCCCGCCACCTTCTTGTCGGGGCGCACCTGTGTGTGCGCCCTCAGTCAGGGCGGACACCTATGTCCGCCCCTACAGGCTGGAAGCTTGCGCTACCACCTATCCCAGCAGCAGCAGGAGGACGCCGGTGGCCAGGATCAGGGCGCCGGTGGCCAGGAATTTAGTGATCTCCAGGAGATAGGTCGGGGCGTCCTGTGGCAGGGCCAGGGCTTGCCGCCAGTACTTCCTCCGAGCCGAGAATTTCAGCCCGGAATGCAGGTATTGGCACTCAGATAGATAAACGTTCACTTTTGAGGTCTCCTCTTTGAAGGCGGCGGGGGTCGAGTGGCGGAGTTTGCTCTTGGCTTGCCATCCGGCTGCCCACCTCCACAAAATAGTCGATCATCGGCGCCAGCAGCTTCCCGAAGTGGCGGTTGGCCGCCTCCCTGGGCATCAGGGGCTGCAGCAGCAGCAGGGCGGCCTGGGACTTGATCCGGCCCAGGAGCTGCGCCAGGTCCTGAAAGAGGCGGCGCCGTTCCGCCAACGGCACCTGTTCGTCGTAGAACAGGCTCACCGGTCCCAGGACGATCACCAGGCAGCCGGGCGTAAGTACCGGGGGCAGAATCTCCTCTACCAGACGCACCAGTTGGTGGCAGGTGAAGGCCCGGGCCACCCTTACCTGCGCCAGGACGACCTGGGGCGCCAGCCCCCGGTCCCGGGCCTGGCGCACCAGGCCGTAGGGGTCGAAGCGATTGGCCGCGTCCACTACCAGGACCGAGGTTCCCCGGGCCGCGCCCCAGGCAGCCGCGGCCGCGGCCAGGGGGCGCAGGTGCTCACCCCAGAGCAAGACGCTCCGGCCGGATTTCAGGGGCGCCAGGTAGCGGCTCAGGGCGGTCAGCCGGCTCTGCGGCCCCGCAGTCGGCGGGTTGGGCTCATAATTTGCTATTGGTCCTTGCATCACTGACTGACCTCTCGGCCCCCCCCTTCATCCCGCCCTCTCCCCCGGGGGGAGAGGGGAAAATCCCCCTAAATCCCCCTTTTTCAAAGGGGGACTTGAAGAATCATGCTTCTCAAGTTCTGATCCGCTACCGCACTCTGAAAATCTTTTACGGGAAACGGAAAACTGCATCAGTTTCTCCGGCCCTCCAGGCTGCGGTACACGCCCACCACCTTGCCCAGGATCCGGACGTCGGCGGTCTCCTCCGGAGCGAAGCGCAGCGGGGTGAAATCGGGGTTGTCGCCCCGGAGGACCAGGCCGCCGGCCTCCTCAAAGACCCGTTTCAGGGTGGCCTCGTCGTCGATGAGCACCACGGCGATCTCGCCCCGGGCCACCCGGGACTGGACCCGCACCATCACCAGGTCGCCGGGCAGGAGCAAGGGGGCCATGGACTCCCCGGCCACCTTCAGGAGAAAGACCTCCTGGTCCCGGACCCAGGCGCGGGGGAGGGGCAGGGTGTCTTCGACGTTTTCAGCGGCCAGTAAGGGTTGACCGGCGGCGATCCGGCCCAGCACCGGCACCTCGACCACCGCCTGGAGACGGGACGACAGGACCAGACCCCGGGAGCACCCCGGCTCCCGGTGGAGCTGGCCCTTGCGCTTCAGGGCCTCCAGGTGGTCGGCCGCGGCCCGGGGCTGGATGCCGAAATGGGCCGCCACCTCCCGCACCGTGGGGGCGTAGCCCTGGCGGGCCACAAACGCCTCCACGAACTCCAATACCACCTGCTGTCTATCGGTCATGGGCTTCATAGTCAGAAGAATAGTATACGGATGTATACTTGTCAAGAGAATAGTGAAGATAGTTGTCGGTTGTCAGAAGTCAGTTGCCAGTAAAAAAACAGGGACGAAATGTAGAGGAGTTTCTGCAAATTCACCACACAGAAATTCCATGGAGAATCTGGCAGAGGTTTGCGGCGGCTTGGGGATAACTGGCAAAGGCCGTTAAATAAGAGGGCGGTTCGAGAACCGCCCCTGCAGCGCATCCTTTTTTTGGGGGGCACAGGCGTCTCGGTCGTCAGCGCAGGCTAAAGCCTGCGGCTACAAAAGCTGACAGCTCCCTTGCCTTCCCTCCTACCTCTTGATATTCTGGGGGCCATGGACGAAAGACGCGCACGGAGCGGCCCGTCCCGCCGGGCTATGGAGATCACGCCCTTTTTGGTGATGGATATCCTGGAGCGGGCCAAGGAGCTGGAGCGCCAGGGGGAGAGCATCATCCACCTGGAGATCGGCGAGCCGGACCATGACACCCCTCAGGTGGTCAAGGAGGCGGCCAACCGGTCCCTGGCCGCGGGCGAAACCCAGTACACCCACTCCCAGGGCCTCGTGGAGCTGCGGGAGGCCTTGAGCCAGCACTATCTGGAAAAGTATAAGGTCCGGGTCAAGCCGGAGCAGTTCATCGTCACCTCGGGCACTTCGCCCGCCATGATCTTGATCTTCGCGGGGCTGCTCGACCCGGGAGACGAGGTGCTCCTCACCGATCCCCATTATGCCTGCTATCCCAATTTTCTGCGGCTGGTGGACGCGGTGCCCTGCTACGTGCCGGTGAGCGAAGACGACGGCTTTCAGTTGCGGCCGGAGGAACTGGGGCCCAGGCTCACGGCCCGCACCAAGGCGATCATCATCAACTCCCCCGGCAACCCCACCGGCACCCTCATCGCCACCGGCCGTCTGGCCCGCCTGGCGGAGCTGGGGCCGTATGTGGTCTCGGACGAGATCTACCACGGCCTGGTCTATGAGGGCCAGGAGCACTCCATCCTGGAATTCACCGACCGGGCCTTCGTGATCAACGGCTTCTCCAAGCTTTACGCCATGACCGGCTGGCGCCTGGGCTATCTCATCGCCCCGGAGGAGTTCATCCGGCCCGTGCAGAAGTTGATGCAGAATTTCTTCATCTCGGCCAACGGCTTCGTGCAGCGGGCCGGGATCGCCGCCCTGACCCAGGCCGGACCGGAGATCGAAGCAATGCGGGCCGCCTACGACGTCCGGCGCCGCTTCCTGATCGATGGTTTGCAGCGGCTGGGCTTCCGCCTGCCGGTGCCGCCCACCGGAGCCTTTTATATATTTGTCAACGCCCGGCACCTGTCCCGGGACTCCTACGCCCTGGCCTTCGACATCCTGGAGAAGGCCGGGGTGGGCGTGGCTCCCGGCATCGACTTCGGCCCCGGCGGCGAGGGCTTCCTGCGCTTCTCTTACGCCAATTCCATGGAAAATCTGGCGGAGGCGCTGCGGCGGTTGGAGGTTTATCTGAGCGATTTCGACGGGGTATGGGGCAAATAAAAGAGGGCGAACACAAGGTTCGCCCCTACGGGGAAGGGGGCAAATCAGATGGATTTTGAGAAAGAGGCGGTGGTCTGGGACGAGGAACCCCGCCGGGTTAAACTGGCCAATGACGTGGCCGCGGCTATCATCGGCGCCATTAAACCGACCCGGGACCTGGACGCCCTGGACTTCGGCTGCGGCACCGGTTTGGTGACGCTGCGTCTGCAACCGCTGGTCCGCAGCATTACCGGGGTGGACAGCTCGCCGGGCATGCTGGCGGTTTTTCGGGACAAGGTGCAGAAGCAGGGGCTGACGAATGTTTACCCCCAACTGGTTGACCTGGAGCAGGGGGGCCGGGTGGCCGGCCGCTTCCACCTGTTGGTCAGCAGCATGACCATGCACCATGTCGAAGATACCGCGGCGCTGCTCCGGGAATGGTTCGAGCTCCTGCTGCCGGGAGGCCGGCTGGCCGTCGCCGACCTGGATACGGAAGACGGTTCGTTCCACAGCGACCACCGCGGGGTTTATCATTGCGGGTTTGGGCGCCAGCGCCTGCAGGCGCTGCTGGAGAAGACCGGCTTTCGCCAGGTTCGGGCTGCGACTGCGGCCACCGTGATCAAGGAAGTCGCCGCGGTCGGCACCAGGGAATTCAGCGTGTTTCTGCTGGTCGGCAGGAAATGAAATTATTATTATTTTTATTAAAGGTCCGGTTACTCCGGCGTGACCGCCTTAATTCGTCAATATTCAATGATATCTTCCTATTATACGACGGGGCCGCCAATTCTCAATCTGGTAACCCTCCGGCAATAAAAGCCGCCCTTGGGGTTGGCGATTATCAAGTTGAGAAGATAAATCCCCCCAACCAACCCTTCCTCTCAAATTAAGACCGCGGGTTTTTTTTAGAAAAAATTAGGGGCCGCCGGTCAGAGTCCGAAATAAAAAATACCATAAAAATCAATGACCTGTAAAAACTATCCGGCTCTATAAATTTGGCAAGCCTTATGCATTATAAAAAGGAAATCGCCGTGGGCGAGATCAACCAAACAGGAGAACCGCAACCATGAAGAAAGTTGTCACCACCATAAGCGCCGCCATTTTCGCCCTGGGCCTGACCACTGCCGGCCTGGCGCAGACCGCCCAGACCCCGGCCAAGCCCGAAGTGAAGCAGGAGAGCACCGCGGTCCAGACCCCGGCGGCCAAACCCGAAGCCGCCAAACCGGAAGTTTCCAAGCCCGTAACCGGCAAAGAAGCGGTAAAACCCGGCGCAGCCAAGAAGGAAACCACCAAGGAGGCCAAGAAAGCGGCGAAGCAGGCAGCCAAGAAGGACAAGACTGAGAAGTGCGGCGTCCCGGTTGAAAAGTCCCAGCCGGAAACAAAGTAACCTGGTGGAAGCTGATTTACGTTAACCTGCCAACCCCGGCCTGAGAGCCGGAAACTTTGCGGCCGGGAAGGGTTCACGCTCTTCCCGGCCGGCTTTTTTTAAACCATAGAACCAGATAAGAAGAGCGCCATCAACAAACCTTCCGCCTTAATGGTATGAGCAATGATCGAGGCTGGTTCTGCGGGGCGCGGCTTCAGCACGACAAAGGTTTCCTCAGTCTCAAAATGTGAGTATTTGACCTGATAGACCAAGGTGACGATGGTACCCCCGCGGGAAGGATTTGCTTCAAGGCGATAAGAGACTTGCTCGTATTTCTCCAACGTCCCGAATTTCCCGGAAAGTTTTTCAAGACTTTTGACCAATTCTTCCTTAGAAGTCTCTTGATAAAATTTTTCTGAAAAGAGCGGCACCGCATCCTGGTAAGCACCGGATTTTATGGCATTGAAGTACCGGGTGACCAGGGCTTCAGCCTCCGGTTTAGCCTGGAAGACTCCACATCCGCAAAGGACGGAGAGAAGAAGGGGGATGCAGAGAAATAACCTTCGGCACATATTGGATTCTCCTTGACCCCGCCTCACCGGCCCGTCTTAATCTATCGGTTAATCAAAGCCAGACGATTCAGCGGCAGCTCACAGCTTCTTCAGGCGCTGCTGCCGGCGGCGTTCGTCCTTGGGCAGGCGGTGGGCCGGACCCTTTTTGAGGCGGCGGGGTCCTGGTTCGTCCGAGTCCTCCCCAGGTTCGCCGGCCGGGGCCAACAGGTACTGCATCTCGAACTGCGGGGCGGTAATCCAGGCGGCCCCCACGCCCTGGGCCCAGGCCTGGATCTCCCGGTCGGAGGTGACCACCACGGCCCGCTGCCTTTCCGCGGTCAGCAGACGCTTGATGACTTCGTCGGCCTTTTCGCCCCGGCGGGAGTAGATAATCTGGATGCTTCCCTGCCGATCCCGGGTCTCGTGCAGGCCGCCTCCCAACCAGCCGTCGAAGACCACGGTGATCTGGTGGCGGCTGTGCTCCCGGTAAGGCGCCAGCCGCGCCAGCAGCGCCAGGCGTCCGGCTTCCAGTTCCCGGGCGTCCAGGAGTTGCAGTTCGAGGGATTGGCGAATTACGTTGTAGCCGTCAATAATGAGATGCATGAGCGTCCGATATCAGAAAAACATTATTATGGCAGCAAAACTTTACTTGTCATACTATATTAACCGTGCTATAGTATCAACCGGTTACGTTGTATGACCTAACCGGGGGAGGATGACGAAATATGCGTTACTGGGGATGCATCTTGCTCATTGTGCCGGTGCTGGTGGCGGCAGGGTGTGCCGGGGCCCCGGAGAAGCCCGTGGCCGAAGCTGCCCTGGATCAACCGCTGCCGATGTATGAGCCGCAACAGACCAACCTGACGCCGGAGCAAAAGTATCTGGCGGGCTTGTTGGCCAAGAACGGCTACAACGGTAACGGCGCCAAACCCACGGTAATCGTGGTCCACAAGCTCAGCCGCAAACTCACTTTTTATCAGGGACTCACCCCTCTTAAGACCTATTCGGTGGTCTTAGGCAACGATCCGCGCAACGACAAGTTGTGCCAGGGTGATACTTGCACCCCCGAAGGCGTCTATCACATCAAGGCCAAGTATCCCCACAGCAGATGGGATTACTTCATGTGGCTGGACTATCCCAACAACCAGGACTGGTTGAAATTCTCCCGGGCCAAGCAGGCCGGGCGTCTGCCGCCGGACGCCGATATCGGCGGGCAGGTGGGCATCCACGGCACCGAGGACCCGTCCAGAAACCTGAGCGGCCTTAATTGGACCCACGGTTGTGTCTCCCTGATGAACAAAGATCTGGAAGAAATCTATCCCATGGTGAACGACAAGACTCTGGTGGTCATCGAGAAGCAATAGCTGCGGCCCCCGGGTTCTGGCAGGCCAAGCCAGCCGGGAGCCGGGATGATTTAACTTCTCTGATTAGCAATCAAGGGCCGGCGGCTCCTGCCGTCGGCCCTTTTTTCTATCTCCGCCGACCAGTTAGGCAACCGAAAAAGCCGCTGCCGGCCGGGAAACCAGGAAGGGGGGAACCAGAGTTCCCCCCTAAACAGACGGAATATTTTGTTACTTGGGCACTTCCAAGGTCAGGTACAGGGTGCGGCCCTGGCGCTTGATCAGGAAGCGGGTGGTAGACTCCTTCTTCAGCTTTGAGGTCGCGGCCAGGAAGTCTTTGGCAGTGCTGATTACCTGGCCATCGACCTCCAGCAGGAGGTCGCCGGGTCTGATGCCGGCGTCCGCGGCCACACTGCCCTGCTCCACCCCCACCACCAGGGCGCCTTTGGTATCCCGGAGGCGGAAGCGTTTGGCCAGGTTGGGGTCGATATTCTTCACCACCAATCCCAGGGGGGCCTCTTCACCGGTCCCTTCTTCTTTGGCCTGGGCGGCCTGCTTCTCTTCCTTGAGTTCGGTGATGGTCATAGTGAGGTCTTTTTCCTTGCCCTCACGCAAGACCTTGACCGTGGCCTTGGTTCCCGGAGCAGTGTCGGCCACCAGGCGGGGCAGGTCATTCATTTCGTGGATGGGGTGCCCGTTGAATTCGATGATGATGTCACCACGGTGAATGCCGGCCTTGGCCGCCGGCGAGTCGGGAAAGACCTCCGCCACCAGGGCTCCTTTGGGTTCGGGCAGGCCGAAAGATTTGGCCAGTTCGGGGGTGACGTTCTGCACCTGGACCCCGATCATGCCCCGGATCACCTTGCCCTTTTCTTTCAGTTGCGGGATCACCGACTTGGCCATGTTGCTGGGAGTGGCGAAGCCGATGCCCTGGCCGGAAGCCAGGATGGCGGTATTGATCCCCACCACCTCACCGTTGAGGTTGAGCAAGGGGCCGCCGCTATTGCCGGGGTTAATGGAGGCGTCGGTCTGGAGGAAGTTATCATAGGGGCCGGCGCCGATGACCCGGCCCTTGGCGCTGATAATCCCCTGGGTGACGGTATGACTCAGTCCGAAGGGATTACCCACCGCCATAACCCAGTCGCCCACCCGCACCGCGTCAGAATCACCCAGCTTCAAGAAAACCAGGTCGGCCGGCGGGTTGCTGATCTGGAGCAGGGCCAAATCGGTCTTGGGGTCCCGGCCCTTGATGGTGGCCTGGTAATCCTTGCCGCCGATGAGCTTCACGGTGATTTTGTCGGCGCCCTCCACCACGTGGTTGTTGGTAATGATCAAACCGGCGGGGTCAATGATGAAGCCGGAACCCAGGCTGCGGGTCTTGAAGGTCTTGGGCATCTCCCCGAAGAACTTGTCAAAGAACTCCCGGAAGGGGTCCTGCTGTCCGAAGGGGGAGGGCAGGCCCGGACTGGGACCCGGTCCCTCACCGGGTCCTTGCCCCGGCACCTGTCCGAGAAATTCCCGGGCCTTGTTCTTCACCACTTTTTCGGTGCTGATATTGACCACGGCACCGCCGGTCTTTTGGGCCAGTTCGGCAAAGGTGTCACTGGTGATGGGTTGTGACGCCAGGCAGACGCCCGGGGTGAACGCCCCCAGCACCAGCAAGGCCCAGATCAATATGAGGCTATTTGCCAGACTGCTTCTCTTCATCCTTCTTCTCCTCTGTTTTCGGACCGGGCGTTGCGCCGGTCAAAGGCGGCATGGCCGCTTTTTTGCCCACTATTACCAGCAAGTAATCGTCGGGATGGAGATATTTTTCCGCTACCTTCCGGATATCCTCCGGGGTCAGGTGCCGGATCAGATCCGGATATTTCCAGGGATAATCCAGCCCCAGCCCGTAGGCTTCCACATAGGTCAGAAGCCAGGCCCGCTTGCCCAGGGAATCCATATTCCGGGCGAAGCTGCCGATAAAATAAGTCTTGGCGTCCTCCAGTTCCTGGGGTTTCACCGGCTCAGTCATCATGAGTTTGATCTGCGCCACTACTTGTTGGATGGCCTCGGCGGCGCTGGGGTTCTTGGTCTCGAGGGACACGGTGAAAGGTCCGGGTTCGAGGCCCGGGCTAAAGGCGCTGCTGACGCTATAAGCCAGGCCCCGCTTCTCTCGAATGTCTTCCATCAGGTGGGAGGAGAAACCGCCGCCTCCCAGGATATAGTTCATCACCTGCACCGCGTAAAAATCCGGGTTCTGCCGTTTAATGCCCAGGCTTCCCAGGATGATGTTGGCCTGACTGATGTCCTTGTCGATGACCACCACCTGGCGCTGCTGCAAGGGAGGGATGGGCGGCAGCTTCAAAGGCGGGAGGGGCGCCGCAGCCCAGCCCCCCAAGGTCTTGGTTACCCACTGGCGGGCCTCGTCCGGGGTCAAATCTCCCACCACGGCCAGGATGGCATTATTGGGCCGGAAATAGGTCCGGTGAAACTCCGCCAGGTCCTTGGGGGTGATGGCGTTCAAGCCCTCCGGAGTGCCCAGCACCGGATGGCCGTAAGGGAAGTCACCGTACAGGTCCTTGGCGAAGGTGCGGCCGGCCACCGTCATGGGCTCATCCTTTTCGCTCTCCAGGGCGGCCTTAAATTGCGCCACCTTCCGCTTGACCTCATCCTGGGCGAAGGTGGGGTTCAAGAGGACGTCCTTGAAGAGTTCCAGGCCGGGCCCCAGGTCCTTTTTTAAGACGGTCAGGCTGACGGTGGCAAAATCGTCGCCTCCCCCCGCTTTGAGATGAGCCCCCAAGAAATCGAGTTGCTGGGCGATCTGGGTGGCGCTGCGACTCTTGGTGCCGCTCAAGAGCAGGGTGGCCGTAAGGTTGGCCAACCCTTCCTTGCCTTTGGGGTCCTGCAAGGTGCCCGCCTTGACGATCAGGTGCAGGGTGACCAAGGGCAGCCCGCTTTGTTGGGAAAAGAGCCAGACCAAGTCATTGGGCAGCTTTTCCCGTATCCCCAGGACCTGGTCGGCTGCCGCGGCCGGCCCGAGCCCCCATAAGGCGGTGAGCATCAATACCAGGAGCAGGGCGCTGATGCGGCGCCCTGGCCTCAAACCCCAATTTTTCGAGCTACGATGCATGGAAAGTTATCCTGATTAAATAAGCATTTAAACAACGGGCCCCATCTCCCACGGAAAACGGCAAACTTGCTGTTACCTGATTTCTCCAGTGGGGTGGAGACGCTCCACCTTGGGCTTGCCGGCGGTTTTCACCGGCACCAGGATGCCCACGGTGCAGTTTTCGGGCACCAAATATTTCTTGGCTACCCGCCGGACGTCTTCGGCGGTCACCTGCTGCATCTTGGGAATGAATTCCTTCAGCAAGGTCCAGTTGGCCACGGTGGCGGTGCGGCCCAGCAGCATGCCCCGGTAAAAGATGGAATCCAGGGACATGTAAAATGAGGCGGCGGTCTGATTTTTGGCCTTTTGCAGCTCGGCGTCGCTCACCAGTTCGGTTTGCAGCTTCTTGATCTCTACGTCCAGAGCCGCCTCCAACTGGGCCACGGTCTTGCCCGGCATAGGTTGCCCGGCGATCATAAAGATGTAGGGATCAGTGGAGTCCAGGTTATAATCCGCCCCCACCTCCAGGGCCAGCTTGTCTTTATAAACCAGAGCGTTATAGAGTCGGGAGCTACGGCCTTGGGAAAGGATGAGGTTGAGCAACTCCAAGGGGTAGGCGTCCTGGTCCTGCCAGTTGGGGACGTGGTAGTTCAGCAAGATATTGGGGAACTGCGCTTCCCGATGCACCTCCACCCGGCGTTGGCCGAACTGCTGCGGTTCCTTGGCAGTGACCCTGGGGGGCTCCGGCCCGGCCGGTAGATCTCCGAACGCGGCCTCGATCTCCTTCAAGGCCTCCTGGGGCTCGATGTCCCCTACCACCACCAGGGTGCAGTTGTTGGGCTGATAAAAACGGTGGTAGTAATTCTGATAATTCTCCAGAGAGATGCTCTCGATGTCATGGAGCCAGCCGATTACCGGCCACTGGTAGGGATGGGCCTCGAAGGTGGCGGCGGTGGCGGCTTCCAGCATGAAGCTGCCCGGGTCATCTTCGGTGCGCAGGCGCCGTTCTTCGATGACCACCTTTTTCTCCAACTCAAAGTTCTTCTCGTCGACGTTGATGCCCTTCATCCGGTCGGCTTCCATCTCCAGCCAGCGTTTAAGCTGATCCTTGGGCCCGGTTTCAAAGAAGGCGGTATAATCCCGGCTGGTAAAGGCGTTGTCCGAGCCGCCCACCCGCTGGACTTCCTTGGAAAAGAATTTAGGTCCGTATTTGGCGGTGCCTTTGAACATCATGTGTTCGCTGAGGTGGGAGATGCCGGTCTTGCCCAGGTTCTCGTTGCGGGAGCCTACCCGATACCAGAGCTGGACAGTGATGATGGGAGCCCGGCTCTCCTTGAGGAGTAGCACCTTGAGGCCGTTATTCAACTTATGCTCCACCACCTGATTGAAGAGGTTGGCGCTCTCCTGGGCCCGCAGATTCTGCGCCAGGCCCAGGCAGATGGCCAGAAGGAGAGCGATCAGGAGGAAGCGGCGGGAGGCCGGGACGGCGGCCTGAGGCCGACGGCGGCCGTCATTGGGAAGACTGGCTGATAAGGTCATAAGAGATCTGTCTGCGTCTTGGAAATTAGACCGCTCCAGGCGGCCGCTTAACTCATTGGCCCGCCCCCGCCGTGGCGAGAGCCGGCTGAAAACCATGTTCCTTTAAAGGCTTAAGATATAATTTCTTCTGGAATAATTCAAGGGAAGGCCACGGCATTATGTGCTTGGAGATGGGCTAGAAAAATTATTTTGCGGCCAGCGGCCTGAGCCGGTAAGGCCAGATAATCCAGGTAACCAGGGCCGCGGCAGCGGCCCCGCTCAGATCCAGGCCCACGTCCCTCAGGCTGCTGGTGCGGGAGGCAAACAAAGCCTGATGTCCTTCGTCCAGAAGGGCCATCGCCAGGCAGACAGCCGAGGGCCAAAAAGAAGGCCCGCCCCGAGGTCCAACGCAATTGGCCGCGGCAGGCCCGAAACCATAAAAAATAGAGGCAGGCGTAATTCCCGAAGTGGCCGATGGTTTTGCGCACATAGAAGTGCATCCAAGTAAACTGGGCCGGGCTCAGGGGTGGAAACCAGGACAGCAGCCATTCCAGGATGCTCCCGGTATTTTTGGCCGAGCCCAGGTCGCCGGAAATGAGCAGCACCACCCCGCACCACGCCAGGGGCGGCAGCCAGTACCACAGGAAATCTCTGCTCTGCAGCCAGGATATTTGCAAATTCTCGAGCCTTAAGCACCCATCGCCTGGTACTTTATATAACAGGATTATGATTATTTTCCGGCGATTATTCCTGAAAAATTTGGATAATATCTCACCATTTCAGCCCAGGATGGCCTCCACGAAGGCCTCGGCGTCGAAGGGCCGCAGGTCCTCCATGCCTTCCCCCACCCCGATGTAACGCAGCGGGATGCCGGTTTCGTGGACCACGCCCAGGGCCACACCGCCCTTGGCGGTGCCGTCCATCTTGGTGAGGATGAGGCCAGTGAGGCCCACGGCCTCGTGGAAGAGGCGGGCCTGGCTCAAGGCGTTTTGGCCGGTGGTGGCGTCCAGGACCAGATAAACCTCGTGGGGAGCGCCCGGGAGCTTCTTGACCGCGGTGCGGTGGATCTTTTTCAGCTCCTCCATCAGGTTCACCTTGGTATGGAGCCGCCCGGCGGTATCGACGAAGACCAGGTCCACGCCTCGGGCCTGGGCCGCGGCCAGGCCGTCAAAGACCACCGCGGCGGGGTCGGACCCGGTCTTCTGCTTGATGACCGGGGCGCCCACCCGCTCGCCCCAAATCTCCAGCTGCTCCACCGCCGCGGCCCGGAAGGTGTCGGCGGCCACCAGCATGGGGCTCAGGCCCTGGAGCCGGGCCTGGTAGGCCAGCTTGGCAATGGTGGTGGTCTTGCCCACGCCGTTGATGCCCACCACCAGCACCACCCAGGGCCGGGCGGCGATTTCCGGCGGCGGCGGCATAGTGAGCAGGGCCACCATTTCGGCCTTCAGGGCGGCCTTCAGCTTTTCGACGTCGCCCAGCTCGCGGCGGCGCAGCTTGTCGTGCAAGGCCTGAATAAGGAAGAGGGTCGTCTCCACCCCGATGTCGGCGGTGATCAGCAACTCCTCCAACTCTTCCAGGAGGAGGGCGTCCACCTCTTTGCGGCCGAGGAGGAGGCGGTCCAGGCCGCCGGCCAGGGTCTCCCGGGTGCGGCTGAGGCGCTCCCGCAGGCGCCGGAACATGCCCCGGCGGGGCTCCGCCGCCTCTTCTTCAAGTTCTTCAGGGGCCTGGAGTTCGTCTGGGGGTGCTTCCGGCGGCAGCTCAGGTTCGGGGAAGGCAGGTTCCGCCTCTAAGGACTCGGAAACCGTCTCGGCCTCCGGCGGTTCCGGCTCGGTGGCGTGGTGGGTTTTACGGAAACGGCCGAAAAAACCGCGGCGAGGTTCTGCGGAGGTCTCCTCCAGGGGCTCTGCCGGGGATTCGGCGGACGTTGCTGCGGCTAAATCCGGCGGGCCGGACTCGGCGGGCTCTGTTTCAGCCGGTTCCGGGGCCTCAGCGGCCGCGGCCTGGCTCTCTTCCAGGGCAGATAAGTCAGGGTCAACCCAATTGCCGGAGGCGGGATGCGCTTCGCTTTCCCGCCCTACGGGAGGGGCACTTCGCTTTCGCCCGGGACTTCTTCCGGTCCTTATCCTGGCGGCGGAACCAGCGGCCCATGTTATGAGCGTGGTGATCCGGGAAAAGTCGGCCATCTGCAAGAAGGTGGCGCTGATGCGGGCCAGCAGGCTCAAGCGGTTGCGCCGCACCCGCTCGTCTTCGGCCATGACCATGACCTTCTCGAAGAAGGCGTCCACCGGACCCCGGAGATTGGCCAGGGCTTTACAGACCGCGGGGTAATCGGCCTGCTCCAGGGCGACGGCCACCTCGCTCTCCATCACCGCCGCGGCCTCCAGGAGCAGCCGTTCCTCCGGATATTCCAGCAGCAGTTCGTCCACCTCGCCGGCCTCGGCCCCCCGGGAGATGTTGATCACCCGCTTGAAGGCCACCGCCAGGGCGGGAAAATCCGGGCTTTTGCGAATCTCTTCCAGGGCCTGGACCTTGTCCACCGCAGCCACCAGGTCGCCGCCGCCGGCCGCCAGGACCGCGGCCACGGTCTCCTGGCCGCAGCCTTCCGCCAGCAGGAGGTGCTGCAGCCGGGTCTGCAGGAAGTCCAGCACTTCCAGGGCAGTCTCTTCCGGGGTGCGGCTGAGCTTGGCCTTCAGCAAAGCAATGGCGTGAGCAACGACTTCCGGCAGGTCCAGATGCAGCTGCTGGACCCGCAGGATGCGGATAATGGCCAGGGCGTGGCGGCGCAGACCGTAAGGGTCGGCGGTGCCGGTGGGGTTCAGGCCCACGCCGAAGAAGCCGCAGATGGTGTCCAGGCGGTCGGCCAGGCCCACCAGGGCCCCCACCGGGTCTTGGGGAAGGATGTCGTCGGCATGACGGGGGAGATAGTGGCTGAAGAGGGCCGTGGCCACCTCCGGGTCCTCGCCGGTGAGCAGGGAGTACTTCTCCCCCATGACCCCCTGGAGGCTGGGGAACTCGCCCACCATCTCGGTGGTGATGTCCGCCTTGGCCAGGGTGGCGGCCCGGCGCACCTTATCTGCCAACTGCGGGGCCAGCTGACGGGCCAGGCCGGCCGCCAGTTCCCGGAAGCGCTCCATCTTCTCGTAAGAGGTGCCCAGCAGGGAGTGGAACATCACCCCTTTCAGGGCCTCCACCCGGTTTTCCAGGGGCACTTTCGAGTCCACCTGAAAGAAGTACATGGCGTCGCTGAGGCGGGCCCTTAGCACCCGCTGATGGCCCTGGCGCACCACGTCGGGGTTCCGGGTCAGGGTATTATTCACCGCGATGAAATGCGGCAGCAGCTTGCCGTCCTTGCCCCTGAGGGAGAAATAGCGCTGGTGCTCCCGCATGGAGGTGATGAGGACCTCGTCGGGCAGGGCCAGGAATTTCCGGTCAAAGCTGCCCACCACCACCGAGGGATACTCCACCAGAAAGATATTCTCCTCCAGCAACCCCGGGTTGGGCACCACCTCGCCGCCCACCCCGGCCGCGGCCTGGGCCAGTTCCGTCTCGAGGCGCGCCCGGCGGGCCGCCGGATCGACCAGGACCTGGGCCTTTTGCAGGGCCGCAACATAGGAAGCCGCATCCTGGACCGTAATGGCCTGGGGCCCCAGGAAGCGATGGCCGTAAGTCGACCGCCCCGCTGGTCACGTCCGCCAGGGTAAAGGGCACCACCTGGCCATCGAAGAGGGCCACGATCCAGTGGATGGGCCGGGCGAAGGTGACGTGCAGGCTGCCCCAATGCATGGACTTGGGGAAGCTCAAGCCCAGGATGAACTCCGGCAGGATTTCGGGCAGGCATTCGGCAGTGGCGCGGCCGGCGGCGCTCTTGCTCACCGCCAGGTAAATGCCCCTGGGGGTGTCCACCTCGATGAGATCGCTCACTGCCACGCCTTGCGTTTTTGGCAAAGCCCAGGGCTGCGGGCGTGGGCGAACCTTTGGCGTCAAAGGCCTTCGCCTTGGGGGGGCCGATGATCTCCTGCACCGCCACCTTTTGTCCGGCGGCCAGGTCTCGGGCCACCAGGGCCAGACGCCGGGGCGTGGCCCAGGTGACGATCTCGCCCACCGCGATCCGCTGCTGCTCCAGCCTTTTGCGCAGGCTGGCAGCCATCTCCTGCATCACTGGCGGCAGAAAACGGGCCGGAATCTCCTCCGTGCCGATCTCCAATAGTAATTCGCTTCCCATGGCGTTCCTCGTTTAGAAGCTGTCAGCTATCAGCTTTCAGCGGTCAGCTTTTAAAGCTCTAGGCGGGTCTCAGCAATTTAACTAAGCGATACGTTCAAACCGAATCTGTTTTATGGTTGACGGCTGAAAGCTATCACCTATTTCTTCAGCAGCGGAAATCCCATCTCTTCCCGCTGCTTCAAGAAGCCCTCGGCACACAGCTTGGCCAGGTTGCGCACCCGGCCGATGAGGCTGTTGCGTTCCGCCACGCTGATGGCGCCCCGGGCGTTCAGCAGGTTGAAGGTATGGGAGCATTTCAGACAATAGTCATAGGCCGGCAGCACCAGCCCCAGGCCGGCAATGCGGATGGACTCCGCCTCGTACATGCCGAAAAGCTTGAAGAGCATGTCCACGTCGGCCTGCTCGAAATTATAGATGGAGTGCTCCACTTCGCCCCGGTGATGCACGTCGCCGTACGTGACGCCCTTGGTCCATTCCAGATCGTAGACACTTTCCACCCCCTGGAGGTACATGGAGATGCGCTCCGGGCCGTAGGTGAGTTCGACGCTCACCGGGTAGAGGTCGATGCCGCCGGCCTGCTGGAAGTAGGTGAACTGGGTGATCTCCATGCCGTCCAGCCAGACCTCCCAGCCCAGGCCCCAGGCCCCCAGGGTGGGGGACTCCCAGTCGTCCTCGACGAAGCGGATGTCGTGGTCCAGAGGGTCGAGGCCGATGGCCCGGAGGCTGTCCAGATAGAGCTCCTGGATATTCTTGGGAGAGGGCTTCATGATCACCTGGTATTGGTAATAGTGCTGCAGGCGGTTGGGGTTCTCGCCGTAACGGCCGTCGGTGGGCCGGCGGCTGGGCTCGACGTAGGCCACGTTCCAGGGCTCCGGCCCCAGGGCCCGAAGCAGGGTGGCGGGGTTAAAGGTGCCGGCCCCCACCTCGATATCGTAAGGCTGCACGATGAGGCAACCCTTATCCGCCCAAAAGCGCTGCAGGGTGATGAGCAATTCCTGAAAGGTCATCGGCCCTCCTCCAGTAATGCGAAAATATCTGGGTAATCTAACAGTTAAAGGCAAGTCTTGTCAAGGTCCGTCCAAGGCCGGAAAGGTTCGCCAATAATCCTCTTGACGAGAGCCGGGCTGCGGGTTATATGAAAGTTATATAGGCACGTAGCTCAGGGGGAGAGCACTACCTTGACACGGTAGGGGTCCGGGGTTCAAATCCCCGCGTGCCTACCATAGATTTCAAGGGGTTACGGTTTCAGACCGTAGCCCTTTTTCCTTTTGGGGACCATTTTTAACCCGAGCTACGGTGGCCGAAGACCAGTAAGCTGAGCCCTCACGCCCCATATCCTTGCCATAATGCCAAAAAAAACGGAGCCGCAAGATTATTAATATCCTGTGGCTCCGGTTGACGGCTAACGGCAAACAGCTACGAGCTAGCCGCTAATTTTTCAAGGTCTCGATCACGTTGCCCTGGGCATCGGTGATGATCATTTCCATGGCAAGACCGCCATCCAGGCGGTGAGTGGCGCAGCTCAGTCACGGATCGTAGGCGCGTATGGCCATTTCCACCTTGTTCAAGGCTCCCTGGTCATATTTGCCTTCCTTGATGCAGAGCTTGGCCGCCTGATTCACCGACATGTTGATGGCAGCGTTGTTGTGGGTAGTGCCGACGATCAGATTCACCTTGGTGATCAGGCCGTTGGCGTCGCATTCATAGTCGTGGATCAGGGTGCCCCGGGGGGCTTCGACGCAACCCACGCCCCGAGCGGCCCTGGGGGTAATCGGCACCCGGATATCCTTACTGGTGATCTCCGGGTCATTCAGGAGTTCCACCGTTTGCTCGGCGCACTGGAGCATCTCGATGAGCCGGGCGTAATGGTACAGAAGGGTGTAGTGCGCCGGGCGGCCGAAGGCCTTGCGGAACTCTTCCAGCTCGGCCTGGGCCAGCGGCGTGGCCATCTTGTCGGCCACGTTGACGCGGGCCAGGCAGTTGGTGCGGTAAACCCCGGTGGGGTTGTCCAGATCCAGGCTCAGCTTGCCCCATTTTTTGGCATAGGGGAACTTCTGGTAGGACCAGGGCTCGACCCACTCGCCGATGTAATCCACGTACTGGTCGTAAGCGAAATCATCATAGGAGCCGTCCGGCTTCATCAGCCGAAGCTTGCCGTCGTAGAAATCCAGGGCGCCGTCATCGGTGACCGTGCCCAGGTAGCCCACCTCGATGACGCCGATGGACTTGATGGCATCCAGGTATTTGGGGAAGACGTTTTCCTTGGCGAACTTTAAGGAGAACTTGGAGAACTCCAACAGCTCCTGGGTCAGGGGCAGCATATACTGGCGATCGGCCTCGGTCATGGACTTGCTCACCCCCCCAGGCACGGCAAAGGTGGGATGGATGGCCCGTCCGGCAAAGTGCTCCAGGATTTGAGCCCCCAGGTGCCGCATGTGCACCACCTGCTTGGCGATCTCCGGCGCCGCCTGGACGATGCCCACCACATTGCGCACCGAATAGTCGGAGTCGGGGCCGATGACGAAGTCCGGGGCCGCCAGGAAGTAAAAATGCAGGATTTTATCGCTGACGTAGGAGATGTTCTGCATCAGGCGGCGCAGTTTCACCGCCGCCGGCGGCGGCGTGACCCCGTAACAGGCATCCGCGGCCTTGGCGGAAGCCAGGTGATGGGCCCAGGGGCAGATGCCGCAGATGTGGCAGACCGTCCGCGGCATTTCCTCCACGGGGCGGCCTTCGCAGAATTTTTCAAAGCCGCGCAAGGTCTGGACGTGGAATTTGGTATCGGCGACATTGCCGGCGTCATCCAACGTGATGACCACCTTGGCGTGACCTTCGATCCGGGTTACCGGCTGAATATTGATCACTTTGCCCATGCTTATTTCCTCCTCATTTTGCCGGCCGCGCCGGGAGCACCGTCAGAAAACCATGCCCGCCGATGTAGCGGTTCATCATGGCCCGACGATCTACCAGGGATTTGGGATCCAGTCCTACCGAGGTCAGGGCGCCCATCATTTCCACCATGGGCCGGGCCCCCTTGCGAATGGGGCCGAAGCAGCCCCGGCACGGGGTCCGGGCCTGGATGTACCGCGGTACCCCGGTTTTGCCGGCGCAACCCGCCAGAGTAACCGGGCCCATGCAGAGGAAACCCTGTTCGTTGATGCAGCGCATCTTCTCCAGGCCCTCTTCGGGGTTGAATTCCATGTTCTGCAGCCAGCGCTTGACAGGACCGCCGCCGGACTTCTGTTCCCGAATCACCGGACAGGTATCGCAGACGCTGCGCTCCGGCAGACTCCAGGCGGTCTTGCCCTCCAAGAGGGCGGTGATGGCCTCGGCAATCCAGTCGGGGTGCGGCGGACATCCGGGGATGTAAATATCCACCTTGACGACTTCATCCACCGCCATACACTTGTCCGTCCAGGCAGGCACATTGGGATCCTTCGGGTTGGGGGCGGGCTCGGTGGTCACGCAATGGCGGAAAACCTTGTCTAAGACCTCTTCATTCTTCCACATGTTGGCCATGGCCGGCACCCCGCCGTAGCAGGCGCAGCTGCCCAAGGAGATGAGAAATTTGACTTTCTTCCGGATCTCTTCTAATTCGTGTTTCATTTCTTCGTTACGAACGCCGCCCGAAACGATGCCCACCACGGCCTCAGGAATGTCCATAGCCGTGCCATCGCCCAACTGACCAAAGAACTTGTGGTCGACCAGGGCAGTCATGTGGACAAATTTCTAGTTGGGGTAAGATACCCAGAAGAGGATCTCCAATATTGAGGATGGAGATCTCACAACCGGAGCAAGCGTTCAGCCAATCCTCCACTACCTTTACCGCCATCTCGATCCCTCCTTTAAAGTTCGCGTCAGGCAATCAGCAGTTAGCGAGCACTTGCTGCCGCGGAACGCTGGCCCTGGCCCATCACCCTCCTGATTTGTCCACGGTCGCCACCCTCCGGGAATAAACCAGGAATTGGCCTTCATCCACAAATTTTTGCACCTCGAATCCGTCTTTGGCATAGCCCTCCATTACCTGGTGGGCCTGATCGTCGCTGTCGTAGACGACGCCGTCCCACATGAATTTTTTGCCGTCGACTTTTTTGGCCAGTGGTATGGTCATAATTCTCTGCCTCACCTCTAAAAACATGCAGAGGCGACCCAAAGGGCCGCCCCGACGTTATCCTCTCGTGTTGTACGGGCTAGGACCCAGTGCCCGTAATTGCTCGGTCATTTCGGTCATGACGTCGGCGAACTTCTGGGCCTCGGCCGAGGCGATCCACTCAATCCGGAAGCGCTCCGGCTCCAGACCGAAGTCCTCCAGCATCATGTCAATTCCTTCCGCTCTATCCTTGGCTTTTTTATTACCTTCCAGGTAATGACATTCGCCGAGGTGTCACCCACAGACCAAGACGCCGTCGGCCCCCTTGGTGAGGGCATCGATGACCAGGTTGGGGTGTACCATGCCGGAGCACATCACCCGGATGATGCGGCCGTTGGGGGGATACTGGAGGCGGGAAACGCCGGCCAGGTCCGCCCCGGCATAGGAGCACCAGTTGCAGCAGAAAGCAATGATTAAAGGTTCGAATTGGTCTTCCATTTTCAACCTCTCGGTTAATTTGCCGCCGTTATAGGGCATACCAAATACTCAAATCAATCCCAGAGCCGCCTCCACCTGCGCCCCCAACTGTTCTGGCGTGAAGCCGGCCACGTAGATGCCCTGCTTGGGGCAGGTGGCCATGCAGGAGCCGCAGCCCTTGCACTGCACCGGGTTGACCTCCACCGTCTTCCTGATGTTGCCGTCCTTCATGAACTCGATAAGGGTCAGGGCCCTGAAGGGGCAGGTGTCGACGCAGAAGGCGCAGCCGTCGCAGTTCTCGTCAATGGGGTTGGAAATGATGGAGTCCATCAACAAGAAGTCCTTGGACAACACGGTGTTGGCCCGAGAAGCACAGGCCAAAGCCTCTGCGATGGATTCCTGGATGGGCTTGGGGTAATGGCAGAGCCCGGTCAGGTAAATCCCCTCAGTGGGGGCCTCCACCGGCCTGATCTTGGCGTGGGCTTCGGTGAAGAAACCTTCAGCGTTCAGGGGGATTTTATAGAGTTCGGCCAGAGGCGCATTTTGATGCGGGATGATGGCGGTAGCCAGGACCAGGAGGTCCACATTGAGATGTACCGGCCTTTCCAGGACCTGATCCTTTACCGTAATCTTCAGACGGCCGCCAGCTTCTTCCACCCGGGGCGGTTCAGCCAGAATGTACCGGATGAAGACCACCCCCATTTCCCGGGCCTTTTGGTAGAGCAGTTCCCGTTCCCCATAAGTCCGGATATCCCGGTAGAGGATATAGACATCCATCTCCGGCTTCATGGCTTTCAACTTGATGGCCTCTTCCACAGAATGGGCGCAGCACACCTTGTTGCAATAAGGGCGCTCCGGGTTCCGGGAGCCGACGCATTGGATGAATGCCACCGCCTCGGCCTTTTGCAGCCGCTCCGTATTTTGGGCAACCTCCACATCCATGTCCAGAGCCAACAAGACGTTGGGGTTCTGTTTGTAGAGGAATTCCCCTTCCGGCCGATAGGGCGCGCCGCCGATGGCGATAACGACGATACCGTGATCGATGGCCTGTCCGGTGGAGAGGGTTGAGGTGAAGTTCCCCACCACTCCGGAAACCCCGGTGACCATGGCATCGAAATGAATGACGACGTTGTCGTGGGTCGTGACCCGATCGATTATGGCATCGAGGCGTGGCCGTACCAGCCCGCCACGCCAGGTAGTGTGCAATTTCCGGGCGTTGCCGCCCAGGCGGTAGGTGCGTTCCACCAGGTGCACCTTATAGCCCTGGTCGGCCAGGGCCAGGGCCGCAGTCATGCCGCTGACGCCACCGCCCACCACCAGGGCAGTGTGGTCCACGCCCACGGTGATGTATTCCAGCGGCTGGAGCAGGCGAGCCTTGGCTACCGCCATATTCACCAGATCCTGGCATTTCGCCGTGGCCTTATCAGGTTCGTTTTGGTGCACCCAGGTGCACTGGTTGCGAATATTGGCCATCTCAAAGAGATATTTGTTGAGGCCGGCGGTCCGCAGCATATCTTGGAAAATGGGCTGGTGGGTCGAAGGGCTGCAGGCCGCCACCACCACCCGGTTCAGGTTATGCTCCTTGATCATTGCTGCCATTTGGGCCTGGGCATCCTGGGAGCAACTGAAGAGGTTGTCCTGCGCATAGGCTACGTTGGGGATATTCCGGGCCTGTTCCACGACGGCCGGAACATCCGCCACCCCGCCGATATTGAGGCCGCAGTTGCAGACGAAGACCCCGACGCGGGGCTCCTCTCCGGCCACCATAATCTCGGGCGGGTATTCCTTCTCCGTGATCAGGGTGCCCCGGGCCGCGGTCAAGGGCCTGGTCGCGGCGGCAGCCGCCGCACTCCCCTCCATCACCGATTGGGGGATATCCTTGGGGCCGTTGAAGGCACCGCACGAATAAATCCCCTCCCGCAAGGTCGAAGTGGGAGTGAAACAACTGGTCTCAATGAAATTATTGGGACTCAGCGGGACCTCCAACTTTTTAGCCAAATCCACGGTAGCGGGGGGAATAACCATGCCTACGGACAGGACCACCGCATCGAAGATTTCGTCCGGGACCTCCCCGTCTTCGGTGACGTAGCGCACCTCCAGGTCACCATCATGGCCGACGGGCGGCACGCTATGCACCCGGGAGCGGATCAGCCTGGCCCCTTGGTCCTTGATGCGCACCATGTATTTTTCAAAGTCCTTCCGGGGCGTGCGCATATCCATAAAAAACAGGGCCATATCCAGGTCAGGCCCGAGATGTTCCCGGGCGATGATCGCCTGCTTCAACGAAGCCATGCAGCAGAAGTTGGAGCAATACGGGTGTTCGCCTTCCCGTCGCTGCGCATGCCGACGCAGTGGACCCAGGCGATTTTTTTGGGCTCCTTGTCGTCGGAACGCCGCGTTACATGGCCGTTGGTCGGGCCGCCGGGACTGAGGAGGCGCTCGAACTCGATGCTGGTGTACACATTAGGGTACTTGCCATAGCCATAGGTGCTAAGGTGGCTGGGGTCAAACGTCTTGAACCCCGGGGCCAGAATGATGGACCCCACCTCGAGATCCACGAGCTGGCGTTGTTGGTCATGCTCTATGGCGCCGGCCTGACAGACCTCCACACACTGCATGCACTCGGAGCAGATTTCGCAGTTGAGACAGCGCTTCGCTTCGGAGCGGGCCTGCTCCTCGGTATAGCCCTGGGCAACCTCCATGAAGCAGATGGACGAAACTTCCGGCGGCAGGGTGGACATAATTTCCCTGGGTCGGCCCTCCTCGTCTTTGGGGATCTCCCGCCAGCGTTGGGCCGCCGCGATACCCCGGACCCGGCCGGCGTACATATCCTCGCCTTTGAGATACCGGTCAATGGAGTCCGCGGCTTCGATGCCGCCGCCCACCGCTTCGATGGCTATCCAGGGCCCGGTGGAGGCATCGCCGGCGGCGAAGACCCCGGGACGGGAGGTCATGTAGGTTACTTCATCTACCTCGATCATTCCCAGGCGGGAAAAGGTGATGCCCGCATCTGTCATGACCTCTGCACCTGCCTCCTGACCGATAGCCGCGACCACCAGGTCCACCGGCAGTTCGAATTCGGCCCCGGCGATGGGGATGGGGCGGCGACGCCCGGAATCGTCAGGCTCCGCCAGATCCATCTGCTGGCACAGGAGGGTTTCGACCTTGCCGTTATCGGCGCGGACTTCCAGGGGGGCCACCTGGTAGAGGATTTTAATGCCTTCGCATAGCCCCTGGTCGATTTCCCAGGCATGGGCGGGCATTTCTTCCCGGGAACGGCGATAGACGATGGTCACGGTGGCGCCGTAGCGCCGGGCGGCGCCGGCTACGTCCAGGGCGACGTTGCCGCCGCCGATCACGGCGACCCGCTTCCCCACCGTGATTTCCTGATCCAGGTTGTGGCGGCGCAGGAACTCGACCCCCTGCATGACCCCATCCAGGTCCTCCCCTGGAATTCCCAAAGGCCGCCCTTTGTGACATCCGACCCCCAGGAAGACGGCCTTGTACCCCTGCTCAAACAGGTCATCCAGGGTGAAGTCTTTCCCCAGGGCCGTATTGAGCTTGAGTTCCACCCCCAGGCGCAGGATGTTGTCGATCTCGGCCTTGACCACTTCCCGGGGCAGGCGGTATTGGGGAATGCCCACCCGGAGCATGCCGCCGGGTTCGGAAAGGGCCTCAAAGATGGTGGGCCGATAGCCTTGGAGGGCCAGGTGATAGGCACAGGTCAACCCCGCCGGGCCCGAGCCGATGATGGCGATCTTTTCCTTTTTGGCCTCTACCAGGGGCGGATTGATGGTCCCCAGATCCACCTGGTCCGCGGCGAACCGCTTCAAGGCGGAGATGGCCAGAGGTTCATCCACTTCCTGCCGCCGGCACTTCTCTTCACAGGGATGGGGACAGATACGCCCCAGGGTCCCAGGAATCGGGGCCCGCTCCATGATGAGCCTGACCGCCTCGCTATATTTCCCCATCTTAACGAGCTGGATATACCCCTGGACGTTGATATGGGCCGGACAGGTCGTGGTGCACGGGGCCCGGTCCAGCTTGGAAATGGCAAAACCCGAAGGGATCGCCTGGGGATAGGAGCGGTAGATGGCCTGGCGGGGGCCCAGTTCCATGTTGAATTCATCTTTGATGGTTACCGGGCAGACCTTGACGCACTCGCCGCAACCCGTGCATTTCTCCAGGTTGACAAAGCGGGCTTGCTGGTCGAGGACGACCTTGAAATTACCGGGTTCCCCGGTGACATCAATCAATTCGGTGAGAGCGTGGACTTTGATGTTTGCGTGCCGGCCGACCTCGACCAGCTTGGGGGAGATAATTCACATGGCGCAGTCGTTGGTGGGGAAGGTCTTGTCGATCTGGGCCATGGTGCCGCCGATGGCCGGGCCTTTTTCCACCAGATGGACGTAATAGCCTGAGTTGGCCAGGTCCAGAGCAGCCTGCATGCCGGCGATACCGCCGCCTACGACCAAAACCGACCCTAACACTTTTTCGGACATACAAAACCCCTCATATTCTTGTCTTTACTGGGGAGCAAAAGAAGATGTTACGGAATTAGTGCACAAGGCCTATTGCCAAAAAACGATGATATTTTTTCTAAAATCAACACAATGTAACCTGCGATTTTTATGCCAAATTTCCTCAGAGGGTTTTCTAAGCTTATTAAGCTAGTTGTAATTTTCGGACGGCCAGTCCGGCGCCGCGATGGGAAAAATTTTCCCAGGCAGGGGACATTCTGAACCAGAGTGTCTATAGAAGGAACGGTGGGTAACGAAATAATTTCAGGAAAAGTGGGTCTGACAGGCTTTGCCATTTTGCCAGGTTAAGTCCAACCTGGAAGGATAATTTGATATTTTTGCCTGGATGGGATATTTTTTAAGCATTCTGGATGACCCCGAGTTTACCATGAAGCCTTCGTCCCTGGAACAACTGGCCGCCTCCCGGCAGAACCTGGAGCACATCCTGGACCATCTCCAGGAGGGGATCATCGGCCATGGTCAGGACCGCAAGATTTTCTACTTCAACCGCGCCGCCGAAGTGATCACCGGCTACGCCAAAGCCGAGGTCCTGGGCAAGGACTGCTACGAGGCCTTCGGCGCCCCTTTTTGCGGCCGCCACTGCTCCTTCTGCGGCGCCCCGCCCCAAACCTGGACCAGGGTCAGCTACCCCATTAACATCGTCACCAAAGCGGGAGAGCCCCGGCAGCTCCGGATGTCCGTGGTGGGAATGACGGATGAGCAGGGCGGCCTCATCGGCGTCCTGGCCTCATTTCAGGATATCACCAGCCTGGCTGGGCTAAAGCTCTGGACCGAGGAATTCCCCGGCTTCGCCGGCCTCGTCGGCCGGGACCCGAAGATGGTGCAAATATTCAAACAGATCAAGATGTTGGCCGTCAATGATTACGCTGTGCTGATCAGCGGAGAGACCGGCACCGGCAAGGAATTGGTGGCCGCCGCCATCCACAGCGAGAGCCGGGGGAGCCGCGGCCCCTTCGTGCCGGTCAATTGCGGGGCGCTGCCGGAAGGCGTGGTGGAGAGCGAGCTCTTCGGCCACGTCAAGGGGGCCTTCTCCGGGGCCATCCGGGATAAGAAGGGCCGTTTCGAGCTGGCTCACGGCGGCACCATCTTTCTGGACGAAGTGGCCGAATTGCCCAAGGCCATGCAGGTCAAACTGTTGCGGGTCCTGGAAAACGGCGCCTTTGAGCGGGTCGGAGGCGAAAAGACCGTGACCGTGGATGTACGGGTGATCAGCGCCACCAACCGGGACTTAAAACGGGAGGTGGAAAAGGGTAATTTCCGGCAGGACCTGTTCTATCGCCTCAACGTAGTACCCATGATGCTACCGCCGCTCAGGGAGCGCCGGGATGATATCCCGCTGCTGGTGGAGCACTTCCTCAGTCTGGCCGCCAGGCGCGGCCAGCAGACCGCCCGTTTCGCCCCGGCAGCCCTGGCCCTGATGCGCCAATACGCCTGGCCGGGCAACGTCCGGGAACTGCAAAATGTCGTGCATTACGCCCTGGCCCGGGGCGCCGGAGAGCTCATCAGTCCGGCGGACCTGCCGCCGGAAGTGCGCCAGGGCTCCCCCAAGCCCGGCCCTGCGCCCAAGCTCGAGGCCCCGGCGGTGCAGGCGGCCCTGACGCGGTGCGGTGGCAATAAGGCCAAGGCCGCCCGACTCCTGGGCGTGGGCCGGGCCACCCTCTACCGCTTTCTCAGGTCTCACGATACACCTGTGTCTCACGAGCCAACCTGAGACACCGCCCCAAGCTCTTTTCCCCTTTAATCCTTAGGTTTTCCTGGAGCAACCTGGCCTCAAGTCTGTCTCACAATAGCGGCGCCCGGCCGCGGTGAGCCCCTCCGCCTATCTGATGCAACATGCTGATTTGCCGGATATTATTAATCGCCCCAGCCAATTTGGGCGGCTTGGCACGAATCTTGGTTATTTCCAGGATAAGCTATGAGGATGTTTTCTTGAATTTACGGAGAGATTGAGCAGATGCCAAGCCCGGCCGATCAATGTCTGAAAAGGACCCTGCAACTGGCGGAACGCATGCTGCGGCTGGCCGACAGCGGCGACGCGGTCCGGGATGATCCGGGCTGCGGCGTGGTTTACGGGGTGCTGCGGGATTCCGCCTACAAACTCAAACAACTGGCCGAGGCGGAGCAGCAGGCCCATCTCTGGAGAGGTGCTGGGGCAGATGCGGGTTGAGCCGGCCCCAGAGACGGGAGGAGCTGCGATGAGCGGACCGGTTTATCAGTGCCCGGGGTTGCGGCAACGTGGTGAAACTGTTGGTCCCGGGGGGCGGCGACCTGACCTGCTGCGGGGCGCCCTTGAAGCTTTTAGGGCCGGGCCGCCTGGACGGCTCCCGGGAAAAAGACGAGCCGCCGCTTGAATTACTGCAGGTTGTCATCGACGGCAAAGCCTTTTGGGAATTTTCCGAGTCCGGAGAACGCCCCCGGGTCGGCGCAAAGCAGCAGGCTTGGGACGGCGATTCGGCAGGATTGGGCGTCTTTGATTTTTTTATGCCGGTGCGGGGTTAAGGTCTTTGGACCCCTTGCATAGCCTCTCTCACATGTTTATCAACTTTACATACTGCTCAGACGGAGGATAGCAATCTATGGACGTTCTGATGCTCTCGCGACTGCAATTCGCCGCGGCCACCTTTTTCCATTTCCTCTTTGTGCCGCTCACCCTGGGGCTATCCGTCCTCGTCGCCATCATGGAGACGATCTACGTCCGGACCGGAAACGAGGAATACCGGCGGATGGCAAAATTCTGGGGAAAGATCTTCATCATCAACTTTGCCGTGGGGGTGGTGACCGGCATCACCCTGGAGTTCCAGTTCGGCACCAACTGGTCCCGGTACTCCCGCTATGTGGGGGACATCTTCGGCTCTCTCCTGGCCATCGAAGCTACCCTGGCCTTTTTTCTGGAGTCCACCTTTCTGGCGGTGTGGATCTTCGGCTGGAACCGGCTTTCGCCCAAGCTCCACGCCGTCTGCATCTGGCTGGTGGCCCTGGCCTCCAACCTCTCGGCCGTCTGGATTCTGATCGCCAATGCCTGGATGCAGCATCCGGTGGGCTACGTCCTGCGCAACGGCCGGGCCGAGCTGGATAACTTCCTGGCCATTGTCTTCCAGCCGTTTGCCTTCCAGATATTTCTCCATACCGTCAGCGGGGCTTACATCCTGGCGGGCTTCTTCGTCATGGGGATCAGCGCCTATCATCTGCTGCGCCGGCAGCAGACCGGGTTCTTCACCAAGTCCTTCCGCCTGGGCCTCACCTTTGCCCTGATCTTCTCCGTCGCCGAGTTGGTCCAGGGGCATTACCACGCCGGCGAAGTGGCCAAGATCCAGCCAACTAAGCTGGCGGCCATGGAATCCTTTTGGGAGACCAAGGCGGGGGCGCCCCAGGTGCTGTTCGCCATCCCGGACGAAAAGAATGAACGCAACTTGGTGGAGTTTGGCCGGATTCCGAATCTGCTGAGCGTCCTGGCCTACCATAGCCCCTCGGCCACGGTCAAGGGCCTCAAGGACTTTCCCAAGGAGGAGCGGCCGCCGGTGGCCCTCACCTTCGTGGCCTTCCGGCTGATGGTGGGTCTGGGGGTTCTCTTCGTGGTGCTCACGGTCTGGGCCTGGCTGAAACGGCATAAGTTGGAGGATAGCCCCGGCCTGTTGAAAGTGATGCTTTACGCCATGCCGCTACCCTACATCGCCCTGCAGGCGGGCTGGATCGTCACCGAGGTGGGCCGGCAGCCCTGGATCGTTTACGGCCTGATGAAGACCTCGGACGCGGTCTCCCCCATCGCCGTCTCCCAGGTGGGCACGACCCTGGTGGCCTTCATCGCGGTCTACGGCCTGTTGGGCGCGGTGGCGTTTTATCTCGTCAGCAAACATGCCCGGCGCGGGCCGGAGCCGGCCCCGGCGGCCGTCAAGGTGGAGGGTTAAGCAATGTTGGAATCTATCTGGTTTTTCCTGTGGGGCATCCTCTGGGCGGTCTACTTCATGTTGGACGGCTTTGACCTGGGTTTGGGGACCTTGATGCCTTTCCTGGCCAAGAACGACACCGAACGCCAGCTGGTCTACCGGGCCATGGGGCCGCATTGGGACGGCAACGAGGTCTGGCTCATCACCGCCGGCGGGGTGACCTTCGCCGCCTTTCCCACCACTTACGCGGTGATGTTCAGCGGCCTCTATTCCGCCCTGATGCTGGTGCTGTTCGCCCTGATCCTGCGGGGCGTCTCCTTTGTCTTCCGGAATGAGGTGGACAATCCCCGGTGGAAGTGCCTCTGGGACACCTGTCTCACCCTGGGGAGCTTTTTGCCGGCGCTGCTGCTGGGGGTAGCCTTTGCCAACATCTTTCGGGGCCTGCCCATCGGCGAGGGTGGCCTCTACCAGGGAGGCCTGCTCACCCTGATCAACCCCTACGGCCTGGCCGGAGGGGTGCTCTTCCTGCTGCTCTTCCTGGTGCACGGGGCCTTGTGGCTGGCGGTCAAATCCGAGGGCATCCTGCACCACCGGGCCGCGTCTATGGCCGGGAGATTGTGGTGGCCGCTGCTGGTGGTAGCCGCCCTGTTTCTCTTCGCCACCTCCCGGGCCACCCGGCTGTTTGCCAACTATGCCAGCCACCCGCTGCTTTTCCTGATTCCGGCCCTGGCGGTGGCGGCTCTGGTGGCGGTCTATGTGTTCATCCGGAAGGCTGCCTGGTGGCGGGCCTGGTTCGCCTCGGCGGTAACCATCGTGGCGGTGACCCTGTTCGGCGTGGTGGGACTCTATCCCAACCTGCTGCCCTCCAGCCTCGATCCGGCCTACAGCCTGACCATCACCAATTCGGCCTCCAGCCCCCTGACCCTGAAGATCATGCTGGGCGTGGCCCTGACCTTCGTGCCCATCGTCATCGCCTACCAGGTCTGGGTGCACCTCTTCTTTAAAGACAAGATCCGGGAAGAGGACCTGACGGCAGAAGAAGGGTACTGAGTCAATTCGAAGTTCCTTGAGGGGAGGACCGGGGGGCCACAGGCCCCCCGCCCTCCCCCTCAAACTCCCCTCCCAACCCCCCTGAAGTTTTGGGGAAATCTAGGCCCAAGGCCTCGATTTCCCTCTGTTTTTAGGCGGTCAGCGTGAGGGCGGACACACAGGTCCGCCCCTACGTTAAATGAATCCCATCGCCAGGCCCACAGAAATTCCCAGAAGCATGAAGGCCACCAGGATCTGGATGCCGCGCAGGGTCACTTTTTTGAGCAGCCGGTTACCCAGGAAGGCTCCGGCGAAGGCCGCCAGGACCGCGGCCGCCAACAGAGGCAGGCTGCCGCTGGTCTTCAGGAAGGGCAGGCTGACGCTGTAGACCGCGATGCGGGGGATATCCACCAGCAGGGAGATGGCCACCCCGGTGGCGATGAAACTTTCCTTGCTCAAGCCCGACTTCAGGAGAAAAGGGGCGCGCAGGGCCCCCTGGTGGCCGGAGAGGCCGCCGAAGAAGCCGCTCAGCAGGCCCCCCAGGGGCAGGTATTTTTTCTCTACCGAGATTTTGGCAAAGACAGGCAGTAACTCGAACAGGGCGAAGAGGATCATGAGGCCGGCCACCACCAGTTTCACCGGCAGCACCTGGAGGCGCAGGCCCAGGAACTGATAGGCCAGCAGGGGCTGGAGGTGCGAAAGCCACAGGAGCAGCCGGGCCCCCAGGAGCGCGGCCAGGATGGCCGGCAGTCCGAAGCGTGCGACCGTGCCCTTATCGGCGTGCCGGCCCAGGAGAGCGAATTTGAAGAGGTTGTTGAGGCAGTGGACCACGGCGGTCAGGGCAATGGCCGCGTCGATGGCAAAAAAGAGGGCCATCACCGGCAGCAACAGCGTCCCCAGGCCGAAGCCGGAAAACAGCGTCAGGCCGGAGGCCAGGAAGGCGCAGAGGCAGATAATGAGGTAGTGCATAGCGATCAGCGATCAGCGGTCAGCAGGCGGGCACGGAGGCCCGCCCCACCGTTTAAACCACAGCCGGGGGCGGCTGTTCTCCATTTTCCCCTCGTTCCCAGGTGGTATTCGGAACGGCAATGGTGGCCAGGCCGGGCCTGGCGGCGAAAAAGGCAATCCCAAGTAGAACTTAGGGATGGGAAAAAGTGTACACCATTCAAATAGCTAATATTCATAGATTTTTCAGATAAGATGCCCAGGTTCGCGCGGATTTCAAGCCGAAAAAGCGGCCGTTCGGGGCCATCTTGTGCCGGCACCTGAAAAAATTCCGCATTTGGATGCGCATAAGTATCTTATTATTCTATCTTTAGTCCGCTGAGGCGCCGCTGACTTAGCGGTCCGGGACCGCCGCCGCACCGCTGGTGTACCGCATCTGTGCCGCTTGGCGGCCGGGCGGTTCGGGGGTGGAGCGGTCAAGTTGCACATGTTGGTAAGGTAAGGCCGGGGGAGAGAAATTGCCAGCGCAGCAGAGACGGTTGACAGTGCTCAGTGGCCAGTGGTCAGTAAAGGCGAAAAACTGAGTCATAACTCGCAGGGGCGGGATAGCAACTGCGCAAAATATAAGGCTAAAGGCGGGATGCGCTTCGCTTTCCCGCCCACGGGCTGATAAATCAAAACTTCAAATAAAAGCAAATTTTTTTAAAAATATTATCCTTATTGGGTTTTTAGGCTCTGCAGAGCTTTGGCAAAATCATCTTGCGTCTGATAGCCGCCCAAGATAATGCGGTTAAGATTCTTGCCTTTCGGATCTTTAGAACTTCTAATTAAAAACCGTATTTGCTTTTCATTTAACCGAAGCGTATCCTTTTTTAAATCTGCAGCAGAATAGTAGCTACCATAAAAACCATAAAAAAGGTTATCCTGCAACTGGATTGTCTGGTCTTTGGAATCTAACTTGGGCAACTTTAAAACTTGTCCGGAATAAATAAGATCATCTTTATGAATATCGGGGTTGGCTAAAATAATCGCCACCAAGCCAAGCTGTTTATTGCCTGGATAATGGTGCGCTATTATCCCACCCAGACTCTCTCCCTTCTTTACCTCTATTTGGAACGACCGGGCCGCGCTTGCTAAAGGTTCTGGTGCAGGCAAAGGCGCGCCTTTAGCGGGCATATTCTCGGGAGGGGATTTCCCCTCATCCGGGAGAACGGCAGGCGCTTCCGGCTTTGCTGCAGGTTTTGGGGGGTTCGTTCTAGTCGAGACTGATTCTCCCGCCGGCGAATTCTTAGGCTCCGAGATTACCGGTCCAGCCTGAGGGGGTGAGGTTATGGGTAGAAATTGGAGATATTTTCGAGAAATTTCCAGCAGCGCCTTGCCCTCGAAACCTTGATAAATAATCAAACTGCCTAAGGCAAGAATGACCAAAGATACGCTCACGGGAGTTAAGTATTGGCGAACTTTTCCGGACCGAGGCCCCCTTTCCTGCCGCGGAGATTGGGTTGAAGAGGTGGAATCGGCGGGCAAAACGCCTGGGGCTTGCCTGAAACGGGTCAAGGGCAATCTGATGATTCCGCCGAATATGCTGAGAAATCTGGTGGCGCAAGTGGCGCATTCATAGTGCTTGCTACGAGGCAGGCGACGCATCCAGGTTTTTCGCCGGCGGCGGCGAACCTCATCTTGTTGGCACCTGGGGCAAACGTGTTCACGACCAGACATATTAGTTTCGCTCTGCTTTTGCTAAGTTGACAGCTGACGGGTGAAGAAAACCAGCCAAAAATGGGCAAAATCCTTAAAGCGAAATCCCTGAGGAACCGAGATTATGCCGATCTTGCTTCTCGGCTGAGGGCACCGGTTAGCGAAAAATTCCTTCTTTAATCATCTATGGGATATTTTGAAAATAATCAAACATTTTTTTAACTTTGGAGGAAAAGTGCCTGAGTGATATGCGGGAGGCGCGGCGCTTTCCCGGCCCACGGCTGCTGCGTCAGTTAAGGAATTGGTGGGTAGTGCCCAGCCAAAATTTATGGTGCGTAGGACGCACCCGACATTATGAGGGCGGACACGCAGGTCCGCCCCTACGGTTACGGGCGCGGTCTGGGATTAGCAGGCCTTAGCGGAAATGGCAGGCGACCCAGTGTTCCGGGGCGGATTGCCGGTAGGCGGGGACATCGTCTTGGCAGCGGGGGAACTGGGCCTCGGGGCAGCGGGGGTGGAAGGGGCAGCCCGGCGGCACGTTGACCGGGCTGGGGGGCTCGCCTTTGAGAGCCGGGGGCCGGAAGGGCAGCTTGGGGTCGGGCAGGGGCACCGCGGCCAGCAGGGCCTCGGTGTAGGGGTGCAGGCGCTCCTTGGCGAAGACGTCCCGGGGGGCCATCTCGACCAGGCGGCCCAGGTACATGACCGCCACCCGGCTGCTGATCTGGGAGATGACGCTCAGGTCGTGGGAGATGAAGAGGTAGGTGAGGCCGTAGCGCTCCTGCAACTGCGCCAGCAGGTTGAGGATTTGGGCCTGGATGGAGACGTCCAGGGCGCTGACCGGCTCGTCGGCCACCATCAGCCGGGGTCTGAGGGCCAGGGCCCGGGCGATGCCCAGGCGCTGGCGCTGGCCGCCGGAAAATTCGTGGGGGTAGCGCTCCAGGTGCTCCTCGGCCAGCCCCACTTCCTGGAGTAAGTCTTGCACCCAGGCGCGGCGCTCGCGGCGCGTCCCCAGGCCGTGAATCAGGAAAGGCTCCTCCAGGATTTGGCGCACGGTCATCCGCGGGTTGAGCGACGAATAAGGGTCCTGGAAGATGATCTGGAACTGGCGGCGCATGGCCTTGAGGGCTGAGCGGCCCATGCCGGTCAGGTCGGCGCCGGTGAACCAGACCCGGCCCGCAGTCGGGGCCAGCAACCCCAGGACCAGGCGGCCCAGGGTGGATTTGCCGCAGCCGGACTCGCCCACCAGCCCCAGGGTCTCGCCGGGGGCCAGGGTAAAGCTCACGCCGTCCACCGCCTTGAGCAGCGGCCCCCGGCCCCAGGGACCCTGGAGGCGGAAATGGCAGCAGAGGTTTTCGGCTTTCAGGAGTTCAGGCATGGTCAGTGGTCAGTGGCTAGTGGTCAGTGGTCAGTGGTCAGTAAAAAATCCATCATTGCAGGAGACTATTTTTGGCTGTCGGAAAAGATAGTCTCACGCAAAGACGCCAAGTCGCAAAGCCAAGGCGCAAAAGGTCAGGTATCCAGAGTGCGCCATATTTAAAACCTGCTTATTTTTAAGGTGCATGGCCAAGTTTGGACCACCCCGTAAAGAAAAGCTCCGGCGAGGGCGGTTCGAGAAGCGCCCCTACGAAGATGGATGGACAAAAAATCTTCAGGCATAATTCCAGCACCGCACGAAATGTTCCGGGGCCACCTCCAGCCAGGGGGGCGGCTGGCCGCACTGGCCCCGGGCCTCGGGGCAGCGGTCCTGGAAGAGGCAGCCGGGCGGCGGCTCTTCGGGCAGATGGCCTTTGACCGCGTCCAGGGGCGCGCCGGGGGGGCGCTTAAAATCCAAGCGGGGCACCGAGGAGAGCAGCCCGCGGGTGTAGGGGTGGCCGGGCCGGGCAAAGAGTTCGCCGGTGGCGGCCTGTTCCACGATGAGGCCGGCGTACATCACCGCCACCCGGTCGGCGGTCTGGGCCACGATCCCCAGGTTGTGGGTGATGAACAGGACCGAGAGGCCCAGCTCGGCCTTGAGCTGCTTCAGGAGCGCCAGGATTTGCGCCTGGATGGTGACATCCAGGGCGGTGGTGGGCTCGTCGGCGATGAGGAGCTGGGGCCCGCAGGCCAGGGCCATGGCCATCAGGACCCGCTGGCGCAGGCCGCCGGAGAGTTGATGCGGGTACTGGCGCAGGCGCTGCTTTGGTTCGGCCAGGCCCACCCGGGAGAGGGCGGCGGCGGCTTCCTGCAAGGCGGCGTCGTGCTTCAGGCCCCGGTGGAGGCGCAGGACCTCGGCCACCTGCTCGCCGATGGTGAGCACCGGGTTGAGGGCGGTCATGGGCTCCTGGAAGACCATGGCGATGCGATTGCCCCGGATGCGGCGCATCTGCTCCTCCGGGCAGTGCAGCAGGTCTTCCCCCTGGAAATGGACCGAACCTGCGACCGCGGCCTGGGGGTGGGGCAGGAGGCGCAAAACGGCCATGGCGGTGACGGTCTTGCCGCAGCCGGATTCGCCTACCAGGCCCAGGGTTTCGCCGGCCTGAAGGTCGAAGCTCACCCCGGCCAGGGCCCGGACGTGGCCCCGGGAGGTGGCGAAGTTGACGACCAGGTCCCGCACCGCCAGGAGCGGGGCGGTGTCCGGCTGGCACGGCCGGGTTGCCGGTCATGAGAGCCCCCGGATTTTCAAATCAAATAATTTCACGGCGATAATGAATGTAACATTAAGCCAGTTATTTATGTAGCCGCAGACTTTGGCGTAAAAAACTAAATCCCCCTTTTTCAAAGGGGGACTTTAAACCCCGCTTTGAAAAGGGGGGCGGGTGAGAGAGGAGAGGTCAATAACCGACGAAGCCACCCCTCACCCTAACCCTCTCCCCTCGAAGGGGAGAGGGGATAAAGAAAGGAGCTTTTGGCAAGCGCTTTAATAGCTACAGGCTTTTAGCCGGCGCTCTAAATGACCGTAAAAAACGCGGGCTGAAGCCTGCGGCTACCACACGATTAAACCGCCGGGGGCGGCGGTTCTGCACGATCAACCGCTGAGGGCAGCGTGCTATAGTTTTCGGGCGGCGGTTCTAAAGGCGGGAGACGCGGCGCTTTCCCGGCCTACCTTTAAGCCGGGGCGGGTTCCGGCAGGGGCAGGCGGATGGTGAAGGCGGTGCCCCGGCCCGGGGTGCTCTCCACCGTGAGGGCGCCGCCGTGCTCCTGGACGATGTTCTGGGAGATGGCCAGGCCCAGGCCGGTGCCCTTGGCCTTGGTGGTGAAATAGGGCTGGAAGATGTTGGCGGCCACCTCGGGGGGCATGCCTTCGCCGGTGTCGGCCACCACGACTTCGACGCTGGCCCTCCGGGCCCGGGTGGTGACGGTGATCTCGCCGCCCCGGGGCATGGCCTCCAGGGCGTTTTTAAAGAGATTGATCAGGACCTGGAGGATCTGCCCGGCGTCAAAATTGAGCTCGGGCAAGGGCGTTTCCTCAACCCGTTTCACCTTGATGTGGTTCTCGCTGAAGGTATCCTGGAACAGGGCCAGGGCCTCGGAGAGCGGCGTCTCCAGCCGGCCTGGTTGCCGGTCGGCCGGCGGGCGGCGCACAAAATCGCGCATCTCCGCCACCATCTTTTCCAGGTTGCTCACTTCCTCGGCCATGATGGTCAGTTTCTGCCGGGCCTTGTCGTCCAGGCCGGGAACCCGGAGGAGCTGCCGGGCGAAGCCGCCGATGACCGCCAGGGGATTTTTGATTTCGTGGGCGATGTGGGTCACGGTATTGCCCACCGCGGCCAGGCGCTCGCTTTGCACCACCCGGTCTTCCATCTCCTTATTTTCGGTGTTATCCCGGATGATGCCGGTGAAATAGAGGTTGTCCCGGATTTCGGCTACGGAAAAGGAGATGCTCATGGGGAATTCGCTGCCGTCGCGGCGCTGGGCGGTGAGGCGCACGTGCTTGCCGATGACCCGGGCCTCCCGGGTGGCCACGTAGCGCCGCACGTAGTCCCGGTGTTCGGCCTTATAGGGGGCCGGGATGATGATGTTCAGGTCCTGGCCCAGGGCTTCCTTCCGGGTGTAGCCCAACATCTTTTCGGCCCCGTCGTTGTAACCGACGATGATATGGTCTTCGTTGATGGTGACGATGGCGTCGGCGGCGCTGTTGATGATGCCGGAGTTGATCTCCTGCTTCTGGCGCAACTCGCCGAGCCGGCAGACCAGGTCCTTCAGGAAGCCGGCGGCGGGGCCGGTGATGAGGCGCTGGAGGTTATCCGGAGATAAATCGGGCAGGCCGGCGGTCAGAAATTCGCCGTCCAGGATGAGGTCGAAGGCCTCCGGCCGCAACCCCGCCAGGGGCTCGAGCCGGGAGGCAGTACCGGCCTCGGGGGCGGCTCCGAACCAGACGAGCTCCACCGGCGGATGCTCTTCCAGGGAAAAGGGCAGGGTCACCGGCGGGCAGACGAAGGCCTCCCCGTTCAGGACGATGGCGATGCGCATGGGCTTGGGAGTGGTCATGTAAGGCAGTAGCCAGTAGTCAGTGATCAGTGATCAGTAAAAAAGACCATGAAATGTGCCCCTCACACCAAAATTACTTAGCAACATAGGATGTGCCTGGGGCCGCCGGAAATGACACGTTCCCAACGGTTCTGAGCCGCCGAGGGCGGCGGCGCCGCATTTTCCCGACGATCAGGGCTCCACCTCCGGCGGGGTCTGCCCCAGCGGCAACTGGATGGTGAAGGTGGAGCCCTGGCCCGGGGTGCTGTCGGCCAGGAGGGCGCCGCCGTGCTCCTGGATGATATCCTGGCAAATGGCCAGCCCCAAACCGGTGCCCTTGTCCTTGGTGGTGAAATAGGGCTGGAAGATATTGGCCGCCACCTCCGGCGGGATGCCCTCGCCGCTGTCGCTGACGCTGACTTCCACGAAGTTTCCCCGGACCCGGCTGGCCAGGGTGATCTCACCCCCCCGGGGCATGGCCTCCACGGCGTTTTTCAGCAGGTTGATCAGCACCTCGTGCAACTGTTGGGGGTCGAAGGCCACGGCCGGCAGCGGCGCCTCCTCTACGGTGCGGACCTGGACCTGATGCTCCTGGAAAAAATCCTGGAACAGTTCCACGGCCTGTTGAATGGCGGCCTCGATCCGCCCCGGCTGCTTGTGGACCGGCGGGCGGCGGACAAAATCCCGCATTTCGGCCACCATCTCCTCGAGGTGGCGCACCTCTTCGGCAATAATGGACAACTTGTGCCGGGCCTGGTCATCCAACTGCGGGAGCTTTTGAAGTTGGCGGGCAAAGCCGCCGATGATCAGGAGCGGATTTTTGATTTCATGGGCGATGTGGGCCACGGTATTGCCCACCGCGGCCAGGCGTTCGCTTTGCAGCAGCCGGTCTTCCATGGCCTTGTACTCGGTAATGTCCCGCATAATGGCGGTGAAATAGAGGCGCCCGAGGATCTCGGCCACGGAAAAGGAGATGCTCAGGGTGAATTCTTCGCCGTCGCGGCGCCGGGCGGTGAGGCGCCTGGTCCGGCCCAGGACGTGGGCCTCCCGGGTGGCCAGATAGCGCTGCAAAAAGCTGGCGTGGGTCTTGGTAAAGGGCGCCGGCACGATGAGTTTCAGATCCTGGCCCAGGGCTTCCTGGCGGGAGTAACCGAACATCCGCTCAGCTTCCTGGTTGAAACCGACGATCACGTGGTCTTCATTGATGGTGACCAGGGCGTCGGTGGCGCTATTGATGACCCCGGTGTTGATCTCCTGCTTTTGGCGCAGTTCCTGAAGCTGGCAGGCCAGCTCCTTCAGGAAGGGGGCGGCGGGACCGGCCACCAGATGGGCCAGGCGGTCCGGGGAGAGATCGGCCTGGCCGGCTAACCGGCCATCACGGCTATCCAGGATGAGGTCGAACTGTTCCGGCTGCAACTCGCCGACCAGATGCACCTGACCGTCCGCCGGGAGATCGGTCCGGTCGCCGTACAAGACGATTTCCACGGGCGGGTAGCCTTCCAGGGAGAAGGGCAGCAACTCCTCCTGGTCGAGGAAATCCTGCCCTTTGACGACCAGGGCGATGCGGATGGGAGTGGGAGATGAGGTCATGGTCAGCAATCAGCTATTAGCTGTTATTATTAGAAGATAAGCATTCTTGATCCCCGGTTCAATAGCTGACGAAAAAGCAATCAGCGGTCAGCTTTGATAGTCGTTGCCAAAATTTTTTCCTTACCCCCTCACCCTAACCATCTCCCCCCGACGGGGGGGAGAGGGGATAAGAGGAAAGAAACTTTTGGCAGACGCCAGAGTTTCTGACAGTGGGTTAGGAAGGCCGAGCCACCATCGGAATTCTGACTAATAAGTTGCTCCACTATAAACTAATTTTTGGGGAGGAAGTAGATAATTGATACCGAGTTGCGTTCATATAAGCGTTCATGTAAGCAGGGGCGCACCTGCTGCGTGCGGCCGCTGAGGGCGGACACATAGGTCCGCCCCTACCAAAGAACCGATTAAATTATCTGTATGGGCCCAACTTGCTATGAGGTGATAAAAATTTGAGGGCAATCGAGGAGGAAATTCGGGGTTGAAAAGATTAGAGGCAGGGGGCGCAATAAAATGCGCCCCTTAGGATAGTGGCCTGATGAGGCTCATTCTTCTTTAAAGCTGACCGCTAACCGCGATGCTGCATAGCCTCGACTTTGAGAAGGCAGCCTGCCAGCCTGGTGAAAGCGCAGGCTAAAGCCTGCGGCTAGGTCTATTCTTCATAGCGCTTGAAGACCAGGGAGGCGTTGGTGCCGCCGAAGCCGAAGGAGTTGGACAAGACGGTGCGCACCGGCGCTTTCCGGGCCTGATTGGCCACGATGTCCAGGCCGGCGCAGGCGGGGTCCACCTCGGTGAGGTTGATGGTGGGAGGAATGATGCCGTCCCGGATGGCCAGCATCGAAAAGATGGCCTCGACCGCCCCGGCCGCGCCCAGGAGGTGGCCGGTCATGGACTTGGTGCCGCTCACCTTCAGCCTGGCGGCGTGCTCCCCGAAGATCTCCCGGAGGGCCGTACATTCGTTGCGGTCACCCACCGGGGTGGCAGTGGCGTGGGGATTGACATAATCGATCTCGCCCGGGGTCAGGCCGGCGTCTTTCATGGCCAGAACGATACAACGCCGGGCGCCTTCCTTATCCGGGTCGGTGATATGGTGGGCGTCGCCGGTCATGCCGAAGCCGACGACCTCGCCATAGATCCTGGCGCCCCGGGCCAGGGCGTGGTCCAAATCCTCCAGGGCCAGGATGCCGGCGCCTTCGGACATGACAAAACCGGCGCGCTTGAGGTCAAAGGGGCGGCTGGCGCCGGCGGGGTTGTCGTTGAAACCCGAGGCCAGGGCTCCCATCCGGTAGAAGGCGGCCATGGTGAGGATGGTGACCGCGGCTTCACTGCCGCCGGCGGCCATCATGTCCGCCTCGCCCAACTGGATGGAGCGATAGGCCATGCCGATGGCGTGGGCCCCGGCGGCGCAGGCGGTGGACAGGGCGATATTGGGCCCCTTGGCCTTGAAACTGATGGAGACGTTGCCCGCGGCCAGATTGGGGATCATTTTGGGCACCAGAAAGGGAGAGACCCGGCGCACCCCTTCGGTCATGAGCTTCGCCACCCCTTCTTCCCAGGAGGCGACCCCGCCCATGCCGCTGGCGATGATGACCCCGGCACGCTCCGGGTCTTCCTGTTCCAGGTTGACGCCCGAGTCGGTGATGGCCTCCAGGGAGGCGGCCAGGGCGAACTGGGTGAAGCGATCGGTATATTTGATTTGCTTGAGATCTTCTTTGGTGACTTCCTTCTTGCGGGCCTGCAGAATTTCCTTCAGGTCGAAGTGCTTGATGCCCCCGCCAATGGTGGGGAAATCATCGGGGATGCGAAAGCGCTCCTTGTTTTCCGGGGTATAACAGTCCAGGTTGGTAACGCCGGATTCTCCGGCCAGAAGCCGCTGCCACACGGTGGGCACGTCGAGACCCATGGAGGTCACCATTCCCATGCCGGTGACCACCACTCGCCGCATCCCCATGGTTTTGCTAAAAGACATGAATTTCAACCTCCGCCGACAATTCAGGAAAGGGATCGGACCCGGCTGAGGATTTGCCGGGCAAACCAGAGCCGCACCCCGCGGGGTGCGGCCGGGCACAAAAGCGTTATGGCGCTGAGGCCATTCTTGCTATTGTAGATTACCTGTGGTACTATTGCAACGGGTTTCAGGCCCGCCTGGTAAGGACGAAGGCGCCGCACATGTGCTGTTGTAAGAAAATGGAGGGGCCCGAAAGCGGCCCTGAGCCCCAGCCGGCTGACTTATCCGGCCATCGACCCGACCGGGTGGAGACCTACTCGGGTTACCGGCTGCATGAACACCCCCGGCATTTCACTTTTCGAGGAGAACGGCTGGAGGTGACTGGAGTTTTGGCCCGCTGGCAGGAACCGGAACATCTCGCCTTCATCGTCGTCGCCTCTAACTCTCGCCGTTATCTTCTGAAGTACCATCAGCTTCGTGAGGTCTGGGAGATTCAGATTTGGACCGGGTCCGAGCCGGCGTCGAATTGAGCGAGGAAATTTTCGGTTTACTTTTTTGACCAGGTTCGGATAAAATAGCTTACTTGTGAAAAGAAGTTTTTTCGCTCCTCAAGTTATTGCGGCGCGAGTCATTCCCGATCTGGGGGATAGAAGAGGATAGCCTGATGAAATCGAAAAAAACGAGAGTAAATCCCCATTACATGGAGAAACTCTACTCGTTTTACTGCCCGTTTTATGATTGGGTCTTTGGCAAACTATTGGCCCCCGGCCGCCGCCAGGCCTTTAAGTACCTGTCCCGCCGGCCGGACCAGAAGGTCCTGGAAATCGGCGTCGGCCCTGGCATCACCCTGGAACTTTATCCCCCCCGGACCGATTTTGTGGGGATCGACATCTCCAGCCCCATGATTACGGAAGCCAAGAAGAAGGCGGGCAACCTCAACAGCGGCAGCCGCTTTCACCTGGAAGTGATGGACGCCACTACCCTGGATTTTCCCGATAACAGCTTCGACGTGGTTATGGCCGCTTATGTGATCACCACCGTCCAGGACCCCCACCGGGTCTGCCGGGAGATCCACCGGGTGGTCAAGCCCGGCGGCCAGATCATCGCGGTGAACCACACCCGCAGCGAGAAGGGCGGCCTCTGGGGCCGGGTCGAAGACTTCATGGCCCCGGTCTTTGTGTACCTCGGCTTTGCCACCGATCTGGACGTCATCAAGGTGATGAAAGAGACCGGCATCAGCGTCCACAAGACGGTGCGGTGCAATCTGCTGAATACCGGCCGGATCATCATGGGCACCAAGGGCTAGGAAAAGGCCCGGGTGCCGCCTGCCATGAGTGCAAGCCGTTGGGATCGCCGCCAGTCCCGATCCCCATCATCAAGCCATAGGGGACCTGCCTCCTCCCCCGGGAGAACCGCATGAAAATTGAGAAAAACTCGTTTGTCAGCATCGATTACCTCATCCACCTGGGGGAAAACGAGACCTATCCGCCCAACGGCCAGCCGGAGGATATCTCCTTCTGCCTGGGCTGGGGAGCCATGCCGCCGGGGCTGGAAGAGGCCATGCTGGGCCTGGCGCCCGGCGACCAGAAGGTGGTCCACCTCAGCGCTGAACAGGCCTACGGGGAATTCGACCCGGAACTGCTCATGGAGGTGCCCCGTTCGGACTTCGCCCCGGACGTGGAGTTGAGTCCCGGTCTGGTGTTCGAGACCGAAAACGACGAGGGCCACACGGTCTATTTCATCGTCCAGGAAGTGAAGGACGATCAGGTGAGCATCGATTTCAACCACCCCCTGGCCGGCAAGGATATGGAGATTCACTTTACGGTGCGCGAGGTGCGGGAGGCCACCCAGGAGGATCTGGAGGCCCACCAGGGCTGCAGCTGTTCCGAATGCGGGGAAGGAGGCGCCCACTCGCATTGAAGCTGTCAGAGGAAAGTTGACCGCAGAGGGCGGCTCGCGAGCCGCCCCTACAGAGCCGCCTCTACAATGAAGGCTTAGCGTCTATGACCCTGCCCTGGGCGCCGTCTTACGACCCGGACGTGCCTCACACCGTGGCTCCGGCCACGGCCCCACTGCCCTCCCTGCTGCTCCAGGCCGCGGCCCAGACTCCCCTGGCCCCGGCCCTGATTTTTTTCGGGCGGATCTTCACTTACCAACAACTGGCGGACCAGGCGGCCCGGCTGGCCCGGGCCTTCCGGGACCAAGGGCTCGCCCCGGGCGACCGTCTGGCCATCCTGCTCCCCAACTGCCCCCAATTCGTGGTGGCTTATCACGCCGCTCTGCGCCTGGGCGCGGTGGTGGTGCCGCTTAACCCCCTGCTCAGCGCCAAAGAGGTGGCTTACCAGCTCAACGATGCCGGGGCGCAGCGGCTGGTCGTGCTGGATCATTTCCTGCCCAAGGTGGAGGAAGTCGGGGACCGGCTAAGCCTGAGCCAGATCATCGTCACCAGCCTGACGGACGTCCTCCCCTGGCCGCTTAGCTGGCTTTATCCCTGGAAGGCCCGGCGCCAGGGACTGGCCCTGGGCTTTAAGCCCGGGCCGGGCCGCGGCCGCTGGCGAGACCTGCTGGCCCAGCCGCCGCTGACGGAGGAGCCCGTACCCGGGGTCGAGGACCTGGCGGTGCTGCTGTACACCGGCGGCACCACCGGCATCCCCAAGGCGGCCAGGCTCTCGCACGGCAACCTCATGGCCAACGTGGCCCAGATCAATGCCTGGCTGCCCCACGTGCGCTACGGCGAGGAGCGGCTGGTAGGGCTGCTGCCCTTCTCCCACTCCTTCGGCCTCACCGCCTGCCTCAACTGGCCCATGTCCCAGGGGGCGCAGATCATCGTACTGCCCCGCTTCGAGATCAACGGCTTCATCAAGATGCTGCGCCGGCACCGGCCCACCATGCTGCCCGGGGTGCCCACCCTGTTTGTGGGCCTGATCAACGATCCCCGGCTGGCCAGGCTGGACTTGTCGGCGCTCTGGGGCTGCATCAGCGGCTCAGCCCCCCTGCCGGTGGAGGTGCGGGACCGCTTCGAGGCCCTCAGCGGCTGCCGGATGCTGGAGGGCTACGGCCTCACCGAGGCCGGGCCGGTGACCCATTTCAATCCCGTGAAGGGAAAAAGGCCCCTGGGCAGCATGGGGATGCCGCTCCCCGGCACTTTGGCCCGGGTGATGGACCAGGAGACCGGCACTAAAGAGCTGCCTGCCGGGGAGGTGGGGGAACTGGCCATCCAAGGGCCCCAGGTGATGCAGGGCTACTGGCAGCGCGAGGCTGAAACCGCCGTGGTGTTGCGGGACGGCTGGCTTTACACCGGCGACCTGGCCCATAGGGACGCGGACGGTTATTTTTACATCGTGGAGCGCAAAAAGGATATGATCATCTCCGGGGGTTACAACATCTATCCCCGGGAGGTGGAAGAGGTGCTCTACCAGTTTCCGGGGGTGCAGGAAGCGGTGGCCTTCGGGGTGCCGGACGCCTATCGCGGCGAGGTGGTCAAGGTGGTCATCGTGCCCCGGGAGGGCCACGAACTCGACGTCCAGGAGATTCGGGACTTCTGCGGCCGGCAACTGGCGCTCTACAAAATCCCCAAAATTATCGAATTCCGCCCCGAGCTGCCCAAGAGCCTGGTGGGCAAGGTCCTGCGCCGGCTGCTCCGGGAAGAGGCCGCGGCGGGGAGCCACTGAAGTTCCAAGGAAAGATTGGCCTCACGCCAAGACGCAAAGTCGCAAAGCCAAGGCGCAAAATGTGGCTGTGGCGCAGGCTAAAGCCTGCGGCTACCAAAAAAAATAATAAGGATCGCAGGCACGGAGGCCTGCGCCACCTGATAATTGGCAGAGTCCCAGGAGCCGCACGACATGCGCACCTTCCAGGAGATCAGCGAGAATTACCGCTTCAGCGACCTCGAGGCCGAGACCCTGAGGGGGCTGCTGCCGGTGGTGGAGCCTAATGCCCGGCGTTTAACCCGGGATTTTTATAACCTGTTTCTGCAAATCCCCGACACCGCCAAGTTTATCCAGGATGAGGCCAAGCGAGCCCGGCTGGAGGTGACGCACCACGACTGGCTCATGGACCTGTTCAGGGGGCCATACGATGAGCGCTACTTCCTGCGCTTGCAACGGATCGGGCAGGCCCACGTCGATATCGGCATGTCGGCCCATTTCGTCTACGTGGGCATGAATTTCATCCGCCAGCAACTCTGCCAGATCATCGACGCCGAAGTGGAGCCCAAGCTGCAGGGCGCCGCCCACCTGGCGCTGGGCAAGATCCTGGACCTCAACCTGGATCTCATCGCCCGGGCTTATCACGATGAACAGATGCGGCGGGTCTTCCTGTCGTTCAAGCTGGACAACGCCTTGATGCGTTTTGCCCGGCGCTTCACCTTCGGCCTCAACCTGGTGGTGCTCCTGGGCCTCATGGCCCTATCGGTGGGGGTCCTGGCGGTCCTGGCCCACGACATCAGCATGATTTTCCGGGGCAGCAAGGAAGCGGGGCTGGCCGCGGCCCTGGGGTCGCTCCTGGTGCTGTGGCTGATGATCGAACTGCTGGACGCGGAAATCGACCGGCTGCAGGGGGGCGCCTTCAAGTTCAACCTGTTCGTGGGGGTGGCGTTGGTGGCCTTTATCCGGAAGGTCCTGGTGGCCTCCCTGACCCACGAGCCTCTACAGACGGAAGCCATGTACCTGGGCGGCATCTTCATCCTGGGGCTGATCTTCTGGGTGGTGACCAAGGCCGAAGCGAAGAAGATAAAAGATGGGGGGAAAAGGGGAAAAGGGGGAAAGGGGTTAAGAATCGTCGGAATATTGAACGATGCCTAAAAAGATCGAATCCTTCAAAGACCTTTTGGTGGGGCCGAAGGGCCGGCAGATGGTCAGATCATATCGGTAATTGATTGATTTTTCGAAGAAGTTGCTTGTTGGCAAGTGGTGTGGTATGTGTCCATCCCTCGCTTTTCCGCCCTGCGGCTCTCATCCTAAAAAAGTTGAAAGGCAAAACAAGATGGTCCGTTCATATAGGGTTTTTATAGCGCTGGGGGTGCACCTATTTCTTTCCATGGCCCTCGCAACCGGTCTGGGGTGGGCGCAAGCGGGCCCTGGCCAGGATCAAAATCGTCCGGAAGCCCAGCAGCCAGCCCCGGTGCAGGCTCCAGTAGTCACGGTTCAAGACATAATTCGCAGCAGAGTGCAGCTCTGTACGGCGGAACCGATCCGGGTCGGTGATTCGTCCATCCCCTACTCCGGGGTCCTGGCCGAATTCTATGCAAATAGAGAATACCTGCCGGCCTGGACCAACCCTCAGGCCCTCGATGAACTCATGCAGGCGATCCGGGGAAGCGAAGCGGACGGACTTCTCCCGGAGGATTACCATCTTAATCCCCTCGAAACCCTGCGCCAGCAGGCGCCAGGACAAGCATCCCCAGAGCTGGCGGCCACGATTGATATCCTGATGACCGATGCCCTCTTCCGGCTCAGCCACCATCTGCTCTATGGCAAAATAAATCCGCAGTCCCTGTTCCCTGACTTGAGCCTGAGTCGGACCGGCCTCGAGGTCAATCTGCCCAAGGCCGGGCAGGGGGCGATCGATACCGCTCAGATCACCGCCTTGCTTGAGGGTTTGAGGCCCCAGAACCCTTATTATTTGGCGCTCAAGCGAGCCCTGGCGGACTACCGGGCCATTGCCGCCCAAGGCGGTTGGCCTACCATTCCACCGGGGCCAAACCTCAAGAAAGGAACAAAGGACCGCCGGGTAGCGGTTTTGCGACAACGCTTAGCCATAACGGGGTACCTCGATAGCGGGATCGCCGCCAACCCGTCGCTGGTCTATGATGAGCCCACGGTTCAGGCCGTGCGCCAATTTCAGAGCCGCCATCGCCTCAAACCGGACGGGGTGGTGGATGGGGCAACGCTGGAGGCGCTAAATCTGCCGGCGGCACAGCGCATCGACCAGATCCGGGTCAATCTTGAGCGGGCCCGCTGGGTGTTACGCGATCCACCTGGAAAAAGCCAGGTGGTCATAAATATCGCCGCGTTCACTCTGGATTATGCCAATGAAGCGGCCGGGCATTGGACGACGAAAGTTGTAGTGGGAGATCCCTATCGTAAAACTCCGGTCATCGAATCCAAGATCGAAACCCTCACTTTCAACCCCACCTGGAACGTGCCGCAATCCATCGCCGAGTCCGAAATTCTCCCCAAGATCGAGAAGAATCCCGGCTATCTGCGAACTCACAATTTTCGCCTGCTAGCACGCAATCCCTTGCAGATTGTTCAGGAACCGGGTCCCAGCAACGCGCTTGGCCGGGTAAAGTTCATCTTTCCCAATAACTACGACGTCTATCTACATGATACCCCGAACCGTAAGCTCTTTGGCGAGACCACCAGAACTTTTAGCCACGGCTGTATACGGGTGGAAAATGCCCTGCAGCTGGCGGTGCTTCTCTTAAACGACCCGGAATGGAACCTCGAGAAGATCCAGCGCGTGCTCAGTTCTAAAAAGACGATCTCGGAAAAACTGAAAGAGCCGATTCCCATCGCGGTGGTTTACCGTACAGTGCAAATAATTCCCGAGGGAGGACTCGAGTTTTTGCCTGATATCTACCAGCGAGATTTTGCGGTCCTTAGCGCCTTGCAGCAGCACTCATAAAAGCAGGAGAAGAGTGGCCGGCATTATCAGGATAGCTGGGTGCTTTATCTGCATAGTACCTGCAAGCATCTAGCTTTTCACTGCTAGATCTGCATGGACCTATAATTCCGTTATGGTAGAATACTGGCCGGAGGCACCCCATGACCTGTTTGAACACCGAGAAGCTGAGTCCGTCCCTCCAGGCGAAAATTTCGCCCTTCTTTCATGAAATCCTGGCAAGCTCGGCGGCCCAGATCGATTCCATTTACCTGGTGGGCGGGGTCCTGACCGAGGATTACCGGGAGGGAGCCGCCAAGATCGACAGCGTCATCGTGCTCCATAAGGTGGACCTGGCCTTTCTGGATATCCTGGCGCCCTTGGGCAAGAAATACGGCCAGCAGGGCTTGGCCGCCCCGCTGCTCATGGACCCGGTTTACATCTGCAATTCGGTGGACGTCTTTCCCCTGGAATTTCTCAACTTCAAGCTGCTGCACCACGCCCTTTACGGCGAGGATTTGTTCGCGAAGTTGGAGATCAACCGGCAGGAACTCCGCTACCAGTGCGAGCGGGAGCTCAAAGGCAGATTGCTCTGGCTGCACCGGATTTACGTGTCGGCCATGGGAGACCGGAAGGTCCTGGCCGGCGACATCGTGCGCCATTTCGACGGCTATCTGCCCCTGTTCCGGGGCATAATACACCTGTTGGGCCAGGCGCCGGCCGGGGGCCTGAAAGCGGCCCTGGACCAGGTAGGTCAATTAACCGGCCTGGGGACGGCGGTCTTCGCCGAAATCTACGCCAGCAAGCAAAACCAGACCCAGCCTGCCAAAGCAGAAATCTCCCAGATGTTCGAGAAATTTTATCGGGCTACGGAAAAATTGACCGAGGTGGTGGATGGCCTACAAGGCTAAGACCTTGAAGACGCTGCTGTTGATCTTGCTGCTGTGGGCTTACCCGGCCGCGGCCCCGGCGGTGACGCCAGCCATTCCGGCCCACCCCTCCCAATACGTGGTGGACCTGGCCGGGGTCTTCGACACTCCCACCGAAGCCAGGCTCAACGCCATGCTCCATGACCTGGAGGCTAAGACCACGGCTCAGATGGTGGTCCTCACCCTCAAATCCCTGGATGGGGAACCCATCGAGAATTTTTCCCACCAGACCGCGGTGAAATGGGGCATCGGCCAGAAGGGCAAGGATAACGGCGTCCTGCTCACCGTGGCGGTCAAGGACCACAAATACCGCATCGAGGTGGGCTACGGCCTGGAGTCGACCCTACCCGACAGCCTGGTGGGCAGTATCGGCCGGCAATACCTGGTGCCGAACTTCCGCCAGGGTAATTATGCCGGCGGCGTGGTGGCGGCGGCCGGGGAGATCGCCAAGATCGTTTCCGGCGGCAAGGTGGGCGCCGCGGCGACTCAAGGCACACCGCCATATCACTGGGAAAAGAAGCAATCTGCGGTTAATTTAAGCCCCATCACCCTGGTATTGCTGATCATTTTCATTATAGTGCTGTTTGCCGTGCTCGCCTCGACTCGTCCTGGGTTCTTGGGCTTCTTCTTAGGCTTCTTCTTAGGCGGCGGGGGCGGGGGCGGCTGGTCCTCGGGAGGCGGCGGCGACTCCGGCGGCTTCAGCGGCGGCGGCGGCGATTTCGGCGGCGGCGGGGCGTCGGGGGATTGGTAAAAGATAGATCTCACGCCAAGACGCCAAGACGCAAAAGCGCAAATATTAAGATAAACCGAAAGGCGCACAGGCGAGACGCCGGTGCCACCAATTTAGTTCAACCTCGTGGAAAGGAAAGCAAATGAATAAAAATCTGCTAATCGTACTGGGGGTGATCGTCGCCCTGGTGCTGCTGGTCGGCGGCTGGGTGATGAGCGGCTACAACCGGGTGGTCACCATGGATGAGAACGTCAAGACCGCCTGGGCCCAGGTGGATAACCAGTTGAAACGGCGCTTCGACCTGATCCCCAACCTGGTGGAGACGGTCAAGGGCTACGCCACCCATGAGAAGGAGGTCTTCGAGCACCTGGCCGACGCCCGGACCAAATACTTTCAGGCCCCGGACGTCAAGGGCAAGATCGAGGCCTCCGGGGATTTTGAGCGGGCCCTGTCCCGGCTGCTGGTGCTGCAGGAGACCTACCCGCAGCTCAAGGCCAACGAGAGCTTCCTGAAGCTGATGGACAGCCTGGAAGGCACCGAGAACCGCCTTTCGGTGGAGCGGAAGCGTTACAACGACACGGTGCGCACCCTGAATACCTACATCCGCACCGTGTATGGCCGCTTCTTCGCCAGCCTGGCCGGGGTCTCGAAGGCCGAGTACTACCAGGTGCCCGAGGCCGAGAAGGCGGCCCCGAAGGTGAAATTTTAAGCAAAATTTTCTGAAGCCATTCAAGGGGAGAGGGGACCAGCATGGAAGGCAAAATGCCGGGCATCGAGTGTCAGGTGTGCCGCAATCGTTTTAAGGTGAGCGAGGTCATCAAGGCCAAATTAGTGGAAGAACCCCTCGCCCAACTGATCCGGGAAAAGAACCCGAAATGGTCGCCCCGGGGGTTTATCTGCCTGGCTGATCTGAACCTCTTCCGGACCCGGTACGTCACCGAGGTCCTCAAATCCGCCAGCCAGGAGGTTTTAGACCTGGAACAGGGGGTGGCGAAAAGCCTCGAAGAGGAAGAGGTGCTCTCCCGGAACATCAACGATGAATTCGAGAGCAGCTTCACCTACGGGCAGCGCCTGGCCGACCGGATCGCGGCTTTCGGGGGCAGTTGGACCTTCATCAGCATCTTTTTGGTCGTGCTGGTGGTCTGGATGGGCATCAACACCTGGATTCTCCTGAAGAAGCCTTTCGATCCCTATCCTTACATCCTGCTCAACCTGGTGCTCTCCTGCCTGGCGGCCATTCAGGCCCCGGTGATTTTGATGAGCCAGAACCGCCAGGAGGCCAGGGACCGGATCCACGCCGAACACGATTATGAGGTCAATCTGAAGGCGGAAATCGAGATTCGCAAGCTGCATGAGAAGATGGACCATCTCCTGCTGCATCAATGGCAACGGCTGATGGATATTCAGCAGCTGCAGGTGAATCTGATGGAGGAAATCAGCCAGATTTCATTGAAGAAGGGTAAAAACCAAGGTCGGCTGAGCGAGATCGAGTGGCCGCGGGCGCTCTCCCGCCAGCCACTAGTCAGGTTTTTGGCGTGCAAAGACAAAGTGATAGTTCTCAAAGAGACGAAAGGCCGCCTCTGAAACGGCTTCAAGGTTAACCACCTGCTCTGAGACGGCCTGAAGATCTGCGCCTGCCCAGATATCCAGGCAGTCCACCTGATGTCCCGCGGAGACGAGCCGGGCGATTACCCGGTATAATTCGGCGGTGGCCCGCAACTCGTCCGCGTCTTCGGGATACCAAGCAACCGGCTCACCAAAGCCCAACTCCACCGACGACAAATGCCGCAAGGCGCAACTGCACCCCGATTTCGACCCGACGTACCATCTCTGTCGATGCCTCAAAATAATCAGACCGGCATTTTCCGCGGCATCCAGGCGTTTGAACTTAAGCAACCCAGAGTTGTAACGAGTCAGGTCTGCAGAGGAATCGGTGGAGAGATAAAGGGAGTAACACATCGGTGGGGCCGTTAAGTTAGGAATTTACTATTCGGCGGCACCTGCGTGGGCGACCTTGGGCGGACACGCAGGTCCGCCCCTACTATTCCGGCCCGGAGGCGGGCGGAGCCGTCCCTGGTTCCCCGGCCGGTCCCGCCTCCTCCGAGACCTCCGCGGATTCGGTGAAGCGGTGCGGCAGGCGGATGGTCACGGTGGTGCCCCGGCCCAGGCGGCTGTCCAGGGTGATGGTGCCCCGGTGTTCATCCACGATCTGGCGCACGAAGACCATGCCGAGACCGGTGCCCCCCAGCTTGGTGGTGTAAAAGGGCACGAAGACCTTGTCCACCACGTCCGGGGCCATGCCCCGGCCGGTGTCCTGCAGCACCACCACCGCAAAATTCTGCTCCATGGCGGTGCGCACCAGGATGGTGCCGCGGAGGTGGCTGGCTTCCACGGCGTTGCGCAGCAGGTGCGCCAGGGCCACCTTCAGCAGATGCTTGTTGTAGCGTCCCATCAGGGGTTCGGGGGAAATTTCGCTCACCAGGTTGAGGCTCTTGACCCTGAGCTCCGGGCGCAGCAGGTCCAGGGTGGCCTGGACGATGACGTTCAGGTCCTCCTGGGCGAAAAACGAGGTCTTGCGTTGGGCCAGGGTCTCGAAGCGCTCCACCATGTGCTCGATGCGCTTGGCCTCCTCGGCAATGGCGGTGGCCCAGGCCCGGCTGGGGTCCGCTTCGTCGGTCTTTTTCAGCAGCCGGTGACTGAAGCCGCCGATGACGTGCAGCGGGTTGCGGATGCCGTGGGCCATGCCCAGGGCCATCTCCGACATGGTGCGCTCCATCACCAGGGCCTCCATCTCCCGGTTCAGGGCCAGGATCTCGTTGCTGGTCTCCGTCATGTGATGGTGGTCCGCCTGCATGCGGCGGTAGAGGCGCTGGATGCGATGGAAGAAAAAGATGATGGCCGCGATGGTCACATAGATAACGCTGTCAAACCCGCCGAAGGCGCGCTGCCAATGCGCCATATTGGGGAGGTTCCAGTAGGCGACGATCTCCAGCAGAAAGTGAGCCACCACGTGGAGGATGGAAAAGAAGACAAAGGCGATACAGAGCCAGTTGAGAAAGAGCCACAGGGCGTTCTCCGGATCTCTTTTGACCAGGCGCTTACTGAGACGCCAGGAAAGAATACTAAAGACGATGACCAGGGCGGAAGCAACGATTTCCAGGAGCCAGAGAGGGGCCAGGGGCAAGGCGATCATGCTCACCGGCCTCCCGCCTGCCGGTCCAGGACCTGCAAGCCCCGGTAGAGCAGGTAAAACGCCGGCACCAGGAGCACAAAGTGATCGATCTTGCCGATATAGAACAGCCAGGTCTGGGTATCATACATGAGGATCTTACGGGTAAAACCCTCGCCGAGGATAACCGGATTCTTCAGGGTCCACTCGGCCCAATGTCCCACCACCGCGTCGAGATTCCACCAGGCCAGCAAGGCCCAGGCCCACACCAAATATCTGAACCCCCGAAACCGTTGCAACTCGGAATGGAAAATCTCGTAGATGAAAAAGATCATGGCCGCGGCGAACAGCAGGTGGGCGGTCTCGTGGACGTAGGAGCCTTCGGTGCCGAACTCATACCAGCTGGACCATTGGGCCAGGCTGGGGCGGGGAGCGAGGAAGATGAGCGTGAAAGCTGCCACAAAGACCTGGACGACACGACGCCGCATGGGGGTTGCCTCACTGGTTCTATTGTGGGCATGCTTGAAGAAATTGTCAATGAGTCTTGCGGGTTGGGCAAAAACAAATCCACCACCAAGACACCAAGGACACCAAGGAACACCAAGAAAGAATAAATGGGGCCTGCTGAAAAGCAGGCCCCATTCAGATTTATCTTAGTGAATCTTGGTGCTCTTGGTGGCCTTGGTGGTTCATCTTTTTACCTCTGGTAGCCCAGGGCGCGCAGGGCCCGGGGGTCTTTGCGCCAGTTCTTCCAGACCTTAACCCAGAGGTCCAGAAAGACGTGGGCCCCCAGCAGGGCCTCCATCTCGGCCCGGGCCTCGGCCCCGAGGGTCTTGAGCATGCGGCCCTGCTTGCCGATGATGATGGCCTTCTGGGAGTCCCGCTCCACGTAGATCACCGCCCGGATGCGCACCAGCCGCGGCCGGTCGCTCTCGTCGAACTCCTCCACCTCCACGGCCACGGCGTGGGGCACCTCTTCCTTGGCGTGGTGCAGGACCCGTTCCCGAATGAGTTCCCCCACCAGGAAGCGCTCGGTGGCCTCGGTCTCCTGATCCGGGGGGTAAAGGGCCGCGCCGGCCGGCAGCCTTGAGACGATCTCGGCCTGCAATTGCTCGACGCCGTCACCCATCAGGGCACTGATCGGAATGATGGGCGCCGAGGGAAAAAGCTCATAGTAGGCCTGCATCAGCGGCAGCAATTTGGGTTTGGAGACGGTATCGACCTTATTGATGGCCACGATGAGGGGCCGGTGGAGCTGCCGCAAATGGGGGAGCAACACGGGGTCCCGGAGGTCCGGGGACCGGGGCTCCGTCAGCCAGACCACCACGTCGGCCTCGTTCAGGGCGGTGAGGGCCGCCTGCACCAGGGTCTGGTTCAAGGCCCCTTTGGGGTCAATGACTCCGGGAGTGTCCAGGAAGAGCAGTTGGGCCTCCGGCAGGTTGACGATACCCAACAGGCGAAAGCGCGTGGTCTGGGGCTTGGGCGAGGTAATGGCCAGCTTGTCCCCCACCAGCCGGTTCAGCAGCGTGGATTTGCCCACGTTGGGATAGCCGATGAGGGCGATGTAGCCGCATTTGAAACGGTCTGCGGTTTTCGATTTTTGGTTTTCGGTGGTCATTTGGTTAACAGGTTAGCAGATTTATGCTGACATTATAACCCGAACAAGCCTTGGACCCACGAAATAAAAGGACCGGAGAGACACAGCTTGAAGACCTCAACCGGCTGGCGGCTACTGATCAGAGCCTGATCATTAAGAAAATTTGCAGGAATTATCAGGAGATTCACTCATTAAAATCAGGATTTTCCCGATTCCATGGGGCCTGCTTTTAGGTCAAAATTTTGTTTAGAATATATTCTAAAGTCAATCTCCAAGGGACAGGCTCACGGTAAAGGGTAAGTCATGAATAAGGCCATGAATAGGGTCATGAACACTGAAAGCATGGTGGTGGACAGGAGACAGTTCCCCCGGGTCAATATTTCCCTGTATTTCGAATTTGTGCAATTGTGTGCTTCGGGGGAGTCCAGGTCAGACCGGGCTCTCTTGAAAGACATCAGTCTGACCGGTTTGCATTTCATGTCCGAGACCGCCCCGGCACTGAAACCCGGCGAGGTCGCGGATTTCATTTTCAAATTTCCCCAGAGCGATTCGAACCCACTCCTGGTCAATGAAATCAAAGCCAAAGGGCTCATCAAGCGCATCGACCCGCCCCGGGAAGAATCCGGCCAGTTCGGGGTGGTGGTGGAATTCCTGTCAGGGCCGATTTTCAAGCAGGCGGATTATTGATTTTCGGGTCGGCTGCCTCTCCATCCCCGGCCTCGCGCTCCTGATCCCATCCTTAAATAGACTGCCTGTCTTGGATGTGCGCCGCTGGATCCAGGGCGAACACATAGGTTCGCCCCTACGGAAAAGGATCGTTTGGCGGCGAAATGGGGATTAATCGCGCCGGCGGCGGCGGGCCAGGACGAGGGCCAGGGCGGTGAGGAGGAGGCAGGTCCAGGCGAAGACGTCGCCGATTTTGGTGTAGAGGCTGCCACCGGGCAGGAGGGGCAGTTCCAGGGCGTGGGCGTCGGGGACGTAGATTTCCGACTGCCAGAGGATCTGGCCCCGGGCGTCGATGAAGGCGGAGATGCCGGTGTTGGCGGCGCGGGCCAGGCAGACATGGTTCTCGACGCAGCGCATGACCGCCATGGCCAGGTGCTGGTGGGCCGCGGCGGTCTTGCCGAACCAGGCGTCGTTGGTGATGTTGACCAGGAGCTGGGCGCCGTTGGCCACCTGGGCCCGGCTCAGGGCGGGAAAGATGGACTCATAGCAGACCAGGGGGCCCAGGGCGACGCCGTCCGGCAGGCTGACGGTGGCCCCCACCGGCCCCTCGGCAAAGTCGCCCACCATGGGCACCATCTTGCCGATGAAGGGCATGAAGCGCCGCAGGGGGACGTATTCGCCGTAAGGCACCAGGTGGGCCTTATCGTAATACCCCAAAACCTCGCCCTGGGGGGAGAGGAGATAGGCCCGGTTGAAATAGCTTTCGCCGTCGGCGGTGAGTTCCCAGGCGGGGGCGCCGAAGAGGAGGCTGCCGCCGCTCTCTTTGGCGACGGCCTGGACCTGGGCCGAGAGGTCCGGGGTGCGCAGGAAGAAAAAGGGCGCCGCGGTCTCGGGCCAGACGATGAGTTGGGCTCCTTTGACCTTCCCGGTTAATTCGGCATAGCGGTCCAGGGTGGCCTGGACCATCTCCTTTTTCCACTTCTCGCCTTGCTTGATATTGCCCTGGACCACGGCCACCTTGAGCTTCGGGCTCCGGGCCTCCAGGGTTTGCACCGCACCCAGGCGATAATAGCCGTAACCCAGCCAGGCCAGCAGGATCAGGCCGACGGCCACGGCGTGGGGATAGCGGCGGCGGCGCCGGACCCGGGGCAGGGAGAGGAGACGCCACAGGCAGGCATTGATCAGGACCAGCAGGAAGGAGAGGCCGTAAACCCCGGTGAGGTCCGCCACCTGAAGGAAGATGGGGTGCGGGACCAGGCCGTTGCCCAGGAGTTCCCAGGGGAAGCCGCTGATGATATAGGTCAGGCCGAACTCGAGAGTGACCCAGAGGACCGGCCCCCACCAGACCGGGCTCAGCCCCCGGGCCTCGCCCCAGGTGACCCCCAGGGCCCAGCAGGCCGGGTAGAGGCTGAGGTAGGCGGCCAGCAACAGCAGGATGCCGATGGCCAGCGGCAGGGGCAGGAAGCCGTGGACGTGGGTGACGTAGACGATCCAATAGAGCAGAACTACATAACGAACCAGGCCAAAGAGGAAGCCCAGACCGAAGGCCGTTTTTAAAGATTTGCCTTGCAGGGCCCAAAGCAG
>CAWCOX010000011.1:0-96020 GCA_963797235.1 uncultured delta proteobacterium
GCTGTCCATGAATTCTATGTAATCCGGATCTCCTAAGGGCAGTCCTTCTTCGTTTTCAACCGCCTTGGCTATCGGTGCTTCCACCATTTTCACTTTGCGAGGTCTCCGGGGACGGACGAGCGGCGCCGAAGCACAGACCTCGGAAGCCGCAGCCGCGGCCTCAGCTTCCATGGATACCAGGAGACTATAGACCTCTTTAATCTCCTTCAATAATTCCTGGGGCGTAAGTTCGGTCGTGGAGGCATGGGAGATCACCATCTGGGCCATTAATTTCAGGGTTTCACCGGCCATGGGAATTTTCCTTTCTGGCAGCATTTAGTAGGCTTAAGCCCACAAGGCTAATGTTTAGCATCCTGGGCAACATGTCAATGTTGAATTAAAGAGAAAGAGAGAGAATCTAAGTGAGAAATTCTATTAATCTACCAGGGAATCGGCGGCAGCCAGGCGGGAGGCTCAACCTTCGAACCTGTCGTCGAAGACCTTCATGGCGCAGAAGCGGCCGCACATGGTGCACTGGTCTTCTTTGGCCTGGCTCTGTTCCCGGTAGCGCAGGGCCTTGGTGGGATTGATGGAGAGTTTGAGCTGCGTGTCCCAATCCAGGGCGCGGCGGGCCTTGGACATGGCCAGGTCCCAGTCGGCGGCGCCGGGGAAGCCCAGGGCGAGGTCGGCGGCGTGGGCGGCGATGCGGGAGGCCACCACCCCGTCGATGACGTCCTCCACCTCCGGCAGTTTCAGGTGCTCCGCCGGGGTGACATAGCACAGGAAGGAGGCCCCGAGGCTGGCGGCCAGGGCGCCGCCGATGGCGCCGGCGATGTGATCGTAACCCGAAGCCACGTCGGTGACCAGTGGACCCAGGACGTAAAAGGGGGCGCCGTGGCAATACTTCTGCTGGAGGCGGACGTTCTTCTTGATGTGGTGCAGGGGCAGGTGGCCCGGGCCTTCCACCATCACCTGGACCCCCTTGGCCCAGGCCCGCCGGGTGAGCTCGCCCAGGACTTTTAGTTCGTGCAACTGGGCCTTGTCGGTGGCGTCGGCCAGGCAGCCGGGCCGCAGGCCGTCGCCCAGGCTCAGGGTGACGTCGTACTCCCGGGCGATCTCCAGGAGCTGGTCGTATTGTTCATACAGCGGATTTTCCCGGCCGAAACGGCGCATCCAGGCGGTGAGGAAGGCGCCGCCCCGGGAGACCACGCCGGTGACGCGCTTTTTCAGGAGCGGCAGGGCGGCCCGGGTGATGCCGCAGTGCACCGTGACGAAGTCCACCCCCTGGCGGGCGTGGTGGCGCACCATCTCCAGGAGGTCGTCGGCCTTGACTTCTTCCAGGCTCTGGACTTGGGTCATGAGCTGATAAATGGGCACAGTGCCGAAGGGTGCGGGGCATTGGGCCAGCAGCAGGCGGCGGATGGCGTCCAGATCGCCGCCGGTGGACAGGTCCATGACCGCGTGCGCCCCATACTCCAGGGCGGCGTTCAGCTTGGCCTGTTCTTTCTCCAGATTGATATCGTGCGGCGAGGTGCCGATATTGGCGTTGATCTTGACCCGAACGCCTTTGCCGATGGCCACCGGCTTCAGGCCCTGATGCTCCGGATTGGCCGGGACCACCAGGGTGCCCTGGGCCAGGCCCTGGCGAATCACCTCCGGGGCCAAACCCTCGGCCTGGGCCGCCTGCGCCATGGCCGGGGTGATCTGCCCCGCTAATGCTGCTTCCCGCTGCGTCATGAGGAAAGTCTATCTTATTCAGGAGGAAAATGAAAGTGAGTGAGCAGTAAGCGGTGAGCAGAAAAAGTCAAACCGCATAAACCGGCATTTCTCTGCACCAAAAGGTTTTTGTAGGGTGCGTTATACGCACCAAGATTTCAGATTGCCTAGGCGTCCCGCCTGTGAAAGCGTAGGCTAAAGCCTGCGGCTACAAAATATATCCCATGGACTCCAAAACTAAGGGCGAACACAAGGTTCGCCCCGACACGGTTTTGGCTGATAGCTAACCGCTGAAAGCTGACAGCTTTTTCTGCTCACCGCTTACTGCTTACTGCTCACTCGTCGAAGAGGAGTCCGGCCAGTTCCGGCCAGTCGGCTACTTCCAGAAACGAATGCGGCCGGCGGTTCCAGGGTTGGGCGAAGAGGATGGGGGTGATGCCGTGGGCCGCCAGTTGCTGGCAGGTTTCCAGGCGGTCTTCCACGAAGTACTGGACGCCTTGGTCCAGGAGGTAATGGAGCTTGGTGTCGGGGTCGCCGGTGGCCACCACCCGGATGCTTTCCGGGGCCACCTGGGGCAGGGTCCGGGTGAGCCAGGTCCGGATGGGCGCGGCCCGGTCCCGGGCGGTGACGAAGAGCAACGGGATCTCCCGGGCCAGGCGGGTGAGCACCGGCACGGCGTGGGGCAAGGGCTCCACCGTCAATTCATGGGGCCGGTCGATGAGCTCCCGGATGAGGCTCTGGATGATCTCGGGCGCCAGGTCCAGGCAGTCTTCCAGGCGAAAGGCGGTGAGGTCTTCGTAGCGCAGGTGATGGCCGCAGTCGTGGCGCTCCTTGGCCAGGTCCAGGAAGGTGGTCATGATGTCGGCCACCACCCCGTCGATATCGAAGGCCAGGGCGTCGAGGGGGATGGGCAATGGCCGCGGGCCTCGTGCAGGCTGCCTTGGGTGGCGGGCTTTCATTCGGCCTGGGACCTGTGGGCGTCCACATAAGCCTTGAGAACCGCTTGCATCCGGGAGATGTGTCCTTTCCCCTTGGCTTTGAAAAAGGCGATGATCTCCTGCTCCAGACGCAAGTGAACGGACTGCTTGGCTTGCGGCAAGATTAATTTCGCCCGTGTCCAGTCGGCCTGAAGGCCGCGCTCGTCCTCGTCTGAGGCCACGAGCCGTTCCAGCTCCGCCTCGGTTGGCGCGTCAACCCGGCCCAAATCGGTACGGCTTTGCGCCCTCCCGGCCTTAAGCTCTGCTGCGGTAGAGCTCTGGATATTTTTGTCTCTCTTCATGGCGCGCCCTCCGAAAGCGCCTGCCCTAGATGTACACATTTTGTGTTTACAGTCAAGGCCAAATCTTCCCCTCTAGGGAATGACAACCCGGTTTTGATAGGTATGTGGAATTTTGACCTATGGATAAATAATAGCTAATTTTACCTATGGACAACATTAACCTTCGATCTTAATTTACAAAATATAATCCACTAAAGCCAAACTCGTCGCGAGGCGGGGACGGAAAGCCACGGGTCTCATTAAGATCGTGAGAGACAGCCGGGTTGCCCTGATGACACGGGTACCCCGGTTTTTTTTATCAGAGATGGTGGAAACCGCTCAGAGAATAACAGGCACGAACCCCGGGATTTTCCCCGGAGAAAACCAAGATTTCAGATGCAGGAGATGACAATGAAGGGGAAACTGTTAATTTTGGCGTTAATATTGGGCTTGGTTTGGGTGGTTCCGGCAGCGGCAGATACTGTTAACATCATGGCCAACACTGCGGCGAGCTCTGAAGCTCCCAACCCGCTGGCGACCTATACGGGCCAACTTACCTATACCGATATCAATGCCACAACTGCTACCCTGGCAGTGACCATAAATTGGGGGGACATCAGCCCCGCGACGGGAGGGTTTCTTACCGCCATTGCCTTGAACAACCCCAGTAACGATATCAGCAACGTGACCGAAAATTCTTTGCCCACCAACTTTCAGGTAATCCCGGTGGGCGGACCTTTCAACAATAACGGCATAAGCGTCCAACCTTATGGCGCGGCTGACTTCGGCGCCAGTGTCACCAGTGATTGGTTGGGAGGCGGCAGTCCTAATGGCGGCGTTCCTCCCAACACCGTGGCCAACTTCATCTTCAACCTGACCGGGACCAATCTTGACACCTTGAGTGCTAACAGTTTTGTTCAGGCGCTCTCTACCGGTGGCGGGGGCGGCCAGCAATTTTTCCTGGCGAGATTCCGGGGCTTTGATAATGGCGGCAGCGACAAAGAGCCCGCTAAAGTGGCACCAGTCCCCATTCCTCCCAGCGCCCTGCTTCTGGGTTCCGGACTCCTGGGACTCGTAGGTCTGGGCTGGAGAAGGAAGCGGGATTAACCGCACCTTCCCGATCCGTTAGAACCGAGGCAGGGTCCGCGTGGCCCTGCCTTTTTTATCGCCCACTTAAAAAGTGAAATAGTTGATATCTCCTAGGTGCAAAGTCAAGAGGGTGGTGTGGTAGCCGGTTAGAATCCAAGCCAGTCTCCTATTCGTGGTTCCCAGCGCAGGTGGGACCGCAAGCAAGTAATCCGGGGTATTCCAGAATACCAGCAACCGATGGGGCAGACAGAGCTTTCCTTCGCATCATGGTACTTGCCGATATGTACCTATCGCCGGATGAAGAGGGATTTCCAGATATGATCTGGATAACCAAAGGGACGATGGCAGGGGAGGGAGTCCCGGTCCTGGGGTACGAGAACGCCGGCTGGAAGGCTGGATTTTTGGGGGCGGCGGCAAAGGGCGAACACCAGGTTCGCCCCTCCGGCGATGCTCTAAGGCAGGGCTTCTACTTCGGGTTCCGGGGGGCCCGGAGCGTTGCGGGGGAGGCGGCGCATGAGGAAGACCAGGGGCAGGAGCAGCAGGAAGACGATGGTGAAGAAATGGTAATCGTCGCAGAAGGCCAGCATCTGGGCCTGGCGCTGGACCTCCTGGTAGAGGGCGCCCATGGCCTGGGGGGCGTTCCACCAGTTCCAATTGGCCCCCAGGTCGGGCATGATCTGCCCCAGGCGCTGCTGCCAGTCGATGAAGGGCTGGGACAGGGGGGTGAGGTGCTCCACCAGGTGGCTCTGGTGAAACTGGGCGCGGCGGGAGAGCAGGGTGGTGGCGGTGGCGATGCCGAAGGAGCCGCCCAGGTTGCGCATCAGGTTGAAGATGCCGGTGGCGTTGCCCATCTTCTCCTGGGAGATGCGGGACATGGTGAGGGTGGTGAGGGCCACGAAAGTTGACCCCAGGCCGAAGCCCTGGATGAAGCGGGGGAACCAGGCGGTGTGGAAGTCGATCTGGGTGTTGTAGAGACTCATGAGATAAACGGCCAGGGCGTTGATCAGCAGGCCGATGAAGATCAGGATGCGGCTGTCCACGACGGCGATGAGGCGGCCCACCACCGGCATGATCATCAGGGAGCCGATGCCGCCGAAGGCCAGGGCCCAACCCGCCAGGGTGGCGTCGTAGCCCATCAGGGTCTGGAGGAAGAGGGGCAGGAGCATGATGCTGCCGTAGAGGACGAAGCCGAAAAAGAACATGATGGTGGTGCCGGAGGCATAGTTGCGCTCTTTGAAGAGGCGCAGGTCCACCACCGGGTGCTCGATCTTCAGCTCCCGCCAAATCAAAGCGATCAGGGCCACTGCGGCGATGATGGCCAGGCGGGTGATAAAGGCCGAAGAAAACCAATCTTCCCGCTCGCCCTTGTCCAGGACCACCTGCAAAGCGCCCAGACCCACGGCCAGGAGCCCGAGGCCCCAGTAGTCGATGCTGCCGGCCAGCTTGCGCTTGAGGTAGTCCGGGTCGAAGATGAACATCCAGGTGAGGAGCACCGAGAAGATGCCGATGGGCAGGTTGATGTAAAAGGCCCAGCGCCAGGTGAGGTTGTCGGTGACCCAGCCGCCCATAACCGGGCCGACGATGGGGGCGATGATCACCCCGATGCCCCAGAGGGCCATGGCCATGCCGCGTTCCTCCACCGGGAAGGTCTCCAGCAGGATGGCCTGGGAGATGGGCTGCAGGGCGCCGCCGCCGAGGCCCTGGATGATGCGGAAGAAGATGAGTTCGCCCAGGCTGGTGGCGGCGCCGCAGAGCATGGAGCTGACGGTGAAGAGAATCAGGCAGATAAGCAGGAAGCGCTTACGCCCGACCCGGAAGGAGAGCCAGCCGGTGATGGGCAGGATGATGGCGTTGGAGACCAGGTAGGCGGTGAGCACCCAGGTGGTTTCGTCAGAAGATGAGGCCATGCTGCCGGCGATGTGGGGCAGGGCCACGTTCACCACCGTGGTGTCCACGATCTCCATAAAGGTGCCGGCCATCACCGCGATGGTGATCAGCCATTTGTTCACCGGGACATAGTTGGCTTGGGGAAGGAGTCATTGATATCGAACGCCTTGATCAAATTCCGGAGGGCAATTGTGGAAGAAATTTATTTCTGCAAGAATAAGATTCTCAGTACCAACCTGCCAAATTAGATAATATTAGTTTAGTAAATAAACTATAACTATTTCAAATACCTATCCGGATAAATATTCCAATACCGCTGCAATAGCAGCATTTCGCATTCTTCTAGCTCTTTTATCCCCTATATATGGAACCTCTTTGAATTTAGTTTCTGTAGCCCTAAGCATATCTCCAATACTATTTATGTCCATTAAATGGAGTTTTTCTTTTTGATAAGCAGTTATGTCTAATACGTCAATATTTTTAGCCAATTGCGTTAATAACATTCCCTTCATGTCAGGTTCAGCAAATGTCGGAATATGATCAACTAATTCCTTATAAAAGGGGTAATTAATACCATATTCACTCATCCGCTTAGGAGTTAGGCTTTTTGCAATAACAAATCCAGTAGAAGTTGGAGTAGCTTCTAATGCTAAAAGACAACCTAAATTAATGGAATATCTATTTCCAATCTCAGACCGTGTTGCTTTAATTCCTGTAGAGTGTTCAGTTACAATTCCGGTGTATGCTAAAAGTCTAAGTGCTTCTTTGACAACTTCTGGTGCATCTTTATGAATCCAAAAAAATGAAGTAGACTTCTTCTCCGCCTTTATATAAAGGTCATTCTTCTTTTGAAGGTCAGGAAGTACAACATCTTCCACAAAACGACGTCCCCAATCAATAAATTTTCGGTGTCCAGGATATTTTTCCGCTAGAGAAGAATGTTCAGACCAAATATCAGTCCTATAATATTCACGAATTACTTCATTTACTTCTTTACCATTAATCTTGGGTGCCCGAGCCAACGTTTTAAGTAAGACTCTCGGATTACCACTCGATGAATATGCTAACAATGCAAAATTCTGGCCATTCCGCACAATATTGCTCATAATGGTGCTATCAGCTTGTTTTTTAACTATCTCTCGCATATTAGAAATGTAATCATTTTCCAAAATGTCTCTATTTAATGTAAGCATCGTGGCATCGTGTGCGGGTTGAAATGTCTCACCATAGGCTGTAACACCAGGATATACAGCTGCATTGCATGTTATATATGCGCTATTAAGGTCGCGAAATAGAGTAAAAAATTGTCGTTGTTGTTCAGGCCAGAAAATATGAGCAGCTTCATCAATAAAGATGGAAAATCTATTTAGTTTAAGATCGGAGCATAAATCCTCGATAGCATATTTAAATGTCTCTATACTTGGTAATCCGCTAATATCAATGGATGCACCGGGATTCTGCCAAGATGCTTCAAATGCTTCTGCAATTTTTTCAATCTTTGTCTTTTCTATTTTAATTGATATTGCAGGTTCGTTGGATAAAATTGATAAACTTGATGGTATCACTGAAGTTATAAGTCCTGACTTCATAAGAGATCTAATAATTGAACTACATATTCTAGCTAACATCCAGTGGTGAAATTGAGAAGGATCATCAGTATGAATTAAGGAACTCTTGCTAAAAGTAACATAAACAGGGAATACTTTTGCAGTATTTAATTCTGAAAGAAGCTCAGCCTCTGCTACTCTAAGTAAAAATGATTTGCCCACCCCTCTGCTGCCAATCAATATAGCAGGGTTACGAGCTTTGAGTTCCCCGATAATGGCCCTATCGTTCTTTGTCTCAACAAAATAATCGAGTATTTCGTCCGGCCTTATGGATTCAGTCCTATAAAAAAAATCAGCCATTTTTAAGTCTCCGTTGTTATGCCAAAGCGGTTTCTTATAGCTGGAATATGTCCCAATTCAGAAATCACTACTGATTCCAATAGCCTAAGAGCATCTTTGTCTAAGAATATCAGATATCTGGAAGAAAATGCAAAGGAAATTACTAAACGAACATTTACCACTTTCTCATTCCAATCTCTAAATATGGTTTCATCAAACCTAAGCGCATCAGGCAGAGTGTCATGTGTATAAGCACTTCCATGCACATATTCTGAACATTCTCGATATAATTTTCCCGCTATCGACCTATATTCTGCCGTCTCTTCGGCGAGTTCTTCAAAGAAAGCGCGCACGAAGTTTTTAGAGAAAACTCCTTGTTCCGCATCTATTAATGTGTTCCAGATAATATCTTGCTCGCCACGCAGCCACATGCGCATCTTAAATTCATTCGCAGAGAAATAAACCGTAGAGAGTGCGAGTTCTAAGAAAAGGCGTAATGCCATAAAAGCCTGTCTATAATGGCCTTGCAAAATGGTTAATAGTGCAAATTGATACTCGCGAAGGGCAGCTCTTAACACGTAATTTTCTGGCCTAGATGCCAGCGTGCCAAGCCATTTTTCCAAATCAATGAAATAATTATGGTTTGAGGCATGGGTGTTAATACTAACTGAATTAAATGATTCATCCATTATACCTTGACAGCTCAACTGTAATCGCCGGTAGTATTTCTCACATGATGCAATTGGTTGCTGAGCTACCTCAATCATATTTACCTCGAATATTCTACAGCATTAGACATATGGCCGGTGGCGCCGGTCAACAGGCGCAGGCCGGAATGGACCCGGGTGTCGATGGTGACCGTGGTGGACATGCCGATCCGGAGCGGCCGGTTGTCGGGGAAGGGCGGCAGGAGGGTGACCTTCACCGGGATGCGCTGCACCACCTTGACCCAGTTGCCGGTGGCGTTCTCCGGCGGCAGCAGCGAGAAGGCCGAGCCGGTGCCGGCCATGATGGAGTCCACCCGGCCTTTAAACTCGACGCCCGGATAGGTGTCTATCTCGACGTTGGCGGGCTGCCCGATGTAGACGTGGGTGAGCTCGGTCTCCTTGTAGTTGGCCTGGACCCAAAGCTGCTGGGTTTCCAGGGGCACCTGCATCATCAGGGGCTGGCCGGGCTGCACCCAGTTGCCTGCCTCCACCTGGCGCCGGGTGATGTAGCCGGTGATCTTGGCGGTCACCCTGGTGTATTCCAGGTTGAGGCGGGCCTGCTCGACCTTGGCCTTCGCCTCTTTGACGGCCGGCTGGTCCTCGATGGGGAGGGCGGTGGAGCCGCCGATGGCTGCCTGGGCCTCCTGGACTTCGCCCTTATAACGGTCCACCAGGGCATTAGTTACCCGATAGCGGGTGTCGATGGTATCCAGGGTTTGCTTGGGCACGGTGCGGCGTTCATAGAGGGCAGTGTAGCGAGTTTTATCAATATTGGCTTGACCAAGATTGGCCTTTGCTTCTGCCAGTTTGGCCCGGGAGGTGGAGACCTTGACGTAATTTTGGGCCAGATCCTGGCGCAGGCGGCCCAGGTTGCCTTCGGCCTGGGCCAGGGCGGCCTCGTAGTCCTGCGGCTCGAGGGTAAGGAGGACCTCGCCGGGCTTGACGAACTGGTTGTCGTCCACCAGCGACCTTGGCCACCCGGCCCGGCACCCGGGCCGAAATTACCCCCACGTAACCGTAGACGTAGGCGTCATCGGTGCTGACAAAGGTGTGGATATGGCGCCAATAGCCCACCCCCAGGGCGATAAAGCCGAGCAGCACCAATACCAGGACGATGCGGACCAGGGTTTTGCGAAACATTACGGGGTCTTCTCCTGGGGGAGCAGGTTGTTGATGGCTCCCATGGCCCAGAGCAGTTCGGCCTTGGCCATCTGGTGGTCATAGACGGCGGCCCAGTAGTTGACCCGGGTCCGGGTGAGCAGGGTGTCGGCGTCGATGACTTCGGTGGCGGTGCCGACCGCCTCCTTGTAGCGCTCCTCATTGAGGCGCAGATTTTCTCCGGCCTGGCCCACGGCCTTCTCGGTGGTCCGGATCTGGTCGGCGGTCTGCTTCACTTTTAAGTAGGCATTCTGGACGTCCAGGCGCACCTGGTCGTTCAGGTCCCTGTGCTGCTCCTGGAGTTGCTGGACCTTCAGTCGGGCCTGGCTCACCTGGGCCTTGGTGTCGAGCCCGGAGAACAGGGTCCATTGCATCCCGAAGATGCCGAACCACTGGGTGTCGTGCAGCATGAATTGGTTCTGCTGCCAGGTCATACCGGCCTGGGTATAAATCCGGGGGAAAAACTGGGCCTTGGTTTGCGTAACCACTTTTTCCTGCTGGCCGATGCGTTCGGTGGCGGCCTTAAGATCGCTGCGCTGCTTCTCGGCCGCTTCGGTGGCCTCCTCCAGGCCCCAGGGCCGGGCTTCGAGCTTTTCGTCCTTCAGCACCGTGGGCGCCGACACCGGCAGGGCCAGGACTTTGTTGAGGGCCGAACGGATGTCGATGGTATCGGTCTGGGCCACGATGAGGCGCTGTTCGGCGTCCGCCAGGGAGACCGAGGCCTGGAGGACGTCGTTGTAAGTGACCGTGCCAAACTCGTACTGGTCCTGGGCAATCTTGAGATGCGCCTTCAGATCAGTGACATCCTGGCGGGCCACGACTTCCAGCTTCTGGGCCCGCAGGGTGCTGAAATAGCCCTTGGCGACGTTGAGGAAGAGGTCGTCCCGGGTCTTGGCCGTGTCCAGGAGGCTGGCCGACTTGCCCAGGACCGCGGCCTGGTAGCGGGAGGGCGTGCCCCAGAAGTCGAAAATGGTCTGATCGAGGTAGGTTTTGCTGGACCAGTAATTGCGGTTGGCCGTAGGAAAGATGATGGTGCCGACCGACGCCGGTCCGGAGATGGTTCCGGGCGGGATCTTCGTCTTTAAGGGCTCATCATTAATGGTCTGGCTCACCTGCGACTGCACCGTGGGCAGGAAGCCGGAGCGGGCCCGGATCACTTCCTCGCCGGCAATCAGCGCCTGGAGGCGGCTGACCTGCATGCCGGGGTTGGCCTTCCAGGCCAGGCGCAGGGCCTCCTTCAGGTCCAGGTTGGGCGCCGTGGCCGCGGCCGCGGGCATGACGGCCAGAGCCCAACCCAATAGTCCCGCCAGGATTAAGCGGCTAAGTTTCGACGCCATTATCCACCTCGCTCCGGGGCCGGGCCAGCAGCCCTGATGAAAGCAGGGCCTTAACCACCGGTAGGGCATCCCCCACCCCGTCCTTTTGGCTCATCTGGTAATAGCCCACCGCCCGCACCAGCCCGCGGAGCAAATAGCTGAGCAGCCGCGGGTCGGCCGGAATGAACTCCCTGGCCTGGATGCCTTCGGCAAAAAAGCGCTCCAGCAGCGCCATAAACCCCGCTTCCACTTCCCGGGGACGGCTCCCGAGACCCTGGCGCTCTGAGACCCCTCCCCGGATCACGTCCCGGACATAGAAGGGAAACAGAAACCGTTCTTCCGCGACAAATTTCAGCAGACCGGTTACCAGGATATTCAGTTTTTCTGCGGTTGAGCCGGGTTTGGCCAGCAGAGTCTCCAGGTCCTGAATCAGATTCTCCCCCACCTGGGACATGAGGTCCTGAATCAGGTCTTCTTTGCCCTGAAAATAGAGATAAACGGTCCCCTTGGCCACGCCGGCGGCCGCGGCGATTTCCTCCATGGTTACCGCCTCCACCCCGCGGCTCTGCATCAAGCGGCGGGCCGCGGCCAGGATCTCCCGGGTGCGGAACTCGGTGACAATCTCCTTCTTGGTGGGCTTCAAGGCGGAATTCATTGTTATGACTATGAGGTCAATAAAATGACTTAAGGGTCATTAATAAATAAATGGCGGGAGACGGCCTGTCAAGAAAAACTTGCAAACCCACGGAGCGCCGTTTACACTAGAAAATATCCAGAAGCAAACCGGAGGCAACGAATGCACCGTCGAGATTTTCTGAAATATATGGCGGCTTTGGGCCTGACCGCCGGGGTCGATCACCGGCTGGTGTTGCCGGAAGAGGTCTGGGCCATGGCCCCCAATCAGGTCCCCGAGCCGCTGGTGGCCAGGACCCAGGGCACCAATCACGCCCAGTTGGTGGGCGACGCCATCCAGGCCCTGGGCGGCATGAAGAAATTCGTCAACCCCGGGGAAGTGGTGGTGGTCAAGCCCAACATGGCCTGGGACCGGACCCCGGAAATGGCCGCCAACGCCAACCCGGTGGTGGTCCGGCAAGTGGTGGAGCTCTGCCTGGAGGCCGGGGCCAAGCAGGTCAAGGTCCTGGATCATTCCTGCGACGACGCCCGCAAGGCCTACGCCGCCTCCGGCATCAAGGCCGCGGTGGAAGCCATCAAGGATCCCCGGGCGGTGGTGGAGTTCGTGGATGAGCGGCGTTTCACCGAACTCACCATCGAACAGGGCAAGAACCTGAAGAAATGGTTCTTCTATAAAGATATCCTGGAAGCCGACCGCTTCATCAACATCCCCATTGCCAAGCAGCACTCCGAGTCCCGTCTCACCATGTGCCTGAAGAACATGATGGGGGCCATCGGCGGCTGGCGGGGCCGCATCCACGTGGGCCTGCACCAGAATATCGCCGACATGAACCTGATCCTGCGCCCGGATCTGCACGTCCTGGACGCCACCCGCATCCTGCTGCGCAACGGCCCCAAGGGCGGCGACGTCAAAGACGTGGAGGTGAAGAACCTGGTGTTCGCCGGCGTCGACCCGGTAGCCCTGGACGCCCTGGGCACCGGCCTCTTCGGCCTCAAACCCGAAGACCTGGGCTATATCATCAAGTCCCACCAGGCCGGCCGGGGGGAGATGGACCTGGGCAAGATTAAGGTGGTGTGATGGCAGTGAGCAGTGAGCGGTGAGCAGTAAGCAGTCAGCGGTGGGCGGTGGGCAGAAAAATCAAGAGTTGCAGGGGCGAGTTCAAGTTGCCCCGGTGAGATATATTTGACCTGATAAAATCCAGCCACTAGCCTCATACCGATTTTGCCTCAAAAGGTTGTTTGTTGTGGCCGCAGGCTTTACCGTGAAAAACCAAATCCCCCTAAAGCCCCCTTTTCCAAAGGGGGACTTTAACCCCTCCCAGGCGCGTGAAAAATTGCGGCTTATCTGCTTTTTTTACAAGGGATTTAATGGATTGCGAGTTATAATATATGGAATAAATTTTGAGTAGGATGACCCCATTCCCAAGCTCCCGCTTGGGGATGTTTTTTTGGCGAAAAACTTACGTCTCCAGGCTGGAGCCTGGGGGCGAGCCATAAAATGACCCACGCTGGTTTATCCGATGGATGATAAGACGATCACGAAAAAATCCCGCACCTGGCTGACGCTGCGCCGGGTTTCGCAGCTCGTTTTTCTGGCCCTGTTTCTCTTCCTCTTTCTCAAGGCCGAATTTGTGGATCAAGGGACCCTGGCCTGGCCGGTGGACCTGTTCTTCCGCTTCGATCCCTTAGCCCTGGCGACCCACCTCCTCACCTTCGGGCCGCTGGTGGCCAAGCTTTTTTGGTCCTTGAGCTTCGTGGCCCTGACCCTGATCCTGGGGCGGTTCTTCTGCGGTTGGGTCTGCCCCATGGGGACCACCCTGGACGGGGCCCGGCGCTTGCTGTTTGCGCCCCGGCCCGACCGGGGGGTGGCTTTGAGGTGGCGCCGGGTCAAATACTACCTGCTCATCACCCTGCTGGTGAGCGCCCTGCTCTCGGTCAATCTGCTGGGGCTCTTCGACCCGCTGTCGCTGCTGTACCGCACCGTGGCCATCGTCCTCTATCCGGCTTTCGGCCACGGGGTGGAAGGTGCCGTCCTGGTCCTCTACCGGCTGGGGCCGCCCGTCACCTATGTGAGCGAGCCCGTTTACCAGTTCTTTAAGGCCACCCTGCTGCCTTTCCGGCCCCTGGTCTATCTCCTGCCGTTCCTGACGCTGACGCTCTTCGCCTTGGTGGTGGCCGCCGAGCGGGTGGACCGGCGTTTCTGGTGCCGGGCCTTGTGCCCCTTGGGAGCGCTCTACGGTCTGTTGGCCCGCTTTTCCCGGCTGCGCCGGCGGCCCGCGGCCCTGTGCCCCGATTGCGGCGACTGCACCGAGAGATGCAAGATGGGCGCCTTTGCCCCGGGCCAGCCCGCCCGCCATCAGAACGCCGAGTGCCAACTCTGTATGCGCTGCCTGGCCGAGTGCGAGAAGGGCAAGGTGCAATTCACCTGGCACTCCAAGGCGCCCCGGGCTCCCCTGGATCTGGGCCGGCGCCAGTTGATCACCTCTGTGGCGGTAGGGGCCGCAGTCGTGCCCATGCTGCGCCTGGGCTCCCTGGCCCGGTGGCCGGACGAATATCTGCATCCGCCCGCCCGGGGCTCAGAAAGAAGCGGAATTTTTGGCCCGCTGCATCCGCTGCGGCCAGTGCATGAAGGTCTGCCTCACCAACGGCCTGCAGCCGGTCTGGTGGGAGGCGGGCCTGGAGGGACTCTATACCCCCAAACTGGTCCCCCGCATGGGGTATTGCAACTTTTCCTGCCACCTCTGCGGCCAGGTCTGTCCCACCGGGGCCATTCCCAACTTGGAACTAAAGGTGAAACAGACCACCGCGCTGGGGACGGCCTTTATCAACCGCAGCCGCTGCATCCCCTACACCGAAGGCACCGATTGCCTGGTGTGCGAGGAGCACTGCCCGGTGACCCCCAAGGCCATCGTTTTCAGCGAGCAGGAGGTCGTCAATCTCATGGGCGAGCGCGTCCGGGTCAAACTGCCGGTGATCAACCCGGACCGCTGCAATGGTTGCGGCCAATGCGAACACGTCTGCCCGGTGGGCGGCGAGTCGGCCATCCGGGTGAAACGGTCGCTGCGGGTCGAAATGTGAGGAGTTGGGGGAAGGGGCCAGGGGCCTTTTTGTAAGTGGCCCCTGCCCCTCCCCCCAAATCCCCATCCCCAACCCCATAAGTAGGGGCGACCCGCTGGGTCGCCCTCACGGCTTGCCTGCCGCTTAGATTAGCGATTTCAATTCTCCAGCCGATGAGGTATCTTGCGGGATAAAATTATCGCCAGGTTTTGAAGGAGATTGCTGATGAAAAGGGTGCTCAAGGTGCTCCTGGGGACGATGGTGGCGGGTTCGCTGCTGGCCGGCTTGGCGGCAGGTGAGGTTAAGCTGATCAAAGGCCAGACCTTATACGTGCCCTGTTATACGAGTATGATGAGCGGTAGTCGGGCTGACAGCCACGCTTTTGAGGCCAAACCGACTATTTTCATCAATAATACCGATCAAAATAATCCTATAAATATTGTTCGAATGGATTTTTATGACACCAACGGCAAGCTGGTGGAAAAATATTTGCAGCAGCCTCGAAAACTCAACGCCAATGCTGCTACCCGGATTAACGTCAAGGAACTCCTGAAAGGCGAAGAAGGATCAGGAGCCCACTTTATTGTCCAATGGCAAGCCGAAAATAAGGTGGTCGAACCTTTAGTGCAGACGTGGTTTGTCGGTGCGGTCGGCACCCGGGGTTATTCGTACACCTCGCCGGCCAGGATAATCCAGGAGGATGCCGATTAAACGCCACTATCCCGACCAACCCCTGGCCGGCGTGGGCGCGGTGATCTTCCGGGGCGAGGCAGTGCTGCTGGTGCGCCGGGGCCAGGAGCCGGCCCGGGGTTCCTGGAGTCTGCCCGGCGGTCTGGTGGAGTTGGGGGAGACCCTGACGGCCGCCATCCATCGGGAAATCGCCGAGGAGACCGGCCTCACCGTGCGGATTTTGGGCGTCTCGGCCGTCTTGGAGCGCATCTTTCCCGACGAGGCGGGCCAGATCGCCTATCATTATGTGCTGATCGATTATCTGGGCGAATATCTGGCAGGGGCGTTGCAGCCGGGTTCGGACATTACCGCGGCCCGCTTCGTGGCCCGGCCCGACCTGCCCGGCTTCGAGCTGCCGCAGTTCACCCTGGAGGTCATCCGCCGGGCCCGGGAACAGAGGCGCCAGGGGACCTTTTTGCCGCTGCTGTAAGGCGTCATCTGACCCGGTCGCCGAAACCCGAGGGGTCCAGCTTTTTGAGGCCCGGCGGCAGATTAAAGAGGCGGTCGGCCTGGGCTTCTTCCTTGATACTTTTATACTCGATGGCGAAATTTCTTTCCTTGGAGACCATTTTCACCGGGGCGCCCAACTTGGCGGCCAGCCAGACCGTCTGCCTCTCCGGGCCGCCGGCGGTCCGCACCGTGAACTCATATTTTTCCGCCTCATAGCCGTTCACCGTCTCCTTGCCCACCAGGCGTTTGCTCAGGGCATCAGGGGGAATCTGGATGAACTGCCCGGGGAGCTTGCCCCTGAGGGGCAGCTCGGCATAGGCCTGTTCCCGGGGGAGAATGATCCAGACCACCTTCAGGTCCGGGCGCACGATGGTGACGGTCTGGCCATCGACGTCGTTGAACTCCTGGCGCATCTTGCCTTCCTGCACGAAGATCTTCCCGGGCATGAGCTTCTCGCCGTCTTTGATCATCATCGTGGCGGAGAACTGGGCGGCGTCGGCGGCGCCGGCCAGCAGGAACAGCAGCGGCAGGATGAAAAACCACCATTTTGCCGCCGGATTTCCGGGTTTTCCGGATAACATCGTGGCCTCCTCAGAATCAAAAGGGGTGGCGAAAGCAGGGGGAGCCTTAGCTCTCATATGCCTCGATTTAGACGACGAATCTGCGGATTTACGCTGATTTCAGCCTTGCGCCTCCGCAGATCAAAAGTCCAGCCGGCCGCAGCCGATCCCCGGGCCGCTGAGGACATAATGCTCTTCCCCGGCGCAGGCCAGGCAGAGCATTTGCCCGTCCTTAACCCTTACCTTCGGCTCCATCACCCCTTCGCCGCAGCGGCTGCAGGTGATGGTGGCAAAGCGGCGAGCCAGAGGCGGCAAGGTCACGGTCAACGGTGTGATGCTAAACTGGTCCTCCAGGGGCACCTCCAGCAACTCCCGCCGGGCCACCGCCTGCCAGAGGTGCTGGAAGCGGTGCCGGTCCTCCTCGGTCCCCTGACCTTGCAGCACCACTTTTTCAAACAACGGCCCTACGGCCGGGATAGCGGGCGAACATGGCCTCCCGGAAATCCGCCTTGACGCAGAGGCGCACCGCGGCCCCGTCCCGGCGGCGGGCCACGGTCACCGCGGTTTTCCCCAGGTCTTTAAAGATCAGGGCGCTGTTGCCGAAGGTGCAGCCGGTGACCACCTGGATGCCGTCGGCGAAGCAGTTGTTGCATTCCACCACGGCCACCACTTCCTCCAGGCCGGTGTTCTCCTGCCCCAGATAGTCCATGGCGTAGCGGCCCGCTTTCACTCCGAGGGCCAGAAACGGGCAGCGGTGCCCGTGGATGGTCTCGGCGTGGCGCAGCAACCCTTCCAGATCATTGCCCCTGATCAGCGCTTCCACGGCCTGCCGGGCCGAGGCGTGTTCGTGCATAGGTATTCTCCAGTCATGGTCATTAGCGGGAAACTTCAAATCCCCCTAAATCCCCCTTTTTCAAAGGGGACTTTACCCCTCCTCCTTTGGAAAACGGGACAGGGAGGATTTTTCAGCCTCCGGGGTGAATCATTGGTGATCCACGAATGTTTAACTTTAAATTTTGCAGGTTTTTGCAGGCTTTGCAAGTATTTCGATTGAACTCGAAAAATCAGAACTCCATCTGGACGCCGATCTCGATGACCTTGGACGGCGGGATGCCCAGGTAAGTGGCGCGGCTGACCGCATTCCGCAGCATAAAGGTGAACAAGAACCTCCGCCACTTGGGCAGGGTCTTTTTCCAGGCCGGCACCAGGGTGATCCGGCCCATGTAATAGGTGACATTGTCCAGGTCGATATCCACCCCGTGGGCCCGGGATTGGACCAGGAGCTGCGGGACATCCGGGGTTTCCATGAAGCCGTAATGGCCGGTGATTCGATAAACCCCGTGTCCCAGCCCGTGGGCTTCCAGGCGCCTGGAGGGCTCCACCTCCGGGACGTCCGTGGTCAGGACGGAAAGGATCACCACTTTTTCGTGCGCCGCCTTGGTTTGGTTGACGTAGTGGAGCAGCATGGGCGGCACTTCTTTGTGGAAGGTGGAAAGAAAGACGCCGGTGCCCGGTATCCGCAACGGTTTTTCGGCCGCGATCCGTTCCACGAATTTTTCTTTGGGCAGGGTCATGGTCATCACCTTCACGGCCAACCTTTTCCAGCCGTCCCACCAGGTGACCATGACAGTCATGATCACGAGGGCGCAGGCCAGGGGAAACCAACCGCCGGTGAAAAATTTTCCCAGGCAGGCCCCGAAAAAGCTTAAATCCAGGACCAAAAAGCCGAGGCAGAGCGGCAGGGCCTTGGCTGAAACTCCAGCCCCAGATCTGTCTGGTGATCGAATAGAAGACGGCCGAAGTGATCAGCATGGTCTCCCGTGACCGCCATGCCGTAGGCGTCGGCCAGATTATCGGAGGCCTTGAAGTACAGGGTCAGCAGGATGGCGGCCACCAGCATCATAAAGTTGACTTCGGGGAGATAAACCTGCCCTTCGGCCATTTCCGAGGTGTGCACCATGCTGAGGCGCGGCAGGAAGCCCAATTGCATGGCCTGCTTGGTCAGCGAAAAGACTCCGGAAATGATGGCCTGGGAGGCGATAATGGTCGCAATCGTGGCGAGGACTACCATGGGATAGAGGAGGCTGTGGGGGACCAGGCCGTAAAACGAATCGGCGGCGGTCTTGGGGTCGCTCAGAATCAAGGCGCCCTGGCCGAAATAGTTTAAGAAGAGGGCCGGCAGGGCCACAAAATACCAGGAGAGACGGATCGATTTCGCCCCGAAGTGCCCCATGTCCGCATAGAGGGCCTCACAGCCGGTGACGCACAGCACCACGGCGCCCAGCAGGAAAAATCCCCGGATACCGTTATTTTGAAAAAAATTGACGCCGTGGCGGGGATCTACCGCGGCCAGGATCTCGGGGTGCTGCAGGATCGACTGGAGGCCGAGCCAGGCGATGACGGCAAACCAGAGAATCATGATGGGACCGAAAAGTTTGCCGATCCGGCCGGTGCCATGTCTTTGCGCCCAGAACAGCAGAAATAGCACGGCGCAGGTGAGCGGGCAGGATCAGCGGTTTGGCCCGGGTGGTGGCAACTTCGAGGCCCTCCAGGGCGGAGAGGACGGAAATGACCGGGGTGATCAGGCCGTCGCCGTAGAGCAGGGCGGAGCCGAAGAGCCCGGCCAGGACCAGGCCTCTGCCCAGGTTGGCCCCCAGGCCTTTGTGGAGCAGGGCCAGCATGGCGAAGACGCCGCCTTCCCCCTGGTCGTCGGCCCGGAGGATGAACAAGGCATACTTCAGGCTGACCACCAGGGTCAGAGACCAAAAAATCAGGGAAACCAGGCCCAGGACATTGGCAGGAGTTGGTTCGATGGCGGTATGGCCGCTAAAACAGACTTTAAGGGCATACAGCGGGCTGGTGCCGATGTCGCCGAAGACGACCCCCAGGGCGGCCAGGACCAGGATACTCGTTTTTTCTCGGAGCTTAGGGCTCATGCGGCAAGTTCTTTATACCGGTGAAACATGCTGTGGCGCTGAAGATTGATCTCACGCCAAGGCGCAAGAGAAACTGGTCAGTGGCCAGTGGCCGGCAAGGGCTGCAAACAGAGGCAAAGAGACCTCACGCCAAGACGCCAAGGCGCCAAGGAAGACGCAAAATTCTGGATATAAGACGGCTGCGGCCACCGACAGGGCGCTGGTTGTCCAGGGAAGCGGCGGGCGGGGACGCCCGCCCCACCCAAACCTTTGCATAATTTATGGGTGAGCCCAAGGCTCAAATGGCTCGCTATTTCTGTTTCGGTGCAGACCCTTCCCACCAGACCGGGGCCACCTCCAGGCGCGTGGCCTCCACCAAATTATCGATGGCCTGCTGCGACTCCGGCGTGGTTTGAAAACCCGGCAACTGCACGGCGTGCTCGATGAGACCCACCGCGTCATCCACCGTAATCGCCTTGAGATGCAGGACCAGGTCATAAAGGGTGGCATCCCACCAGTCGGCGCCATAAAGTTGGAGGGCCCATTTACGCCGCTCCGCGTCATCCCGGGTGAGGATCTCCCGGGCCTTGGCCGCAGAGATGCCCTCCCGCTTGACTTCGTCGGCCACCCGGGCTTCCAGGTCACCCACGATGCGGACCTTGAGGACGTGCGGGATGTCCTGGAGGAAAAAATGTCCGAACAGCCCGTGATAAACGACGTTGTCCTTCTGCACGTGTTTCAGCAGGGCGGCGCGGATAAAAGCGACGAATTTTTCTTTTTCGCCAAAAAAGCGGTCCAAGATACCGGGGGCATCCTGAATGGCCCGGATTAATTTAATCTCCGGGATATTGAATTCCTCCGAGGCTTCCAGGAGGATTTCCCGGGAAAGGCAGGCATAGCCCAATTTCTGGGCTAATTTCTCCGCCACTTCTTTGCCGCGGAAATAGGAGCCTCTGGAAATGGTGATAATAGCCATCTCTGTTCCTCTCTGCTAGTTGGTGCTCTCAAATGATTGGTGCGCAGGGCGCACCCTGCACTTATTAAGCGAGGATAGTGCGTCCGTACTGGGTATTACAGGTTAACACAGTAGCGGAGATTTTCAAGAAAGGCAAGGGAACCGCGGCTGAAGGCAGATCGTCTTTTGGGGTGCATCGGCGGTTGGGGCCGCAGGAATTTAAGTGATTGGTTTGGGTCGGAAGCTGAGATAAAATCACGGGAAAGATTCCCATCTCAATTTCCCGGGGCCGGCATGCACCATAAATCCCCGTTTGTCGCCATCGATTTCGAAACCGCCGACTATGGGCCGGACAGCGCCTGCGCCGTGGCCCTGGTGCGGGTGGAAGGCAGCCGGATCGTCCGGCGGAGCTATTTTCTCATCCGGCCGCCGCGCCGGACCTTTTTCTTCTCCTATCTGCATGGGATTACCTGGGAGATGGTGGCCGGGGAGCCAAGTTTCGGAGAATTGTGGCCTGAAATTAAGCCGCTGCTGGCGGACGTGCAGTTCCTGTCGGCCCACAACGCCCCCTTCGATCGCGGGGTGTTGCACACCTGCTGCGCCGCCCACGGCCTCGAGCCGCCGCGGCTGCCCTTCCTCTGCACCGTGAAACTGGCGCGGCAGACCTGGAAGCTCTTCCCCACCAAACTGCCGAATGTCTGCAATTATCTGGGGATTCCCCTGGACCACCACAACGCCGCCTCGGACGCCGAGGCCTGCGCCCGGATTGTTATCGCGGCCAGAAGTGAGCAGTAAGCAGTGAGCAGTTTTCGGCGGCCACAGGCCGCCCTATGACTGCGTAGAAAAGACAGGTCTCACGCCAAGACGCCAAGGCGCAAAGCTGAGGCGCAAAACATGTGGGGGTGCTTTCGGCGGCGCCGAGATGGCGGGCGGGGACGCCCGCCCCACCAACCCTTGCATAATGCCCGGATGATTCCCAAGATTCATGGTCTTTGCTTTTCCTGCTTACTGCTCACTGCTTGCTGCTCACTTCCTCACGGCTGCCAGAGCAGAAAGGGGCTGCCGTATTGGTTGAGCCAGCGGCGGCGGGCCTGGTAGTCCGGGAGGGTGGCCGCGACGACGCCCCAGAAGCGGGGATTATGGCCCGGGGCCAGCAGGTGCGCCAGTTCGTGCACCACCACGTAGTCGATAATCGCAGGCGGCAGCATGATCAGGCGCCAGTTGAAACGCAGGTGGGCCCGGTCGGGGTGGCATTCGCCCCAGCGCCGCCGCCACTCCCGCATCTCGGCGGACCGCGCCTTAACTCCCATTTCCGGGGCGTAATGGGCCACCCGGCCCTGAATATGGGCGTCCGCCCTTTGCTTCAGCCAGGCGCGCAGCGCCGGCCACAGTGAGCCCGCCGCCCCCGGCTGCACCCGGATTTCCCCATCCTGGAGGACCACCGGCTCCCGGCCATTGCTCCCGGTAGTGAGGCGGTACACCCGCCCCAGGAAGTGGACCGTGCCTTCCTGGAGCCGGGCCCAGGCTTCCCGCCGTTCGGTCGCCTTCTGCTCAATCCAGTCCCGGTGCAGGGCCACGGCCCGGGCGAGCTGGGCCTTCGAGGCGCCCCGAGGCGCCGCGACCACCAGCTTGCCCTCGGTGGTGACCGTAAGGCCGATACTTCGGCGCCGGGGGCTGAAGCGGTATTCGATTTCCAGGTCTTCCAGATTAATCATGTTTTATGATGGGTAGCCGCAGGCTTTGGCGTGAAAACCCCAAATCCCCCTAAATCCCCCTTTTACAAAGGGGGACTTTAAAACCCCCCTTTGAAAAAGGAGGGCATGGGGGGCATTCGTGGGTGAGACAACCATGGTTCACGAAGGTTTAGCCTGCGCCAAGTATCATTATTATACCAGGAAAGTCTCAAGAATCCCGGTGGGGTGGGCCGCCGCGACCGCCTCAATTCCTTAGTGGGCGAATTGACAAGGAAATCTTGCGAACTAAAATAAGGTCATGAAAAAAATCACCATCATTTTAGATGAAGAGGTGGCCCGCGGGGCCCGGATTCGAGCCGCGGAGCGCCATACCAGCGTCTCCCGTCTGGTAGGTGAGCTGCTTAAGGAAAAGATGCGGGAAGAGGAAGACTACCGCCTGGCCATGGAGCGGTCCCTGGCCCGGGAGCCCCGGCTGCTGAAAAAGGCCGGGACCAGTTACCCCGGGCGGGAGGAACTGCACGACCGATAAGGCTTATATGAGACGAACGTCCTGGGATATTGCCGGAAACTTCGGAGCGGATAGGCAGAGGCGCCTTAATAAAAAGCAATTAGGGGCCAGCCGATTATGTCCCTGGCCCCTGAATTTTTTTATTTCTTCTTCAAACTTACTATTCGTACCGCGTCTTCCACGATGCGTTCCACTTCTTCCTCGCGTGGGCATGGTGTCCCGGTAGCCGGCCATGTACTGGTTCCGCAGCCAGCGGAAGAGGCTGACGGTCTCGTTGATCCGGACGATCTCCGGGATGTCGCCGCCCTTCACCGCCTTGATGTGGGCATTGTACTGCCCCAGCATGCTGACCACGTCGTAGAAGGTGGCCGCGTCCCGTTTGACCCCCCGCTTGAAGGACTTGCCTTCCTTGGGGTAGATCTCGTCCGGGGAGGGGTTGCCGGAGATGTCGATGCGCTGGAAGGGCCGCCGCACCGCCACCTGCCATTTGCGGGACTCCACCATCATCCGGGAGATGAGCGGCCCGGCCCAGTCGTGGGTGACGTGGCCCGGTGGGGCAGGTGGAGAAGAACTCCACCAGGGAGGGGCCGTTGTAGGCGATGGCCTCCTTGAGGATCTTGATGGCGTAGAAGGGGTTGTCGATGGCTAGCTTGGCCGCGTAGACGTGGGAAATGGCCATGGCCTGGCTGATGATCCGGCGGTGCAGGGTGGTCTTGCCGGCGTACTTCTTGCCGATGGGCGAGGTGGAGCGGTCGCTGCCGAAGCGGGTGGCCCCGGATTTCTGCATGCCGGTGTTCATGTAGCCTTCGTTGTTGAAGACCACCCAGGTGATGTCGTAGTTTTCCCCCAGGGCGTGGTTGAAGGGGCCGTTGCCGATGTCGTAGATGGCCCCGTCGCCGGCGAAGACGATGATCTTGGTAAGCACGCTGTTAAAGCGGTTCTGATGGGCCTGGTCCAGGCTGAACTTGGCCCCCAGGGCCGCGGCCGAGGCGGTGCCGAAGCCGTAGTGGCCCGCCGGGTACATCCGGGTATTGAAGGGGTTGACCAGTTCCGAAACCTGGTCGCAGCCCGTGGCGTTGATGGCGTAGATGTTGAAGCCGTGGTCCAGCATGTGATCGATGGTCCGCTTGTTCCGGTCCGAGAGGATCTTGATGCCCTGGTAGAAGGTGGCGATCCCCTGGGGATGGTTGCGCAGGGATTCGGCGGCGAAGAAGGTCAGCAGGTTGATGATCCCCTCGCTGCAACCCGGACACAGGGTGTGCTTGCCCGGATAGAGCTTGGAAAAGACGAAGAGCACCTGGTGATTGAGGGACATCTGTCCGACAAACGGGGCGGCGCCGGCGGTATTGTCCCAGGCCCGGCAGGCCTCCGGCAGGAAGTCCCCGTCTTGCACCTCTTCTTGGCCACCATCTTCAGGGCGTCGGTGGGGCAGACCTGGGCGCAGACGCCGCAGCCCTTGCAGGCCGCGGGATCGGCATTGATGTTCATAGCAAAGCGTTCCCAGGGGATGCCCTTGGGCGGGTTCTTGAACTTCTTGAAGTAGCGCAGGGCCGCCTCGTCCACCGGCCGATCGGTGACGGTGGAGATCAGGGCCGAATCCGGGCAGGAGGCGGTGCACATGCCGCAGGCGATGCACTTGGACGGCGTCGTAGACCGGTAGTTGGGCGCCGATGTAGCTCATGTCCCGGATAGCGGCTGGTGCCCGCCGGGACGATGGGCAGGAAGTGGTCCCAGGGGACCTTCCGGCCTTCCAGGGTGGGCTTGACCATGTTCTCATAAAAGACTTTCTGGTAGTCGGCTATCAGGTTCACCGGCTTGATGCTGCCCAGATTATCCTTTTCCGTCAGGACCACCGGCAGGCCCGAGGCCCCGGGCTTCTGGCCGAAATTTTCCGGCAGCGGCGGGGTGTAGACCGGGGTGGTGGCATCCAGGGCCGAAGAGCCGGGAGCCTTCTCGGGCTTCCAGCCGGAGACCTGGTCCACCCCAAATTTCAGCAGGGAGATGTTGGCCTCCAGCATTTCCTTCTTTTTGGTCCCCAACTTTTTTTCCAGGATCTTCCTGACGCGTTGCTCGAATTCCTGCTCCGGGCAGGATGCCGGTTTCCTGATTGATCAGACCCAGAATGGCGGTCCCGGGGAGGTTCCGGTTCAGGTGCTTCAGGGCGGCCTTAGTGCCGTCCAGGGTCACGAGCTTGATGCGCCGGTACTTGATCAGGGATTGCACCTGGTCCGGGAAGGTGGCCATGACCTCTTTCCAACTCTTAGTAGTGTTAATCACCAGGAGACCGTTCTCCTTCAGGCCGCCCACATATTCCTTCAGGATCTGGTCGCTCAAAAATTTCTCATTGAAAAAGGCCAGCACGTCCCGCTCGGTGAGCTCCGAGCTGTTGCGGATGGGCTGGGAGGAGATGCGCAGATTCATGAAGACCGGGGCGCCTTTGCGGGCGGCGCCGTAGCGGGCCCCGGACTGGATGAACTTGCGGCCGGTGCCGCTTTCCTGAGCGTAAATCAGGGCGGCGGACTCCAGGGCGGTCTTGACGCCTTCGGCGCCCACCCCGATAAAGGTCATGCCCATTTCCCGCTCGGTGTAGCCGGGCAGGGGCGCGGGCCTCAGGGTCAGGGGGCCTTCGATGCCCACGTAGAAGTCCCGGAAGAAACGGCGCTTCTTCTCGTAACAGGAGAGCATGTTCTCCACCACCGCGGCGGCGTCATACTTGTTGAAGTCCTTGCTTCCCAGGCCGTAGACGCCGTGGAAAATGGTGGGCATGTCGTCGCGGCCGTAAATGCGGTGCTCTTTTTTGCCTTCCCGGCCGGCCCGGAGGGAGATTTGCAAAGAGGCCTGCACGTCCGCCAGCAGCAGCTGGTTGTGGGCCGTGCCGGCCCGCTCCAGGACGCTGATCATCTTGGCGTTGCGCAGACCGTAGGCCAGCTCTTCGTAGCACGGGGGATTGAAGAGCACCGGGCGCACCACCCCGATCTTGTAGCCCTTGACGTCCCGGTAATAGTCCACCACGTCTTTGACCACGCCGGCGGCGGAGCCCAGGATGACCAGCACCATGTCGGCGTCTTCGGTGCGGTAGCACTCCACCACCTTGAGGTTGGTGCCCAGGGTCTTGTTCATGGCGTTCATGGCCAGGACGAAGCCCCGCTTGAAGAAGCGGTAGGCCAGGTCCTGGGCCACCTGGCCTTCCATGGTCAGGTCGGTGTCGGTGAAGGTGCCGGTCAAGGTGCCGTGCTCGAAGTTGGGCTGGTAGAGGCGGTTCGGCGGGCCGACAAAGTACTCCAGAAACTCGTCCGACAGTTCCCGGATGTTCTCGATGGCGTGGCTCTTGATGAAGCCGTCACCGATGACCATGGTGGGCAGCATCACCTGACGCAGCTCGGAGACCTTGAAGGCAATGGGCAGCAGGTCATGGAGTTCCTGGTTGTCCTGGGAGACCAACTGGGCCCAGCCGGCGTTGCGCACCGCGTAGAAATCGGTATGGCCGCAGTGGATGGAGAGCGAGCCCTTGTTGACCTCCCGGGCCATGACGGTCATCACCACGGGCAGGCGTTTGCCGGGCACGGAGAAGAGGTTCTTGGTCTTCAGCACCAGGCCCTGGGAGGAGGTGTTGTCCACGTACCTGCCGCCCTGGCAGGCCATGGCCTCCACCGCGGCGATGGCCGACAGCTCGTCCGAGGGCTGGAAATACATGAGCTCGTGGCCGAACAGGTTCTTCACGCCGTTGGACGCGGCCTTGGCGAAGTTTTCGGCGATGGGAGTGGAAGGCGTAATGGGATAGCCGCAGAGCCCATCCACGACCCGGGTCAAGACCGACAGGGCCGCCTGGTTGCCGTCCATCAACACATCCTGGCGCTTTTGCAGGTTCTCCAGAAGTTTTGCCGGGATGGTGGCCAGGTCGAAATTACCCAGGTCGGCCGCGTCGAAGCGCTCCCATTCGGTCTGCCAATCGACGGGGACGATCTTTTCTTTTTTGACCTTGCGGAGCTGGTGGTAGGGGAGTTGCTGTCGTAAGGTATCGATCTCGGTGCTGGGTCTCATGCCGGGTCTCCTCATCAGGGGAATAATGCTAAATTATTTTCTCAAATAGGTTAATCATTGGCAATGAAAAAGCAATTGACAAAAAATAATTATCCTTCAAAATGATCAAAAATACCTAATGAAGGATAACAAATGACCGGCGCTTCCCCATATCATGAACTGACCGAGGGCCAACGGCAAATTTACCGGGCTACGGAGGAGGTTTACCGGGATTTCCGGGAAACCCTCGGGCAGGGCCTGGCCTTCAAGGGCGGGATGCACTGGAAAAAGATTCGGGGCCGGGAGTATCTCTACCGTTATCGGGATCGGCTCGGCCACGGCGAGAGCCTGGGGCCGCGCTCGGAGCAGACGGAACGGCTCTTCGGCGACTTCACCCGCCAGCGCCGGGAAGTGAGCGCCCGCCTCCGGGTCCAGCGTCTGCGACTGCAGGAGCAGGCCAGGTTTTGCCGGGCCGCCCTGATCCACCGGGTGGACCGGGCCGCCATCCTGATCTTGCGCCGCCTGGAGCAGCATGACCTGGGCCGGAATTTGCTGGTCATCGGCGCCGCGGCCATTTTTGCCTACGAATTCGCCGCCGGAGTTTTTTTGTCGGGAGCGGCCGGGGGGGTGCGGCCGGCTGACGCCCAACGCCGCCTTACCCTGGCCGGTGAGGGCAGGATCTCCTGGGAGGAGTTGCTGCGGGTCTTGCAACAGGCGGACCGCTCCTTTGCGGCGCGGCCGGGAGAGGGCTGCCTGGCGGCCAACCGGGACGGCTTTCTGGTGCGTCTCGCCAAGTCCGAGACCCGGCGTCCCGGCCGGCACAGGGCCGTTACCGTGCCCGGGGCCCGGGAACCGCTGCCGCCGGAGGCCGGCCACCTCCAGTATCTCTTGGCCTCGCCCCGGTTTTCCCAGGTAGTCATCGGGCGGGATGGCGGGCCGGCCACCCTGACGGCCCCCGACCCCTGGGCCTTTGCGCTTAATAAGCTCTGGTGGAGCCGGCAGGAGGACCGTGACCCCGCCACCGCGGCCGGGACCGCAGCCAGGCGCTGGCCGTGGCCGGCCTGGTCCTGCGCTACCTGCCCCAATACGATTTTTCTCCCTCGGAACTGGACATGTTTCCCGGGGAGCTGGGGCGGGAGGCCGAAGGAGGCGCCGAAGAGTCGGACGAGAACGAGAGGCTGGAAGACGATCAGTCTTAGTGGCACAGGCCTCCGGCCGGTGAGGCACACAGGCTGGAGGCCTGTGCCATTCTGAACCGCCGAGGGCGGCGGTTCTACATGTCCCCCTTTTCACGGAATCAGGACGATCTTGCCGTAGGCCTTTTTTTCCATGATGTCATGATGGGCCTGGGCCGCCGCGGCCAGGGGCATTTCCTTCCCCACCACCGGGGTTAAGGTGCCGTTGGCCAGCCCGGCGCCCAGGGCGGCGTAGATGGCCCGGACCTCCTTGTCGGTGGCGCCCCAAACGGTCATACCCACGATGGTGGCCTCCTTCATCATGGTGAAGCGGGGATCGACAGTCACCGTGCCCCGGCTGCCGATGACCGCGATCCGGCCGCCGGTGGCCAGGATTTCCAGGTCGCGGCCCAGGTTGACGTTGGCCAACAGTTCGACAACCACGTCGACGCCGCGGTTTTCCGTAATCTGCATGGCTTCCTGCAAGTAGCCGTCCCGGTGATGGTCCAGGACGTAGTGGGCCCCTTGCTCGGCGGCCAGGCGCCGGCCGGCGTCGGTGCCGGCGGTGCCGATGACCGTCAGGCCGGCGGCCCGGGCCAGCTGCACCGCGGCAGTCCCGACGCCGCCGCTGGCGCCGTGCACCAGGAGCACCTCGCCCGCCATGGCCCTGGCCCGCTGGAACAGGGCGCGGTAGGCCGCCGCGTAGGGCACGCTCACCCCGGCCCCTTGCGCAAAGCTAACCCGCTCCGGCAGGGGATGTACCTGGGACTCCAGGCACAGGGTCTTTTCGGCATAGGCGCCGGTCAGGGTTTGGGAGGTATAGACCCGATCGCCGGGGGCCACCGCTTTGACGCCGGCGCCCACCGCGATCACCACCCCGGCGGCGTCGTGGCCGGGGGTGAAGGGCAGGGGCGGGGCGGCATAGGCCCCGGCCCGCATGTAGCCCTCATAGGGGTTGACGCCGACGGCACGAACCTTGACCAGGACCTGGCCGGGACCTACCTGAGGCTCCGGCACCTCTTCCAGTTTCAGCACTTCGGGCTCGCCGAAGGCATGGATGCGAATGGCTTTCATGGTGTTCCCCTTGGCAAAGCTGGATTTTTGGCGGCAGGGTGGGGGAGGGGAGTAGATTGTGGTTACGGAAGATGTGGAAGTGAAAAAACCTGCCCTTTGAAAAAGAAATAGTCACTAGGAGGCTGGGGGGAAAGGGGTAAACGGGGAAAAGGGGAATGGCAAGCAGGATTAAGAGGTGCGTGAAACGCACCCTACGAAAACCAGGGTAAATAAAGAGGCCAAACGACGGTCAGCAGAAATTCGCTTTTATCTTTTCCCCGTTTAACCTTTTGCCCTTTTCCCCTCGCCTTCTTTGGTCACCACGGCCAGGATGCCGAACTGTTTCTGCTCCAGGCAGCGGTGCAGGGAGAGGCCGCATTCATCCAGGCACCGGCGGAGGTCGTGACTGTAGAAGCGGTCGTGCTCCGGGTGCAGGAAGATCCGCTTGGCCAGAAAGTTCTGGTAGATCTGGGGGTAAAACTCCTCGAGGAAGTAGAAGCCGCCGGGTTTCAGGACCCGGGCGATCTCCCGCAGGCCGCCCCGCCAGTCCGGCAGGTGGTGCAGCACCCCGAAGCCGAAGACCCCGTCCAGCGTGGCGTCGCGGTAGGGCAGGTGGTAGGCGTCGCCCACGTAGAGCGAGATGCGGCGCCGTTGCTCCGGGTTCAGGTAGGCGAGGGCCCGGCGGATCATGCGCCAGTCCAGGTCCAGGGCGTGGAGCAGAGCGGGCCGGAATTTCTCCAGGATGAGGCAGGCCCCGACGCCCCGGCCGCAACCTATTTCCAGGACCTGCGCCTCCGGGTCCGGCGCCAGGCTGCGGCCGATCCATTTGACGATGAGGCGCTGGGCCAGGACCCGCACCGGGCTGTTGACCATCAGCCGCTCGGCCCAGTTGACCTTCATGGCTTCACCGCCAGGTGGATCACCGCGATGCCGTTGGTGAGGCGCCGGTAGCGGATTTGGGTGAAGCCCAGGCCCGCCAGGGTGGCCGAGACCTCTTCGGGGTGGGCGAACATGCGGATGGATTCCGGCAGGTAGGTGTAGGCCTGCCAGGAGCCCACGAAGAGCCGGCCCATCAGGGGCATAATATAAAAAGAATAGAAGTCATAGAGCCGGCGGAACCAAGAGGTGACCGGCTGGGAAAACTCCAGGCACATGAGCCGGCCGCCGGGCTTCAGGACCCGGTGCATCTCCTTGAAGCCCAGTTCGGGATGCGTCAGGTTGCGGATGCCGAAGCCCACCATGGCGGCGTCGAAGCTGGCGTCCGGACAGGAGAGGTGCTCGGCGTCGCCCTGGAGCAGGGCAATGCGGGAGGCCAGGCCCGACCTGGCCAGCTTGGGCCGGCCCGCGGCCATCATGGCCCGGTTGATGTCGTAGACCACCACCCGGCCGGCGGGGCCGATCCTGCCCGCGGCCAGGAGGGCCAGGTCGGCGGTGCCGCCGCAGACGTCCAGGACCCGGTCTCCGGGCTTCAGCCCCAGGAGGCGCACCGCGGTCCATTTCCACGGATAGTGCATCCCGAAGCTCAGCAAAGTGTTCATGAAGTCGTAGCGAGCGGACACCGTGTCGAAGTGCCGGTGCACCAGCTTCTCTTTTTCCGCGGGCGCCACCGGCTGGTAGCCGAAATAGGCGAATTCGTCCAGGCCGGCGGGGGGATTGGGGGCTTGTTCTGGTAAGTTCATTAGCCTTCCGTAGCAGCGCAGGCAAAAAGGTGATGAAGCACAAGTGTCTCATAGCGAGAATTAAAATCCCCCCTGCCCCCCTTTTTCAAAGGGGGGGGGTTAAAGTCCCCCTTTGAAAAAGGGGGATTTAGGGGGATTTTGCTTTTCGCGATAAAGCCTGCAGCCACCAAAAAGAAAAATATTTATTTGATCTTATCAATTCTCAGTTCGCCGGGCCACCTCAGGTTTAACTTATTCTCCAGGCGATTCGGCCGCAGGATAGGTGATCCGGGCGCCTTCCACCCTAGCAAAGGGCGTGAGGCGGTGCTCCTGGAGTTTCAGTTCGCTGACGATATGCTCCACCTTGAGGCCCCGGACCGTCAGGGCGTCGGCGATCAGCGAGCGATGGCAGCGCCAGGGCACGGTTTCGGCGCACATCAGGACCAGGCGCGTCTCTTGGGCCAGGTCGATGAGGGCCCGCAAATTCGCTTCGAATTCGGGGGTTTGCATGTAGTCGGCAAAGCCCCGGAAGGAGTCGTTGCGCCAGCCCATATTGGGGGAATCCTTCCGGGGATGGCGCAGACCGCCCAGGCCGGAGAGGTGCACGTAGCCGATTCCCGCCTCGGCCAGGGCCTGGGGCAAGGTTTCTTGATTAAACTGGGGATTGTGCCGGGAGCGGGGCACGGTGCGGATATCGGCGACTTTCTCCACCTCATGCGCCTTTAAAATCGTCAAAAAATCCGCCAACGGCCGGGTGGCATGGCCGATGCTCAGTACCAATACCGCTGGTTTTTCCTGGCTCATGGGGCCTGTCGGGCGCTGCCGCCCAACTGGCCCTCTGCGGCCAGTTGGCCCAGCAAAAAATGAAAATAGATCAGGCCGCCGAAAGGCTGGAAGCCGGCCAGGACCCGCTGCACCCCCGGATAATCCAGGGGTTCTTTGAGGTCCAGCCAGGTTTCCAATTTGTGGCGGGCGCCCACGTCGTCGCCGGGAAACAGGTGCGTGCGCCCCAGGCCCCGCAGCAGGGCGTATTCTGCCGTCCAGCGGCCGATGCCCCGGAGTTGGCTCAGGGTCTTAACTGCGGCCTCGTCGTCCAGGGCGCCCAGGTTTTCCAGGCTGAAGCTGCCGGCCTCCAGGCTTTGGGATAGCTCGATGATGGTCCGGGCCTTGCTGTAACTGTAACCCAGGTCGCGCAGGGCCTGAGGCTCCTGCCTCGCCAGGTCCCGGGGCCGGGGGAAGGCCTGGGCCTCGCTGGATTCCCCCGGAAACGGCTCGCCGAAGGCCTGGATCAGGCGGTTGAGGACATGGAGGCCCGCGGTGAGACTGATCTGCTGGCAGGTAATCGCGTTGACCAGGGCCTCAAAGACACTGGGGTAGCGGGGCGGCTTCAGGCCGCGGAAACCCTGGACCAGTTCCTGCAACCGCGGGTGGTTAGCGGCAAAGCGATAGAACTGAGTCAGGTCGATATCCAGACCCAGCATCCAGGTCAGGATGGCGGCCAGAATCTCGCTGGTCTCTGCTTCGGTTTCGAGCTCAGGCTCGACCCCCCGGGCTTGCACCCGGAGTTCCGGAGCTTCGGGCGGTCCGCTTTGGCTGATGGCCACCGCCACCGGCTGATCCCCGATCAGCAGCACGCGCCGGTAGGTCTCGCCGTCCCAGCGGTCCATGAGATTGTGGGGCCGCCGGCGCAGGACCCAGACGGTCAGGTCCAGCCGGAAGGGAGGCATCGGCTTGAGTTGCAGGGAGAGGCTGGCCAATCAAGGCTCCTCAAAGGCTTTAGTTAGTTGAAAGGTAAGATTCCCTGGGGAGGTGTCAAGCGTTGAATGAATAGGGGGAAAAGGGGAAAGGGTTAAAAGGGGAAATGGGGGCGGGCGTTCCGCCCGCCGCAGGAGAAAGGATTAAAAAACGAGGAGAGGGGAAAAAACCGTTTCCCCTCTTTCCCTTTTACCCTTTGTACCCCCAAGGCGGTCTAAACGGCCTCTTCTCCGGTCTCGCCGGTGCGGATGCGGATGACCTCGGTCAGGGGATAAATAAAGATCTTGCCGTCCCCCACCTTGCCGGTGCGGGCCTGGGCGACGATGGCGTTGGTGATGGCCTCCACCTGCTCATCCGTGCACACGATTTCAATCTTGACCTTGGGCAGAAAATCCACCTGGTATTCCATGCCCCGGTAGACCTCCCGCAGGCCCTTTTGGCGCCCGAAACCCTTCACTTCCGTGACGGTCATGCCCTTGACCGCCAGTTGGTGCAGGGCCTCTTTGACCGCCTCCAGCTTATAGGGTTGGATGATGGCTTCGATTTTCTTCATGGATACCCTCCTGAGGCAGGAATATGAAAATATCAAGAGTAACCGGATCATACAATAGATAATTTGACAAAAGCAAGGGGGGTGAGGAGAATGACGCTAACTAAAAACGCCGGGACGCGGCCGGACCGAATTATGCGCCGCGGCCGCTTGCACCGGCGCTCAGCGTGATTATTTATTGGATAGCAGAAAATTCCGGCCGCCGACGGCCGTCAGATGCAAACGGGAGGACAGGTGTTATCGTATAAAAGGATTCTTTGCCCCATCGACTTCAGCGAACCATCCTACGCCGCCCTCAAGGTCGCCGTGGAAATGGCCAGGCATTTTGGCGCGGCCCTGGACGTGATTCACGTCATCCCGCCGGTGCCGGTGCATTCGCCCTATCCGGACCCGCCGCTGGCCTCAAGCTTCGACGTGGCCCTCTACCAGCAGGAACTGGCTGTGCGCGGCGAAAAAGCCCTGCAAAGCCTGGTGGGGAGGATGGTTTCCAATGACATCCCGACGCTGGCGACGATCCTGACCGGTGAGGCAGCTAAAGAAATCGTGGCCTTTGCCGCCAGAGAGCAGATCGATCTCATTGTCATTGCCACCCACGGCTTGACGGGCTGGAAGCATTTCCTCACCGGCTCGGTCGCTGAAAAGGTGGTGCGTGTGGCTCCCTGTGCAGTGTTGACCATCCGGGCCCGGGCGGAAAAACAGGAAAAGTAATTGTCGAGTTGCATTCCCGGGCTAACTTGGGACATAATAAATAGATAACGGCAGCCATCTTTCAACAGCGTACAGATAACCATTTCCCGAGGAGGTCGAACATGGCAAAGGTCGCGATTAACGGCATGGGAAGGATCGGCAGGGCGGCGTTAAAAATTATTATGGATCAACCGGAATTAGACCTGATTGCAGTCAACGATCTGATGCCCATTGATAATCTGGCCTATTTGCTCAACTACGACACCGCCTACGGCCGGTACAAACATCGGGTGGAAATCAGCGACGGGACCCTGCAGGTGGCCGGGAAGACCATTAAGTATCTAAGCGAGCGGGACCCGGTCAATTTGCCCTGGAAGGCCCTGGGCGTCGAGATCGTCTTTGAGTGCACCGGCCTCTTCACCCAGTCCGAAGGGTTGGGGAAGCACCTGGCCGCCGGGGCCAAATACGCGGTGCTGTCGGCGCCCCCCAAGGGCGGCGACGTCTGTTGCATCGTCCACGGCGTCACCAAACCCGGCGAGGCCGACCGCGCCATTTCCTGCGCCTCCTGCACCACCAACTGCATCACGCCGATCGTCGAGATCATGGGACGGCGGATTGGCATCAAAAAGGCGACGATGACCACCATCCACGCCTACACTTCTTCCCAGGCCATCGTGGACGGGCCCAGCAAGAAATTCCGCCGGGGCCGGGCCGGGGCGGCCAACCTGGTGCCCACCTCCACCGGCGCTGCCGTAGCCACCACCAACGTCCTGCCGCAGTACAAGGGCAAATTCGACGGCGTGGCCATGCGCTGCCCGGTGGTCCTGGGTTCCGTGGCCGACCTGGTCTTTCTCACCGAGCGGCCCACCACGGTGGCGGAGATCAACGCCATCTTCAAGGAAGAAGCCGAAACGACTTATAAGGACATCGTCGAATACGCCCGGGATGAGATCGTTTCCTCGGATATCATCGGCAGCACCTATGCCTCCATCTTCGATCCCAGCATGACCCAGGTGGTGGACGGCGACCTGGTGAAGGTCTTCAGCTGGTACGACAACGAATGGAGCTACACCAGCCAGATGATCCGGGAAGGGGTGCGGCTGGCCAAAGAAGGCTGAGCGGCTGAGCCCGGCGATTATTAGGATTTTACTGAATTTCCCGCCTTTTTAGGGAACCCCCCTCCTGGGGGAGGGGGGATTCCGAGTCTTGCCCAGGGGCGGAATGACCCCTCTTCCTCAGCGTCTGCCAATACTCCAGCTGAATATTTTATCGATGCAGTTGTTTAGCCCGGATTCTTCGCGGCATTTTCTGCATCTTGGCTATCTAAGTTATCTTCCGCAAAATATGCCTGTTTCAGAAAGCGGGTGTTTTATCGAGAACAGCCGCCCTCGGCTGTTCTTTGGCAGGCGAGGGCGTCTGCTCTCCATTTCCTCAGCTTGCGTCCGGCCCCTGGGTGATTAATTTTCTTTTAACTCGAAACTAAAAACTCGAAACTCGAAACAGTTTTTCCCATGCCGATCCACAACCACGACATCGCCGAGATCTTCGAAAAGGTCGCCGATCTTTTGGAGATCGAGGGCGCCAACCCCTTCCGGGTGCGGGCTTACCGCAACGCCGCCCGGGTGGTGGGCGGCCTGACCCAGAGCCTGGTCGACCTGGCGGCCCGGGGCGAGGACCTGACCGGGCTCCCCGGGGTGGGCCAGGACCTGGCGGGCAAGATCCAGGAGATCATCAAGACCGGCGACCTGGGCCTGCTCAAGGAACTGGAGGCCCGCACCCCGCCGGCCCTGGCGCTCTTGATGAACGTGGCCGGCCTGGGGCCCAAGCGGGTCCATATCCTGCACGAGAAACTGGGGATCACCACCACCGAGGACCTGAAGGCCGCGGCCCAAGCCGGAAAGATCAAGGAACTGAAGGGCTTCGGCCCCAAGATCGAGCAACAGGTCCTGGAGGGTCTGGCCCAACTCAGCACCGAGAAACGCTATAAGCTGGTGACGGTGGAACCCGTGGCCGAGGCCCTGGTCAAGCACCTCAAGGCGGTGCCGGGGGTGAGGAGGCCATCGTGGCCGGCAGCTACCGCCGCCGCAAAGAGACGGTGGGCGACCTGGACGTCCTGGTCACCTGCCGGGAGGCCTCCCGGGTGATGGACGCCTTCACCGCTTATGAGGACGTGAGCCGGGTGATCGCCCAAGGCGACACCAAATCCGCGGTGGTGCTGCGCAACGGCCTGCAGGTAGATCTGAGGGTAGTGCCCCAGGAGAGCTACGGCGCGGCCCTGCACTACTTCACCGGTTCCAAGGCCCACAATATTGCGGTCCGCCACCTGGGGGTGCAGCGGGGCCTCAAGATCAACGAATACGGCGTCTTTCGGGGGGAAGCGCATTTGGCCGGCCGGACCGAAGCCGAGGTCTTCGCCGCGGTGGACCTGCCCCTGATCGAGCCCGAGCTGCGGGAGGATCGGGGCGAAATCGCCGCGGCCCAGGAAGGCCGGCTCCCGAAGCTCATCACCCTGGCCGACCTCCGGGGCGACCTCCACGCCCACACCAAGGCGACCGACGGCCGCAACAGCCTGGAGGAGATGGCCCAGGCCGCCAAGGAGCGGGGCTACGAATATCTGGCCATCACCAACCACTCGAAACGGGTGAGCATGGCCCACGGCCACGACGCCAAGAATCTGGCGGTCGAAATGGCCGAGATCGACCGGCTCAACGCCAGGCTGCAGGGTATCGTGTTGCTGAAGGCCATCGAAATGGATATCCTGGAAGACGGCTCCCTCGACCTGCCGGATGAGATCCTCAAGGAGCTGGACCTCACCGTCTGCGCCGTGCACTACCATTTCAATCTGAGCCAGGAGGCGCAGACCGCCAGGATCATCCGGGCCATGGACAACCCCTATTTCAACATCCTGGCCCACCCCAGCGGCCGGCTGATTCACCGGCGGGAGCCCTACGACGTGGACATGGAGCGGCTGATGCGGGCCGCCAAAGAACGGGGCTGCTTCATGGAGTTGGATTCCCAGCCGGACCGCCTGGACCTGATCGACCGCCACTGCAAGCTGGCCAAGGACCTGGGGGTCAAGGTCTCCATCTCCACTGACGCCCACAGCACCGCGGACCTTAATTATATGCGTTGGGGCATCGGCCAGGCCCGGCGGGGCTGGCTGGAGCCCGCCGACGTTTTAAATACCCGCTACTTGGGCGGAGTTGAAGGAGTTGCTGAAGAGAACCTGACGGCTGACCGATTCTTTCACACGAATAAGGCTGATGGCGGGATGCGCTTCGCTTTCCCGCCCTACGCGCTGGGGGAAAGGGCGAAAAGGCGAAGAAATATGGTGCGTAAAACGCACCCTACACGGCCGACTAATCGCATCTTGCTGACAGGAAATGCAGGGTGCGCACTGCGCACCGGTTTTTGGCGGCACGGACGTCCCGCAGGTGCCAGCGCAGGCTAAAGCCTGCGGCTACATTCATAGTGAGTGGTGCGTATAACGCCCTTAGAGGGCTGCTCACTGTTCACTGCTTACTGCTCACTTCACACAAACCGCCGCATCAATGCATCGATAATCTCATCCACATTGGCCGGGGTGATCTCGTGGTTACGAAGGATTTCCTCGGCCCGGCGGCGGCGGACGGGGTTTTCCAGGTCGTGCAGGCCCGAGAAGACCCCGGTGCGCCGGCCCACCTGGTAGAGGCATTGCTCCGCCGGGCTCAGGCTTAAGAAGGTCTCGAGCGCCGCGAGCATGCGCCCCTGGTCCCGGGGCAGAGTCCCTTCCACCTCCGGCAGCAGGTTGAGGATGTGGTCGCTGGCCACGGTGCTGGTGATGCCGTGCAGGGATTCGAGCCAGAGCAGAATCTCCCGGGCCATCTCATTGTCGCTGGGTCGGTCGAAGCGCCCGGCCTGATAATCCTCATACAGCGGGGCGCCGCAGGGAATGGCCAGGCTGCGCAGCCGGATGAAGTCCGGATTGATCTCGTTTAAGGCCGCGGCGGTCTCTTTGGCGTTGGCCTCCCAGAGGTCCCGGCCTCCCAGACCCGGCATATAGTACTCCGAGAGTTCCAGGCCGGCCTGCTTCACCTTCTGGCCGGCGACGATCTGCTGCTTTTGGGTGGTGCCCTTGTGCATCCGGCGCAGGACGGCATTGGCGCCCGATTCCAGGCCGATATGCAGCCGGTTCAGGCCCGCTTCCCGGATGGCCTGAAGCTCAAGCAGGTCTATACGGGCCACGGTGCTGGAGCGGGCATAGGAGGTCACCCGCGGTATTCCGGGGAATCTGGCCGCCAGGTGCTCCAGAATCGCCACCATGGCCTCCGGCGGGATCACCAGGCTGTCGGCGTCCTGGAGAAAGACGGAATGCCGGCCGTGGCTTCGCCAGTGGGCCGCGGCCTGCCAGGCGCCGGGGTCGTCCAGGCCCTCGGACCGCCGCGCCTCGGCCCCGCCGCCAAGGGTCTGCATGGCCCGGTAAACCGCGTCGATGTCCCGGAGTACGTGGTCGGTGGGGCGGACCGAGAACTCGGCGCCCTTATAGACCGGGCAGAATTTGCAGCGGTTCCACGGGCAGTTGCGGGTCACCCGCAGCAGCAGGCTCCCGGCCTCGCTGGGGGGCCGGATGGGGCCCTGTTCATAGCCGCCGTAGGGCTCAAGAGTCATGAGATATCCTGTTGCAAATTTTCCCTGGGGAGCCTTACTATAATCTATTTCAAAACCCGTTTTAAGCCTATTATTCCTTTTCAACGAGCAAAAACCTTGCAAGCGGATGATTTAAGTCCCCCTTGGAAAAAGGGGGATTTAGGGGGATTTCGGGAGGTTATATAAATCCCCCCTGCCCCCCTTTTTCAAAGGGGGGTGATTATTTCCCGTCCTAAGGCTATTGAGCAGTTCAGGAAGACGAATACGGTTTTGAAATGGCTTCTAGTATATAATTTATCCCCAAGCTATCCAATTGTAGTTAATAAGAAAATTGTTTTGCGTCAAAAGAAAAAAGGCGGGCGAGACGCCCGCCCCACGTTGCCTTCGGAAAGGAATGACTTAATTTATGTGTGTTTCATTTTGACTGAATTTTACCCATGCCTTAGTTAAGGATATTGCTATGACCGATATGGAAACCCCACCTTCTGACTTTATTCGCGACATCGTGGCCGCGGACCTCAAGGCCGGCAAAAACGACGGCCGGGTCATGACCCGTTTTCCCCCGGAGCCCAACGGCTACCTGCACATCGGCCACGCCAAGTCGATCTGCCTCAACTTCGGCATAGCGGCCAGCAGTTCGGCGGGGTCTGCAACCTCCGGTTCGACGACACCAACCCCAGCAAAGAGGAAGTGGAGTACGTCGAGTCCATCATGGCCGACGTCCGCTGGCTGGGCTTCGACTGGGAGGACCGCCTCTATTACGCCTCGGATTACTTCGAGGCGATGTATGACTATGCGCGTGCACCTGATCAAGGAGGGCCAGGCCTTTGTCTGCGACCTGACCGCGGATGAGGTCCGGCAATACCGGGGCACCCTCACCGAGCCGGGTAAAGACAGCCCCTACCGCAACCGCCCCGCGGCCGAGAACCTGGACCTGTTCCGGCGCATGCGGGCCGGGGAGTTTCCGGACGGCGCCCGGACTCTCAGGGCCAAGATCGACATGGCCTCCCCCAACATCAATCTGAGGGACCCGGTGCTGTACCGCATCCTCCACGCCGAACATCACCGCACCGGCGACCAGTGGTGCCTCTACCCCATGTACGATTACGCCCACCCCATCTCGGACGCCATCGAAGGCATCACCCACTCCATCTGCACCCTGGAGTTTGAGGACCACCGGCCCCTGTACGACTGGACCCTGGACCACCTGCCGGTGCCCTGCCACCCGCAGCAGATCGAGTTCGCCCGGCTGAATTTGAGCTACACGGTGATGAGCAAGCGCAAGCTCCTGAAGCTGGTGAACGAAGGCCACGTGGCCGGCTGGGACGACCCCCGCATGCCCACCCTGGCCGGAATCCGCCGCCGGGGTTTTACGCCCGAGGCCATGCGCAACTTTGCCGAGCGCATCGGCGTGGCCAAGCGGGAGAACCTGGTGGACCTGGCCCTGCTGGAGTTTTGCGTGCGGGAGGACTTGAACCGCCGCGCCCCACGAGTCATGGGGGTGCTGCGGCCCCTGAAGGTGGTCATTGAAAACTACCCCGAGGGGCAGGTGGAGGAGCTGGAGGCGGTGAACAACCCCGAGGACCCGGCCGCCGGCACCCGTAAGGTGCCCTTTTCCCGGGAACTCTACCTCGAGCGGGAGGACTTCATGGAGGAGCCGCCCAAGAAATTCTACCGGCTGGCCCCGGGCCGGGAGGTCAGGCTGCGCTACGCTTACTATATCAAGTGCGTGGACGTGGTGAAGGACGCCGCAAGGCGAGGTGGTGGAGCTGCGCTGCACTTACGACCCGGAGACCAAGGGCGGCTACGCCCCGGACGGCCGCCAGGTGAAGGCCACCCTGCACTGGGTTTCGGCGGCCCAGGCCGTGCCGGCGGAAGTGCGCCTCTATGACCGGCTCTTCACCCAGCCCGAGCCCGGCGCCGCCCACGGCGGGGATTTCATGGCGGATATCAACCCCAATTCCCTGGAGGTGCTCAAGTCCTGCCGGCTGGAGCCCGGCCTGGCTAACACCTCGCCGGGCAGCTTCTACCAGTTCGAGCGCCAGGGCTACTTCTGCGCCGACCAGGATTCGGCCCCCGGCGCCCCGGTCTTCAACCGTACGGTCACCCTGAAAGACCCCTGGGCCAGGCTGCAGCAGAAAGGGGGAAAATAGAGGGGCCAGTGGTCAGTGGTCAGTGATCAGTGAAAACCAAGAAAGGTAAAATCCGTAGGGTTCGCAAGTTCATTTTGGGAACCGGATGAATTTTAGATTTAATTTGTCGGGGCGGCGCGCTCGCCGCCCCTATTGTTTTTTTTCGGTTAGACCGATCATTAAGAGGCCTAAACTATTCACCTCAGAGGTTTTTTGGGGTAATATCGGCAAGGTTTGCAAGCCTGTCATCCTGATGAAAAGGGCATTGCGGCATGGATCAACCACCGGTTAAATCCTTTTGGAGCAGCCCCACGGCTGACCTGCTGGCCCAACTGGGCACTTCGCCTCAGGGCTTGAGCCCCGACGAGGCCCGGCAGCGTCTGGAGCAGGCGGGCGCCAATCTCCTCAGGCCCAAGAAACGCACCGACTCCCTCACCCTGCTGCTGGCGCAATACAAAAGCCCCATCATCCTCATCCTGGTCTTCGCCTGCCTGCTTTCCTTTGCCCTGGGGGATCACGCCGACGCCCTCATCATACTGGCCATCCTGCTGGTGAGCGGCCTGCTGGGTTTCTGGCAGGAGCGGGGCGCCACCAACGCCGTGGCCAAGCTCCTGGCCATCGTCCAGATCAAGGCCAGGGTACGGCGGCAGGGCGAACCCCTGGAAATTCCCGTGGAGGAGGTGGTGCCCGGCGACGTGGTGATCCTCGACGCCGGGGACGTCATCCCCGGCGACTGCGTCATCCTGGAGTCCAAGGACCTGTTCGTGGACGAAGCGGCCCTCACCGGGGAGACCTTCCCGGTGGAGAAAGAGGCCGGGGTCCTGGCGGCGGACACGGCTCTGGCCAAACGGACCAACACCCTGTTCATGGGGACCCACGTGGTCAGCGGCGCCGCCAGCGCGGTGGTGGTCCTGACCGGCGCGGCCACCGAGTTCGGCCAGGTCTCGGCGCAATTGAAGCTCAGGCCGCCGGAGACGGAGTTCGAACGGGGGGTCAAGAGCTTCGGCTACTTCCTCATGGAAGTGACCCTGATCCTGGTCATTGCCATCTTTGCCATCAACGTCTATCTGCACCGGCCGGTGCTGGAGGCCTTTCTCTTTTCCCTGGCCCTGGCGGTGGGGCTGACGCCGCAGTTGCTGCCGGCCATCATCAGCATCAACCTGGCCATGGGGGCCAAGCGCATGGCCAAAGAGAAGGTGATCGTCAAGCGCCTGGCCGCCATCGAAAACTTCGGCTCCATGAACGTCTTGTGCGCCGACAAGACCGGCACCCTCACCGAAGGGGTGGCCGAGGTCCATTCCACCCTGGACCCGGCCGGCGAGAAATCGGATAAAGTGTCCTTTTACGCCTACTTGAATTCGTCTTTCGAGAGCGGTTTCGCCAATCCCATCGACCAGGCGGTGTGCCGGTATTGCGGCCCGGACATCTCGGCCTACCGCAAGCTGGACGAAGTGCCTTACGATTTCATCCGCAAGCGCCTTTCCATCTTGGTAGCCAAAGAGGGCGAGCCCAACCTGATGGTCACCAAGGGGGCGCTCAGCAACGTGCTGGCGGTCTGTGCCCAGGTCGAGGACGCCGCTGGCCAAAGCCAACCCCTGGAGCAGGTGCGGGACCAGATTCAGCAGAACTTTGCCCAATTCAGCGAGCAGGGCCTGCGCACCCTGGGGGTCGCCTATCGGCAACTTGGCGCCGGGGCGGAGATCGGCAAGGACGACGAAGCCGGCATGACCTTTTTGGGCTTTCTGCTGGTCTATGATCCGCCCAAGCCGGGGGTGGCGGAAGTCATCCGGCAGCTGCAGGAACTTGGGGTTTCCCTGAAGATCATCACCGGCGACAACGCCCTGGTGGCGGCCAACCTCGCCCGCCAGGTGGGCCTGACCTCGCCCCGCCTGCTCACCGGGCCGGAAATGCGCCAGATGAGCAACGAGGCGCTGCGCCATCAAGTCAGCCAGACCCAGATCTTCGCCGAAGTGGAGCCCAACCAGAAGGAGCGGATCATTTTCTCCCTGCGCCAGGCCGGCAACGTCGTGGGCTTCATGGGCGACGGCATCAACGACGCCTCGGCCCTCCACGCCGCCGACGTGTCGCTCTCGGTGGACAGCGCCGTGGACGTGGCCAAGGAGGCGGCGGACATCGTCCTGCTGGAAAAAGACCTCAAGGTCCTGGTGCAGGGGGTGCAGGAAGGCCGGATGACCTTCGCCAACACCCTGAAGTACGTTTTCATGGCCACCAGCGCCAACTTCGGCAACATGTTCAGCATGGCCGGGGCCTCGCTCTTCCTCTCCTTCCTGCCCATGCTGCCCAAGCAGATCCTGCTCACCAACCTGCTCACCGATTTCCCGGAGATGACCATCGCCACCGACAGCGTTGACCCGGAGATGGTGCAGAAGCCCCGGCGCTGGGACCTCAACTTCATCCGCAAGTTCATGCTGACCTTCGGGTTGATCAGCTCGGTCTTCGACTACCTCACCTTCGGCGCCCTGATCTGGATTCTCCACGCCGGCGTCGAGCAGTTCCAGACCGGCTGGTTCCAGGAGTCGGTCATTTCGGCGGCGGGGATCGTCCTGGTGATCCGCAGCCGCCGGCCATTCTTCAAAAGCCGGCCCGGCAAATATCTGCTGACGGCCACCCTGTTGGTGCTGGGGTTGACCATGGCCCTGCCTTATACCCCGCTGGCCCCACTGTTCGGCTTCCGGCCCCTGACCCTGGAATTCCTGGGGATGATCGGCCTGATCATGGTGCTCTACATCACCTCGGCGGAAGTGGCCAAGAGGTTCTTTTACCGGTTCAACCGGCGCTAAGAGCGGATTTTTTTGTGCGGTCCTGCCGGCCAGCGTCAGGCGGGTTGCAAACCCGCCTAACGCCTCCTGCTGATCTGAATTGCAGCAAAGGGTATTAAAAATGTACGGAAAAGCACCGATTGTCGGCGAAATGGTTACTACTATCCTTCCGGCTTTTGGGGATTCTCCCCCCAAAAATCGTGGACATACCAATCCAGGAGAGCTTCGGACAGGTCCGCCCCGGTCAGGCGTTGGCAGTAGAGCGTGAGCCGCCCCAATTCCTGCAGGCGCGGGGCCATATCTGCCTGGGGATACTTGGCCAGGCGGGCCCGGATCAGGTCTCCCTGGCGTTGGTGGTGGAAATCCAGGCGGTCCAGGACGGTCTCGATGAGGCGGGCCAGGGTCTCCTGCGCCTCCCCGGCGGGGCCGCCGCCCCGGAATTGCAGGGTCAAATAGTTATCGTTGACCTCCTCCGTCAGATAGGCCTCTACGGTGATCAGCAGGCTCCCCAGGCTGAGGTGCAGGTTCAGATAGTCCCTGGAGAGCAGGGCGTAGCTCTCCTCCGGGAAGGCCGCCGCCGCCGCCGGTGCCGCCCCGGCCAGGGACTTCAGCCCCTGCCAATAGGCCCGGAAGGGGCTGGAGTCAATCTGCGCCGGCCGCAGCCGGCGACGCCAGCCCCGCCGCGTCCCGCCCCCCAGGTCCAGGACCCGAACCGCCAGGGGCGGGTCGGTCTCCAGGTCCAACCAGGCCCAGCCTCCCTTAAATTCGCTCTCGGTGAGGCGGAACATCTCCTGCATGGCCATCTCGTGGGCATAACGGGCCAGGTCGTGCAGAGTCCGGCAATGTTCCGGGGTAAAGGCCGTCCCGGGGGTCGAGGAGGTTTAAGGGCACCACCTGCTGAATAACGCCTTGCAGAATTTGAAAGACCGGGGTCTCCGCCAGATCGGCCCCGGCCGGGCGGGGCTGCTCCAGCAACTCCGGAATGATCCCGGCATAGACATTGTTATAGTTGGCGTCCACCGTCACTTCCTGGCCGGGTTGCAAGACCCGGGTGGCGTCGCCGGCGTTGAGGATGGTGGGAATTCGGTACTGCCGGGCCATCAGGGCCATGTGGCCGGTGAGGCTGCCGTGGTCGGCGACGATGGCCGCGGCCCGGGGAATGATGGGGCCGTAACGGGGAGAGGTATGCTTCAGGACCAGGACGCCCCCGGGGGGGAAATGCTCCAGGTCTTCATCCTTGCCCAGCACCGCCACCGGACCCGCTCCCACCCCCCGGCAGGCCACGGTCCCCTGGTCCAGGAGCACCGGGTATTGCTTCAGGGTCCGGGGCCGGGTTTCCACCCGGGCCTGGTAGGGCAGCGGCAGGGGGCGGCTTTGCAGGAACCAGAGGTTGCCGTCATAGTCCACCACCCAGGAGACCTCCTGGGGCTTGCCGAAATGCGCCTCCAGCAGCTCGGCCCAGTCGCGCAGCTTTTGGAGCAGGGGCGAGTTCAGGCAGGGGGCCTCCACCTCCCGGGGGTTAACCGGCACTTCCTCCAGGCCGGCGTCGGGCCGGCAGACCAGCATGTACTCCTGGCGGGCGATGACCCGGCTCAGGATCTGGCCCGGCGGCTGCCGGGCCACCAGGTATTGGTCGGCATTAAGCAGGCGGCCGCTCACGAAGCGGCCCACGCCCCAGACCGCCTGGATCAGGGCGGCCTCCGCCGCGGCCTGCTCCGGGGCGTGGGTGAAGAGCACCCCGCTCACTGCCGGCCGGACCATGGTCATCACCGTGAGGCCCAGGGCCGCCTCCTCTTCCTTGAAGCCCTTGTTTTTAAAGTAAAACAGGGCTCGGGGCGACATGCCGCCGGCCACCAGATCCCGGAAATGGGCCGGGAGATAGGCGGCCGGGATATTCAAAAAGGTGGGGTACTGGTGAAAATCACTCAGACTGAAGTCTTCGCCGGGGGACTGGGGCGGATGGCCAGCAGCGTCGGTCTCCCCTCCAGGTCGGCCAGTTGGGCGCAGGCCTCCTGCAGGCTCTTTTCGAGGCTCGGCGGCACCGGGGCCCGGCGGATCATCTCCTGAAACTCCCCGCTCAGGCGCTCCAGGCCTTCCAGGTCCCGGGGGTCCTCCTGCTGCAGCTTGGCGGTGAGCCGTTCCAGCAGCCGGTGGTGTTCCAGAAAGACCTTGTGGGCGTAAGTGGAGACGGCAAAGCCGTGGGGCACCGGCAGCCCCAGGCGGTTGGCGGCCTCCGCCAGGGTGGCGTTCTTGGCCCCCACCACGGCCGTCAGGCCGGGGTCCACCCGGGGGAAAAAGAGCACCAGGGGGGTAACCGGAATCTCCCGGCGAGGGTGCAGCTCAGCTTCCACCGCGGCCATGGCGCGTTCCAAGGCCGCGTCCAGGGCGGCATAGCGCTCGCCCGCCATGCGATTCAAGGCCGCGGCCATGGCCGCGATTTCCTGGCGCAGGTGCGCCACGGCGGCCACGATATATTGCAGGTCAAAGAGAAAGTCGCCGGAGAGTTTCTCCTCCAGGTCCGCCATCAGGGACAGGGCCCGGTTGTTGGCGGCCAGCAGACGCTGGAAATTGAGATAGGTTGCCGCCAAAGCCGCCCGGGCGCGGCCGGCCGGGAGGAGGCGGCTGAGCCAGCGCCAGGGAGAGCCGGCAGGATGGGGCCTGGTGCTCATTTCGATTTCGGTCCGTGCGGCGACAGGGGAAATATGGCCAACCGGCGCCGACGCCTGCCCGGCCTCAGCGGCGGAAAGCCGCTTCCATTATAATGCATCTTGAGGATTAAGTCGTTATTTTGTATGGCATTTCGTCTCTTGCTCCGGCCTTATAAAAATTCCTGACAGGTTGCCAAGAAAATTTACAGCCCCGGAGTGGGGGGCTTCCAGCCAAAAAATATCTATCACCTCAAAATTACAAGCAAAAATAGCCATGGACCAAATTATGCCGGTATACACCTTTGTTGAGGATAGCAAAAATAATCAGGAAAATTCTTCCTAAATGCGGCATTTTTACTCATTTGCAGTAATATTCAATATTATCGATATCTTATCCACATTCTACCCTTCTCCGCGGTAATTTTGCCACAGGGCTGTTTCCTTTTCCAGAGGGCCTTTCCCGTTCCGGCCGCCAATAGTCCCCATTTCCGGCGAGAGGCTCTTTGGCACAGCCCTTGCTTATAAAATGATGATGAATCTGTTTCGACAATTTTGCCGGCTTAACCTCTTTCCTCCAGGTCGGGTGGGTTGATGACCGAGAAATGCAGCACGCTGTTGATTGCCGAGCGCGGTTGCGATCTGGCGCAAGGCCTCTGTTCCTGGCTCGAAGCGCAGGGCCACCGTTTTAAGCTGGTGGACAACCTCAAAGACGTCCTCATGACCATCCAGAATGAAAAGGTCAATGTCCTGGTGATGGACGTGCGTCTGCCCGAACCCATGGGCTACGAGGCCATTTCCATCATCAAAGGGTTGGACAAGAAGCTGCCCATCATCATCACCGCCGACGAAAACAATCCGGAGCAGGAAAGCCGGATCAGGCAAAAAGGGATTTTCTATTATCACGTCAATTCGTTTGGCATGGATGAACTCATTTTAGCCATCTCCAATGCCGTGGTGCGCTCATCCCAATAATCAGAGGGGAGTTCCATGCGATTACAGAGAAAACTGGCGTCCGGGGAATTTGTCATTCTGGCGGAGATGGAGCCGCCCAAGGGCACCGATGTCGCCGCCATGGTGGCCAACGCCGCCAATGTCAAGCGCCAGGTGGATGCCTACGTGATCCCAGAGATGAGCAACGCGGTCATGAAGATGAGTTCTCTGGGCGGCGCCCTCCTGTTGCAGAGTAAAGGCTTGGAAACGGTGTTGCAGTGCTGCTGCCGGGACCGCAACCGGCTGGCCCTGCAGGCGGACCTGCTGGCTGCCCAGGCCCTGGGAGTCCCCAACGTCATGGCGGTTCCCGGCGAGGAGATTACCCACGGCGACCACCACCAGGCCCGGGCGGTTAACGATCTGAATCTGCTGGAACTGCTCGGCGCCATTCAGACCCTGCAGTCGGGCCGGGATTTGGCCGGCGTGGATCTCCAGGGAGCCCCGAGTTTTTTTGTGGGCGCCACGGTGCAGATTCCCACCAGCGACGGGGACACGTTGACGGAGATGAGGGAGTTGGATAAGAAGATCGCCATGGGGGCGTCTTTTTTCATCACCCCGCCGGTCTATGAAGTGGCGGCCCTGGCCAAGTTTGCCGGCTTTCTGAAGGGCCGGCAGGCCGCCATCATCCCCACCGTCCTGCTCCTCAAGTCCGTGGGCATGGCCCGCTATATCAACCGGCACCTGGAGTCCAAGATTCCGGAGGAGTTCATCAACCGGATTCAGAAGGCGCCGGACCGGGTGCGGGAATGCGTGCAGATCGCCGCGGAAATCGTCGCCGCCCTGAAGGCCAAGGGCTTTAGCGGAGTAAACATCTCCACCATCGGCTGGGAAGACAAGCTGCCTGCCATCCTGGCCGCGGCCGGGTTGGAGTTCGGGGTTTAAAGCGTGGCGACCTTATAATCTCCTCCCCCTTGATGGGGGGAGGGTTAGGGTGGGGGTGAAGCCGAATTCCCCCTCCCCTAACCCCCTCCCACCAGGGGAGGGGGAAAAGAAAGGTCCTAATTAGAAACACTCAAATAGCTGTCGATACTCTTTAAAGGACCGGGATATGTCCGACAAGAAAGATCCAATAGTGAAGGAAGCAGCCGGGAGCAGCAAGACCGGCGCCGTCATGGTAGTCGGCGGCGGCGTGGCCGGCATCCAGGCCTCCCTGGACCTGGCCAATTCCGGATTTTACGTGCATCTGGTGGAAGCCAAGCCCGCCATCGGCGGGGTCATGGCCCAGTTGGACAAGACTTTTCCCACCAACGACTGCGCCATGTGCATCATCTCCCCCAAGCTGGTGGAATGCGGGCGGCATCTCAACATCGAGATCCATCCCCTCACCGAGGTCCAGGAGGTGAGCGGTGATCCGGGCAACCTCAAGGTCACCCTGCGCAAAGAGCCGCGTTATGTGGACCCGGCCAAATGCACCGGCTGCGGCGAATGCGCCAATGTCTGCCCGGTGACCATGCCGGACAAGTTCAATCAGGGGCTGGCCGACTGGAAGGCGGCCTACCGCCTCTATCCCCAGGCCATCCCGGCGGCCTTCGGCATCATGAAGCTGGACCGGGCCCCCTGCACCCTCACCTGCCCGGCGGAGATCAATGTCCAGGGCTACGTCCAGCTCATCAAGCTGGGCAAGTACGAAGAGGCCCTGAAGCTCATCATGGCGCGGCTGCCCCTGCCCGGGGTGCTGGGCCGGGTCTGCCCGCATCCGTGCGAGGCCAAGTGCCGCCGGTCGGAACTGGACCAGCCGGTGGCCATCTGCTCGCTGAAGCGCTTCGCGGCCGACCACGCCGAGGTGGCCGCCTTCACGCCGCCCCTGGTGGAGGCACAAAGCGAGAAGATCGCCATCGTCGGCTCCGGGCCCGCGGGCCTCACCTGCGCCTACCACCTGGCCCTGAAGGGCTACCGGCCCACCATCTTCGAGGCCCTGCCCCAGGCCGGCGGCATGCTGCGGGTGGGCATCCCCGACTACCGCCTGCCCAAGGCGGTCCTGGATGCGGAGGTCAACAACATCCTGCGCCTGGGGGTAACGCTCACGACCAACACCGCCCTGGGCCGGGACTTCACCCTGGATTCCCTGCAAGAGCAGGGCTACAAGGCGGTCTTCCTGGGCATCGGCTGCCACGTCGGCAAACCCCTGGGCATTAAAAACGAGGACGCCCCGGGCGTGGTCCAGGGAGTCGAGTTCCTGCGGCGCCACAACCTGGGCGAGTCCCCGGAGATCGGCAAAAAGTTGGCCGTCATCGGCGGCGGCAACGTGGCCATCGACGTGGCCTGCAGCGCCATCCGGCTGGGGGCGGACGTGACCATCGTCTACCGCCGTTCCCGGGAAGAGATGCCGGCCTTCGAGCACGAAGTGGAGCAGGCCCTGTGCGAAGGCGTCAAAATGATCTACCTGGCCGCGCCGTTGGAGGCCGTCACCGGCGCTGACGGCAAGGTCAGCCGGCCTCCTCTGCCAGAAGATGGAGTTGGGCGAGCCCGACGCCTCGGGCCGGCGCCGGCCGGTGCCCATCGCGGGCGAAACCTTCGAGTTGCCGGTGGACATGATCGTCCCGGCCATCGGCCAGGAGGCGGCCAAGGGGCCGCTGGCCGCCTGCGGTATCAAGCTGTCCCGTTGGGGCAACATCGAAGTGGATGAGACCACTTACGAGACCTCCCGGCCCGGCGTGTTCGCGGCGGGCGACGTGCACACCGGACCCTGGATCGCGGTGGAGGCGGTGGGCGGCGGTATCGAGGCGGCGGAGTCCATCCATCGTTACTTGAAGGGCCTGGACATGAAGGAAGGCCGCGTGCGAGGGTGAAGAGGCCCACAAGCGCTGGCGGGAGGTCCCCAAGGACGAAGAAGGCCAGGTCCGGGAGGTGATGGCCAACCTGCAGCCGGAGTATAGCTGCTGCTCCTTCGAGGAGATCGCCAAAGGCTATACTGAGGAACAGGCCAAGCGGGAGGCGGAGCGCTGCCTCAACTGCGGCGTCTGCTCCGAATGCATGCAGTGCGTGGCCGCCTGCCAGGCCGGGGCCATCGACCATAACCATGAAACCCGAGACCACCGAGATCGAAGTCGGGGCGGTCATCCTGTCGCCGGGCTTTCAGACCTTCGATCCCAGCAAATACAAGTCGTATCACTACGCCAATTATCCCAACGTGGTCACCTCGCTGGAGTTCGAGCGGATTTTGAGCGCCTCCGGCCCCTTCGGCGGCCACCTGGTGCGGCCCTCGGACCACAAGGAGCCGCTGAAGGTCGCCTGGCTCCAGTGCGTCGGCTCCCGGGACGTCAAGTACCACTCCTACTGTTCGTCGGTCTGCTGCATGTACGCCATCAAAGAGGCGGTCATCGCCAAAGAGCACGCGCCTTACGACCTGGACGCCGCCATCTTCTTCATGGACATGCGCACCTTCGGCAAGGAGTTCGAGCAGTACTACAACCGGGCCCAGGAGCAGGGGGTGCGCTTCATCCGCTCCCGGATCCACACCATCGACCAGGCCCCCGACGACAATCTGATGATCAGTTACACCGATGAAAGCGGGGTCAAGCACTCCGAAGAGTTCGATCTGGTGGTCCTGTCGGTGGCCATGGAGGTGAGCGAGGCCGCCAAGCGCCTGGCCCAGACCGTAAAGGTGGAGCTGAATAAACACGACTTCGTGGCCACCGGCCGCCTTCGCGCCGGTGGCTTCCTCCCGGCCCGGGGTCTATGTCTGCGGCGCCATGCAGGGCCCCAAGGACATTCCCGAGTCGGTCATGCAGGCCTCGGCCGCGGCGGGGGCGGTGAGCGCCACCCTGGGCGACGTGCGCTGGACCCGGACCAAGACCCGGGAAGCGCCGCCGGAGGTCGAGGTGCGGCCGGAGGATACGCCGCGCATCGGGGTCTTCGTCTGCAACTGCGGCATCAACATCGGCGGCATCATCGACGTGCCGGGGCTGGTGGCTTACGCCAAGACGCTACCCAACGTCGTCTTCACGGACGAAAATCTTTTCACCTGCTCCCAGGACACCCAGGTGAACATGACCAGAATCATCAAAGAACAGCAGCTCAACCGGGTGGTGGTGGCGGCCTGCACGCCCATCACCCATGAGCCGCTGTTCCGGGAGACCATAGTTGACGCCGGACTGAATAAGTATCTGTTTGAAATGGCCAATATCCGCAACCAGGATTCCTGGGTGCACATGAAGGAGCCGGACAAGGCCACGGACAAGGCCAAGGATCTGGTGCGCATGGCGGTGGCCCGGGCCTCGCTGCTCAAGCCGCTGATGGAAAAGCCCCTGACCATCAACCAGCGGGCCGTGGTCATCGGCGGCGGGGTGGCGGGGCTGAGCGCCGCCCTCAACCTGGGAGACCAGGGCTTCGAGACCATTGTCCTGGAAAAGGAAGACCTCCTGGGCGGCAATGCCCGCAGCATCCACCACACCATCGAAGGTATGGAGGTGGCGGGATATCTGGAGGGGCTCATCGCGCAGGTGAAGTCCCACGACAAGATCCAGGTGCTCACCGGGGCCCTGGTGGTGGGCTTCAGCGGCTACAAGGGCAACTTCACCACGGAGGTGCTGGTGGGGCCCGGCATGTACGAGCGCAAGATCGACCACGGGGTTACCGTGGTGGCCACCGGGGCGCACGAGTACCAGCCCAAGGAGTTCCTCTACGGCCAGCATCACCGGATCATGACCCAGTTGGAACTGGGCCATTTTCTCCACGACAAGGCGGCGGAGGCGGCCGGCTGGAACCGGGTGGCCATGATTCAGTGCGTCGGCTCACGGAATGAGGAGAATCCCAACTGCAGCCGCATCTGCTGCCAGGGCGCGGTGAAGTACGCCCTGCAATTGAAAAAGCTCAACCCGGAGACCGAGGTGCTCATCCTCTACCGGGATATGCGCACCTATGGTTTGATGGAAGACTACTACCTGGAGGCCCGGAATCAGGGGGTGCTCTTCGCCCGCTTCGACCCGGAGCGCCTGCCCGAAGTCAAGAACGACAACGGGGTCTTGAGCATCAACTTCGTGGACCATGTCCTGGAGCGCCCCGTGACCCTGCCGGTGGACGCGGTGATCCTGAGCGCCGGGGTCCGGGCCAACGACAACGAGGAACTGGCCTCGCTCCTGAAGATCCCCCGGAACGCCGCGGGCTTCTTCATCGAGGCCCACGCCAAGCTGCGGCCGGTGGACTTCGCCTCGGAGGGCATCTTCCTCTGCGGCCTGGCTCACAACCCCAAGCTGATCAGCGAGTCCATCGCCCAGGCCCAGGCCGCGGCCTCCCGGGCCGGGGCCTTTCTGGCGGACACCCGGCAGACCATCAGCGGCGTCACCGCCCACGTGTCGCCGGAGCGCTGCGCCGCCTGCCTGGTGTGCGTGCGCACCTGTCCCTACGGCGTGCCCCAGATCAACCGGGAAAACGTCTCGGAGATCAACGAGGCCCTGTGCCAGGGTTGCGGCACCTGCGCCTCGGAGTGCCCGGCCAAGGTGATCCAGGTGTCGCATTATGAGGATGATCAACTGAGCGCCAAGATTAAAAATTTGTATTGAGTTTAGAGGAAGAAACGAGATCGGAGGTTGGCTGCAAAAAAAAATCCCCCCTACCCCCCTTTGATAAAGGGGGAGAAAAAATGCCAGGTCCTCCTTTAGTAAGGGGGGGAGGCCAAGTCCCCCTTTGAAAAAGGGGGATTTAGGGGGATTTAAAGAGCGGGCAGAAGCGGGCGGTTTAAAAAATCTAGATTCTTCAGTCGCCTGCGGCTCCCTCAGAATGACAGAAACAAAAAGAGGACTGAGGACTGAGAACTGGGAACTATAACTCGGAACTCGGAACTCGAAACCAAAGGAGCCCCAAGGATGGAACCGTTTGAGCCGAAAATCGTCGGGTTCTGTTGCCATTACTGAGCGTATTCCGCTGCGGACCTGGCAGGTTCGATGCGACTGCAATACCCGCCCAACGTGCGGATCATCGAGGTCCCGTGCACCGGCAAGGTGGACATTATCCACCTGTTGCAGGCCTTTGAATACGGGGCCGACGGGGTCATCGTGGTGGGCTGCATGGAAGGCGATTGTCATTATCAGCGGGGCAACCTCTACGCCAAGACCCGGGTGAAACGGGTCCAGGAGATCCTGGACAAGGTGGGCCTGGGCGGCGGGCGGGTGGGAATGTTCAACCTCTCCTCCGGCATGGGGGGCAGGTTCGCCGAGATTGTCACGGAGATGACCAAGAAAATCCTGGAACTGGGACCGAGCCCCATTCGAGGTGCAAAGGAAAAAGCCAAGGCCGCTGAGGCCGCCGGGGAGGCAACCACATGATCAAGGCAAGACCCAAGCCGTTGGAAGAGATCATCGACTATGTCAAGGATTTCCAGAGGCTGCTCATCGCCGGCTGCGACGGTTGCGTCACCGTCTGCGAGGCCGGCGGCCTTAAAGAGGTGAAGATCCTGGCCGCGGCCCTGCGGCTCTACTTCACCCAGGCGGGCAAGCAGGTCCAGGTGGATGAAACCAGCCTCACCCGCCAGTGCGAAAAGGAGTACCTGGCGCAGCTTTCCGACCGCATGGACGGCTATGACGCCGCGGTGTCGCTGGCCTGCGGCTGCGGCATCCAGTACCTGGCGGAGATGTACAACAACAAGCTCGTCTTCCCCGGGGTGGACACCTGTTTTATGGGGGTCAACGAGGAGCGGGGCCTCTACTCCGAGCGCTGCCAGGCCTGCGGCCGCTGCATCCTGGCGGAGACCGGCGGCATCTGCCCCATCGCCCGCTGCTCCAAGCGCATGCTCAACGGCCCCTGCGGCGGCTCCGACCAGGGCAAGTGCGAGGTCAACCCGGATATCCCCTGCGGTTGGGAGCTGATCTACGAGCGCCTCAAGACCCTGGGGCAACTGGACCGTTTTGAAAGACCCGTGGTGCCCAAAGACTGGACTACCTCCAGGGATGGCGGACCCCGCAAGATCGTCAGGGAGGATTTACGGATATGAGCGAGACGACTCCCAGCAAACTCCAGAAGATCCTCGCCGCCGGGCAGTTGGCCGTCACCTCGGAAGTGGGCCCGCCCCGCAGCGCCGACGGCGCCGTGATCGACCACAAGGCCAAGCTGATCAAGGACTACGTGGACGCCATCAACGTTACCGACAACCAGACCTCGGTGTGCCGTATGTGCTCCCTGGCCTGCTGCATTCGCATCAAGCTCATGGGCCTCGAACCCATCCTGCAGATGACGACAAGGGACCGGAACCGCATCGCCTTGCAGAGCGATATCCTGGGAGCAGCCAGCTTCGGGATCAACAATCTCCTCTGCCTGACCGGTGACCACCAGAAATTCGGCGACCACGCCACCTGCGCCAACGTCTTCGACCTGGACTCGACGCAGCTGGCCCTGGCGGTGAAGATGATGCGGGACGAAGGCAAGATGTTAGGGGGCTATGAATTCCAGGTGAAACCCGAGATGTTCATCGGCGCCGCGGTCAACCCCTTCGCCGGCCCCAACGTCTACATGCGGGCCATCCGCATGGGCAAGAAGGCGGCGGCCGGGGTGCAATTCGTCCAGACCCAGTGCATCTATAATCTGGACAAGTTCAAGGAGTTCATGAAGATTTCCGTGGACAAGGGCCTGACGGAAAAAGTGGCCGTCCTGGCGGGCATCACCCCCATGAAAAACGTGGGCATGGCCAAGTATATGCAAAAACGGGTGCCGGGCATGGATGTGCCCGACGAGATCGTCAAACGCATCGGCGGCGTCCCCAAGGAGAACCAGGCGGCGGAAGGCATCAATCTGGCCATCGAGCAGATCGAGGAACTCAAAGGTGTCCCCGGGGTTCGGGGCTTTCATATCATGGCCATCGAATGGGAAGAGAAGGTCTCGGAAATCGTCAAGCGGGCCGGCCTCTATCCCCGGCCGCAGTAAGAGGCGCCCGCGGGACATTTTTTCCGGGTAAAATTTACCCGGCCCTAAAGCGTCTTGTAATTTACCCGCTTAGTGTTCATAATTAGGAAGGATTTATCACCAAGAAAGGGGAGACCTCATGTCTGGAAAATACGTGCTGATTGTGGACGACGATCCTGATCTGGTGGAAACGGTGGCGATGATGTTGGAGAGCAAGGGCTTTGAGGTGGGCAAGGCCTATGATGGGATTGAGGGCGAGGCGGCCATCAAGAAACGCCGTCCGGACGTATTGATCCTGGACGTGATGATGCCCCGCAAAAACGGCTACCAGCTCTGCAAAGAACTGAAATCGAACAAGTGGACCTCGGACATCCCCATCGTGATGCTCACTGCCGTGGGCGACGCGGTGCCCACCACCAGTTACAGCCATGCCGAAGGCATGGCCATGGAAGCCGAGGACTTCATCCCCAAGCCGGTGGATGCGGCCACCCTGGTGGAAGCGGTGCAAAGATTGATCTAACGCCCCTTGATGCCATGCAGCTGACCGACATTGGAGCAGCAAATCGAAAGAATCAGGATTGGGGGCCTTAAAATCCAGGAAGGGGGCGCCTGCGTGGTGTCCTCCTTCCCCCAGGCCGAGGGGCGCCTGGCCCAACGGGTCTGCGCCCCCCTGGCCCTCAACCGCATCAATCTGAGCTTCTTTACCCACGTGGCCGCAGACCGCCAGGTCCTGTGCACCGCGGCCCCAATGGGCGAAGCCGCCTTCACCCTGATCAGGTCCCAGGCCGAACCCGGGGCCGCGGCGCATTTCCAGCCCGCGGCCGCCATCATTTCCATCTATCCCCACGACAAGCGCCCGGAGGTCATCGGCAACTTCATCCGCAGCCTGGCCCGGGCCCGGGTGATGCTGCACGGCCTGGCCAGTTCGCCTTCCGCCATCTCGGCCGTGGTGGCGGCCAAGAAAGAAAAAGCCGTGGTGCGCCAGCTCTTTCAAGATTTCGACTTCCCGGCCTTCGGGTCTCCCGAGGAGTTCTTTGCGGCCCAAAGCCCGCCGGAAGAACTGGTGCGCAAGGTGGTGGCCGACTACCAGGAAAAGGTCATTAAGGTCTATTGGATTGTGCCCCAGCCCGACCTGGACCTGTGGGGCATGGCCGTGTCCTCGACCGACATCCTGGCGGGCTTTGCCGACGCCCTGGCGGAGCTGGGGAGTCTGGGCCAGCAGATCCCCTTCCTGGTGGCCATTCCGGCCCGGGAGAGCCAGGATTTCCTCCTGTCCTTCAGCGCTACCGGCCCCCAACCCCTGGAAGAGCGCGGCCCGCAGATACGCCGGATCTTACACAAGCACCTGCCGGACCTCCGGCCCATGCGCCTCACCCCGGTGGCCGGCATCTTCCTGCACGGCCCCCATTTCGGCGACCGTTACGGTATCGCCCAGGTCCTGGTGGAGTGCCTGGAGAAGGCCCATGTGACCCTGTTGGCGCTGAGCTGCACCATCTCGTCCATCTCCCTGATTATCCGGCAGCACGAGTTGGCCGCGGCGCAACTGGTCCTGGGAAATACCTTTGCTTCCCCGGTGGAGGGCCCCCAGGCGTCCTCCGGGAGTCGATCATGAGGCGCAGACCGGGTAAGGTCCCCCTGACCGCGGCTGTCGTGCCCGCAATGTCCGGCGATTCGGCCCGACTGGCCGAGTCCTGCGGCCCGCTGCTGCTCGATTTTCCCGATCCGGCCCTGATTGCCGACCGGCACCGGCGAGTGGTCTTCCTGAACCGGGCCGCCGAAAAGGTCTTCGGCGCCACCCTGAAGCCGGGGGACCCCTGTCCCATCTGCGGCCAGCTTACCGGCTTGCCCCTGAGCGTGGACGGCAGCGGTGCGTCAGGCGCGCTGCCTGGAGCCGGGCGAAAGTCTGCGGCGCGCCCCCATTCTGCCCAAGGCGGGGTGGGCCGGCCGCACCCCCCTGACGGTGACCGCCACCCCCATTAAAGGCCAGGGGGATGAGCCCGCCGGTTGCCTGGTGATGCTCCGGCAGCATGAGGAACTGCTGGCGCATCCGGTGGTCCAGCTGCAAATCGCCACCCTGGCCAGCATCCTGGAGAATTTCCCCATCCCCTTCTTCATGGTGGACGCGGACCTGGTGGTCACCCATGTGAATGAGCGGCTGGAAAGGCTCACCGGCTATGCCAGCAAGGAAGTGGTGGGCCGGATGACCTGCGGCCAGGTGCTGAATACCAGAGAGTGCGGCACCTGCGACTGCGTCCTCAAGCAGGTCATGGAAACCAAGAAGCCGATTTCGGGATTGCGGCGGGTGTTGCGGCGCCGGGACGGCCGGGAGATCCCGGTGACGGTCTCGGCCTCCATCATCACCGACCCCTCCGGCAAGGTCATCGGCGGCTTCGAGGCCTTCCGGGACATCACCCCCATCATCGAGGCCGAACAGAAGATCGACCTCCTGACCGAGCACACCCGTGAAGGCCTGCTGATGGCGGATGAGAAGCAGCGGGTGGTGTACCTCAACACCCCCATGGCGGAAATCCTCCGGCAGCCCAAAAAACAGGTGATAGGCAGACATCTGGGCGAGATTCTCACCTCCCAACATCTGCACATGGCCCAGGAGCTATCCAACCGGGTGGAACATGGCCAGGAACGGGAGACCCGCTTTTGCAGCCTCCTGGATCTGCCGCATCAGGGCGATAAACCCCGGGTTTTTGAAACCTGCATGGCCGTGTCCCGGCTGGGGACCAAGGTCCTCACCTGCCTCTATCTGCGGGACCTCACCGAGCGGGTCCGGATCGAACGTGAACTCCAGAAGACCAACGTCTTCCTCCACAACATCATCAAGAGCTCCGTGGACGGCATTGTGGTGGTGGACCGCCAGGGGGTGCCGATAATCTTCAACGAGGGGGCCGAACGCATTCTGGGCTACAAGGCCGGGGAAGTCATCGGCCACCCCGAAACCTTCCGCCGTTTTTATCCCCCGACGGTGGCGGCGGAAATGATGCGGCGCATGCGCAGCAAGGAATACGGCCCGCCGGATAAACTGAATACCACCCGCCTGATCTTCATCAACCATAAGGGCGAAGAAGTGCCGGTGAACTTCTCCGCCACCATCATCCGGGAACGGGGCCGCGAAGTGGCCAGCGTCGGCATCTTCTCCGACCTGCGGGAGATTTTGAAGGTGCACCAGGAACTGGAGGCCACCCACCATCAACTGGTGCAGGCGGAGAAGATCGCCTCCCTGGGACGGATGGCCGCCGGCGTGGCCCATGAAATCAACAATCCGCTGGCCGGCATCCTGATCTACGCCGAGCTGCTGGCCCGGGAGCTGACCCGGGACGCCCCCATCCGGGAGAACGTGGAAGTCATTATCAACCAGACCATGCGCTGCCAGCAGATCGTTAAGCGTCTGCTGGACTTCAGCCGCCAGTCCCTGGGCGAAAAGAAGCTGCTGGACGTCAACGAGCTCCTGCACCGCTGCGCGGAGTTGGTCCGGCACCAGGCCTTCTTCCACAATATCAAGATCCAAGAGGATCTGGACGCGGGGCTGCCCCAGATCGTCGGCGACCCGGGCCAGTTGCAGCAGGTCTTCACCAACCTGCTCCTGAACGCCGCCGACGCCATTAGCGGCTCCGGGTTGATAACCCTCTCCAGCCGCGCCGCCTGGCATGGCAGCGGCGTGATCCTGCAGTTCTGCGATAGCGGTTGCGGCATCCCCGAGGAGATCAGGGACAAGATCTTCGAGCCCTTTTTCACCACCAAGCCGCCGGGCAAGGGCACGGGACTGGGCCTGTCCATCGTCTACGGGGTCATCCAGCGCCACGGCGGCTCCATCCAGGCCTATTCGCCCCCGGGGGGCGGCACGACCTTCACGGTGACCCTGCCCCTGGAATCAGCGGAAGCGGACCCCAGCGCGGGGTTTGAAGGGTGAGCGGTAAGCGGTGAGCAGTAAGCAGTAAGCAGTGAGCAGAATGTGGCTGCGGGCCTTATCTCCGCCAAAAAGGGGATTTGTTTTTTTTCGGAAACTCGAAACTCCTTTTTCTTTGGCTGACTGCTGACAGCTGAAAGCTGACAGCTTCAAAGGTGATGCATGGCAGACAAGGACACGATCCTGGTAGTGGATGACGAAGAGGTGCTGCGGAAGGGCTGCAGCCGGGTGCTGCAATCCGAAGGCTTCGAGGTCATTACCGCGGCCCATGGCCGGGAGGCCCTGGAGTTGCTGGCCGCACAAAAGGTGAACGTGGTCCTGTGCGACCTGAAGATGCCGGTGATGGGCGCCCTGGAGGTCCTGGAGCAGGCCGGCGGGCTCTACCCCGACATCCCGGTGGTCATCATGACCGGGCTGGGAACCGTGGCCGACGCGGTGGAATGCATGAAGAAGGGGGCCTACGACTTCATCACCAAGCCCTTCGGCATCGAGCACCTCGTCCTGGTGGTGCGCCGGGCCCTGGAAAAGCAAAAATTGCAGGAGCAGACCCGGCGGCTACAGGAGGCCCAGGCCCAGAATCTCTACAACCTGGCCCTGGAGCAGAGCCGCATGCACACCATGGTCAATTGCATGGCCGACGGGGTGCTGGTGACCAACCGGGAGGCGGAGGTGGTCCTGTGCAATACCACCCTCCTGCAGCTTCTGGGGCTGCCGGCGGGGCTGCCCCAACCCGGGCCCCTGACGGCCTACATCGATGACGCAGCCCTGAAGAGCGCCATTGAGACCCTACTGGCCGAGTCCTCCGACCACCCCGGAAAAAGCATCTCCCAGGAACTCTGCCAGAGCCGGGTGCACCTCCGGGCCCTGTCGGCCCCGTTCCTGGGGCCGGACCGCCAGGTCCTGGGCACGGTCACGGTGTTTCACGACATCACCAGTTTCAAAGAACTGGACGAGATGAAAAACGACTTTGTCCGCATGGTTTCCCATGAGCTGCGGGCTCCTCTGGGGGCCATCAAACAGCAGCATGCCGTGATCCTGGATGGTCTGGCCGGGGACTTGACCCCCAAGCAGAGAGAATTGCTCGGCCGGGCCCAGGCCAAGATCCAGGGACTGCTGGACCTGATCAACGACCTGCTGGACGTCGCCAAAATGGAGGCCGGCCGGGGCCAGATGGAACAGGTGCCTTTGCGGCTGGGAGAGGTGCTGACCGAGATCGTGGAGCTGATGCGGGCCAAGGCCGAAGACCAAAAGGTCAAACTGAGTCTGGAAGTCCCGGCGGACCTGCCCCCGGTCCTGGCCGAGCGGCGCAGCATGGAGGAGATCTTTACCAACCTGGTGAGCAATGCCATTAATTACTCCCCCGACGGCGGCGAGGTCACGGTTTCCGGGGTGTCCCACGGCGACTACCTGGAATTAAGGGTGCAGGACACCGGCATCGGCATCGAGCCTGAAGAACTCCCCAAGATCTTCGACAAGTTTTACCGGGTCAAGCATCCTAGGACCCGGCAGGTGATCGGCACCGGCCTGGGGCTGTCCCTGGTCAAGGGCCAGGTGGAGGCCCACCGGGGCACGGTGGAAGTAGAGAGTGAAGTGGGCCGGGGCACGGTTTTCCGGGTCCTGCTGCCCACGTTTGGCGGCGAAATGGTTGCTGATGCGGGCCAATAACCCCAACCGGCACGTCCTGGTGGTGGACGACGAAGAGGCCATTCGCAACGGCATCGCCCAGGTCCTGTCCAAGCTCAACCTCAGGGTGGCCACTGCGGCCGGAGGCGCTGCGGCCCTGGAGCTGATGGCCCTGCAACCTTACGCCATTGTCCTGCTGGACATCAAGATGCCGGACCTGGACGGGGTGGAGGTGCTGAAGCGGCTTCGCCAGGATTACCCCGGGACCGGGGTCATCATGATCACCGGCTTCCCCACCATTCAGGGCGCGGTGGAATGCATCAAACACGGGGCCCTGGACTATCTGGTGAAACCGTTTCGCATCGACGACCTGGAAGCAGTGGTCCGGAAGGCCCTGGACAATCTGGAGCAGAAGGCCGCGAAGGAACCGGCGGCCTTCGTGGCGACCGACCGGGAGGGCATCGAGTTCATCATCGGCGACTCCCCGGCCATGAAGAAGGTCTTCGGCAAGATCCGGCGGGCCGCGCCCAGCGACAGCACCGTGCTCCTAACCGGCGAGAGCGGTACCGGCAAGGAGCTGGCGGCCCGGGCTATCCACCTGCTCAGTCCCCGCCGGGACCGGGAGTTCGTGCCGGTGGACTGCTCCGCCCTGGTGGAGAGCCTGCTCGAAAGCGAACTCTTCGGCCACGTCAAGGGCTCCTTCACCGGGGCCCACCTGACCAAGCACGGCCTCTTCGAACTGGCCAATCACGGCACCTTTTTCTTCGACGAAATTACCAATCTCAGCCTCAACATCCAGGCCAAACTCCTCAGGGTAATCCAGGAGCGGGAGTTCATGCAGGTGGGCAGCCAGAAGCGCTTCAAGCTGGACATCCGCATCATCGCCTCCTCCAACCGGGACTTGAGCGAGGCCGTCAAGAGCGGCGTCTTCCGGGAAGACCTCTTTTACCGCCTCAGCGTCATCCCCATCCGCCTGCCCCCTTTGCGGGAGCGCGCCGGCGACATTCCCCTGCTGGTGGAGCACTTTCTGCGCAAATATAGCCAGAAGGCCAACCGGGAGGTCACCGGCCTGTCGCCGGCGGCTATGAAACTGCTGGGCAGCTACGCCTGGCCGGGCAACGTCCGGGAGCTGGAGCACACCATCGAACGCATCATCATCCTGGAAGACGGCGAGGTCATCCAACCGGAGCATCTGCCCAGCTTCATCACCCAGCGCCAGGGGGAGTTCCAGGTCTTCACCGAGGAGGAGCACAGTCTGGATGACCTGGAAAAACGCTATATTCAGTTTGTCCTGCGCCGCACCAAGGGCCGCCGCCAGGACGCGGCCCGCATCCTGGGAATCAACCGCAAAACCTTGGGACATAAGATCGAGAAGTACAACCTCAAAGTGGATTGACCCCAAGTTGACCAAGATAACCGGGCGGCTCTCTATCCGCCCGTTTTTATTTGCAGAAAGCTCACTAAGTCAACCATTTAAAGGCAAGGCCTAAACCCTGTTCTGTCATTCTGAACGGAGCGCAGCGGAGTGAAGAATCTCTCCTCGGAAACAAACCGCGCCCGTAGGCCTGTAGGGCGGGAAAGCGCAGCGCCTCCCGCCTTCAGCTTTTTCACTCTCGTTCCCAAGCTCTAGCTTGGGAACGCAATTTTACCCGAAGCTCCTGCTTCGAATTAGTGAAACCCCTGAGATTTTCAGTTTTCCTGCTGGGCACCCCCCAACCTTGAACTTTGACCTTTGACCTTCTAAATCCGGCCATCTGTCTCCGCGGTGCTGGCAAATTCCCTCTCCTGCCCGTATCTTATCCACCTGTGCAACCGGACCGCTCCACCCCCGAACCGCCGGCCGCCAAGCGGCACAAATGCGGTACATTGGCGGCGCTACGGCGGTCCCGGACCGTTAAAGCAGCGGTGCCGCAGCGGAGCAAAAGCAGTAAAATAAGGTACTTATGCGCACCCAATTGCGGAATTTTTTCTGCTGCCGGCACAATTTGGCCCGATTGGCCAATTTTTTCGACGCGAAGTCCCCGCAAACCGGGGCGGCTCACCAGGAAAAGCTATGAATATTAGCTACTTGGATGGTGCAAAAACCTGCTGGTCTCTAACTTGTACCTGTCATTGCCTTTTTCGCCGGCAAACGCCATTTCCGGTCCCCAAGGTCGGGGTAAAGCGCGGTAAGGGGCTCGATTTACCCAAAGCTTAAGAAGGGGGGTAGTTTGAGATTAAACCACCGCGGTCTTTTTTATGGTTTGACAAGCATCCCGGCATTTTCTATTTTTAGGCCAGGGGGAGGAGCATGATGGCTACCCAGAAACGTTGCCTCATTTCCCGGGAGGACATTGCCCGGCGGGTGCGGGAGTTGGCCGGAGAAATCAGCCGGGATTACCAGGGCCGTGACCTGGTGATGGTGGGCGTCCTGAAAGGCGCCTTTATCTTTTTGGCCGATCTGGTCCGGGAACTCAGTTTTCCGGTGGAAATCGACTTTGTCCGTCTGGCCAGCTATGGCGGCGCCACCAGTCCCACCGGCGAAGTGCAGATCACCAAGGACGTGGAGCTGACCCTGGAGGGCCGGGATGTTTTGATCGTCGAAGATATCATGGACCTGGGCTTCACCCTGGATTTTTTAAAAAAGCACCTGGCCACGCACCAGGCCCGCTCGGTGAAGATCTGCGTCCTGGTGGATAAGCAGGAGCGGCGCCAGGTCGAGGTGCCCCTGGATTACGTGGGCTTCGTGGTGGAAAAGGGCTTCCTGGTGGGCTACGGCCTGGACTGCGGCGAGCAGATGCGCACCCTGCCGGAGATTTATGCCATTGAGAAGGATTGAGGCAAAATAGGTGGGGCGGGCGTCCCGCCCGCCAATGGCAAGGCCTTTAGAAGGGATGGCGGGCGAGACGCCCGCCCCGCGAGAACCCAAATGACCGAAGAAGATCTGGTCATCTATCGCAGGAGATTACCCCATTGGCGGCTGACCGGATCGGTGTATTTCATCACCTGGCGTCTGGCGCCTTCCCAGCCCGAAATGACCTCTAAAGAACGTGGCGTAACCATGTCGGCTCTCCGCCACTTCGATGGTAGCCGCTATGAACTTTTTGCCGGTGTGGTCATGCACGATCATGTGCATGTATTGATTAAACCCCTGGAAGAGTATCCCCTGCAAGATATCATTCATTCTAGGAAATCTTTCACTGCCCATAAATTTCGGCGAGAGTTCAACAGGAAAGCACCGGTATGGCAAGATGAGTATTTCGACCGAATTGTTCGGGATGAAAAGGAACTTTTGGATAGTGGGCAGTATATTCTTTATAACCCCTTGAAAACCTGGCCTGAGGTGGAAGACTATCCCTGGGTATGGCTTAAGCAGGAGTAATGCCCGTGGGGCGGGCGTCCCGCCCGCCGATTGAAAAGCCGCCGGCGAGAATGGCGGGCGAGACGCCCGCCCCACGGGGGATGCCCGGCCCATGGGCAACCACAGGGAACCAAAATGACCCGGCTCGATTCATCTCCCCGTCGTTTCGCCGCCCTCGACCTGGGCAGTCTGACGGTACGTCTGGCCATTGCCGAAAAGAGCTCCTCCGGCGGCTGGCGCGTCTTACTGCACCGCCGGGAAATCACCGGCCTGGCACAGGGACTGGCCCAGACCGGGGAACTGACCCCGGAGGGGATGGCGCGGACCTTCCGGGCCCTTCAGGTTTTCCGTCAGGTGCTGGCCGATCATCCAGTGGAACGATACCGGGCGGTGGCCACCCACGCGGTGCGGGCCGCCGGCAACGGCGCGGCCTTCCTGGAACGGCTCCGGTCGGAGTTAGGTCTCTCCGTTGAAGTCCTGCCTCCGGAGGAGGAGGCCCGCCTGTCCCTCCAAGGGGTGCTTTCCGCCCTGGCTCCAAAATATCTAGCCACCCCGATCCTGGTCTTCGACGTGGGCGGCGGCAGCTCCGAATTCGCCCTGGTGCGGCCGGGGCAGGAGCCCAGATTCGCCAGCCTGCCCCTGGGGGTCCTCACCCTGAGCCAGGCCCGACCCTGGGCGATCCGCCGGAGCCGGAAAGAGTTGCCGCCCTGCACGCCGACCTGGCCGGGAAATTGCGGCGCTTCCGGGACCAAACCTTCCCGGCGGACCTCCACCAGGCCCCGCGTCTGGTGGGCACCGCCGGTGCGGTCACCACCCTGGCGGCCATGCATTTAAGGCTAACGGCCTACGATCCGAATAAGATCAATAATCTGCTGCTGACCAGGGAGCAGGTGGCGGAACTGGCCGGGCGCATCTCCCGCCTGTCCGAGGCCGAACGGGCCCGGCTGCCGGGGATTGAGCCAGCCAAGGCCGGGGTTATGGTGGCCGGGTCCCTGATTATCCTGACCATCCTGGAGGTTTTCGGTCAGGACTTTCTGGTGGTCGTTGACGCCGGGCTGATTGAAGGGGTTTTAGCGAGTTTTGGAGGTTTTGAATAAGTTTCAGGTTTCGGGTTTCGAGTTTTGAGTTAAAATAACTGAATATCTTGATTTGGAATTTGCAGGAGTTAGGTTCTATTAAGAGCAATCGCTGATTAAAAACTAAGCTGCGGAACCACTTGGAACAAAAGACTTAAAGCTCGAAACTCGGAACTAAAAACTTGAAACTCAAGGATGCACCATGACCCAAGACGCCATTCCTTACGCCTATACCTTCGATGATGTCCTGCTCAGGCCCGGGGCTTCGTCGGTCCTGCCCAGCGAAGTGGACCTGACCACCCGCCTCACCCGGCGCATCAGCCTCAATATTCCGCTGCTCAGTTCCGCCATGGACACGGTCACCACGGCGGACACCGCCATTTCTCTGGCCCGCCAGGGCGGCATCGGCATCCTGCACCGGAATATGACTCCGGCGGCCCAAGCCCTGGAAGTCGAAAAGGTGAAGAAATCGGAGTCCGGGATGATCATCGACCCGGTGACCATTGGACCGGAGGCCCGCATCGCCGACGTCCTGCAATTAATGCAACGCTACCGCATCTCCGGCATCCCGGTGGTGGATGGGCGCAAACTGGTGGGCATCGTCACCAACCGGGACCTGCGCTTCGAAACCAACCTGAATAATAAGGTCAAAGAGGTGATGACCAAGGACCGCCTGGTCACCGCCAAGGTGGGCATCACCCTGGAGGAATCCAAGGCCCTGCTCCATAAATACCGCATCGAAAAACTGCTGGTGGTGGATGACAACGGCGAGCTGCACGGTCTCATCACCATCAAGGACATCGAAAAGATCCGCAAATATCCCTGGTCCTGCAAGGACGAATTCGGCCGCCTCAGGGTCGGGGCGGCCATCGGGGTAGGCCCGGACCAGGAAGAGCGGGTCAGCGTCCTGCTCGACGCCGGGGTGGACGTCATCGTTATCGACACGGCCCACGGTCACTCCGACCGGGTGGTGGCGGCGGTGGCCCACACCAAGCGCAAGTTTCCCCAGATCGAGCTTATTGCCGGCAACATCGCCACCGCCGAAGGGGCCCGGGACCTGATCAAGGCCGGGGCCGACGCGGTCAAGATCGGGGTGGGCCCCGGCTCCATCTGCACCACCCGGGTGATCGCCGGGGTGGGGGTGCCCCAACTCAGCGCCATCCTGGATTGCGCCAAGGTGGCCCGGGAGGCCGATATCCCGCTGGTGGCCGACGGCGGCATCAAGTATTCCGGGGACGTCACCAAGGCCCTGGCCGCCGGCGCCGACGTGGTGATGATCGGCTCACTCTTTGCCGGCACCGACGAGAGCCCCGGTGAGACCGTGATCTTCCAGGGCCGCAGCTATAAGATCTACCGCGGGATGGGGTCGATGGAGGCCATGAAGACCGGCAGCCGGGACCGCTACTGCCAGGAGGACGTGGACCTGGAGTGCAAGCTGGTGCCCGAGGGCATCGTCGGTCGGGTGCCGTCCCGGGGCAAGCTCTCGGATGTCATCTACCAGCTTATGGGCGGCGTGCGCTCCGGTATGGGCTACGTGGGGGCCAACAACATCCGGGAACTCCAGGAACGGGCCAAATTTTTGCGCATCAGCCCCGCCGGCCTCAAGGAGTCCCACGTCCACGACGTCGTCATCATGAAGGAAGCGCCGAATTATTGGGTGGATTGAGTGAGTGAGCAGTGAGTAGTGAGCAGAAAAGGCTGGCAGGGGGCAGTGGTCAGCTTGCAGCCAGAAAACGGAGGGGCGAACCTGGAGTTCGCCCTTGGTTTTTTGTGGTATGTCCAAAGAAGGTTGTTTGGGTAGCCGCAGGCTTCAGCCTGCGCCGCAGCGGCGGGCTTTCACGCACCTTAAAATAAGAAGCGGCACAGGCCTCTGGCCTGTGAAAGACACAGGCTGGAAGCCTGTGCCACTACGGAATATCGCAGAAATCACCCGGCAAGCTTTTCCAGGAGGTGATCAAATACCCTGGAGATATAGACAATGCCCGAAATCTTGCCACCTTCCAGGACCGGCAGGCGGCGCACGTGCTTTTTGATCATGATATCGATGATCAGGAGCAGGTTGGTCTCAGGAGTGATAGTAATGAGCTCGGTGGTCATAATGTCACCTACTAACACATCTTTGGCGCGTCGGCAGGCAGTATCCAGAAGTTCGGAAATTTCGAGATCCTCCATTTCACCCCAGATGTGAATGTGCTTGGGCCGCAACAGCAGAAAAATATCATAAATCGACAGCATACCCACCAGGGATCTGGCTGCGTCAGTCACCATTAACCCAAAGACCTTGGCCCCGGACACGCGGCCGGCGCGTTCGAAGGTCTTCACGGCCTCGGCAATGGACATCTCCGGCCTCAGGGTCTGAAAACAGTCATCCATCACGTCGCGGGCGGTTAGACTCATGGGTGGCCTCCCTGGCTAATGAGGAATTTTAGGTAATATATAATTTAGCCAGGCAGGGAGAAAAAAACAAGGGAGGGCCACATAGGCCCTCCCTTGTTTGGTGCGAGGTGTGCACCCTCCATGGCGGGCGGGGACGCCCGCCCCACCATAAATGAAAGGGCGACCCGGCGGGTCGCCCCTGGTTCGGGCAGTGCATTCTTCTTAGGCCGCCTGCTTTTTCAGCCATTCGGCCCGGAGTTCCGGTTTCATCGGGCTGGGGCCCAGTTTATAGGCCCGCTCCACCATCTCCCGGGCGATGGCGGCAAAGCGCGGCCCTTCCGAGGAGGACAGGTTGAACATCTCCACCCGTTCCGGCTCCATACCCATGGCCTCGAAGTCCTTCTTCACCTTGTTGACCCGTTTCCTGGCCCGGATGTTGCCCATGAGATAGTGGCATTCACCCTCCAGACAGCCCACCACCACGACGACATCCGCCCCGGCCTCAAAGGCCTTGAGCAGGTGGAGGATATCCACCCGCCCGGTGCAGGGCATCAGGATGAGTTTGAGATCCGGGGGGTATTGCAGTCGCATCGAACCTGCCAGGTCCGCAGCGCTGTAGCCTCAGAAGCGGCAGCAAAAGCCGATGATTTTGGGAGACCACGCAGCAGTCATGACTTCTCCTCCTTTCTTATCCCGCAGCCAGAGCCTCTTCCTGGGCAATGATCTGGGAGTCAGTGAAGTTTTTCAATTGGATGGCCTTGGCCGGACATTCGCAGACGCAGACGCCACAGCCCTGGCACTTGGCCGGATCAATGTAGGCCGCGTCGATGGTGTAATCAATCACCGGTACATTGAAGGGGCAGGTCCGCACGCAGGTGAGGCAGACGGCGCATTTATCCGGGTCCACCACCGCCACGATGCCGCCCACTTCCACGACGCTCTTGGCCAGGAAGGTGGCGGCCCGGGCGGCGGCCGCCTTGGCCTGGGCGATGGTTTCATCGATGGGCTTGGGATAATGGGCCAGCCCCGCCAGGAAGAGGCCGTCGGAGGGCAGATCCACCGGGCGCAACTTGGCGTGGGCCTCGTTGAGGAAACCTTCGGCGTTCCGGGGAACTTTGAAGATTTCGCCGATGTCTTCCACCGGGTTGGGCAGTATCGCCGAGGCCAGGGTCAGGAAGTCGGGTTTCAGGACCACCGGCCGCTCCAGGATGACATCGTTGATGGTCACTTGGAGTTGACCGTCGGCCGTCTGTTCCACCACAGGCTTGCTGTCCAGATCGTAGCGGATGAACATGACCCCCAGTTCCCGGGCCTTTTTATAGAGCAGTTCCCGGTCCCCGTAAGTGCGCAGATCCCGGTAGAGGATGAAGACATTCAGTTCGGGGTTGAGCTCTTTGAGTTCGATGGCGGATTCCACCGAATGGGTGCAGCATAAGCGGCTGCAGTAAGGGCGCTGGGGTTCCCGGGAGCCGACGCACTGGATGAAGACCGCGGTTTGGGCCGCTTTGATCTTGGGGTCCTTGGCGGCGACGAGTTTGTCGAATTCCAGGGAGGTGCGGACATTGGGGTTTTGGCCGTAGAGGTACTCTTCGGGTTTCAGGCCGTAACCGCCCGTGGCCATGATGGTGGCGCCGTGCTCCAACTGGCGTTCGCCGGCCGGGGTCTGGATCAGGGAGGAGAAGTTGCCGATAAAGCCGCTGGTGTCCTTGACCGCGGAGTTGAACATGATCTCGATGTTGGAGTGCTTCTCCACCTTGGCGATCAGTCCTTCCAAATAGCCCCGATAGTCGTAACCCCGGGCGCTGGTCACCAGGTTCCAGGCCTGACCGCCCAACTTATCGCCCTTTTCCACCAGGAAGGCCTGGAAGCCCATGCCGGCGATGGTCAGGGCCGCTTCCATGCCGGCGACCCCGCCGCCGATGACCAGGGCGGCTTTGGTGACCGGAAAGGACTGCTTGTGCAAGGGTTCCAACTGCACCACCCGGGCCACGACCCCGCGGATCAGATCCTTGGCTTTTTCCAGGGCCTTTTCGGGCTCGTGCATATGCACCCAGGAGTCCTGGTCGCGGATGTTGGCCATCTCGAAGAGGTAGGGGTTGAGGCCAGCCTCCCGGACGGTCTCCTGGAACATGGGCATGTGGGTCCGGGGGCTGCAAGAGGCCACCACCACCCGGTTCAACTCATGTTCCTTGATGAAATTCAGAATCTTGCCCTGGGTGTCAGTGGAGCAGGTGAACAGGTTCTGGTCGGCCACCGTCACCCCCGGCAGGGTGGCGACGTATTCGGTGAGGGCCGGGACGTTGATGACGCCGCCGATGTTGATACCACAGTTGCAGACGAAGACGCCGACGCGTGGCTCCTGGCCCTCGACATCCCGCTCCGGCGGCAGTTGTTTGACCTTCAGCTCGGTGCCCCGGGCCGCGGCCAGCAGTTCGCCGGCGGCGGCGGCGGCGGCCGAGGCCTCCATCACCGACGTGGGAATATCCTTGGGACCCTGGAAGGCTCCACAGACAAAGATCCCCGGTTTGTTGGTGTTCACCGGCGCAAAAGGCGAACTCCAGGCAAAGCGGGTTTCCGGCGTGATGGCAACCCCCAGGTTTTCGGCGAGTTTCAAGGTCGTGGGGGAGATTTCCAGGCCGCAGGAGAGCACCACCAGGTGGAATTCTTCCACCTTGATGGTCCCATCTTCAAACATATAGCGGATGTGGATATTGCCGGTCTCGGGGTCGGGGTCCAGGCTGTGGATCCGGGAGCGGATAAAACGCACGCCGCTCTCCTTTTCGGCCCGCACGTAATACTTTTCGAAATCCTTCCCATGGGTGCGCATGTCCATGAAGAAGATGGTGGTGTCCAGGGTGAAGGTCTTGCAGTGCTCCTTGGCGATGACCGCCTGTTTGATGGCGTACATGCAGCACACCCCGGAGCAATAAGGATTGGTTTTTTCATCCCGGGAGCCCACGCATTGCAGCCAGGCGATCTTGGTGGGTTCATCCCGGTCGAAGGGGCGCATGACATGGCCCTGGAACGGCCCCGTGGCGCTCAAGATACGCTCGAATTCCATGCTGCTGACGATATTGGGAGAGGCGCTGTACTCATAACCGGGCAGGCGACGCGGATCGAAGAGTTGGAAGCCCGGAGCCAAAACCACGGCGCCCACGGAGAGCTCGCGCTCTTTGGCCTCATCGTCGTACTTGACGGCCTTGGCCAGGCAGACTTTTTCGCAGAGGCCGCAGCCGATGCAGACGTCACGGTCGATGGTGTAGGCCAGGGGCACCGCCTGGGGATATCTGATATAGGTGGCCGCCCGGCGATCCAGACCATAATTAAATTCATTAATCGCTTTTATCGGGCAGGTCTGACGGCAGATGCCGCAGCCGGTACACTTCTTTAAATCGATATAGCGGGGGTAGTTTTTGATAACGGCCGTGAAATTTCCCGCTTCCCCGGAAAGGGATTCCAGCTCTGAATTGGTAATGGTTTCAATATCGATGTGCCGGGCCACCTCCACCAGCTTGGGGGAGACAATGCACATGGCACAGTCGTTGGTGGGAAAGGTCTTGTCCAGCTGGGACATGGTGCCGCCGATGGTAGGGGTGCGATCCACCAGGTAGACCTTGATACCGGCATTGGCCAGGTCCAGGGAGGCCTGCATGCCGGCGATCCCGCCGCCCAATACCAAGGCAGCCCCGACTTTTTTATCGTTTTGCTGCGTCATGATTATTCCTCGTCCAATGATTTGATCGCAAGCCTTGCGAGTTCTGCCCGCTAAAGGGGCTAGGCCGCCATGAGGCCGAATTTGGGACTGTGGCCCTCATGCCCCGAGATGTTCACCAGGGAAGTTTTCTCCAGGTCATTCAAGCGCAAGGAGATGGTGTAGATGGGCAGGCCGGTCGCCGCGGAGATCTGCCGCACGGTCCGAGGCCCGGCTTGCAGGGCTGCATAGATCAGGCCCCGATGGTATTCCTGTTCGGCGGAAGACTTGAGCAACTCGTCGTAAGCCGCGGGGTCCAGCTTTTCATGGTAGACATTTTCCCGCTCGGTGAGTTGACGCTGCAGGCCCAGAAGCCATCTCAGATCAGTATTGTCGATGGCCCGGCTCACTGCGGCAATTTGGAGCGCCATCTGGTCGCGGTCCAGGGGACCCATTTCCCGCAGGAGCTCAGTGAGGGTGGTGACATACTCGGCAAATTGCTGACCTTCGGTGGCGCTGACCCAGCGGACTTGCAGACGATCCTGGCCAATACCCGAGATCTCCAACAAATAGCGCACCAGATCCATTCTCTTGGCTGCGTAGACATTACCTTCCAGGTAATGGCAGTCACCCATGTGTCAACCGAAGACAAAGACCCCGTCATAATCTTTTTGCAGGGCTTTCATGACATATATGGGGTCAACCCGGCCAGTGCACATGGTGCGCATAACGCGCAGATTGGCAGGGTACTGGAACCGGGCAATCCCGGCGGTATCGGCCCCGGCATAGGCGCACCAGTTACAGAGAAAGCCCATGATTTTCGGTTCGAATTCTTTACTCATCAACCTACTCCTTATGATTTTTCTGGGCTCAGCTAAGCAGCCTTACGAATGTAAGCCAAAATCTGCTTATCCCGGAAATGGGCCATATCGATGGCCCGCTGGGGGCAACCGGCGGCGCAGATCCCGCAGCCCTTGCACAAGGCGGAGATGTTTTCCGCCCGCCAGCCTTTGCCCACCACCTCCACCAGCTTGATGGCCCCGAAGGGGCAACTGGCTTCGCACAGGCCGCAGCCGATGCACAGGGATTGGTCCACCATGGAGACGATGGGTTCCACTTCAACCTGCTCCTGGGCCAGCACGGTGGCGGCCCGGCTTGCCGCGGCCTTGGCCTGGGCGATGGACTCGTCAATGGGCTTGGGGTAATGGGCCAGGCCTGCCATAAAGAAGCCGTCGGTGGCGAAATCCACCGGCCGCAGTTTGGCGTGAGCCTCGGCAAAGAAACCCTCGGCGTTGCGGGAGACCTTGAACAGTTCCCCCAACTCTTCGGTGGGGTTGGGCAGTACCGCCGCGGCCAGGGCCAGCACATCGGGCTGGAGGACCACCGGGAGACCCAGGATGGAATCGGTGACGGTAAGCTTCAGCTTGCCGTCGGCCGTCTGTTCCACCTGGGGCTTGCCGTCCAGATCGAAGCGGAGGAACATGACCCCTTGTTCCCGGGCCTCTTTATAGAGCAGTTCCTTCTCTCCGTAAGTGCGCAGATCCCGATAGAGGATGAAGACATCCATCTCGGGCTTCAGTTTCTTCAGAGCCAGGGCGCTCTCGACGGAATGGGTGCAGCAGACCCGGCTGCAGTAAGGCCGCTGGGGTTCCCGGGAGCCCACGCACTGGATGAACACGGCCTGCTGGGCGCCGGTCACCCTGGCGTCTTGTGCATTGATGAGCTTATCGAGTTCAAAGGCCGTCAAGACATTGGGGTTTTGACCGTACAGGTATTCTTCCGGTTTGTAGGGCTGACCGCCGGTAGCTAAAACGGTCACCCCGTGTTCGAGTTCCCGTTCGCCTTGCGGGGTCGCCACGGTGGTGACGAAATTGCCGATGAACCCTCTGGGATCCGTGACGCTGGAGTTGAACAGGACCTCGACGTTGGGGTGATTTTCCACCTTTTTGACCAGGTTGTCCAGGTAGCCCTGGTAATCGTTGCCCCGGGAGCTGACCAGCAGGTTGCGGGCCTGGCCGCCCAGTTTGTCGCCCTTTTCCACCAGGTAGGACTTAAAGCCCATATCGGCGATGGACAGGGCCGATTCCATGCCGGCGACCCCGCCGCCGACCACCAGGGCGGCCTTGGTTACCGGGAAGGTCATTTTCTCGAGAGGCTCCAGCAGGGTTACCCGGGCCACGGCCATCTGGACCAGTTCTTTAGCCTTTTCCAGGGCCTTTTCCGGCTCGTTCATGTGGACCCAGGAATCCTGGTCCCGGATGTTGGCCATGTCGAAGAGGTAGGGATTGAGCCCGGCCTCCTGCATGGTTTCCATGAACAGCGGTGCGTGGGTGCGGGGACTGCACGAGGCCACCACCACCCGATTAAGTTTGTTTTCCTTGATGGCCGCCAGAATCTTGCTCTGGGTGTCGGCGGAACAGGAAAACAGGTTCTGGTCAGCGAAGACCACCCCAGGCAAGGTAGCCACGAATTCGGTGAGGACCGGGACGTTGATGATCCCGCCGATATTGATGCCGCAGTTACAGACAAAGACGCCGACCCGGGGTTCCTGGCCGGTGACGTCGGTTTCCGGCGGCATTTTTCGCACTTTGACGGCCGTGCCCCGGGCGGCGTTCAGGAGTTCGCCCGCGGCCGCGGCGGCTGCGGAGGCCTCCATTACCGATTGGGGAATGTCTTTGGGGGCCTGAAAGGCGCCGCAGACATAGACGCCGGGTTTATTAGTGTTGACCGGAGTAAAGGCTGAGGTCTCAACAAAACGAGTTTCGGGCTTGACCTCGACTCCCAGGGTTTTGGCCAGCTCCAAGGATTCTTTGGAGGCTTCCAGACCCACTGACAGGACCAACATGTCGAAGTGTTCCACTTTCAGCTCGCCGCTCTCCGAGAGGTAACGGATGGCCACATCGGAAGAGTCCGGCACCGGATCGATGCTGTGGATCCGGGAACGCAGGAAGCGGACGCCATGATCCTGTTCGGCCCGCCAGTAATATTTCTCGAAGTCCTTGCCGTGGGTGCGCATATCCATGAAGAAGATGGCGGCATCCAGGGGTTCCTTGCTGTGCTCCTTGGAGATGACCGCTTGCTTGATGGCGTACATGCAGCACACCGCGGAACAGTAGCTGTTGTCGCAGTGGTTCAGGTCCCGGGAGCCCACGCACTGGAGCCAGGCGATCTTCTTGGGCTCGGTGTGGTCCGACGGCCGCACCAGGTGCCCCTGATAGGGGCCGGAAGCGCTCAAAATGCGCTCAAACTGCAGGCTGGTGACCACATTGGGCATGGAGCCGTACTGATACCCGTGGTACTGCTTGGGATCGTAGGGAGAAAAGCCCGAGGCCAGGATGACCGCGCCCACGTTAAGCTTCCGGACCTGGCCCTTCTGGTCGAAGTCCACGGCGCCGGCGGGACAGAATTTCTCGCAGGCCTTGCATTTGCCGCTCTTTTTGAAGTAAATGCAGGTGTCCGGGTCGATGGCATATTTCAGGGGCACCGCCTGGGGATAAAGCACGTAGGCGGATTTGCGGTCACCCAGCCCCTGGTTGAATTCATCGCGCACCTTCTTGGGGCACTTCTGAGCGCAGATGCCGCAGGCGATGCATTTGGCCGAGTCGATGAACCGGGGCCGCTGCTCCACGGTCACCTGGAAGTTGCCCGGTTCTCCGTCAATTCCCTTGACCTCTGACAGGGTGTGCATCTCGATGTTCAAGTGGCGGCCGCATTCCACCAACTTGGGAGACATGATACACATGGAGCAGTCATTGGTGGGGAAGGTCTTGTCCAACTGGGCCATGACGCCGCCGATGGACGCCTTCTTTTCCACCAGATGTACGTAAAAACCAGAATTAGCCAGGTCCAGGGCCGCCTGCACCCCGGCGATCCCGGCGCCTACCACCATTACTTGACCTACTGGACCTCGTGCTTTGGCTGCCATAATATTACCTTCCATCAAGTTTATATACGGAATTTCGTTAAGATTTTGTGAATTTACCCACTTTCCATCTTAAAAAATATTGCCTGCCTTGTCAAGAAAGATTGCACAGAGCTAGGAGGAGCGGAGGTTCTGGGTTTTCTGGCGGTCAGACTTGTTTATATCTGGATTAATGCTTAATTTTTTTTAGAAATCGGCCGATGGGGTAGCTGTGGCGTGGGGCAAAAGGTAACGTGAATTGAGCCCGGGGGGACTTTTTTTCTCCAGGGCGGTTCTTTCCATCTTTAGGTTCAGTATTAAGGGGGAAGGAATGCGGGGACCAAGGATATTCGGGTGGGGCATCATTTTTTTGGCCGGGTTAGCGGCAATGGCCTTCCTCCCCGGCCAGCCTGCCGCCGGAGATTTCATCAGGCCGGCCGGCGCCGAGCCGATTCCCGAACTGCCGCTCAACGAGAAAATCGTGCGTATCCCCCTGGAGACCCAGGCCTCCGGAAAACCGCGGCTCTCGCTGGAAGCGACTCTTTTCCGGCCTGACGGGGCCGGCCCCTTTCCCCTCCTGGTTCTGAGTCATGGTACGCCGAGGGAGGCGCAGCAACGTCTGGAGCGCCAACGCTTCGAGGTGCAAAGTTGGATCTTTGTGAAAATGGGCTTTGCCGTGATTATCCCCATGCGCCGCGGTTACGGTCACTCGGAAGGGAGTTACGCCGAAGAAGAAGGTGATTGTGAACGGGCCAGATATTACGAGGCCGGGATGGCCTCGGCCCATGATCTGCTGGCCACGGTGCGTTTTATGCAGACCCAACCTTATATTGACGGGCGCCAGATAGTGCTGGCGGGCCATTCTTCCGGCGGCTTCGGTTCCCTGGCCCTGGCCAGCCTGGGATTTCCCGGCTTGCAGGGGGTCATAAATTTCTCCGGCGGCCGTGGCGCCAAGGCCGATCAAATCTGTGACCCGCCGGCCTTGATTGACGCCTTCGCCCGGTTCGGGCGCACCTGCCGGGTGCCCACCCTCTGGATTTACTCGGAAAACGATACCTATTTCCGTGCCCCCCTGGTGCAGCAGCTATACCAGGCCTTTGTGAACGCCGGCGGGCCGGCCCAACTGGTGAAAGTGCCCCCTTTTTTGGCGGAAGGCCATTTTTTCTTCTCCGATGTCCGGGGCCTGGACTTATGGGCCGAGACCGTCAGGTCCTTCCTTAACCGCCTGGGGATTCATGGCCGGCAAATCAGCCGGCATTGATGGAGGCGGCCCGGCCAATCTCCGGCAGCCCGGGCTTTCCAGCCTGTGCCGGCGCATCCCGCCCGGCTTTTACTTAAAGGAAAATAAACCATGGCCATTCAAGACGATCTGGCGGAAATCCAGGCCTTCTGCGACATCCTGGGTCTGAGCGAAGAACCCCTGGGGATGTATTACACCCCCAGGCCACCCGAGCAGGGTCTGGCGCCGCAGCCGGCCATCCTGCCCACCGCCGCCATGGAGGCGGCCGGCGAGGTGGATTGGGAGGCGACCTTCGCCAACTTCTCCTGCGTCATCGGGGTGCTCTGGCGGGCGCGCAAATCGGGCAAACCGGCCTATTTCGACCAGGCTCGCTTCGGCTGCCTGGGAGGCGCCTTTTACCTGGGGTTCAACAAGCCCCAACTGGAGTTCATCACCCATTACGTCTCCAGCGGCCAGCCCGGCGTGATGGAAGGCGAATGCTACCTGGACTCGCCCGCGACGGTGCGCCGGTTCTTTGAGACGCTCGACCCCCGGCCGGCCCCGGAGCAATTTTGCGTCTTTCAGCAACTGAGCAAATTTACCCCGGACGAGATCCCCGAGGTGGTGATCTTCTTCGGCCGGGCCGAAACCATCTCCGGCCTCAATCAGTTGGCCACCTTCGTCACCAACGACTTCGAGGCCGTGCAATCGCCCTTCGGCGCCGGCTGCTCCAACCTGGTGGCCTGGCCCCTGAAATACCTGGAGCGGGGCCAGCTCAAGGCGGTCCTGGGCGGCTGGGACCCTTCGGACCGCAAGTTCCTCAAACCCGATGAGATCACCTTCGCGGTGCCCTACGAGATGTTCGCGCGCATGGTGCAGCGCTGGCGGGACTCCTTCCTCACCAAGGAGGCCTGGAAAACGGTGCGCAAAAAGATCGAGCTGAGCCGCAAGGCCTGGAAGGAGCAGTAGGAAAGTGGTCAGTAAAGAAAGATGAAGCTGCAGGTTGGCAGGGATCATTCCAGTTTGGCACCGGCTCAGCGGTGATCAGCTTCCAGGACCGCTCAGAGGTCACAGTGGCAACAAGAGTTTGCAATCGCCTGATAAGTCTGGACATATTTCGCGGTTTGACCATCGCCGCGATGATCGTCGTCAACAACCTGGTGGCCTGGACCGATACCCCCCGCTTCCCGCGCCTGACCCATGCCGAGTGGCATGGCTGCACCCTGGTTGATCTCATCTTCCCCTTTTTTATTTTCATAGTCGGCGTTACCGCCGTATTTTCCTTGGAGCAGCGGGCCAAAAACGGGGACAAGTCCGGCGCAATTGTACCGGCATATCCTCGGTCGCAGCGCCGCGCTTTTCGGTCTGGGTCTGGTGGCGTGCAGTTATTTTTTCTGGGGCTGGCTATTCCAGGCCATCTGTCCACCCGGAGTGACTCGGGAGAGTATCTGGGCGATTTTCCGGTCGACGCCGGCCAATACCGATGAGTTCTATTTTTCTCTCGAAAACCTGAGAATCATGGGCGTGCTCCAGCGTATCGCCCTGGTCTATCTGGTAGTCTCAATCCTGTTGATCCATACCCGTTGGCGGGTCCAGGCCCTGATCGCCGGCGCCTTGCTGATGTTATATTGGGGCCTGATGAGCCTCCCGGCTTTCCGTTGGAGCCGGGGGAGGACCTGGGTTCCTTCATTGACCGGGCCGTCCTGGGGGAAACGCACCTGTGGCGGTATGGACAAACCTGGGACCCTGAAGGTTTGCTAAGCACCTGCCGGCCATCGCCACCGGCCTGGGTGGCGCCCTCACCGGCCAATGGCTGCGAGGTCCGCAGGACCGGCGCGACACCCTGATCGGGCTGCTCTTGTTCGGTTTCTTCGGCATCCTGATAGGCACCGTGTGGGGATATGTGTTTCCCCTCAACAAGTACCTCTGGACCAGCTCCTTTGCAGTCTATACTGCGGGCTACGCCATGTTGTTTCTGGCATTCTGGTATTGGCTCATGGATCTCAAGCAGGCTCAGGCGGTGTGGGCCAGGCCCTTGGTCTGGCTGGGCATGAACCCTGTTGGCGTATTGCGGGGCCCAGATCGGGTCCTTAGCCTTGAGCGTCCTGTATATCGGTACGCCGACTGAGCACACCCATCTCATCACGCTCATCATGACCAGGATTTTCGGGGAAAATTGGGCTGTCGAGGGCCTGACGCACTGGGAGAACCCGAGGTGGCCCTCACTCTGTTGGGCTATGATCTACCTGAGCTTCTGGACCTTGGTGGCTGGCCTGTTGTACCGGAAGCGCATCTTTGTCAAGATCTGAAAGAGTGGCCAGGAGTAAATATAGGACGTTGGCCTGTGGCCTCCCGCTGCGGTGCCTCTTTAAGATTTCGTCTCCGCGCCGGGGTCAGCCGGCTCGGAGGCAAAGCGGATCCGCTCGCCCAGGCCGACGGTCACCAGCATCTCATTGGTGCGGCTCACCAACCGCCGGAGCCAGTTGGCGGCGGTCTGCAGCCGGCAATCTTCCCGGCATTCCCGGAGGACCAGGCCGGTGGCCTTCATTTCAAAAGGCGCCAGGAGGTCTTCCGGCCGAATCAGCTTGAGACAATCCCACCACACCGTATCCGGCGCCTGGAGTTCCTCCCGGCTGGTAATCCCCCGTAAGCAGGCAAAGGTGATTTCCCGGGGACCCGGCATCAGGATCTCGGCGATGCGCTGCCGCCTGGCCGGCGGCTCCAGACGCCGGATATTGATGGCATAAGCCGGGCACTGGGAGGCGCAGAAACCGCAGGCGATGCAGGTCTCCTCGGGAAACACCGCGTAATTTTCCATATGGGGCACCAAAAAGGGGCAGCAGCGCACGCAGGTGAGGCAACGGATGCACTTGCGGTCGATGATTTCGGCCCCCCGGCCGCAGTGGAGGCAGCGCCGGGCCTCGATCAGGGCGTCCTGTTCCGTATAGACCAGTTCGGCGCTGTCGAAATCCTGCAGCCGCTCCTCCACCGGGCGCTCTCTCAGGGGGCGGCTGGGCACCCGGCAGATCTGGGAGGCCTGCTGCTCCGGAAATCGGGCCACCGGCCGGGGGCATTCGTCCGGGAAGGTCAGTTGCCGGCCGGTACGCAGAAAATGGTCCATAGCCGCGGCGGCCTCGGCGGCCGCTGGCCGCGGCGGCCACCGCCAGGGTGGGACCGGTGAAGATCTCCCCGGCCAGAAAAAGCCCGGAGGCAAAGACGCCGGGGAGAGAGGTGGCCATGCTGGGCCGGTCCACCCGTATCCGGCCGCCGTCCAACGCCAGGTTATCTTGCCGGGCGGCCTCCAACTCCGCCTCCTGGCCGATGGCGAAAATCACCGTATCCGCGGCCAGGCGCTGGAACCGGCTCTCATCATAGGTCGGGGCAAAGCGGCCGAACTCGTCGAAGATGGAAGTACAGGCCATCAAGTCGATGGCCCGGACCCGGCCGCCCTCGGCCTGCACCACCTTGGGGGCCCATTGATAGATGAGGTCGATGACCTCGTCCTTGGTCCGTTCGGTCTCCACCGGCGAGGCGAACAACTGGTGGGGGGCTTCCAGGCAGATCATCAGGACTTCCGGCGCGCCCAGGCGTTTCACGGCCCGGGCCGCGTCCATGGCCACATTACCGCAGCCCACGATCAAAACCTTCTCACCCAGCGGCGGGGGCTGGCCCTGGGCCACCTGGCGCAGAAAGGGCAGGGCCAGATAAACCCCGGCCGCATCCATGCCGGGGACCGGCAGGCCGCGGCCTTTTTGCAAGCCGATGGCCAGCAGCACGGCGTGCATAGCCCTGTTCTTTCAAGTCCCGCAGGGAAAAATCCCGGCCCCAGGCCTGGCCGGTGCGGAACTGGGCGCCCAGGGCCTCCAATTCGTGCAAATCCTCCCAGACGATGGCCTTGGGAAGCCGGAACTTGGGCACCACGTGCATGGGCATGCCCCCCGGCTCGGACTCCCGCTCCAGGAGGGTGACGGGATAACCCTGGAGCAGCAGGTCCCGGGCCGCGGCCAGGCCGGCCGGGCCGCTGCCGACAATGGCCACTTTCTGCGGCCGGGTCAAGTCCGCCCGGCGATAATGGCGGCGCCGGTAATCCCGGGTGTGGTCCATGACGAAGCGCTTCAGGGCTCGAATGGCCAGGGGGCCTTCCACATATTGCCGCCGGCAGGCATCCTCGCACGGATGGGCGCAGATATAGGCGCAGACGGAGGCAATCACATTATTAGCCTTGATCACCTCCAGGGCCTCTTCATAACGGCCCTGGAAAATGAGGCCGACATAGCGTCTGGCATCGGTGCCCACCGGACAGGCGGCAGTGCAGGGCGGCAGCACTTCTTTGCTACACTTGAATTCCATATTATGCTTTCTCTGAAGGGGAATAAGCTAAGACCTTATTTTTTTTATATACCACAACCAGGCCTGATTTAGACGCATTTGGGAACGGAAATGGTGGCCGGGCCGGGCCTGGCGGCGAAAAAGGCAATGCCAGGTAGAACTTAGGGTCTGGAAAAACGGTGCATCATCCAAGTAGCTAATATTCATAGGTTTTCCAGATAAGACGGCCAGGTTGGCGCGGGCTTTGGGCCGAAAAAAGCGGCCAATCGGGCCAAATTGTGCCGGCACCTGAAAAAATTCCGCAATTCGGTGCGCATAAGTACCTTATTATTCTATCTTTAGTCCGCTGCGGTGGCGCTGACTTAGCGGTCCGGGACCGCTGAAGCGTCGCTAGTTGTACCGCATTTGTGCCGCTTGGCGGCCGGGCGGTGCGGGGATGGAGCGGTTAAGTTACACATGGAGATAAGGTAAACTCAGGGAGAGAAATTGCCAGAACAGCAGAGACAGTTGACCCGGTTGAAAAGTTCAAGGTTCAAGGTTCAAAGTTGGGGGTGCGCCCAGCAGGAACTTGTCAGGATTTAAGGGGTAGGCCAAAGGCCCAGAAGCAACGGCTCAAAATATAATACGTGCCAAAGGCGGGAGGCGCTTCGCTTTCCCGCCATAGGCGCTCGATAAGTGCCAATTTTTGCCAGATAATGCTAAAGATATTGCATAATCTCGGATCAGGTCTTACCAGTTAACGATGGATTGACGCGGTCAGGATGTTGACAGTCTCGTCGACAGGCGGGAGGGGTGCTCATGTTGGAAGCATTGAATAAGGCCATCGAGATGGAAATTGAAGGCAGGCAATTCTATCTGGATTCAGCCGCAATGGTAAAAAATCCTTTGGTACGGCAAGCCCTGGAGTATTTGGCCGAAGATGAAAATTACCATGCCGAAAAATTCAAAGAGATCCAGGCGGAGTTTTCTCTGAACCCTGAATGGACGGAAAGCCTGGCTGCCTGCAATTTTCCCATGCAGAAGCCGATAACTTTTCCCAAAAGGTGCGAGGCAGGGGCGAGCTGCCAGCATGATCTGGAAATTATGAGGACTGTTTTGCGTCTGGAGAAAAATGGGATCGATTATTACACCCGGCTGGCGCTGGAAGCGGGCAACCCTTTGGCCGAAGCTTTCTTTAGCCGTCTGGCCCACGAAGAACAGAGCCACCACGAAAAGATAGCCCATCTGTTAAATTTCATTGAGGAGAACTTTGCTGCGGCGGATTAGCTCGCTCAGAGCCCCGGAAAGATCACAGATTGAATTTAGTATCCGCTCAAGAAATTTCGGTCCAATCAAATTGTCCTCAAAGTGTCGCTAACTGCATCCAGGTGGGAATTGTCCTGAGATGGATTCCTAACTGCGGATCAACCCCGCTGCTGGCGTTGCCGCGCCAAGCCGATGCCCTCGTCAGCCCAACCTTTTAAATTTCTTACTTGCAATGAGCGCACCAAAGGGGTAAATTTTATTGGATATAGTTTCGGCAGCGCTTTGCCTTGACCTGTCGTAATTTTCCGTGATTTCAGCCGACAAGGAGTCGATTTAATATGGATGAAAAATGCCCTTCGGGAGCGGACCCCAGTAGCTGCGGGTCTGACGCCTCGTCTTGCTCGGGGTGCAGCGCCCTCCCAGCCCCAAGAAAAGTCTCAGGAAGAGAAGAACCTCACCCGCGCCCTGAAGCGCATCCGCCACAAGATCGTGGTGATGAGCGGCAAGGGCGGCGTCGGCAAGAGCAGCGTCGCCGTCTCCCTGGCCCTGTCCCTGGCCCGGCGCGGCTATAAAGTGGGCCTGATGGACGTGGACCTGCACGGCCCCAACGTCCTCAGGATGCTGGGTCTGCAGCAACCTCTGGACCTGCAGCACGCCCAGTTCAATCTGCCCCCGGACCTGTTCGACACCCTGCGGGTCGTCTCCATCGAGATGCTGATGCGCGACCGGGACATGGCCGTCATCTGGCGCGGCCCCCTGAAGCACCAGTTGATCCGGCAGTTTTTGACCGAGGTGCAGTGGGACGACCTGGATTATCTGGTGGTGGACTGCCCGCCGGGCACGGGCGATGAGCCCATGAGCGTGGCCCAGACCATCCCCGACGCCAAGGCCGTCATCGTCACCACCCCGCAGGAGATTTCCCTGGCCGACGTGCGCAAGTCCCTCAACTTCTGCGAAAAGATCAACATGCCGGTCCTGGGGATCGTCGAGAACATGAGCGGCTACTTCTGCCCCCATTGCGGCAAGGACCTGCCCCTGTTCAAGCAGGGCGGCGGCGAGATCGTGGCCCGGGACGCCAAGGTGCCCTTCCTGGGGGCCCTGCCTTTCGATCCCGGCATGGTGGAAGCCGCCGACGCGGGCAAACTCATGGAAGTCAAAGACAGCCCCTTTCTGAAGGCCCTGAACCCCATTGTCGACTGGCTGCTGGCGGTCCTGCCCCTCACCCCGGTGAGCCACCGGGAGCCGGGGGTGCAGCGCTTCGCCCTGCCGATGGATCAGGGCAAGCTCTCGGAGCGGTTCGGCCAGGCCTCCCAGTTCGCCCTGATCACCACCAGAAACGGCGCCATCGACGCCAAGGAACTGGTGCCCACCCCGCCGCACGAGCCGGGCGGGGTCCCGGAGTGGCTGGATGAACTGGGCGTCACCCACGTCATCGCCGCCGGCCTGGGAGAGAAGGCCCAGAAGCTTTTGGTCCACAAAAGCATCGAGGTGATCACCGGCGCCCCCCAGGGCGAGCCGGAGGAATTGGTCAAGCAATACCTGGAGAAAACCCTGGTCACCGGGGCCAACGTCCATGCGGGCTGCGGGTCGCAGTGCTCGACTGCATAAATAATCGGGAATTGGGGGAGGGGGCTAAGGGCCGATGGCCCTTACCCCCTCCCCCAAACCCCCACCCCCAATCCCTTATATATTAAGGCCGGAGAGCCGGGGCAAAAGCCCCGACTTCTCCGGCCTTTTTTATTTCTAAGAGCGGGCTTATTGGGTAAAATTCCTGCCGCCTTTCCTTTTCCCTTCTTCCCCCGTTTCGCCTTTTTCCCCTAACCCTTCTGCCCAGTCTCATCCTCCCAATACAAGGCCAGGAGAATGGCGTCTTCCTTGGTGTCATCGTAATAGCCGGGCCGGCGGCCCACTTCCTTAAAGCCGAAGGATTTATAGAGGGCCCGGGCCGCGGTGTTGGAGGGCCGCACCTCCAGCCAGGCCACTGTGACCCCCAGGTTGCGGGAGCGTTCCAGGGCATGGCTGAGCAAAGCCCGGGCGATACCCCGGCAGCGCAGATCCGGGTGCACCGCCAGGTTGAGCAGGTGCATCTCCTCAGCCGCGACCCAATAGACGATATAGCCCCGGACTTCCCAGGGCTCAGGCGGGGCGGGACCGATCACCAGGAAGTAGCTGATCGGCTGGGTCAGTTCCGCCAGAAAGGTCCAGCGGGACCAGGGGGTAGGGAAGGACTCCTTTTCAATGGCAAAGATGGCCTTGACGTCGGTCAGGGCGGCTTTGCGGATCATGAGCTCCGGGCTCATTTCTTGCGGTGCAGTACTTCACTGGCCACGGTGATGCCTTTTTGGCCGGACTCTTTGAGGGCGGCGGCAGCCTCCCGCAAATCGGTTTGCTGTCTGATCTGGGGCAATTTCATGAGCATGGGCAGATTGACCCCGGTGATGACCTCCACCTTGCCCTCCTGGAGGAAGGGCAGGGCCTGGTTGGAGGGGGTGCCGCCCAGCATGTCGGTGAGGATAATGATGCCGCTGCCGTTGTTGACCTGGGAGAGAGCGCGCTGAATCTTTTGGCGAGAGACTTCCGGAGAATCATTGGGGTCGAGGGAGACGGCCTGCACACCTTCACCGCGGCCCAGGATCAGATCCCAAACGCTGATCAAGGCCTCGGCCAGTTCTCTGTGTGTGACGATTAAAATCCCGATCATTAATGGTCTCCTGAGGTCCGCGGCATGTCGCGATGGTTGAGGGTGAAGGGTAAATGGCCTTGGGTCAGACGCTCTGCCAGGAGGTTGGCGATGACCACCGAGCGGTGCTGGCCCCCGGTGCAGCCTACCGCCAGGGTGAGGTGGGTCTTGCCTTCCGCCTGGTAGCAGGGCAACAGATAATCCACGAAGCTGTAAAGGTGCTCCAAAAAGGCCTGGGTTTCGGGCTGTTCCAGGACATAATCCCGGACCCGGGGATCGGCGCCGGTGAGGGGAGCGAGCTGGTCCACAAAGTAGGGATTGGGCAGAAAACGCACGTCAATGACCATGTCGGCTTCCGGGGGAATGCCGTTCTTATAAGCGAAGGAGATCAGGTGGAGCCACATGCGTTGGCTGGGAGCGAGGTCGGAGTACTCGTCTTTGATCAACTCCCGCAGCTGGTGGACATTGTAAAAGGAAGTGTCGATGATGCGGTGGGCCAGGCCACGTAGACCGGCCATGGCCATGATCTCCTCCCGCAAGGCCTGGGAGATGGATTCGCGGTCCGCCAGGGGATGCTGCCGTCGGGTCTGGCTGAAACGCCGGATCAGGGAGTCCTGGTCGGCCTCCAGAAAGATGAGGTGCAGCTTGAATCCCTCTCTCTCGAGGTGGCGAAAGACCCGGGCGTAGCTTTGCAAAAAGCCCTGGGTGCGCACGTCCATGCCCAGGGCGATGCGGCGGCCTTCCCGGGAGGCGCCGTTCTGCATGTTCAGAAAAGGCGGCAGCAGATCCAAGGGGAGGTTATCGACACAGAAATAGCCGACGTCTTCCAGGGCGCGCAGCACCGTGCTCTTACCCGAGCCCGACAACCCGGTAATAATCAACACCGGCGGACTGTCCTCCGGTGGGCGGCTCGGTTGCTGGGGTGTCGCGGGTTTGGTGGCCATTTCTCACAGTTGCCGTAGCGAGGCCAAGAAAAACTCTCTAGAGTTTAACCTTAAAATTCCGCATCTCTTTCGGCAATCAGGCTGTAAATCTCTTCGGACCCCGGGGCTTTCATGAGGTTATCCCGGAAGGTCTGGCTCATGAGCATCCGGGAGATCTTGGCCAGGGCCTTGAGGTGCAGGCCGGCGGAGTTGACCGGGGCCAGCAACAGGAAAAAGAGGTTGGACGGCTTGCCGTCCATGGAATCGAAGTCCACCCCTTTGAGGCTGCGGCCGAAGGAGAGCCGCAGTTCGGTGAGTTGGGCCAGCTTGCCGTGGGGAATGGCGATATTGTCGCCGATGCCGGTGCTGCCCAGACGCTCCCGATCCAGGAGCACTTCCATGACGGCTGGCACGGTCAGGCCATCGGGGCCTTCCACCAGGGTCTTGGCCAGTTCCTCCAAGACCCCGCGTTTGTTACTGGCGTGCAGCTCCGGCATAATCCTGTCCGGGGCCAAGAGGTCGAGTATCTTCATAGGTTTGCCGCTTCTCTTAGCGCAGTTCGGGCTCCACCAGGACGAAACTGCCATCCTGGCGCCGGTATAAGATATTCAAGCCGCCGCTGGCCACGTTGGTGAAGACCAGGAGGTCGTCTCCGCCGGATTGTAACAATTCCAAGGCATCATCCACCTGCAGGGGCGAAACCTCCACCTGTTTGCGGCGCACCGTCGGGAGCGGCGCCTCTTCGGACTCCGCCTCTACTACCACAGCCGTCCTGGCGCTGCGGTCCCCTTTGGCGCCCCGCTGCTTGTCTCTTAACTTTTTCAACTGCATATCGATCTTATCCATGACCAGATCGATGGCCGCGTACATATCGTTGTTCTCTTCTTTGGCTTTGATGATCCGGCCGTTGCTGTCAATGGTGACATCGGCCAGGTGGCGGAATTTCTCCAACCCCAAAACCACGTGGGCCTCCACCGGCCCTTCCAGATAGCGCTTAAACTTGCTCAGGCGGTCCGTAACATAATTCTTCAAGGCGTCAGTTGGCTCTAGCTGCCGGAAGGTGACGGATATCTGCATAGGTTCCTCCCATGGATGACTCGTGAGGCGGTGAGATTAATTGGCATGGCTGTCGGGCAGGCCCTTGCGCCGGTATCCGGGCTTCTTGCGTTTACTGGAGGAGAGCACTCCCAGCATGCCGCGGTATTTGGCGACGGTGCGCCGGGCGATGAGCACGTCCTGCCGGTGCAGGAGATCGGCGATCTCCTGGTCGCTCAAAGGGTTCTCGGGATTTTCGGACGCCACCATCTGCCGGATCTTCTCCTTGACGCTCTCGGAAGCGATCTGGTCCCCGAGCTGCATGTTAATGCCGCTATTGAAAAAGAACTTCAGGTCGAAGACCCCCTGGGGGGTGTAAACGTACTTGTGGGTGGTTACCCGGCTGATGGTGGATTCGTGCATCTGCACGTCTTCGGCCACCTGGCGCAGAGTCAGGGGCCGCAAGTGGGAGAGGCCGTGGTCCAGAAACTCACGTTGGAAGCGGACGATGCTCTCGGTCACCCGGTACAGGGTCTTTTGGCGTTGGTGAATGCTGCGGATAAACCACAGGGCGTTGTCGAGGTGTTTCTGGATGTAACTCTTGACCCCCTCCGGCAGCTTGTCGGGGCCCCGCATGGCCTCCAGGTAGAAGGAGTTGATCCGCAGCTTGGGGAGGCCGTCTTCATTCAAGCGGATGACGTAGTCGTTGCCCACCTTCTCCACGTGGACGTCGGGGTTGACGTAGTCCGTATCTTCGCTGTCGAAGCCCCGGCCGGGTTTGGGCTCCAACTGCATGATGATTTCGCCGGCCCGGATCACTCTGTCCATGGTGACCTTCAGGTCCCGGACGATGGCCTGATAATTCTTGTTGCCCAGATTGGTCAGGTGGTCGTTGATGATCGCCAGGACCAGGGGGTCCGGCGTCGGCAGGAGTTTGATCTGGATCCGGAGGCACTCTTGCAGGCTGCGGGCCGCCACCCCGGGCGGGTCGAAGCCCTGCACCACCGCCAGGACCTCTTCCACCCGGGCGGGCTCGAGGCCCATCTCGGCGGCGATCTCCTCCGTCGTGGCCCGCAGGTAACCGTCTATGTCCAGGTTGCCGATGATCAGAGTGCCGATGGCTTCGCTTTCCTCGTCCAGTTCGGCCATCCGCAACTGCCAGGTGAGGTGGGACTTCAGGGTGGTCTTCTCGGCATTGAGGCTTTCGAAGGGGAAAGCCTCCCGTTCCTCATACTCGCCCATGGGCGGGGGCATGAGCCGGTCATTCAAAAAACTTTCCCAGTCCCACTCTTCCACCGATGACTTGGCTTCGCCCTCGGCGGCGGGCGCGGCTTCCTGAGTCGGCTCGCCGTCGCCGGAGAACTCGGGAACGCCGAGTTGCTCTTCTACCACCGGTTTCTCTTCGAACTGCAATTCCGAGTCTTCCAGGACGGGATTGGACTCCAGGACCTGCTGGATTTCCCCCTCCAACTCCAGTCGGGAGAGCTGCAACAGCTTGATGGCCTGCTGCAGCTTCTGGGTCATGATCAGCGACTGAGTCAGCTTGAGGCTTTGGCGAATTTCTAAGGCCATAAATCTATCTTTGGGTCATGTCCAGGTAGAACCCGCGCTTGGCGGTTCTGCGGTTCCCCTAATAGGTCATTCTGCGCCAAGCGAAGAATCTTGTATTTTAAAGTGGTTGAACGATTTTGGCGCCGCTCCGGCTGCCGCCAAACCCCCGTATGCAACTGCCTACTCCTTAATTATAACTTAAAGGTCTCTCCCAAGTAAATTTTTTTGGCCAGGTCGCTGTTCACCAACTTCTCCGGGGTCCCCTCTTCCAGGATCACCCCCTCATTGAGAATGTAAGCCCGATCGCAGACCCCCAGGGCCTCCCGGACGTTGTGGTCCGAGATCAGCACCCCCAGGCCCCGGTCCTTCAACTGGCGGATAATATTCTGGATATCGGTGACCGCCAGGGGATCGATGCCGGCAAAGGGTTCATCCAGGATGATGAAATGCGGGGCGGTGACCAGGGCCCGGGTGATCTCCACCCGGCGCCGCTCGCCGCCGGAGAGGGCCGAGGCCTTCTGGTGAGCCAGGTGGGTGATCCTCAGGTCGGCCAGGAGCTTTTCCAGGCGTTCCTGGCGCACCAGCTCATCCGGCTCCAGGGTCTCCAGGATGGCCATGACGTTCTCGGCCACCGTGAGTTTGCGAAATACCGAGGGCTCCTGGGGCAGGTATTGCAGCCCCAGCCGGGCCCGGCGGAAGATGGGCAGATGGGAGATATCCTGGCCGTCCAGGCTGATCCTGCCGCCGTCGGGTTGCAGCAGCCCCAGGATCATAAAAAAGGTGCTGGTCTTGCCGGCGCCGTTAGGACCCAGCAGACCGACCACTTCGCCGCTGTTCACCTCCAGGCTGACCTGGTTCACTACCTTGTGGCCGTTATAACTCTTGAGCAGAGATTGTATGGAAAGGCGGTGCATGTTCAGGGCTTGGGCACCTTCTGGGGTTTAGCCGGCGCCAGCAGACCGGCACCCTTGCCGGCGGCTCCTTGAGTGGCGGGGTAGAGGTGGGCCTCCACCCGCTTCTGGGGCGAACTCTCCACCCGCATCTTGTTATCCTTGAGGTTGAAGATGATGCGTTCCCCCTTCAGGTTGTTTTCCGCCTGCCACAACTGGGGGTTGCCCACCAGCACCACTTCGTCCCGATCCTTGTAATAAGTCGCGGTCTGGCCGGTGGCCACACGGTCCGCCTGCACGAAGCGCACCGAGCCCTGGGCCACGATGCGGTCGATCTTGTCACCGCCCAATTCCCCCAGGGGGTTTTGGCCGGCCGTCTCCTGGGCGCCTGCCCGGGGCGCGGCCGGAGCCGGAGCCGGAGCCGGAGCCGGAGCCGGAGCCTTACCCTTGGCGGCCTCGGGCTTCTTCTGGAAATAGACCCGCAACTGGTCGGAGTACAGCGTATTCTCCCCGTAGGTGGCTTTCACCGCGCCGGTGAAGATGATGACCCCGGCGTTCTGGTCCGCTTCCAGCTTCTGCGAGATGATGTGCAGCGGAAATTCCTCCCCGGGCTTGGCGGGGGGCGGCACTTCCTTGACGGCCGCGGCAGCCGGGACGGGCGCGGCCGCCAGGCCCAGCAGAGCCGCCAGAATTAATATGACCGGGGCCAGGTAGGTTCTCAATGTTTTAGCATCCCCTCTTGCACCTTGACTTCCGTCAGGCGGTGTTGGGCCATGACCAGTTTCTTCTCCGTCAGTTCCACCTTCAGGCCCTTGCCCTGAACCCTAAGGGTCGGTTCGGTCAGGAGCACGTCTTCCGGGGCCGTCAGCACCCGGGTGCCAGGGTCATAGATGGCCAGGTCGGTCTTGATCAGCATCCCGCCCCGCGCCATCTCCACGTGGCCTTTTAAGGTCAGGACCCGGGTCTTGGTCTGGAACAGGCCTTCGTCGGCCTGAACCGTCACATGTTCCCCGGGGCCGAAGAAATCCACTTTTACCCCGCTGATCTTCACCTGCTCCTGATCTTTATCAAAATCCGCGTGTTTGCCGGCCAGCACCCAGCGCTTGTCACCCTCGACGATCTCGGTGAGGGACATGCTCTCCATGCGGGACGGGGAGGCCTTCGGCGGCGGCTTGGGCGGCGGCGGCGGTGGGGCGTTCAGCTCCGCCAGGCCCCAGGCGCCCACCACCAGCAGCACCGCCAGGCCAACCAGCCACGGCCAGCCCAGGAATCTCCGCCAGCCCTTATGGTTATTAGAGGCAATAATTTTCATGCCAATTAAGTCGATTTTTTTAAGAGAATTATATTAACCATATGAAAGAGTGTAAAGGCTTATCTGGGGGTGGGACGGGAGAAACGGGGCGAGAGAATTTCAGTGGCCGCAGCCGCGGTGATGATTATCTCAGGACCTGGAAATATTCCTCCTGTTCATTTTTTGAAGATAAACTCCTGGGCTGCGGCGGACCAGACCGCCTTGCCGTTCAGGGTTGCAGGCCGGAAGCGCCAGGCCTCCATGGCACTCAAGGCGGTCGGGTTGAGTCGCTCATCGGTTGATTCAACCACAATGGGATAAATAACTCGTCCCTGGTCCGTGATGAGATAAACCACCAGCACGCGGCCGGCAAGTTTTTCTCCGGTGTCGGTTCTGGCCGTATCCGGGAGAGTCGTGCCTGCCGACACCTTCACCGGAACAAAACCTTTGCCGCTAATATCGACTATTTTGAAATTGGTCTGATAATACTGGTGAACCAGCGCATCCACGGGCGCGCCTTCGGTAGTTTGGTGATTGTATACGGTTTGCTGCCGGCGCGGCTGCTTGGGGGAAGCGGCGCACGCCCCCGGTTCCACGCGGGCCAGACCGACCAGGGCTAAGACGACTAAAGCAAGGACTTGGATTCTCAGCTGATTTTTCATGCCTCAAGTGGGGTGTCTTCAATCATTCAGCAGCTGCCACCAGAGTGAACCCAGCCCCCGGGCCCGAGCCGAGAATTTGGTCACGAAGGCGTTCTGAGACCCGCTGTTGCCCGGCCAGGTCTGCGCCGGATTCATCAGCGGAAAATCGGCAGAGAAGGTGAGACCGGTCAGGATTACGTTGCTGGCGGGATCGACGGCCAGTCCGTAGGTACGGTCACTGTCTCTCCCGCCGAGGTAAGTGGAGTAGCCCAGGGTGGCGCCGCCTGGGTCGATTTGCATGAAGGTGGCGTCGTCGCTGCCCTGGAGCGCGGTTAGAAAGGCGTAGAGGGTGTAGGGAAACTCCTGGGGTGAGTTGGGGTTGTTGGGCACGTACGGCACGCCTGGGGCATTGGTCTCTCCTCCGACATAGACCGTTCCCAGGGCATCGACGCCGACGCTGGTGCACCAGGAGCCCCACTGGCCGTCGGCCGAACCGCCTCCCAAGAAGGTGGAGTAGGCGAGAGAGGGGTCGCCGCTCAAGGTGGGATCGATCTTCACCACGTAGGGTTGATCGTTGGAGACGCCCGCCTTAAGATAGGGGGCGCTGTTGTAGATGGTTGGGCCTCCCACGGTCATGGGAAATTCCGCCGACTGGGTGCGGCCGGTGACCACGATGAGCCCCTTTGAATCCAGGGCGACGCCGTAGGCGTCATCCCGGGCGTCGTCGGTGTTCGCTCCCAGGTAGGTGGAGTAGGACATGGTGTACACGGAGGCCGGGTCGCCGGGAAAACTCGATTCTATCCGGGTCACAAAGCCATTGCTTAAAAAGCCAGGCGGCGGGGCCAGGCTGCGCAAGGCGTTGGCGGTGGTGGGAAAGTCGGATGAGTGGGTAAAGCCGACCACGGTGGTCTGGCGGCCGGAGGCTTCCACCGCCACACAGTGCCCTTGCTCATTGTGGGTTCCTCCCAGATAGCTGGAGTAAACCAACGAGGCCATGCCGATCTTGGAGGGGTCGATGATGCACAGGAAGGCGTCCTGCATACCGGCAAGATCTTTCTGGAGGGCGTTGTGGGTCACAGGGAATTTGATCGCCCCGGCCCCGCCGCCGGAATCGGTGAAGCCGGTGACATAGACCAGGCCGGCCGCATCCACCGCCACGATGTTGCCGGGGGCGCTATCATCGGCAAAGGTGAAGGGTGCCGGCGGTCCCTCCACTCCGCTGCCGCCCAGGCAGGTTGAATATTTCAGATTGCCGTTGGCGTCAAATACGGACACGAAGTAATCCGATTGTCCGTTATTCTGGGCCTGAAAGGCGGTAATGGTGGTGGGGAATGGTCCCAAGGCATCGGAAGTGGTGAGGCCGGCCACCGCCACGCCGCCGTCCGGCATAGCAGCTACGCCGGCGCCCTTGCTTTGCTGGTTGCCACCCAGGTAGGTGCACCAGAGCATTTTGCCAACCGGGTTGTACTTGGCCACGAACGCCGACGTGGCGCTGTCTGCTGCGGGGGCCGGTTGGAAGGCGTTCTTTACCGGCAGGTCGGCGACCCAGGTGGCGCCGGTGACATAGGTATTCCCCTGTGCGTCGCAGGCGGCGCCCTGGGCGAAGGTAATCGGGCTGGCGCCGGGCATAAAGGGGATCGATCCTCCCAGGTAGGTGGAGAAAACCAATTGCGGTTGCAGGGCCGACCATGAGGCTGGGGCGTGGGCACAGGACGAATAGCCGACGCTGAGCATGGCGGTGATCACCAGCATCAGACAAGCGACAGGGCTACGAAGAACTCGCCGAAGCATATAGGACTGGAATCCTTGGGTTATGGCATCATCTTTGCTATCGCGGCCCGCCCTGGATTTATTCAGCCTCAGTGGCTGCCATCCAAGGTCTACATCTCCACTTCCCCCGGGCCTTGATCAGCAGGTCGCAGACCTGGCGGACGGCGCCGTGGCCGCCGGGTAAGGAGGTGACCCAATGGGCCGCGGCCAGCACCTCCGGGACGGCGTCGGCCACCGCGACGGCGAGGCCCGCCCGGCTCATGATGGGCAGGTCCACCAGGTCGTCGCCCACCATCGCCGCCTGAAAAGCCTCAATCCCCATGGCGGCCATGATCTCCTCCAGGACCGCCACCTTGTCCCGCAGGCCCTCGTGAAAGCGGTTGATGCCCAATTCCCTGGCCCGGTGATAGGCCGCGTCGGAGCGCCGCCCCGAGAGCAAGGCCACTTCGATTCCGGCCCGCTGCGCCAGCTTGAGGCCGTGGCCGTCCCGCACGTGAAAGACCTTGAGGGCCTCGCCCTTGGCGTCGAAATAGAGGCGGCCGTCGGTGAGCACCCCGTCCACGTCCAGGATCAGCAGGCGGATATTTTGGGCCCGTTGGTAAACGTCGGCAGGGTAATCGGGTGAATTCAAGCCGTATTCCTTTAGAAAAAAGATATCTCACGCCAAGGCGCCAAGACGCAAAGACCAAGACGCGAGAGAAAATGGCTAGACTTAGTGGCACCGGCCTCCGGCCGGTGAAGCACAGGCTGGAAAGCCTGTGCCACCTGTATTTCCCTAGCTGGCGGGCGGGGACGCCCGCCCCACCAGGCCCGCCCCAGCAAAACAAAGACGCAGGCTAAAGCCTGCGGCTACATTTTTGGACCTTGCCCTCGAATAAACTCATGCAGCGCCTTCAGCTCCCGCCACAGGGGCAGGACCTGGTTCAGGGGCAGGGAGTTGGGGCCGTCGCAGAGGGCCTGGGCCGGGTCGGGATGGACCTCCATGAAGAGGCCGTCCACGCCCACCGCCACCGCGGCCCGGGCCAGGGGGGCGATAAACTCCCGCTGGCCCCCGGAGCAAGTCCCCTGGCCGCCGGGCAACTGCACGCTGTGGGTGACGTCCAGGACCACCGGGCAGCCCAGGCCCCGCATAAGGGGCAGGCTGCGGAAATCCACCACCAGGTTGTTGTAGCCGAACGTAACGCCCCGCTCGGTGAGGATGATCCGGTCATTGCCGGCGGTGCGGACTTTCTCGATCACCGGTTGCATATCCCAGGGGGCCAGGAATTGCCCCTTCTTGATATTCACCACCTTGCCTGACTTCGCCGCGGCCACCAGCAGGTCGGTCTGGCGGCAGAGAAAGGCGGGAATCTGCAGGACGTCCAGGACTGCGGCGGCGGGCGCCACGTCGGAGACCTGGTGGACATCGGATAATACCGGCAGCCCCACCTCGGCCTTGACCCGGGCCAGGATCTCCAGCCCCAGCTCCAGCCCCGGCCCGCGGTAAGACGATTAGTGAGGTGCGGTTGGCCTTATCAAAGGAGGCCTTGAAGATCAGCGGCAGGGCCAGCTCCCCGGCATAGTCCTTCAAGGTCTGGGCGATCTCCAGGGTGGCTGCGGCAGACTCGATGACACAAGGCCCGGCGATGAGGAGGAGCGTGCCGTCGCCTATGGAGAAATCGGATAGGGAAATTTGATGGTTCATGCGAAAATGAGTGGTTAGGGATTAGGGGTTAGTAATCAGTGCCAGTGATCGGGCATTATGCGGCAGGCACAGCCCGCGCTATTTTCGGATCAGTTTTAGCAGTGGGGGAAAAAGTGTTTAAGCCAACTATTTTAAATCCCCCTAAATCCCCCTTTTTCAAAGGGGGACTTTAAGGCACACTTGGTTTTCTAGGCTGCTCCGAATTTCTATCAAAAAATAATTTTTAATAACCAATCAAAATGGTGCGTAGGACGCACCCTACGAGACCTGGCCCCTAATCCCTAACCCCTGCTCCTAAATCTCTTCGTCCGGTTTAACATGCGGCTGCTTATATTCCAGGGCGGCCCGGATGTAGTCCCGGAACAGGGGGTGGGGGTCCATGGGGCCGGATTTGAACTCCGGGTGGAACTGGCAGCCCAGGAACCAGGGATGGTCCTTGATCTCGATGATCTCCACCAACTCGCCGTTGGGGGAGGTGCCGGTGAGCGCCAGGCCGGCGGCGGTCAGCTTCTCCCGGTAGTCGTTGTTGAATTCGTAGCGGTGGCGGTGGCGTTCCATGATCTGGGTCTTGGCGTAAGCCCGGCCGGCGAGAGACTCTTCCTTGAGGACGCAGGGATAGGCCCCCAGGCGCATGGTGCCGCCTTTTTCCGATTCCCGGTCCCGGCGGATGATGGCGTCCCGGCGGTAGTCGTACCACTCCCGCATCAGGTAGATGACCGGGTCGGCCGCCTCCGGGTCGAACTCCTCGCTGGTGGCATTGGTAATGCCGGCCAAGTGCCGGGCAAACTCAATGACCGCCAGTTGCATGCCGAAGCAGATGCCGAAGTAGGGGATGCGGTGCTCCCGGGCGTAGCGGATGGCCTGGATCTTGCCTTCCACCCCCCGGACCCCGAAGCCGCCGGGCACCAGGATGCCGTGCAGGTGCCCCAACAGGCCCTCGGCCCCCACCCGCTCCACCTTCTCGGAGTCGATGTAAGTCAGGGCCACCTGGACCTCGTTGGCCAGGCCGCCGTGGACCAGGGCCTCGTGCAGGCTCTTGTAAGATTCCCGCAGATCCACGTACTTGCCGACGATGCCGATCTCCACCCGGTCTTTGGAGTTCCGGATGCGGGTCGCCAATTCCTGCCAGGGTTCCAACTGGGGTTGCCGGGTCCAGATTTTCAGGACCTCGACAATGCGCTCGTCCAGGCCCTCCTGGTGCAGGAGCAGGGGAATTTCGTAGATATTGTCCACGTCCTGGGCGGTGATCACCGCCTCGGGTTCGACATTGCAGAACAGGGCGATCTTGGCCTTGATCTCTTTGCTGAGGAGTTTTTCAGTGCGGCAGAGGAGCAGGTTGGGCTGGATGCCGACGGTGCGCAGTTCCTTGACGCTGTGCTGGGTGGGCTTGGTCTTGACCTCGCCGGCGGTCTTGATGAAGGGCACCAGGGTCAGATGAATGTAACAGACGTTGTCCTTGCCCAGGTCGCCCTTGAGCTGGCGGATGGCTTCGAGAAAGGGCAGGCTCTCGATGTCGCCCACGGTGCCGCCGATCTCGATGATGGCCACGTCCACCGTGGGCGCCACCTGGAGAACGGCCTGCTTGATTTCGTCGGTGACGTGGGGGATGACCTGGACGGTGCCTCCCAGATAGTCGCCCCGGCGCTCCTTGGTGATGACGTTATAGTAGATGCGGCCGGAGGTGAAGTTGTTCTCCTGGCCCAGGGTTACTGAGGTGTAGCGCTCGTAATGCCCCAGGTCCAGGTCGGTTTCGGCCCCGTCTTCGGTAACGAAGACCTCGCCGTGCTGGAAGGGGTTCATGGTGCCGGGGTCCACGTTGATGTACGGGTCCAGCTTCTGAAAGGTGATGCGCAGGCCCCGGGCCTCCAACAGCGCCCCGATGGCCGCCGCCGCCACTCCCTTGCCCAGGGAGGACAGCACCCCGCCGGTGATAAAGATCAGTTTGGTCTTCACAAGTCCCTACATATACCCACCCAGCCCCATTGTCAATATGGCAGCCGGCGCCTTTTACAATTCCCTGATTTTAAGGTCCAGACCCTATTCAACGCCACGGCGGCCTGGATTTCTCCTCGCCCCTTACCAAAAAATGCGGGAATACGCACCCCAATTCCAGGAATTTCCTGATGGTGGTTGGGGTTATTCTAAGGTAAGGATACCCAGAAAGGAATTATAGGGTGGGCGGATTATCCTCCCGGAATCCCGGTTTAATTAGCCTGCGACTAATCTACTCAATGGAGGAGATGAATTTCATGCGGCGCCCTCAATCCGGCTGGAGTCGGTTCCGGAAGCGGACCGACGGCATGTCGGCGGTGGAATTCGCTCTGCTGCTGCCGGTCATGCTGTTGATCGTCTGCGGCATCATGGACTTCGGCAATCTTTTTTTTCAACTGCATGTCGCCAACGAGGCAGCCCGGGAGGCGGCGCGGCTCGGC
>CAWCOX010000012.1:0-39944 GCA_963797235.1 uncultured delta proteobacterium
TAAATAACTCAAGCCCCTCTAATCAATCCCTCCAATTCCGCCTCATCCAGGATGGTCACTCCCAATTCCTTGGCCTTGGCCAACTTGCTGCCCGGGTCCGCCCCAGCCACCACGTAGTCGGTCTTGGCCGACACCGACGAACTCACCTTGCCGCCCCGGGACGTCACCATGGCCTTGGCCTCCTCCCGGGAGAGGTTCGGCAGCCCCCGGTGAAGACGAAGGTCTTGCCCGCCAGAGGGCCGGCAGCCCGCGGCTCCGGCGGCTGTTCCTGCACCCCGGCCTCCAGAGCCGCCGCAGTAGTTCCCGGTTCCGGGGGTGGTCGAAAAATTCCCGGAGGCTGGCAGCCACCTGCTCGCCCACCCCCTCCACCTGGAGCAAATCTTCTTTGGAGGCGGCCATCAAGGCCTCCAGGGTCTGGAAGTGCTGGGCCAGGACCTGGGCGGTGGCCTCCCCCACGTAGCGAATCCCCAGGGCGTTGATCAGCCGCCAAAAAGGGGGATGTTTGCTGCCCTGGATGGCGCCCACGATATTTTGGGCCGACTTTCTCGGCGAAGCGCTCCAGGGGAATCAGGTCCCCTGCCGTCAAGTTGTACAAATCGCTGACGTCTTTGACCAGACCGGCGTTCACCAGTTGCAGGATAATCTTCTCCCCCAGGCCGTCGATATCCATGGCGCTCTTCCCGGCAAAGTGCATGATGGACCGGGTCTGGGACCCGAAGCAGTCGGGATTGGGGCAGCGGGTCACCTTCTCGCCTTCAGGCCGCACCAATTCGGTGCCGCACGCCGGGCAGGTCTTGGGCATTTGAAAGGGCCTGGCGTCCGGCGGGCGCGCTTCGAGGATAACCTTCACCACTTCCGGGATCACGTCTCCAGCCCGTTGGATCAGCACGGTATCCCCCACCCGCACGTCCTTGCGGGCCACTTCGTCTTCGTTGTGCAGGGTGGCCCGGCTGACCGTGACCCCGCCCACCTCCACCGGCTCCATCACCGCCATGGGCGTGACCGCGCCGGTGCGCCCGACATTGACCACGATGTCCAGCACCCGGGTGGTTTCCTGGCTGGCCGCAAACTTATAGGCCAGGGCCCAGCGGGGGCTCCGGGCCTTGGCGCCCAGGCGCTCCTGCAGGGCCAGGGAGTCCACCTTGAGCACCATGCCGTCGATCTCATAGGGCAGGCCGTGGCGCTGATGTTCCAGCTTATGGTGGCAGGCGATGGCCGCCTCGATGCCGATACCGCGCTCGATCAGGGGATTGACCCGAAAGCCCCATTTGATCAGGGTTTGCAGCACCTCCCAATGAGTCGCAAAGCGGCGGCCCCGCACCTCGCCGATGCCGTAGCAGTAAATCTTCAGGGGCCGGGCCGCGGTGATGCTGGGGTCCAACTGGCGCAGCGACCCGGCCGCGGCGTTCCGGGGGTTGGCGAAGGCCGGCTCGCCCTGGGCCAGGCGCTGTTCATTGAGCTTTCTAAAGTCCTCCAGGTCCATGTAGACTTCGCCCCGGACCTCCAGCAGTTCCGGGGCCGGCGCCTCCCGGGTCAGCACCTGCAAGGGGATGGTGTGGATGGTCTTGAGGTTTTGGGTGACATTTTCGCCCCGGATGCCGTCGCCCCGGGTGGAGCCCACCGTGAAGCGGCCGCGCTCATAGACCAGCTCGATGGCGGTGCCGTCCATCTTGGGCTCCATGACGTAGTGGAAGTCCTCGTCGGTGCGCAGAAAGCGTTTCAGGCGCTCGTCGAACTCCCGGGCCTCGTCCTCGCTGAAGGCGTTTTCCAGGGAGATCATGGGCTGCCGGTGGCGCACGCTTTCGAACTTCTCCAGGGGCGCGGCCCCGACCCGCTGGGTGGGGGAATCCGGGGTCAGCAGCTCCGGATATTGCTCCTCCAGCCGGGTGAGCTCCTGCAAAAGGCGGTCGAATTCCGCGTCGGAGACCACCGGGTCATCCAGGACGTAGTAACGGTAATTATGATAATTGAGCCGTTCCCGGAGTTCCTGCACCCGAGCCGGCACTTCCTGGGGGATGTCGATCTGGGCCATGGCCGTTCCTCAAAGCACGGTGGGGCGGGCCTCCCGCCCGCCAACTCTCCGGACCGCCGAGGATGGCCGCCCCACCGCTCATTACCCCGGCAACGTCTCTTTGCTGGACATGATAGGGAGTTTTAGGATGATTGGCAAGGCGGAAAAAGGCAGAGGATTACCGGGAAACAGGACAGTCTATGTCAATCATTTGACATATTCAGGGCCGGAAAAATTCCCCGCGGCGGGATTTTTGTGACGCCCGGTCCGGGCCGGCCAGCCCGGGCCCGCAAATTTATCCAAACCAAAGGCGGTCAGGCGGGCCCGCGACCGGCCAACGCCCCTATAGTTCCGGATGAGCCGCAGGCGCCTGCCAGATCGCCTCGGCCCCGGAGGCCTCCCGGAGCATGCGGCGAATCTCGCCGACGATTTCCAGCACCCTTTCCAACTGCTCGCTGATCCGCTGCACGTCCGGCAGCCTGGGATCGTCTGCCGCGGTTTCGAGCAGTAGCAGGTCGACCAGGCCGGTGAGCGCCGCCAGAGGCTGGGCCAGGTCATGCAAAGATTGCCGGGTGTTCAGGACCAGATCAAGCGGTGCCGGCTTAGCCATGTTAATTATCCCCGCCCTTACCATTCAAGCAAAAAGCAGGCCAACCCGGAGATCTTCCGACAAAAAGGGAGGGGAAATAGGTATGGCCGCGGGGACCGGCGGCCTCAAGGCAGGCAAGAAGCTTAATCCCGGGGCACTGCCAGCATGCGCTCCACGGCCTTCAAGGCCCTGAGGCGGGTCTCTTCCGGCACCGTGATTATGTGCCGGTTCTCTTTGAGGGCGCTCAAAACGTCGGCCATGGTCATGCGCTTCATGGGCCGGCAGATGAGGCGGCGGCAGGGCGAGTGGAAGAGCTTGCCGGGGTTTTCCTTCTTCATGCGGTGCAGGATGCCCTGTTCGGTGCCGATGGTGAACTCCCGGGCCCCGGCTTCATGGACGTATTGCAGCATACCGCTGGTGCTGCAGATGGCGTCGGCCAGGTCCAGGACTTCAGGGTTGCATTCCGGGTGGGCGATAAAGACCGCCCCAGGATGGATCTCCCGGCACTTCAGCACCTCCTCGGCGGTGAGGCCGTCATGGACGTTGCACCAGCCTTCCCAGGTGATGATCTCCACGCTCTTGGGGGTGTGCCGGGCCACGTAAAGGGCCAGATTCTGATCCGGCACCATCAGGACGCGGCTGGCCGTCAAAGAATTGACGACCCGGACGGCATTGGCGGAGGTGCAGCAGATGTCGCTTTCGGCCTTGACCGCGGCGGTGGAATTGACATAGGTGACCACCGGCACCCCGGGCAGTTCCTCTTTCCGCGCCTTCAGTTGGTCGACCTTGACCGACTCGGCCAGGCAGCAGCCCAGGTCCGTCCGGGGCAGGAGCACGGTCTTCTCCGGGCACAGGATGGCGGCGGTCTCCGCCATGAAATGGACGCCGCAGAAGACGATGACCTCGGCCTCGGTCTTGGCCGCGGCCATGGACAACTCCAGGGAGTCGCCCACCAGGTCGGCCACATCCTGGATGGGGCCGGGTTGGTAGTTGTGGGCCAACATAATGGCCCGGCGGCGTTTCAGCCACTGCCTCACTTCTTGCTGCTGCGCATCAAATTCCATGGTTATTCCACAAGTATATACTTAAATGAAAGTCTTGGTGGCACCGGCGTCTCGCCTGTGCGGCGCAGGTTTTTTGTTAGGGCCTGCGGCTACAAAACCGAATCTTCGACGCCCCTCATGACCCCGGCGTCTCCCGCACCACCTGGACCCCCGGGGGCGGCTTAAAGCTGAAGAAATCGGGGGCCAGCTTCACGTCCAGCTTGATCTGGGAAAAGGTGAAGCGGGTCTCTTCGCCCAGGGCATTGGCAAACTCCAGTTTATCCACCAGATAGGTCTTGGGGTTGATGGTCAGGGTGAGGCGTTTCAGCTCGGCCTGCTCCCTTTTGGGGAAGAGATCGATGACCAGGCTGTCGCCCTCTTTGGGCGGGCGGTTCCAGGAGACGTTGAAATCCTTCTGGAACTGGCCGATGCCCGAAAAGAAGCGCATCACCAGGTCGGAGCGCAACACCTGTTCGACCTTGTAGACCATGACCACGTTGTCCTGGGGCAGGTACATCCAGACCAGGCGGCCGTCGGTCACCACTTCCTTTTTCTGCGCCGCCGGAATCTCGTACTGCCAGCGCATCCGGCTGGGTTTCGAGAAATACATCCAGCCCGCGGCGCTGTCGGTCTGCTGCATGGCCTTGAGCCGGGACTCCTGCTGGAAGCGGGCCTGGAAGGCCCCGGTCTTGTCGTATTGGGCCTGAACCTTGGCCATCACCTCTTCCGGGCCGCCGGCCCCGAAGGCCGCCCAGGGGGCCAGCCCCAAAATCAAGGCCAACAGGAACAGTAAATATTTAGGTTTCATTACCACACCTTGCACCGGGAATTGTCTGGGTTAAACTATATAAATTTATCAGAAGGAATGATCGGCGTCAATTTTTCACCACAGAGACACAAAAGTGCACAGAGGTTCACAGAGAATATTTATTACGACCTGGCGAAGCCAAAAAATGTTATCTCTGTGCCTCTCTTTGTTCTCTGTGCCTCTGTGGTAAATCATTAAAAATGACTTTAATCGCAGATTACGATTACCACCTGCCGCCGGAACTGGTGGCCCAGGAACCCCTGGCCCGGCGGGACGCCTCGCGTCTCTTGGTGCTGCCGCGGGCCACGGGAGAGATCGTCCACGCTCAGTTTCGGGACCTGGCTGCTTGGCTGGACCCGGATGATTTGCTGGTGGTTAACGACACCCGGGTCTTTCCGGCCCGGCTGCATGGGGTCAAGGCGAGCGGCGGCCGGGTGGAGCTGCTTTTGCATCATTTGCCCGAGCCGACCGGCAACGGCCCCGGACTTCAGGCCCGCGCCACCCACCGGGGCCGGCTGCGGCCGGGCCAAATCCTTCATTTCGGCCCCGACCTCCAGGCGGAAGTCGTCTCCCTACCCGAACCGGGGGTAGCGGAGGTGCGCTTTGAGGCGGCGGGAGAGGTCTTGCCCAAGGTGCTGGAGCAGGGGGAAGTGCCGCTGCCGCCATACATCCATCGCCCCGCCGGAGAGGCCGACCGGGATAACTACCAAACCGTGTTCGCTGAGCAGACCGGCGCCGTGGCCTGCCCCACCGCGGGCCTGCATTTCACCAATGAGGTGCTGCGGAAACTGGCCGACAAGGGGATCGAGACGGTCTCCCTCACCCTGCACGTGGGACCCGGCACCTTCCTGCCGGTGCGTCACGCCGACTATACCCGGCACCGGATGCTGCCGGAATATTTTGAGCTTTCCGAGGCCGCGGCGGTCCGGCTCAACTCGGCCAAGGCCCGGGGGCAAAGAATTGTCGCGGTGGGCAGCACCAGCACCCGGGTCCTGGAGCACTGCGCCTCACCCCGGGGCTTCGCGGCCCAAAAGGGCTGGTGCGACCTCTTCATTTATCCGGGCTATCAATTCCAGGCGGTGGACCGGCTGCTCACCAACTTCCACCTGCCCAAATCGACCCTGCTCCTGCTGGTGAGCGCCTTCGCCGGCCGGGACCTGATCCTGCGGGCCTATGCCGAGGCGGTCCAGGAGCACTACCGGTTTTTTAGTTACGGGGATTGCATGTTGATTTTATAGTAACGAACATCTTAAAGTAGCACAGGCTTTCCAGCCTGTGCGGGATTTTCGACATAGCCTGAAAAGGCTGTGCCATCAAAACGAAATTACAGGTTTTCTGCTCTGAACATGGTTCGCGCCCTAAAACGATAGCCCATCAATCTGGAGCGGTTTAACTCCCTCCCCCTTGAGGGGGGAGGGCTGGGGAGGGGGTGGCGTCATCTGTGAATCTGGGACAGGCGATCGCCACCCTCCCCCTAACCCCCGCCCCTCAAGGGAAGGGGAACTTAAAGCTCCTGATTGCCAAGATCTCCATGGCTTTTGGCTGTCCTCAGGGAACATGAATGACTGGTTCCCAAGCTCCCGCTTGGGAACCCGCTAAAAGTCCCCCTTTGAAAAAGGGGGATTTAGGGGGATTTGCTTTTAGGCTTCTACTTATGTTTAGATTCCACTTAAAAAAATCCTGTGGCCCGGCTGGACCCCGCCTGGGAGAAATCACCACCGCCCGCGGCCTCATCGAAACCCCGGTCTTCATGCCGGTGGGCACCTATGGCACGGTGAAGACCCTCACCCCGGAGGAACTGCAAGACCCTGGGGGCCGGCATCATCCTGAGCAACATGTACCACCTTTACCTGAGGCCGGGGGTGGAGACCATCGCCCAACTGGGGGGCCTGCACCGCTTCATGCACTGGGACGGCCCCATCCTCACCGACTCCGGCGGCTTCCAGATCTTCAGCCTGGCCTCTTTCCGGAAGGTCAGCGACGAGGGCGTCACCTTCCGCTCGCATCTCGACGGCTCCAGCCATTTCCTGGACCCGGAGAAGGTCGTGGCCCTCCAGGAGGCCCTGGGGGTGGACATCATGATCTGCCTGGACGAATGCCCCGGCTATCCCGCCCCCGAGGCCGAGGTGCGCCGGGCCGCGGCCCGCACCCTGGCCTGGGCCGAACGCTCCCGGGCGGCGCGGACCCGGCCGGAGGCGGCCCTGTTCCCCGTGGTCCAGGGCGGCATGCTGCCGGAGTTGCGCCGGGAGCAGGCCCAGGCCATGCGGCAGCTCGATTTTGACGGCTACGCCCTGGGGGGCCTGAGCGTCGGGGAGGACAAGGAACTCACCTGGGAGATGGTGGCGGCCACCACCCCGGAGTTGCCCGCAGGACAAGCCCCGCTATCTCATGGGGGTGGGCACGCCGGAGGACCTGGTGGAAGGCGTGGCCCGGGGGGTGGATATGTTCGACTGCGTCCTGCCCACCCGCAATGCCCGGAACGGCATGGCCTTTACCGACACCGGCCGGGTGCTCATCAAAAACGCCGCCTACGCCCGGGACCCGGGGCCTCTGGATGAGGCCTGCGGCTGCTACACCTGCCGGAATTATTCCCGGGCCTATCTCAGGCATCTCTATATTTCCCGAGAAATTCTGGCCTTTCGCCTTTTAACCTTCCATAATTTGTATTACTATTTAAATTTAATGGTTAAAATGCGGCAGGCGATCAGCGAGGATCGGTTTGCCGCTTTTCGCCGGGAATTCTACGACAATCGACGCAATGGAGGTAAGACAAGTGTTTAATTGGGCACATGCAGCGGCGGCCCCGGGCGGGACAGAGGGGGGCGGCACTATTACCAGTTTTGTACTGCCCATGGTCTTCATGGTGGTGATCTTCTATTTTCTCCTGATCCGGCCGCAACAGAAAAAGGCCAAAGAGCACAAGATGCTGTTGGACAACCTGAAGCGGGGCGACCGCATCATCACCAGCGGCGGCATCATCGGTAACATCATCGACATCGACGACCAGATCGTCACCCTGGAAGTGGCCGACAAGGTCCGCATCGACCTGGGCCGTCCCTACATCGCCGGCTTTGCGCCCAAGAAATAAAGGCGCCTGATGCGTCCCGTCGCCTCCAAACAGGAACTATAAGTGCCGGAGACTCAGCCTTCTCTTGGACTGATCCGGGAAATCGACCAACTCCAGGAGTTGGCCCGGGACTGGACCCGCCTCTTTCCCCAGGCGGCGTCCCAGGCGGAGCATTGGCTCAAGGTCCTGGGGCAGGTCGAGGCCCACCTGCGCGAGGATACCTGCCGCCTGGCGGTGGTCGGCGCGGTCAAATCCGGCAAGAGCACCATGATCAATGCCCTGGTGGGCCAGGATCTGCTGCGTCGGGGCGCCGGCATCCTCACCGCCATGATCACCCGGGTGCAGCCCGGTCCCGAGCCGCGGGCGGTCCTGCAGTTCAAGGATTGGAGCGAAATCAATGCTGAGATCCAGCGGGCCCTGGGGCTGCTGCCCAACCCCCGCCTGGTGGAGCGGACGGCGCTCCTGGATTTGCAGCAGGCCGAAGACCGGGAGCTCTTAAAACAGGTGCTGGCCGAGGCCCAGGGCCTCGACCTCGTGGCGTAACGGCAGCCTGGACCAGAACTATCTCCTCCTCAAGTCCTACCTGGAAGGCTACGACCTCCTCAAAGACCTCCTGGCTGCTGCCGGAGCCTTGAATCTCTCGGGTCCGGAGCTGGCCCGGCACCGGGACCTGGTGACCCGGGAGGCCACCGCGGTCTATCTCAAGGACGTGCTCCTCACCACCCCCTTCCCCTGGCCGGCCCAGGGGGTGGAGCTGGGTGACTGCCAGGGGAGCGACTCGCCCACCCCCCAGCACCTGGCCCAGGTGCTGGCCTACCTGGTGAAAAGCGACCTGGCGCTTTACGTCATCAGCTCCCGGGTGGGGCTGCGCCAGGCCGATTTTCAGTTTCTCAGCGAACTGCAACGCATGGGGCTGGCTCCCCATATCCTGTCGCTCCTCAACCTGGACCTGGGGGAGCACACCTCGTTCGAGGAACTGGACCGCATCCGGGAGCGGGTAGCGCAGGAGCTCGGCCCCTGGCAGCCCCAGGTGCGGCTTTATGCCTTCTCCGCCCTGAAGCTCCTGCTGGACCGTAAGCGCTCCCGGGGTGAGGCCCTGGACCAGCGCGAGGCCGCGGTCTTGCAAGTCTGGGCCACGGACCCCGCTTCGGCGACCTTTTCCGATCAGGAAGCCGCCCGTTTCGAAAGCGACCTGCAAGCGCTGCTCCAGGAACTGCGCCATCGCCGCCTGGCCGGAGGGCGTCCTCTCCCAGGTCAAGATGGTGGCCCGGGGCCTGCGGGAGCAGCTGGAACTGGCCCGGGACCTCTTGCAGAAGGGTATGGGGGCCATCAAAGAGATGGAGGCCCGCCTGGAGGCCCGCCGCCAGCCCTTGAAAGGCACCATGGCCAGCCTGAGCCAGACCCTGGAAGGCGCCGGCAACCGCCTGAAGAAGGAGATTCGCCGCCGGGTGGATCACCAGCTCGATTGGCACGGCGGCCCGGTGGGCGCCGCCTTGCGGGAGTTTATCCAGAAATTCGAGCCCAACTGGGACGAACTCACCGCCGCCGGCGCCCCCGCGGCCTTCCGGCCCGCCCTGTACCAGCTATTTCAGGAATTCGCCAAGGCCCTGGCCCAATTTGTCACTTCCGAGGTCAACATCTCCCTGGTGGAATTCATCCGGGTCCAGGAAGAGTGGCTGCGCCAGGAACTGGGCCACCTGTGGACGCCGCTGTTTTTGGCCTTGCAGGAAGCCCTGACCCTCTATTACCGGGAGATCGAAGAACTGGGCCTGCCGGCCGCGCCGCCCACCCTCGAGGTGGCGGCCATCAGCCGGCCCCAGGGTCTGGAGATGCCCCTGCTGAGCCTCGAACCGGCGCCCGGCTGGCGTTTTGCCCGGGAGGTCTGGCTGCGCTCCGGCCTGGGTTTCCTGGGCCGGGCCTGGGAAGCCGCCAAAAAGCGCCTCGGCCTGGGTAAGGAAGTTGAGCCCCGGGGCCAACTCCAGCGGGATCTGGAGCGGGCCCTGGTCTCCCTGAAGGACTGGCTCCACGAAGAGGTCCAGGTGCAGCTGCTGGATTATCGGGAACGCCTGAAGTTCCAGTACTTCTTTCCCCTGGTGGACCAGTGGCTCAAGCAGCAGGAGGCCGGCCTGGAGGACACCCTGGGCTCCCTCCTGGGCAGCCTCTCGGGCCTCACCGCCACGGTCCACCTCGAAGAGACCGAACGCCAGACCCGCCAGCAGCGCCTGGCAGAGATGATCCCGGCAGTCCGGGCCATCGAGGCCCGCCTCTCCGAGCCTATGGCCTGAAATACCGTAGGGGCAGCCGCCAGGGGTCCGCTCCCTAATCTGCAGCATATTGTTCACTGACACACGCCCGGAGGGAGGAGGCTACTTTTTATCTTCGGTCCTAATATCTTTGACACCTTGCCGCGTCTTTGCATGCGATCTTTGCATCTTTGCGTGAGGCCATCACCCCATGACCGACAAACTCCCCTGGCTGGCTCTGAAGGCCATCCCCGGCGTGGGGCCGGTGCTGTTCCAGCGCCTGCTCGCCCGGTTCGGAGAGCCGGCCCGGGTCTTTCAAGCCCGCTGCGAGGAATGCTCAGCATCAAGGGAGTCAACCGGGACCTGGCCCGGGATCTCCTGGGCTTTAGGGACTGGGATCGGGTGGAGGCGGAGCTCGCCCGGCTGGCCGCCGCCGGGGTGGAAGTTCTCCTGCAGACTGATCCCCGCTTCCCCGCTCGCCTCAAGCAGATTCCCTACCCGCCTCCCCTGCTCTTCCTCAAAGGGACCCTGTTGCCCCAGGACGACCTGGCCCTGGCCCTGGTGGGCACCCGGGCCGCCTCTTACTACGGCCTCAAGACCTGCCGCCGCCTGGCCGGAGCCCTGGCGGTGCGGGGCGTCACCGTGGTGAGCGGCCTGGCCCGGGGCATCGACACCGCCGCCCATCAGGGGGCCCTGGAAAACAGCGGCCGCACCCTGGCGGTCCTGGGCTGCGGCCTGGACGTGGTCTATCCCCCGGAGAACCAGAAGCTCTATGAGCAGATCCCGGAGCAGGGCGCCCTGATCAGCGAATTTCCCCTCAGCACGCCGCCGGAGGCCAAGAATTTCCCCATCCGCAACCGCATCATCAGCGGCCTGTCTCTCGGGGTGGTGGTGGTGGAGGCGGGCTTGAAAAGCGGCACCTCCATCACGGTGCGCTACGCCCTGGACCAGGGCCGGGAGGTCTTCGCGGTGCCGGGGCCGATCGATTCGCCCACCAGCCTCGGGCCGCACCGCCTCATCCAGGACGGCGCCAAGCTGGTCCAGGACCCCGAGGACATCTTCTCGGAACTGCCCGGCCTAAAGAAAGGCCAACGCCCACTATTTGCCGGTCCTGTTCGGGTCCGGGAGACCCCGGCCGCCGGGGACGGCTCCACGCCGGCCACCATCCCCACTTCTCCACCCGCGCCCACGCCGGAAGACCCGCTCCTGGCCCTGCTGGGCTCCGACCCCCTGTCCCTGGAAGAGATCGTCCGGACCACCCGCCTCGCCACCTCCGCCGTCCTGAGCCGCCTCACCATCCTGGAACTGGAAGGCCTCATCCGGGAACTGCCGGGCAAGCGCTATGTGCTGGAGAATTAATAAGTTGGTGGGGCGGGCCTTGGTGGGGCGGGCGTCCCGCCCGCCAACCTTCTGTAGAGAGGGCGGCTTGTGGCCGCTGCCTAAATTCTCAGGCCAGACGCTTTAATAAGGTGACTGGGAGGGCAATGGAGAAGCTACGGAAACAGCCCGAAAAATTGTGAACTTAAGAGAAGAGCATAGGGCTAAGATCACGACTAAACTGGGACGGTCTGCGTCCAAAGCCCTCTTGCTCTTAGAGATGCTTTATTTTCGTCCCATACTTTCGGTGCATACAGTCATGGAGGCTAAGAAAACTCACATATGCCAATGCAAACAAACCGATAAAAGATCTCTGCGATCTTGGCCTTCTTGAGGAAGTTACTGGTCAAAGGCGAAATCGTCGTTTCTCCTATGGACCGTATTTATCCCTTTTCGAAGATCGCGACGTCGAAGTTAAGGAGAGGCCGGGAGCGAACTAAAACTGATCATCACCGGCGCCTCCCTGGGCATGGGGCGCGCCCTGGCGCACCTTTGAACTTGATTTCCGGCCCAGGCGCAATACTATTTAAATGAGGAGCAACCCTACAAAGCTTTATCGAGCCGTCCGATGCCCAACCCCCCCAACCTATAGCATCGCCGAATCCGGCGCCTTCATGGAAGTCCTGGAGATCGAGCCCGTACGCCTCCGGGCCCCTGGATGGCTTGCGGTTTGCGGTCAAGGATGTGATCGACCTCGGCGGCCACCAGACCGGCTGCGGCAACCCCGACTGGGCCCGGACCCACCCGGTGGCCGCGGTCAACGCCGTCTGCGTCGACCAACTGCTCCTGGCCGGGGCCCGCGGCGTCGGCAAGACCGTCTGCGACGAGCTGGCCTTCAGTCTGGAGGGGGAGAATTTTTTCTACGGCGCCCCCTTGAACCCCCGGGCGCCGGAGCGGGTCGCGGGCGGCTCCTCCAGCGGCTCGGCCGCCGCGGTGGCCTGCGGCCTGGCCGATTTCGCCCTGGGCACCGACACCGGCGGCTCGGTGCGGGTTCCGGCCAGCAACTGCGGCCTCTATGGGCTGCGCCCCTCGCACGGTTTCATCTCCACGGCCGGAGTCGTGCCTTATGCCCCCAGTATCGACACGGTGGGGCTGCTGGCGGCTTCCGCCGAGATTCTGGCCCGGGCCGCCGCGGTCCTGCTTTCGTGCCAGGTCCCGGCCCGGGTGGACCCGGCTGCGGTTTATCTGGTGCCAGAGGCCTGGGAGCTGGCCGACCCCGAGGTCCGGGAGGCCCTGGCCCCGGCCCTGGATCGGCTGCGCCGCCTCTGGGGGCCCAAGGTCCGGGAAACCTCCATTCGGTCCATCGACGCCGCCCCGCCGGAAAGCGGCTTGCAGAACTGGTATAATACCTTCTGCGTCCTGTCGTGGCGGGAGATTTGGAGTTCCCTGGGCGCCTGGCTCGAGGCGGTCGAACCCGAGATCGGCCCCCGCACCAGGGTTAACGTCGACCTGGTCCGTGCAGTCGACCGCCACCAGCTAATGCCGGCCGCCGCGCCGGCCGCGAGGAGTATTTCAGGCGGCTGCAGGATCTTCTGGGCCCGGCTGGCCTGCTCTGTCTGCCCACCACCCCGACCCTGGCCCCCTTCAAGCGGCTCCCCGGAGGAGGCGGCCCTTACCAATCCCGGGCCGGCTACTATCCCCGCACCCTGTCCTTCACTGCCATCGCCGGGCTGGGCCGGCTGCCCCAGGTGACCCTGCCTCTGGGAGAGGTGGGCGGCGTCCCCATCGGCCTCTCCCTGCTGGCGGCCCACGGCAACGACGCCTTGCTGCTCCGGGCGGCGCAAATGGTGGCCGAGGGAATTTGACTTTTGGCCTGATAGCCTTATTTTCTTTCTATGTTAGACCTGTCAGGCAAAACCTTGATCATCACCGGCGCCTCTCTGGGCATGGGGAAGGCCCTGGCGCTGCTGCTGGCCAGGGAACAAGGGGTGAACCTGGTGATCAACGCCCGGCACGCCGCGCCTCTGGAAGAGGCGGCCGCGGCCTGCCGCGCCGCCGGGGTCCAGGTCCGCGCCGTGGCCGGCAGCGCCGCCCGGGAGTCGGTGGCCGCGAGGCTGGTGGCCGAGGCCCTGGAGTTGGGGGATTTCTACGGCTTCATCCACGCCGCCGGGGTGCTGCGGCCTGGGCCGCTCCTCTGGGAGCTGTCCCCGGCCCGTTTTAAGGAAATCCTGGATTCCCACGTCACCGCAGCCTACCAGTTAGTGCGCCGGGCGCTGCCGGAGTTGTTGCGGGCCGGCGCAGGCTTGGCGGTCTTCTTCGGCTCCGGGGCGGCGGTCTCCAACCTGCCCGGAATCGGCGCCTATTGTGTGGCCAAGGCCGCCGAGGAACACCTGGCCCGGCAATTGGCCGCCGAGGCCCCCCAGATTACCAGTTTCGTCTTCCGGCCCGGGATAGTTGAAACCCGCATGCAGCGCCAGGCCCGCCGCGCCCGGGGCGGCGGTGCAGAAATCCTGCACCGGCATTTCCGGGCTTATCAGGAAGCTGGCGAGGTCATTTCGCCGCAAGCTGCCGCCCGGCGCCTGCTGGAGATTCTGTCCCGAGACCCCCGGCGTTATCAGGGGGAAATTGCCAGTTAAACGAAGCTATCAGCGGTCGGCTTTCAGCCAAGATCAACGCCTGCGTTTCTTATTGCGTCTTGGCGTCTTGACGTGAGCTATTCTTTTTTTCCGTTGGTCCTTGACAGACCCGCAAATTTGAGCGACCCTTTATCCCTGCCGAAATAATCCTGCCATTAGTGGCAAATACAAAAATCGGTTATAATTTCTAAATATGCCTAAATCTTTACTCATTGTCGAATCACCCACCAAGGCCAAGACCTTGCAGAAATACCTGGGGGACGAGTTTGTGGTCCTCTCCAGCAAAGGCCATGTCAGGGACCTGCCGCCCCATGAGCTCGGGGTCGACCTGGAGCACGACTTTCAGCCCAAATACGTCACCATCCTGGGTAAGGCCAAGGTCATCCAGGAGCTGAAGAAAATGGCGGCGGGCATCCCCGAGATCTACCTGGCCCCCGACCCGGACCGGGAAGGGGAGGCCATCGCCTGGCACATCGCCGAGGCCCTGGGGGAGAAGGACCATAAGTTTCACCGGGTCCTGTTCCTGGAGTTGACCCAAAAGGCCATCAGGGAAGCCCTGGCCCACCCGGTGGCGCTGGATCGGGCCCGCTTCGAGTCCCAACAGGCGCGCCGCGTCCTGGACCGGTTGGTGGGCTATCAGATCAGCCCCCTGCTCTGGCAGAAAGTCAAGACGGGGCTCAGCGCCGGCCGGGTGCAATCCGTAGCCCTGCGCCTGGTGTGCGACCGGGAGCGGGCCATCCAGGCCTTCGTGCCCGATGAGTACTGGTCCCTGGACGCCTGCCTGGCCGGCAAAAAACCGCCGCGGTTCCTGGCCCACCTGCTGAAACATGGCGCCAAGGCCATCAAGCCCGATAACGCCGGGCAGGTGGAAAAGATCCTGGACGACCTGGAAGCCGCCGAATTCCGGGTGGCCAAGATCGACAAGAAGCCGCAGAAGCGCAATCCCTCGCCGCCTTTCATCACCAGCAGCCTGCAGATGGAGGCCAACCGCAAGCTCCGGTTTACTCCCAAGAAAACCATGTCCCTGGCCCAGAGGCTCTATGAAGGCATCGACCTGGGGGACGAAGGGCCGGTGGGCCTCATCACCTATATGCGGACCGACTCCACCCGGATCTCCGGCGAGGCCCTGGAAGCGGTGCGGCAGTTCATCGACGACACTTACGGGGCCGACCATCTCCCCAAGACGCCCAATAAGTACAGGAGTCCCAAAGGGGCCCAGGAGGCCCACGAGGCCATCCGCCCCACCGGCGTCAGCCACCGGCCCCAGGATCTGAAGCAGTTCTTGGGGCGGGATGAACTGGCCCTCTATGAACTCATCTGGCGGCGCTTCGTGGCCTCCCAGATGGCCCCGGCCGTCTATCAGCTGACCACCGTGGATATCGAAGCGGCGGGATTATTTGTTTCGGGCCACGGCCTCGGTGCTGCAGTTCCCCGGCTTCACCGCGGTCTACCAGGAGTCCAGGGATACCGAAGACGAGGAGGCCGCGGCCAAACTGCCGCCTTTAAAGGCAGGCGAGGTGCTGGAGCTGCGGGATTTCGATCCGCAGCAGCATTTCACCAAACCGCCGGCCCGCTTCACCGAGGCCTCGCTCATCAAGGAGCTGGAGGTCCAGGGCATCGGCCGGCCCAGCACCTACGCCACCATCCTCAGCAACCTCCAGGATCGCCTTTATGTGCTCAAGGAGAAGGCCACGCTCCGGCCCACGGAGATGGGCCTGGTGGTGAGCGATCTGCTGGTGGAAAACTTCCCGGGCATCATGGACCTCAAATTCACCGCCACCATGGAGGACGACCTGGACCGGGTGGCCGAAGGCCAGGTCCCCTGGCAGCAAGTGATGCGGAATTTTTACGGGCCCTTCGCCCGGGACCTGGAGGCGGCCAAGGGTGGGATGCGCAAGGTGAAAAGCGTCCCCACCGAGCTCAAGTGTCCCGATTGCGGCGCCGAACTGGTGGTGCGCTGGGGGAAGAACGGCGAGTTCCTGGGCTGCTCCGCCTATCCCAAGTGCGGCTTTACCGGGGATTTTACCCGGGATGCCAAGGGACGCATCGTGCTGCAGGTTGAGGGCGGCGCCCTGGGTGCAGGTCCGGCCGGCGAGGGTGAAGCGCCCCGTCCCAGAACCACGACCACCGGCCTCAAGTGCCCCAAATGTCAAAAGGATTTGATCATCCGCCGGGGCCGGATGGGCGAGTTCGTGGGCTGCTCCGGCTACCCCAAGTGCAAGTTCACCTCGAATTTCACCCGGGACCCCGAGGGCAATCCCGTGCTCCAGGATAAGGAGGCCGAAACCGCGGCCTTTCCCTGCCCCCGGGAAGGCTGCGGCGGCGGCCTGCTCAAACGCCGCTCCCGCCGGGGCATCTTCTACGGCTGCCGCAACTACCCCAAGTGCGACTTTACCCTGAACCAGGCGCCCCTGGAGGAGCCCTGCCCCCAATGCGGCTTCCCCTGGCTGATGAAAAAGGGCAAGAAGATCCTCTGCCCCAAAGATGAGTGCGACTATCAGACCGCCGCGGTCGCCGAGGCCGCCGGGTAAAGGGCGGTTTTCAGCTTTCCGTTTCGGTTGGTGGGGCGGGCGTCTCGCCCGCCCTGCTCCGGCTCTGTAGGCGGCAGGCCTAATCTACCAGCAATGCAGGGTGCATTTTACGCACCAATGATCCGGTGGCACAGGCTTTCCAGCCTGATGCCGACACGGGCCCTGGAGCCGCTTGCAAAAGCCAATTTTGGTGCGTATACGCACCCTGCCTCCAAGCATGATCACCGAAAACCGCAAACCGAAAACAGAAAACCACCTTTCCATCATCGGCGGCGGCCTGGCCGGGGCGGAGGCCGCCTGGCAGGCGGCCCGCCGGGGCGTGGCGGTACGCCTTTATGAAATGAAGCCGCGGAAATTTTCCCCGGCGCACCAGCTCGCCCCTGCTGGGGGAATTGGTGTGCAGCAATTCGCTGCGGGCCGACCGACCCAGACCGCGCCGTGGGCCTGCTCAAAGAGGAGATGCGCCGGCTGGGTTCCCTGATCATGGCTGCGGCCGCGGCCACCCGGGTGCCGGCGGGCAAGGCCCTGGCGGTGGACCGGGGAGCCTTCGCGGCCTATATTTCACAGGCCCTGGAGCAAGAGTCCCTGGTAGAGATCGTCCGGGAGGAAGTCACCGCTCCGGACCCGGCCGAGATCACGCTGGTGGCCACCGGCCCCCTCACTTCCGACCCCCTGGCGGAGGCCTTGGGCCGCCTCACCGGGCAGGAGCAGCTCCATTTCTACGACGCCATCGCCCCCATCGTGGCGGCCGATTCCCTGGATCTGGACCAGATTTTCCGGGCCTCGCGCTATGGCGCCGGAGACGACTACCTCAATTGCCCCTTCAGCGAAGACGAGTACGCCGCCTTTTATCAAGCCCTGATGGCGGCGGAGCAGGTGCCGCTGAAGTCCTTTGAAGAGCCCCGCTATTTCGAGGGCTGCCTGCCCATCGAAGTGATGGCGGCCCGCGGCTACCGCACCCTGCTTTTCGGCCCCATGAAGCCGGTGGGCCTGACCGACCCGCGCACCGGGCGCCAGCCCTTTGCGGTGGTGCAACTGCGGGCCGAGAACCGGGAGGGCAGCCTCTACAACCTGGTGGGGTTCCAGACCAAGCTCAAATATCCGGACCAGGAGCGGGTCTTCCGCCTCATTCCGGGCCTGGAGCGGGCCGAATTCGTCCGTCTGGGCTCCATCCACCGCAACACCTTTATCCATGCCCCCGGCCTCTTGAGCCCGTATCTGAATTTTCTGCAATATCCCCAACTCTTTCTGGCGGGGCAGCTCTCCGGGGTGGAGGGCTACGTGGAGTCCGCGGCCATGGGCCTGCTGGCGGGGATTAACGCCGCCCGTTTGGCCCGGGCCCAGGAGATGGTCACGCCGCCCCGGGCCACGGCCCTGGGGGCCCTGGTCCATCACCTGACCAACACCGAGACCAGGGATTTCCAGCCGATGAACGTCAATTTCGGGCTGTTTCCGGCGCTGGAAGGCCGCATCCCCAAGAAACTCCGGGGCGCGGCTTATGCCGAGAGGGCGTTGAAAGAGATCGGAGGAGTGGATTATGGCGGGAGGGGTTTAGCATTACGTAGCCGCAGGCTTTAGCCTGCGCTTTCTTTTAGGGTATCTTGACCACCGGCCTTACCGTGAAAATCCAAATCCCCCTAAATCCCCTTTTACCAAGGGGGACTTTAGAACCCCCCTTTGAAAAAGGGGGGCAGGGGGGATTCATCCGGTGTCCTATCTGTGGTTCATAAATTTTGGCCTGCCGAAAACCGAAAACAATATTTAATGGGCCTGGTGGCTGAAGGTCCTCCCCAGTTGAAGCCCCTGGACTTCCCCACGAATTCCTGGGTGGCCTTAATCGTGTGCTGACGGGCCGAGACTCCCACCCCTAAATGCGTAAACCTCGGGCTGAGCAGGTTCTCCCGGTGACCGGGGCTGCCCATCCAGTCAGCCATGATTTCCTGCGCCAGCCGTTGCGGGTTGGCGGCACTGTAGCCGTAGGCGTCCCAAATATTTTCACCCACCAGGAAGACCCGGTGGGGATACTGGTCCGTTATCCGTGCCGCGAAATCCACCCCATCGGGGGTGGTATGGTCAAAAAACCGGCGCACCAGCATATCATTGCTAAAGGCCCGGGCCACCTGCCGCAGTTCATCATCTCTGATTAAGGGCGCCACCCCTTTAGCCTGCCGGGCCTGGTTGGTCAGCTCAAAGACCAGGTCTTCCACCTTTGCCAGATACCTGATTCCCGGCGGCGGCAATACCGGTTTAGGTTGGATGGCCGTGGGCGGAGCACCGGCCGGCTCGACCAGAGGCAGCACTTTTGGGTAGAAGGCAACAAACGCCGCCGCCAGCAGACCCACTATCATTAGCTTCACTAAGCTGGATTTCATGTAGGCTGCTTAATATTGTCATTCTGAGCGCAGCGAAGAATCTAGCATTCTTCACTTCGCTTCGCTCCGTTCAGAATGACAGATCCAATAATACCTGTTTGAACCCAACTCGAAACTAATACAGCCGACCCACCAGTTTGCCCTGGCGGTAGAGGGAGATATGGGCGTCCTGGGAGACGCAGATACCCAGGACCTGCGGGGCATAGGCCGAGAATTCCCGGGTCACCTGGTGGCGCATGCCGCCGCCCAGGTCGTCCTTATCCGGCGGCAGGCCCACCGCGGTGGGGGTGAGGCGCGCCCGGAACTGGCGGGTCTCCAGCCGGTCGTTACAGATAACGGCGCCGTCGGATTTGGCCAGGCCCACGAGGTGGCGCTGCCAGCGCTCGTGCAGGGGAACCGGTTCGGCCAGGTGCACCTGGTGTTCGATGGGCAGATCGGGGCCGTCAATTTGCTCATCGGTCAGCCCGATGAGAAAAATCGCCCCGTGGCCGCTGCGGCGCAGCATTTCCAACAGGGCCTTGAGACGGGGCAGGGCGCCGGCGGCCTGAATGCCTGGGCAGACCCCTTTCAACTGGCGCTCCAGTTCCTGCCAGAAGACGTCCTGGAATAGAGGGATATGCAGGTGGCCGTGGCGGTATTCCAGGACCGACAGGGGGATGAGCCGGTTTTTCCGGCCTTTCAGGGCAATCCAAAAGCTGACCCGGCCCCGGTGCGAGATGGTGGCCAGAGGCAGCACCGACCGCCAGGCGTTGGGGGTGGTGAGTTGGCGGTGGGTTCCCTGGGCGAGTTGCATCAGTCCGACGATGCGGCCGCGATACATGGCCAGGAAGGTCTGGCGGCCGTCGGCGTTGAGCAGGAACTGCTTCAGGGCCTGGAGTCCCAGGTCCAGGGGGGTGAAGTTGTCCTCCCGGAACCAAAGCAGGGACGGCCAGCGCTTGCGGAAGGATTCCAGCGGCTTGGTGGCCGAAAGAAAGGCGAAGCCGGTATAGAGCCGCTCCCCCTCCACCGAGTAATACAGGAGGCTCTTGAAGAGGCGCCAGGCCCGGATGATGGCCTCTTCCCGGCCGCTGCCGGGCATCTCGCAACGCCTCAGGTCGGCGCTGCTGTGGAGCATGGAGCCGATATAGGGGTTGTCCTGGGCGTCCAGTTTGATGGTGGCGCAGGGAGCCCATTCCAGGCTCTGCAGGTAGCCGGCCACCACCTGTTCCTCCAGGGAGTACGGGGTAAAAGGCGACAGGCTGCCCCGGCCCTCCGGAGTCAGGGATAGCTGGTGCAGCACCAGGCGTCCGAAGAGGATGCTGAGAAAGCGGATGTGGAAAGGCGACAGCAGAAAGGTGGTTTGCAGGGTGTGGAGGCGCACGTCCAGGGTCATCCCCGGCAATTCCAGGCGAATCACATGGGACAGTCCTTCCCACTCCCGGGCCGCCAGGTTGGGAAAGATGGCTCCCTTGACCTCCACCAGATGGCGCTGGAAATACATGGCAAAACAAGGGAAAAGTTCCAGGCCCCCGGCCTGGGGGGGTACGATGCTGGCGGCCCCGCCGTCCCACTCCACCGTGCAGGCGGTGACGTCCAGGATCAGCCGCAAGACTTCCGGGGTAATCACCAGGGATTTCAACTGTTCGGCAAAGGATAGCGACGACCGGGAACGAGGCTCTGACATTAATTAACCTTTATCTGCAAAGTTGCCTTCGACTTAAAAATATAAACACCACCCCGGCGGTTTTACGGCACCGGCTCGGTGCCCGGGTCCCTACACTGCACTGCCCGGCGTCAAGACGCCACCAGGCAACTAGCGTCTATGCTTATATTTTCGCAATAATTGCCCTTCGGGTCAAGCGCGGCGAAGTTTTTGACGGAAGGCCGCCAGGTCCGGACAGTCCCGGCGGAGGCGGGCGGCGATTTCGGGCCAGTCCAGGGTGGTGAATTGCCGGTCGAAAAGGAGCCAGCGGCCCCGGGCCATGACGTGGCGCACGTCCGCGGCCCCGGCGGCATAGGCCAGATGGGAGAAAGGGTCATAAAGCGGCGTCAGGTGAGGCCGATTCAGGTCCAGCACGATGAGGTCGGCCTCTTTGCCCGGGGTCAGGGTACCGGTGCGGCCACCCATCCCCAGGACTTTGGCCCCTTCCCGGGTGGCCAGGCCCACGACCTCGGCGGCGGGCAGCAGGGTGGGGTCCCGGCGCCAGACCTTGTGGACGCGGGCCGCCAGGCTCATTTCCCCCCACAGGTCCAGGTTATTGTTGGAGCCGGCCCCGTCGGTGCCCAGGCCCACGGTGATCCCCCGGTTCAGCAACTCCGGGATGGGGGCCACCCCGGAGGCCAGCTTCAGATTGGATTCGGGGCAGTGGCTCACCGCAACCTCGCGGCAGGCCAGGATCTCCTGATCCTCGGGGTCCAGCCAGACGGCATGGACCGCCACGGTCAACTCATCCAATACCCCCAACCGGTCCAGATAGGCCACGGGGGTGAGGCCGGTTTTTTGCCGGCTGTCCTCCACTTCTCCCCGCGTCTCGGCCAGGTGGATGAACCAGGGGACCTGCCGGGTCCGGGTCAGGTCTTTGGCCCGGGTGAGGGTTTCGGCCCCGCAGGTGTAAGGGGAATGGCAGAAGACCGCGGAAGTGATGCCTTGCTCCACGAAAGCCGTCCCACTGTCGAGAAAATCGGCGGCCGCCTTGAGGTTGTCCCGGGGGTCGGGGACGCCGGGGGCCGGGAAGTCCACCACCCCCTGGGCCGCGCAAGCCCGGAGGCCCGCCTGGGCCAGCGCCCGGCGCACCTCGGTCTCGAAGAAATAGCCGTCGGCCACGGTGGTGGTGCCGCCCCGGATCATTTCCGCTGCCGCCGCCAGGGTCCCCCAATAGGCCTTGTCGGGGTCGAGCCAGGCGGCTTCGGCGGGAAAGATGAAGTCCGTCAGCCAGATGTGCAGCGGCAGGTCGTCGGCCAGGCCCCGGAACCAGACCATGGGGGCGTGGCTGTGGGTGTTCACCAGCCCCGGCAGCACCAGGGCGCCCTGAAGGTCCAGCACTTGGCGGGCCGGGGGCAGGTCTCGGGCCTCAGTAGCCGCTCCCACTGCCACGATGCGGCGGCCCGTGACCGCCACGTAGCCGCCGGGCAGGGGGGCCGCCCCAGGCTCCAGGGTAAGAACCAGGGCATTATGCAGGAGGATATCCGCGTCCATTAGGGCCACGTGGGGGCGGCTCGTGAGCCGTCCTGTCTAGGGGAAAAAGGATTAGGGAGCGCTCAGGGTCAGGCCTTACCGGGGAACCCAGGAACAAGAAGTCGGGTCCTCCTGGTACTTTTCCTTGATGGCCACAATGGTGTCGTGAACCTCCAGGAAGGCCTGGACGACCTCGGGGTCGAATTGCCGGCCGGATTCCTCCCGGATGATTTTCAGGGTCCGCTCTTCCGGCAGCGGCTCCTTGTAGCTCCGCTTGGAGACCAGGGCGTCGTAAACGTCCGCCAGGGCAACGATGCGGGCCGCCAGGGGAATCTCTTCGCGCCGCTTGCCCGGGCCCAGGCCGACCGGGGGATCGAAGATATCCGCTATGCGGCCGGGGTAACCGCAGCCGTCCCATTTTTCGTGGTGATTCAGGGCGATCTCCGCGGACAGGGTATCCAGCTCCGATTCGGCGTTCTGGAACAGCCGGGCCCCGAGGATCGTATGCAACTTCATGGTGTTGAACTCGTCCGCGTCCAGGCCGGCGGGTTTCTTCAGGATCAGGTCGGAGATGGCGATCTTGCCGACGTCGTGCAGCATGGCGGCGATGCGCAGCAGGTCCTTGGTAATCCTGATCTCCTCCGGAGGCAGACCATGATTCCGGGCCCAGCAGTGGTAAATCTCGGCGGCATAGGCGCCCACCCGGTTGACATGCGGCCCGGTCTCTTCAGGGTCCCGCAGTTCGGCCATCTTGACCATTCTCAGGATGACCTCCCGGGTGAGGCGGGCCCGTTCCACGGCCGCCCCGGCGTTGTCGGCAAAGTAATTCAGGATCAGCTGGTCCTGGCCGGTGAAGCACACGACTTCGCCGCTTGCTCCCAGGGCATTGATGAGCTGCAAGACCCCGACGATTTTCCGCCGGCTGGTGCGCAGGGGCACGGCAATGATCGTTTTGGAGCGGTAGCCCGAATGCTCATCGAAAGACTTGTTGAAGGTGAACGGCAGGACCGGGGGCAGTTGATAAGCGTCGTCGATGATGAGCGACTCGCCGGTCAGGGCGACGTACCCGGCCAGCGAATGATCGTCAATGGGCAGGGTATGGTTGGAATAGAGATATTTGCGGCTGCTCTCCGGGCTGAAGAGGCTGTCGTTGTGGATGTAGCTGAAGCGCAGCAACCGGCTTTCGATGGTATAGATGGAGCCGGCATCGGCGTTGGTGAGGCGGCGGGCCTGCAGGAGCACCTGGTCCAGGAGGGTGTCCAGGTCTTTGAGGTGGTACAGGCTCTCCATGATGTTGAGTAACTTGGTGATCAGGTCGTTCGGTCGGCTCAGTTGGTCGGTCATCGTCACTGCCCCCCCAGCGAGACGGTCGCGGCCGAGGCCCGGCTGATCTCCACCGGGGCGCCGCTCTGTTCCTCCACCGCCTGGAGGAATTTGGGCCAGTTGATGCGGCTGGTCAGATTGTGATCCTGGATTTTCTGGATGGCATACTGCAGCAGGTTCGGGATCTTGGCATAGATGTCCTGGTGGATTTCCACGAAGATGCGGCCCTTGAGATAGCCGATCTTCACCGGCTCATAGATCATCAGCACCGTGGTGCCCACCGGGGTCATGTCAAAAAGCTTCTCGATGTCCTCCGGGTAGTGGCGGATGCAGCCGTGGCTCACCAGGCGGCCCACCCCCATGGGGGCGTGGGTGCCGTGCAGGCCGTAATGGGACAGGCCCAGCCAGCGGCTGCCCACGGGACAGTCCTCCCCCGGCGGCATATAAGCCATGCCGTATTTGGCCTGGAGGTGCGCCGGGATGTGCCAGCCGGGGTTCACCGCCTTGCTCTGCACCCGGAAGGTCTGGCCGATGGGGGTCTTGTAATCCAGCACCCCGATGCCGATGGGATAGGTGATCACCTCATTCTTTTCCGGGAAGAACCGGTAGCCCCGCAGCTCGGCGATGTTGATCAGATAGCCGGGGTAGGAGGCGCGCTCCGGGATGATCCACTGGGTGGGGATGGTGATGTCGGTTTCCCAGGGCAGGTAGAAGTGGTCCAGGCTGCGGTGGTAGTTGGCCAGTTCCCAAAAGCCCAGATCGTATTGCCGGGCGATGCCGTACAGGTTTTCATAGCGGACGATATGATGAGTCTGGGGCTCGCCCACCACCGTCACTGCTTCGGGGTCAAGCCCTGAGCCCCGGGGCAGGTGGTAGGTGAAGGGCCCGGCCCCCCAGGCCCAGGTGCTGCTCAAAAATCCCATGAGCAGGAAAAACCCGAGCACTCTCATGAGTATTGACATAAGTATGATTTTATATGAAATAAAAGGGTATATAAAGGGGTAAAAGGATAGAGGGGCAAAAGGTTAAACGGGAAAAAGGGAAAAAGGGAAACCGCTCAGGGTGGCAATGTCCTTTTCTTCCCCCTTTCCCACTTATTAATCGAATGCCTAAATGGGGTTCCTCTTATCCCCTCTCCCCCAATGGGGAGAGGGTTAGGGTGAGGGGGAAGTAACCTCTTTTCCGCTCCCGTTAATAACCTTTTCCCCATTTCCTCCTCTGTTTGGAGGAAGGCATCCATGCTTAAAAAAGGTGGCATATTGATGATCCTGGACGGCCATACCCACATCTTCCCCGCTGAGGTCATCCACGGGCGGGAAGATTTTTTTGCCGACGAGCCGGCCTTACGGCTGCTCTACGAATCTCCCAAGTCCAAAATGATCGGGCCGGAGGAAATGTTGACCGCCATGGCGGAGGAAGGCGTCGAGGCCTCGGTGGTCCTGGGCTTTCCCTGGCGGCGGGAGCGCCATTGGCGGCGGCACAATGAAGTGATCCTCGAGGCCCAGCGCCGCTGGCCCCAAAAGTTCTTCGGCTTTTGCGCCGCGCATCCGGCCGTCCCCGGCGGCGTGCGCGAGATTGAACGCTGCCTGGCCGCCGGCGCCCGCGGCATCGGCGAGCTGGCCTTCTATATGCAGGATCGCACCGCGGATCTCCGGGCCATCCTGTCCCCGGTGGCCGAGCTCTGCCAGCACTATAAAGTCCCGCTGATGCTCCACGCCACCGACCGGGCCGGGGCGGAGTATTCGGGCCGCTCGCTGACGCCCCTGGCCGCGGTCTACCAGGTCATCAAGGCCTTTCCCGAGACCACCTGGATCCTGGCCCATTGGGGTGGGCGGCTGCCCTTCTACGGCCTGCTGAAGAAAGAGGCCCCCGAGACCTTCAAAAACGTCTATTTCGACACCGCCGCCTCCCCCTACATCTACCGGCCGGTGATCTACCGGGTGGTGTCCGACATGGTGGGCCCGGAAAAGGTCATCTTCGGCAGCGACTACCCCCTGCTCCCCCCCAGCCGCTACGTCAAAGAGATGGCCGAGGCCAACCTCCCGGAAGACTGGCAGGAAATGATCCTGGGCAAAAACCTGGCGCGGTTAATGGGGGTTTAGCTGTCAGCTTTCAGCTAAAAGCTTTTAAATGTAGCCGCAAGCTTTAGCTTGCGCCGGCTGAAGCCCGCGGCTACAGGGAAGTTTTTATTATTCTGGTTCCCAAGCTGCGCTTGGGAACCCGGTTGATTTGCAAAGCTTGGCTTTGCCGCCCAAACGCAGCGCAGGCCATGATTCCGTTCCCAAGTACAACTTGGGAACGAGAAGAAAAATGTAGAACCGCCGCCCTCGGCGGTTCGCCGGCGAGGACGCCGGCGCTACATTATGGTCTGCTTCTTGGAGAACCTTTTGTTCTGGTTCCCAAGCTGCGCTTGGGAACCCAATTGTTTGCCAAGCTTTGCTTTGCTACCCAAGCGCAGCTTTGGTTATAATGGCGTTCCCAAGTGCAACTTGGGCACGAGAAAAAAAGGCTGAAAGCTGATCGCTGAAAGCTGACAGCCTCTCCTTCTGGCGGCTTGGCTGATTTTCCTGCTTACCGGAGCCCCTGCCGGAATTCGGCGCTCCAGCGCCGATTTCCTCTGGCTAAGTTCAGCGCTTTTTTGATAAAGATAGAGATAAATCTAACCGAAGCAGAGAGAACGAATTTTGGAGCACATCGCGGACGTACTGGTAATCGGTTCAGGACTGGCAGGCCTCAGCTATGCCCTGAAGGTGGCGGATTTTGCCCAGGTCAATCTGGTCACCAAACGGGGCTTGACGGAGACCTCCACCAGCAAGGCTCAGGGCGGGATTGCCGCGGTCCTGGGACCGGATGACCGCTTCGAATATCACATCCAGGATACCCTGACCGTGGGAGAGGGCCTGTCGCATCCCGATATTGTCGAATTGGTGGTGCGCGCCGGGCCGGAACGGGTCCGGGAATTGATCGAGATGGGAGCCCACTTCGATACCAATCAGGAAAACGGCTATGACCTGGGCCGGGAGGGCGGCCACTCCCGCCGCCGGGTCATTCACGCCCAGGACATGACCGGCGCCGAAGTGGAGCGCATCCTGGCCGAGAAGGTCCTGGCCCATCCCCGCATCCGGGTCTTCGAGAACCACATGGGGGTCAATCTCATCACCCTGGAGCGGGTGGTGCGGCAGGGCCGGGAGGTGACCGAGGCGGAGCGGACCTGCCTGGGGGCCTATGTCCTCAACAAGGAGACCGGCCAGGTGGACACCTTTCCGGCCCGCCTCACCCTGCTGGCCACAGGCGGGGTCGGCAAGGTCTATCTCTATACCAGCAACCCCGACATCGCCACCGGCGACGGGGTGGCCATGGCCTATCGGGCCGGGGCCGTCATCGGCAACATGGAGTTCGTCCAGTTCCATCCCACCTGCCTCTATCATCCCGACGCCAAGAATTTCCTGATCTCCGAGGCCTTGCGGGGCGAAGGGGCCATCCTCAAGGACCAGGAGGGACGGCCCTTCATGGACAAATATCACCCCCTGAAGGACCTGGCTCCCCGGGATACGGTGGCCCGGGCCATCGACACGGAGCTGAAAAAGAGCGGCGCCGACTACGTCTATCTGGATATCAGCCACAAGCCGGCGGATTTCGTCCGGAGCCGCTTCCCCAATATCTATCAGCAATGCCTGGAATTCGGCATCGACATCACCAAAGAGCCGATGCCGGTGGTGCCCGCGGCCCACTACATGTGCGGCGGCGTGGCGACGGACGCCTGGGGCCGGACCACCATCACCAACCTCTTCGCCGTGGGCGAGGTCTCCATGACCGGGCTGCACGGGGCCAACCGCCTGGCCAGCAACTCCCTGCTGGAGGCCCTGGTCTTCTCACATCAGGCGGCGCAAATCGCCCGGGAGACCCTCCCCGAGTTGCTCGCCAAACCGCTGGTCTCGGTGGCGGCCTGGAATACTTACGGGGCCAAGGACAGCGAGGAAGGCGTGGTGGTCTCCCATAGTTGGGATGAAATCCGGCGCTTCATGTGGAACTATGTGGGCATCGTCCGCAGCGACAGCCGCTTGCTCCATGCCCAGGCCCGCATTGAGCTGGTCTTGAAAGAGATTAACGCCTATTATTGGAAGTTTCTCCTCACCAGTGATCTCCTGGAACTGCGGAATATCGCCTATGTGGCCGATCTGATCATCCGCATGGCCCTCAGGCGCAAGGAGAGCCGGGGCCTGCACTATACCCTGGATTATCCCAAGGCGGATGATGACAACTTCCACCGGGATAGCCTGATCTCCACCGAAGGTTGGCAATGATGGCAGAGAAAGAACCGATCCTCCTGGCTGACGATGAGCCCCAGATCTTGAGCATGCTCAGCGAAATTCTGCTGGGGCAGGGATATGCGGTGTACCCCGTGGCCAACGGTCTGGAGGCCCTGAAGGCCCTCCAGGAAAGAAAATTCCACCTGGCCTTGTTGGATATAGGACTGCCCGGCCTTTCCGGCCTGGAGCTGCTCTCCCGGATCAAGGCCGAATTCCCCCAGACGGAGGTTATCGTCTTTACCGGGCACGCCGGCTTGGACAGCGCCGTCCAGGCCCTGCGCCTGGGGGCCTATGACTATTTGCTGAAGTCGGAGATCCGTCTGGAGAATATCCAGACCGTGGTAGCCCGGGCCCTGGAGCGACGCCGTTTGGCCATGAGCAACCGCAAGCTCATGACCGACTTGCACCAGGTCCAACAAGAACTGTCTCAGCAGCACTCTCAGGATCTCAGCCGGGTGCGGCACCTGAGCGAGACCCTGGCGGTACCCCTCACCTGGGAACAGCTTTTCCATGGCCTGATGAACATCATCTGGGAGAGCCTGAACCTCCAGGTACTGGGCCTGGAGTTCCAGGGAGCCGGAAAAGAACTCACCCTGGAGGCCTATCACCGCCAACCGGGCTTAAAGGAAGAGGCCATGACCGGGTTTAAGGTCTGGCTAAAGCAGCGCTTTCAGCAGGCGAATGAAAGCGGGCCGGAGATCCCGGCAAACCGGCTGGCAACTTTCCCGGAGATTCTCTGGGCCAGGGTCCAGACCGGGGGGTGCCTGGCCCTGGTGGCAGGGGGCCGCGAATACCCCTTTACTCCGGAGGAATCCGAGCTCTTCGACGTCATCAATCTCCAGGGAGAGGCCGCCCTGAAAAACCTGGAGCTTTTTGAGGAGGTCAAAAACCTGGCCATCCGGGACGGCCTCACCGGCCTCTACAACTACCGCCACTTCTGGGAGCTCCTGGGGCATGAGGTGGAGCAAAGTCGGCGCTACGAGACCCCCCTCTCCCTGCTCTTCCTGGACCTGGATAGCTTCAAGGTCATCAACGATACCTTGGGGCACTCCCAGGGAGATGCGGTGCTGAAGACCCTGGCCGACTACCTGCAAGGCGCCCTGCGCCAGGCCGATGTGATCTGCCGTTACGGCGGCGAGGAATTTGTGGTCCTGCTGCCCAAGACCCCGTTTGAGCAGGCCGTCATGTTGGCAGAGCGCCTGCGCCAGAAGATCTCCGAGCAAGTTATTCCCCTGCCGGAGCGGGACCTGCGGTTCACCGTGAGCATCGGGGTGTCGAGTCTCAGCCCCGACATGGACGGTGAGGCCCTGGTGAATGCGGCCGATGCCGCCATGTACCAGGCCAAACAGGCGGGTAAAAACCAGGTGTGCGCCCCGGATGGCTGTCTCCTGACCTAAGGTGGACCCAGGGCTTTTAAATAAAGCAAAAACTTTCACCACAGAGACACAGAGTTATTTTTTAGTCCTGGCGCTCCCAGCGCCAAAACTAAAGAAATCCTTCTCTGTGCCTCTCTGTGCTCTCCGTGTCTCTGTGGTTAATCCTTAAAAAAACTTTGGCGGGAACCGGCTGGCAAGGCCGTCCTACTCGAGCCAATTAAGGAATAATCTCCTGGACCTTGAGGCCTTGCTGCTCCAAGGCCTTGACAATGGGATCGAGGTCGCACTTCTCCAGGCGCACGTAATAGGCCCGCTTCTTGCCCTTGGTGGGCCCCATGGCCACGTTGAGGATCTTGCCCCCGGCCCCTTTGATAATCTTGCTGGCCGCCTCCAGGGCCTCGGGTTGTTCCCCCAGCAGCAGGTCCAGGCGGGAGCTGTGGCGAATCAGGCTCAGCAGGGTGAGAAAGGCGCCGATTACGTCCAGCATGGTGATCACCCCTACCAGCCGGTCGCCGTCCAGGACCGGCATGCCGCCGATCTTGTGCTCCATGATCAGCCGGGCCGCCTCCTCCACGCCGGTGTCCGACGTGACGCTGAGAGGGGCCTTGATCATGACATCGGTCACGGTGATCTTCTCCAGCATCGAGGCCAGGAGCACCTCTCGCAGATCCCTGGAGGTGAGCCAGCCCACCATGCGGTCGCCTTCCAGCACCGGCAGGTGGCGGATCTGGTGCTTGTGCATCAGTCGCAGGGCCTGACCCACCTGCTTGTCGGGGGAGATGGTGACGATCTCCCGGCTCATAATCTCGCTGACCCGCATCCGCTGCCCCTCCTGACCGCTTGGTTAGTCTCCAGCTTAAAACAAGCCGGGAATAATTTCAATGAAATTGGCTCGCCTGCCGGCGGCGCCCCAAATAAAAACCCCTCCCATTGCGGGGAGGGGCGGCGAACTCCGGGGCTGTAGGGGCGGTTCTCGAACCGCCCTCGGGCTCAGTTGGTGGCCAGCATCATCTGCAAGGCGGAGATGACGTGCTCGGCCTCGCCGATGTAGGTGCCCATATTGGCCCGGTGATTGGCGATCCAGCCGTCCTTGTCGCCGTTGAACACGATCCAGGGCGACAGATGGGCGGCCTCATGCAGGGCATGGATGCCCTCCTCCAGCAGTTTATGGGAGTTCTTTTTCTGGAGCTCCTGGGTGAACTCCTCGTTCACCGCCTCCAACATCACCGACATTCCCAAAGCGATGCCTCGGGCCCGGTAGAAATAGTCGTCGGAGACCCACCAGGACACCGGCTTGCCGTCGGCCTCGGTATCCTTGATCAGGTTATGAAATTCGCTGCCCAACAGGTCTTTGTAGTTGCTGAGCAGGATGATCAGCTGGTCCACCCGGGAGTAGAAGCGGCTGCGGCCCTTGTGCAGGCCTTCGATGTACCTTTCCAGGTCGTGCATGGCCTCCTGGTACTTCCCCGAGGCCGAAGGAAACCAGTACTTGTCGGGGCTTACCATGAAGAAATTCATGGCTTCGTTAACCTGGGAATTGTAGGCCTCGGTGCTGGCGAAGCGGGTCATGTTTTCATTCAATACCACCACCGTGCGCCGCGCCACTTCCAGCACGCCCAACTGGATATTGTTGACGTTGTCGGTGAGCCCCAGCTTGCCGAACAGGATGCTGTTGGGGCGCCAGCCAAACCAGGTGCCGTTAATCTGGTCGTCCATGATCTTGATGAGGGCCCGGGTAAAGACCTCGCCCTTGGCCGGTTCCCGGGGCGCGGCAGCCAGGGGCGCCGGGGTGTGGGGTGCGGCCGGGGCCGGGTGAGCCGCCGCGGCGGGTTCCTTGACCTCCGGGGGCAGGATCAAGGCGTGTTCCGGTTCTTTGCCCTGGTCCGGAGCCGCCTCATGCGACAGGGCCGCTATCGGGCTCTGGGCCTCAGGGGCCGGCTTGCCCTGAAAAGCCTGCCAGGCAAACAGGGCGCCAAAAAAGAGGATAACCACCAGGGCCACCAGGAAAAAGCGGTAGCCCAGCAGGCGGGCCAGCAGGCCCTGCTCGGGGGGAGTGGGAGCGCCCGGTGTCAGGGGTACGGGCAGGTGCTCCGGTTTCTCGGGTATCGGGGTCATGGTAGGGCGCATCCAGCCTTTTGCGGGTTATCGCCAAAGATCTCCGCAGTGAAGAGGTAAATCTTGGTGTCCGGGTCTTTCCAGGCATTGGAGGGCAGGCCGGCCTTGCAGCAGGTCTGCGCCAGGAAAGTGGGCCGGTCCCAGTTATATTCCGTGGCCACCTGGGGCAGCAGCAGGCCCCGGCAGGACCCCTGGACGATATAGAGGCCGTGGGTGCCCACCTGGATTTCATCGAGATTTTTGATCAGGCGCATGGGGCTCAAGACGGAGATTTCCACCTCCAGGTCGGCCAGTTCCTCTTTGCCCAGGGGACGGAAGCGGGGGTCGTGGAAGGCTGCGGCCGCGGCCATCTCCCGCACTGCCTGGCCCAGGGGTTTGACGGCCTCCAGGTAGCCGATGCAGCCCCGGAGTTGCCCTTGGCGATGCAGCGAGACGAAGGCGCCCCGGGACTCGCACAGCGACCGGGGAACGGCTTCCAGGGCCGGCGCCGGCTTATCCAGCAGGTGCGCCTCGATGCTGCCCCGGGCTATCTGCAACAATAATTTCTTGTCGGTATCGCTGAGGTTCATCTTCGCCTCTGCCCCCCAGGCCTGCGGGGCGGTGTGGACCCACAGGGCCATGGCCCCGATCATCAGCAATATGTTAATCAAAAGACGGCGATTCATGGTCGGGGTTGGGTTTCCGGACCTCTAAAGCCTGACTTATCTTGCCTTAGTATCTAACCCAGATTTGCCCGGCCTGTCAATGGCAAAGGGACGGCCTCCACTGCGGCGATGGCTGGCATTTTTCTTGCTGCGCGGCTGTAAGTCTGATAAATTTAACAGAAAAGAGCCTCCGCCGCAGCTCTCCTGCCTCCAGAGCCGGCGTCTGACTTACCCAGATGAAAACCTATCCCGTCTTTATCCGTCTTGAAGATAAGCCCGTCCTGGTGGTGGGGGGCGGGGCCGTGGGCGAGCGCAAGGTCCTGGACCTGCGGGAGTCCGGAGCCCGGGTGACGGTGCTGAGCCCGGCCCTCACCCCGACCCTCACGGAGCTGGCCCGGACGGGCCGGATCCGCTACCTGAACGAGGCCTTCACCCCGGACCACCTGAACGGCATGGTCCTGGCGATGGCCGCCACCGACGACCGGGAAGTGAATGCCCGGGTCAGCGCCGCCGCCCAGGAACGAGGCATCTGGGTCAACGTGGCTGACGACCCGGAGTTTTGCACCTTCATTGTCCCGGCCCAGGTGCGCCACGGTGACCTGACCCTGGCCATCAGCACCGGCGGGGCCAGCCCGGCCGTGGCCCAGAAACTGCGGCTGGAGTTGGATCAGCGCTATGGCCCCGAATATAAGCCTTATCTGGCCCTGCTCAAGGGCATCCGCTGCCGGCTGCTCAGCGAGCGCCGGGGCCACCCGGAGAATGCCGCCCTGTTCCACCAGCTGGTGGACAGCCCCCTCCTGGACGCCGTAGCCGTGGGCGACCGGACTCGGGTGGTGGCCATCCTTCAGGAAGTCCTGGGCGACGCCCTGAGCCCCCAGGTCCTGGGGGAACTCACCAGCGAGGCCTTTCAGGAGTCCTGGGGCTAAAAAGTTTAGAATAAAGGCATTAGTTGATCTGCCTGTGCCATACTCGAAACTGACCACTGACCACTGACCACTGACTACTTTTTATGACTGAATACCTACTCTACCTTGCCCTGCTGGCCTATTTCGGCGCCACCGCCCTGTGGCTGGCCTTTTTCCTGGCCCAGTGGGAGCCCCTGACCCGCTACGGCGCCTGGACCATGGCCGCCGGCCTGGCCTGCCATACCCTGGTCCTCATCAGCCGCACCTGGGTTTACGGCTATCTGCCCGTGGCCGTGTTCGGCGGGGCCCTGCTGGTCTTCGATTGGGTCCTGGTGGCCGCCTTTCTGCTCTTCAATTGGCGCTACCCCATCCGGGTCCTGGGGGCCCTGGTGGGGCCCCTGGCCGCCTTGATGATTTACGGGACCATCGTCTTGCCCCAGGGCCAGGCCGGGGCCATCTCGCCCTTATTGCGAGGCTTCGGGCTGACGACCCATATCGCCCTGGCCCTGGCCGGCTTCGCCGCCCTCACCCTCAATTTTCTGGGCGGCATTTTTTACCTGATCCAGGAGCGCCAGCTTAAGGCCAAGCGCTTCGGCTTTTTCTACCGGCGGCTGCCGTCCCTGCAACAATTGGACACCTTGAATTACTGGTGCCTGACCATCGGCTTCCCGCTGCTCACCGGCGGCATCATCACCGGCTCCCTGTACGCCCAGCACACCCTGGGGCGCTTCTGGTCCTGGGACCCCAAGGAGATCCTGACCGTGCTGGCCTGGCTGATCTACGCGGTGCTGCTGCACGAGCGGCTCACCGTGGGCTGGCGGGGCCGGCGGGCCGCCTGGCTGGCCATTTTGGGATTCCTGGTGCTGCTGATTACCTTTGTGGGCGCTAACCTGTGGATGTCGGGTTACCACAGCTTCTCCAACTTCGCTCAACCATGAACCTTCTGCTGGTCGGCGTTAATCATAAGACTGCCTCCGTGGAGTTGCGGGAAAAGCTGGCCGGCCTCATCCCGGACCTGGACCAGGCCTACCGGAGCCTCAAGGACACCCCGGAACTGGCGGAAATCATCCTCTACAGCACCTGCAACCGCGTGGAACTGCTCTGCGTGGCGCCGGAGGCGGGGCCGGCCGAGGCCTGTTTGCGCACCTTTCTCTCCGGGGTCCCGGAAATCGCCCCTGAGACCCTGGCGGCCTCCCTCTACGTGCACCAGGGGGCCGAGGCGGTGCGCCAGGTCTTCCGGGTGGCCGCCAGCCTGGACTCCATGGTTCTGGGCGAACCCCAGATCCTGGGCCAGATGAAGGAGGCCTACCGCCAGGCTACTCGGCATCAAGCCACCGGCCCCATCCTCAACCGGCTGCTGCACAAGACCTTCTCGGTGGCCAAGCGCGTCCGCACCGAAACGGGCATCGGCGACCACGCCGTCAGCGTCAGTTACGCCGCGGTCAGCCTGGCCCGGAAGATCTTCGGCGAGCTGGCCGGCATGACCGTGCTGCTGGTGGGCGCCGGCGAGATGGCCGAACTGGCCCTGGAGCATCTCCAGGCCCAGAAGGTGGGCGGCATCATCGTGGCCAACCGCACCCTGGAGCGGGGCCTGCGCCTGGCCGAGAGTTTCCATGGCGAGGCCGTGTCCCTGGAGGAGTTGGAGGCCCAGCTTCTGCGCGCCGACATCATCATCAGCTCCACCGGCTCGCCGACCTATCTCCTGAACCGGGACCAGGTGCGGGCCGCCATGCGCCGCCGCAAGCAGCGGCCCCTCTTCCTCATCGACATCGCCGTGCCTCGGGACCTGGACCCGGCCATCAACGACCTGGACAACGTCTATCTCTACAATATCGACGACCTGCAGGAAGTGGTGGAGGAGGGCTGGCAGCGCCGCCAGCAGGAGGCGGCCCGGGCCGAGCGCCTGGTGACCGCCGAAACCTTGAAGTTCCAGGCCTGGCTGCAGACCATGGAGGTCTATCCCACCATCATCGCCCTCAAGGAGAAGGCCGCGGGCATCTGCGCCACGGAACTCAAAAAGACCTTGAGCCATTTGGGCCCCGTCAGCGACGAGCAGCGCCAGTCCCTGGAGGTGCTCCTGGGCTCCGTCACCCAGAAGCTGCTCCACGACCCCATCATTTTCCTCAAGCGCGACCATAGCATGCAGAAAAGCCCCCACCAGGAACTTAACCTGGTGCGGCGGCTGTTCAACCTGGACCTGGAGCGGGAGACGGAAGAGACTGACGAGGACAGTGATCAGTGGCCGGGGGTCAGGGGTCAGTTAAAAGAAGAAGCCCGTAGGGCGGGAAAGCGAAGCGCATCCCGCCATTTTCCCTGATAACCGGCTACCGACTGCTAATGACTGATCTTCTTGACCGGCGCCATTTATCCTGATATTTTTATAAGTAGAACTCATTCGAGGCCAGACATGTCCAAAGTCATCGATATAGAAGACCGACTCAAGCTGGAGCAGAAGAAAAAGGCCAGGGTGGACAAGGCCAAGAAGATGGAGGCGGTGCGCAAGGTGGTGCAGTGCACCCGCTGCATGGCCCGCTGCGCCCGCTGCGGCATGCAGTTCGACACCACCGACATGTATAAACGCTACACGGGGCCTTATCGGCTCTGCGCCTTTTGCCAGGAAGAGTACGAAGACTTTCTCAAGATCACCGAAAAAGGCCAGGAAAGCCCATTTTACTGGCACAACCGGGAGTGGGTGGCCCTGTGGCAGACCTGGGTGGATTACCAGCAGGCCATGAAGTCTTATGGGGAGTCCCCGGAATTCATCGACCTGGTGCGGGAAGTGGAAATGGACCGGTAGTCCCGGTAGCCGGTTACTTGTAGCCGCAGGCTTTAGCCTGCGCCGGGCTTGAAAAAATTCAGGGGCGGGTTTAAAACCCGCCCCAATCGGGAAAAAGTATGTGGCCCTCAGCCTTAAATCAGCGGCCAAGTCTTTTTTTCACTGACTACTGACTACTGGCCACTGCTCAATCGATTCCCGGCCCAGACGGTAGGCGTGCTGCAGGATTTCCATGGCCAGATCGAAGGCGTTCTCGCGGTCCAGGACGATCTCGGAATGGCAGTTCTCTCTCGCCGCTGCAGGTACAGAATAATCTTAATTTTGCCTTCAGGGCGTTGCACTACGGCCACCTCGCCTCCCGGCTCCAGGGTCTTATAGGTGCGATGCTCCTCTTTGTCGGGGTCTGTTCCGTGGACAGGATGAACCATAAATTTCCTCCTCAGCGCGAATTGCTTGAAGGTTTAGCATAATCATCTCGCATCCGTAATTCAAGCCCGAAGTTTTCCCCATGGCCTTTTATCCCAAAGAATATGATTTGATCATCATCGGGGCCGGCCACGCCGGCTGCGAAGGCGCCCTGGCCGCGGCCCGCATGGGCCTCAAGGTCCTGCTCTTCAACCTCAATCTGGACACCATGGCCCAGATGGCCTGCAACCCGGCGGTGGGGGGCCTGGCCAAGGGCCACGTGGTGAAGGAGATCGACGCCCTGGGCGGGGCCATGGGGGAATTGGCCGACCTCACCGGCATCCAGTTCCGCACCCTGAATCTCTCCAAAGGGCCGGCGGTGCGCGGCACCCGGGTCCAGTGCGACAAACAGGCCTACCGCCTGGCCATGAAGGCCCGCCTGGAGCATGAGCCTCGATCGATCCGGGAGGCCATGGTGGAGCGGCTCCTGGTGGAGGACGGCCGGGTGGTGGGGGTGGTGGAGACCCTGGGGCTGGCCTACCGGGCCCGGGCCGTGCTCATCACCACCGGCACCTTTTTGAACGGCCTGATTCACATCGGCCCGGTCCGCATCCCGGCGGGCCGGGCCGGGGAGTTCGCCGCACCGGCCTGGCCGCCCATCTCCAGGAATTGGGCTTCCGGATGGGGCGGCTTAAAGACCGGCACCCCGCCGCGCCTCCGGGCCGGCAGCATCGATTTTGCCGGCATGAGCCGGCTGGAGGGCGATCCCCGGCCCCGGCCCTTCTCCTGGCGCAGCCCGGCCGGCCCCCGGGAGCAGTTCTCCTGCTTTATCACCCACACTAATCAGGCCACCCATCAGCTCATCAAGGACAACATCCACCTCTCGCCGCTGTACAGCGGCTCGATCCAGGGGGTCAGCGCCCGCTACTGCCCCTCCCTGGAAGACAAGGTGATGCGCTTTGCCGATAAGACCAGCCACCAGGTCACCCTGGAGCCGGAGGGCCGGGATACCGCCGAGATCTACGCCAAGGGCCTGGGCAACTGCCTGCCCGTGGCCCTCCAATTGGAGCTCTTCCGGAGCGTCCCGGGCCTGGAGGAGGTCGAGGTGATGCGCCCGGCCTACGCCATCGAGTACGATTATGTCGACCCCTTGCAACTGCAGCCCACCCTGGAGACCAAAATGATTAAAGGCCTCTTCCTGGCCGGCCAGATCAACGGCACCTCGGGCTACGAGGAGGCCGCCGGCCAGGGCCTCTGGGCCGGAATCAACGCCGCCTGCCAGGTCCTGGGCCGGGCGCCCTTCCTGCCGGACCGCTCCCAGGCCTACATGGCGGTGCTGGTGGACGACCTGGTGACCCGGGGCACCCGGGAACCCTACCGCCTCTTCACCTCCCGGGCGGAATACCGCCTGCTGCTCCGGGAAGACAACGCCGATCAGCGCCTGACCGAATGGGGCTATGAGTTGGGGTTGGTGGGCCGGGAGGCCCTGGACCGCCTCCGGGAAAAACAACGCCTCCTTAAGGAAGAGGAGGCCCGCCTGGCCGGCCGCCGCCTCTATCCCTCGGCGGAGGTCAATGCCGCGCTGCCGAGCCGGGGCAGTGCGCCTTTGAAGGAGCCGACGCCCTTCCTGAGCCTGGTGAAGCGCCCGCAGTTGGACCTGGCCACGCTTTACCGCCTGGCCGGGGAGGGGCCGCCGGTGCCGGCGGAGGTCATGGAGCAGTTGGAGATCCGGCACAAGTACGAGGGCTACATCAGGCGCCAGGAGGACTCCGCCAGGAAATTCGCCCAGGGCGAGGGTAAACGCATTCCACCGGACTTCGACTACGACGGGGTCTCAGGGCTGTCCCTGGAGATGCGGGAAAAATTGCAGGAAGTGCGGCCCCGCTCCCTGGGCCAGGCAGCCCGCATCTCCGGGGTGACCCCGGCGGCTTTGGCCACTTTGATGGTTTATCTGAAGAAAGGGAAGGGTGGCAAAGGCTAAATGTTCATTTACCTTTGAACGGCGGTATATCGATCGGCAATCCAACTCTCATGAAAAACCGTGCAAAGGCTTGGGACAAATGTTCTCGGTAAGGCGGTAATAAACGTATTCTTTCCTTTTTCCCTTTTATATATTCCGTCAAAAAGGAGAAAGGAACGGTGTGTAATTCCCTGAAATCCACTATTTGGTAATCGCGTTCAAACCCTGAGCTTTCAACCTTATTTAACAAATGGAAGCCAATCATATTCCCCTGACGGAGAGCTTCTTTACCTCTACTGCTTTTAAAAATATCATTTTTCTTACCTATTTCTACCAAAGGCCAGACAGCGCAAACTACTACCCAATCAACTTTGCATTGTTGCAGATCACAAGATTGTGTCATTATGATGACATCAAGACATACTATATCTGCAACGGGAGGGCTTCCACCAGGTTGTATATCAGTTGAAATTGGAATAATTATAGGGCAATTTTCGATCAAATCACCCTGACGAATAAGTGCATCCGGCGGGACTATAGTGTACCAGGGATAGTCAGGCTCGCCCTCAACCATCGATTAATATCTCCGGTTCGGCTATCACAGGAGGCTCTGCCTTCCTAAATTCCCGTATCTTTAATTCAACTCGAAACCTTTCTTTGGCCTCCATTTTTACAATAGTCTCATGTTCAATGAATTCGGGGGACGGGATAACTATATCCCTCCTTCCTCTGGATTTTCTTTTCTTTTTCCTTACTGTCATTTTAGAGAGAACTTCATAAATTTCTTTTATTTCTTCAAGAAGCGAACCGGGATCGATTTTCGCGGCGAGCTGGCCTGAAGGAATCTTAACCTGCCTAATTGATGAGCTTTTTAGATTTTTCATTAGACTATCCCTAATATTATCGGTCACTTGACTTCGAAAAATCTAACCACACATATATTTTAACTTATCATAAAATAGGCAACGGGGTAACCGCCAGCCTGCATAGATTAAGAACATTATAGATGTGTAACAAGCTTATTAATAAAGCTTTTTAGGATGGGAAACCATAAAGATCTCTACTCGTGCGGTGCCCACCGGATATTTTGCCGAAGACAGACTGCTGACAGCTTCCTACCGATTCGTCGGCCCCATCGACCGGTCGGTGGAATAATAGAAATAGTCCGGGGTCACCGAAGCGCCGCACATGGCGCAGGTGGCGGCGCGGTTCACCGCACCGCTCGAATTGGTTTCGGCGCAGCCCCACAGCCCCAGGGCCACCAGCAACATCAGGCCAACCATGCTTTTCATCTCTTATCCTTTGCCGGCAGCCGCGAAGACGGCGGCCGCGGCCGTGATCTCTATCGAAAAATTCGGAAGACCCCGGTAGGGGCGGTGGTCAGCCCGCCCCTACCCCCGGGTCGATTTGGTGATCGCTTAGTTCAGGCAATCAGCCCCTGGTCAGCGGCCCCGGGATTTCTCGTACTGATCGTAGAGAAAACCGCCCAAAACTCCGGCGCCGCCGCCGATGGCCGCTCCCGCCGCGGGCGAGCCCGCGGCCCAGCCGATCAGGGCGCCGCTGCTGGCGCCGATAGCGCCGCCGCTCAGCATGCGCTGCTGGGTGGAAGACATCCCCGAACATCCCCCCAAGGCCAGCGCCAACACCACCACCAGAATCATCGCTTTTTTCATCAGCATTTTCTCCTCCACTGCGGGTTAAGCGAGGTCCCCCCGGAGAAGGGAACGGGTTGCTGCCAACCAGGGAGGTCCAGGATAAAATATCCCGAGACTTCCAAAGCAGATGGAGTTTAGGCTAATCGAAGCGGTGTGCTTTGTAAATGGTCAAAATCCCCAAACTCTTTCAGGAGCGCGGCTACGGCCGGCCCTGAGACTTTTCATATTGATCGTAAGTATATCCTCCCACCAAACCCGCGCCACCGCCGATGGCGGCGCCGCAGGCAGGACAACCCGCGGCCCAGCCGATCAGAGCCCCAGCCCCGGCGCCGACGGCGCCTCCGCTCAGTGAGCGAGTCGCGGTGTTTTGATCCGCTCCGACGCAGCCGCTGAGCAAGACCGCGATCAGCATGACCAGAATAAGCGCTTTTTTCATCAGCATTTTCTCCTATGTCCGAATTAGCGCCACAGTCCCCTGAGCAGTGACGGCTCCCCTAAAAAAAACCGGGGATGGGAATCAATACTCCCCAGCCCCGGCTGAAAGCAGATGGCATGATCGATTTCAGGAATCGCATGCCTCATTATAATCGATAAAATCCTCCAACTCAATGAATGATTAATCTACGGTCGGCCCTGAGACTTTTGGTATTGATCGTAGAGCTAGCCTCCCACGAGGCCGGCGCCAACATACTAGAATAACCGTC
>CAWCOX010000013.1:0-191244 GCA_963797235.1 uncultured delta proteobacterium
CCAATTATTTCAAGGGGTTAGAATAGGATGCTAACCTCTTTTTTCTTGCCTGTGCATGTCCTGTGCATGGGTTCCGTTTCAAGGCCCAAAAAAGCCTTTCACCTGGTCTGATTATATCACCTGTTTTCAGTGGCGGTTTTTGCTTCCCCCTGATTGCCCTGAAGGTCTAAACCTCCCTAGCCAGCCTTGACGATCCCCCTATAGGGATAAGGGCAGGGTCCGCCCTGATCGTTCGATATAGGGCATTACAGAGGGTCGTTTTCCCCGGGGAAGGTCTAATCTATGTTTTTGTGGTCAGGCAGGCCGCGGGGCGGGCCGGTTTATCTCGCCCCCAGGCCCCCCGGCGCTCCGGGCCTGGAGCAATGTTTTGGCGAGGGAAGGGGGCCGTCCAAGGGGGAGCGAGGTGCGGAGGGGGCGCTGGGAAAATTCCACCGACCTGCAGAAAAATTTTGCCCAGAAAAAAATTCCAAAAAAAATAAGAAAAGTCAGGCTTTCTAAGAAGCCTCAATTTGTAATGGTCACGACCTGACCAGACAACCTCTCCCTCAAGGCCAAATACCGATCGGACAAAAAACGATTCAGCCCCCCCCACAAAAGGTCGATTTCGCTATTCAAATCATAGCGGAAATTGGTTGGGATTTTTGAGAAGTTTCAGGTTTGGCAAGGTATATTGCAATCGGAGGTGACCAGGTTCTTACCAGGCTTGGGGGGAGTTGGTCCACATGGCCTCGGCCTTTCCACCGGCTCACCGCCACAGGGTGGTTTGGCAGGGGTTCCATGGCCAAGCCCCACCAAAAAATTCCGAACCGAGGGGGGAAGCAGGTTAAATCTCTGCGCCCCTAGCTTTTTGCTCCCACCGATTTAAGGGTTACCGCCCTGGATACTCCACCAAGATCAGCACTAATTCCCGATCTGGCCTGTTTGCGTAACCAGAATATTAATAAATCATTAGCTTCCTTGACAAACTTCTCTAACGTGCTGATCTTCCTATCTAACAGTGGCCAGGTGGACTGATTCCCCTTTGACCTTCCGATGGAAGCCTACCGCGACTGCATCTCCCGTCAGACCTTACGGCCACCACGAAAAATTTATCAAAGGAGACCGTGTATGGAAAAGGCTGGCAGGCAAAAGGTGAAGGCCAATACCCAGGGAAGGGTGGGCCGGAGAACCGCGTGCATCACGCTATTGTTTATTCTCCTGGCAATCCCAACCTGGGGGGCGCCCCCCCCGGATGGGACGATTGTTCAGGCGGGCAATGCTGGTAGTTATCAGTGGGGCGCTCTATCCAAGGTCTTGCAGGGGGCTGTGCCGGTGACCACCGAACCGCAACCCCCAGGGATAAAAAATACCTTGGTCGGCCCCAATCTTCCCAGCCATGCCATCCAGACTTCCAAGTGGTGGACTTCTCTGCTCTTTAAGAGGAGCAGTCAATCAGCGGTATCCATGAACATTCTCAATCCCGGTCCGCTGGCCATCTGGTCCATTCCCGCCGGGGTGGGTTGCCGTCAAAATTACTACGCCTTCGATCCCAACTCTCTGCCGCCGACCAACCAACTGAACCAGGGGCAACCCGGCCTGCATCCCACCACTGCTCTCAGCACCGGGGTGGCTTTCAACGAGGTCGTGGCCGGGGTCGGCATCAGTAACGGACCATATGGCTTTGATCAGATCGGCGGTGTCGCCGCGGGCTATGGACCAGCCGCCGGTCAATATCCCAATACCGCGGTCGTGGAGTATAGCACCTGGGCCGTAACCTATGACACTCTTTACAAAAACACGCCGTTCGGCCAGGGTTCGACTACCGCGCCCAGATTGCGGACCACCATCGCCCGGGGCAGTCCTTACATGTGGGTGGAATACCCCGATGGGTACCCCTCCCCCCAAGATAAGCCGGGTTATGACACCTATCCCAAGGGTTCTGCCAATTTTCCCTTTCTCCAGGTGCAATTTTCTGATCCCAACCTGAATGGCAAGACCAGTACGGTGATCTATCTGCCGCCGTCGCCGGACTACAGCAGGGATATCATCGATCCGACCTCGACCGATCCGGAAAAGATCCAAAATCCGGTGAATGGCGCCCCGGGCACCAAGAACGCCGGGGCCAATGCCAATGCCGTCGCGTTTATGGTCAATGGGCGCAATTATGCCGCCTTCGGGCCTCCTGGGACTTACTGGACCTGGTTTTACGATGGCAATTTTCAGGGAACGGTGAAGCTGCTCCTGACCTATGGGACTTACGATCCGGCCACGCGCCCCTTCATCGTGGTCGCCGCCCTGCCCCAAAATGTTAACCTGGCAAATCTGGCCCAGGCCGGGACCCTCTGGACTAGTCTGGTGGCAAAGTTCAAGCAACATGCCTTCAAGCGCCCGGGCAACTCCGGTCCCTCCTGGCTACAGATGGGCACCCTATTTAGACCGACCTATCCCGACATGCCCGGGCCGAATTACGTCACCGGCGCCTTCGATTACAATCTGGTGGAAATCGGCACCCACAAGTCCGTGCCCGACAACACCACCCTGTTTGCCCTGTTCCCCCACCAGCAGGCCCATCTCAAAACGGTGCAGGCTCCGGATGCCAACACCGCCCCGCCGTTCGGAGGCGTGTATGCCAAGAGTCTGCAGTACACCAGCAGCCGGGGATTTACCACCAATCAGCAGGAGTTTAACAACCCGGCCTTTTATACGGGCAAGCATAACGGGCAGATGCGTCTGGCCGAAGGGAAGGGATTCGTCCTCCAGTATACCCTCCCGCCCGCTTTAGCTCCCAGCTTGCCTTTGAAAAATTTCAAGGGGAGGCTTGACCGGCTCCAGGGTTGCCTGCAGTGGGACTTCACTTATCCCTGGGGCAAGGGCGTGGTGTCCGGCAATGACAGCTACGGCTGGGGCAAGCTGCTCAGCTCGGTGGCCAACAATCTGTTTCTCGCCGAACGCGCTGACTGGCACGGCACCGGCGGCATCAGCGACGTTATGGGCTACCTGGCCAGCGGGATGCACAAGTGGCTGAACTATAATACCGGGCAAACCAACCAACCAGCCGCCACCGGCTTGGTTTACGATCCCAACTGGAACGTGATGTTGGCCTTCCCTCCGGGGTATGATGCGGGCACTAAAACCGTGACCGAAGGATTCGGGACGACCACATACTTAAACGATTTGCACTTCCATTACGGCTATTTCATCCGGGCCGCCGCCGTCCTGGCCACCTACGACCCCGTGTTCGTGGCTAATTACGGCGATATGGTGGATCACTTGATCCGCTGCATTGCCGCCGGCTATGACGACAAACCGCTGGCAGCCCAACGGCAACGATCAAGCCGTATACCCGGCCTATCGGTTCTTTGATCCGTACTCCGGCAGTTCTTCCGCCGCGGGGGCCCAACAGTACTCCGACGGCATCAACCAGGAGTCCAGTTCGGAAGCGATTAATGCCTGGTACGGCATGCTGTTGTGGGCCCAGGTCGCGAATAAACCTGAGATGTTGAAGCGGGCTGCGTATATGTATGCCTCCGAAATCGACGCCGCCCGGCGTTATGAATTTGGTGAAGACGCGGTGACGGACAACCAGTTTGCCCTCATCAGCAACACCTTTTCCCAGCTTTACGATGATTCCAACCAACTGGCCCTGTTTTTTCCGCAATATACCAACCCGGCCGACGGTAAGAAAGAATTGTTTGCCCGGGAGGCCCAGCATGTCATCAACTGGCTCCCCTTCGGCGGGGGGTCCCTGTATCTGACCCTGAATCCCAATTACGCCGCCCTGAACTACCAGGGCATGGTTAATCAGCCCCCGGGGACGGGCAATGACGGGCCGCCTCCTTATGGCGAGAATTGGAAATTCTATATCGACCTGATCCGGATGTATCAGGCTATCAGCAATCCGACCACGGCGCAGCAACAGGTGGACGCAATCCTGTTCCCCACCGCCACCGCCACCCAGCCGCCGCCGCCACCTCTGCCCGTCAATTTTCTGGATAATGGCAACAGCACCGCCTTCCTCTACTCCTGGATCTACACGCTGCCGGGCATGGGCCAACCCAGTACGACCGTGAGCTCAACCTATCCGTTCAGCGCGGTGTATACGGTCGGAGGGACGACCATCCATTGGGCTTTTAACCCCAATAAAACACCCACCACGGTGCAATTTTCGGATAATGTGAATCTACTTGTGCCGGCGCAAAGCTATGCGAGCAAATGAGTCCGGCTAAAGGCAAAAAGTAACACCTAAACGAGAAATCTAAAACCCCTGGAAAGGCCGGCACATCACCGCCCCGGTGATTGCCGGCCTCTTATTTACCTTGGGGAGATTTTCCCTAAGATAATAAATAATTTCGTCATTAAATACCGTATTGGCAGGGACAGGATCGCCAGGAGGACTACGACCACGTGCTCGTGGACGTGCAGCCCGGACAGAAGACAAAGGTGACGCTCAATAGCCTCCGGCCGTGAAGGCGACCGTCTGATGATTTGCAGTTCATGGCGCGCGGTCCGCTCGGCAAAGAAAAGCTCACTCCGCCGATACCTGCTAATTACCCGAAACATATCTCCGCGGTAAAAGCCCCCGATAGCCAAGACATATCTTCATTTTTCCCGCGCAAGGGATAATTGCCGATCTTGGCAAGATATCTTGCTGAATCTAATCAGGTTATTAATAGAAGGTCCGTCTTCTGAAAGTCGCCAGTCTTGGAAGGATATGCAGTTGATTTCTGCAGATTTTGCCAGCTCGGTGATAAGGTTTGGCAAGATACTTGCTCTCTGCCCAGGGTTCTCCTAACTGCGCTTGCCTTCCTATCATCCGGGTTCTCTTGACAATGTGATCTTTAGCGTTACCTTTTAGACAACAGCGATGCCTCTTGACTGATAGGCCCCACCTTCTCCCTTCTGCCATTACCCCAACCGGGCCAACAAACTTGGGGACCCAAGCTTTTGGATTCTCGGTAAGCGTCAGATGTAAGCGATTATTTCACTTGCAAATTAATGACTTGGAGAGATCCTATGGCAATCTCAGACAACCTTCGCTTTACAAAGCTCGTGCTTAATAACGGCCTTGCCTGTCCTGCCCTTGGTTTTGGCACACTCATTCCTGATCCCATTGACACTAAAAATGCCGTTATAGCCGCCTTAGAAGTAGGATTTCGCCAATTCGACTGTGCCGAACGTTATCGTAATGAAACCGCGGTGGGCGAGGCATTTCAGCAGATGTTCCAATCCGGCAAAGTCAGCCGTGAGGAGGTGTTCATCGGCACGAAGCTCTGGAACAACAATCACCGACCGGAACGGGTCCGACCCGCCTTCGAAGCGAGCCTCAGGAGACTCCAGCTCGAATATGCCGACCTATATTCCGCTCATACTCCATTCGCCTTCAAACCCGGAGAAGAGCAGGACCCCAGGGATGAAAGCGGCAAGGTTATTTATGATGAGGCCGTAACGTTGCTGGATACCTGGAAAGCCATGGAGAGTCTGGTAGAGACGGGCAGGTGCAAGGCCATCGGCCTGTCGGACGTCAGCCTGGCGCAGCTCCAGGAGATTTTCGCAGCCGCCAGGGTAAAACCAGCAGTGGTGCAGGTGGAATCCCATCCGTACCTGCCGCAGTGGGAAATGCTGGATTTTTGCAAACGGCATGGCATCGTAATGCAGGCTTTTGCGCCTTTGGGTCATGCCATCGAACCAAAATTGCTGGAAGACCCGGTGATCACTAACATCGCCAAGAGAGTCAACCAAACCCCGGCCCAGGTTTTGCTCGCCTGGGCTCTCCAGCGGGGTACAGCCCTCCTGACCACCTCAAAGGCCCCGAGCCGCATTAGAGAAAACTTCGAGGTTGCCACCCTTCCGGAAACCGCCATGAAAGAAATAAGTGAGGGTATCAAGACAGAGTATAGATTTAATCCCGTCACCCAGACCGGTATTCCCGGCTTCATTCCCAGAGGACGATGAATCAAGCCTGCAAAGAAGAGCACTAGAGCACACCCCCAGAGACTAAAAGGGGCGGAAATGGCAGCCTTCCAGGAAAAGCGCCGGAACAGGTAATAAAAAATTGGGGTAATCTGAGCAAAGCTGGTCGGCAATATACAGACGGTCTTTTTTCCATCTGTCATTGCTGAAAATTCAACCTGTATGGATCATATCTGCATTATTTGTCTGAAGAATCCTTCGGTTTAGCCTCTACGTTCTAACTTCCTTCTCTCGCCGGTGCCTGAAATCATCCTGCCCACAAAGGCCCTCGCAGGATCTGTAGATCATATGTGTCATTTTTGCTAATCCGGTGATAGGGAGTGGTTTGGCAAGCTATAAAGACGTAAGAGGTTTTAGTAAAGTGCTTCATGGGAGGTTTTTCCCCTGAAGACGTAGTAGGAATAGGCGGCGTAAAAAAGTACCAGAGGCAGGGTGATGTGCCGCTCCGATCAGCAATAACGATTGAGATTGCGGTGAGGCAGCGGCCTGCCGGAAAGTAAATTTGTATGGAACCAGCCACGGCCACAGGCTGATGCCGAGGCCGATATAATTCATCAGAAAAATCCCCAGACTAAGGAAGAAAGGCCGGTATTCGCGCAGGCGGCGAAGATCGCGCCAGAGCAGCACTATCATGCCGGCGGCAAGCAGGGGCAAGGGTGACAGCAAAATGATCTCCGGCCAGCTAAACCACAAACTTCTGATGCCTTCATTTATCAAGGGGGTGGTCAAGCTGACCAGAATCATAAAAGCGGCGACGAACACCAGAAAATAGGCGGCGCATTGCCGCCCCCACCGTTGGGTGTCGTCTTCGGTTTTCATGATCAGCCAGGTAGAACCCAGCAGGGCATAGCCGCACACCAGGGCCAGGCCGGTCATGATACTGAAGGGGCTCAGCCAGTCCAGGCCGCTGCCGGCAAAACTGCGGCCCTGGACCCTAATGCCCAGAATCATTCCCCCGAGGACCACGCCCTGACTGAACGTCGCCACCAGCGAGCCGATGTGGAAAGCCCAGTCCCAAAATTTTTGCATTGCCCCAGTCGCCTTAAAGCGAAATTCGAATGCCACCCCGCGAAACACCAGCCCCAACAGCATCACAATGACCGGGATATAGAAGGCCGACATTAACACCCCATATGCCAGGGGAAAGGCAGCAAACAAACCGCCGCCGCCAAATACCAGCCAGGTTTCGTTGCCGTCCCAGAAAGGAGCGATGGAATTCATCATCTGGTCACGACATTTGTCTGAAGGGGCAAAAGGAAAGAGAATCCCTACGCCGAGGTCAAAGCCATCCAGGATGACATACAAGAATATGGTTGCAGTAATGAGAGCAAACCAGATGAGGGGCAAATCCAGAAAACTTGCGAAACTAAACATGCTTGCCTCCCGCATCCTCTTCGGAGGCCAGATCGGTAACCAAAGGAGGGTTCCTGATCCCATGGGTGCCGTAAACTTCCTCCTCCGGAGCGCCGGGCCCTTTGGCGATCAGCCGTAGGATGTAATAGATGCCGGCGCCGAAAATGAAAGCATAGCAGACGACGAAGGCCAGCAGCGACAGCAGCACATTCGAACCCGCCACCGGCGAGACGGCATCGGCTGTCTTGATCAAACCGAAGACGACATAGGGCTGCCGGCCGACCTCGGTGACAATCCACCCCGCCATAACGGCGATGAATCCGGCCGGGGTCAACGCCATACACCACATTTGAAACCAGCGCGTGTCGAACAGCCTTTTGCGGAAATAGAGAACTAGCGCGGTGAGACCGGTTAAAGCCATCAATATGCCGATGCCCACCATCACCCGAAAGGCATAGAACACCGGGGCCACCGGCGGCCAATCATCCTTGGGCCAGGCTTTCAGGCCCTTGACCTCGCCGTTAAGGCTATGGGTCAGGATCAGACTGGACAGCAGCGGGATCTTAACCACATATTGGTTGCGGGCTTCGGCTTGGTCCGGCCAGGCAAATAGCCTCAGGGGGGCGCGGCGTTCAGTCTCCCAGGCGCCTTCCATGGCAGCCACCTTGGATGGTTGATACTTGAAAGTATTCAGCCCGTGCTGATCACCGATAAACGGCTGCAGCAGCCCTACAGAGGCCGCCATGATCATGGCCATGCCGAACATTACCCGAGCCTGGGCTTCGTGTCGCCGCCACCAGAGGTAATAGGCGCTGATGCCGCCCACCACAAAGGCGGTGGTCAGGTAGGCCGCAACCACCATGTGGACGAAACGGTAGGGAAAGGATGGATTAAAAATGACCTTGAGCCAGTCGGTGGGATAGAGCAGACCGTCTGCACCGATGCGGTACCCCTGAGGAGTCTGCATCCAGCTGTTGGCGGAGAGAATCCAAAAGGCGGACAGCAGGGTGCCGCAGGCCACCAAGAGGGTCGCAGCAAAGTGTATTTTGGGGCTGACCCGATCCCACCCGAAAACCATGATGCCGAGGAAAGAGGCCTCCAGAAAGAAAGCGGTCAATATTTCAAATGCGAGCATGGGGCCGATCATATTGCCCGCTTTGTCTGAGAAAACCGACCAGTTGGTGCCGAACTGGTAAGACAGCACCACCCCGGAGACGACACCCATGCCGAAGGTGACCGCAAAGATTTTGACCCACATGCGGTAAATTTCTTCGTAGACCTTATTGCCGGTCCTCAGCCAACGCCACTTCACCACCGCCAACCAGCTGGCCAGACCAATGGTGAAGGCTGGAAATAGTATGTGAAATTCGATGGTCACAGCAAATTGAAGGCGTGACAGCAATATGGAAGACATGGTGGAATTTCCTTAACTGCTATTGGGTCAGGCCAACGTCCGGCTCAAGTCTTGGTGGCCCCGGACAGGGCCTTGTTCACGATCTGCTGGGCCTCGTGCACAATGGCGTCCAAATGACTCTCATCCTTGAAGCTCTCGGCGTAAATCTTGTAGACATTCTCCGTGCCGGATGGGCGCGCCGCGAACCAGCCATTGGCGGCCACCACCTTGAGACCGCCGATGGGGGCATTGTTCCCCGGGGCGTTGGTCAGCTTGGCTATGATGGGCTCACCGGCCAGGTCCGACTCCTTGACGGCCTCAGGAGATAATTTTGCCAGCCTCGCCTTCTGCTCGGGGCTCGCCGGGGCGTCAAGGCGCATATAGTGCGCGGTGCCGAATGCCGCGGTCAGCTCCTGGTAGTGCTCTCCCGGATCCTTGCCGGTGCGCGCGGTGATCTCTGCAGCCAGTAGGTTTGGGACCAGCCCGTCTTTATCCGTCGTCCAGACCGTGCCGTCTCGCCGCAAAAAAGTGGCTCCCGCGCTTTCCTCGCCGCCGAAGCCCAGGGACCCGTCCAGGAGTCCCTCCACGAACCACTTGAACCCTACGGGAACCTCCACCACCCGTCGCTTCACGCTCCCGGCAACCCGATCAATCATGCTGCTGCTGACCAGGGTCTTGCCCACCGCGGCCGCCTTGGCCCACTCCGGCCGGTTGGTAAACAGATAATGAACCGCGACCGCCAGGTAATGGTTCGGGGGGAGCAATCCCTGGCTGTGGCTCACAATCCCGTGGCGGTCGGCATCGGTGTCGCTGGCAAAGGCCACATCGAAACGATCCTTTAAGTCGATCAGCCGCGCCATGGCGTAAGTCGAGGACGGGTCCATCCGGATTTGACCGTCCCAATCGATGGTCATGAACCGAAACGTAGAGTCGACGGTGTGATTAACGACCTCAAGGTTAAGGTGGTGGCGTGCGGCAATAGCATCATAGTAAGCCACACTGGCGCCGCCCAGGGGGTCCACCCCCAGCCGGACCTGGCTCTCTTGAATGGCCTTGATGTTCACCACCGAAGGGAGATCGTCCACATAGGACTCCAGGTACTTATGCTGGTGGGTGGTGTCTGCTTTTAGGGCCCGTTCAAAAGGGACTCGCATAACCTCCCGCAGCTCATCGGCCAAGATGGCATTGGCTCGCTGTTCAATCCATTGAGTCACCGAGGTGTCCGCGGGTCCGCCATGGGGCGGATTGTATTTAAAGCCGCCGTAGCGCGGCGGGTTGTGGGACGGGGTGATGACGATCCCGTCCGCCAGTCCCTGGCGGCGGCCGCGGTTGTAGGTCAGAATCGCATGCGAGATCACCGGGGTTGGCGTGTATCCGTCCGCCGCATCCAGCATGACATTGACGCCATTGGCCGCCAGGACCTCCAGCGCACTGGCAAAGGCCGGTTCCGAAAGCGCATGGGTATCGAGGCCCAGGAACAGCGGCCCGTCGATTCCCTGCTGCTGGCGGTAAAGACAGATAGCCTGACTGATCGCCAGAATATGCCCCTCGTTGAAAGCGTTGTCCAGCGACGAGCCGCGGTGCCCGGAGGTGCCGAATACCACCCGTTGTTCTGGAATGGCTGGATCGGGACGGTTAACATAGTAGGCGGTGAGCAGGCGGGGAATGTTGGTTAACATCCACTGTTCGGCGGGTTTGCCGGCATAAGGGGAAATACTCATCAGTTCCTCCCTGAAAAGATCAATGCTGCCAAAGGATCAGAGACAGTTCCAAGGGCACTGGCATCCCATCAACCTTGGGAATCAGGCGCGGGGTGAAATCACCAGCCGGCCGCGAGGTCGATACCTGGGCCGTATAAACATAACCCCCTTGGCCGTCCGGGAGCTGGTCCCCTTGCTCCATGGGCTGCCGGTCAGGACCCTCAGCGTACAATTCCACCACCACAGCCCCGGGATCGACCTCGCCGAAATTCACCTCGACGCGGAAATGATGCTGTTCCCCACGAGTTTCCACCTGGAAATCACCGAATGACAGGGAGGGCCATTGTTTCTCCAGCGCCTGCCGCTGGTTCACCATGCGGACCCCGAGGGCGCTTTGCTTCGCTCGCCGGGCCTCATAGGCTGCCGCCGCCGGCACATAAAACTCCGTGGTATATTGGCGAACGGCCCGATTGGATGAAAACCGGGCCGTGAGCGTGGTCATGCTCTGCCGCACTTTGACCAGCCACCCATCAGGCAGGCCGTCGCCCTTCCGGTCGTAAAAGGTTGGGATCACGTCGTCTTCCAGGATGGAGTACAACGAGTTGGCCTCGGCCGCATCCCAGCCGGGATCGTCCCCGTGCTCCTGGCCATCACCCAGCGCCCAGCCCACCTGGGGCTGGAAGGCTTCCGCCCACCAACCGTCCAGTTCCGAGAGATTAAGACCGCCATTGGCCAGCACCTTCATACCGCTAGTGCCGCAAGCCTCCCAGGGCCGCCGCGGGGTGTTGATCCAGACGTCCACGCCGTTTACCAGCTGTTCGGTCAGGAGCATGTCGTAATCGCTTAAAAAGATCACGCGTCCCCGCACTTCCGGGCGCCGGGTGAAGGTTACCCACTGACGAATCATGTCTTGGCCCGGTCTATCGGCGGGGTGGGCCTTGCCCGCGATCAGGATCTGGACCGGTCGCTGGGGATCCGTCAACAACCGGGTAAGACGCTCAGGATCATGCAACAGCAGGGTGGGGCGCTTGTAAGTGGCAAACCGTCGGGCAAAACCCAGGGTCAAAGCCTCGGGATCGAGAATCTGGTCGGCCTGGGCGATTTCCTCCTGAGAGGCGCCTGATTCCGCCAGTTGCCGGGCGTAACGCTGGCGGGCATACTCCACCATGGCATGCCGGGAGGCCTGGCGCATGGCCCATAATTCCCGGTCGGAGACTTTCTTGATCGCTTCTTCTTCAGGCTCTGTCTCCCCGCACCAGCGTTCAAAGTTGCACTGGCGGGTCCAGAGCTCATCCGAAGCCTGGGAATCCCAGGTGGGAACATGAATCCCGTTGGTCACGTGGCTGATGGGCACCTCATCCAGGGGCCAGCGGGGGAACAGGGGTTGGAAGATCCGCCGGCTGACTTTCCCGTGCAACTGGCTGACGCCATTAACCGCACCGCTGCCGCGCAGGGCCAGATAGGCCATGTTGAAAGGCTCCTGATCGTCGTCGGCGTTTCGCCGCCCGAACGCCAGCAAATCGCGCCATGACAGGCCTAAACGACTCTGGGCATATTGGCCCAGATACTGCCATACCAGGTTCGGCGGGAAGCGATCAAAGCCGGCCTCCACCGGGGTATGCGTGGTGAACAGGTTGCCGGCGCGCGTCACTTGCAGCGCCACCTCAAAAGGTTGCCCGGTCGATTTCATGAAATCCGCGGTCCGCTCCAGGATCGCAAAAGCCGCGTGGCCTTCATTAAGATGGCATACTTCAGGATTCAGTCCCAGGGTTCGCAGGAGCCGCCAGCCGCCGATACCCAGCACGATCTCCTGAGCGATGCGCAACTCCACCCCACCACCATAAAGTTCATTGGTGATGCCGCGCACGATGGGCGGATTTTCAGGGTCATTCAGGTCCAGGAGATATAATTTCACCCGGCCAACCTGCGCCTCCCAGGCGCGAACCCACACTTTGTAGGCCGGCAGATGCATCTCCAAACGCACCCATTCGCCATTGGCAGCGCGCAACGGCCTGATCGGCAACTGCCCCGGATCGTTAATGGGATAAAGCGCCAACTGAGAACCGTCCACGGCGATGGTCTGGCGAAAGTAGCCCTCCTGATACAACAGGCCGACGCCGACCACCGGAACTCCGAGATCACTGGCGGATTTGAGCTGGTCACCGGCCACGTTGCCCAGCCCTCCCGAATAAATGGGCAAGGCCTCACCCAACATGAACTCCAGGCTGAAGTAAGCCACCGCGTGCACCGGGGACTGGGCCTGCGTTTCCTGGAACCACGCAGGCGCGCTGCGAGAAGTACGCATCTGCTCGGCCAAGGCTTTCACGCGGGTATTGAATTTTTCATCCGCGGCCAAATCTTTTAGCTTACCCGGCGAAATAGTTTGCAGAATTACCCAGGGATTGCGGGTACGATCCCACGATTCGGGAGCCAGCGGGCGCCAGATCTCGTCGGCGCGGTGATCCCATGACCACCGCAGGTCTAGAGCCAGCTCGACGAGGTCGTCCATGCAGGCAAGGCCTTGCGGCTCGGAAGCATAGATGGGTTCAGTCATTTAACCCTCCTAAGGAATTCACTTGTTAGCTCCCGTTCTCAGGCGGCGATAGTGTCGGATGAGGGCATTGGTGGAGCCGTCGTGCTTGAGTTCGGGTTCGGTCGCACTCTCAAGCTCCGGGATGATCCGCTTGGCCAGCACCTTGCCCAACTCCACGCCCCATTGGTCAAAGGAGTCAATGTTCCAAATGGCCCCCTGGGTGAAGACACTGTGTTCGTACAGGGCCACCAGGCTGCCCAAGGTTCTGGGCGTCAGACTCTCGCCGAGAATGACATTGGTGGGACGGTTGCCTTCGCAAACCCGAAACGGCGTCTGAAACGCAGGGGAGCCCTCGGCGGTCAATTCTTCGGCGGTCTTGCCAAAGGCCAGCGCCTCGGCCTGGGCAAACAGGTTGGCCATGAGCAAGTCGTGATGGCGGGTTAGAGGACTGAGCGGTTGGCAAAAGCCGATGAGGTCGCAGGGGATCAGCTTGGTGCCCTGGTGGATCAGCTGGTAAAAGGAGTGCTGACCGTCGGTGCCGGGCTCGCCCCAGATGATGGGGCCGGTCTCATAGGTTACGGATTTGGCCCCTAGGTCCACGTGCTTGCCGTTGCTTTCCATCTGCAACTGCTGCAGGTAGGCAGGAAAGCGGGCCAAATAGGCGGTGTAAGGCATGATGCCTATGGTTTGGGCGCCGAAGAAATTGTTATACCAGACGGTCAAGAGGCCCATGAGCACCGGGAGGTTCTGCTCGAGGGGGGCCGTGCGGAAGTGCTCATCCATGGCATGGAAGCCGGCCAGCAGCTCCCGAAAGTTCTCCGGCCCCACCGCCAGCATGGTGGAGAGGCCGATGGCCGCATCCATGGAGTAGCGGCCGCCGACCCAGTCCCAGAAGCCAAACATGTTGGCGGTATCGATGCCGAATTTCTGCACCTCCCGGGCGTTGGTGGACACCGCCACGAAGTGCTTGGCCACGGCGCTTTCGCTACCCAGCGCCTCGATCACCCATTGTCGGGCGGTCTGGGCGTTGGTCATGGTTTCCAGGGTGGTGAAGGTCTTGGAGGAGATCACGAACAGGGTCTCGCCCGGGTCCAGGTCGTGAGTGGCTTCCGTGAAATTGGCGCCGTCCACATTGGACACGAAGCGGCAGGTCAGGGCGCGGTCGCTGCAGGGCCGGAGCGCCAGATAGGCCATCTCCGGCCCCAGGTAGGAGCCGCCGATGCCGATGTTGATGACGTTCTTGATGCGCTTGCCGGTGTGGTCTTGCCATTGACCGCTACGAACCCGGTTGGCAAAATCTGACATCTTGTCCAGCACCGCCTGGACATCCGGTACCACATCATGGCCGTCCACCCGGATGGACACCCCCTTGGGGGCGCGCAAGGCCACGTGCAGCACGGCCCGGTTTTCAGTAAGGTTGAGCTTGTCACCCCGGAACATGGCGTCCCGTCGAGCTTCCACGCCGCATTCTCTGGCGAGTTGCAAGAGCAACTGCATGGTCTTGGCCGTGAGGCGATTTTTGGAGTAATCGAGGAAGAGACCGGCGCCTTCCGCCGCAAAACTTTCGGCCCGGGCCGGGTCGTCGGCAAAAAGCTGCCGCAAATGCACGCCCTTGATCTCCTCATAATGCGCCTTGAGTGCCTGCCAGGCCTGGGTTTCCGTGGGTCTCGGGGTATCGGTCATGGTTTTTCCTTTCAATTAGGCTGCTTTTAAGTTCCTGGTTTTCATCTCGATGGCAGCTCCACGTGGTCATTATTCAGCCGCGTATTGTCCACGTCGAATAGCAACACCAGGTCAGGCGTCTCGGTCATGACTAGCTTCCCGACAAACGCGGGTTCAGCCAGGGCCCGTGTTTGCCGATGAGCTGGTAGGCTTCATCCGGTCCCCAGGTTCCCGGCTCGTAGGGATAGAACGGCGTTACGCCTCCCAAAATCCCGTCCACCACCTGCCATTGGGCCTCGACGCTGTCTTCCCGGGTAAAGAGCTCGGCAGCGCCGCGCATGGCATCGCCCAGCAGACGCTGATATGGCGGCATGTCATCCGCGGCCTGACGGATGAGGGTCAGCTCCTTGTCTTGGCCCGCCATTCGTTCTCCCGGATTTTTCACCCGCAGTCCCATGGAAATGCTGATGTCCGGACTGAGGCGCATCCGCATGTGGCTGGAATGGATCGGCACGATTTCCCCAAAGGTCTCCCGGGGCGGACGCTTGAACTCCACCACCACCTCCGTAGAGGTGACAGCCAACTTTTTGCCGGCGCGGATGTAGATGGGTACGCCGGCCCAGCGCCAGTTGTCGATGGACAGCTTCACGGCCACAAAGGTCTCGACCGCGGAAGCGGAGCTGACTCCAGGCACGGAACGGTAACCGTTATACTGGCCGCGCACCACGTCCTCAGGCTTCAGGGGGGAAATGGCTTTGAACAACCGGGCCTTTTCATCCCGGACCGATTCATGTTCCCTGCCGGTATGCGGGTCCATGGTCAGGCTGGCCAGCACCTGCAGCATGTGGTTTTGCAGGACATCCCGGATGGCGCCGGCCTCCTCATAGAACTTGCCGCGGTCCTCTACTCCGTAGTTCTCCGCCATGGTGATCTGGATGGTGTGCACGTAGTGGCGGTTCCAGATCGGCTCAAAGGTGGGATTGGCAAAGCGAGTGTAAAGGATATTCTGCACCGCCTCTTTGCCCAGATAGTGGTCGATACGGTAGATGGCCTCTTCCGGAAAGTACTGGTGCAGGATTTTGTTCAACTCCTGCGCCGAGGCGAGGTCGCGGCCGAAAGGTTTTTCGAGGACCACCCGGGAGTTGGCGGCGCAGCCCGATTTGGCCAGCCCCTCGGCCACCGGGGCAAACATACTCGGATGGATGGCCAGGTAATGCAGCGGCCTCTCTGCCTGGCTCAATTCCTGGCGCAGTTGGCCATACGTCGCCGGGTCATTATAGTTGCCCTGGACGGCTCGCAACAGTCCGGTCAGCTTCTGGAAGGCCTCCTGATCCAGTTTGCCGTGCTGCTCCAGGCTAGTCTTTGGCGCGCTCCTTGAGCCTGTCGAGGGAGCCGGTCCGGGACACCCCGATGATGGGCACATTCAGGCCCTCATCCCGGATCAGACCCTGGAGGGACGGGAATATCTGCTTGTAGGCCAGGTCGCCGGTGGCGCCGAAAAAGACCAGGGCATCCGCGGGTGGAGTTCCCATCAGCCACCTCCTGCCTCGCCCGGGGTCTTTTCCAGGTGGCCGCCGAACTCAAAGCGCATGGCGGATAAGAGTTTGTCGGCAAAATCGTCCATGCCCCGTGAACTGAAGCGGCTGAACAGGGCCGAGCTGATCACGGGGGCGGGAACACCTTCGTCAATGGCGGCCTGCAAGGTCCAGCGCCCTTCTCCCGAATCGGACACCCGGCCGGCGAATTTGGACAGGTCGGGGTTGGCTTGCAGCGCACTGGCCGTCAGGTCCAGCAGCCAGGCGCCAATAACGCTGCCGCGCCGCCACACTTCGGCCACGTCCGCCAGATTGAATTCGTACTGGTACAATTCGGGGTGACGCAGCGGCGTGGTCTCCGCGTCCACCTCCTGCCGGCGCTTGCCCGCGTCGGCATTCTTGATAATATTCAGCCCTTCGGCGAAAGCTGCCATGAGGCCGTATTCGATGCCGTTGTGGACCATTTTGACAAAATGCCCGCCGCCATGGGGGCCGCAGTGCAAATAGCCGTTTTCCGCGGGCGTCGGCTCTCCGGTGCGGCCAGGGGTGCGCGAGGCCGCGTCCACCCCGGGCGCCAGCGCCCTAAAGATGGGGTCCAGGCGCTGGACCGCCTCCGCCTCGCCGCCAATCATCATACAGTAGCCCCGTTCCAGCCCCCAAACCCCGCCGCTGACCCCGACGTCCACGTATTGGATACGCTTTTCCTGCAAAGCGGCGGCGCGACGAATGTCGTCGTGGTAGTAAGAGTTGCCGCCGTCCACCACGATGTCGCCCGGTTCCAGCAACGACGCCAGATTATCCAGCACCTTGTCCACGGAGGCGGCCGGCACCATGAGCCACACCGCCCGCGGCTTAACCAGCATCCCGACGAACTCCTTCAGGTCGGTGGTGCCTTTGGCGCCCTGGTCCACTGCCTCCTTGATGGACTGTTCATGACGGGCATAAACCACGCATTCGTGACCGGCCTTCATCAAACGGATTGCCATGTGGCCACCCATGCGGCCCGCGCCAATCATTCCTAATTGCATGGCTGTCCTCCTTTACAATATAGTTTTTCCTAAGGCCAGGGTGCGGATGGTGTTGATCGTCAATTGATCGATATCGAGGTGACGTGCCATTTTCCCCTTCCCGAACTTCAATGATTCCGCACTTCTGAGCTTTTATCTCTGCAGCTCCAACCTTCCCCGGACGATCGAAGCTATAAAGCACTGCCCCCTGCAAAGCGGCCCAGGGGGCGATAGGAAACGATTTGCGCACCCAGCCCAGCGAAGCCACCGCCCACAATAACCATATGGTTAGTCCCATTACTGTCCCATATCTTTTTCTATTGGCTGATAGGCTCGTAGAATGAGGCTAACTGGAGGCTAACCAGAGATAAGGTTAGGTCAGGTTAGGAGTGGTGAAAGCCTTGGTAAAAAATTAAGGCCTTTTTCTCTGTGCGCAATGTTTCTCAGCACCTTTTTCCCTTTGAAGCACAAGAATAGGAGGCAGCTACGCACAGATCTCCATCTCCTTCTGGGGACGCCTCGCAGGCGTGAAAATGGGGCCGGGTCGCTCTTTTACAAGCTATTGTGGTTACAGGAAAATCTTTGCAAGGCGCCTATCCCTTTTAGCAGATATCTGCTACGAGTGACTGGATCTCATAGCAGGAAAAACGCCGACGTGAATCGCCTTTTTCAGATCGAATTTCTCCCACATCGGCCATGACGGCGGCGACGTCATCCGCCGCAATGGGCTGCATCAGTACCGGTGGAAGCCGAACCGTCTGCCCTTCAGTCCCAATGGGGCGATGCCGCCTCACGAACTCGTAGAACTGCGTGGCACGCACGATCGTGTAAGGAATCGGGAAAGCCTTGATTAGTTTTTCCTGGGCCATCTTGGCGCGGAAGTAACCATTCGCGAGCAGGCGGTCGGTGCCGACGACCGACAACGCCACCCAGGGGCGGGTTCTCTTGACAGGGTGATCTTAGCCCCTACCTTATAAGCATTCTCCAGTGCCTTTTCCCTCATAGGCCCCCTATCCTTCGCTTTCCATCATCTAATAAAAACCGGGCCAACAGACTTTGAGAACCCAGGCTTTCAGATCACCCAACCTCAAGAAGTGTTTGTGGGCTAACCTCAAACCCCTAATCAGAAGGAGTCTTACCATGAATTATATTACCGTAGGCAGGGAGAACTCCGGCAGCATTCAGATTTATTATAAGGACCGGGGCAGCGGCCAGCCCATAGTCTTCAGCCATGGCTGGCCGCCTGGTTAGTTGGAAATAATGATTCATTAAAGATTGGAAAGCTAATCACTATCTCGCCTCTATCCGACGGGATAGCCCGCGCCACGCCACCATTGGAAAGGATGGTGCCAGAGATGAAGCACCAGGAATTTTGGCGAAAGATTGAGTCGCGCTTGAAAGATTATGAGCGCTCATATGCCCCGGTGCGCTGGTTTGGTGGTTGGGGGGGCTTGACCAGGGGTCGCGAAGGATACTTCATTTTCCTGAGGTTTGTCTTTCTAGTCGGCCTCTACATGGCAGCCTTTTATTTGCCATCATATGCCTGGTCCAAGATATCTCTAACCTTCATCGCCCTTTATCTGATTGCCGAATCGGTCTTGTTGCCCACTTCCATCGCCTTCGGTGGGATTCTACCCATGCACCCGCTACGGGCTCTGGTTTTTGTCTTCTTTAATTACATCTCCATCTGCATGGCCTACGGGGTCTTATATATTACGCTTTGCCGCTCTTCTTTTAATATTGACCCCGACCTCGTTGATCTGGCTTATTTCAGTTTCACCACCATGACAGCCCTGGGACTGGGAGACATCACTCCGGCGAGACACACCCTATTGGTTAGATTTCTCTTAGTTTCAGAAGTCTTGATCGGGCTTTACTTCTGGGCCGTACTGGTGGGGACGATCATCGCCTGGACAGTAAGGGAACCTAAAAGCTAAACAAGTTTGCCAAAATAATATGCAACCTACTTGGATACTGCCAATAACCGAAACACCACCTGCTTCATAGGAAGCCGGGTGAGACATGAAACCTGCTCTCCGGAACTGCGGGGGGTCGCCATTACCATAATTCAAATCGCCTTCAAGTCTTGACCACACCTAGGCAGGCGTCCAGGGGAAGCCTGGATAGCGTTCTCAGGAATGCCGGTTACGGCTGAAAGAGGAGATGACAATTGTTTTCCGTTCTTGGGAACGATTTACTGCGCCAGGCTCGTGATTTCGTTCTGGCTGGTATTTTTGTACTGGTGATCCTCAGCCAGGGCTGTGCCTCCTTGGGGCGCCAAAACACCTTGCCTGGTGATGCAACTGAAGGGCGGAAAAGAAGTCACGCTGACACCAGGACAGACCTTTTATGAAGGCCCCAACGATGTACATGTCGTCGGTCGGAACGCCAGCAGTACGAAGCCGGCAAAATTCCTCGTCTTCTTAGTTAAGAACAAGGGCGCTCCGGTGCTGGTGCCAGCGAAGTGACCGGGCGGGACTGCAAGTTCTCAAGAGTCAACTTCACAAGTTTACCTATGTAAGGAGGTCACATATGAAGATCGTGGTTATAGGCGGCAGCGGGTTGATTGGGAAGAAACTCGTGAACAAGCTCCGCGAAAGTGGCCATGAGGCGCTGGCGGCGTCACCATCATCGGGTGTCAACACCGTCACTCGCGAGGGGCTGGCGCCAGCGCTTGCCGGCGCTCAGGTGGTTGTCGATGTCGCAAATGCGCCAGATTGGGAGGACAACGCCGTCCTGGCGTTTTTCGAGACCTCAGGTCGGAACCTCCTCGCCGCGGAAGCCGCCGCGGGCGTCGGCCATCATGTGGCGTTGTCGGTCGTCGGCACCGACCGCCTGCTCGCGAGTGGTTACTTCCGCGCCAAGATGGCCCAGGAAAAACTAATCAAGGCCTCCCCGATTCCTTACACGATCGTGCGTGCTACGCAGTTCTACGAGTTCGTGGGCGGCATCGCCCAATTCGCGACTGAAGGGCAGACGGTTCGGCTTCCACCGGTACTGATGCAGCCCATTGCGGCGGATGACGTCGCCGCCGCACTGGCCGACGTGGCCCTCGCTGAGCCGTTGAACGGCACGTTCGAGCTGGCCGGTCCCGAACCGATTCGGCAAGACGACCTCGTGCGGCAATTCCTGAAAGCAACCGGGGACGCACGGACGGTAATCACCGATCCCCAGGCGCTCTACTACGGCCTTCCGGTGAACGATCAAAGCCTCACCCCCGGCGATAACGCGCGCCTCGGGTCAACCCGCTTTGAACGCTGGCTCAAGCAACTTCAATAGAAACGAGCAGGACGTCAATTCGATAAGCTCATGCGGGGCTAAATCCACCCGCGGTCAGGCCACCTGTGCGCCACCACCATAGGGACAGTGTTATTTAGCCCATAATTCGCCAAGAGTGGGGGCCTGCTTCACGTTGTGATTGATCTCATACTCTCCCCGCACCATGTCCCCCTTAATGGCCACTTCCGTCTCCCTATCGATGGTGAGGTTATCCACAACTCGGGTGACTCGCTTCCCCTTGATAGAGACGCACACCCGATATTTCTTATCGCTGCTCCACGACGTTATCGAAATTAAAAGGATCATCCTGTGTCATCATGAGCTCTTAATTAATTGACTTTATCACCGAAAGTAAGTCTAACATCAGGTGGCTCGGCGGACGCCAAAAAAATTTGTCTGGCGTTGGTAAAGCTCCGAGCCTCGACTCGGAGATTTCCGGGCGAGAGCGATTGCGCCGGAATTTAAAACCTGATAACTATCATCCGAAAAAGGCAGGCAGATGAAACTGTCCAGACTCCATCCAGTCCATTTCTGGTCCAGCGAGAGCGGCATGACGAGCCTGCTGATTTTTCTCCTGGCCTACCTGTTCGTGGTGTGCGGCCTGACCGAGTTAAGGTTCGGCGACCTGGTGGCCGACCTGATGTTCTCCCTCATCATTGTGGCCGGGGTCCTGACGACCTTCAAGCAGCGCTGGGTGCGTTTTCTGGTGATCGGATTGGCCGTCGTCACTGTGGCAATCACCTGGCAGCAGGAAATTTACCCGGTGCAGGGCCTGACGATTCTCAATATTGTCCTCAGGCTAATTTTTTTGGGCTTTCTGCTGGCGGTGTTGTCGGTTCAGGTTTTCCAGGGGGGAGCGGTGACCCCCCACCGGATTCGCGGGGCCATCGTGATCTACCTGCTCTTGGGGGGAGTGTGGAGTATGCTTTATCATTTGGTGGCCCTGACCATTCCCAATTCCTTCCATCTGCCGGAGGGCCTGGAAATCGGCAATCCGGCAGCACTGGGGCGGGTTTTGACGTACTTCAGTTACACTACCCTCACCACCACCGGGTTCGGCGACGTCACGCCGATTCGCCCCCTGGCCCGCACCCTGGCCATGTTCGAGGCCCTGACGGGGCAGCTCTACCTGGTCATCACCCTGGCCCGGTTGGTGGCTCAGGCGATTGCGACTCAAAGGGACAAGAGGCAAAGTAGCCCCAGAGATTAACCTTAGCCAAATTCTGAGATTGGGGGCTCAAAAGTTTAGCCAAAACAGGGATGGTGTTATGAACAAAACCAAGCCAAATATTCTGGTTTTTGCCTCCGGGACCCAAACCGGGGGCGGATCGGGATTTGAGACGATGGTCAGAGCGGCGCGGACCAGCCCGCCAATTTTGGACGCCTGGATAGGTGCGGTTATCACTAACCATTTTGACGGCGGGGTTTGGCGTAAGGCCAGGGCTCTCGGAATCCCCGCGGCATACTGGGTCGGTCCCTACCTGGCCCGGGGCTACCAAAACCTGGTCAAGTATTTCAACGCTGATTATGTCATGCTCTCCGGCTGGCTGAAACTGGTAGCCGGCCTGGACCCGGCGCGGACAATTAATATCCACCCCGGTCCTTTGCCCCGCTTTGGCGGGCCGAAACTTTACGGACACCGGGTGCACTCAGCGGTTATGGCAGCTTATCAGCGCGGGGAAATTACCCACAGCGCGGTCACCATGCATTTTGTGGATGAGAAATATGACCGCGGGCCGGTCCTTTTCGCTCTCCCTATTCCCATCGAGCCGGGCGATACCCCGGAGACCCTGGCGGCGAAGGTGAATCGGGCTGAACACGAATGGCAACCCCGGGTCCTCAACTATCTAGTGCACGGACAGGTGCGGTTGGTCGGCAAAGAGGTGGTCTATGAGACGGAGGAACTGCAGCGCCTGCTGCTGCCCGAAGGGTAGCCAGGCAAACAAGTCCAAAACGTCAGAACTCAGGGGCAGAGCTGAGCAATCAGGGCGGGTTCCAACCGGGGCCGGCCTTTTTTTAGGGCAAAATAACCGGGCCAAAAATTATTATGACCATTGCCAAAACCTGGAGGGGGAGGCGAAAGTCATGCCTTCGCCTCCTGCCTCAAATTCTACTGATGAGGGGGATTTCCCTCACTCAAAAGCCAAAGTTGACCGAGCCATGCAGGCCTTGAGGTCCGGGCTGGGAGTAATAGGGTTGGGGTTGCGGGCAAGCCTGATACCCAATGATGGGAGCAACGGGCGCCATATAGGCCACCGGAGGCGCGTAAACCTGCTGTACATAGGAACGGGGCTGGCGTGGACCGCAAAATTCCCGGTGACGGTCGAAGTCATGATGCCTGGGGCCATCCCACCCATAGGCATTGCCATGGGGGTGGTGATAATACTGGTGGTCATAAGGTTGATATGGGTCGGCCTGGGCGCCCAGGGGGCTTAAAACCAGGATAAGGCCCAACATCAGGATAACGCTCAAACATCTCTTCAGGCTCATTCGCTTACCCTCCTGAAAAATTTTGCAAACTGGATTTGTTTATTTAGAAGGCGGTCGGAGGGAAAGTGTTAAGAGGGTTTCGGCAAATTAAGGAAGATTATCCGAGATTAGGTGGCGCCTTGACCATCCTAATCCAAAACAGGGCAACAATGGTTTTGAATCTCTTAGCTTCCGTGAGCAGAACCTGACTCCAGGCATTGAAAGGAACTCCGGGATTTATTTCTCCACTTTGGCGGCGGCCTCACCTGCGGCCGGTTTTCCTGCGGCGGCGGGCTGCTGGCGCCGCTCGCTCAGGCGCTGGGTGATGACGTAGAACACCGGCACAAAGGGGATGGCCAGCAGGGTGGAGGAGAGCATGCCGCCGAAGACCACGGTGCCGATGGCCTGCTGGCTGGCGGCCCCGGCGCCGCTGGCCTTCACCAGCGGCACCACGCCTAAGATGAAGGCGAAGGAGGTCATGACAATGGGGCGGAAACGGCGGCGGGTGGCCTCCACCGCGGCATCGGCGATGGACATGCCTTCGGCGTGCAGCTCCCGGGCGAACTCCACCACCAGGATGGCGTTCTTGCTGGCCAGGGCGATCATCAGCACCAGGCCCACCTGGGTGTAGAGGTTGTTGTCGAAGCCCCGGTAGATGAGGGCCAGGATGACCCCCACCAGGGCGATGGGCACCACGAGGATGACCGCGGCGGGGTTGGTCCAGCTTTCGTATTGGGCGGCCAGGACCAGGAAGACCAGGATAATGGCCAGGGCATAGATGAAATAGGCCTGGTTGCCCACCGGCTTTTCCTGGTAGGCCGTGGCCGTCCAGTCATAGGAGATGCCCTCGGGCAGGTTGTTTTTGGCCACCTGTTCCATGAGGTTCAGGGCCTGGCCGGAGCTGAAGCCCGGGGCGGCCGCGCCGAACACCGGCACCGCGGGATAGAGGTTGTAGCGGGTGACCAGTTCGGAGCCCAGCATCCGCTTGACGTCCATGAGGGTGCCCAGGGGCACCATTTCGCCATGGTTATTGCGGACGTAAAGGGCCTTGATGTCCTCGGGGCTCAGGCGGTACGGGCCGGCGGCCTGGACGTAGACCTGGTAAGACTGGTTGAACTTGTTGAACAGGTTGACGTAGGACGAGCCCAGGTAGGCCTGGAGGGTATTGAAGACGTTGTTCAGCGGAATCGCCAGCGACTCCGCCTTGGTCCGGTCGATATCCAGGTAAAGCTGGGGGCTGCGGGCGCTGAAGGTGGTGGTGACGCCCACCAAGCTGGATTGGGCGTGGGCCGCCCGGATGAGTTCCATCGAGCTGGCTTCCAGTTCGCCCAGTCCCAGGCTGCGCCGGTCCTCCACCATCATCTGAAAGCCGCCGGACTGCCCCAGACCGCTGATGGGCGGCGGCACCAGCACCGCGAACTCCGCTTCTTGCAGGCCGGCCAGCTTCCGGGTCAGGTCGGCCGACAATATGCTCCTGGTTCAAGGCCTTCCCGCGCTTGTCAAACGGCTCGTAGATGGCAAAGGTGCTGAAGATGTTGGAGACGTTGGCGTTGTCCAGCATGGACAGGCCGCCCAGGGTCACCCAGGAGGCGATCCCCGGGGTCTGGCGCAACAATGGCGTCGACCTTCTGGTCGAAGCCTCCCTGACCCGGGGCTGCGGAGGCCCCTTCGGGCAGAATGCCCACGACAATGGCATACCCCTGGTCTTCCTCGGGCAGAAAGCCGGTGGGATGCAGGGCGAAGAGCAGGCCGCCCAGGCCGATGATCAGCAAAAACACCACGGCCATGAGCCCGGGGCGGTCCACCATCCAGCGCACCAGGTCGACATAGACGCTTCTCCACCACCCCATAGCCGCGGTTGAAGCCGCGGTAGAAGGCGTTGGGCTGCTTGTTCGGGTCCTTGGGGCGCAGGTAGAGGGCGCACTGGGCCGGCTTCAGGGTCAAGGCGTTCAGGGCGCTGATCACGGCGGTGGAGGCGATCACCAGGGCGAACTGGCGGAAGAGCTGGCCGTTGATGCCCGGCATGAAGGCGGCGGGCAGAAACACCGAGGTGAGCACCAGGGTGATGCCGATCACCGGCCCGGTCATTTCGCCCATGGCCTTGATGGCGGCATCGTGGGGGGAGAGCCCCTTTTCGATATAGTGGGACGAGTTTTCCACAATGACGATGGCGTCGTCCACCACGATGCCGATGGCCAGAATCAGGGCGAACAGGGTCATCAGATTGACCGTGAAGCCGAGCAGGGCCATGGCGGCAAAGGCCCCGATGATGGTCACCGGCACGGTGGTGGCCGGGACCAGGGTGGCGCGCCAGTTCTGGAGGAACACCATGATGACGATGAGCACCAGGATGCCGGCTTCATAGAGGGTGTGGTACACCGCGTTGATGGCCTCGCTGATAAACTCGGTGGTGTCGTAATAAATGCCGAATTTCAGGCCCTTCCGGAAAATCCTTGCTCATCTCGGCCATGGCTTTCCGCACGCTCTGGCCGACGTCGATGGCGTTGGCCCCCGGCGAAGAGTAAATCAGGATATGGGTGGCCTTGTGGCCGCTGAGCCCGGCAAAATTGCTGTAAACCTGCTGGCTCAGCTCCACCCGGGCCAGGTCCTTCACCCGGACGATCTGGGCGGCCTCAGCCTGGCCGCTGCACCGTCTTGATAATGATCTCCTCGAACTGCTTGACGTCCGAGAGCCTGCCCAGGGCGTTGATGGTGAACTGAAAGTCCTGCCCGGCGGGCACCGGCGGCCCCCCGAGCTTGCCCGGCCACCACCTGGACGTTTTGCTGCTGGATGGCATTGACCACGTCCATGGTGGTCAGCTGGTAGTATTGGAGCTTGTTGGGGTCCAGCCAGACCCGCATGCTGTAAGAACCGGCGCCGATGACCTTGACCTGGCCGACCCCGGGGAGGCGGGCCAGGGGATATTGCAGGTTGATCATGGCGTAATTGGACAGGTAGGTTTCGTCGTAGCGGTCGTCGTCCGAATAGAGGCTGACCACCTGCAGGATATTGGTGGAGACCTGCTTAACCGAGACGCCCTGGGCCTGCAACGGTTTCGGGCAGTTGGGCCAGGGCGCCGTTGACAAAGTTCTGCACCAGGGCCAGGGAGGTGTCGAGATCGGTGCCCACCGCGAAAGTCACGGTCAGGGGTAACTCCCGTCACTGCCGCTGGTGGAAGTCATGTACATGGAATTTTTGACCCCGTTGACCGCCTGTTCGATGGGGATGCCCACGGTGGTGGCGATGACCTCGGCGCTGGCTCCGGGGTAGGTGGTGGTCACCTGAATGGTGGGCGGGACGATCTCGGGATACTGGGACACCGGCAGCCTATACAGGCAAACCACCCCGAGAATGATGATGACGATGGCGATGACGTTGGCGAAGATGGGCCGTTCGATGAAAAACTTGGAGATCATGGAGCGGCCTTTTTGGGCTTCGGCTGGTTCTCAGGAGCTTTGGGATTTGCGGGTCCGGGAGTTTTGGGGCCTTCAGCAGGTTCACCGGTGCTCTTTTCCGGGGTCACCTGCCGGCCGGGGATGGCCCGCAACAGACCGCTGACCACCACCCACTCCCCGCCTTTCAGGCCTTCCGTGACGACGCGGTATTGTTCCTCCTGCACGCCGAGTTTCACCGGACGGCGCTCCACGAGGTTCTTGTCGTTCACCAGGCGGACAAAGGGGCCCATCTGATCATAGGCGATGGCCACATCCGGTACCAGCAGGGCCTCCCGTTTCTCGTCCAGCGGCGCTTTCACCCGGGCGAACATGCCCGGCAGGATGACGGTCTCCGGGTTGGGGATGATGGCCCGGAGCTGCAGGGTGCCGGTGGTGGGATTGAGCGAGATGCCGGCAAAATCGAGGTAACCCCGATGCGGATATTCGGGTTCGTCCGCCAGGCCGACGTACACCGGACGCTTGCTATTCTGGGTCTCTTCCGCGGCTTTGGGCTTCTTCCCCCTGACCTTGAGCAAGTCTGACTCACTAATATTGAAATAGACGTAGATGGGGTCGATCTGGTTGATCTCGGCTAGCAGCGTGGCTTCGCCGCCGCCCACCAGGGTGCCGGGGTCCTTGAGATGGCGGCCCATGCGGCCGTTAAAGGGCGCGGTGATCCGGGTATAGCTCAAGTTAAGCTTGGCCAGGATAACCTGGGCCTCAGCGGCCTTGACGCCGGCCCGGCGCGAGTCCCGCTCGTAGTGCCAGCGGTCCACGTCGGTTTGGGCCGCGGCATCCTGCTTCACCAGCCCGGCGTAGCGGACAAACTCGGTTTGGGCATGCTCCAGTTGGGCCTTTTCGGCCAGCACCGAGGCTTCGGCCTTCTGGAGTTGGGCCTGGTATTGCTCCTGTTGGATGAGGAACAACGGTTGGCCCTTTTTCACCGAGTCGCCGTCCTGGAACAGGACCTTTTCCAGGAAGCCTTCCACCCGGGCCTTGAGCGGCACGGTGTTAAAGGCCGCGGCGTTGCCGGTAAATTCCAGGTAATCGGTCACTTGCTTTTTCAGGGGCTGACTTACCGTCACTTTGGGGGGCGGCGGCGGCGCATAGGTATTGTGGTCACCGCAGGCCAGCGCCAGGACTAATAACGCCACCGCCAGGAGCGCTTCCGGGGCGCGGCGGCGGATTGGGTTTGTTTTTCCCTCAACCATGGTTTGAGTTCCTTTAGTTCGGTGCATCATCTCCTTAACTGGGTGGCTGTGATAACCGCTCCCCTCGTCCATGCGTAGGGCGGGAAAGTGAAACGCATCCCGCCTTCGGCAGTTTGGTTAAGGAACCTCTTGCACTTGCGTCGGTACCTGCCTAAATCCTGGAGCCACCACACGGAATTGCTTGCAACACAACCATGGCTGCTCCGGACAAATAACCAAACTGACATTCCGTTACTCCTGCTGAGTCAAGGCTGGATCAGAATACCCGATCAATTGGCAGCTGACAACCACACTGGCTTACGATGCCATGCATAGCATTGAATTGGATGGCCCCGTCCGCACGTACAGTCTCTTTGCTACGTTTGTCCCATCAGTTAGAACACAAATGACATCTGTTTATCTCAGAAATGTCAAATGAGCCATGCGGTTCGCCATCGTCACTCCTAATATGCATCCAAGAAATACCCGAGCGATTCGTAACTCTGCTCTCCTGCTAAAGGCGGTGATGCTGCATGCGCTTCATACCCGCCCTACATAAGGTCCTCGTTACCATTGCGGCAGCCGGATATCGGATTTGGGTTGTTCCGACGGGCGGCGGCAGGGCCACCGGGGTGAGCAGCTTGCCCCAATTGCTGCGTTTGGCCATGGCCTCTTTCACGGCGTCGGGCACGAAATCCTGGCCCTGGCGCAGCTGCCAGCCGCCGCCCATGGCCCGGTACATCCCCACCAGGTTGCTGGAGATATCTCCCAGGGTGCTGGCGAGGCTGTCCTGGTAGGTCAGGAGATTTTGCTCGGCCGTGAGCACCGTGGTGAAATCCGTGATCCCCTGGCGATATTGCAGCATGGCCAGATCGACGGACCTCTGGGCGGCGCCGGTGGCCCCCACCAGCTTCTGGGCCCGCTGCTGCCCCTTCAGGAAGCCGATCAGGGCGTTCTCCACCTCTTGCTGGGCCTGGAGCACCGTTTGCTGATAAGCGATGAGCAATTCCTGGAAGCGGGCGTCCTGGAACCGCACCTGGTTGGTGATCTGGCCGTAATTGAAGAGATTCCACTGGAAGGACGGCCCCATGGTGCCGGTGCGGCTCCGCCAGTCGAACATATTGCTCAGGACAAAGGGCGGCACATCAGCGGCCTGGAGTCCAAAGGTGCCGCTCAAGGTGAAAGCCGGGTAGAGGTTGGCTTTGGCCACGCCGATTTGGGCGCATTGGGCCGCGGCCCTATACTCGGCGCTCTGGATATCCGGCCGCCGCCGCAGCAAGTCCGCCGGAATGCCGACCGCCACCTGGAGCGGCGGCGCCGGGATCTCCGATTTCGACCCCAGGACATCCTTCAAGTCACTGGGCGGCATGCCCAGGAGGACGCTGAGGGCGTTTTGCGTCTGCCGCGCATTGGCCTTCCAGGGTGGGGATGCTGGCCTCGGTGCCGTCCAGCACCGTCTGGGCCTGCTCCACGTCCCGCTTGGAGGTGGTGCCGCCCTGCCAGCGCGCCGTGGCGATCTGCAAGCTCTTCTTCTGGACCACCACATTCTGGCGCGCAATCGCCAGCCGTTTTTCCAGGGTCCGGATCGAGATGTAGGAATTGGCCACGTCACCGGTGAGGCTGACCAGGGCGTTGTCGTAATCGGCCACCGCGGCCATCAGGCTGGCATCGGCGGACTCGACGGACCGGCGAAACTTGCCCCAGAAGTCGAGTTCCCAACTGGCGCTCAGCCCGAACTGGGAGGTCGAGAAGTTGACCGGGTGAACCCGGACCGGCTAAAGGACTCGTTTCACTGAGGCGCTGTTTTTGCAGCGAGCCGACGCCTTTTTGGCTTTGGGGATAGAGCGAGCCCACGGCGACGCCCAGTTGGGCCCGGGCCGCCAGGACCCGCACCCCGGCAATGCGCAAGCTCAGGTTTTGCCGGTAGGCAGTCTGGATGAGCTTATCCAGGACGGGGTCGTTGAAGGACCGCCACCAGTCCCGGTAATCGTCGGCCTTCGTGGTTACCTGCCGATAGCCCTCAGCCTCCAGCCACTGGGGCATCGTCTTGGCCTCAGGTTTCACAAAGTCCGGCCCCACCTTGACGCACCCTGCGGCCACGAGGAGGACGACCAGCAAAATTCCACTAAATTTGGTGTAGCTCATTCGGCTCCGCCTGCGGCCCGCCACTTTCCTGAATGGTTGAATAGGTCAGTATTCTTTGGACGAATGGACCTTGATTTTGTCGAATGCGTAAGTAATGCTTAATACTTTCAGATCATGGGCCTGATGACAAGTAAAAGTCTGTTAACCTTGATTATTGATAACGAAATAAGACTTTAGCCAGATTCAGATTCCCTGTAAAGGTAAAAATAATTGAAAGGGCAAGTCACCTCGGTTGGTGAACTTGCCCTGGTTTTGGAAAGGCCAGATTTTTGAGCCGCCGCCCGGCGGCTGGTCTACCGCCGTTTTCAGCCGGGGCTGGCGGGAGGACACTCCGTCCGCCGGGGCTCCTCCACCCGGGCCAGCCAATGATTCGATGACCGATTCCGCCTTCTGGTCGACCAGCTTCTCGCCATAGAACAGCGCCCCTTCGGTGTAGGGGGAACTTTTGAAGCCGGTGTACCGGTCCAGGCCGGCGCGGTGAAAGCCGATCTTCAGCAGCAGGGCCAGGAAATCCTTTCCCGGCAGGACCCCGCCAATTCACTGAAACCAGTTTTCCACCTTGTGGGCCTTATCGGCCGGCAGTTCCTGGACCAGGACCATGTCGGCCAGCATCAGGCGACCCCCGGGTTTGAGCACCCGGCGGGTTTCCCGCAGGGCCTGCTCCTTGTCGACGGTCAGGTTGAAGACGCCGTTGGAGATGACCACGTCGAATTCCCGGTCGGGGAAGGGGAGGGCCTCGGCCGAGGCGATTTTGAAGCTGACGTTGGCCAGGCCGGTCAGGGCCAGGTTGGCCCGGGCCCGGGTGAGCATTTCGGCAGTGACATCCACCCCCACCACCCTTCCGGCGGGGCCCACCAGGTGAGCGGCCACCAGCGAGTCCACCCCGCCGCCGCAGCCGATATCCAAAACCGCCTCCCCAGGGTTGAGGCTCCCCAGGCTGAAGGGGTTGCCCACGCCGCAGAAGGAGGCCAGGACCGGATCGGGAATCTGGCGCAAAACCTCTTCCGGGTAGCCCAACTGGAGCAGGCCTTCCTTGCCGGTGGGATACCGGAAACTAGAGCCCGTGCCGGCTTGCGCCACCTCCGCATACTTGCGCCGGATACCTTCCTGAATGGTCTGGAGATCGGTTTCGCTGAGGTCTGGTTTCATGGCAATACTCCCATAGTGGCAGTAGCGGTGAGCAGTGAGCAGTAAAAGCAAGTTCAACACCTGCGCCTTCAAGGTTTACTGGCCACTGGCCACCGGCCACTGATCACTGGTTCTTCAATTTCTTCCCCGCCTCCCAGGCCCGGCCGGCGTGGGCGCCTACGGTCCAGTAGTTGTTGTCCGGCATGGTGAGCACCAGGGGGTTGATTTTCTCGATATCGGGGCGGCCGTCGGTGAGGCAGTCCTCATCGGCATGAGCCGCCACGATCTCGCCGATGAACAGATCGTTGGCCGGGAGTTCCACCACTTGAAAAAGGCGGCACTCCAGGCCCAGGGGACATTCCACGATGAGGGGCGCGGTGGCCAGTTCGCCGTAGAAGACCTGGAAGAGACCGGACTTGTCCACCTTATGCCCGGAGACCAGGCCGCAGTAGTCCGCCTTGTCCATCAGGTCGGCGCCGGGGAAATTGACGCTGAAGGTGCGGTGCTCCCGGATGCCCCTGGGGGTAAAGTGGGCCTTGTTGAGGGCCACGGCCAGGAGCGGCGGCTTCATGTTGACCCGCATGACCCAGCCCACCGCCATGAAATTGGCCTTGCCCTCCACCATGGCCCCCACCAGGGTCACGGGCATGGGGTAAATATAGGCATTGGCGGCGAGCTTAATCTTGGCCATTAAACGTCTCTGCCGACCGTGAAGGCCTGGCCCAGGAACTTGCCGATGCCGTGATAGGTGCGGATCTCCGGACCGAAGATGATGGGCCGCACTTTTTCGATATCCGGCAGGCCCTTATCTCCCAGGACGGCCTCGTCGGCCTTGACGTCGATGATCTCGCCGATGAACTGGGTGTGCAGGCCGATCTCGATGGTGTGGAGCAGCTTGCACTCCAGGACCAGGGGAAATTCCGCCACGTAAGGGGCGTCCACCACGGTGCTGGCCACCGGGGTGAGGCGGGCCTGGGCGAATTTGTTGACGTCCCGGCCGCTGACAATGCCGAAGTAATCCGCCTCTTTGACGTAGGCCTCGGAAGGCACGTTGATGGTAAAGGCGCCCCGGGCTTTGAGGTTGCCATAAGAATAAGTGGCCTTGCGCAGCGACACAGCAATACAGGGCGGCTTGGAGCAGCAAATGCTACACCAGGCGGCAGTCATGACATTGGGTTTATCATTGGCGTCGTAGGTCCCCACCACCCAGACCGGGGTGGGCAGGGCCAGGGTCCTGGGGCCGAGGGATTTTTTCATGGCCGGTCCTCCTATGTAAGAAATTTAAGATGTTCGTCGAGAAAAGCAAATGGCGAGAGAGCAGACGAGACGATTAGAAAGAAAAGGGGCGGTTATAGAACCGCCCCGACAAGACCGTTGAAGACCGAGGCCCATCAGCCCTTTAGTCCTCCAGAATCAAGGCGTCGGCGATCATCTCCCAAATGTATTTCACCTCGATGGGTAGCTCGTATTTTACCTTCAGGTTCTTCATGATCTGATCCCGGCAGTTGGAGCAGCCGGCGATGACCAGGTCGGCGCCTGTGTCCCGGATATCTTCCGCCTTGAAGCGGCCGTGCTCGGTCTTCTCCTTCTCGAACGGCCCCGGCCAGTTGCCGGCGCCGGCGCCGCAGCAGAAGGATTCCATGCGGTTATGGGGCATCTCCCGGAAATTTTTCATGTCAATGCAATAGGAGATAAGCTTCCGGGCCTTCTCGAAGTTGGAGTCGTCCCCGAAGGCAAAGAAGGCGGAGCGCCCGTGCTTACAGGAGTCGTGCCAGGTGACGATACGGCCTTCGTGCACGCTCTTATCCACCTTGATGCGGCCCTCCTCCAGCCACTGGAGGAGCACGTCGAAGAAATAGACGTAGTTGTGTCCGGTCTCGGGGCCGAACTCATGCTTGAAGTACTTCTCGATATTTAGCCGGGTGCCGTAGGAGGCGCCGCCGCAGTCGGGCAGGATAAAAGTTTTGGCTTGCAGGCGCTTCATGTTCTCCACTTTGCGCCGGGCAATCTCCTTGGAGGCCTCGGCGTTGGCGGTGAAGATGCCCCAATCCACCGATTCCCAGTTCTTGGCGGAGGTGGTCCAGTCGGCCTTGGCGGCATAAAAGATCTTCCACCACCACTTCATGTCGTCGGGTTCGGCGTAGGCCTCCTTGGAGTTTTGGAAGTGGAGGTAGTCCGCGCCCACCTTCTCCACCGGAGTGACAAAGCCGGGGCAGCCTTCCTCCGCCAGTTCCTCGCCCAGCTCCTCCAACAGGGTGACGTAGTCGTCCTCGGGGATGCCCATGTTGTTACCGGTCTTAAGGACCATAGCCACGCCCTTGTGGAGGACCCCAGGCACCTTGTCCCGGGGCCGGGCCGCCTTGGCCGCCATCCAGACCTTGACCAGCTTGACGCCCATGGGGCAGCCGGCCACGCAACGTTCGCAGCCGGTGCAGATCCACACGAAGCGAGAGTTGATGAGTTCCTGGTCCATGCCGAAGGCGGCCATGCGGATGGCCTTGCGACAGTCCAGACCCTCGTCTTTAGTACTTTCCATGCCGGTCAAGGGGCAGCCGCCGGAGCAGGTGCCGCAGGTGAAACAGGCATTCATATGGGTTTCCGGGAGAATGCCGGTAAAGATGCTTTTATCTCTCCGCTCTGCCAGGCTCCTCAAATCCAGCGGTTCCATAAGATATTTCTCCTCACTGGTTTGCTGGTTAAATTGTCAAGGCGGTTGTTGAGCTGACCTCAGGCCGGTCAATGACCGCCAGCCGATTGGCCAGCCAGGAGGCTCGAGCTGCTTGCTTGATTGGGTTGGGGCCCAGCTTGATGGCCCGCTCGAACATTTCCAGGCAGACCGTGGCGAACCTGGGACCTTCACCGGAGCTGACATGGAACATCTCCAGACGTTCCGGCTCGATGCCCATGGCCGCGAGGTCTTGCTTCAGCTTGGCCACCCGTTTGACCGCTCGCTTGTTGCCGGCCAGATAATGACAGTCCCCGATATGGCAGCCGGAGAGAAAGACCGCATCAAACCCCACCTCGAAGGCCCTCAGCACGTGCAGGATGTCCACCCGCCCGGTGCAGGGCACCAACATTATCCTGATTTCCGGGGGATATTGCAGGCGCATGCTGCCGGCCAGATCGGCCCCGGCATAAGAGCACCAGCGGCAGCAAAACCCCAGTATTTTAGGAAAATCTGCTTGTTTCATTTTTTATCCCTCGTTAAATCTTTTGGTGCTGCGTAACCAAACCGTGATTTGCAAGGCAAGTCTCCCATATTCACTAAGCGCTCATGAGGCCAAATTTGGGACTGCGGCCCTCATGTCCCTGGATGTTAACCAGGGAGATTTTCTCCAGATCGTTCAACCGCAAGGAGATGGTGAAAATGGGCAGGCCGGTTAAGGCCGCCATCTGCCGCACGGTTTGAGGCCCGGTTTGCAGGGCTTCATGAATCAAGGCCCGATGGTATTCCTCCTGGGCGGCAGACTTAAGCAACCGGTCGTACGCGGTGGGGTCCAGTTTTTCATGATAGACATTGCCCCGCTCGGTGAGCTGACGCTGCAGGCCCATAAGCCATCTGAGATCAGCATTCAGGACGGCCCGGCCCACTGCTGCCAGGCGGACGGCCATCTGGTCGTGATCCAGAGGGTCCAATTGCCGCAGGAGGTTAGTGAGTTCGGTGACATACTCGGCAAACTGCTGGCCCTCGGTGGCGCTGACCCAGCGCAGATGCAGGCGGTCCTGGCCGATACCCGAGATTTCCAATAAATAGCGTACCAATTCTATCCGCTTGGCCGCATAGATATTGCCTTCCAGGTAATGACAGTCCCCCGGGTGACAGCCAAACACCAGGACCCCGTCATACCCTTTTTGCAGGGCTTTCAGGATATAAATGGGGTCCACCCGCCCGGTGCACATGGTGCGCATAACCCGCAGGTTGGCGGGATACTGAAATCGGCCGATCCCCGCCGTATCAGCCCCGGCATACGAGCACCAGTTACAGAGAAACCCCATGATTTTCGGCTTGAATTCGTTACTCATCAAACGACTCCTTTCAGATATTCTTGAACCATCATCAACCTCATTCCGGTTAATTGAGCTAGTCTCCGGACCGCAATTGTCGCGTTGGCGAGGCAGCGCGCACCATGCCGCGAGATCGCGCCAACGCGCCGCGCTGGCCGGCAGAGACAGACCGGCTCAGCGAGCGCGGCTGGACTTACGCCGGCAACGAAACCCAGATGTGCAGGTTCGAAAAACTACGCTGGAATGGAAGGCAGATTGAGGATGTTACCCAAGGAAGGAAAGGAAGGAGGTTTAGAGGGAACTTACTGCATACAGTCCCTATCCCAGGCGATCCTCCCCGGCCTCATCCAGCGGCTTAGGGATGCGGGCCTTACCAAGGCCCCCCGAACACCTGGGCTTCAGGACTTTCTGCGAATAATGGGCACGGATCGATACACCTGGGAGCACCTCCTTTAGGTCAGAATATGCGTCTATTCTATAAAGAATGAAAACGAGAATCAATTTTTTTGATTAGGTCTATCAAAAAAAGCCCGGCAAACTTGCGTCTGCCGGGCCCGATCAGTCAACGAATTTTGCCATTTAGGCGGTGCGGCTAACTATTCCTCTTCTTCCAACTCGACGCCGTCCCGCTCGAACTGGGCGTCCCGCAGCTCGTGGGCCTTGGCCTGCTCCGCTTCGCTCCAGGGCTCGTAATCCAGGCAGTTGGCTACCAGTTCCCAGAGGTACAGGGTCTCCTGGTAGTTGCCCATATCCATCTTGCCCTTCTTGGCTTCGCCGCCCAGACCCTTCATGATCTGGTCCCGGCAGTTATGGCAGGGGGCGATAACGCCCATGTCCATCTGGCCCTTTTTATGTAAAGAGCCCAAGCCCTTCATGATCTGGTCCCGGCAGTTGTGGCAGGGGGCGATGACCAATCTCGGCGCCGGTGGCCTTGATCTGGTCCGCCTTCATCTTGCCGTAAGCCAGGCGTTCCTCGTCATAAGGCATGGCCCAGGCGCCGCCGCCGGCCCCGCAGCACAGGTTGTTCAGGGGATCGTCGATCATCTCCCGATAGTGGCTGGGGTCGATGCACTGCTGGGAGATCCAGCGGGTCTTCTCGGCATTGTTGGGGCTGTCGTGATAGAGCATAACGGACTTGCGCACGTAGTTGCAGGGATCGTGCACCGTATAAGCTTCGTGATATTTGTCGGTATTCAGCTTGATCCGGCCGGATTTGATGTATTCCTCCAGCAGATCCATGACGCTGACCACCTTGAACTCCTCGAAAACTTCCGGAAACCATTTGTTGAACCCGACCCGGGTTGCGTAGTAGGCATGCCCTCATTCGGGGTACAAGATGGTTTTGGCCTTGACTCGTCGGGCGTTCTCGATGACGCGGCCCACCTGTTCCTTCCAGGCCGGATCATCGCCGGAGAACAGCCCCCAGTTGACGCCTTCCCAGTTGGTGGAAGAAACGGTCCAGTCTTCCTTGGCGGCGTAGAAGATGCGCCACCAGAACTTCATGTCGTCCGGCTCGCCGAAGGGCTCCTTGGAGTTGATGGTGACGATGATGTTGGCCCCTTCCTTGTCCACCGGCACGTAGAAGCCGGGGCAGGGCTGCTCTTCGTCGTTTTCCATCTCCACGCCCAGCTCCGCCAGGAGGAAGAGAAAATCGTCCCGGGGAATCCCGAGGTTGTTGCCGCGCTCGAGATTCATCATGGTGCCCTTGTGGATGGGGCCGGGCACCTTGTCCCGAGCCCGCTCGGTGCGGCAGGCCCGGAAGGTCCGCATCAGCTCAATGCCCATGGGGCACTGATATTGGCACCGGCCGCACAGGGTGCAGACCCAGGGCCATTTGGAATCGATAACTTCCTGCTCCATCCCGAAGACAATGGCGCGGATCGCCTTGCGGGAATCCCAACCGGGGACCAGGCCGGTGGCGGGGCAACCTCCGGCACAGGTGCCGCAGGTATAGCAGCGGTCCGCCAGTTCGGGAGCGATGTTCCCGATCTTCCGGTGCTTCCGGTCCACCCTTACTTCTTTAGGGGCCTCTTCTGCCATGTTTCCTCCAAAAAAAAATTATCTCACCGTGAAATTGGTCCGAATTTTGGTTATTAAAGGCTGAGGGGCCGGGGCCCCTGGTTGAAGCAAAGCTTGCTTTACGGACAACCTCTTTAAGTTACAAAGCTTCTTAACTCTAATAATTATATATAAAATTTATCCCAAAAAGGAAAGGGTTTTACGGCACCCATTGCGATTATATGGCTTCTGCATTTCCTGTCAATAGGAAAATACTAATTTTCACAAGGACGGCATTCCGGTCCCGGCTACCGGGAAAGTTGCCCCAGCGTTCTCAGCGGCAAATTCTTTCTGCCGCCGGGGGCAAAATTGTGGTAATCTAAACCCTTAGAAGAAAGAGGGTCCCACTGTCACGAGCCTGCGGCCCAGCATAAAGCCTGATAAGCTTTTGGCCGCCGCGGGCCGCCTGATAATTTAGCTTCGTTGCCTCTTTTTCTTAACTGGCAACTGACTACTGACTACTGGCAACTGACTATGGACTACAGCCTGGAACCCATGGAGGCCGGCCACCGGCAACCGGTGATTGGCATCTTCAACCAATGCATCCGCCAAAGCCACGCCGCCTTTCTGGACGAGCCGGTGAGTGACGATTTCTTCGACCATTTCCGGCAAATGTCCCGGGGCTATCCGGCCGTGGTGGTCCGGAGTGCGGTCCAGCAGGTGGTGGGCTTTGCCTTCCTGCGACCGCATTACTCGCCGGAAGCCTTCAGGCGGGCGGCGGAGATTATCTGTCTTATCCTGCCGGACCACACCCGGCAGGGACTGGGCACCGCCATCCTGGAACTGTTTGTGGAACAGGCCGGGCCGCGGGGCATCGATACCTTCCTGGCCTGCGTCTCCTCGAAGAATCCGGAGAGCCTGAAATTCCACCTGAAGAACGGCTTCCGGGAGTGCGGCCGCTTTCTGAAGATCGGCCGCAAGTTCGGCGAAGATTTCGATGCCGTGTGGCTGCAGAAACGCCTGAGCCAGTCTGGGCTGAAGCCAGTCCGCAGGTCAATCATGCGATTTCAAGTCGGGGGCAAGTTATGCCTTTAATTCGCTGGTTAGTGGTGCTGGTGTTCTTCCAGGTTCTGACCGCCCCGGCTCAAGGCTGGAGGAGTTTCCCTGGAAGGCCGGCGACGCCCCGCCTCCGGTGGCGGGGATTCGTCTGGGTGACGGGCGGGTCCGGCTCGAGGCGGTGTTGGGTAAGCCCAGCGATACCCAGAAGCTGGGAGAGGACATCTCTGGTGTTCACTTATCGGCAGCCCGGCGTCCAGGTGCTTTATGCGCCCCTGGATGGCGTCGCCATCATTTATTTGCTGAGCCGCGAGGCCGGCGATATGGCGGCGTGCGCGTCGGAGGAGGTGGTGGCGCGGCCTGGGGGACCCTCCTTCCGTGGCAGGCCCCATGGCCATCTACCGGGCCGGGAGCTGGGGGGGTTTCGTGAAGCTGGGCGAAGATGACCGGGTCAAGCAAATAGGGATCGGCCGGGTTACCGATCAGGCCCCGGCCGGCGCCAAGTTTTATCGCCAGAATGAGTAACCGGGATTATTGTAGCCGCAGGCTTTAGCCTGCGCTGTATCGGTTGGAAAGCCTGTGTCACCAGATGTTTTCGCGATTAAAACTCTGATGTATTCGGCCTTGCAAAGCAGTTTGCAAGAGCTTCTAAGGAAAGGCCTGACGCTATGACCGACGCAATTGCTGCCCGGCTGGAACTGCTGGCCCAATTGGGCGAGGCCCTGGCCCGACGCCGGGACGACCTGGTAGAATCCCAGGGCGAGGACATCGGGGCGCCCTGCACCATCGCCGGCCTGGAAGTGGACCTGGCGGTGGACCACCTCAAGACCATGGCAGCCGAAGTGCCCTACGTGCAAGGCAAAAGGCCTTACGGCACCGTGGCCGCCATCTTCCCCTATGACGCCCCGCCCATCATGCTGGCCCGGGTAGGCGGCGCCGCGGTGCTGGGTGGCAACCGCTTCCGCTACAGCTGCTCTTCCCAGACCCCGCGTTCCGCCCGGATACTGCAAGAGGTGGTGGCCCCCTTCCCGGAGATCGAAGCGGTGACCGACCTGGACAATCGGGAGTTCGGGCAGAGGTGCGTCCGGGACCCCGCCGTCAGGGTCCTGTTTATCTCCGGCGGCGGCGCGGTGGGGGAGGCCTATGCCCGGGAGGCCCAGCACTTCGATAAGCTCTTTTTCGCCGGACCCAGCGGCCTGCCGCCCATCATGTTATTCAAAGATGCACCTCTGGAGGCGGCGACCCGCTTCCTGGTGCGCAGGGCCTTTATCAACGGCGGCCAGTATTGCACCACCCTGAAACGGGCCTATATCCATCAGGACATCTTCGAGCCGGTAAAACATCTCATCCTCGAACAGCTGGCCGACATCCGGGTGGGTGAGCCCCGGGACCCCCTGACCTGGATCGGTCCCATCCGGGTGGCGCGCACCCGGCAACTCATCGACCGGGCCCTGGCGGCCCTGAAAGAGCCGCGCTTCCTGGCGCCGTATCAAAGGGAGGGGGAGTGGCAGGGTCCGTTCCTGGTGGAGACTGCCGAGCCGCCCGACGTGGAACTGTTCGGGCCTCTGCTGATCCTGGTCGAGGCCGCAAGCGGCCGGGCTGCCGTGGCGACCGTGCTGGAGAGCCGCTATCCCTTCCTGGTTACCTGGTTCGGCACCGCCCCGCCAGGGACCAAAGAAGCCCTGACCGAAAAGTTCGGCATGGTCTACGACAACCCGGAATTTCTCATGACCCCCCTGCGCCTGCCCTTCGGGGGCAAAGGCCCCAGCGGCTGGATTATCGAGAACCGGGATGGGCAACTGAGCAAGCGGGATGGGGCGTTTATTTATAGCGCCGAGTTGGTGCGGGGATAGTGAGCAGTGAGCAGTGAGCAGTGAGCAGTTGTAGGGTGCGTTCTACGCACCAGCAATTTTATTAACCCCTGGGTAACACCAGGGGGGGTCTGGCATGGAACAGAGAACTCAGGCAGATAGGGTTCATGCCCCCAGGCAGCCTGACGCAGACCTCGGCGGGGAGGGACAGTGGCCAAATTAGAATTGCTGCATAACCTGGGCCTGTGGCTCATCCTGGGCGCCAGTATCGTTTTTTTCCTTTTGGGAGATGAGTCCGGCTTCCGGATGGGGCGGTGGAAGCGTCCGAAAGTCGACGAGGACGCCAGGTCCCAGATCATCACGATTCAGGGCGCCATGCTGGGTCTCCTGGCCCTCCTCCTGGGATTCACCTTCTCCATGGCCATGTCCAGGTTTGAGATTCGCAAGCAGCAGATTTTAGAAGAGTCCAACGCCATCGGCACCACCTATCTCAGGGCGCAACTGATGCCGGAGCCCCCGAGAAAAGCCGTCTCCGATCTGTTGCGCCGCTATGTCGAGGTCCGGTTGCAGTTTTACCAGGCTGAAATCAAGGGGGAAGGATTCCAAAAGGCGCTGGAGCGAACGGAGCGGCTGCAGCTTGAGCTCTGGTCACGGGCGACCGCCTGGGCCGATAAGGACCCCCGGGCCGTGACCGCCGGATTGTTTCTGCAATCGTTGAACGAGACCATCGACCTCCATGCCAAGGGCTTAACCGCCCTGGAAAACCACGTGCCCGAAATCATCCTGGTGCTGCTCTATTTTGTGGCTCTGACGGCTATCGGATTGATCGGCTACGGCTGCGGACTGGCGGGACGCCGGAATTTTATGGTTACTTTGGTGACCAGCGTGCTCATTGCGGCGGTGATCGTGGTGATCATCGACCTGGACCGGCCGCAGCGGGGGCTGATCAGAGTGGGTCTGGGGCGGATGGAGGAACTCCACCAGAGCATGGACAAGGCTGATTTGGAAACCGACGTGCCCCTGCCCGGACAGAAGTAGGGATCTGGGGCGGCCCGTGGCCGCCGTCCGTCGGGGGGCACGGCACGCTCCATAATGACGACATACGTGTTTTTGCTGACCGCTGAAAGCTGAATGCTGAAAGCTCTCCTATCTTCCTGGCCCAAAACTTATCAAGAAGCCGTGGCCATCCAGGAGGAGCTGCGCCAGCGGGTGCTCCTTACACCCCTGCCACGGCCGCCCCGGTTGGTGGCCGGGGTGGATGCCATCACCGACCGCACCGACCGTAAGATCTTCGGGGCCATCGCGGTCTATAGCTATCCGGATTTGGAGCTGGTGGAAGAGGCGACCGCGGCGGGCGAGTGCCCGTTTCCGTATCGCACCGGGCTGCTCAGCTTCCGGGAGATTCCCATCCTGGCGGCGGCGTGGGGGCGGCTGCGAAGCCGGCCGGAGGTCATTCTGGTGGACGGCCAGGGGATTGCCCATCCCCGGGGCCTGGGGCTGGCCTCACATCTGGGGCTGGTGCTGGACCTGCCCACCATCGGCGCGGCCAAGAGCCGTCTGGTGGGCGAGGGCGTAGAGCCGAAGCCGGCGGCCGGATCGAGTAGTCCGCTGATTTATCAAGGAAAACAGGTGGGCTTCATCCTGCGGACCCAAAAGGGCATACGACCCCTCTACCTTTCCCCCGGGCATTTGATCACCCTGGAGGAGAGCCGGACCATTACCCTGGGCTGTGTTACGAAGTACCGGATCCCTCAGCCTTTGCGTCAGGCGGATCAGCTAACCCGGCGCCTAAAGATGGCCGAGACTCGTTAATCCGAGGCTGTCCCTGGACCGCCAGGCTGAAGAGCCGCTCCCGATAGAGCGGGCAGATGTGGTACTGGGAATTAGCGCACTCCCCCTGGAGGCTATCCCATTCCCACCACAAGCAATTTTCGCAAGCCCCAAGCCTTTCCTGGTTGAGGCAGATCCTGCCTGCCTCCCCGATGTTGACCATTTTCCCCCACCCACATCCCCTGGTAGTGCTCTCAATCCTTGAAAGAATAACTTCTAGTCTTTAGAAGTATCAAGAACACTATTCAACGAAAATCAACATAAGTCAAATTTTTTTTGAGGGCGCGGCCGGAGGGGTCGCCGGGCTGGGCAAGGCTCAGGCGCTGAATTTCACCGCCTGGAAAAATCAGAAAAAATCGCTCTTTTTAAAGACCAGGGGCTGGGCCTGGGGGTGCTGGACCTTGGCGGCCACCACCTCTCCCACAAACAGGGTGTGATCCCCGGCGGGAACGGTCTCCTTGAGCTTCAACTCCAGGCAGGCGTAAGCCTGGGGCAGGATGGGGGCGCCGGTGGTCCCGGTGGTTAACGATAGGCCGGCGAACTTGTCCACCTGGCGGCCGCTCTTGAAGCCGAAGCGCTTGCCCAGGTCGGCCTGGTCGCGGTCCAGGACGTTGACGGCGAAAATGCCGCTTTTCTTGATGAGGTCATGGGAATAGCGGGACGGCGCAATGGAAACCATGACCAAAAGTGGCTTTAGAGACACCTGGGAGACCCAGGCGGCGGTCATGCCGTTGACCACGTCCCCCAGGCGGGTGGTAACCACGTAAACCCCGTGCACCAGGGCGTCAAACACGACTGCTTGCATGCTGGCCTCCGGTTTGGGAAATGAGGGCGGCTGGTTAAGGATTCCCGGTTTTGCCCCCGGTTTTGGTCGACGCCGCCTCGGTCCAATCTTCACAATGCCAAAACTTGCCGACTCCCTGGCCGAGCCGTTCACACAAGCCCTTGTACTTATAAATCCAATGGTGGCAGGTGTGGCAGACCTTCAAGGGACGCGGGAGATTAATCTGGGGCATGGCGGTAATTTTGGTCCTTTTGAGAAATTTTTCCAATTAACTATAACATGCTAAATTGAATTAGGCGCAAGGTCAAGGCGGAAATGGTCGAAACCGGCCCCGGAGATGTCCAGCTCGCTGGCGCCGGTGACCAGGGAGACCCGGTCCCCTGCCACGATCTCTCCCAGCAGCAGGGGCGGGTGCAGCCCGGCCCGGTGGAAGGCCGGGCCCAGGCGGGGAACCATCTCCCGGCCGGCGGTGAAGAGGAGCAGGTAGTCTTCGCCGCCCATCAGGGCCAGCTTCAGGGGGTCGGCTTGCAAATAAGGGGCCGCGGCCAGCACCCGGGGAGAGATGGGCACCGCGGCCGCGGGGATCACGGCCCCGACGCCCCCGGCCCGGCAGAGATGATACAGATCCGAGGCCACCCCGTCGGAGGTGTCGATGGCCGCGGTGGCCAAGCCTGAGGCCGCCAGCAGACGGCCGGCGGTCAGCTGCGGCCGGGGAGCCAGATGCGCCGCGGCGAGGGCCGCCAGCAGCTCCGGGTCCAGATCGGGACGTCTTCTCAGGGCTTCCAGCCCGGCCGCGGCTTCGCCCAGGTCGCCGGTGACATAGATCAGGTCCCCCACCCGGGCTCCGGCGCGCCTGAGCATCTGACTGGCCGGGACGCGGCCGGTGAGGGTAATGGTCACGGTCAGCCGCCCCGGGGAGGCCACGGTGTCGCCGCCGATGATGGCCGCATTATATTGCCTGGCGGCCTGGGCCAGGCCGTCGGCCAGCTCCAGGGCCAGGCTCGGGTCCCGCTCCGGAGGCCAGCCCAGGGAGAGCAGGGCCTGGCCGGGCTCGCCGCCCATGGCGGCAATGTCGCTCAGGTTGACGGCCAGGGCCTTCCAGCCCAGTTGCGCCAGGGTGGTATAGGACAGGTCGAAGTGGACGCCCTCCACCAAGGTGTCCACGGTCCAGAGGAGATAATCGGCCCCGTCCAGGCGAAGCGCGGCGCAGTCGTCGCCGATCCCCAGGACCACGCCCGGCGGTGGCGGCCCGAACTTGCGGCTCAGGGCCTCAATCAGGGCGGTTTCGTGGTTGAGGACTGGTTCTTCAGACTGCATGGCGTTTCCCGATGTGGTTGTAGGGGCGGCGCGCTCGCCGCCCCTGCGGTTGGCGGCCGAGAAAACTTAAAATTTGGGCAACGCTGTTAATTTTTTCGTTAATCTTCACAATAGCCTGAGACTGGTATTGGTCCAACTCCCCCTCCCTGAGAGGGGAGGGGGTTGGGGGGAGGGTGGCGACTTGCACCACCAAGACTCAACCGACGATGCCACCCCCACCCTAACCCTCCCCCCTCGCAGGGGGAGGGAAGTTCAGTCTTGACAGGTAATTACCTATGTCGTCATGAAGAGTAGCCGACGGCCGGTGCCGCCTCGAAAGATCAAGCCCCGCATTGACGCCGGTGGCGGCCATAATTAACTTTCACCTATCTTAAGAGTTTCCGGCCGACAAGGCAAGTGGGAGCGATTCTTGGATTCGTCCGGCCCGAAGCATACCTGATTGGGCGAACACCAGGTTCGCCCTTACGGATAACGGGTAAAGATTTGTTCGGAAGGAGGCAGCAAATGGAGGCGCTGAAAGCCAAAAAGGCCTGGGCCGTGGCCTATGACCCCCAGTATTTTTTGCAGATGTCGGAGGAATACGACGCGGATCGCCTGGGACAGTTGAACGAGTACCTGGCCCAAGGCGACTATGCCCTGGTGAGCGACGACACCCAGGGGTTTGCCGGCGACCTGGTGATCGATTTCGCCCTGAATCAGGAATTCCCTTACCGGGCCTTGATTATGCTGGAGAAATGAAGGGAAGTGGTCAGCGGTCAGCAGTCGGCTTTCAGCTTAAAAAGCAAAAGTCTGAATTTCAGACTTTGTCGGATGAAGGCTGAATGTATAGTATAGAGGGCGGCCTGTGGCCGCCGAGAAATTCGGAGGGCATGGCCCGCCCAAATCTTCCGGGGCACAGCAAGCTGTGCCCCGGCAGAGTTTTCAGTGTCAGGGCCTAAAAATGCAGGGCCGCCTGCCTAGCCTACCCACCCCAATTCGCCAAGTCTTGGCTGAATGCTGACCGCTGATACGCTATTCTATTCCCGGCTGCGCAATTTCATCAGCAGATTGAGGATTTCGATGTAGAGCCAGATGAGGGTGACCATCAGGGCGAAGGCGCCGTACCATTCCATGTATTTGGGCGCTCCCTGGGCGGCCCCCTGCTCGATGAAATCGAAGTCCAGCACCAGGTTCAGGGCGGCGATGGTGACCACGATCAGGCTGAAGATGATGCCCACCGGGCCGGCCCCGAAGACCAGGGGAATGCGCACCCCGAACAGCCCCAGGACCAGGGAAATGATGTAGAACAGGGCGATGCCGCCGGTGGCCGCCACGATGCCCCTTTTAAAACCCTCGGTGGCCTGAATCAGTCTCGATTTATAAGCCAGCAGCAGCGCCAGGCAGGTGCCGAAGGTGAGGCCCACCGCCTGGACGACGATCCCCGGGAATTGGGCCTCGGCAAAGGAAGAGATGCCGCCGATGACCAGGCCCTCCAGCAGGGCGTAGATGGGGGCGGTGATCCCGGCCCAGACCGGTTTGAAGATAGTCACCAGGGCTAAGATAAAGCCGCCGATGAGGCCCACCGCCACCAGCGGCGTCACCGCGGCGGTATCGTGGGATTTAAAGAAGATGCCCCAGGTCCAGCTGGCCGTGAGGCAAACCAACAGCAACAAGAGCAGGGTCTTGTTGGTGGCGCCCTGGATGGACATGCTCTCTTCGGTCCGGGCGACGCGGCCCAGGCCGGAGAAGGTGGTGGAACTGAGGGCGGGGTTGGACGTTCTCATACCCATTGCCATAATAGACCTCCAAGTGGCAGGCTGAAGAAGGCACAGCAGGCTGCGCCCCTGCAATCAAGATAACCATCGAAAAAATCCCGGCAAGCGGCCGGGATTTTTTGGCAGTGTATCATCATCCGGGACGGGGCCCAAGAAAAATGGCGGGAGCGGCGGGCCCGGCTTATTGTAGCGGCTTGGCGTCGCCGATGTCGCGCAGGGTGTCGTAGTTGGAGACGTCCGCCTGTTTGAGAAAATAGCTCTGGCAGACGGAATCCAGTTCGGTGGGGGTGAGCTGCGGCTCCTGTCCCAGGAAGCGGGCCCGGTCCGCCAGGTTCTCGATGAGATCCCGGGGGTGGCAGGCGGAAAGGGGCCGGGAGGTGGCGACGTAATAACGCTCCAAAATATCCCAAACGAGCCCTTCGTCGAACTCTATGGCGAAATCCCGGCAAACCTTGCGAAAGATTGAGACGTATTGGTCCGGGGTGACATAGCCGATGAAGATCTTGTGCCGGATGCGCCGCAAGAAGGCTTCGTCCGCCAGGCTGTGCGGGTTCAGGTTGGTGGAAAAGATGATGAGCTGGTCGAAGGGCACTCCGAACTGTTGGCCGGTGTGGAGGCAACAGAAATCCTGGTGGGTCTCCAGGGGGTACATCCAACGGTTGAGGAGCTGAGTCGGAGACATCTTCTGGCGGCCGAAATCATCGATGATGAAGACGCCGTTATTAGCCCGCATCTGATAGGGCGCCTCATAGAATTTCAGCAAGGGGTTGAAGCGGAGTTCCAGGGAGTCTTCGGTCATTTCGCCGCCGACGATGACCACCGGCCGCCGGCACAGCACCCAGCGGGGATCGTGCCGCTGGTCGCCGTTGGTGGCTTTTACCGGTTCGTGGTTGACCTCATCGAAGAGGCGGATGATCTGGCCGTAGACGTAGAGGGCGAAAGGAATGTAGACCGTGTCTTCGAAGGCCTGGCCGATGGCGGTGGACATGACCGTCTTGCCGTTGCCCGAGGGGCCGAACAGAAAGATGGAGCGGCCGCTGTTTACGGCCGGGCCGATCTTTTCCAGGAGGCCGGTATTCACTTCGAACTCGGCAAACACCGCTTTAAGGCGGGGCATCTCCACCCTGACCTGGTGGATGCTCTGAAACTCCACCCAATCCCAATAGTCCTCCAGAGGAACCGGGGCCGGACCCACGTACCGGTTGGTTTCCAGGGACTGCTCGGCCAGGGCTTTCCCTTGCTCGGTCAGGGCGTAATACATCTCCATGGAAATCCGGCCCCTGGTGGACATGAGGTCCCGGGGCCGAACAAAGATATTATTCTGCTTCTTGAGATAGGAGAAGAGAGACTCCACCAGTCCAGGACCGATCCGGATATCCCGGCTCATTTCCCGGACGGAAAAGGTGTCCCGGAAGTAGGCATGTTTGAGGATCAATTGCAGCAACAGGTTTTGGGTGAGTCCGGTCTCCTCCAGAGTCTCGGGAATCGGCGGGTAGGCATAAATAAATTCGGCCAGGACCTCCGGCTCCACCAGCTTCAGATCCAGGAGATGTTTGCCCAGAAAACTCCGGCTCTTCTTTTGACGATGCAGGGCCGGGGCCAACTCTTCAATGGTCAGGATCCCGGCTTTGAGGAGGCGCTGCGCCAGATTCATGGCATCTCCATCAATAGTGACTGCAAACGGTAACCGGAGCGCGGTCACCGTCAACCTCATGAGGAAAAAGATGGTTGAGTGATCAGAGGATGCAGAGAGTGTTCCTCGGCATCCTCCGGTTCTGCCAACGGTGTCTCACAACTGTACCGGGGCAGCATGGATTCCTTCACGATCCTCAGGGCGATTTGGGCCAGATGGCCGGCTGCCTTGCTCTTCTTGCTACTCAAGGGGAACTTGACTCATGTGGTTGGCCGCGGCTTCGAAGGCCGGATCATAGGCAACCTGGCCCATGATCTCCGGTTTGAGGTTCAGAAAGTCGGTGCACACCGAATTAATGATATCCGGCGCGGTCAGGTCGGTGTTGGACTTCACCATATTGACCACCAGGAAGAGATGGTAGTCTGCCAATAACTGCAGGAGGCGGTCGTAGGACCGGGGAGCCGAGTCCCTGAGCTGGGCCAGGAGTTCACTGATCGTCCCGATGCTCCCCTGCCCGCCGTCCTCGCTCTGGTACAGGAGGTCCATCACCTCCTGGTCTTTGGCCAGGTCCCGGGAGATCTTGCGGTAGAGGGCGCTCTTGATAAAGCCGTAGGCGTTCTGGAGGGAAGTCGTCTGAGAGGTAAACAGGACGATCTTGCCAGGAGAATAATTGAAGAAATCCAGCAGGTTGAAGGCGGTGCCCGCGCCCAGGTCCAAGAGGACATATTGGGCCGGCAGGGCTTCGATCTGGTTCAACAACCTGATTTTTTGGGAATAGGTGGGGTTGGCGGACCCGAGGATGTCGTCGGCCCCGCAAATCAGGCCGATGCCCTCCACCTGGGTGGGGATAATGGTGTCTTCGAGGCGCTCCACTTTCTTCATGAGAAAGTGTTCCAGGGTGACGTGGGGATAACGCACCCCCATCAGGGTATGCAGGTTGGCCCCTCCCAGGTCGCCGTCGATCAGGATGACCTTCTTCCCCATGCGGGCCAGGCTGATCCCCACCCCCAGGGAGACCATGCTTTTCCCGATACCTCCCTTACCGCCGCCGATACTCCATAGTTTGATTCTGATTACTAGCCAATTTATCCTCCTCACATGGACAAGGGTGTTTGCCTGCAGTCCATGAGAAGCTTTACGGTTTTTTCAGAAACGCAGAGTCTGTACGGCAACCGCCACGGCGCCGCTAGATCATAACAGCCAGCCCCAAAGTTTGGCCCCCGTGGCCCCGGAAAGCTGCAAGGCCAGGCACGTCAAGAGCAAGGCCAGGACGGCCACGACGATCTTGGTCATCGGCGGCGTCTTGGGCGCCCGGATTACCTGAGCCTGGTCCCACTGGTTCCAAAAGCCCTTGATATCTTTGGATGTATTAGGAATATATTCGGCGAGCAGCCTCTGGGCGGCTGGATTCTGATCAGTCAGTTGCACGCTCAGGTTAAGATCGCCGCTGTCCTGTCCCTGAACTCGATACCGGGCCCAGTTAATGGTGGTCCGGAGGTCGGTGACCTTCCCGGTCTCGGTGAGCAGCCGCAGGCGTCCCTCCTGGCCCTTTAAGGTATCCCAGTCCAGGATAGTCCACGGATTATTCACTTCCAGGGTAGCTACCCCGTTCGCCAGATTCCGGACCACGGCTGGAAACTGCAGCGGCGTTTCCTCGCCCGCTCGGTCGATCTGCAAGATCATAGCCGGTTTGAAGGCTCTGCTTTTGGCCGCACCAACGGGTTCTTCGGACATAAGATGGCTCCTTCACACCCTTGTAGTCAATTCCGCCGACCGCCTATTGGGCCTTGGTCGGATGGTTCAAAAAAGTCCTGGCCATCTGGCCGGCTTTTTCCAACTTCTCCCGGAAGGACAGATTGGCATAATCGGGGTTGATGCTCACGTAGTTTTTAAGGCAGAACAGCACCATCTGGACCTTGCTCCGGTCTTCGGCCAGTTCCGGATTTTTGCTGAGGAAGTCCTGGACCATCGCCTTAACCTCTTGAAGTTTTCCGGACTTCTGACGCGACTGCGGGGCCATGGCCGCCATCCAGGGAGGGATTGCCGCACCGCGGTCGCCCGGAGAGCGAGAGGGTTTGGGATCCTCGGCGCCGGCCGCGGGGGGCGGACAACATTGCTCGATTTCCGCCACCAGGCGTTCCAGCTCCGTAGTCTGGGTCCCCAGCCCGGACTGGAGGGCCTCATTGCGGCAGCTATCGCCGATCACCTTGTCTCCCAGAACGGCCAGAAGCTGGAAAAACTGCCCGGAGACGGTCTTCTCGAATTTGGGCTGGGCTGGGTCGGGTTCCGTCTCGCCCAGCAGTTGCCGGGTCAGTTCCCCCACCCCCAGGATCTGCTCCAGGGAAGCCATGGCCCCCGCCAGGGCAGGGGGCTCCGGACCCGGACCTCTCCACGCGGCGCCGGCCCACAGTCCGGGGACGGGAGGTGCGCAGGCGGGTTTTACGTGGCCGCCGGCCAGGAGCCTTTGGAGATATTGCCATCTGTCGGGGTTAGTGCGGGCGTCGCCGTGCGGGGCGTGCCACAACAGCCCCAGGAGCGGTTGCGGATCTCCCAGACCCAAATCCCTGGCCACCTGAATGATGTCCCGGTAATATTTGTCCATATCCACCGGAGGCGCCATCATGATCTTGAACAGACCGTCAAATGGGGCAATGGCCCGGTAGATTTCCTCCCAGCCGGGCATTTCCTGCGTCCGGGGAACGCCGCCGGAGGCCTGTTCCTGGAGGAATTGCCAAACCGCCGGCTTGGGCGCCTGGGGCGGGTTCTCCCAGGGGGAGGTCAGCCAGCACCAGGGGTCCCGGCCCTCCGGTTCGATGGAGGGGGGTATCAAAACCAGGCCGCCTTCGCTGTAAATCAGGACCTCCCGGGCCAGAAAATGGGAGGGGGGCATCTGGGAGTCCGGAGCCAGATAGTAATAGTGCTGCTCCCGACAATTCCCCAGTTCGGCGACGCACTGGGCCCGCCAGTCCCCCAGCAGATCCAGGGACAGGGTGCCGCCGCCTTTGTTGACCTCCAGGACCAGCAGGCGAGAGTTGCGGCCGGTGCGCACGGCCAGGTTCACCTGGACCCCTCCCAACCCCAAATCCGTCAGCTGTTTCCACCAAACCTCCTGGGGCTGCTGCAGATCCAGGTCCAGGTCGGCCCCCTGGGACGTGATCAGCGCCATATCCCAGCCCAGGGCCTGGTAGCGGGACATGTATTCCCACAACTGGCCGTGGTGATCCATATTTTCCTTGCGATCCAGGATGTGGCCGATTTCGTCCTGGCCGATCCGGACGTTAAAGTCTTTGGAACCCACTGAAGACCCTCTTCCTTGAGGAGGTTGACTGGAAGGCGGTATCATCCGCCCGAGAGATTCCGACAAGGGAATCCCATGGTGTTTCTATTCTAAGGACAAACGGACTAGGAGCAATCAGGGCAACCCTGATTCTGAGCTTCGTTTTTCCTCATTTTTTGCTCAAACCTATGGACAGGTATGGGGGGAAGAGCGGAGGTCTGGAAAGGCTCGATCAAGAGGCGGAGCCGCCGGGTTTGGCGTCCAGGTGGTGCAAAACCGCCAGCATGACTATGGTCCCCAACAGCATCCAGATGGGCCCGAAGAGCCACAAGATCAGGAGCGCCCCGATATAGTAGCCCCGCATGCCCAAGGTGTAATGAAAGGTGGCGTGGGTCAGGATGCCGCTCACGTATTCGGGAGTGATCTTATGGGCCCGGGTGGAGGGGATGTTGATCATGAAATTGACGTGGTTGAAGTAGCGGATGGCCAGGGTGAAGTTGAAGAAGATGATGAAGAAGTTGATGATGATCACCATGATCTTGAACAGCCACAGGACCCGGTGTTCCCGCACCAGTTCCTTGAGAAAAGGGGTAATTTCCGCCATCTTCTCCGAACCGGACGCCACGCTGATAAACCCCAGGCAGATGAGGATGGCCGTGGAGGCCAGAAAACTGGAGGCCATCACCCAGTTGCGCAGGGTCTGCACCGCCAGGATGTCCCGTTGGTCCTCCATGATGGATTCCACCCAATGGCCCCGCAGGTGATTGGTGATGCCGATGGCGGTGCTCAAGGGGCGGCGGCGCACCTGGTAGAACAGGCGGGCATGGTAGATAAATAACAACAGGAAGGAGGCGGAGGTGAAATAGAGTTCCAGATAGGGCGTCGACTCGATCATGATTAATCCCCTTCAATAATGACCGAAGATTAGGGCGCAGTTCATTGGCAGCCACCCTAACACGCTTCCGAATCTGATGCAATTGAGCAATTTTGGCTCCCGGAACCCTGGCGATCGTGGTTATCTGACCCTTGAGACGGGGTCCGAGAATGCTTATTTGAATTAAATGGATAGCGTCAGGAGAACTGCAAGGCAAGGCTGCGAGCACACCGGAGCTTGATTTCGCCGGGATCGGCTGATTTCCACAGGGAGAAGGAGTATGGATAGTCCTTTTGATCCGGCCCAGTTGGACAAACTAGGGTTTCAGGTCCGGGAATATTTCCTGCTGCACGTGCTTTCCTGGGCCATGGCGGCCCAGATCGTGGTTATCGGCGGCGCTCTCCTGTTAGCCCGCCAAGCGAGCCGGGCCATTCGGGCCTGGGTGACCAACCAGCAAGTGCAATGCACCATACATCCGGAAGCTTGTGCCGACCTGGCCATACTATTAAAATTCGTCAAGGTGATTAATACCTTTATCGCCTTTATCCTGGTGGCGATTGCCATCCGTATTGCGGACCATTTCAACTGGCCCCGGGATGAACTGTTCGCCGTGGGCATTATTTTGATTGCCCTGACCGCGACGCGATTATTCACCGACGAGATGAAAAACCGCTTCTGGGCCAGAATTATTGCCATTGCTCTGTGGGTTTTGGCCTTCCTCTATATTTCTCATCTCAACGACCCCTGGCTGCGTTTTTTGCAACATATTGATTTTCAGCTCGGGCAGGTGCGCGTTAATCTCCTGCATGTGCAGCGGGGTTTTTTCCTGTTGTTGGCTCTTTACTGGCTGTCTAAAAATCTGCGCATACTTTTTCATTTCTGGCTGATCATAAAATCAGGTTTGGGCTCCGCCGCCCAAATCCTGCTGTATCGGCTCGGCAGCATTTTTATCTTTTCCCTCTGTGTCGTCATCGTCTTACATTACCTGGAGATCGATCTTACCGTCTTCGCCCTGTTCAGCGGCGCCCTGGGGTTGGGGCTCGGTTTCGGCCTGCAAAAGGTCTTTGCCAACCTGGTGAGCGGGTTCATCATCCTGGCGGATAAATCCATCAAGCCCGGCGATGTGATTCAACTGGGAGACAAGTACGGCTGGATCAACTTCCTGGGAAGCCGTTATGTCTCCGTGATCACCCGGGACGGCACCGAGCATCTCATCCCCAATGAAAACCTGATAACCGGCGAGGTGATCAACTGGTCTTACAGTCAGGACCTGGTGCGGCTCAAGCTGCCCGTGGGCGTCGGCTACGGCACTGATTTGGAGAAAGCCAGGGAACTGATGCTGGCTGTGGCCGCGGAGGCTCCGCGAGTCCTCGAAGATCCTAAACCGGCCTGCCTGTTAACCGGCTTTGGAGATAGTTCCGTCAGCCTGGAATTGCGGGTGTGGATCAACGATCCCCAAAATGGTATCGGTTCATTGAAGAGTGAGCTCTTCTGGGGCATCTGGCGCCGGTTCCGGGAGCATGGCATAGAATTGCCCTTTCCCCAACGGGACGTGCACCTCAAATCTATTCCTGAAATAACCGTCCGGAGCGGGCCGGAGGGTGGACCAAAGGCAGGGTGAAGCTATTTATTAAAAGCTCCAGGGCTAGGTCAAAAATCAATGCTCATCCCTCTTCAGGCCTCTGGCGACATTAAAGATTTTAGTCCCAGGTATCCGGTTAATCCGATCTCGATTTGAGGCCGGTCCGGTCAAATCTTGGCCATGCTGCCTTAAGCCTTGTGAAAATCGCCGGCAGCTTTTAATATGGGATAACGAAGGAGAATGACCGGAGACGGGAGAGGGAAAAAAGACCGGAGACCGAAGACGGGAGACCGGAGAATGATTCTTTTGCTTCGGCCGTCAGCGCTCCTTAATATGAGATAAATGAGGATGACGAAAGACTGGGGAGAGTTTTTTGCTCCGGTCACCGGTCTCCCGTCATCGGTCCATTTTATGTACAGGCAGGCTAAAATCATCATCGGCGACAGCCGGCGCATGCCGGAGGTGGCGGATGGGACCGTCGATCTGGTGGTCACCTCGCCGCCATACTGGCAGATCAAGGATTACGGCGCGGCCGGGCAGAGCGGCTTCGGCCAAAGCCTCCACGAATACCTGAAGGACCTGTATCACACCTGGCGGGAGTGTTTCCGCCTGCTGCGGCCCGGCTCCCGGCTGTGCCTCAATATCGGCGATCAATTCGCCCGCTCGGCCGTCTACGGCAGGTACAAGATTATTCCTTTGCATGCTGAATGCATCGCCCAGTGTGAGGAAATCGGCTTCGATTTCCTGGGCGCCATCATCTGGCGAAAAAAGACCACCATGAACCCCACCGGCGGCGCCGTGATCATGGGTTCCTATCCGTATCCGCCCAATGGCCTCCTGGAGATCGATTATGAGTTCATCCAGATCTTCAAGAAGCCGGGCCCGGGCCGGCGGGTGACCCCGGAGGTCAAGGCCGCGGCCCGGCTGACCAAAGAGGAATGGAAAGAGTATTTTGCCGGCCACTGGCAGTTCGGCGGGGCCCATAAATTGGGGCACGAGGCCCGGTTCCCGGAGGAACTGCCCCGGCGGCTGATCCGCATGTTCACCTTTCCGGGCGACACGGTGCTGGACCCGTTCCTGGGGAGCGGCACCACGGCCAGGGCGGCCCTGAATCTGGGGCGCCGGGCCGTGGGCTACGAGATCAACGCGGCCTATCTGGACCTCATCAAGGAGAGTATCGGTTTTTTGGGCGGGCCGGAAGACCTCCAGATAATCGAAAGACGGACCCAAAGACTCGACCTTGCCGACCCGCTATACTTGCCGCGGCTCCAGGAGGCCAGGCCGCAACTGGCCCCCGAAGCGTTTGCCGCCCGGCGGGATCGGTTATATAAAGTAGTAGAGATCACCGCGGCCGGCCGGCTCAGGGTGGATTCCGGCCAGACGGTGGGGTTCCTGGGGTTAAAACCGGTTCAGGAAGCTGAAATCAGGCGATATTTGACCGAGCGCCTGTTGGGGAAATTTGTCATATTGAAGTTTGAGGGTGGAGAACCCCCGGCTAACCAGCGCCTTGAGGCCTACGTCTATCTGAAAAATAAGATATTCATCAACGCCCATCTGATTAAAGCCGGATTGGCCGAGGCGGATATGAACGCCAACCATAGATTGGAAAACAAAATTTGCCCGATTGATGGAGATGCGAGGGAAACCAGAGGCTTAACCGGCGGTTTCCGCTTGGTGGGGCGGCCGTCTCCGGCCGCCAAGCAGGCGGCAGGCGGGGACGCCTGTCCCACGGCACGGAGGCCCGCCCCACCACAGCCATTGGACCGGATAAGGGCAAGATTGTCTCGAAACTCAAAACTCAGAGGTGGAAATGAAGAAGATCGTCTTGTTGCGTCACGGCGAAAGCGTCTGGAATAAGGAAAACCGCTTCACCGGCTGGATCGATGTGGGCCTCTCCGAACGGGGGGTGGGGGAGGCGGTGCAGGCCGGCCGCACCCTGGCCCAGGAGGGCTACGTCTTCGACGTGGCCTTCACCTCCATGTTGAAGCGGGCCATCAAGACCCTGTGGCTGGCCCTGGAGGAGATGGACCTGATGTGGCTGCCGGTGCAGCATAGCTGGCGGCTCAATGAGCGCCATTACGGGGCCCTGCAGGGCCTGAACAAGGCCGAGACCGTGGAGAAACACGGCATGGAGCAGGTGAAGATCTGGCGGCGCAGCTACGACGTGCCGCCGCCGGCGTTAACCAGGGACGACCCCTATTACCCCGGCCGCGACCCCCGTTATGCCGACCTGCGGCCGGAGGAGATCCCCCTCACCGAATGCCTGAAAGACGTGGTGGCCCGCTTTCTGCCCCATTGGCACGAAGTTATTGCGCCGGCGGTGCAGGCGGGCCAGCGGGTGCTCATCGCGGCCCACGGCAACAGTCTCAGGGCCCTGGTGAAATACCTGGATAACGTCCCCGAGGCCGAGATCGTCGGTCTCAATATCCCCACCGGCATCCCCCTGGTCTATGAGCTCAACGACGATCTGACCCCCATCCGGCACTACTACCTGGGGGACCAGGAGGCCGTGGCCCGGGCCATTCAATCGGTGGCCGATCAGTTGAAGAAAAAGGACTGAGCGGGGCGGCAATCGGGTCGAAAAAGATCGGGGGCGCATGTCCGGCAAGACGAAATTATTCCTGTTAACGGTTTTCTTCCTGGTGCTGCTGGGGACCGGCCTGTCCTGGGGCGCCGAGGCCGGGGGCGGCGCGTCCCCGGAAGTCATCTCTGCCCCCCGGGAGGCCGCCCAGGCCCCGGCGGCCACGCCGGCCAAGACCGCAGCCGCGGCCGGCGGCAGCGGTGACTACTCCGCCCTGGTGTTTGAGGCCTTCGCCATCATCCTGTTGGCCGCGGCAGTGGGCCGCTTCGGGGCCCGCAAGCTGAAGCAGCCCCAGGTGCTGGGCGAACTGGTGGTCGGCATCATCCTCGGGACGTTGCTCTACCAGTTGGGCAGTCCCGTGGTCACCATCATCCGCCATAATGAACTGGTGGGCGGGCTGGAGCAGGAGGTCCTGGGCCAGGGCCTGTGCTGGCACGACGTGGTGGCTCAGAGGCTGAAGGCCGCGGCTTTGCCGGTGGACACCGCCCGCCAGATCGCCGGCGTCCTGCTGAGTCCCAACATTGCCCAATACCTCGACCTTGCCAGGGTCTTCCGCCTCTTTTCCAACCTGGGAATCGTTCTGCTCCTCTTTATGGTGGGGCTCAAGATCCACTTCAAGGAACTGCGGGAAACGGGCGGCCGCGCCGCCGGGGTGGCCTGTTTGGGGGTGTCCGGGTCTCTGTTGCTGGGCTTTGGCACCGCGTGGCTGATTTTGCCCCAGGGAACGGGCGTCAATGTCCTGATGTTTCTGGCCACTGCCATCTGCGCCACCAGTATCGGGATCACGGCCAGGGTCTTCAAGGACATGAACCGGCTACGCCTCAAGGCGGTCAAGACCGTATTGGGGGCCGCGGTCATCGATGATGTCCTGGGGCTCGTGGTCCTGGCCTTGATGGTGGGGATCGTCAGCCGAGGTTCGGTGCAGGCGCTGACTCTGCTGCAGATCATCTTGAAGACCAGTCTCTTTTTCGGCCTGGTGGCCCTGTTCGCCACCAGGTATATGCAGAAGAACATTGCCCTGTTCGTCAGGGTGGAACAGGAGCGGCTGAAGCTCCTCTATCCCTTCGGGCTCTTGATGCTACTGGCTTGGCTGGCCGACGTCATCGGCCTGGCCCCGATCATCGGGGCCTTTGTCGCGGGGGTGGTGATCAAGGAGGAATATTTTCCCATCGACGAGGCCGTTAAGGGGCATAAGACGACGGTGGAATCCATCATGGCCCCCCTGGAAGGCCTGTTCGCCCCGGTCTTTTTTGTGTTTATGGGGGTTCAGGTGGACCTGGGCAGCCTGCTCCACCTCAAGGTGCTGCTCCTGGCTCTGGCGCTGACGGGGGCCGCGGTTCTGGGCAAATTGGCCGCCTCCCTGGCGGTGCGGGGCGTGGACCGGCTGCTGGTGGGGATCGGCATGATCCCCCGGGTGGAAGTGACCCTGATCGTCGGCAACATCGGCCTGGCCATGGGGGTGCTGAACCGGGACCTGTTTTCAGCCATCATTCTGGTGGTGCTCTTCACCGTGCTGCTGACGCCGCCGCTGCTCAAATGGGCCCTCGAGAGGAGGGACTGACGGATCGGAGGATCTTACCCCTCCTGAGGGGCGTCGAGCACCTGGCGGACTTTGACCGTCAGCTCGTACTGTCTGAAGGGTTTTTGCAGGAAGCTCAGGCTCGCATCGAGTACGCCCTGGCGGAACAGGACATCCTCGGCGTAGCCCGACATGTAAAGCACCCTGATCTCCGGTCGCAACGGCGCCAGGCGTTGGGCCAATTCCCGGCCACTCATCCGGGGCATCACCACATCCGTTAACATCAGGTGGATCGGTTCCTTATACTGCTCACAAAGGGTGATGGCTTCCTGGCTGTCGTGAGCCTCCAAGACCTTATAGCCGTTGATCTCCAGGGCATTCTTGAGCAATTTTCGCAGAATCTCTTCATCTTCCACCAGGAGGACGGTTTCCGAGCCGCGCAGGGGCTCCTCCTCCGCGGCTTTGTCCTCAAAAAATTCCACGAAATCCCCCACCGCCGGCAGGTAAACCTTGAAGGTGGTTCCCTTGCCGGGCCGGCTGGAGACCTCGACAAAGCCACCGCTCTGTTTGACGATGCCATAAACCGTGGAGAGCCCTAGTCCGGTGCCGCTGCCCACATCCTTGGTGGTAAAGAAAGGTTCAAAAATGTGATCCAAAGTCTTGGGGTCAATGCCCAGGCCGTCATCGGTAACCCCCATGATGATATAGGAACCGGGGACGAAGTCCTCCTGTTTCCGGGCATAGGCCTTACCGAGGTTGACATTGGCAGTGGAGATGATGAGTTTGCCGCCCTGGGGCATGGCGTCCCGGGCGTTGATCGCCAGGTTCAAGATGACCTGTTCCATCTGGCCGGCGTCAGCCTTGACGATCGCCAGCACTGGCTCAAGATTGAAAAAGAGTTCGACGTCTTCGCCGATGAGGCGGCGCAACATCTTTTCCAAATCACCGATGACCCGGTTGAGATTGAGCTTCTGGGGCTGCAGCATCTGCTTGCGACTGAAGGCCAAAAGCTGCCGGGTTAACATGGCGGCCCGGTCCGCGGCCTTCCTGACCTCTTCACCATAGTGATAGTAAGGCTCGTCGCGGTCGAGGTGGTTCATCAACATCTCGGTATAGCCGATAATGGCTCCCAACATATTGTTGAAGTCATGGGCGACCCCGCCGGCCAGGCGGCCCACCGCTTCCATTTTTTGGGCCTGCTGGAGTTGCTTCTCCAACTCCTTATGGCCGGTGATGTCCATGGAGAACCCCAGGATGGCATCATTACCCCGATAAGTGGTGGGGGTAACCGACTCCATGATCCACTTGACTTTCCCGTCCCGGGTAATGATCCGGTATTCATAGGCGGTGGAACTCTTGCCCTCCAGCATGCTGGCCGCCTTCTGCTCAACCTCATGCCGGTCGTCCGGGTGGACCAGATTCACCGGGTCCATTAAGGACAATTCATCTTTGTCGAAACCGGTGATCTCCTGAAACCATTGATTAATAGTCTGGTATTTGCCGGCTTGATAGATGTAGATGCCGATGGGCGAGGCGGCGATCAGATCCCTGGTTAGTTCTTCGGCCTCTTTCCGCTCAGTGATATCCTGCACAAAGCCTTCGTAGTAAAGGGTCTTGTCCTGGTCCCGTACGGCCCGGGCACTTTCGGTGACCCAAATTTTGGCCCCATCCTTTTTAGTAACCTGACAGACGAAGTCCTTGACAAAACCTTCGAATTCCAGCAGCTTTTTAAGTTCTTCCCGGCGTTTGGGGTCGACATAGACCTGGCGGCCGATGTCGGAGATTTCCGCCATCACTGCGGACGGCGAATCGTAGCCGTGGATGGCGGCCATGGCGGGATTGACGCTGAGGAAGCGACCGTCGGGGGTGCTTTGAAAGATCCCTTCCACGGCGTTTTCAAAGATGGTGCGATACTTTTCTTCGGCCTCGCGGAGCGCCTGCTCCGCCCGCTTCCGTTCGGCGATTTCCTCTTCCAGTTGCACGTTCTTCTCGCCGATTTCCTGTTCCCGGATGGCGGCTCCTTCCAGGCGGGTTCTGAGGATGACGTTGCGGGTGTTCGTCCACCAGGCCACGCCTCCTCCGACCAGAGAAAAGAGCGATAGGGAACCCAAGACCGCCAGCAGATGCCAGGGGGAAAGATAGCCGAATAATTCATGGGCCGGTATGGCCCCCACCAGGATTAAGGGCGTATCTTGAATCGGCATCCAGGTGGAGATCATCTCCTCCGTTCCGCCCGGTTGATTGGTCATCTTAAAGCGATAGTATTCCAGGTCTGCCAGTTCGGTGACAATGGGAAGACCCGCGGAGACATCGGCGCCGTTCACTTCCGTGGGCAGATAGAAGTTGCCCTGGCTCGAAAAAACCCGGATGATCTTTTTGTGAAACTGGTTGTCGACCCCGATCAGGTGTTTGTGCACGGTTTCGGTGGAAATCCAGGCAATGATCTGTCCCGAGTAGGTCCCTTTAAAGAAATAAGGGCAAGAGACGATCAACTGCGCTCTGCCGTTCACCTGTTTGACCAGAACCACCGGGGCGGGGTTCAATGGCGTCAGAAATTCCTGGCAGGTTTTTCCCTGGAATCCCGGGTCCGGAGTCTTCTGACTGTCGATGAGACAGGCTCCGGAACTGTCCGCGAAGATGAAGCGGGTATAGATCGGGTCGGCATCCAGCAGGCGCTCTTGCAGAACCTGGTTAAAACTCTCTTGAATAGCGATCAGGCTGGCTCTGAGGCCGTACTCCATGGACATCCCCAGGGCCTTATTCTCAAAGTAAATGGAAATCTCTCGCCTGGTGGGCAAATTCTTCAGATCATTTTTACGCTCGGCATAGAAATAACTCAAAGCCGCGGCATGCTTGGCCAGATCCTGCTTAAAATTATTCAGGACGGATTCGCGTATCTCTATCTGGGCCCGGTAGGTTTTTACCAGGAGAGTGCCCAGGCACACCAGCAGAATCACGGCTGCAAAGGCAGTCGTCAGGGCGCCTCCGAAGAGAGTGCGACGCAGGGGCTTCGGTTCCATTACTCCTCAGCGACGTCCCGGTTCAACCGGAGGAACGCCCAACCTGGCTGGAGGTCTGCCTTCATTACCGGGAAGCCAGACTATTCTTTTTCGAAAAAATCGCGGTAATAGCTAAAGACCTTGGGATAGTAGCGCTTGACCAAAGCCAGATAGGTGCCATCCGCTTTGGCTTGTTCCAGAAAGCGGTTGAAGGCGTCCCGCAATTCCGGTCCATCCTTGGCAAAGGCGCAACCCATGTATTGCTTTTCGGTAATGGGGCCGATGATCTTGATCTTGCCGGGAAATTTTTCCAGGGCAACCAGGGCGTCGGGAACATCCAGGAGGGTCAGTTCACACTCGCCTTGGATGACGGCCGGCGCCAGATCATTGAGGCTTCCCTGGAACAGTTTTATCCTGGCTCCCGTTACCTTCAGGTTATACAAGGAAGGGTCGAGGCAGGTGCTGGTCTTCCCCAATAGGGAACGCCCTTTGAGCAGGGCCTTGACCACCGCGATGTCCTTTTCCACGGCCTCATGGGGGGCGATAGGCTGGATGGGAGAATCCGCCTTGGCCACCAGCCAGATCTGGTTGGGAAAGGTGGGCGTGGAAAAGTCCACAATCTTCTTCCGCCAGGGCAATATGGTAAAACCATTGGCAATGATATCGCCTTTGATCGGGACTTGCCCCACGACTTCGATATCGTCACCCTTGGCTTTCACCTTTTTCCCGGTCAGGTCGCCGATGACGCTTTCCCAGGAAGCCTCGACAAATTGATATTTGACCCCCAGATGTTGGGCGAAGAGTTTCACCAACTCCACGTCCAGGCCGTCGCCGCTGCCGGTGACAAAGTTGGCGTAGGGGATGCCCAGGTGACGGATAACGCCCCTCTCCTTGATGTCCTTCAGATCGGCGGCCCCGACCGAGTGGACGGCGGTAAGGAGCAGCAAGACCGGGATGGTCCAGATTACCGCCCGGAGGAAACGATTCTGCTTCTGGTTCATCGGTGCATCTCTCTTGTAGTTAAGCCTTATGGAAATTAAAGAAGTCCTGGGTGGACAATGGCGCCAGGCTAGAATTACTTTTACAAAGGGCTAGACCGGGAAATCGCATCCTGCGTGGGGGACATTCCAAAGCGGGGCATGACTTAGGCATCTTTAACTTCTACCGGCTAACAGGGTGCTCCTAACCCTCATCTTCTCTGCCAGGGGCACGTGCCAGTCTCGGCCGGTGCCAATTCCTGAGAATCACTTGCATGACAGTTTCGAAACCCCGGTAATGAACTCGGATCAAACCACTTGTCGTCATAATAACCCAAATTCGGGGGAAAAACAATTTTCCCCCGAATCCAGGCAAACCACTCACGGCCGCAGCCACGGCCCCGTGAGTCCAGGTTTAGTGGTGGCGGCCGCCGCCCTATTACAACTGGGGGAGACCGCTGGCCTTCACGGCCTTCACCAGCCGGTCGAACATGTAGTCAATCTGCTGGTGGTTGTTGTACACCCCGTGGGTGCTGACCCGGAAGCCGACGCGGTTATCCGCCGGGTCGGTCGGTTGGTCATGCCAGGTAGTGCTCCGGAGGTAAATCTTGGGGTCCTCCCCGGCCAGGGTGGCTAACACGCTGTTAATGGCCGCATTCATCGCGGTGTACTGGCTTGAATCATCTTTGCCCGCGAAGGGATTGAAGGAAGTCAGGGCCGTGAAGAAGCTATGGTTGCCCGGGTTCACCCAGAGGGCGTTAGGGCCCCACTGGTGGACGATCTTCTTCTTCAGATACTTGCCCAGCGTCACCCCGCGGTCGTAGATATCCTGAACGCCGATATGGCCGAAGTAAGCGGCCACATCGGTCATGGCATAAAGCGCCGGAGAATTCAGTTCGCCACGGAGCTGCACATACAATGAAGGCCCGAACGGAAACCCGGCAAATTTCCATTGCCGGGTATTATAATTGGGGCTGGTGGCGGTGCCGGTGCTGGGGAGATCGCCATTGCTGTAAGCGTAGAAATTCCCCATGGCGAAGGGGGGCAGGTTGGTCCCTTGGTTCCGGACATAGAAGATGCCGGTGCCGGGACCGCCGCAGAGCCACTTATGGCCGGCGCCGGCAATGAAGTCGGCCCCGTAATTATGGCAATTGATCGGCAGTTGGCCCCAGCCGTGGGCGCTATCCACAATACTATAGGCCCCATAACTCGCAGCCAGCCCGCAAAGTTGTTGGACCGGCATCCGCAGGCCGTTCTTATAAAAGATCTCGCTGAAGGCGATATACTGTTTGGCCCCCGTGGGCAGTGGTTTTTTGAGTTCGGCCTCAAATAGCGCCAGGACGTCGGAAACTTTGATGTCCGCAGTGAAGTTGGAAGGCAGTCCCACCAGCTGGACTTCCACTTCATGGTAGTCGTGGGCCCAGCCAATGGGACCCTCCAGGGCGGGGTGCTCCCAGGAGGTGCTGATGATCCGGTCGCCGGATTTCCACGGGGTGCCGGCAAAGATCAGGTTGCAGGCGTCGGTGGTGTTGTACGAGAGGACGATCTCATCGGGGTTGGCGCCATATTGCGCCCCTACTGCCGTTTGTCTGACGTTGAGTCCTGTCGTCCCTAAGACGGGGTTGGCGCTGACGGGAAATAGATCAGGATAGTCGGCATTGAGGTTAGCTTCCCAGTCCCTGGGGTCCATGGATTTATAGAGATTATAGACCCCCAGATTGACTAAAGAGAATAAAGGCTGGGACCCGGTGGTGCCGGTGTTCATGTGGATATAATCATCAGGAAGGATAAAGGCTTGCTTTACCTGATTCCAGAATTGCTCGGTCCCCCGCCAGGCTTTGGTGGTGGGATAAGGCTGCAGGTTCTGGGGTAAGATGTTGCGGGCCTGGCTGCATCGACCACCGTCCACAAAAGCCTTGGCTTCACTGGGCCCGATGAATCCCGCCGTCAATGCCGCCGCGGCGATCCCCTTTAAAAAATCACGTCTGGCAAGTCCCACCTGCTCCACGGTAAGCCTCCATAATGATGTGGGTTATTCTCAAGTTGATAGTTATCACATTAAACTATTGTTGACATGCCAATTCCCCAACGTCATGCTTATTGTCTTGATTTTGTAGTATTTTCCGATTTTTCAATTTTTGTCAATGATTTTCATAAAATATTTATTAATCCATAACATTAATTTTTGAGTCTTGAAAAATTAATTATACTATAAATTATACAAATAAATTTATAGTATAAGTTTATAACTTGCCGAATTGCCCGGATGACAGGAGTGGTAAAGAAGTTCCATTCAGCCAGGTCGATATTCTTGTCGGCAGTTGCATACCCTATAAGGGAAAGTGATTATGTTGATATTTGTTTACTGTAAATTAGGGCAATAATTGATGCGATGCCACGAATCTTCATCTTTCCAACCCCCTCACGCTGGGGGAAAACGTGTAAGCGGAAATTTAGTATAATTAAATTTTAAAGACTACAGGGACATCCCTGATTTTGGGGTTCCAAATTCCTGAACTTTAAGTAGGGAATTTAGCACGATAAGGGGAAGCTCGAGGCAGGATAAGGATAATATATCCGGGTTGCCCTGCGGGTGGCTTAATTTTTGCGTTGCCTCAGCCCGCCGGGCCGCCGCCGGGAGGCCCAACCTGAGCCCAACAGTTCCAGCCACAGCGCCGCCACCATGGTTACATCTCCTTTTTGGCTTTAAGAAGCCCCATTCTGTAGTTTCTTCATCTCAACCGTGCCTGTTGCTGGAGCCGTCACTCAAAAATTTCCCCTCCGCTTTCACTGGGGCTAAACATAGACATGAACTTTTCCCCTTTGAATAGGCAGTAGGGCGCGCCGTCTGGATGAAACCGGTTATCCGCCACCGTCCCGGGAAAACAGAAATTTATCGTTCCGGAGCGTGGAGATAATTTCTTAGCTAAAATTTTTCCTGGCTGATAATTTTGTAAAATAACAAATATCGGCCCACCAGGGTCTAATTGGTAAATGAGCCCTGCCTGGCGAGGAATTAAAAAATGCCTAACCATTACTTTCGATTAGCCATATGCTTGGCGCTGGTTTTTTCCTGCTTTTCCTGTGCGGCTAAACGCCCAATTTTGGCTCCCAATGAGCATCTCAACGAAATGGGACCAGAGGCTGCACAGCGTGATGTGGATGAGTGCATCCGTCAAGCTGTCGAGGCCGGACCGGAGGCGGCGCGGACCAAGCAGATCGCCGGCCAAACTGCCGGGGGCGCAGTAGTTGGCGCCGCGGGCGGTGCGGTCGCCGGGGCAATCTCCGGAGGCCCTGGAATCGGCGCGGCGGCCGGGGCGGCCGGCGGAGCCACGGTGGGTCTGCTGCGGGGAATCTTCAGGTCGAGGGATTTAGATGCCGGACAAAAACGTTATACTGAAGAATGTCTCCGTCAGAAGGGTTATCAACCGATGGGCTGGCAATAGCAAAGGTGGGGTCCCCGCGGCTCTATGGGGACCCCTTGAAACTTAGAGGGCGGTCTGTAACATCTCGCCTCCGGGGTTATGGTCCCTGATTCAAGTGGAGGTCAAAATTCATCCAGAGCCCGCCAGCCGTAGCTCTGGAGATAGGCCTCGAGCTTTTCCCGCTTTTCCCGGTATTTTTCTTCCCACAAAGGTTTGCAGGCCTGCAGGGAAATCTCGCCTTCGCGCAGGGCGGCAGCATAGGCCATGCAAGTGGGATAACCGCACAGCTTGCAATTGGTCAGGGGCAACAGCTTCAAAATCTCCATGATTTTGAGGCCGGCCTGGCTCACATGGCGCGGAGTGATGGTTTGCCGGCGCTCATAGATATCGTTGATCTGCGCCTGAATCCAGGTGAGCAGGGCCCGAGCCTCTTCCAGGTCCCGGGCCCCGCGTATGGCGATTTTTTGAGGGTGCAGGGTGATCCATTTGCCGTCCGACAGCTTGAGCAGGAGCGCCTGGTTGGTTTGATCATAATCCCAGCCGCCCAATTCGGCATTCACATAGGGGAAGGATGGGGAGATGTCCGCCTCGAAGGTGGCGATGGCGTGCAGGACCTCTTTAGAGGAGTCCATCTTGGGACGGAAGATTTCGAAGTTTTCAATCTTCTCCAACAACATGGTTCACCTTCCCCTCCTATGGCAGTTTTCCGTGCAGCAGCGGCATAAGCTGTTGCCGCATCTCATCGCGCACCTGCCGGAAGACCGCCATGATCTCCGCTTCGCTGCCGGTGGCCTTGGCCGGGTCCGGGAAGCCGACGTGCCTGACCTCGGTTTCTCCGGGAAACAAGGGGCACTGTTCCTGGGCCTGGTCGCAGACGGTGATGACCAGGTCGAACTGTTCCCCGGCCAGGTCGTCCACCGACTTGGAGCGGTGATGGCTGATATCGATACCCAACTCAGCCATGACCTGGATAGCCCGGGGGTTGACCCGGCTGGGCCGCACCCCCGCGGAAAAAGCCTGCACCTGCCCGGCCAGGTCGTAGTTGACTAGACCTTCGGCCATCTGGCTACGGCAGGCGTTCTCAGTGCAGAGAAACAAGACTTTCAGCATGAGCTGCGCCCCTTATCTCGTTAGCCGATAAGTTTTTTAATTTCGTCGACGCTGGGCACCTGGCCTACCACCTTAACCTCGCCGTCCACCACCAGGGCCGGGGTGGTAAAGATCCCGAAGGCCATAATCTTGCTCAACTCGCTCACCTTCTCCACTTCATAGTCACCGCCGAGAGCTTTGGCCGCTTCTTCCGTACGTTTGAGCAACTCCACGCATTTAGGGCAACCCGGACCCAAGACCTGTACTTTTTTCATGGTTTAATTTCACCTCAGCTTATTTGATTTTTAGCCGCCGAACCGGCTAAGCTTCTTTTTAGTCTGCAAACTGCCCATCAGCCTCTCCAATTATCATTCCTCAACTTGGCTTCAACCGCCGAATTGGGAGAGCTTGGCGGCTACGTTCTCTTTCGCCACCTCCCCTACGGCCATCCAAAGCAGGTGTTTCTGGCCGTCCAAAAAGATCAGGGCCGGCAATTGGATGAGGTGGTACTCGCCGATATACGGCACCGCGGCTTGCCGGTCGGTGTCGTAATCGATGCGCTTCAGTAACGCCTGGCGCGGCCCGGTAAAGGTCTGGTTCACCAAGGCGTCCGCGGCCTGCACGGTCTTGGCGCTGCAGCCGCAGGCCTTGCTTTTGGTGATATAAACGACCTCGGCCAGTTTGGACTCCGCCCCGAAAGACGAGGTTGGGCCGCTCACCCCTAGTAGAGTTGTCAGTACGGCCAGCATGATCAGGTTAGTTTTTAAATTTCCCATCAGTCTCCCCCTGGTTATTTTTTCTGGTGGATAGCTTCCGCCAGCCATTTCTTGAGCATTTCTTTGGTCGGCACCCGTCCCACAACCTTAACAACAGAAAGTCTGCTGCCCCCGGGCGATCTTGCCGTAGCGGTCTTTGATAACATCCTTCAGTTTCTGATTATTCACGTCTTTGTCCCATGAATGCCGCCCTCACAAAACGGCATTGAAGAGATAGCCGACGATGGTAATCCCCACGGCCACCACACCGATGAAGACCGCGATGAGCTTGGGTTTCAATACCTTCCGGAGAATGACCACTTCCGGGAAGGAAATGGCGATGACCGACATCATGAACGCCAGCGTCGTGCCCAGGGCCGCGCCTTTCTCCATCAGAGCCTGAACGATAGGAATAACGCCGGCCGCGTTGGAGTACCACGGAACCCCGAAAAGAACCATCGCCGGCACCGACCACCAGGCCTTCCCCATGTATTGTGCCATCATGCCGGCGGGAATATAGCCGTGAATCGCCGCCCCCGCCCCGATCCCCAAAATGATATAGGGCCAGACCCGGCCCACGATTTCTCTTACCTGGTGAAAGCCGTAATCGATCCGGCCCATCCAGGTTAAGGTTTGCAGGTGGGCCGGAGCCTGTCCCATGCGGATCTCATAGACCCAGTCTTCCACCTGGCGCTCCATATTGAGGCGGCCGATGACTATGCCGCTGGAGATGGCAATGACCAGTCCGGTGGTCATGTAGAGCAGGGCGATGCGCCAGCCGAACATGGCCCAAAGCAGCGCCAGGGCGATCTCATTCACCATGGGAGCCGTGATGAGAAAGGAGAAGGTGACGCCCATGGGAATGCCCGCTTCCATAAAGCCGATAAACAGGGGCACCGCCGAACAGGAACAGAACGGCGTCACCACCCCCAGCGCCCCCGCCAGCCCATGGCCGAGGAACTCCCGCTTGCCAGCCAGGATGGCCCGGGTGCGCTCGGGGGTGAAAAAGGAGCGTATAACGCCTACGGCCCAGACGATCAGGAGCAGCAGCATGAAGACCTTGGGGATATCCAGGAAGAAAAAGGCGACGGATTCGCCCAAATGGGTGCCCGGGGCGATCCGGAAGGCGTCATAGGCGATCCAACGGGAGAAAGGGTCCAGTCGGCTGTAAATCGGATACCAGGCAAGGAGCGCCAGAGCCAGGAAGATCAGCTTGAGGATTTGCCTGGCCGACATCTCCGCGATTGCCGCTTTCAATTTGGAAATGGGTTGGTTCGGTCGTTTCGGCGGCGATTTCCGCCGTCACTGCCTGCTCTGGAGGATTTTGGTTATCCATGGTTGACATCCCTTAAAAAGGAAAAATTACCAGGCGCGAACTCCCTGGAAAAAGATATATGCTCCCATAAAGAAGATCAGGCCGCCGGCCGCCCGTTGCATCATGGTGCCGAACTTAGCCCCTTTGGATTGCAGGAAACTCTCGATTACGCCGGTAAAGGTGCCGGCCAGGATGATCAGGGTGCCCTGGCCCAGGGCATAGGCAAAGAGCAGGGTGCTGCCGTACGCCACCTCGCCTTTGACCGCGGCCAGGGTCAGAATGACCGCCAAAACCGGGCTGGCACAGGGCGAGAGCACCAGGCCGAAGAGCGCCCCCAAGATCAAAGCGCCGATCAGTCCGGTGCGCTTCGGCAAGAACCTTTGAGCATTACCGCCCATCTTGAGGTTAATCATCCCGGACAACTGCAAACCCATGACCATGAGGATGCCCGCCACCACGAAGCGCCAGAAATTGCCCACGTCGCCGAACATGGTGCCCATCAGGGCGGCCACCGCTCCCAAAACCGACATGACCACGGCCAGGCCCACCACAAAGGTCAATGAGTAGAAAAAGGCCTGCTTTTTATTGCCTCCGGCATAGCCTCCCACGAAGCCGATGACCAAAGGAATGCTCGCCAGGATACAGGGACTGGCGGTGGCGATCACCCCACCCAGATAGCTGGCGCCGTAGGCCAGGACGGGACGGGTCTGCATGACCTGCCCCAGGGTTTCACTCCATGCCATGAGTGGTCTCCTCAATTAGCGATGAACTTCAATTCCTTCAGTTTCTTGATGAGCTCTTCCTTGGGCAAGGCCCCGATATGCTGGTCCACCACTTTGCCGGAAGCATCGAAAAAGACCTGGGTGGGGATGGCCACGATCTTGTATTGATGGAATAGGGGCATTTCCTCATCCGCATAGACCATGCGAAATTCCACCTGGTCGCCATATTGAGGCTTCAGCTCCGCCACGACCTTTTGCATCTCCTTGCAGGGGACGCAGTACTTGGCGCCGAAATCGTAGACCGCCGGCTTGCCTTTGGCCGGAGCCACACCTTGCGCCCGGCTCGGCATGGCCGGCCAGACCACCAGAAAACCTACCACCAGGCAAAACAAACCGATCAAAGTTCCACGTAACAATTTCATTGGTACCCTTCCTTAATTCAGTGATTGGGGTCAGACTGGCTGACTTAATAACCGGGTATCCGGATTTATAAATATTAAACCATGGCAGCAGACAAATCCGGCGCGCCCCGATGAATATTTCCCGAAGACATAAATTTTTTTTCAGGCATCCCCGTAATCACCGCGACGCCGGCGGGATCAACAGCACCGGGCACGTCGCCAACCGGGAAACATTGTGGGCCACGCTGCCCAGAAAAAGCTCCTGGATAAAACCTTTCCCCTGGGTGCCCATGACGATTAACGAGATATCCTGGGATTCCAGGTCCTGGAGGATAGCCGGAAGGGGATGTCCCGGGTCGAAGCGCTCATGAACTGTGGGAACCCCGCCTTTCAGCAACCGTTGCTTCCATTGCTCCAGCAAGTCCCGGGCCGCTCCCTCGGCGATTTCCTGGTAGCCCTCCGGGTAAGCTGCGTGTCCCGGCACATCCAGGGCGCTGAGCAGGGTTACCTGGCCTACTCCCTTGGTGGCCAAACGCTCGACAAATTCTCCGGCCCGCTGCCCAATTTCAGAAAAGTCGGTGGGGAACAGGATGTGGCGCAACAGTGAGCGGCAATGCAAGCGGCAGGGGTCCGCTTCCTGGTCCGTTTTAACTCGCACGTTAACGAGCAGCGTGGGGTACTTGGCATGGTGTACTACCGCACAGGTGAAACACCCCAGCACCGCCTCTCGCCACAGGGCGGTGCCGTGGGAGCCCAACACGATCAGATCGGCGCCATAGCGACAGGCGATGTCGTTCAAAGAATAGGCCGGCAAGCCGATGGGCAACTCCACTTCCACCTGCAACCCCTGGGCTTCCAGTTGCCGCTGTTGCGCTTCCAGCTTGGGCCGGACATCGGCCCGCAGCATTTCTTCCAACCCCGCCAGGAATCTGGTCACGATGACGTTGGTCAAGATCACCCGGGAACAACCCAGGGCCTTAAATTCTCCGGCGCAGGCGACGATCTCATCCCAGGCGGGTGACAGGTCGGTGGCCAGGACGATGGTCTCGAACACGGGAAAACCCCTTTTATTTTATGATTCGATCTTCACTTTCGGGTTAATCGGCCCGTTGGGGGTCGGCGCATACTATGGGCGTAAAATACTTTTGCCTGAACCGCAAGGCCACGTTCACCAGGCTGATGAGTACCGGCACCTCCACCAGGGGTCCGATGACCGCGGCGAAGGCCTCACCTGACCGGAGGCCGAAGACTGCCACCGCCACCGCGATGGCCAGCTCGAAATTGTTGCTGGCCGCAGTAAAGGAGAGGGTGGTGGAAATCCGATACCCGGCCCCGGCCTTGGCCGACATATAAAAAGTGATGAAAAACATCACCACGAAGTAAATGACCAGGGGGATGGCGATCCTGACTACATCCAGGGGCAAAGCCACGATGTACTCGCCCTTGAGGGAGAACATCACCATAATGGTGAACAGCAGAGCCATGAGGGTGATGGGGCTGATTTTGGGCATGAATTTTTCTTCATACCACTTAAGCCCCCGGCGTTTGACCAGGAAAAACCGGGTGAACATGCCGGCGAAGAAGGGGATGCCCAGGTAGATCATCACGCTTTCCGCCACCTGGAGGATGGTGACCTTGACTTCCAGGCCCGAAGCGATGCCCAGCCAGGCGGGCAGTACCGAGACAAAAATATAAGCATAGACGGAGAAGAACAGCATCTGGAAGATGGAGTTGAAGGCCACCAGCCCGGCGCAGTATTCCGTATCGCCCTGGGCCAGGTCGTTCCAGACGATGACCATGGCGATGCAGCGGGCCAGGCCGATGATGATCAGCCCCACCATGTAGTGCGGGTAGCCCCGGAGAAAGGTGATAGCCAGCAGGAACATGAGGATGGGGCCGATCACCCAGTTTTGCATCAAGGATAGGAATAAGACCTTGAAGTTTTTAAAAACCTGGGGCAGTTCCTCGTAGCGCACCTTGGCCAACGGCGGATACATCATCAAAATCAGGCCGATGGCAATGGGAATATTGGTGGTGCCTACCTGAAAGTAGGTCAAGGCCTTGGTAAAACTGGGGACCAGATAGCCCAGGGCGACCCCGACAGCCATGGTCAGGAAAATCCACAGGGTCAGGAAGCGCTCCACGAACCCCAGGCGTTTGGCAACAGTGGCGGCCATAAATGCTCCTATCTCTGCGATATCCGTATAACCGTTTTATTAAGTATCATCTAGTCAAAAAAATTTAGTTTCCCGGCAGTTTTTTGGGCGGTGCGGCCCCGGACAAGAGCCAGAGAATTTTTAAGCGGGTCTCGTCCGCCAGGGATTTGAAGAATCTGGCCTCTGTTTTCATATTATTTCTTTATATCCGGTTAACCGATTAAGTCAACATAAAAAAATTATCCATTAGGATTTAGTTATAGGTAATCGACTTCAGGAGCACTGACAGGCCGCGGCGCTCCCCTCCTTGCTTTGCCCTTTGCCTGCCAGCCACTGTTCCAACCGATCCCGCAGAGCCTGGGCCTCCGGGCGGGAACTCAAGATGTCCGCCAGCAACTTGAGCTGTTTGTCTTCCGGGCTGCCGGGGGGGACGCTCAGGCGGTAGTTCATCCACACCCCGTCCCGACGGTCCGTGACCCAGCCCAGATGGTAGAGATAGCGCAGGTGCCGCGAGGCCTTGGATTGGGTGATCCCCAGGACTCCCATGATGTCGCAGACACAGAGCTCTTCTTTCAGTATCAGGAGCCAGAAGATCTTCAGCCGAGTTTCATCGGCCAGGGATTTAAAGAGGGCGGCTTCGTTTTTCATAGATTTTTTATAACCGGATAACCGGATATTGTCAAATTAAATTTTTAATGATTATCTATCGGGACATGATCTTAGGCCGCAGCTTGACCGGCATGGACGTGCACTATCTCTCACCCTCCGAAAAAAATGGGAATTCATCCGATGAGGAACTTGACGAACGCCTCCGTAAGCTTGTGGCGGTTTGGAAAGGATGCAAGCCAGAGGAAGTAGATTTGTCTCCGGAAAACACAATAGCCCTGGCGGAGGAATTGAAAGCCGAACTTTCCCAAAGCCGGGTAAGATATGCCAAGGATTAAGAAACGACTGGAGTGCCTGGAAGCTCACATGGAGAGTGGGGGCAGGCAACTTACCGTGCTTCTGCATATGCACTCGGAAGAAATGACCGACCGGGAGCTTATGGCAGTTATTGAGGGGTGTGAACCCTGGAAGGTATCAAGGGACCTGACAGACAAGGATCTAACGGCCATAGCCGGGGAGAGCAAATAAGATAATGGACCTTAAGCGGCAGCTGAAAAAGCTGGAAAGAAAAAAAGGCATGATAGGAAAGCCACTCGTCTTTAAGATCATTGAAATTGTCCGGTCTGATGGCGATGGCCAGGAGGCTTATCTAACCCCGGAAGAAGAGGACGCCTTAGAGGAGTATAAGGAGAAGCTGATCGCGGCGGCAACCGATAGAGGCTTTGTGGTTATTTACTGGACCCCAGAAAAGGCCCGTGAGCTATTAGCCCAGGAACCTTGCAAGCAAGCCCCTGAGACAGACATGGCAAGTCAGAATTCGTAATGGTCAAGACTTGACCAGGCACCCGGTCTATCAAAATCGCACAAAATTGCACAAAAAATGATTCTTGCCCCCCCCACTAAAAGCGCTTTTCGATATACATATCTTATAGGTAATTAGTTAGAATTGTAGAGAAGTCTCTGGTTTGGCAAGATAGTCGCGCATAGACCTCACTCTTATATCCCGGCTTAAATAATTGCGGTCCCACCTGCTCAGGGAACCACGAATAGGAGACTGGCTTGGATTCTAACCGACTACCGCACAACCCTGACAATCTTGACTTTGCACATAGGTGCTATGAGTCTCTCGCAGGTCATCCTTCCGTTTTCTCCATCTCAATGGGCTCTTAAAGTTATAAAGCTCAAAAAATTACCCGTGAAGACTTGCATCTCGCGCCGTGCTTCCTAACTTATTTGAACCGTCATGTCGTGGATACCTTTGTCGTATGTGCTGGCCAGATGTATTGTAAGGCTTGGCCGGCTGGAGAAAAATTAGGGGAGGATGCTATGAACAAAGAAATGAAAGAACTCCAAAAACTTAAAGGGATAGGGGAAGTCCTAGCCCGGCGATTAATCGAAGCTAGCTACAACACGATTGCCAAGGTTGCTGCTGCGGAAGAGCATGGGTTAAAGGAAATACCGGGGATGAACCCACAAAAGGTACGGTCGATCGTGACCCAAGCAAGAGAGATGACGTCTGAAGCTGAGAAAAGTCGGCCCAAGGCCTGGAAGCACTGAAGCAGCGGGCAGATGGATTGGGATAGGAGGCTGTCCGAGAATGCATAATTTGTGTGATTCATAGAATCTCCAACAAAGGAGGAGTAGGTCATGCCTTTAATCCATGTGGTGGTGGTCTTGATCGTAGTTGGTGTTCTTCTATGGCTCGTCAACTCATACATCCCAATGGCGGGCTCCATTAAGGGGATCTTGAATGCTGTCGTAGTCATTGCCGTAGTCATATGGCTCCTGACCGTTTTTGGGCTCATTGGTGAACTCTCCAATATCCGAGTGGGGAAGTAAACTGTCTTGGTTCAGCGCCAGATGACGTGCTTTTTTGCTTAACAAGGGCGCCCAGTACGATGGCAATGATTAACATTCCTGTTCTTCCGGGTTTGTCGTGAGTGGATAAATGGTTGCCTTCGAGAACAGGGTTATTCTTTGGGGTCAAACTCGCAAAAGTGGTTTCAAGCAGCAATTTTGGACAGACTGAAGTGATCTCTGATTAAAGGAGGAGCACATGCCCTACCAACCATACCTCGGCCCAGTTGTTGCTTTAATCGCCGGGATATTGATATTGATTCAACCTAGTCTGTTGAGCATAATTGTGGCGGTTTACCTGATTGTCACAGGCATACTGGGGCTGATGGGGGCGCGTCCCTCGGGGTTTTGGCGCCGCTAATCCTTTCGCCGCATAAAAAAGTGGCCTTTCATGGCATTCAGGGCTGGGGCCTTGGAAGGAAAGGAATTGACGGCAAGGTCACGGGGTAAATTGGGGCCAGTCGACTAGATCAGATAACGATGATCGATTGATCGGTATATCGTTCCATGGCCGCCCCCGCCGCAAAACGACTTAGATATTTTGGACTGGTAGGAATGGCAAATTCTCGCTGTGGGCCTATAAAAGCCTATTTTCACAGCACGCGGAACTTATATCATTTATTACCGAGTGGCAAGCGGCCCGATCCGGAGGTCCTTCGTGCCCCAATGCCCCATCTGCAATGCTGCCGTATGGATAGGTCAGCGTTACTGTTCAACCTGTGACAGCTACCTCCCTAATCCCGGAGAAGAGGATCGTTTTTGCCCCAAATGCCGCATCAGGGTGGCCCCTCAGCAGAAAATTTGCCACAAATGTAATGCTTCCCTTCCAATGATGCCCCAGGCATCATTTCCAACGCGGGCCAGGGCGCGGAGGCTGCTTCCTTGGGTCATGGGCATTCTCATTTGCGCTATCGTGGTCATTATGGCCTTGTTCCTGATTATCTTCTTCAAGTAAATTCCTCCCCACGAAGCCCCTTGGGGGATATACAGATCATATCTACAGTTTTTGCTGGCTCGGTGAAAGTAGAAGGGTTTGGCAAGTTATATTCTTATGCCGTATTCCTAAATTGAACCGGCCTCCCTCAAGATAGAAAGTGGGCCAGGCTGGACCACCTGGGATTGTGGCAGAAATAAGCTACAAATTGACAGGGCGTACAAACTGGTTATCTAAAACCATAAGGCGTCTATCTGACCTTCCGGAAAAATCCTCCCGCAAAATCAAGCCTTGGAAGATCGCATGCATTGGAGGTGCAAAATATGAACCCCAGAAAACCAATTTCCTCAACAATTGGTCCCCTCGTCTTAAATCTGTCCTGTTTGGGATCCAGCCGGGCATGGGAATAACCTGTCATCGAAGGCTGTGGCCGTACTCTCTCAGGGCAGCCCCGCCAGAGTCCCCATGATTACGACTAACGAGGAAATTACGGAGGCCCGGCAGACACCGTAAGACTCATCGCCATCAATGGGATGGAAGCGCGCGGACATATAGGGGAGACAGAAGGTCTAACTGGCAGAAAGCCACTGTTATAAAAAGGAGGAAGCAGTTATGTCGACTCCCGCCAAGCAACCGATGGCAGTTCACGCAGAGGAGAGCATCAGCGCATATGGGCCGGCTCGCGCCACGGTCAAAGGGACCCCGCTGAGCCTGGATGAGCTGCGTAAGATCGACGCCTACTGGCAGGCCAGCCTCTACCTTTGCCTGGGGATGTTGTATCTCAGGGACAATCCGTTGCTCAGGGAGCCGCTCAGACTGGAGCATATCAAGCCGCGGCTGCTGGGCCACTGGGGCTCGGACGCCGGCCAGTGCTTCACCTATATTCATTTCAACCGGTTGATCAAAAAATACGACCTGAACGCGATCTATATCTCCGGCCCCGGTCACGGGGCGCCCGCGGTCCTGTCCCAGGGATACCTCGAGGGGACCTACTCCGAGATCTACCCGGACAAAAGCGCAGACTTGGCCGGGATGCAGCGCTTCTTCAAGCAGTTCTCCTTCCCCGGCGGCATCGGTAGCCACGCCACCCCGGAAACGCCCGGCAGTATCCACGAGGGCGGCGAGTTGGGTTACAGCCTGTCCCACGCCTTTGGAACGGTCTACGACCACCCGGACCTGATCACCCTGGTGATGGTGGGCGATGGCGAGTCTGAGACCGGGCCTTTGGCCACGAGCTGGCACAGTAACAAATTCCTCAACCCGATCACCGATGGGGCGGTACTGCCGGTTTTGCATCTCAATGGCTATAAGATCAACAACCCCACCATCCTGGCCCGCATCAGCCACGAGGAGTTGGAGGCCTTGTTCGTCGGATATGGGTACACCCCTTACTTCGTGGAGGGGAGCGATCCCGAGAGCATGCATCAGGCGATGGCGGCCACTATGGAACACTGCGTCTTGGAAATCCGCAAGTTCCAGGAGGAGGCGCGGCAGACCGGCCAGGCCTTCCGGCCGCGCTGGCCGGTGATCATCCTGCGGAGCCCCAAGGGCTGGACCGCGCCCCGGGAGGTGGACGGGCACTACCTGGAAGGTTTCTGGCGGGCCCACCAAATCCCCATTACGGACGTCGCCACCAACCCGGCCCACTTGAAATTGCTGGAAGCGTGGCTGCGCCGCTACCGGCCGGAGGAACGTTTTGACCAGCAGGGGCGGCTGATTCCTGAGTTAAAGGCCCTGGCCCCCAAGGGGCGCCGGCGCATGAGCGCCAACCCTGTGGCCAACGGCGGTCTGTTGCGCCGGCCTCTGGACCTGCCTGACTTCTGCAAGTTCGCCGTCGAGGTCAAGGACCCCGGTGGCACCCTGGCCGGGAACGTCCCCACCCTGGGTATCTTCCTGCGGGAAGTCATGCGGCTGAATATGCAGAACTTCCGCGTCTTCGGACCGGACGAGACCCAATCCAATAAGCTCGAAGCCCTCTACGAGGTCGGCAAGAAAGTCTGGCTGGGGGAGTATTTCCCGGAGGACGCCGACGGCGGCGAACTGGCCTTGCAGGGCCGGGTCATGGAGATGCTCAGCGAGCACACGGTGGAAGGGTGGCTGGAGGGTTATCTTCTGAGCGGCCGGCACGGTCTCATTAACAGCTATGAGCCGTTCATCCACGTCATCGACTCGATGTTCAACCAGCACGCCAAGTGGCTGGAAAAGTGCAACGAACTGCCCTGGCGGGCCAAGGTGGCCTCACTCAACCTGCTGATCACCGGCCTGGTCTGGCGGCAGGACCACAACGGCTTCACCCACCAGGACCCCGGTTTTATTAACGTGGTCGTCAACAAGAGCCCCAGCGTGGTCCGCATCTACCTGCCGCCCGACGCCAACTGCCTGCTTTCCGTCGCCGACCACTGCCTGCGCAGCATCAACTATGTCAACGTCATTATCGCGGACAAACAGGTACACCTGCAGTACCTGGACATGGAGGCGGCCGTCGCGCACTGCACCAAGGGGGCCGGTATCTGGGACTGGGCCAGTAACGACCAGTGCGCCGAACCCGATGTAGTTATGGCGAGCTGCGGCGACGTGCCGACCATGGAGTCCCTGGCCGCCACCGCCCTGCTCCGGCAGCACCTGCCCGACCTCAAGGTCCGGTTCGTAAACGTCGTGGACCTGTTCAAGCTGATATCCCACGTCGATCACCCGCACGGGATGACTGACCGTGAGTTCGAAGCCCTCTTCACTTCCACCAAGCCGGTGGTCTTCAACTTTCACTCCTACCCCTGGCTGATCCACCAGTTAACCTATCGCCGGCCCGGGCAGCACCATATTCATGTGCGCGGCTACAAGGAGAAGGGGAACATCAACACGCCGCTGGAGTTGGCGATCCTCAACCAAACCGACCGCTTCAGCCTGGCCATTGACGCCATCGACCGGATACCCCGTTTCTGTGAAACGGGCTCCAGCTTGCGAGAGGCCCTGCTCGACCAGCAGATCGCCTGTTTGCACCACGCTTACGAGTTCGGCGTGGATCGACCCGAGATCACCGACTGGAAGTGGCCCTTTTAAAAAGTCGAGACCGCAGCATCGCTGACTCAGTCTTGAAACTGCGGGAGCAGGGCTTTGCTACGGCGCCCCTGCCACCCGACGGCAAGGAGGCGCCTGACTCATGGGCCTTATCCTCTATTTTCTCCGGCATGGGGAGACACAGGCCAGCCAGACCGGCGGCTATTGCGGGGTTTCGGACGTAGCCTTGACCCCCGCAGGTCACCAAATGGCAGCAGACTTCGCCGCCGCCTACCAGTCGTTACCCTGGGCGGCGGTCTTTTGCAGCCCTCTGGGCCGCAGCCTGGACACCGCCAGGCCCTTGTGCGCCGCGCTGGGCCTCGAAATGCAACTGCGAGACGGCCTCAAGGAGATCGCCTACGGCCAGTGGGAGGGCAAGACCCCGGAGGAAGTGAACCGCGAGTTTCATGATGAATACGTCCGCTGGCTGGCCGATCCGGGCTGGAACGCCCCCACCGGCGGCGAACGCGGGGTGGACCTGGCCCGCCGCAGCTCCGCGGTGCTGGAGGAGATTGAACGGACGCAGCCTGCGGGGAATGTCCTGGTGGTCTCCCATAAAGCCACGGTGCGCATCATGCTCTGTTCCTTGTTGGGCATCGATGTGGGCCGCTACCGCGACCGCCTCAGCCTGCCGGTGGCCGCGCTAAGCATCGTGGAAATGACCGAACGAGGACCATTACTAAAGGTGCATGGGGACCGCACGCACTTGCGGGAAAGCCTGCGCCTCAGGCCAGGTACCTAAGGGTTTGCTTTCCAGATCATACATCCACTAACTTTTCTTTGTCCCTGCGATCCCAAAACGGCTCTGCCGCTCTTGATAAGTTGTCAAATGCCTGGGAGAGAGGATGGTGTCCATGATTATCCAAGAGATCACCAGCGACATGGCCCAGCAACAAAGCGCTGAAGAGCTCTGGGCCAAACTCGCCACTTCACCCCAGGGACTCTCCGATGAGGAGGCCGAAAGCCGCCTGGCCCAATTTGGCCCGAATGCCCTGGAAGAAACCAAGGTTAACCCCATCTTAAAATTCCTGAGTTATTTTTGGGGACCCATTCCTTGGATGATCGAAATCGCCGCCATCCTCTCCGCGGTCGTCAAGCATTGGGACGATCTCATCATTATTTCGGCCTTGCTGGTTTTCAATGCCCTGGTGGGGTTCTGGCAGGAATTCAAGGCCGCCAACGCCCTGGAGGCCCTGAAAAAGCATCTGGCTCTCAAGGCCCGGGCGCTTCGAGACGGCCAGTGGCAGGAGATTCCTGCCGCCCAATTGGTCCCGGGGGATGTTATCCGTCTCCGCCTGGGGGATATCATTCCCGCCGATGTCAAGCTTTTTGAGGGCGACTATCTGAGTGTCGACCAGTCTGCTTTGACCGGCGAATCCTTGTCCGTGAGTAAAAAAACGGGGGACATTGCCTATTCCGGCTCGGTGGCCAAACAGGGGGAAATGGTGGCCCTGGTGACCGGTACCGGCGCTAACACCTTCTTTGGCCGCACCGCCTCGTTGGTCCAAGCTGCCGGGGCCCCCTCACATTTCCAGAAAGCTGTCCTGCAAATCGGAGATTACCTCATCTATCTGAGTCTGGGGTTGGTGGCGGTGCTGATTCTGGTGCAACTGGAGCGTGGCGACCGCCTCCTGACCCTGATCCAATTTGCCCTCATCCTCACGGTGGCCTCCATTCCCGTAGCCTTGCCCGCGGTCCTTTCGGTGACCATGGCAGTGGGAGCACTGGCTCTGTCCAAGCTGAAGGCCATCGTTACTCGGCTCGAATCCATCGAGGAGTTGGCCGGCGTTGACATCTTGTGTGCGGATAAGACCGGAACTCTCACTTTGAACCAGCTTACCTTGGGAGACCCCGTAATCTTCGAGGCCCGCAACCCGGAAGAGTTGATCCTTTACGGGTCACTGGCTTCCAAAGAGGAGGATCAGGATCCCATCGATTTGGCGGTGCTGGCCGGGTTGAAGGATAAGGCCGCGCTGTGAGGATATACCCAGGTCCAGTTTGTGCCTTTCGACCCGGTCCACAAAAAGACTGAGAGCACCATCACAGATGCAAAGGATCACACTTTTAAGGTAACCAAGGGCGCCCCCCAGGTCATCATGGCCCTGTGTGAGCTGGACCAGGAAACCGCGGCCAGGGCTCAGCAAACGGTGGATGATTTGGCGAGCAAAGGATATCGCACCTTGGGAGTGGCCCGCTCCGAGAATAGCGGCCCCTGGAAATTTTTAGGGATTTTGCCGCTCTTCGACCCCCCGCGGGAAGACTCGGCGGCCACCATTGCGGATGCCAGGGAGCACGGGGTCCAGATCAAGATGGTGACCGGGGACGACGTGGCCATCGGCCGAGAGATCGCCGGCAAACTTGGACTGGGCCTGGATATCCGTCCTGCCGTCCAACTCTTCAAGAAAGACGTGGATATCGACCACTTGAGCGCCGAGGCCATCACCCAGATCGAAAAAGCCGGCGGCTACGCGCGGGTTTTTCCCGAGCACAAGTATGGCATAGTCCGGGCCCTGCAGTCCAGGGGGCACATCGTCGGCATGACCGGCGACGGCGTCAATGATGCCCCGGCCATCAAACAAGCTGACGTGGGCATTGCCGTGAGCGGCGCCACGGATGCAGCCAGAGCCGCAGCCGACCTGGTGCTCACCGCCCCCGGTCTCTCAGTGATCGTGCGGGCGGTGGAAGAAGCGCGCCGGATCTTCGAGCGGATGAACAGCTACGCCATCTGCATCTGGGAGAAGCTTTGGATTCGGTTGGCAAACTCCAATTCCACGGTGCGTTTTTTAACCCGCTGTTCCAGTTCTTCGTTGAGCTCAACTGCCAGAGCCGCGTCTGCTTCGGTGTCGGAGCGAGCCAGGAGGTCCTGTTGGCCCTTTCCCGCCTGGGGCGCCAGCAAATAAGAAAGTCCAGCGTCAACCTGGCCGACATGGTTAGGCAGGTTTTCGAGCGGCTTCAGGAACCGGAGAGGGACCTCCGATTAACCATTTCGGACCTGCCGCCGGCCTGGGGGGACCATTCACTAATTAACCAAGTGATGATGAATTTATTGGGTAATGCCATCAAATACACTAAGCCGAGAAAGACCGCCATCATTGAGGTAGGTGGGGACGACCAAGGCCATGAAAACCTTTATTTCGTCAAGGATAACGGCGTCGGATTTGATGATCGCTATGCCGACAAGCTATTCGGCGTCTTCCAGCGGCTGCACGGCGGCCTGGAATATGAAGGCACCGGCGTCGGCCTGGCAATAGTCAAGCGCATTGTCGAACGCCACGGCGGCCGGGTCTGGGCCGAGGGGAAGGTGGGGGAAGGGGCAACATTTTACTTCGCATTGCCGAAACAGGTATAAGTTGGGAACATAGAATGAGCCGAAACATGACAATCCGGGTTGGCCTCGCTTTAGCAGTAGCTTTAATTATTCTGGGTGGGACCTATCTCTGGAACCCCGGGTTCCTTTCCCGCGGCGCACCCCTGGAAAAAATCACCATTGGATCACCTCCAACTGAACTCGGCCGTCTGCTGTTCGTTTGCGAGCAACAGGGTTTTTTGGCGCGCAATGGGCTGGATGCCACCGTTCAGTTATATCAGACCGGCAAACTTACGGTAGACGCGGCCATGGCTGGCAAGCTCGATGTGGCCTGTTGTGCTGAATTTGTCCTGGTCAGCGAAGTCTTGTCCGGCAATGCCAATCTTCGTTGCCTCGCCACTTATGGTTCTGGCGAAATCGCTGAGTTAATCGCCAGGCGGGATCGGGGGATCGCTAGGCCGGAAGATTTGCGCGGCAAGAAGATCGGGCTTCCGCTCCAGACAATTGCGGAATTTTTCTTGGGGAGGCTTCTGACTTTTGCCCATCTTTCCATTAAAAATGTTGAAGTCGTTGATATCGCCCCCGCTAATCTGGAAGCGGTGTTGTCCCAGGGTAAAGTGGATGCTGTCATGGCCTGGGACCCGGTAACCTACGAGATCGAAAGGCATATGGGAAATAACATTATCGCTTGGCCCGGGCAAACAAATCAGGCATGTTACGGTCTTCTGGTGACCCGGCCAGAAACCATCCAGCATCGGCCCGAGGCTCTGGAAAGGCTTTTCAAGGCCTTGATTCAGACCGAAAAATTCATGGAGGCGCACCAAAAGGCCAGAACGTCCATAATTGCCCAACGGCTGAATCCCGAGCCGGGATTAGCGGTAAACAGATTCAACTACCACGTCTTCCTGGACCAGGGCCTGCTCCTGGCCCTGGAGGACGAAGCTGCCTGGATGATCCAGAACCGGCTCACCGACCAGACTAAGATCCCGAACTTCCTGGATTATCTCGATCCCGGACCCCTGCTGAAGGTCAACCCCAAGGCGGTGCGGCTAGTGCTTCCTGGCAAAGCGACTCCAAATTGATTATAATTGCTAACTATCCAACCAACAGGTGGGCCTGATGGGCAAAGCAAAATTAGCTGTTCTGGCGTCGGTTTTGCTCCTGGTTATTATTGCCGGTTACCTCTGGCAAGCAGGTTTCCGGTCCCGGAAAGCCGACCTACCTGCCGGGCCGCCGGAAATAATCACCATCGGCACCGCTCCCATCGGGATGAACGCCCTCTTGTGGATCGCCGTGGACCGGGGGTTTGATAAGGCGCACGGAGTGGAACTCAGCATAAAAAATTATTTGGCAGGCCGGGACGCGGTTATTGACCTCAAGGCGGGCCGCCTGGACCTGGCCTGCTGCGCCGAATTCGTCCTGGTGGGCGAAGTCCTGGCCGGGACTGCCGACCTGCGTTGCCTCACCGCCCTTAGCGCCGGCGAGATCAACAAGTTAATCGCCCGGCGGGACCGGGGCATCAGCCGCCCGGAGGATTTACGGGGCAAAACCATCGGTTTGCCCCTGAAAACCACGGTGGAGTTTTTCCTGGGAAGATTTCTGGCCTTCAGCCATCTTTCCTTGAAGGAAGTGAACCTCGTCGACCTCAACCCCTTGGACCTGGCGGACGCCTTAGCCACCGGAAAAGTGGACGCGGTGACGATATGGGAGCCGGTTGCCTACGATATAGTTAAAAAACTCGGCCCTAACGCCATCGCCTGGTCGTCCCAGGGGGGGCAGGACTATTATTGGTTATTGGTAAGCCGGGAAGAAGTCATCAAGAAAAAGTCGGCGGCCATTGAGAGGATGTTGCTGGCCCTGGATCAGGCGGCCAATTTTATGAAGGAACAACCCATGGAGGCCAGGGCGATTATTGCCAAATGGATGGACATTCCCATTGCCGACCTGGAAACCGAAAAATTCCCCATGAGGTATGAACTCTTCCTGGGCCAGGGCCTTATTTTGGCCATGGAGGACGAGGCCCGCTGGATGATACGGAATCAGCTCACCGATCAAACCCGGCTGCCCGATTTCCTCGATTTTTTTGCTGCGAGGCCTCTGGCCAGGGTGGTCCCCAAAGCAGTACAGATTATCATCCCCCAGGATGAGCGCCCCGTGGCCCCCGCGCCCTCCGGGGCAGGACCGGAACGCCCATGAGAATCAGGACCAGGGTCAAGATCAGCGGGGCGCTGACCATCTGCGTCCTCCTGGCTTATGGGGCGGTGGTCCTGCACCTGGACCGCTCCTTGAGCAATCTGGCCGAGGAAGTCAGAGAAGCCAATGAAATCGTTAATAAAATTACCATTCTTCGCAGCTTGACCCAGGACTATCTCTTATACCACACCGAACGCGCCCGGCGACAATGGTCGGCGGTTTATGCGGAAGTTCTCCGCCTGCTCCATAATCCCGAGTACCGGGTGCTCCAGGGTGAATCCGGCATCGGGGACGCCCCCCAAAAGTTGAAGGTGATGGGAGATACCTTCTCCCGGTTGATGACCAGCCGGCCACCGGCCAGCTCCGCTAACCCGGTAGGGGAAGCAGACAGGGAGCTGCAAAACCGCCTGACCACCCAATTGCTCCTGGCCACCCAGGACCTGACGACCCGCTTCTTCACCCTGACGGAAGAGATTAACCGCAAATTTCTAAAGACCCAGCGGCTCTCATCCACCATGGATATCCTGGCCCTCTGCGTCCTGGGGATAATGCTGATCAGCAACGCCGTTTTCCTCCGGCGCGCCGTGGTCAAACCGATCCTGCAACTCCATGCCGGGGCGGAGAGAATCGGGGCCGGCAACCTGGACCATAAGGTGGGGAGCGTCAGGCGGGATGAAATCGGGGAATTGTCCCGGGCCTTCGACCGCATGACCGCCAATCTCCAGCAGGTCACCGTCTCCCGGGATGACCTGACCCGGGAAGTCGAAGTGCGCCAGCAGGCCGAAAACGCCCTCAGGGAAAGGGGGGAGGAACGGGAACTGGCCATCAAGGTCTTGGGCCTGGTCAATGCCCCTACCAGCCTGAGCGAACTCACCCATGAAGTTACTCAACTCCTCCAGGAATGGTCAGGCTGCGAGGCCGTAGGCCTCCGCTTGCGCCAGGGTGAAGATTTTCCCTATTTTGAGACGCGGGGGTTCCCGGCTGCATTTGTGAAATTGGAGAATAGCCTGTGCGCCAAGGATCGGACCGGAAAATTGCTGCGCGATAGGGCCGGAAATCCCGTCATCGAATGCATGTGCGGCAACGTCGTCTGCGGCCGGTTCAAACCGGAACTGCCCTTCTTCACCCCGAGAGGCAGCTTCTGGACCAACAGCACCACCCAACTGCTGGCTGCGACCACCGACCAGGACCGCCAGGCCCACACCCGTAACCGCTGCCACGGTGAGGGCTACGAGTCCGTGGCCCTGGTGCCCCTTAGGAGCGGCCAGGAAACGCTCGGCCTCCTGCAATTCAACGACCGGAACCAAGGAAAATTCACTCCGGAAAAAATCCGGCTGTTCGAGCAGCTCGGGGACAACTTAGCCAGCGGCATCGCCCGGCGTCAGGCCGAAGCAGAAATCAGCCGCCTGGCCTCCTTTCCGCAAATGAATCCTTCCCCGGTTTTAGAAACAGACCTGGCCGGCGCCATCACCTACTATAACCAGGCCGCCCTTGAGGCCATTGCAAAACTTGGCCCGGGGGCCGAATTGGGGGAGCTGATCCCTGGGGACCTGGGAGAAATTATCGCCGCCGTTAGAGAGAACCCGGAAAAGATTTTTTACCGGGAGCTGAGGATAAAGGATAGGGTGTTTGCCAAGAATATTTATTTTGCCGAGCCTCTTCAGGTAATGCGTATCTACAGCCTGGACATCACCGAGCGCAAGCGGGCGGAAGAGAAATTGCAACTGACCCTTGAGGAATTGGAGCGCTCAAACCGGGACCTGGAGCAGTTTGCCTACATCTCTTCCCACGATATGCAGGAGCCCCTGCGCAAGATCGCCAATTTCTCCGAGATGCTGGCGCAACAATATCGCAACCAATTGGATGAGCGGGCGGTCCGTTATTTCGGCTATGTTACCGACGGCGCCAAGCGCATGCAGGCCCTGATCAACGACCTCCTCAGCTATTCCCGGGTGGGGCGGGCCGAATTCCAGTTAATCCCGGCCTCTCTTGATGATATCCTGCGAGGGACCCTGGACGAGCTGCACACCTTGATTAAGGAGAACCACGCCGAAATCAGCCATGATGCCCTACCGACCCTGAAAGTCAATCCGCACCAGATGGGACAATTGCTCCAGAATCTGCTCACCAATGCCATCAAGTTTCGCAACGAGCACCCCCCTCGGATTCATCTGTCAGCCCGGCCGGAAGGCAAAGAATGGCTAGTAGCGATCCGGGATGAAGGGATCGGTTTCGATCCCAGGTATGCCGAAAATATCTTTCAGGTCTTCAAGCGCCTGCATGCCAAGGAGCAGTACCCCGGCACCGGCATAGGCCTGGCCATTTGCAAAAAGATCGTCGAGCGCCACGGAGGCCGTATCTGGGCCGAATCGGAGCCGGGCCGGGGCGCCACGTTTTATTTTACCATTCCGGCCTAAAGGGAGGACGCACCCATGATGCTCGAGTCAGCGGTTATTCTGCTGGTGGAAGACGACCCGGCGGACGTGGAACTGACCCAATATACTATCGCCAAATCCAAGCTCCTAGTCGACTTGCACGCCGTAGGCGACGGTGTGGAAGCCCTGGCCTTTCTGCGGCGCGAGGGGAAATATGCCGAGGCGCCCTGCCCCGATCTGATTCTCCTGGATTTGAATATGCCCCGGATGGACGGCCGCACCTTCCTCTCGGAAATGAAGGCTGATGAGAATTTAAAAGCTATTCCCGTGGTGGTCTTGACCACCTCGCAGTCGGATGAAGACATTTTCAAGAGCTATAAATTGGGCGCCAATTGCTATGTAACCAAGCCGGTAGGGCTGGATGAATTCTCCAAGGTGGTAAACGCCATCCAGGATTTCTGGTTTGCTATTGTGCGCCTGCCGCGACAATAATCCAGACAGCTTAATTATGTAAAACTTAGCAATACTTCCCAAATGTGAAAAGTGTTGCTAACTGCTATATCTCCGCGGTTTCATCCTGGAGATGCCCCCTTATTTGGACCATTCGTGTCATATTCAATCCTGTTTTAAAAACTAACAAAGGATACCAAGTTAGACAGGGTAAGAACTGGCCCTTTTGGTATTCTTGGCAAGCTATGGTCGACGAAATGAGCCAATCTAACCTGGCTGAATGGACCACGCAATTGCATGCATATTTGCGTGGATTTCCATCAAAATGCGTAGAAATTGATGGGTGCTCGATTTATCCAAAAGATTGGCAAAATGACAAAAATTTGCCTACTGACGTAAAAAGGGATGTTTTAGCAAGATATGTTTTCGATAATATTTTAAGACCCTAAGCAATCGGGCGCTGGCCCGGTTTGCGTACAAAATTCGGACAAAAGCAAAGAGGCCCCGGTAAAACGGGGCCTCTCTTGTGATTACGAATCAGCTGCTCTACCAAAACTTTTCAGCCCCGTTTAACCCCTTTCTCCCTCCCCTTCAAAAAAAATCATCCTGATCCAAAATGCTAATATTTTACTCTTCATGCTGGAATCTTCAGCCTCCCCGGATAACGGATGCGATTTTGATGCTTATGTGGGGAAAAGTGAAGGGAATCCAAAAGAGAAGGGTTAGGCAGAATGACCCTTACCCGAAATGACCCTTCCCCGGCAAATCTCACCCCCTGAGGCGGCTCAGGAGAGGCGATAAGGGGTGAGGAAAGGATTTAGGCATGATGCCGGGTGAACGAAACTTCCCCGGCTCATTTTTTGGGCTTCAATCGGAACCAATGCACAGGACGTGCACAGGCAATAAAAAAGAGGTTAGTCTACTACCACTAAACCTTTTGAAATCATTGGTGCCCCCGAGCGGACTCGAACCGCTGACACATGGATTAGGAATCCATTGCTCTATCCATTTCTGAGCTACGGGGGCGACAGGTTTTGGTGGTTATTTGGAAATGATAAGCCAAGTTCGCCCGGGACGCAAGGGGACGGCTGGGGCTCTCTCTCCCCAGGATATTTTGGTGCCGGAAGATCCAGAAAGAGGAAATGGCGTGAAATAAGCGGCGGTGAGGCGTCTGAGCTGACCGCGGCCCCGGACGCTTCCCTTTCTTGAAAGATGCCGGGGGCCGTGTTATGATGCAGCGATTTCCGGGCTCGGGTTCTTCTGGGGAGGCTATGGCAAGGCACTGGCTCATAATCTGCGGGGTTCTCATCTTTCTGCTCGGCGCCGGGGCGGCCGGAGCCGCGGAGATGGAGCTGTTCAAGGCCGAGCGCTTTCAGGGCGGGCCCTGGACGGATCCGGGCCGAGACCCTGACTTATGACGCCAACCAACACCTCTATACCGGCCAGGGAAAAGTGGAGATCGATCAGGCGGACCGGAAGATCAGCGGCTGACGAAGTGGAGGTGAACGAGGTCACCAAGATCGCGGAACTGAAGGGCAACGTGGTCATGGTCCTGGGGGACGACATCTTCAGCGGCCAAGAGGGCCGGTTCAACCTGGCCACCCGGGACGGCGAGCTGCACGGCGCCCGGCTTTTCCTGAAGCGCAACCATTTCCACGTGGAGAGCCCCTTAATCCGCCGCACCGGGGACCAAACCTACTATGCCGCAGAGGCTAAAGTCACCACCTGTGACGCCGACCGCCCGGTGTGGAGCTTTTCGGTGCGGGAGTTATCGGTGGTGTTGGAGGGGTATGCCACCGGCAAGGACGCCAAGTTCCGCCTGGGGGGCGTGCCGGTGGGCTATCTGCCGTTTGCCGTGCTGCCGGTGACGGGTGAACGCCAGAGCGGTTTTCTGCTGCCGTCTTATGGCCAGCACAAGGCCGGCGGCACCGTGGTGGAAGCCCCCTTTTATTGGGCCGCGAGCAACTCTGACGACGCCACCCTCTATCAGACGGTGATGTCCAACCGGGGCTACATGCAGGGGGCCGAATTCCGCCATATGGGACACAACGACGCGGCCGCCAATTTCCGGGTGTTTTACCTGGATGACGGCAAACAGGGAGAGCCCACCGACCACCGCTACTGGGCCGCGGGCATGATCAACCAGCCGCTGCCGGATGATTGGCTCATCCGCGGCACCTTGGACCGGGTGAGCGACGCCAATTACCTGAGCGACTTCAACTTCGGCTATATGGGCTTGAATCGCTATTCCCGGGACCTGCTGCAGAACTTCGGCCGCGACCTGGAGCAGCAGGAGGTCAACACCCGGGTGTCCACTTTTCAGTTGGCCCGCAATTTTTCCTGGGCCAACTTCACCGCTTACGGCCGTTATTATGAGCGACTCAACGTGGCCGACCCCAACCTCTTCAACCGGCTGCCCGGCATGTCGCTCTCTTCCCTGTCCCTGCCCATCGCCGACACCCCCTTATATTTCGACCTGAACAGCACTTATGACTATTTTATGCAGAACCACGGCATGAACGGGGACCGCCTGGACCTCCACCCCCAGTTGGCGCTCCAGGGACAGCCGCTGTCGTTCGTGTCCTTTAACTCCCGGGTGGGGTACCGGGAGACCCTTTTTCGCATCGACCACAATGTCCCGGATGGCCCGCCGGAAGGATTTGTGCCCCGACAGATATTTGACTCTCGGGTGGGGCTATCCAGTTCCTGGTCTCGGGATTACGGCCGCGCAGAGGACTCCCCCAATTACCTCCGCCACGTCATCCGGCCGGAGGTGACCTACTGGAATATCCCCCGGTATGACCCCCGGCGCTATCCCGACTTCGATCCTTTTGATAAGGGCTGGGTGGCCCGGGCCGACCGCAACCTGCCGGTGCGGGATGGGGACGATCCCATCGGCGGGGTCAATGCCTTGACCTACGGCATCTCCAACAATCTCCTGTGGCGCGGCGCCAATAAAGAGGGACAGGCCACGGTGCAAGACCTCCTGCGGTTCCGCCTGACCCAGTGCACCTTTTTCAACCCGAGCTCCATGGGGCTGGACGGCACCCCGCAGCATCACCATCCCTTCTCGGACTTTTGGGGGGAGACGGAGATTTATCCCCTGCGCCAGGTCACCCTGGGCCTGAATATGGGGGTTTCACCCTATAAAGAGGGCTTCGATCGGGCCGATTTCAAGGTGACTCTGCTGGATGCCAATCGGCAGAACTACATCAGCGTCAATTATGTTTTTATCAATGACTTCGCCCAACAGATCAATGTGGAAACCTATCTGAATTTATTGAAGTCCGTGAAGACCTGGGTAACCTACCAGCATACCTTTGAGACCAATAAACAGTTGGAAAAAAAATACGGGCTGGTCCTGCAGCGCCAGTGCTGGGGAGTGGCGCTCTCCTACACCGAACGTCCGGACGACAAGCGGGTCGGGTTCACCGTGTTCATTCCGGGCCTGGGAGAGAAGATGAAACGCTCGCCGGTGCGTTTCCCGGATGAAGCCAAGACCAAGGAAAGCCCCGATCTCTTTTAGGCAAGCGTGTTCCGAATCCGGTCAGTCTCGACGGGGCCCCTGGAACCTTCTGGTCGGTGGTTGGCGCGCCTCTGGCCGCGGTATTTTGGCCCCTCCCGGGCATAGCTTTTTTTTAACATCCTGATAAAGTAAATAATCTGGAGCGATTTCGGCCCCAGGTCTTGTTCCTCCCCCTCGGAGGTCCTGGTCAGGGCGGTCTCAGAACCGCTCCCCACTACTTCGAGGCCGGGGGAGTTTTTTTAGGTAGTTCGGATTACTCTGAAATAGATCGCCCCAGAGAAAGCGGAAGAATTATTAAGGAGGTTAGACGGGTTAATGAAACTGGCAATGATCGGTACGGGCTACGTGGGGTTGGTGACCGGGGCCTGCTTTGCCGAAATGGGCAATGAGGTTATTTGTGTGGACGCCGACGTCTCCAAGGTGGAGGCCCTGGAGCAGGGACGCATTCCCATTTACGAGCCGGGGCTCGAGGATTATGTCAAGCGCAACGTCAAGGATAACCGCCTGACCTTCACCACCGATCTGGCCGCGGCCGTGCAGCAAAGCCTGGTCTGTTTCATTGCGGTGGGCACCCCCCAGGACAAGGACGGCTCCGCCGACCTGTCCATGGTCCTGCAGGTGGCCAGGGACATCGGCCGCTGCATGAACGGCTACAAGGTCATCGTCGAAAAATCCACCGTGCCGGTGGGCACTGCGGTTCAGGTGCGCCAGGTCATCCGGCAGGAACTGACGGCCCGGGGTGAAGTCTTCGAGTTCGACGTGGTTTCCAACCCGGAATTCCTCAAAGAAGGCACCGCCCTGGACGACTTCATGAAGCCGGACCGGGTGGTGGTGGGCTGCGACGACGTCCGGGTGGGCGAGTTGATGAAGGAGCTTTACGGCCCCTTTGTCCGCACCAACGCCCCGGTCATCATCATGAACGTGGTGTCCGCGGAACTCACCAAGTATGCGGCCAACTCCTTTCTGGCCACCAAGATCTCTTTCATCAACGAGATCGCCAACATCTGCAGCCGTACCGGGGCGAACATCAACATGGTGCGCCGGGGCATCGGCTCCGACCGCCGTATCGGCCCCCTTTTCCTGTTCCCGGGCCTGGGTTACGGCGGCTCCTGTTTTCCCAAGGACATGCAGGCCCTGATCCACACGGCCCGTTCCCGGGGCTACACCCCCCGGGTCCTGGAGGCGGCCGAGGCGGTCAACCAGGATCAGAGAAGCCTCTTTTTCGACCGGATCGTCGATTATTACCAGGGCGACCTGAAGGGGCGGACCCTGGCCATGTGGGGCCTGTCTTTCAAACCCCTGACCGATGACATCCGGGACGCGCCGGCCCTCACCCTCATCGCCAGGCTGACGGCCGCCGGGGCCAAGATCCAGGCCCACGACCCCGAGGCCATGCCGGCCACCCGGCAATATTTGGGGGAGCAGGCGAACCTCAGTTTTGCCGACTCCAGTTACGAGGCCCTGGAAGGAGCCGACGCCCTGATCATCTGCACCGAATGGGCCAAGTTCCGGGAGCCGGACTTCGAGCGGATCAAATCTTTGTTGAAGGCCCCGGTGATCTTTGACGGCCGCAACCTTTACAAGCCCGACAAGCTGGCCAAGCTGGGGTTCCACTATTTTTGCATCGGCCAGCAGGTGGACTAGTAGTGGTACAGGCCTCTGGCCGGTGATCGACGAGGCGGTAGCCGCAGCGTTACCGCGCCAAGCGAAATCCCCCTAAATCCCCCTTTGCTAAAGGGGGATTTTAAAACCCCCCTTTGAAAAAGGGGGGCAGGGGGGATTTGCTTATCCGGCAAGTTAACGATTGTGGCCCTCACCGTTTAGTCGGAGCTAGCAAACAAAGTAGAGAGGCAAGTGGACCCGAAGCCAGCAGCCGCCACCGGCGCCAGACTTAATATCCAGGCAGACCTGCGCCACCTGGACCTCTCTGCCTTCTCCACCCTGCGGGTCCTGGTGGCCGGGGATTTCATGCTGGATGAGTACCTCTGGGGCCGGGTGGAGCGCATCTCCCCCGAGGCGCCGGTGGCCGTGGTGGACGTGGAGCGGGAGACCCGCACCCTGGGAGGCGCCGGCAACGTGGTCAACAACCTGGTGGCCCTGGGGGCCCGGGTGGAGGTCCTGGGCCTGGTGGGCGACGACCACCCGGGAAGCCTCCTGCGCCGGGAGATGGCCCGGTTGGGGGTCGAGACCGCCGGGCTCCTGGCCGAGCCCCAGCGGCGCACCTCCCGCAAGACCCGGGTCATGGCCGGCCCCCAACAAGTGGTGCGCATCGACCGGGAATCCCGCACCCCGGCCGGACCGGATTTTCTGCAGGCCGCCGGTCAATTTCTCCAGGACCGCCTGCCCCATGTGCACGCCCTAGTTTTATCCGATTACGCCAAGGGAGCCCTGACGCCGCCCTTGCTCCAGGACATCATCAGCCGGGGCCGGGCTCAGGGGCTGCCGGTGGTGGTGGACCCCAAGGGCTCGGATTACTCCGGCTACGCCGGGGCCACGGTGATCACCCCTAACCGCAAGGAGGCCGAGTTGGCCGCCGGGCAGTCCCTGGCCCGCCGGGAAGATCTGGTCCGGGCCGGGGAAAAGTTACGGCACGACCTGGGTCTCGATCATCTCCTCATCACCCTGGGTCCCGACGGCATGCTCCTGTTCCCCCGGCAGGGTCCCGAGGTCCACATTCCCACCCGGGCTAAGGAGGTCTTCGATGTCTCCGGGGCCGGAGACACGGTGGCCGCGGTCATGGCCCTGGGCCTGGCCGCCTGGAGAGACCCGCGGCTGGCCGCCGCCCTGGCCAACCTCGCCGCCGGCGTGGTGGTGGGCAAAGTGGGCACCGCCCCCATCTTCCGGGCGGAGTTGGAGCGGGAACTGGGCCTCGGGTCCGCCGGCCTGGAGGACAAGATCCTGGATTGGCCCGAGCTGGCCCTCAAGGTGGCCCACCTCCAGGCCCAGGGGAAAAAGGTGGTCTTCACCAACGGCTGCTTCGATCTGCTGCACGGCGGGCACATCAAGTTTCTGGAGGACTCCCGCCGCCTGGGCGACGCCCTGGTGGTGGCCCTGGACACCGACGCCTCGGTGCGCCGGGTGAAAGGGGAGGGGCGTCCGATCATCGGCGAGGCCCAGCGCCTCCGCATCCTGGCGGCCCTGGAGGCGGTGGATCTGGTCACGGTCTTCGAAAGCGCCAAGCTTTCGGAAATCCTCGCCGGCCTGAAGCCGGATATCCTCACCAAGGGCAGCAACTATCCGGAGGCCCAGGTGGCCGGGCGGGAGATCGTCCTGGGCTACGGCGGCGAGGTCCGGCTCCTGCCGGTCACCGAGCCGGTGTCGGTCTCGGAGCTCATCCAGCAGATCAAGAACGGCGGCTAGCCTGCTCCGGTGCTGCCAATTTTTTGTAGGGGCGAACCTTGGGTTCGCCCTGGCGCTACTGCCCGCCGAAATATCATCTCCCACACCAAAAAAAAACCCTGCCTTAACCCGAAGCTAATTTATCCGTCCTAAGATACTCCTGGAAAGCCGAAGATATCCAAATTCTGCGGTGAGGATGAAGAGGTATGCAGTCCAGGAAGATCTTATTGTTGAGCGACGGTTCGCAGATTTTTTCGGTGTTGGACCAGGTGTTTAGTGGCGAGGGTTATCAAACCCTGACCGAGCGCAGCAGCCGGGGTGCGGCCCAGGCCATGCGCCGCGGCGGTTTTCACCTGGTGATCACCCGAGCCCGTCAAGACCGGCATGACTCTTTATCCATGTTGAAAGCGCTGCGCCGGCAACTTCCGGGGGTGACGGCCATCATCCTCAGGGGCGAACACGAGGTCAACTCGGCAATTGAGGCGTACCATCTGAAAGATGAGGCCGAGGTCTTCGTGCCCTGCGGCTGGTCCGGGTTGCGGCGGCTGGTGGCCAGTTGCCTGAGCCGTTAGGGCTCGCCTCCGGCCAAAAAAGGCGAACTCCGGGTTCGCCCCTAGGCGCAAAAAGGAGATCAAGCCATGCTATCCTACTTCATGGTGTTTTTGGCCGGGGCCCTGGTGGGCAGCCTGATCATGGGCCTCTATGTGGCCTTCAAAGCCTACCGGGACGCCCGCAGCGATTGGTAAGCCGGTCCCACAAAAAACGCCTTGCCACATCTCATAGGGCGTGCTGGCACGCCGTCTTTTTGCGGCAGCCATAGGCCGCCCTATATCTAACACCCCCGCAGTTCCACGTTAGGGTGCATCGCCTGGAGCCGGGCCAGAAAGTCGTGGAAGCCGTCGAACTGGGCTAAAATTCTGATCTTGCTGCGGTCCGTCCGCACCATGAAGAAGCCGAACTGGGTGCCTTCCGGCTTGATGGATCTGATCTCATCGGCCCGGACCGTTTGCCGTCGCAACACGCTGGTAAATTCTATGCTCCCCTCCCCGGCCAAGGTAATCCGGTAGGGCAGGCCGAGAACCCACAGCAGGTACACCACGATAATGACCAGAAATATTCCCCCGACCAGCGGCGGCGGGGCCTTGGGGCTTTGCAAGAGCGACGGCAATTCAATAGCGAGGCCCATCCCGATAAAGGCGATCAATACCAGCACCAGCACCAGCTTCATGCCCGGCTGCAGATACAATTTATAAACCGTCGGTTCTTCCAAATTACCTCCTGCTTACAATTCCGGGGCGCTGGAGGGCACCAGGCAGACCACGACCAACGGCTCCCGGCCGGTATTCTTCATTTGATGCTCCTCGTGGCCCGGGATGAACATGACGTTGCCCGCGGCCATTTTGTGCCATTGGCCGTTGCCGAAAACCTCGCCTGACCCCGCATGGACGAACATCTCATGTTCCCAGGCGTGGGCGTGCTTCGGGGTATGGCCGCCGGGAGCGATCTCGAAGGCCCGCATGCAAAAGTTGGGGGCGCCGTCGGCCTTGCCGATGAGCACCCGAGCCGCCACCCCCTTGGCCGGGCCGTTATCGAAATTAGTCGGTTTAACGTCGGTGTACTTAATGAGTTTCATGATCTCCTCCTTAGACTCTTTCCTCGATGGCCCTTTTGGCCCTGCGGCCGCCAAAGGCGTGGATGGTTCTGGTGCCTGCCAGGTATTCTCCCGCGTGCGCCTCTCCTTTGGGGATGAAATACTCCTGCCCCACCCCCAGGGCGATCTCCTCGCCGCCCATGATTAAGGTGTATTTCCCCTGGACCACCACCACATATTCATCAAAGTCATGGACGTGTTCCGGCGAGGTCCCGTCGAGCTCACAGGTCCAAATGGTCATCTGGCCGCCATCGGCCCCGTCGAAAACATATCCTTCCACCCCGGCACCCGATACCGATTTTGCATAAATCTTATTGTAAGGGTGCCGCATAAATTCCGGAAAATCGTTCATGATGTCGCCTCTCTGAGCAAAAAAACTGGGGAACCACTGCTAGGGGCCCAGCAGTTTGAAAGACTGCAAAAAGTCGTTGACGGATTTCTCACCCGCCCTCGACCGGGGCGTCACCACCGTAACCTGATAGAGGCGGTTCTTCACCATGAAGAGGCGGCCTTTGATGGTCACCGGCGGCCGATCCTCACCCGCGGCTTCGATGACCACTTCCCGACCGGGATGGCCGGCCAGAGTGATGGCGGTCTCCGAGGTCAATTTGCCGTGGGAGTTGCCCACCGCGCCGTCCAGGGCGCCGTCCAGCATCTTCTCGGCGTTGTCCGCTCGGGCCAGATCCGGGGCATAGTCGCAATAGGCCACAAAATAGGCGATATCGTCCTGCGAGGCGGAGAACAGGTGGAGATCGATCTTGCTGTCCTGGGTCTCCACCGGTTGGACGGCCTCCTGCAACGGCGCCGGGGTCATGACTGAGAAGCCGCCGGCCTCGGATTTAAACTCTTTGATGGTCGGGGGAGCGGAGCAGGACGCCAGGCAGCCGGCCAGCATCAGGGTGATCAGGAATAGGCTGATCTTTCTCATCGATAATCTCCAGCAAAACTTTGCTTGGGTCGGCCGGATCGCGGCGCCTAATTGGCGACCTCGACTAGGTTCAGGTCCTACAGCCCTTTGAGAAATTCCTCTAAAGACACCACCCGGGCATACAGGGGCGACAGGGCCGCCATGAAGGCGCCGTGAACAAAGGCGGCCGGGATCACCAGGTCCCCGAAGGTCAGGTCCCGGGAGGCGCAGGCGTCGTGGATCACCGTACAGCTGAACCCCAGGTCCACCGCGGCCCGGGTGGTGGCGTCGATGCACATGTGGCTCATGGCCCCGCAAATTACCAGTTCTTTGATTCCGGCGTCATCCAACTTCTCTTTTAAACCGGTATCCCGGAAGCTGTTGGGGAAGTGCTTTTCAATGACGGTTTCCCCCGGCAGCGGCAGCGATGCTCGCATGGATTTCCACCCCCGGAGTTCCGGGCACGAAGAAGGGCGCACCCGGGCGTACCGAGACATGCTGGATGTGATAGGTGGGCCGGCGCCGCCGGCGGAACTCCGCCAGCAGGGCCTGGGCCTGGAGGGCGGCCTCGTTAATGCCCGCCAGCTCCATCTTGCCGCCGGGAAAATAGTCGTTCTGGAGGTCCACTAAGAGCAAGGCCTGGTTCATGCTATCCTCTCCACAATCCCTTCGGAGCAGTCATTCATGGGCCATCGGGCCGCCCATAAATTTTGCCAAGGTTGGTGGGGCGGGCGTCCCCGCCCACCATCTTGGCGCGCCGGGCGCACTCCATATCTTGGCGTCTTCGTCTGGCGACTTTGCGTCCGGGCGTGAGGCCAATCTTCTTTAGGCAGATTATTCTTCCTTGGCGTCGGCGGCCACATCAGGTTCGCAGAGCGGAGCCGTCAGCCGGCCGTGGCCCTCCACCCGGTGGATGAGATAGGCCTGCCAATCCTGCCAGGGAGCTTCAACCTGCATGCCGGTGTGCTCCAGGGGCACTTCGGCCCGGGCGCTGGCGACATGGCCGCCGGCGGAGCCCAGCCGCCCGAAGGCCCTGGAAGCCAGCCGTCCGGCGTTTTTACGCAGACCGTCATTCCGGAAGATCACCACCAGTTTGCCTTCATAAAGACCCGCCACGATGGTCCAGGAGATCTCCCCGGCCCGCACTAAGAAGTCGGCCAGGATGACCAGAATATCCGGGGCGGAAACCTCGCCCAGAAAGGCATAAACGCGGTTGTGGCGGATGCAGTAGCGGTTCAGGGCCAGTCGGAAGTAGCGCAGCATGGACAGGTTGAATTCGGCAAACTCCAGGCGCCGCACCAGGGGCCGCCGGGTGAACTCGAAGAGGTAGTGGAAGGCTCGCATGTCGGCCTCCACGGCTGGACGCTCGAAATTGGCGGTGTCGGTCTTGATGCCGTAATAGAGGGCGGTGGCCAGCCTCAGGGAGGGCCGGATGCGGGCCTCCCGCAGATACTCGGTCATGATGGTGGCGGTGGCGCCATACTCCGGCCTGATGTCCACGAACTTGCCGTGGGTGTCAGGCAGGCGGGGGTGGTGGTCGATGACGGCATCAAAGGAAAAACCGCCGAAGATCTCGTGATGCCCCGGTTGGTTGTCCACCAGGGCCTTGCAGTGGAAATCCTCGGGATTGATCTCCTGGATGGGATTCAGGGCGATTTCCAGGAGTTGCACCAGGCGCTGGTTTTGAGGCCGGGTGATGGGCCGGATGGGCGAGATGACGCAGGCCGAGAGGCGGTGCCACAGCAGGCGCTTCAGGGCCAGGGCGCTGGCGATGGAGTCCGGATCCGGGTCGATGAGGATGAGGAGGCGGTCCTCGTGGGTAAAAAGCTGGTAGAGTCGCTGTACCGGATTACGCATGTAGGTCACCGCTCCTGGGTCCATTCTAACCTAGAGGGTGAGCCGGGAGCAATAAATACCAGGGGGAAAAGGGGAAAAGGTTAAAAGGAAAAGGCAATCGGACCGCGGTTCTCGTCCTTTTTCACCCAGCTTTTATTTGCCATTGCGGCGGTGGTGCCATATAAATATGAGTGAGACGGGCCGAATAGTATTGTAGGGGTGGACCTGTGTGTCCACCCGCCGGCCTGAGGCGGAGGGAGGATTCATGAACCAAAGCCACCAGGTGGTGGAACAGATATTACGGGGGGAGGTGCGGGCCGCGGCCCGCCTGATGCGGGAGCTGGACGACGGGGTGCCGGCGGCCCGGGAGACCTTGAAGCATCTTTATCGCCACAGCGGCCGGGCTCATATCATCGGGCTGACCGGCTCCCCCGGGGCGGGCAAGAGCACCCTCACCGACCGCCTGATTCAATACCTGCGCCAGGCGGGCAAGACCGTGGGGGTGGTGGCGGTGGACCCCACCAGCCCCTTTTCCGGCGGGGCCATCCTGGGCGACCGCATCCGCATGCAACGCCACGCCACGGACGACGGCGTCTTCATCCGGTCGCTGGCCACCCGGGGCCATTTCGGCGGCCTCACCGCCTCGGCCCGGGCGGTGATCACGGTCCTGGACGCCATGGGCAAGGACTACATCCTGGTGGAGACCGTCGGGGTGGGCCAGGACGAGGTGGAGATCGCCGCCACCGCCTACACCACCATCGTGGTGACGGTGCCGGGCATGGGTGACGACATCCAGGCCATCAAGGCCGGCATCCTGGAGGTGGCCGATATCCTGGTGGTGAACAAGGCGGACCGGGAGGGGGCCTCCCGCACTTACCAGGAACTGCTGCAGATGCTGGAGTTGCGCTCACCCTCGCGGGAAACGGCCTGGCGGCCGCCGGTGCTCCTGGCCCAGGCCAAGGATAATCAGGGGATCGACGAACTGATGGCCGCAGTGCGGCAGCACGAAGAATTTTTGCAAGGTGATGAACAAGCTTTCAAGGAAGCCCGCAGTGCCAGGGTGCGCCAGGAGTTCCTCGATCTACTGAAGGAAGGGGTCTTCCGCCACCTGGTGCGGCAGCTCAAGCAAAAAGGCCGTTTGGACAGGATCATGCAGGATATCCTGGCGCGGCAGAGTGACCCTTACTCGGCCAGCGAAGCCTTGATTTTAGAGATCCTGGGCCCGGCGGAATAGTGCCAGTGGTCCAGGCTTTCCAGCCCTGGGCCACGTGGCCTCGGGTGATGATACTTCTTAATTGCTATGACATTTATAGCTATAACGCGGGTTTTTAACCCCCTTTCCCTAAAGCGGGGTAGGGGAGATTGTTAGTAACCTCCTTCGGGAGGAATTCATTCGCCATGGCAGGGGTGCCGCTTTACGAAGCCCGAGGTCCAGCCGCAACCGCAGGCCGCGGCGCCATTCCCTGAACCCGATGTCCCCTAATCGGAGTCCCATTGGAAGCACCAAACAAAGTTGATAGCCAGAATCAGACGGCACACGAGATCGCAAAAACCGTCGGTAACTATCTGGCGGGTGGCAAAATGGAGGACCGGAGCGAATACCTGTTTTTTCTGGCGGCCTCCTGGCTGTTTCTCTTGGGGATCGTGGCGGCCGTAGCGTACCTGATGTTCGCCCCCTGGTGGGCCTGGGTTTTTCAGGTCTTGAGCGACAAGGAAAAGATCGCCGGCTTGGTGCAGTCCATGGGCTCTTGGGGACCGGTGGTCTTTATTCTGGTCCAGGCCGTTCATGTGCTCTTGTTATTTGTGCCGGCGCCGGTGGAAGCCGTTGGCGGTTTTCTCTTCGGCCTGCCCCTGGGGATACTTTACTCCACCCTCGGTCTGGGCCTGGGGTCCATGGCGGCTTTTTCTTTGGGACGCTGGCTGGAGCGGCATTGGCTATCCGAAGTCGTGCCGCCCCAACTACTGAAGCGGTTCCGCGTGCTGATGAAACGCCAGGGCACACTCACCATGTTTATAATTTTTCTTATTCCAGGGTTGCCCAAGGATCTCTTCTGTTACCTGTTGGGCCTGACCCGCATGTCGTGGCATTATTATCTTATGGTGGTAACCCTAGCCCGCTTGCCCAGCACCATCATGTCGGCTCTGCAAGGCTCCCAGGCCCAACAAGGCAACTATTACCTCACCGTGGTCCTGTGGGTTTTTTCCCTGGGAATAGCCGCATTGTTGTATAAATACCGAGAGAATCTGTATCAATGGACCAGTCGCTGGCACCAGGAAGAAGAATGAGCCACAGAAATGGACCCCAGGGCACCCAGCAATTTAAAAGCTAAATATCAGTCCGGCCGGTGGTTCACCGGCTGAGCGCCTGGCCCACTATGCAGCCTACATGATCTCAGGTTCAGACGGGGGTGCAGTTTCGGTAGGCTCTGGCGATTTGGGCTGAACTTGGGGTTGGGCCTTTCTTTTTTTCGATTTCTCACCCCGCGGGTACTCCACCAGCAGGGATTCCAGATAGCGGCCCTGAACCCAGCCCACCGCACCGCTGGATGGTTGGCGGACTTTAAGCCACCCTGCCGCGTTTTGGTCCAGTTTCTCCACCTGGTCGTTGACTTGGAGCACCTTGACCACCTCGGCCTCGGGTCGCGGCTCCCCGAATAGCTTCAGGCGCCTGACGGCCACATAAAGGTAAGACTTCTCAGGGGTCTCTTCCAGGTTCTCGGCCAGGGTTTTGGCCGGGAGCCAGCCGAGATGGCGGCTCTCGATCACCAGAACTCGCCACCAGCCCCGGTCGTTCTGCTCGAGCTTTTGCACCTGGGCGCCCCGGGACAAAAGTTCCAGAGATGGACAGAGGTCCTGGGGACATTCCCGCAGATCGACGGTTTGGGTCACCCAAAACCGGGGCACCGGCACCGGGGTACGGCTGAATAGGGCGGCGGGGACCCAGCCGTTCTGGCCGGTTCGCCCGGACCGGACCAGCCACCAGCCGGCCGGGCCGACATCCAACTTCTCCACCTGATCGCCCTGATAAAGCCGTCCCACCTCCTTGCTGTCGGAGGCCGCCGCCTCCCGCAGATAGGTCGTATCCGCAGTGAGATAATAATCGCCTTCCGACGAGTGGGGCAGCGGCGCGGCACAGGCGCCGGCCAACACCAGCAGCAGGGTCGCTAGCAGGATGGACCTGAAATTATCCCAAGGCCTCATGGAGATTTGTCCTGGTTTGCCGGCTTCCCGATTTTTTCCAGAGAATTAATGCGCCACTGGCCCGACTCGCGGGTGAATGACACCAGATAGACCTTGGTAGTGTCTTTGATTTTCTGGGTCTGGCGTTGCCTGGTCTTGATCTTCCAGGTGACCAGGGCCGAGGCGCTATCCGGAGTCGGAGTCTTGATTTCCGTCAGTTTGAAATTGAGACTGAGATAGTCATAGGAAGCCCAAGACCGGGAAATCTCCTGGGCCTTCTGGGGCAAATCGGGAAAAGACGGCGCATAGAGGCTCAGTAATTGCTGCAGGTCTCTCTTTTGGTTGGCTTCCTCCAGTTTGGCCAGGACGCCCGAAAGTTCGGCCTCTAGGGTGGCAGGGGGTCCAACCGCGCCGCCGGCAGGCGGCGGGGTTTCGAGGGCGGGCGCCGGTGGGGTCACCGGAGCTACCAGAGCCTGGGTCGACGGCGGTTGGGTTTCGTCCGGACCCTCCGGGGTGGCGAAAGGCCAGCCCCAGATGAAATAACAGATGAGAAAAATGGCGAACAGCACCCCAACGCCGGCCAAAAATCCGTGAATCCAAAGACGCTTGAGCAGGGCCTGCATAGCAGAGGCCGAGGTGTCCGGCGGTGTCATGTTTATTCTCGTCCATGAGGGACCCCCCGGTCGAGAGGAGTCCAAATTGAAACTTATTATATCAAATTAATCATGAAAAAAAACAGAAGAGGGACCCAGGAAAAATTCCTGGGCCCCTCCCCGGTCCGCTGGTCGGACCAAAAGGCTACCTAACCTTGGGTTTAGCCGATGGTATCCCCTGCCTCTCCTCCTTATTGCACCTCTTTGAGTTCCTGGATGTGCCAGTTGCCCTGCTCCTGGACGAACCGCACCTGGTAGGTCTGGGTGGCGCTGGAAAGCTCCTTATTCTTAATGTTACGGATGTCCATATACCAGGTGACCCAGGCCAGGGCGTTATTGGCGTCGATGGTCTGGATCTTGTCCACCGTGAAGACCAGGTTGGCGTACTCGTAGCTTTCCCAGGAATTCAAGGTATCTTGGCGCTTCTGTTCGGAATTGGGAAAGTTGGCGGCATAGACGCTCATGTATTCGGTGATGTTCTTCTTCAACTGGGCGTCCCGCAGCGTGGACAGCACTTTTTGCAGTTTGCCCTTCAATTCTTCCTCTGGGGCGGTGGGCGCCGGGGCAGGTGCCGCCGGTGGCGATGGCGTCACCGCCGGGGCCGGGGGCGCGGGAGCCACGGCCTGGGGCGTCGGTGCGGGTGGGGCCGGCGTCGGGCTGGTGCGGCTGAAGATGACGATTAGCAGGATGATGATGATGATCCCGGCTCCGGCCAGGGCGCCGATGACCCAGGAGGGCAGGGCGGCGGACGCCGGGGCGCCGGCAGGTTCGGGGGCCGGTTCGGGAGGCGCCACGCCGGGAGCGATTTCGACCTTCCTCAGGCCCTCTCCTTTCAAAGGCGCGTCACATTCATGGCAGAACTCCTGGCGCGACGAGACCCTGACCCCGCATTGGGGGCAAAAGGTATCTCCTTCTTCCGGATGCAACAGAAAACTGCCGCACACACTGCAATAACGCTGCCCTTGGTCATATTCGGTCTGGCAATGGGGGCATTGGGGCATGATTTACCTCCGGTGCAGCAAGGTCGGGAGCGGATTATCGGACTGTTACCGAGTCATGAAACCGCAAAACCCCGATAATGTCAATAATTTTTTAATTTAATGGACTTACGGATGGCTGAAGGGGGAAGAAGACGGGAGACGGGGGACGGAAGACCGGAGCAAGAATGAATCCTCTCCGCTCCTCGCTCTCTAGTCCCCAGTCTTTTTCATTAGACGGAGGACCGAAGCAAGAAGCCTGCTCCCGTCTCCGGTCCTCGGTCCCCGGTCATTTCTCCAACCGCCAGGCCACCCAGTTGAAGCTGATCTCCGGCGGCAGTTCGGGATGGTGGAAGACCTTGACCAGGCGCCGTTTCAGGGACCACCCCAGCCCTTGGTACCCTTCCAGCAACCGCGCTTCCTGATTATCGCGGCATCCTGCCAGAATCAGCCGGCCCCCGGCCGCGGCCAAACGGTCCAGTTCCGCCACTTTGGCCATCTGCACTTCCCAGGGGAGGTTGGCCAGCACCAGATCAAATGAGACCCCGAGGCCTGCGGTGGAGCCCTGTATTGCCAGGATCGACTCGGCCAGACCGTTTTCCCGGGCGTTCTCCCGGGTGGCCCGGGCCGCTTTCCAGGCCAGATCCACCGCCACTACCCGGGGAACCCCCAGGGCCGCGGCCGCCAGGCTCAGCACCCCGGCGCCGCACCCCACATCCAGCAGGCGTTGCACCTGCCGCGGCAGCCAGGGCCTCCCGGAGCAGGTCCAGGCAGAGGCGGGTACTGGGGTGTCCCGGGGGGAAAGCCTCGCCGCTGCGCACCAGCAGGACCCGTTCTTCGGCTTCAACCTGCTCCGGGAGATGGGTCCGGAGCACCAGCCGGGGAGATAAGCGGTAAGACCAACCCGAAGGCTGGGAATCTGACAAGCTGAATTCTCCTTAAATCGGCCGGCCCGGTGATTAGTCAAGGCTTGTAGGGGCGGACCTATGTGTCCGCCCGGATTGAGGGCGCATGCGCAGGTGCGCCGCTACTGGCAAAAGCTGTTCTTACTTTCTATAAGCGCAAGTTGGGATAAGGCTGAGTATAGCCTGGTTTAAAGAGGATGCCAATAATCTCACCCTCACTTCCGGGGTTCTCTCCGGTCTCCGGTCCCCCGTCTCCCGTCCGCTTTTAAATACATTGAGGCCATCGGCGCTTTGCATTATAATTTAAAAGGAATAATCTCTATTTAGAGGAAAAACGGCGTGGCCGCGGCCCTGCGCAAATTGAAAGACTGGCTCAACCGCAAGAGCCGGCCCACACGAAAGGTCTCCTTGGGGCCGCCCCCGGCGCTGCTGGAGCGCTATCTCCAGTATAAGCGCCTGCTGGCGGCCAACAGCGCCATTCTCACCCTCGTGGCCGACCTCCAGGTCAAGGTGAGCGAAGGCTTCCTCTTCGATATGCACTATGTGCGCCAGGCCTGCGAGCGCCTGGGTCAGGAAGTGGAGACCCTGGTGGCGGCCCTCCTGGCCATGTCCGCCGGCCGTTACCCCGGATTGGCGGAGGCCAGGCGCCGGGTGGCGCAACTCGTGACCGAAGATCTGGCCGTGGGCATCAAGCTGACGCCGGTGCCTTTGACCCTGCCTCTGGAGGAAGTGCGGGAAGGCCTGTTTTACGGGGGCAAGTCCGAGAAGCTGGGCGAACTCACCCGTCTGGGACTCAAGGTGCCCACCGGCTTCGGGGTGAGCGCCTATGCCCAGAAGCGCTTTTTCGAGATCGCCGGCCTGGAGGCCTTCATCCGCAAGTCCATTTCCCACTCCCACATCCGGGACCTGGAGAGCCTCCGGGAGGCGGGCGACGACATCCGGGAGCGGATCATGGCCCAGGAACTCCCCGAAGACCTGGCCGGGGAGCTCGCCGCCCGGCTGGAGCGGCTGACCTCGGACCGCGTGGCGGTGCGCTCCTCCGCCCTCCAGGAAGACAGCCAGTTCAGCTTTGCCGGCCAGTTCGAGACCATCCTCAACGTGCCCCGGGATCGGGTCCTGGAGCGCTACAAGGAGGTCATCGCCTCGCAGTTCACTCCCCGGTCCCTGTACTACTGCCACACCAGCGGCTTTTCCTACCAGGAGCTGGCCATGGGGGTGGTGGTCATGGAGATGGTGCCGGCCGTGACTGGCGGCGTCCTTTACACCGACGACCCCCGGGGCGGCGACGCCACCATCATCAATGCGGTCTGCGGCCTGGGCTCTCTGGCCGTGGGCGGCGTGGTGGAGCCGGACATCTTCCGGGTGGAGGCGGGCCGGCTGGTGGCCAGTCACGTGGGGGAAAAGATCCGGATGCACGTGCCGGCCCCCGAGGGCGGCATCCTGGACCGGGACATCCCGCTGGAGCGCCAGGGGGCGAGCCTGTCCGAGGAGCAGGTCCTGGCCCTGACCACCCTGGGCCGCATTATCAAACAGCATTTCGGCGGCCCCCAGGACATCGAGTGGGCCTTGGGGCCGGACGGCCAGTTTTACCTGCTCCAGGCCCGGCCCTTGCGGGTCAGCCGCCAGTTACGCACCGATTATCTGCCTCCCAGGATTAAAGGCGCCGAGGCGCTCCTGGAAAACGGCATCGTCGCCTCCCGGGGCGCGGCGGTGGGCCGGGTCTACCACCTCAAGGACGAAAATCTCCGGGAAATCCCCCGGGGCGTGGTGCTGGTCACCAGCCAGGCCTCGCCGGAATACGCCCTGGCGGTGGGCCGGGCGGTGGCGGTGGTCTCCGAGGCCGGCAGCGCCACCAGCCACCTGGCCACGGTCCTCCGGGAGGCCCGGGTTCCCGCGGTCTTCGGAGCCAAGGGGGCTTTGGCCCTGCTGTCGCCGGGCGCGGTGGTCACCGTGGACGCCCATTACGGCAACGTCTACGCCGGCAAGGTGGAGGAACTCCTCAAGGCCCCCCGGGGCGGCGACGAAGTGGTGCGCCAGAGCCGGGCCTTCAAGGTGCTGGAGCGGGCCCTGAAGCACATCACCCCCCTGAACCTCCTGGACCCCCGGGCCGAGAACTTCCGGCCCGAGGCCTGCCGCACCTACCACGACATCACCCGCTTTGCCCACGAAAAGGCCATGGAGGAGCTCTTCGAGATGTCTTCCGGCCGCGGGGTGACGACTGGCAGCCGGCGGCTGGTGAGCCAGCTGCCCATCGACCTCTACTTGATCGACCTGGGGGGCGGCCTGGCTCCCGAAGCCGCCGACCTGGTGATGGTCAGGCCCGAGCACCTGCGCTCCCGGCCCATGCTGGCCTACTGGCAGGGGGTGGCGGCGGTGGGCTGGAAAGGCCCCAGGCCTGTGGACCTGTCGGGCTTTCTCTCCGTGGTGATGAGCGCCGCCACCGACACCAACGTCCGGGAGAAGCTCCACGAAAAGAATTTTGCCATCATCACCGACGATTACCTGAACCTGTCCAACCGCCTGGGCTTTCACTTCGCCACCGTCGAGGCCTTTCTGGGGACCCCGGAGAACAGCTACGTCAGTTTCACCTTCTACGGCGGCGGCGCCGAACTGACCCGGCGGATGCGCCGGGTGCGCTTTCTCTCCCTGGTCCTGCAGCACCTGGGTTTCCGGGTGGAACTCAAAGAGGACTCCATCACCGCCCGGGTCGACGCCCTGGAGCCGGCGCTCCTGGAAACGAAGCTCGAGATCCTGGGCCGCCTGATGATGGTGAGCAAGCAGCTGGACATGGTGATGCTCTCCGACGACGAGGCCGACCGCTACTACCAGGAGTTCATCAGCGGCGGCTATAACCTGGAGCGGACCTAAAGGCTTATTTTACCTGTAGCCGCAGGCTTTAGCCTGCGCCGGCATGGGCTGGAAAGCCTGTGCTAACAAACAAGTCACAGCTAGCTGTGCCTACGGCGGGCACGGAGGCCCGCCCCACCTAGAAAAAGGATTTGGTTGGCGGCCGTCCCCGGCCGCCCGTGTAGGGTGCGTTCCACGCACCAAATTCTAGTGGCACAGGCCTCCGGCCTATGAGGCCCAGGCGAGACGCCTATGCTACCAATTTTATGAAAAAAATCGGCTTCCAACGGCTGCTGGCGGCCATGGGGTTACTGGTCATCGTGCTCCTGGCCGCGGCCTTCATCCTGGGGATTCTCTCCCTGAAGCGCACCCAGGAGATCGTCTCCGACGATTTCCAGCGCCAGCAGCTTATCCTGGCCCGGGCCACGGCCCGCCAGTTGGAAGACGGCCTGGCCTTTCTGCGCCGGGAGCTCCGGACCCTGGCCTATTCCCCGGCCATCCAGTACCTGGAGGACGTGGCCTGGGGCAACCGGATGCGGCTCAGCTTCGAGGAGCTCTCCCGGCTGGGGGTGACGGCCATCGTGCGCCTCAACGCCGCGGCGGACCGGGCCTACACCCTGGACGCCGGCGGCCCCCGGGTGGCGCCGGGGGATTTTAGCGGGCTCCCGGCCGTGGCCTGGGCCAAGGACCCGGCTAATCGGGGCCGCATCTACCAGGGACCCATCCGGGTGGAGGCGCGGGACGGCGCCCAGGTCGCCGGTCATGGAGCTGGCCACCCCGGTCTACGGCGAGAGCGTGGACGAGTCCCATCCCCGGCCGCCCGGCGGCCTGACCGGGGTGCTGCTCTTTAAGATCGACCTCAGCCGCTTCGTCGGCTCCTATTGCGCGGCTATCCGCTCCGGCCGCACGGGTTATTGCTGGGTGATCGATCAGGCGGGACTGTTCCTCTACCATCCGGAGCGGGACTTCATCGGCCGGGACGCCTTCACGGCCCGGGGCCGGCGCAACCCGCTGATCGACTTCGGGGCCATCAACGAGATTCAAAAATCCAGGATGGCCGCAGGCGAGGAAGGCACCTCCCGCTACACCTCGGGCTGGCACCGGGGCGTCATCGGCCAGATGGAAAAATTCCTGGCCTATGCCCCGGCCCAGGCCGAGCCGCAGGGCGGGCAAATCTGGTCGGTGGCGGTGGTGGCGCCCACGGACGAGGTCTACGGCACCATTCACTCGCTCTACGTGCGGCAGTTTTTGATCCAGGGCCTGCTCATTTTCGCCCTGATCTGCGCCGCCGCGGCCATCATCTTCTATGCCTCGCGCTGGTCCGTGGAGCTGCAGGAGGAGGTGGACCGCACCACCGCCGACCTGCGCCGCAGCCAGAAGCAGTACAAGTCGGTGGTGGAGAACGCCCGGGACCTCATCTTCCTGCTGGATGAGACCGGGGCCTTCCTCAGCGCCAACCATGCCGCGGCCCGGGTCCTGGGCATCCCGGCGGTGGGCCTGCAAGGCAAAAACCTGGCCGACTTTTTCGACCCGGAGGCCCTCGGCGCCATGCTGGGCGCGGTGGCGGAGGTCTTCAGCAGCCGCCGCAGCGTGGAAATCAAGCAGGCCATGCTGCTTAGGGAGCGCACCTATTGGTTTTCCATTCACTTTGTGCCCATCTTCGGGGAAGACGGCCGTTCGGTGGAGCAGGTCCTGGTCATGGCCCGGGATATCACCGACCGCCAGGAGCTGGAGAAGCAACTGGCCCAAACCGAGAAACTGGCCTCCCTGGGCACCCTGGCCGCCGGGGTGGCCCATGAGATCAACAACCCGGTGGGCGTCATGCTGGGTTTCACCGAACTCCTGTTGGACCGGCTCCCGGCGGATAGCCAGGAGCACCAGATGCTGAAGACCATCGAGCGCCAGGGGCTCAACGCCAAGAAGATCGTCGAAAACATGATGAGCTTTGCCCGGCTGCCCTCCGGCCAGGAGGAGTTCACCGACCTCAACCGGGGCCTGGAAAACGTCGTGGAACTGGTGAAGAACAACCTGCTCACCAAGAAGATCGACCTGGAGGTGCGTCTGGCCCCGGACCTGCCGAAGGTCAGGGGCGACGCCGGGGAGTTGCAGCAGGTCTTCTTCAACCTGATCAACAACGCCGTGGCCGCCATGCCCGGCGGCGGCCGCCTGACGGTGATCACCAAGATCAACCCCTACACCAACCTGGTGGAGGCCATCTTTGCCGACACCGGCAGCGGCATCCCCAAGGAGATCGGCGACCGCATCTTCGATCCGTTTTTCACCACCAAAAAGGTGGGGGAGGGCACCGGGCTGGGGCTGGCGGTGAGCTACGCCATCATCAGCAAATACGGGGGCAATATCCGCTTTGAGTCCCGGGCCGCCGGGGAAGCCGCCGGGGGTTCCACGGGCACCACTTTTTTCATCATCCTGCAGCCGGAGACGGCCGCCGCCCACTCGACCGAGGCGCGGCAGGCGGCCAACTGAGGAGGTTCACAAGGATGGGACGCATACTGGCCGTCGATGACGAACTGGACATGCTGGCCCTGCTGAAGATGATCATCGAGGGCTATTCCGACCACCAGGTGACCGCCACCAACAACCCCATGGAGGCCGCGGAGTTCCTGGAAAAGGAGACCTTCGACCTGATCCTCACCGACCTGAAGATGCCGGGCATGGACGGCATGGAGCTCCTGGCCCGGGCCAAAGAGCGGGACCCGGACGCCCTGGTCATGGTCATCACCGCCTACGGGTCGCTGGAGTCGGCGGAGGAGGCCATGGCCAAAGGGGCCTTCGACTTCATCACCAAGCCCTTCCGCAAGGAGCAAATCCTGCTGGCCATCGACAAGGCCATGCGCTGGCGGGACCTGGTGCGCCAGAATAAAGAAATGAAGCAGCGGTTGGAAGGAGTTTAAAAGACCGGGGACCGGAGACGGGAGACCGGAGCAAGATCTTACTCCCGTCTCCGGTCTCCGGTCTCCCGTCGAATCATTATGCGTTACGAAGGCCCCATCTACCGTCCGCCCAGCGAGGCCGACAGTCTCCTGGTCCAGGCCACCGTGGGCTGCCCCCACAACCTCTGCACCTTCTGTATGGTCTATAAGCAGGGGGTGAAGTTCAAGGTCAGGCCCACCCGGGAGGTCAAGGCAGACCTGGAAGAGGCCCGCCGGACTTACGGCAGCACGGTGCGGACTCATCTTTCTGCCCGCCGGCAACACCATTGCCATGCCCACCGCGGCCCTGGCGGAAATCTGCTCCTTCGCCACTTCCCTGTTTCCTCGCTTAGAACGCATCACGGTGTACGGCTCGGCCCAATACCTCCTGCGCAAGGGCCGGGATAATCTAAAGATCCTGGCGGACGCGGGCCTCAAACGCCTTCACCTGGGCCTGGAAAGCGGCGACGACGCCATCCTGGCTCGGGTGCGCAAAGGCGCCGACAGCCGCACCCAGATCGCCGCCGGCCTTCTTACCCGCCAGGCCGGGATAGAGCTCAACGCCTACGTCATCCTGGGGTTGGGCGGCCGGGAGCTGACCTGCAGCCACGCCCGGGAAACGGCCCGGGTGCTGAACGAGATGGCGCCGCCCGTGGTGCGCCTGCGCACCCTGGTCCCCAAGCTCAACACCCCGCTGCTGGAGGATCTCCAGGCCGGCAGGTTTCAGCTCCTCAGTCCGCACGGCGTCATCCGGGAGACCATGGACCTGATCGCGGCCCTTACCACTCCCATCCGGATAGTCAGCGACCACTACACCAATTACGTCAACGTGGCGGGACATTTGCCCCAGGATAAAGCCGCGATCTTAAGCACCTTGCAAAAACATCTGGAGCAAGACGAATCCAGCTTCCGGCCCTTCTTCATCGGCACCCAGTAAATCAGTTAGTGGCACAGGCCTCCGGCCTGTGATGGACAAGGTAATCCCGGCCCAGCAATATCCCGCCTCCCATTGACAAGCCCGGCCGCGCACCTTAACTGAAAGCAATCTAAAAGAGATTGCCCATCTTCAGGAGGTAGAGCATGCTGCCGCTGGATATTCATATCGAGGGTCAACAGGTTGAAGTCCTGCCGGAGTGGCGGGCCAAAATCGAAGCAGAATTGGGGCGCCTGCAGGAGCACTACTGCGGCCCCATCCTGCATGCCCGGGTGGAAGTCATCGGCACCGCCCATCACCATCTCGGGGCCTTCGAAGTCCATCTGGTGGCCAACGTGCCCGGGGATATCATCACCATTAAGCAGCAGGGAGAATTAGTTTTACCTTTGCTGGTGGAAGCCTTCGATGCCCTGGACCGGCGTTTGTCGGAGCACTGCCAGATTACGCAGCAGAAGGTCAAGGCCCACGAGGAATTCACCCATCATGGCCGGATTCTTCGCCTCTTCCCGGACCGGGAGTACGGCTTCATCGGAACTGACGACGGCGTGGAGGTCTATTTCCACGCCAATGCCGTGAAGAAAGGCAGCTTCGCCAATCTGAATCCCGGGATGGCCGTGAAGTTCGGCCAGGAGGACGGGCGGGAAGGCCCCCAGGCCACCTGGGTCCAACCCGTTTGAGTTTCGAGTGCCGAGTTTTGAGTTTCGAGAAGGGCAGGCTTGCGGGCCTGCCTTTTATTTCAAAGTTTGTCACCCTTGCAAACCAAGGGCGACCCAGCGGGGCGCCCCTACTTCCGGGCCACGGCCCAGATGATTTCGTAGCTCACCGGAATGGTCCCGCCTCCGCCGTAACCTGACTGATAGGCTTGAATCAAGGCCTTGAGCAGCCGGGGCGAAAAAGGCCGGGGCTCGGGGTTGGTGGCCCCCATGGCCTGGAGGGACTTGAGAAAGACCGGCACCGAGGGATAGGTGGTGGTGACCACCTCCCGGGCCAGCTGCACCTGGCTGAAACCGGCCCTGGCCAGGAGCACGGACCAGGCCGGCTCATCCAGAAAGCCCTGGGCGGCGATGGCCGGCCGCTCAGCCAGAGGCGCGGCAGCCGCGGCCTGCCCCAGGGAATCCGCCAGTTCCCGGAAGGTTCCGGGCCCCAGGGTGGAGAAGGCCAGGGTCCCGCCGGGGTTAAGGAGACGCTGGTAAGCCGCCAGGGAGTCGGCCGGGCGGGTGAGCCACTGGAAGCTGGCATTGGCGACGATGGCGTCAAAGCGCCCCCGGCTCAGGGTCTCGCCGTCGGCCACCAGCCAGCTCACCTTGGCATCCCCGCCCAGCCGTTCCCGGGCCGCGGCCACCAGGGCCGCATCCAGGTCCAGGGCCACCAGGGCGGCCCCGTTGCAATTTTGCTTGAGCAGCCGGGTAAAATAGCCGGTGCCGCAGCCGATCTCCAGGAGGCGCCCCGACCGGGGCAGGGCGTCGGACAACAGGGCCAGCAGGCCCTGGGCCATGAGGCGCTGCACGCAGGCCTGGCGGTCATAAGAGCCGGCCCGCCTGGCAAAATTGCGGCGAATGCCTTGTTTAATGACGGTTTCCGGTTTCCGGTTGGTGGTTTTTGGTAGGTTCATGTCCGCAGCAAATCCATCAAGATGCCATTAAAAGCCTGGGCCTGAGTCAAAAAAGGCAGATGCCCGGCGCCTGAAATCAAGTGTAAACTCGATCCCAACAAGTGCTCGTGCAGAAACTGCCCCTGGGCCGGGTCCACGATGCCATCCTGCTGCCCCTGGATGATGGCTACCGGACCAGGGAGGTCGGCCAGCAGACCGCACAGGTCCTTATCCCTGAGATAATCCAGCCCTTGGGACAGAAGAGCCGGATTAGCCGGGTCGGCGGTGAAATCGAAGCCCGCCGCGGCCTCGTCTCGAAACGATTCTTCCCCGGGAGCCAGACAGGAGGCCAGAAAACTCGTCAGGACCCGGGTCGGATCGCTTCTCAGACCGAAGCGCATGGCCCGGACTGAGGCCACCGGCTGCCCCCAGGGGTGGCCGGGCCTTTGACAGAAGACCGGGGCCACCCCCACCAGGACTGTGGCAGCCGGCGCCGGCCCTTTGAGGCGGGCCAGGGCTTCCAGCAACAGCATGCCCCCCAGGGACCAGCCCACCAGGACGCTTGCCCTCAGGGGCAACCGGGTCAAATACTCATCCAGCCAGGCGGCATTCCACTCCAGTATCCGGGGAGCCAGGACGGTGTATTTCTCCCCGAAGGCCTCCACCTGCCGTTGCCAGATGCCCTCCGAAGCACCCCAGCCGTGTAGCAGCACCAGATGTTTCATCGTCCCAGCCCCATCTCCCCGGCGGTGGCCACAATGGTCTTTAAGGCTCGGGCCAGATCTTCCCGGCTATGGGCCGCGGACAGGGAAAAGCGCACCCGGGCCTTCCCCGGCGGCACCGTGGGGGGCCGCAAGGCCACGGCCATCAGGCCCTGCTGCCGTAAACGGGCGGCGAATTCCAGGGTCCGTCCATTTTCTCCCACCAAAACCGGGATGATCTGGGTTTCACTGCCCAGGGTATCCAGGCCGGCCTGGCTCAGGCCGCGCCGAAATTTTTCCGACTCCTCCTGAAGATAGCGGCGACGCTCCGGCTCCTGGACGACAATCTCCAGGGCCGCCCCAATGGCCCCCAGGACCGGCGGCGCCAGGGCGGTGGAATAGATCAAGGACCGGGAGCGGTTGTATAAGTAGTCGATGAGCCGCCGGTCCCCGGCCACGTAGCCGCCCAGGGAACCCAGGGCCTTGGAGAAGGTGCCGAGATGCACCTCGATTCGCCCGGTCAGGCCCAGGGCCTCGGCCAGACCGGCGCCCCGTTCCCCCAGAACCCCGGTGGCGTGGGCCTCATCGATCATCAGCGCCGCCCCGAAACGCTCCTTCAGGGCCACTAACTCCGCCAGCGGGGCCAGGTCGCCGTCCACCGAAAAGACCGAGTCGGTGATGATCAGGCGCCGTCTGGCGTCCTGATGTTGGCGTAACAGCTCCTCCAACCGGTTCAGGTCGCGGTGCGGAAAGCGGTGCAGGGCGGCCCCGGAGAGCTTGATGCCGTCGTAGATGCTGGCGTGGTTGAGCTTATCGCCGAAGACCGCGTCCCCCGGTCCCGTGAGGGCGGCGATCACCCCCAGGTTGGCCATGTAGCCGGTGCTGAAGATGACCGCGGCCTGGGTGCCTTTGAAGGCCGCCAGCTTTTCCTCCACGGCGGCATGCAAGGCCAGGTGCCCCGTCACCAGCCGGGAGGCCCCGGCTCCGGCGCCCCAGCGGGCCGCGGCGGCCTGGGCCGCGGCAATCAGCCGGGGGTCCTGGGCCAGCCCCAGGTAGTCATTGGAGGAGAGGTTCAGCAGAACCCGGCCGTCCAATTGCACCCGGCCGCCGGGCAGCACCTCCTCCAGCACCTGCAGGCGCCGCCGCAGGGACCGGGCCTCCAGGGAGGCCAATTCTTGGGATAATTGTTCGAGCATTACTTTCAGCGCTCAGCTAAGCGTTCATGCTTCACAAATGCTGCTCCCAGGAGAACAAAAATCCCCCCTGCCCCCCTTTTTCAAAGGGAGGTTTTGAAGTCCCCCTTTGAAAAAGGGGGATTTAGGGGGATTTGATTTTCACGCCAAAGCAACGGCAACTCCGTCCAAGGCCGTGATCAGAGCTTCCCGACCAGACGCCGCATTGAGGTCGCTTATTTCCGGCACCCGGGCCAGGATGGGCCGGCCGGTGAGGGCCTCGATCACGGCCGGATTGGTCTGCTCCGCCAGATTGGGGGTGGCGGCAGCCGCGATTCAGGATGATCCCGGCCACTTCCACCCCATGCTGCCGGGCTGCCATAACCGTCAGGGCCGTGTGGTTGATGGTGCCCAGCCCGGCCCGGGCCACCACCAGGAGCGGCAGTCCCAGCCAGCCGATCAGGTCCAGCACCAGAAAGCCGGTGTCGATCAAGGGGACATAGAGGCCGCCGGCGCCTTCCACCACGAAAAATTCGTAGCGGCTGGCAAGTTCCCGGATGGCCTGGGCGATGCCCTCCAGATCCACCGCCACCCCCTCCCGGGCCGCGGCCACTCCCGGGGCCAGGGGCAACCGCAGAGTTATCGGGGTGAGGAGCTCCAGGGGTTCAGCTAATCCCGTCAGGTCCCGGGCCCAGGCGGCGTCCGTGGGGATCAGTTTGCCCCCGGTTTCCGGGCAGCCGCTCTGCATGGGCTTGAAGTAGACCGCCTGCTCCCCCCGGCGTCGCAGGGCCGCGGTCAGGCCCGCGGCGATCACGGTCTTGCCCACGTCGGTGTCGGTGCCGGTGACGAAGACGCCTTTGAATTTAGGTAATAATGGTAGTTTCATAAAATTATAAGGGATTGGGGGTAGAGGGTTTGGGGGAGGGGGTAAGGGCCCTACGGACACCCTGGCCCCCTCCCCCAACTCCTTATTCCCCCGCCAGTTCCAGCCCCAAATCCGCCAGCATCTGGCGGTCCTCCTCCGGCAGGCGGCCCCGGGTGGTGAGGTAGTCGCCGGTCATCAGGGCGTCGGCCCCGGCCGCGAAGACCAGGGGGCTCAAGGACCGCAGGGTCACCTGGCGGCCGCCGCAGATGACGATGGAGCGCTGCGGGTGCCGGAGGCGAAAGGCCACCACGGTCTTGAGGGCCTCCAGAGGGGCCAGCAGGGGCCGGTGCGCCAGGGCCGTGCCCGCCAGGGGATGCAGAAAATTCAGAGGAATGGCGTCCACGGCCAGATCCTCCAGGGCCTGGGCCAGTTCCCAGCGTTGGGCCACGCTCTCACCCAACCCCATGATGCCCCCCACGCAAACACTGAGGCCCACCGCCTGGGCCGCTGCGATGGTGGCCACGCCGCTCGGCGTAGGTGTGGGTGGAGCAGATCTTGGGAAAATGCGAGGCCGCGGCCTCCAGGTTGTGATGGAAACGGGACAGCCCGGCGGCCTTCAGGTCACGGAGAAACTCCCGGTCCACAATGCCCAGGGAGCCGCAGAGCTTAAGGCCCGGCACGGCCTCCCGGATGGCGGCCACCGTCGCCACCAGGGCCTTTTGCTCCCTGGCAGTGACCACGCCCCGGCCGGAAGTGACCAGGGAAAAGCGGGCGGCTCCCGCGGCCGCGGCGGCCTGGGCCGCGTCCAGCAATTTTTCCTTGGAAAGCAGCGGGTAATGGGGAGCGCTGCTCTGCGCCCGGGCCGACTGCGAGCAGAAGGCGCAGTCCTCGGAGCAGGCCCCGCTCTTGGCGTTGATAATGACGCAGAAGCTGACCTTACGTCCGAACTGCCGCTCCCGCAGCCGGCTCGCCTCACCCAATAGAGGCCACAACCCCGGCCAATCCAGCTCAAAAATCTCTTGCCACTCGGAATAATTCATCGAACTCCCCGCCTAAAAATCACCCAGGCGGGGTTAATTGTCAACCAATAAAAGAAAACAGGTTGACAATCACAGCATGAAAATCGGGTCACAAATTTTGTGACTATAAAAAAAGCGGACCCGAAGGCCCGCCAATATGTGGTCTTTTTCTGTCATTCTAAGTGTAGCGAAGGATATAGCCTTTATAAGAATCTTCGGTCGCTTTACTTCCTCAGAATTACAAGGTTGGGATAGATTGGCTGTGCCACAGTATCTTGGTGGCAACAGACCGCCCTATCAGAGAGATTCGAAGGGAATTACAACGGGGGAAAATATTTTATTATATTAACATCTCCTCCATCAATGTTCATCCAACATACCGGACATTTCTTATTTGTTTTCTCAAAAGCTTCTTCAAACTTTTTGATGAATCGTTCTTTATAATAATTGAACGGAGATTTTTTAAGCTTATCTTTATCATCCATGTTTTTATTCTGATCGAATCCCTCTCTTTTCGTCCAATCCCAGAAAGACCAATCTTCAACGAGGCCATGTCTTAATGTAGTGATGATAATCCATATTATTGGCAGTCCATCTAATTTAGAGGGATATTTAACATAATTTGTATAGTTAACTAAATCCTTCCAAATAATCCGGGAATCAGACGAATTTATACTTTCATATTCTATGATTGCTCCGATTCTATCCTCTGGTGTTCTTACTATTACATCAGGCGTAAATATTTTCCCTTTTTTTGCCGGTTTTAAGGACCGTTCTATATCCGTGATCCAATTGTTGCCAAAATCTATCCTCGTTAATAAACCGAGAATTCTTGAGTGAAGAATATGCTTAGGACTATACTCAGAATGTTTTTCAAACCATGATTTGTCTAAATGATTAGACTTCATCAGAGATTGAATTTTTTCATGCAAGTTTGTTTTGACAATATCCGCAATTTGTTCGGCTTTCATATGCGAATTCCTTTTATAATTTTAGCGCCTCTGAATATAGACCTCCCGCGCCTTAATCCCGTCCGACGGCCCGATGAGGCCCTCTTTTTCCATGGTCTCGATGATGCGGGCCGCCCGGTTGTAGCCCACCCGCAGGCGGCGCTGGACCATGGAGATGGAGGCGTTGCGGGTCTCGGCCACCAGTTCCACGGCGTCGGCGTATTTCTCGTCCTTCTCGCCGTTTTCCGCCACCTCCTCGGCCTCCTCCTTGAGTTCGGTGATGCCCACCTCATAATGCGGCGCGGCCTGAACCTTGAGGAAGTCCACCACCCGGGTGACCTCCTCTTCCGAGACAAACGGCCCGTGGAGGCGCTTCAGGCGGGAGGTGCCCGGCGGCATGAAGAGCATGTCGCCCATGCCCAGGAGCCGCTCGGCCCCCATGGCGTCCAGGATGACCCGGGAGTCCATCCGGGCCGAAACCTGAAAGGAGATCCGGGTGGGGAAGTTGGCCTTGATCAGCCCGGTGATGACGTCCACCGAAGGCCGCTGGGTGGCCACCATCAGGTGGATGCCCGCGGCCCGGGCCTTCTGGGCCAGCCGGATCAGGTACTCTTCCGTGTCCCGGGAGGAGACCAGCATCAGGTCGGCCAGTTCGTCGATGACGATCACCAGGTAGGGCAGCGACCGGGGCAGCATGCCTTCCTCTACCCGGGGGTCGGGCTTCTTGGCCCCGGCCTTCTGGTTATAGCCTTCAATATTGCGGGCGCCCAGGTCCGAAAGCATGGCGTAGCGCCGTTCCATCTCCCCCACGGCCCAATGCAGGGCGATGGTGGCCTCCTTGGGGTTGAAAACCACCGGATGCAGCAGGTGCGGGATGCCTTCGTAGAGCGAGAGCTCGATGCGCTTGGGGTCGACCATCAGGAAGCGCACCTCTTCGGGCGTGGCCTTATACAAGATGCTCAGGATCATGGCGTTGAGGCCGACGCTCTTGCCCGAGCCGGTGGCCCCGGCGATGAGCAGGTGCGGCATCTTGGCGAGATCGGTGACCACCGGGGCGCCCATGATGTCCTTGCCCAGGCCCATGGTGAGGCGGGAGGTGGACTTCTGGTAAGCCGAGTCCGACAACAGTTCCCGCAAGGCCACCACCTGGCGCTTGGGGTTGGGGACCTCGATGCCCAGGACGCCCTTGCCCGGCACCGGGGCGACGATGCGGATGGACAGGGCCTTCAGGGCCAGGGCCAGGTCGTCGGCCAGGCCGGTGATCTTGCTGATCTTGACGCCCAGGGCCGGCTCGTATTCGAAGCGGCTGACCACCGGCCCGGTCATGATGGCGGTGACCCGGCCCTCCACCCCGAAATGGCGCAGGGTGTCCTCCAGCTTCTGGGCCTGGGCCACCATGGCCCCTTCCTGCACCTGGTGGTTCCAGGGGGGCGAAGGGTCCAGCAGGTCGAGCGGCGGCAGGGTGAATTTTCCCGGCACCGGCACCGCTTTCGGCTTGGCCGGTGCGGCCTCCAAAGTGGCCTGCATCACGGGCGGCGGGGCGAGTTGGGCTTCTTCGACAGGGGCGCCGTTGACGTTGATTACCGGGCCCTGGGGTTTGGCCCGGCGGGGGCGGGCGGGCCGCGGCGCCTCGACCCACTCATCCCGGCGCCATAATTGGCGCCAGAAGCGGCCCACGCCCTGGCCCAGCCAGGAGAACAGGCCCACGTAGGAGAGGCGGGTCACCCCCATGAAACTGATGAGCAGAAGCAACACCAGGGCCAGGGCGGCGCCGGCGGGGTTGAGACTGGAGCGCAGCAGCCGGGCGAGGTTTTTTCCCAGGATGCCGCCGCTGTAAAGCAAATCGCTGCCCCAGGACACGGTCGGCCGGCCCAGGGCCAGCAGCCCCGCGGCGGCCAGGAGAACGCCCAGGGCCGCAACCGCCCGGGGCCAATTCAGGTCCTCCAGGCCGCGGCGGTGCGCCTGCCAGGCCAGACCCAGGAGCACCAGCGGCACCCAAAACGCGGCCAGACCCAGGCCCCAGATCAAATAAGCCGCCGCCAGGGCCCCGGCCTTGCCGCCGGCGTTGCGCGCCCCCACGGCATTCAGAGTCGCCAAAACCCCCTGCGGATCGCTGAGGGCGTAGCTCCCCAGGGCCAGGAAGCAAAACCCCGCCAGGCCCAACAGCAGCAGGGCGGTCATCTCCTGGCCCAGGCGGTGCTGCCAGGTGGGCAACATCGGGGGCGGCGGCGCGGCCGCGGCCGGCTTGGGCTTCCGGGGACTGCTTTTCTTCGGGGCGTTGTTTTTGGCCATATGTTTTCTTGGTGCTTTCTTGGTGTCTTGGTGACCTTGGTGGTGAAAAAATTTACCACCAAGACCCCAAGAACACCAGGAACATTTTAATCCTGCTCCAGTGCCCCCACTTTTTGCGACGCCGTCAGGGCGGCGGTGGCGGCCAGCCGGCGCCGGGAAGTGACCCCGGTCAGGCTGGGCAGGACGTAAGCCAGGTCAGCCTCGGAGATGCTCAGCTGCTGAAAGACCTCGATGCCGGCTTCCTTCACCGCCTGCTCCCAGAAGGCGTCCCGGGCCTCGTCCATGGATTCGTAGGCCAACTCGAAATAGACCCGCTTGATCTGGGCCGAGGCCAGGAGTTTGAGGCAGACGAAGCAGGGTTGCAGGGTGACGTAGAGCGCCGCGCCCTTGATGGCCACGCCGTAGCGGGCCGCCTGGGCGATGGCGTTGGCCTCGGCATGGGAGGCCCGGCAGTAGTTGTATTTGTCCACGTCGGCGATTTTCAGGGCCCTGCGGTGGCAATAGGGCGTGCCGTCGTCCAGGGTCTCGTCGATGCAGTGGGGGGCGCCGGGCATGGAGCCGTTGTAGCCGGTGGCCAGAATCTGCCGGTCCTTGACCAGCACCGCGCCGGTGGGCCGGCTGTTGCAGGTGCTCCGCGTGCTCACCAGCTTGGCAATGAGCAGGAAGTATTCATCCCAGGAGGGTCGCATATTTAATTACCTGTTTAATTCCTCGTACTTAGTCAAGAGTTATCCTCTTCTGGTTAATAGACCAATTAAAGCGACAATGATCGCCCCAACAACACTAATAATGGCAGCAATAACCGCAGGGGTCAGCCATTCTAGTGTCCCTCCGGAAGGATGGCTGACAGATGGTTTTGGTTGAGGCCTTTCAGGATGGGGCCTGGGATGTGGAAGTTGTGGGCCCGTTCCGGAAGGTTCGCTATCCGGTGGTTTAACTTGAGGTGGTGCGGGCTTAGGGGCAGGTGCCTTTTCGGGAGGCGGGATAGGCTGTGGAGGCTGTTGGGGAGGCGTTCCAGAAGGTTGGCCAGGTTGCGACCTCTTTTGGACAACACCACCATTTATAACTTTTTGCCCGGCCGGGGAGCTTTTTTCGGGATCAACAACCTTTTCTAGTTGTTGAACGAACATCAAATCCTCTCCCCCCGCAGCTATTCCAGGTTGCGCCTCCGCAATGCCAAGCCAACCAAATATAACCATAATAATAATCAAAAATGTGCTCATAATACCATTCATGGACTTTCCTTCTCTGCGCATTACCGGTTCAGCATGCAAATCAATCGTCAAGGGTTAAGATGCACACACCTTGCGTAATTCATTGTTTTAAGAAATCCATAATCGCCTGCCTGGTAGCCTGTGGCTCCTCTTCCAGGGGGATATGGCCGCAGTGCGGCAGAACGACCAGTTGCGAGTCCGGGATGTCCCGCTTGAAATTCTCGCCGACCTCCAGCGGCACCACTTCGTCCTCTCTCCCCCAGATAATCAAGACCGGCACCTGGATGGTCTTATATTGGGCGATGAGCGCCTCCATTTCTTGATCTTCGGGCACCAGTTGCCTGGCGGTCTGGCTCACGGCCGCGGCCGCGCCCGGCAGGCTGCCGAAATAGGCGTAGGTGTCGATCTGCTCTTCGGTCACCGCGTCTTTATTATAGTAGCATTTTTTCAACACCAGGGCGGTGGCGAAGCGGGGCGGCAGCCCCTGGCTGAGCACGGTGCTGAGGCCGGGAACCTTGGCCAGGGCGATGAACTTGGGCATTTTCTGCGGGTAGCCGGCGCTGTCGATGAGCACCAGCTTCTTGATGCGGCCGGGGTCGGTCTCCCGCAGCTTCAGATAGGTCATCAGGGTCACGCCGCCGCCCATGGAGTGGCCCATGATCACCAGGTCGTGCAGGTCCTGGCGGCGGATGAAGTCGGCCACCATGTCGGCCTGGTCGCTGACCGCGTAATGGCCGTCCGCGGGCTTGTCCGAGAAGCCATAGCCCTTGAGGTCCAGGGTAAAGACCCGGTGTTGCTCAGCCAGGGGCGGGATCAGATAGCGCCAGGAATAGGCGCAGGCCCCGAAGCCGTGCAGCAGCAGGAGGGGCGGCCCCTGGCCGGCTGCATAATAATTGATCTTGATGCCGTGGTAGTCAAAGGTTTGCCGCTGCCCCCAGTCCTGGCTCAGGTTCGCCGGCGGCGCCGGGGCCTGGTGACAGCCAACAGGCAGGAAGAGCGTTAAGAAAACGAGGAGAGCTATTCTAATTAACCACAATTTTTTAAGCCTTCTCTTTGGTAGGACAGGCGTCTCGCCTGTTCTCTTACCCTTTTTCGTATAGCTAAGGGTAATCTCCAGGACAATCTGCCAAGCCGCCCTTTACGGGATTATTTCTGATATAGTTCCATTTTTCTAAAAATTCGGCTTCATCCCGGACAATGCGATCATACCGTTCTATTTGCCAAATCGAACCGGTGTCGCCCCGGTGGCGGCTAATCTGATGACTGCTGAAGCTCTTGATGCTGTGCAGGATTTCTCCGAGATCAACCGCTCCGCCTTCGGGATGCCCCGCAGGTTGTGCCAAACAGTGAATATGATCGGGCAAGACCACCGCGGCATAGATCACCCATTTGCGTCCGTCCCAGTATTTCATTGCCGCCAAGGTAATATCTCGTTCTTCGGGAGATAATGTCTGGCCCTGAAGGCAGCGCCAAGTAATGAAATAAACCTGGCCCGGTTCCTGCCAATGAGGCAACTTTCTCCTGGTAATTTGAAAAGACTGCACAGGCGAGACGCCTGTGCTACCAGTTTTGCTTGGTTTTTTGAGGAATTTCCTCAGGTTGATTCCTCTCAATCAAGAACGTAAGAAAATAACTTGTCTAATCGAGGTTATAAAGAATCAATCACATGCTAACAAACTCACTGCCTTAAATCAATAACTAACGGAGATGTTTCACCTTCCCGGTTCAGCGACCCTGGCTCCACCAGCTTGACTTGCGGCGTGACCCCGATGCCCTGGGCCAGCTTGTGGGTCAGTTGCTGGAGAAATTCGCGCTGCACGGTCATCTTGTCGAAGAAGAGGCCTTCCTGCACCTCGAGCCTGACCTCCAGATAGTCCAGGTGGCCGGCGCGGCCCACCACCAGTTGATAGGCGGGCTCTTTGCCCAGGATGGTTGCCAGGATTTGTCCCACCCGGTTGGGAAAGATGTTGATGCCTTTGACGATGACCACTTCGTCGCAGCGCCCGGCGATGCGGCTCATGCGGGCCAGGGTGCGGCCGCAGGGGCAGGGGGCGTAGTCCAGGCGCACCAGGTCGCCGGTGCGGAAACGCACCAGGGGCGTGGCCTCCCGGGTGAGGGTGGTGAGCACCAGCTCGCCCAGCTCTCCGGGGGGCAGGAGGGCGCCGCTCGCGGGGTCGATGACTTCGGGGAAGAAGTGGTCTTCGTTGAGGTGCATGCCCGGCCGCAGGCGCCCGGCGCACTCCCCGGCCACGCCGGGGCCCAGGGCTTCGGACAGGGCGTAATTCTCCAGGGCGGTGAGGTAGAGGCGGGACTCGATTTCGGCGCGCGCCGCTTCGGTCCAGGGCTCCCCGGCCAGAAGGGCCAGCTTCAGGTGCAGGTCCTTGGGGTCCAGCCCCTGGGCCGCCATCTGGTCGGCCAGCACCAGGGCGTAGGATGGGGTGGAGATCAACACGGTGGTGCGGTAATCCCGCATCACCTGGACCTGGCGGGCGGTGCCGCCGGGACCGGTGGGGATTACCGAGGCCCCCAGGTGTTCGACGCCGTAATGGAGGCCGAAGGCGCTGGTGAGCAGGCCGTAGCTCAGGGTCACCTGGACCACGTCGTCCCGGTCCACCCCGGCGGCGGTGAGCACCCGGGCCGCCAGCCTGGCCCAGTGGCGCAGGTCCCGGGCGGTGTAGCCCATGACGATGGGGTTGCCGGGGCTGCCGGTGGAGGAGTGGATGCGCACCACCTCCCGCAGCGGCACGGCGAACATCTCGTAGGGGTAGGCCCGGGCCAGGTCGTGGCGGGTGGTGAAGGGGAGCCGGGCCAGGTCCTCCAGGGACTGGCAATCCTCGGGCAGGAAGCCGAGCTCGTCGAACTTCTTCTTATAGAACTTGACGTTCTTATAAACCCGGGTAAGGGTGGCCTGGAGACGCTCCAACTGCAACTGGGCCAATTCCCCACGCTCCATCTGCTCCGCATCTCGATCGAAGATTGCCATGTTTTCACCCCCACCCCAACCCTCCCCCCTCGAGGGGGAGGGAGTTAGGGACAGAACCTTCCGGTGGTCCGATCAATAAGGCCCGTGTATAGATAAACAATGCGATTCGATTTTTGCTAACTACTCACCGCCAACTGCTCACTCTTCCTCCCGGCCCAAATAAGCCTCGATGACCCGGGGATCTTTCCGGATCTCCCGAGGCGGTCCGATGGCGATGACTTCGCCGTGGTCCAGGACCACGATGCGGTCGCAGAGGCCCATGACCAGGGTCATATCGTGTTCGATGACCAGCAGGGTGATTCCCAGGCGCCGCAACTCCCCCATCAGGCCCATGAGGTCCTCGGTTTCCCGGGGGTTGAGGCCGGCCGCGGGCTCGTCCAGGAGGAGCAACTGCGGCCCGAGAGCCAGGGCCCGGCCGATCTCCAGGCGGCGCTGTTCGCCGTAGGCCAGGGACTCGGCGGGCAGAGCGCCTTTGCCGGCCAGTCCCACCAGCTGGAGCAATTCCAGGGCCCGCGCTTCGGCCTTAGCCTCGGCCCGCCACACCTGGGGCAGAGGCAAGAGGGCCTCCAGCAGACCGACTTCCTGGCCCAGGTGGTTGCCGGTGAGGACATTGTCCAGCACCGTCATGCCCCCGAAGAGCTGGATATTCTGGAAGGTCCGGCCCAGCCCCCGGGCGGCCCGGCGATACGGCGGCAGCCCCACCAGTTCCCGGCCGGTCATGCGGATGCTGCCGGCGCTGGGCGGGATCAGGCCGTTGATCAGATTGAAGCAGGTGGTCTTGCCGGCGCCGTTGGGGCCGATGAGACCCAGAATCTCCCCCGACTCCACGGTAAAAGAGACGCGGTTCACGGCCTGAACCCCGCCGAAGTGCTTGCTGAGATTATTGACGGTCAGTAGCGACATAGAGTTAAATAATTTACCACTAAGGACACCAAGGGCACCAAGAGTTCACCAAGAATTTTAATTTCAATTTCCTTGGTGCAACTTGGTGAACTTGGTGACCTTGGTGGTTCATCTATTCTATTCCCACACTTCCCGATAACCCTTGCCCAGATAGGCCCGCTGGACCTCCGGGTCTTCCCGGAGTTCGGCGGCGGCGCCGTCCAGGATGATGCGGCCGGTCTCCAAGACGTAGCCCCGGTCGGCCACCTTCAAGGCGGCCCGGGCATTCTGTTCCACCAGCAGGATGGTGGTGCCGGCCTGTTTGAGCTCCGTCAGGATAGCGTAGACCTGGGTCACCATCAGGGGCGAGAGACCCATGGAGGGCTCGTCCAGCATCAGGAGGCGGGGCCTGGCCATGAGGGCCCGGCCGATGGCCAGGATCTGCTGCTCGCCGCCGCTCAGGGTCCCGGCCGCCTGATGGGCCCGGGCCTGCAGGATGGGGAAACGCTGCCGTAATCCCTCCAGGTCCCGGCGCACCTGGCCTTGGTCCGAGCGGTGATAGGCCCCCAACTCCAGGTTGGCGGTGACGCTCAGGGTCTTGAAGACCCGGCGGCCTTCCGGCACCAGGGCCAGCCCCAGGGTGACGATCTGCTCCGCCGCCATCCGGGTCAGATCAACGCCGGCGAATTCAATGGCCCCCTTCCGGGCCCGCAACAGGCCGGAGATGGTGCGCAGGGTGGTGCTCTTGCCGGCGCCGTTGCCGCCGATGAGGGTCACCACCTCGCCTTCCCGGACGTGGAGGGAGATGCCCTTGAGCACCGGCAAGCGGCCATATCCGGCCTGGAGGCTTTTTAGTTTAAGCATGGTCAGTAGTCAGTTGCCAATAGATAGTAGCCAGCAGTCAGTAAAAAAAAAGATGAACCACCAAGACACCAAGATCACCAAGTTACACTAAGGCAAATAAATTTTGGACTTGGCTGCGCCAAGGCCAGAAATTCCTTTCCTGGTGATTTCTTGGTGTCTTGGTGGTAATCATTTCCGAAGTGGCGACTGTTAGCATAATCACCCTTCTCGTTGCAAAAACTTCAAACTCAACTTTCCCCGCCCCAAAAGACCTTCGGGCCGCAGAATGAGCAGGCCCACCAGCAGGGCGCCGTAGACCAGGTCCTGGTAGCGATTGGAACTCCCGGAGCACCTCCGGCAGGGCCGTCAGGAGCACCGCGCCCACTACCGATCCCGGGAGGGAGCCCATGCCCCCCAGCACCACCATGGCCAGGATCAGGATGGAGGTGTGCAGGCCGAAGGTCTCGGGGTTGATGAAGGTGATGTAATGGGCGTAGAGCGAACCGGCCAGGCCGGCCAGGGCCGCGGCCAGGGTGAAGATCATCACTTTATAGGCCGGGGCGTTGATCCCCATGACCTGGGCGGTGATCTCATGGTCCCGGATGGCCCGCAGGGCCCGGCCGTGATAGGAGCCGACCAGGCGCCAGGTCACCGTCAGGACCAGGGCCACGGCCAGGGCCACGATCAGCAAATAGAGGCCGGCGGGACGGAAGCTCAGACCGAACAGGGCAGGGGAGGGGATGCCCGGCAGGCCGTCCGGCCCCCCGGTGATCTCCAGGTTGAGAAACACCAGGTCCATGATCACTCCGAAGCCCAGGGTGACGATGGCGAGGTAATCCTCCTTCAGCCGTAAGGTGGGGAGGCCCAGGGCCATGCCGCAGCCGCCCGCCACCAGCATGGCGCTCAGGGCCGCCAGGGGGAAAGGAAAGTGCCAGTTCAGGGCCACCAGGGCGGAGGCATAGGCGCCGATGCCATAGAAAGCGGCGTGTCCCAGGGAGACCTGGCCGGCGTAGCCGATGATCAGATTGAGGCTCAGCGTCAGGATAATGTAGATCCCCGCCAGGACAGCCAGATGTAAGAGGTAGGCAGTCATCAGTCCCCCCGGCCCCTCAGGATGCCCTGGGGCCTTAGGAGCAGCACCAGGATGAGGATGGCGAAGGCGATGGCGTCTTTGTAGGCCGAGGAGACATAGGCGGCGCCCAGACTCTCGGCCACCCCCAGGAGCAGCCCGCCCAGGATGGCCCCGGGGATGTTGCCCACGCCCCCCAGGACGGCGGCGCTGAAGGCCTTGAGGCCCGGCAGCAGGCCCATGCGGGGGTAGGTGGCGTTGTAATAGATGGCCATCATGATGCCGGCGGCGCCGCTCAAGGAGGAACCGATCAGGAAGGTCAGGGTCACCATGCGGTCCACCTTGATGCCCATGAGGCGGGCGGTGTCCCGGTCCAGGGCGCAGGCCACGATGGCCTTGCCGTAGCGGGTATAGCGCACGAAGGCCACCAACAGGCCCATGAACCCCAGGGCCGCGGCCAGGATGGCCACCTGCATGGTGGATACCGGCACGCCGGCGATCTGGATGGTGCTGAAGGTAAACTGGATGGGAAAGGGCCGGTCATTGGGGCCGAACAGCAGCCGGGCCAGGCTCTGCAGAAAGATCGAGGCGCCGATGGCGCTGATCAGGGGCACCAGGGGATGGGTGCCCCGCAAAGGCCGGAAGGCCACCCGCTCTAAGACCACGCCCAAAATGCCGGCGGCCGCCATGCCGGCGGTAAAGGCCAGAAAGAAATTGACCTGGCCGGTGGTCAGGAGCAGCACCGTGATAAAGGCCCCGAACATGTAAATCTCACCCTGGGCGAAGTTGATCAGGCCCAGGATGCCGTAAATCATGGTGTAGCCCAGGGCGATGAGGGCGTAAACGCTGCCGGTGGTGAGGCCGTTAAGTAATTGTTGGAGAAACATCGAAATTAAGCGAGTCCGCGAATTTCATGATTTCGGCGCCATGGCTAGGCCCGCCTCAACATATCATCTTTGCCCCCCCGGAGACAATGGCGTTGCGCCCTCGCGCTGATAAAAAGACCATCCTTATCCACGTAGCCGCAGGCTCTAACCAAGTAGTCAAAAAAAAGGCGGCCCGAAGGCCGCCTGGGAAATCAGCAGTAATTGGCTTAGAAGTGGTACGCCACACCGACTTGAGCGCTGAACAGGTCTAAAGCGGGGCTCAGCTTCATGGTGGCCGGGTTGCTTGTGAGACCGGCAACGGTTTGCCTGCCGGTATAAGTGTATTCCGGGTTGGCCAGACCTGTATACTTGACAGAGATGTCGAAGGAGACGTTCTTCAGGGCGTAGAAGCGCACCCCGCCCTCGGCCTGCAGGGCGATATTCGTGGAGGACTGGGTTCCAGGACTATATCCTAAATTCGCTCCATTACCGAGCCCACCAACGCCGAAGAGGTTCACTTTGGGTTTCAGGGAGGTGAACAGGATGGCCGGACCTACGGCCACATAAGGCTGCAGGCGGCCGAAGGGCACTTCCGAATCCTGGTAGAAGCCGTAACGGGCGGCAAACATGAAGGCCCAGTCGGCCACCATGCCTTCGGCACTGAACTGGCCTGCTACATTTTGTCCAAAGCTGTTGCCGGGTGCGAACACCCCGCCAGCCGATATCCCGCCAAAGAGGGTCGTGCCGCCGAGTCTCTGTTCCCGCAGGACCAGGTTATGGTAGCTGAAATCGGTGTAGAACCCGAAGTACTTCATGCAATCGGTGTAACCGCTCCAGCCCAGGGTCCCCTCTTTGACGAACCAGGTGCCCAGCTTGAGGCCGCCGATCACGGTGGCGTCGGGTACTCCGGAAACCTTCGCGTGGCTGTTGACAAATACGCCGCCGCCGTGAAGCCTATCGGTGATATTAACGCTCTGCCCAACGTTGTTGAAGGCCCCGGCTGCGCCGATGTAACCTTCCACGTACATCTCGGCGCTGGCCACTCCCGCGCACAGGAAGGCCATTGCCAACACTGCTGCCAAAACTCCAATCTTCTTCATTAGGTATCCCCCCTTAATCTTTTGGTTGAAAAGTTTTGGGCCTATCCCCAAATGCCCCCTTTTCTCCTCCTTTCTAACTGGGTGTACGAATTTTCTCCCATATTAAAAAGTTCAGCCTATTTTAAGTCGCTCAGGAAATTATTGTCAAGCGAAATATTAAATAATTTTTCGCCGACCTCAATTTATCCCTGGGACCGAGACTCCAAAGGACGACTATGCAATTGTCATCATATTGCCGAAAATTTCCCAAAGTCAAGAAATATTTATCCAAGACGGAGGTAAATCTTAAACGCAGACCGCCCCTGAGGAGTCGGGCTTATTCCCAAATCCCGACAAAAAGGGGCCCGCAGGCCCCCTATATGCGGAATCGTTTGCCTTTACAGTGGTAGGCGGCTCTGCCAAAAAAAAGTGAAGTCCTCGTAATCCATATTAATTAAGAGGATGAGCGGCTTCTTCACACCTTCCGGGGCCTTTCCGGAGACTTGGTCAAAGGAAAAACGAGCGCGTGCCAAAAATTTTTCTTGACATTTTTCTTGACAAATGAGCCGGGCGTTCTCAACTTTCTTGCAGAAATACGCATCACTCATTTTAATTAAAGGCGGCTATCTCAATGAATAAAAAGATTATTTTCCCGATCTGCTTGCTCATGGCAATGGTTTGGACTGCGGGTTGTCATTGTGGAGAGCCCGCGGCCGTTGCGGCACCCCCGCCCGTTCCCCCTGTGGTAGAACCGGCGCCTCCACCCCCGCCTGCCCCGCCAGAGGTGGTCAAACCGCAGGTGGAACAACCCGCTCCTTCCAAGAAGCTGAAGGAACGCGTCATCAAGGAGTAGCCGGCTAACCAGCGGAAACCCAAAACGATCAGCGCGAAGCTCCGGCCTGGTATGGCATAATAGACCGTGCCAGGTCGAAGCTTTGTGCTGATTATCGTACCATCGACCCTGAAAAACATAAGGAATGATCTGTTCCCAACCCAGATTTGCTTAATAAGAGCAAAGGTAATCCCTGAGTAATGGAGGTTTATAATCAACAGCTTCGCCTGTCTTATCATTCCACTCCTCCCTTAGGACCTAATGTTCCCGGCCCACATTTATTCCACTCACAAAAATTTCTTTGATTCGAGGTCGAGAGTCGGGTTGCCTCTAGGGGAACTCCGGTCTTGAAATTACCTCGGAAAATTACTAGTTTAGTTGGACTGAATCTTAACAGTTTAATCAATGGAAACAATGCCGATGAAAAAAAATATTTGGTTATTTTCAGTAGCATTATTAGCTATTATTCTTTTATCTCCAACTCTCGCGGCGGACCCCGATGACTACGAAAAAATGATTTGGATTAATCAACTCAAGCAAACGGGCGCCGCTTATGAAAATGGCAAAAAGATTATGGAGTTTCCGGTGATTACCGGCGATGATGAAACTACCACCCCACCGGGCACTTATCTGGTGCGAGTGAAAGAGGAAGACTATTATTCGCGGAAATACCAGACCCCCATGCCTTACTCTATATTTTTTAATTATTCACAGAGAGCCGCGATTCACGAAGGAGAAGTACCGCCGCCGGCGCAGAAAAGGACATTAGCCACCCATGGCTGCGTGCACGTGGAGCAGCCCTACATCAAGCGGTTATATGATTGGACGGAGGTAGGCAGAACCCTGGTGGTTATCAGCGGCTGGAGAAAAGAGGATTAAAGATAGTTGTCAGTTCCGTTTTTAGTTTTCAGTTTCCGTCTAAAGGGCCGTAAGGTTACCAGAGCGTCTTTTGCTACCCGGAGTAGGTCAACTCCCTGACCAAAATTTCTCGCCATTTCTGTTATACCAGGCAACGAATTAGCCAAGGGGCCCGGCAGGAGGATGTTTAAAGGGCCAGGGCCAGCCAGGTGGCCAGGGCCAGGCCCAGGCCCACCAGGCCGTTGAGGGTGAAGAAGGCGGGCGGCAGGCGCAGGGGTTCCCGGCGGGACATGAGGACGTGCTGGGTGAGCAGGATCAGGGAACTGCACAGCACCGCCCCGGCATAGATGGTCCCCAGGTGCGCCAGGAGGCCGGTGAGGGCGAAGAGGGCGGCCGCGGCCAGATGGAAGACCGTCGCCAGGCGGCGGGCCTTGCTGGCGCCCAGCCGGGCCGGCAGCGAGAAGAGGCCCATTCTCCGGTCGAACTCCTCGTCCTGGAGGGAGTAAAGGACGTCGAAGCCCGCCACCCAAAAGACCACCGCGCCGGCCGAGCACCAGGACCGCGGGCCCCAGGTCGCCCCGGACCGCCAGCCAACCGGCCACCGGGGCAATGCCCAGGCTCAGGCCTAACACCAGGTGGGAGAGGGCCGTAAAACGCTTCGTCAGGGAGTATCCCAGGATCACCATCAGGGCCAGGGGCGACAGGAGAAAGCAGACCCGGTTGAGCTGTGCCGCGGCCCCCATAAAGATCGCCGCGCTGATGGCGGTCAGGAGAAAGGTGCCGCGGCGGCTGACCCGGCCGGCGGGCAAGGCCCGGTCCGCCGTGCGGGGATTGAGGGCGTCAAACGGGGCGTCCGCCAGGCGGTTGAAGGCCATGGCGGCCGAACGCGCCCCTATCATGGCCAGTAAAATAAAGCCGGTGGTCCGGCCGCTGGGCAGGCCCCGGGCCGCCAGCATGGCCCCCATAAAGGCAAAGGGCAGGGCCAGGACGCTGTGGCCGATCTTGATCATCTCCAGCAATTCCCAAATATTTCGTAAAACGCGCTGCATAAAAATCCTCAAAAGATCACCACAGAGGAAAAGCAGTGATCAGTGGTCAGTGGTCAGAGAACCACCTGCTTTTACTGGCCACTGACCCCTGGCCACTGACCACTACTCTGTGTCTTGGTGGTTCTTCATTTTATTTCTCACCCCACCGCGGCCCCAGTTGATGCTCCAGCCCCAGATGGTCCAGGATGCGCCCGGCGAACTGCCGGGCCAGTTCAGCCAGGCTGGCGGGCCGATGGTAAAAGCCCGGACAGGCCGGCATGACCGTGGCCCCGGCCTCGGCCACCCGGACCAGGTTCTTCAAATGGATGAGGGAGAGCGGCGTCTCCCGCACCACCAGGATCAGAGGCCGTCGCTCCTTCAGGAAGACTTCTCCGGCCCGGTGGATCAGGTTGCGGCCGGCCCCCTGGGCGATGGCACCCAGACGTCCCCATGGAGCAGGGCACAATCACCATGGCCCGGGCCCGAAACGAGCCGCTGGCCATGGGCGCGGTAAAATCGTCCACCCGGTGCCAGATGGCCCCTGGGGCTAATTGCGTTGGGGTCAGGCCCAATTCCAGGTGCAGCACTTGTTCACCCGCCGCGGACATGACGGCATGCAGCTCCAGGTCCGGATGGTCGGCGAAATAGGCCAGCAACTCCCGGGCATAGAGCATGCCGGACGCCCCGGTGATGGCAATGACGTAGCGCTTCATCTTGCGTCTCTGCGCCTTGGCGTCTTGGCGTGAGATATCTTCATTTTCACTTCAATCCCAGTTTGGGCCACAGTTCGTCCACCTTCCGTTTGACTTCCGGGTCCATGTCGATCACCTTGGGCCAGGGCCGGGTGAAACCCTCCTCCGGCCACTTGCGGGTGGCGTCGATGCCCATCTTGGAGCCGTAGTGCGCCAGGGGCGCGGCATGGTCCAGGGCGTCCACCGGCCCTTCGGAGAAGACCACGTCCCGCTTGGGGTCGACGTTGTTCCCCAGGCGCCACAACACCTGGCCGATATCCTGGACGTCCACCTCCCGGTCGAAGACCACGATGATCTTGGTGAACATCATCTGGCCCAGGCCCCAGAGGGCGTACATCACCTTGCGGGCGTGGCCGGGGTAGCGCTTGTCGATGGCAATGAAGGCCAGGTTGTGGAACACCCCCTCCACCGGCAGGTTCATGTCCACCAGCTCGGGCAGGGTCTTCTGGATCATGGGGAAAAAGATGCGTTCGGTGGCCTTGGCCATGAAGCAGTCTTCCATGGGCGGCCGGCCCACGATGGTGGCGGGGTAAATCGCCTGGCGCCGCCGGGTGAGCGCGGTGAGGTGGAACACCGGATAGTCGTCGGCCAGGGAATAGTAGCCGGTGTGGTCGCCGAAAGGCCCTTCCACCCGCCGCTCGCCCGGGGCCACGAAGCCTTCCAGGACGATTTGCGACTTCCGCCGGCACCTTCAGAGGCTGGGTGACGCAATCCACCAGTTCCACCGGCTCGTTCCGGAGGAACCCGGCGAACAGGATCTCGTCGATGTCCTCGGGCAGGGGCGCGGTGGCCGCGTAGGTCACCGCCGGGTCGGCGCCGATGGCCACCGCCACGGGCAGATTCTCTTCCCGGGCCTCGCTCAACCGGTAGTGCTGGGCGCTGCCCTTGTGGGCGTGCCAGTGCATGCCGGTGGTCCTGGCGTCATAAACCTGGAGACGGTACATGCCGACGTTGCGCCGGCCGGTTTCGGGATGGTGGGTGAAGACCGCGGGCAGGGTGATGAAGGGGCCGCCGTCTTCCGGCCAGCAGGTCAGAACCGGGATCTTGGCCAGATCGATGTCGTCGCCGGTGAGCACCACCTCCTGGCACGGCCCCCGGGAGACCTCCTTGGGGAACATGCGCCCCAACCGGGCCAGCTGGGGCAGGAGCTTCAGCTTCTTCCACAGGGTGTTGGCCTCCGCCTCCATGAAGCCCAGGAGCTCCCCGGCGATGTCGTCCAGGGAGTCCACCTCCAGGGCCATGCACATGCGCCGCATGGAGCCGAAGGCGTTCATCAGCACCGGCATATCGTAGCCGGGAACATTCTCAAACAGCAGCGCCGGGCCGTTCATCTTGCTGACCCGGTCGGTGATCTCGGTGATTTCCAGAAACGGGCTCACCGGCTCTTTGATATGCACCAACTCCCCGGCCTTCTCCAGCCGGGCGATAAATTCCTGCAAATTGCGATAACCCATATGATCCCCTTCGGGGATAGCTGTCAGCGGTCAGCCTTCAGCTATCAGCTAAAACCAGTCAGCATCTAAACTGCATGCTGCAAATCTATAATAGTTTAACAACTAAGGAAGTTTTGGTCAGCTATAAGCTTTTGTCTTTAAGCTGAAAGCTGACCGCTGATAGCTTTAATTAATTCGACAAAACCAGAATATTTTTGACCATCAGGACCCGATATCTGCCTCTTTCAACTCCGCTGCGGCTTTGCCAGGTTCCAGTAATTTCCAGGTGTCGGTTTTCAAACTTATCCAGTTTCCGGCCGGCGGGATCGAGTTCCAGACGCTTTACCATCTTGTCGGCTAGCTGCCGGGGCCTATCCAAAACGACCGCCCAGCCGGTCGTCTCGCACCCAATAGCCGCCACTCTGGCCAGCTTCCCGGTAACTGTCAGCCGCACCTCCGGTAAGGAAACCTTCGGCCTGGGTTCCTCTTCATTTTGCCCCAGGGCCTGAGAAAACAACGCTGCGAGCCAGAGCAGCACCATCACGAAAGAGATCAAGCCTCTTTTCTGGACCACGATTTTCCTTCTTTCTCAGCAGTTGCCCATGGGCTGTTAGCCCCGTAACTTATGAAAGGTCTGGTGGGGTGGGCGTCTCACCCGGCATGCGTTCAGTTAACAATAGAGTGCGCGCTATGCACCAACTCAACTTTATGGCACTCGAACTGCCCTCATCCCTTGGCGATCACTGGTATGGGCTGTTGGGAGTCAAAAAGAAATGACCGAGGGCCGAAAAAAATTGAAGTGCAACGAGGTAATACCACACAAGGCGCATATCCAAAGAAGTCCACCCGGTTCAACCCGCTGTTTTTAAACCCCTCGTAGAAACCATATCCGTCCGCATCATCGCATATAATTGCCCCTGAATCAGCCATTACCTCTATGGCAATCCCTATCATAGCGGATCTATAAAGGCCATCTATAATTATGATATCGAATTTGCCGGAGTTTTCAGCGTCCAATTTGTTGTTAACTTCCGAGGTGCATTTTTCCGGACTGTCTATTGAAACCAGGTGGATATCGACATTTGGAGGCATGGTTTCTTTGATTTTATCGTACCAATCTTTATCCCCCTCAAATACCACCACCTGCTCGGCTCGTTTGGCCCACCACAAGCTGGATTGGCCGCCCCCAAACTCTAAAATTCTTTTGCCTTCATAAGAACGGTATCGCAGAAAATCAAGGCATGGATAACTATACCAAGGTATGGGTTCACCTTTGCTCGAGACCGCAACTCTCTTAAAACTACTGCGGAGATGGCCGGACCGGACAATGAACGAAACGGGAGTAAGAATAGCCGTAAGGAGGCTTCTGATTGGATACCAAATCCAACTCGGAAGATAATGCTTGTACGGCTTGAAGGCCTTTTGGATGATGGTCTCGGTCATTTCTGTTTCTCCTCAGTTCCCAATAACCTCCAAGTGCGGGGCGTACGGCGCACCCTCTCTTCGAATTTGGCTCTGAAACGGCGTTTGCTGCGCAGCGCGCTCCTGCGATTGGCTTGCACAAGCTGAAAGCCTGCCGCCGACAGCTCACTGCTCACTGTCAAAAATATTCCAGTCTGGGCTCTGCCGCCAGTTCCCCTTGTTCGCATAAGTAGTGAAAAAAAGTCCGCAGCCCCTGTTCATGCTCAGGTCCCAAGGCGTAATCCAATTGGTGGAAGTAAGCCAGCACCTGCTCCGGCGTCATGTTAAAGGAGGCCGCGGCCAGGCGGCTCAATTCCGGCAAGGCCCCCAGGCCCCAGGTCTTGGAGCGCACCAGCAGCCGGTGCAGGGCGCGGGTTTCCTCGGGCTGGGACTCGGCAAAGGCCCGGCGCACCGCCCAGACCCCGAAAACGAAGGGCAGCCCGGTGAGTTCCTGCCAGGCCGCGCCCAGGTCCAGTTCGAAGGGCATGGCCTTTGTCTGTTTCAGGCATAAGGCCTCGTCGCCGATGGCCATGAGCCGCGTCGGCCTCGGCCATGGGGCCGCTTGGCCAAGGGACCTGACTGGTAGTCGGGTTTCACCTGAAAAAGCCTGGCCATCAGCACCTTGACCAGGGCGGCGCCGCTGGCCGAGGCGGCGCTCACCCGGAGGCTGCGGCCTCCCAATTCCTCAAACGGCACCCGGCTGAACAGTAAAACGCTGCCCACCGGGCCCCGGGAACTGATGGAGAGGTCTGGCAACAGCAGATAATCCTGGCAGTTGCGACCGTACTCCATGGCGGAGATGGAGCCCAGGTCCGTTTCTCCGCGACGCATGGCGGCATTGAGTTCGGCCGGGGTGCCCCGCACCAGCTGGAAGCCGTTCACCCCAAACAGGGATTCCATGGCGTAGTAGATGGGCAGGACATTCAGATACGAAATCCGGCCAAGCCGGGCCTTAATAGGCATCAGGGCCTCCAACTTTGCGAAGATTCACCACAGAGACACAGAGGACCCAGAGAAATATTTAAAAAACTCTCTGTGACCCTCTGTGCTCTCTGTGTCTCTGTGGTGATCCTTTTTATTCCTTTCGTCTTTTCGCCCTGCCTTTAAGCCAACCAGCGAAATTTCCCCGAAGACCCGGCGACGAAAAGTTCCCGCCAAAAATCATCGGTAGCGCCGGTCAGCGGCACGAAGCCCAGGGCCGCCTTCTTGCCCGGTTCCAGACTGCCCAGGTCCAGGTCTCGCCCCAGGGCCTGGGCGCCGTTCAGGGTCCCCAGGCGCAGCCACAGGTCGCCGGGGTAGGCGGGAAAGTAGTGGTGCAGCCAACGCATTTCGCCGAACAGGTTCAGGTCCCAGTTGCCTGCCAGGGAGTCGGTGCCCAGGGCCAGGTTGACGCCGGCCTGCATCAACCGGTCCACCGGCGGCACGCCGGCCCCGGTGTAGCGGTTGGCCCGGGGGCAGAGAACCAGCCAGGTCCCGCTCCGGGCCAGCAGGCGGCAATCCGGCTCTTCCAGCCAGACGCCGTGCACCGCCAGGGTGCGGGGTCCCAGAAAATCCAGCTCGTGCAAATAGGCCACCGGGCTCGGCCCCGGGGGGCAAAAATCCTCCAGCCAACGGCCCCGGCTTTTGAGCAGGTCCCGGAAAAAGCCGTTGCCTTTCGCCAAAAAATCCAGTTCCGCCCAGGACTCCGCCAGGTGCACCGTTTGCGGCCGGGAGTCGCCGTTCCAGCGGTTGACCGCCTGGAACAGGGAGGCCGAAACGGAATAGGGGGCGTGGGCCGCCGCGGAAATACACGGGTTTTCGGCGATGCCGGCCTCGCCGAAGAAACCGAAGGACTCGGCCAGGTCCAACTGCTCCTTCAGGTTGAAGCCCAGACATTCATAAAATAAGTGGTATGCCAGCGGGCTGTTTTCCAGGTGCCTTAATGAAGCGCCGGTGTTGCTGACCTCGCCCACCAGGGCGGTGCCGCCGCGGCGCAGGGCCTCGATCCCCTGGACGATGCCCTGTTCAACTGCCTCCGGGGCCAGGGCCTCCCGTTGGGCCAGGGCCGCCTTCAGCCAGGACTCCCAGCGCTCCTGCGGCGGGATGCAACCGGCCAGGGCGGAGAACTCCAGATGGGCATGGCAGTTGACCAGGCCCGGCAGAATGGCGCCTGCGCCATGGTCGCAGATCAGCCCCTTGAAGCCCGGCAAGACCTCCCGGGCCGGGCCTACGGCAACAATTTTATGGCCCCACACCAACACCGCCCCATCCGGGATGGGGGGCTGACTCACCGGCAACACCCATTTACTGACGTGTGCAATCATCTCTCATCCAGGTTTGGTGGGGCAGGCCGCCGTGCCGGCCCATCGGTTCCTACATTGGTCATCGCACCCAACTTCGCCAGTCCGGGCCGAGATCGCCCCGGAGGCGGTAGCGTTCCAGCAGCCGGGGGCAAGGGCATTGCCGCGGCGTGGCGGCCAGTACCGGCAGAATCCTCAGGATCAACTCCGGGAAGGCCGCCTCCACCGCCGCCACCCGCCGGATCTCTTCCGGGGTGGCCAGGCCCTCGAACAGCACCCCGGGTTGGTACGGCCGATCCACCAGCCCCTCGGCGAAATTCACCACATAAGTGAGGGCAGTGTAGCAGAGTTCCAGTTCCCGGGCCAGAAAGACCTCCGGCGCCAGGGTCTGGCCCACCAGGTCGCCCCCCAACAGGCGGAACTTATGGATCTCCGCGGCCGTCTCCAGCCGCGGTCCGGTGGTCGCCACGTAGACCCCGTGGCTGTGGACCGTAAAGGGCGCCCCGGCCAGGGCTTTCAGCAGGGCTTCCCGGAGTTCCGGGCAGAACAAGGGATTATGCCGGATGAAGCCCCAACCCACTCCGCTGAAAAAGGTCTGCGGCCCGCCTTGGCCTTCATCCAGGACATCGCGCGGCACCACCAGATCGCCGGGGGCCATCTCCTGCCGCAGGGACCCCGGGGCCACCCAGGCCAGGATTTTCGTCACCCCCAGGCTCTTCAGGGCATAGAGGTTGGCCCGGGGGTTGAGAAAGGGCGCCGAGAGCTCGTAGCCCGCCTCGCCGTGCCGGGAAAGCACGGCAAACTCCAGACCCTCATGCCGGAAGAAATGCACCGGCCGGCTGTCGCCATAGGGGGTCGGATAGACCTCAGTCTTCTCCGGCTTCAGGCCCATGACCTCAAAGGCCTTATGCGCTCCCACCCGGGCGATGACGGCAATTTCTGGTTTCATAGTCAAAAGATTTACCACCAAGACCACCAAGAGCACCAGAGCGCCTTCACCAAGAAAAGCAAGTGTTGACTTTACCCGGTGGGCACACCGGGCAAATCAACCCTCTTTGTGACTCTTGGTGTCCTTGGTGTCTCTGGTGGTTCATCATTTTATAGCGGTGATCCCGCACCCGCGGCTCATAGCCCGCCTGGCGGATGAGGCCCTCGATCTCCTCCCGGGGCAGCCGGAAGCCCACGCCGGTGGCGGCCACCACGTTTTCTTCCAGCATGGTGGAGCCGAAGTCGTCGGCCCCGAACTTCAGGGCGATCTGGGCCACCTTGCCGCCCTGGGTCACCCAGGATACTTGCAAATGGGGGACGTTGTCCAGCACCAGCCGGGAGATGGCCAGGGTGCGCAAATATTCCACCGCGCCCAGGGTTTCGCCCCCCAGATTGGTGCCGCCGGGCTGGAAGGTCCAGGGGATGAAGGCGGTGAAGCCGCCGGTTTCATCCTGCAACTCCCGGATCTTGAGCAGATGCTCGATTCTCTCTGCCCGCGTCTCCAGGTGGCCGAACATCATGGTGGCGCTGGTCTTCAGGCCCAGCCGGTGGGCCGTGCCCATGACCTCCAGCCAGCGGGCGCTGTCGCACTTCTGGGGAGAAATTTGCTGCCGCACCCGGTCCACCAGGATTTCGGCGCCGCCGCCGGGGATGGAGGAGAGGCCCGCCTCCATCAAGAGGCGGATGACTTCCCGGATGGTCAGGCTCCACTGGTCGGCCCAATAGGCCACCTCCGGCGGCGAAAAGCCGTGCACCGCCAGGCCGCTGGCCCGGATGCAGCCGATGAGCTTTTGGTAATATTCCGGCCCCAACTCGGGGTTAAGGCCGCCCTGGAGCAGGACGCCGCTGCCGCCGTGGTCCTTGAGTTCCTGGAGCTTGGCGGCCAGCTCGTCCCAACCCAGGACATAGCCACCTTCTGCCCCTGGTGCCCGGTAAAAGGCGCAGAAGCGGCAGCCGGAGACGCAGACGTTGGTGTAATTGATGTTGCGGTCGATGACGTAGGTGACCCGGGGCTCGGGGTTGAGCTTACGGCGCACCCGGTCGGCCGCGGCCCCCAGGGCCAGCAGGTCCACGTCCCAGAGCTGCTTGGCCTCGTCCCAATTAAGCCGCTTGCCGGAAAGCATCCTTTGACCTCAATAGGGCGGCCTGTGGCCGCCGTAAATCTAACCCCTGATCTCTGATCCCTGATTACTAAATTACTGCCTACTGACCACTGGTCACTATCTTATACAGCGTGTCCCGCTCCACCGGCTCACAGCCGGCCTCCCGGATCAGGGCCCGGAGCTGCTTCCGGGTCAGGCCCTGCGGGGTCTGGGCCCCGGCCATGTGGGTGATGCGCTCCTCCATCACCGTGCCGTCCACGTCATCCACCCCGAAACAGAGGGAAATCTGGGCCATTTTCGGCCCCAGCATGATCCAAAAGGCCTTGATGTGGGGGATGTTGTCCAGCATCAGGCGGGAGACCGCCAGGGTCTTCAAGTCGTCGATGGCGCTGGGGCCGGCGAGGTCGCTCAGGCCGGTGTTCTGCGGGTGGAAGGCCAGGGGGATGAAGGCCAGGAACCCCTGAGTCTCATCCTGCGCTTCGCGTAACCTGACCAGATGGTCCACCCTTTCCTCCAGGGTCTCCATATGGCCGTAAAGCATGGTGGCGTTGGAGTTCAATCCCAGGCGATGGGCGGTTTGGGCCACTCCCAGCCAGCCCTCGGGCGAGAGCTTTTCCGGGCAGAGCTGCTGGCGGACGCGGGGGCTGAAGACCTCGGCGCCGCCGCCGGGCAGGGACCCCAGGCCCGCCTCCTTCAGGGCCAGCAAGGTGTCGGGGATGCTCATCCCGGCCTGGTCGGCCAGGTGGGCGATCTCCACCGCGGTGAAGGCCTGGAGGTGCACCTCCGGACGCAGCTTTTTAATGCCCCGAAGCATGTCGAGATAAAAGGCGAAGGGCAGGTCCGGGTGGCAGCCGCCGACGATGTGGATCTCGGTGATGGGTTCGTGGGCTCTTTCCTCGACCTTGCCCAGGATCTCGGCCAGGGACATCTCATAGGCCCCCGGCTCGCCGGCCTTGCGGCTGAAGGCGCAGAACTTGCACCCATTGATGCAGATATTGGAATAGTTGATATGCTGATTGTAGATATAGAAGGCCTGGCGGCCGTGGAGGCGCTCCCGCACCATCTGGGCCAGGGCCCCGACTCCCAGCAGATCGGCGCTCTGAAACAGCGCCAGGCCGTCTTCCCGGTCCAGACGAGTCCCCGCGGCCACCTTGGCATAGATGCCCTGCAGCCCGGGGTCCTGAAAAATGGGAAGCGCCATGATCTACCCTCCTTTATGACCGAGTGGTCACAAAAAGTCAAAAGATTTCACCACCAAGACACCAAGACCACCAAGTTACACCAGGAGAATTGAAACTTTGGTCTCGGCGCAGCCAAGACCAAACTCAAAATCCTTGGTGAACTCTTGGTGTCCTTGGTGTCTTGGTGGTAGATTTATCATTTTACGGTAGTTAACTGGCTACTGACTACTGCTCACGCCGCCAGGCCATCCCGGAGGAGTTGCACCAGTTCATGAATCCGTTGGCGCACCACGTCCTCCGGCGCCTGATTGAGATTCAGGGTCACATCCAGGGCCGGCACGGCCACGGCCTGGAGAAAGCGGTCGAACAGGGCGTCCAGCAGAAACAGCACCGCGGCCTCCGGCACCCCGGGCCTGCAGCTCGCCCCGGGCCTTGGCCCGCCGCACCAGGGAGGCGAAGTATTCCACCGCATGGCGGCGTACCGTGGCCATGAGGTCCTCCCGGAACGGCACGTTTTTATCAAACTGGATCTTGAGATACAGGCCGTAGACCCGGGGATGCTCCCGCAGGAAGCGCACTCCGGCCAGCAGGGATTTCTCCAGGCGCACGCAGAAACTCTCCTCCCGGGTCTCGTCCTTAACCGTGGTGAGGGTGCGCCGCACCTGGTTCAGGGCGAACTGGAAGATGTGCCGGAAAATTCCTTCCTTATTGGGGAAATATTGGTAGAGGGAGCCCTTGGCGATGCCGGCCTGGGCCACCAGGCGGTTGAGCGAGGCGGCCTGGTAGCCCTGCTCGGCGAACTCCGCCAGGGCGGCGTCCAGGACGCGTTCCTGCTTGTCCGGCGGCAGTTGCCGAAAAGTGGACAGGGCTGCTTCTTCTGATTCTCAACATGACCACCTGGTCATACCAAATTATTTCGGTCCAATTTCAAGCATATTCCCGGCTCCGCAACTCGATGTGGAAGCTATTGTCTTGACATGGCGGCTTTGTCGTGATAGTTTGCAATGATATTAAGCAGTTATATCTTCACTTACCCCGCCTGATCTACACTTAAGGAGATTGGGGGAGGGGGTCTGGGGGAGGGGGTAAGGGCCAGTTACGAAAAGCCCTTAGCCCCCTCTCCCAAATTCTTCCACAGGAATCAACATGCCCGAGATTCTGGACAAAGTCTACGATCCCCAGCGGATCGAGGCGAAGTGGTATAAATATTGGGAGGAGCAGGGCCTCTTCCGGGCCCGGGCCGACGGCAGCAAGCCGCCCTACTGCATCGTCATCCCGCCCCCCAACGTCACCGGCGTGCTGCACATGGGCCACGCCCTGAACAACACCCTGCAGGACATCCTGGTGCGCAGCAAGCGCATGCAGGGCTTTGACGCCCTGTGGATGCCGGGCACCGACCACGCCGGCATCGCCACCCAGAACGTGGTGGAGCGCAAGCTGGCCGCCGAAGGCACCGACCGCCACGCCCTGGGCCGGGACAACTTCATTGAACGCGTCTGGCAGTGGAAGGCCGAGTCCGGCGGCCAGATCATCAACCAGTTGAAGCGCCTGGGCGCCTCCTGCGACTGGAGCCGGGAGCGCTTCACCCTGGACGAGGGCCTCTCCCGGGCGGTGCGCGAGGTTTTCGTCCGCCTCTATGACGAGGGCCTGATCTACAAAGGCGATTACATCATCAACTGGTGCCCCCGCTGCCGCACGGCCCTGGCCGATCTCGAAGTGGAGCACGACCCCCACGACGGCCACCTCTATCATATCCGCTATCCTCTGGCCGACGGCGACGGCCACCTCACCGTGGCCACCACCCGGCCCGAAACCCTGCTGGGCGACACCGCGGTGGCGGTCAACCCGGAAGACCAGCGTTATCTGAAATTCCACGGCGCCACCCTGCGCCTGCCGGTCTTGGGCCGGGAGATTCCGGTCATCACCGATTCCTACGTCTCCCTGGAGTTCGGCACCGGCGCCCTGAAGATCACCCCGGCCCACGACTTCAACGACTTCGAAGTGGCCCGGCGCCACAATTTGCCCGCCATCCAGGTCATCGACGAAGGCGGCAACATGAACAAAGAGGCCGGCCCCAAGTACGTGGGCATGGACCGCTTCGTCTGCCGGGAGCAGATCGTCAAGGACCTGAAAAAGCTCGGCCTCCTGGACAAAGTGGAGCCCTATCAGGTCCCGGTGGGCCACTGCTACCGCTGCAAGGTCATCGTGGAGCCCCTGGTCTCCAAACAGTGGTTCGTGGCGGTCAAGACCCTGGCCGCGGCGGCCATTGCCGCGGTGCAGGACGGCCGCACCAAACTTATCCCGGCCAACTGGGACAAGAGCTACTTCGACTGGATGAACAATATCCGGGACTGGTGCATCTCCCGCCAGATCTGGTGGGGCCACCGCATCCCGGCCTGGACCTGTCAGCAGTGCGGCGAGGTCGTGGTCAGCCGGGAAGACCCGACGCACTGCCCGAAATGCGGCGCGGCCGAGCTGCGTCCAGGAGACCGACGTCCTGGACACCTGGTTCTCTTCGGCCCTGTGGCCCTTTTCCACCCTGGGCTGGCCGGATGAGACCCCGGAGCTCAAGCTCTTCTACCCCACCCGCGTCCTGGTCACCGCCTTCGATATCCTCTTTTTCTGGGTGGCCCGCATGATGATGATGGGGATTCACTTCATGAATGAGGTGCCCTTCCGGGAGGTCTACATCCACGCCCTGGTGCGGGACGCCGAAGGCCACAAGATGAGCAAATCCAAGGGCAACGTCATCGATCCCCTGGACCTGATGAACGAGTACGGCACCGACGCCTTCCGCTTCTCCCTGGCCGCCTTCGCCGCCATGGGCCGGGACATGCGCCTCAACGAGGACCGCATCGCCGGCTACCGCAACTTCGCCAACAAGGTCTGGAACGCCTCCCGCTTCACCCTGATGAACCTGGAGGACTATGGTAGCGCAGGCTTCCAGCCTGTGATTGCCACGGACGATCAGCCGCTGACCACCGTGGAGGCCTGGATTATCAGCCGCCTGCAACGGGTCAGCCGGGAAGTGGCGGCCCGCCTGGACGCCTACGAGTTCGACCTGGCGGCCAACGCCCTCTACCAGTTCATCTGGCACGAGTTCTGCGACTGGTACCTGGAACTCATCAAGCCCCAGCTTTACGATAAAGAGGACCCGCGGCCCGCCGCCACTGCCAGGGCGTTCTGGTCGGCCTCCTGAGCGCCATCCTTAGGCTGCTCCACCCCTTCATGCCCTTTATCACCGAGGAGATCTACCAGAAGCTGCCCGGCATCCAGGGCTCCATCATGGTGGCCCCGTACCCCGAAGCCGATCGACGCCCTGCTCAACCCCGCCGCCGAGGCGGAGATGAACCTGTTGATGGAGACCATCACCGCCATCCGCAACCTCCGGGGCGAAATGAACGTGCCCCCGGCCACCCAGGTGGACGTCTTCCTCCAGAGCCCCGGTATCCAGGTCATCGCGGCTCTGCAACGCCACGCCCAATCCCTCACCCAACTGGCCAAAGTGAAGGAACTCAATTTCAACGCCGCCTCCGGCCCGCCCGCCGCCGCGGCCAAGGCCGTGGTGGACGCCGTGGACATCTACCTGCCCCTGGCCGGCATCATCGACTTCTCCGAAGAGGAGCGCCGCCTCACCAAGGAGATCGACAAGCTCAGCAAGGACCTCTCCGGCGCCCAACGCAAACTGACCAACGAAGACTTCCTCGCCAAGGCCCCCGCCGAAGTCGTTGCCAAAGAAAAAGACAAAGTCCAGGGCTGGACCGAAAAACTCACCAAACTCAAAAACCACCGGGAACGCATCAAGGAACTGATGGGCTGAGGGAGTGAGCCGTGAGCAGTGAGCAGTAAGCCGGGACCGAGGCCCCGACAGTCAACCGGTAGCGCAGGCTTCCAGCCTGTTCTTTTCGGGGGAGGGCAGGAAAGAGCATGATTAATTTGGGGGAGGGCTGGGGGAACCCTTACAAAAAATTCCCCCACCCTCCCCCCAACCCCCGCATAAGAAGGGAAAACGGGACCTGGGCCTCGGCTTATTATCTCGCAGGATATAAAAATGAATGATAATCAATTTAAAAGACTAAGGCAATTTTACCATTCTCTTCTTAATCAGCAACGATTATCGGAAAAGGCAACATATATGGATAAAACAGCATTCCATATACTTGCGATAGAGATTCAACAATTTCAGAAAGATTTCCCTGAGATGTTGCCACAATTCAGACAAGATGAATATTCAGATGAGTATTTCTGTAATATTGATGCTGTAAGAACTTATCTCGGTATTGCACTTGGTCGATTAAAAATAGCAATAGATGAGCCATCTATCACTCCGATAACTGAGGAGCGTGATTTTTCTTTTATTAATGACGAAGAGTTAAAACAAATTATTAAACGAGATTTTTCAGAAATACAGCGTGCTTTTGTTGGTCAATGTTGGAAATCGGTAATTATATTATGCGGCGGAGCTATTGAAGCAATCTTGACTGACCTACTAATCGCCAATGAAAGTCAGGCAAAAAATAGCGGCAAGGCACCAAATAAACCAGATATTACTCGGTGGGACCTATCAGACCTCATCAATGTTTGTGTTGATTTGAGTTTAGTGAGCCCGGGTGTAGATAAGCTATCCCATTCACTGAGGGAATATCGCAACCTGGTTCACCCGGGAAATGAGATACGTAAGAATTTGACGTTTGACGCCGAAGAAGCAAAAATTGCTCTTGAAGTATTAAATATGGTTTATCGTGACCTCAAGCCATAGCCCCGGCCGCGGGGAAGCAGTTGATGTAGGGTGGGCACTGCCCACCATATGAATTGTGCTTAGAACACGCGCTGTATAATTTTTAGGCCAATGCCTGAATTTTCGCCTGATCCAATATGAGCGCCAATCATCACTTCCTTACTGGAAATCGCCTTGGCCTCGGTTAAATTATCATCCGGAACACTAAAAGGCTTCCTGCCCTTAGCGCCTCTCCTGGGAGCCTGGCAGCGTGGGGCCGGAAGGTAAAGTCCAAAAAAATTATTTTGCGGTACAAGACCGTGATCCAACCGACAACTATCTGTTATCGCTATGATATTAAGATCATTTCCCTTAAAATTAACCGGCCCCTAAGCGGCACCGCTGCGGTACAACAGCCATACGGCAGCAAAACCTGAGCGGCGCCAGGCGGCAGCTAACCTGAACCGGACCGCTTACTGAACCAGGTAATAGCGCAATTTTTTTTCGAAGCGGCACAATTTGGGCGAGATTCACTCAAAAATTGGCCAAAGGTAGGTTAAAAATGGCGCGGCAAGGGATTTTGAATAGTTAAAATACTTATGATACCAAATAGTTAACCTTGTTATAATCAAATGTAAAAAAACTAATCAAATAACCATATGAAATTCTTTACTTTTTTCACCAAAAACCGAAAACTGCCAACCGCAACCCGCCTTAAATGGACCAAGGATTGCAAATGATGACCGTCTTTCCGACTTCTCCGCTGCTTGACCGCCTCATCGATCTGGCCCTGGAAGAGGACCTGGGTGTAGGCGACGTCACCACCCAGGCCTTGATTCCCCCGGACCTCAGGGGCGAGGCCCACATCCGGGCCAAGCAGGACCTGGTGGTGGCCGGCCTGCCGCTGGCCGCCCGAGTCTTCCGTAAGGTCGAGGCGGATCTGGTTTTTGAACCCCAGGTGGAGGAAGGCGCCCAGGCCGCGGCCGGGACGGTCCTGGCCCGCCTCAGCGGCCCGGTAGCCGCCATCCTCACCGGCGAGCGCACCGCTCTCAACTTCCTCCAGCGCCTCTCCGGCGTCGCCACCTTCACCCGCCAGATGCTGAGCCTGATTGCCGGGACCAAAGCGGCCCTGGTGGACACCCGCAAGACCACCCCGGGCTGGCGGGTCTTGGAGAAATACGCCGTGCGCCTGGGCGGCGCCAAGCAACCACCGGGCCGGCCTCTACGATGGCGTCCTCATCAAGAACAACCACATCACCGCCGCAGGCTCCATCACCCGGGCCGTCCAGCAGGCCCGGCAAGAGGCCCATCACCTCCTGAAGATCGAAGTGGAAGTCACCGATCTGCCCGGTCTGGAGGAGGCCCTGGCTGCGGGCGCAGACGTCATCCTGCTGGACAACATGAGATGAAGCCGCCATGGCTCAGGCCGTGACCATCACCGCCGGCCGCGCCCTCCTGGAGGCCTCCGGCTCCATGTCCGCCGCCCGCCTGCCCAAAGTGGCCGCCACCGGCGTCAACCTCATCTCCATGGGCGCCCTGACCCACAGCGCCCCGGCGGCGGATATTCATTTGAGATTGATGAAGACGTGGAGATAAGTTCTTGGGGGAAGGGGCCAGGGGCCGAGGGCCCCTGCCCCTTCCCCCAGACCCCCATCCCCAACCCCTTATATTTTTAAAAAATTAGGCCAGGGAAGTCGGGGCCAAAGGCCCCGACTTCCCTGGCCCACATAAAGGGGGGTTGGGAGGGGAGTTTGAGGGGAGGGCGGGGGGCCTGCGGCCCCCCGCCCTCCCCTCAAGGTTCTTATTCCTTCCCCAACTCCCTGGCCCGCAGGGTGGCGGCTTCCACGGCGCTCATGAGCAGGCCCCGGAAGCGGCCGTCTTCGAGGATATGGAGGCCGGTGATGGTGGTGCCGCCCGGCGAGGTGACCAGGTCTTTGAGGACGCCCGGGTGCATTTCCTCTTCCAGGCAGAGGCGGGCGGCGCCGATGACGGTCTGGCTGGCCAGGAGCAGGGCCAGGTGCCGGGGCAGGCCCATCTTGACGCCGCCGTCGGTCAGGGCCTCGATAAACACGGCGACGTAGGCCGGGCCGCTGCCGCTCAGGCCGGTGACCGCATCCATGAGGCGCTCCTCCACGATCACGGCCCGACCCACGGCGTCAAAGATTTCCAAGGCCAGGTCGGCGTCCTCCTGGGTGGCGCGGCCGCCCAGGGCCAGGGCCGCCATGCCGGCGCCTACCAGGGTGGGGGTGTTGGGCATGGCGCGGATCACCCGGGACTGGGGCAAGGCCGCTTCCAGAGCTTTCAGGGTCACCCCGGCGGCGATGGAGATGATGAGGTGCCCCGGCCCGGCGTATTCGCCGAGGGACTCCAGGACCGCGCTCATGATCTGCGGCTTGACCGCCAGGACCACCACCCGGGCGTGCATCACCTCGGCATGATCCGGGGCGGCTTTCACCCCTAACTTAGCCAGGTCGGCCTGCCGGCGCGGGTCCGGGTCACAATAGACCAGGTTTTCCCGGGCTATCCGACCGCCGGCCACCAGTCCACGGATAATGGCCCCGCCCATATTGCCGGCGCCGATGAACCCCAGCCGCACTCCCTTCAGACACCCTTGGCCCGCTTCTGTCATTGACTTTGACCTCATTTGGCAGCATAGTTTGTTTAAATCCTATTTTGGCACACCTACCCCCAGGATTGCATGGAAAAAAATGGGGGAGCAGTTTAGGAGATACAGAAATAAGGAGCGCCGGCATGTCCAAACCGCGCCTTCGGGTCTGCACCGGGATCTACCTGGCAGTCGCAATTTTTAGTTTCATAGTCTTGGCGGGGATAGGGGATGCCTCTGATCTCGGCCCCATACCGGCCACTAATTGGAATCCCGCCAACCTGGCGAAAATCAAGGTCTCACCGGCGAAACCTCTCACTTTTGCCGTCTTCGGGGATAACCGCAATGAACATCCGGCGGTTTTTGCGTCCCTGCTCCAGGAGGTTGACCGGGCTCCCAGCCTCGCCTTCGGCATCCATCTGGGCGACATGGTGATGAAGGCCGAACTGGACCAGTATCGCACCTTCTTTACCGCAGTACGCCAGGACTTGCACAAGCCGCTGTTATCGGTGATCGGCAATCATGAGCTCTACGGCGACCAGGGCCTGGTGTTCTACCACGAGATTTTAGGGCCGGATTATTATTCCTTCCAGCTTAATAATAACTACTTCATCGTGGTCGATGATGCCGCCCCGGAGGGCCTGAGCCAGGAACAGCTTAGCTGGCTGGAGGCGGAGCTGCAGAAATCCCAGGCCGCCAGGACCCGGCTGGTTTTTTTCCACATACCCCTCTTTGATCCCCGGGGTGGCGAGAATCATCACTGCCTGCGCCCGGAGCTGGCCGCCAAACTGCTGGCGCTGTTCAAGAAGTACCAGGTCAGCTATATCTTCGCGGCCCACATCCATGATTACTATACCGGAAACTGGGAAGGGATCCCCTATACCATCACCGGTGGGGCCGGGGCCAAGCTGTACGGCTCCGATCCCGAGCATGCCTTTTACCATTACCTGAAGGTCACCGTTAAAGGAGACCGGGTTCAGGTGCAGCTCCGGCGATTGACCAAACAGGGAGAGGAATAAGATGACGCCGCCGGAAATGCGCCCCATATTGGCCCTGACCATGGGAGACCCGGTGGGGATCGGGCCGGAGATCATCGTCAAGGCCCTGGCCGACAGCCAGATCTACCAGGTCTGCCGGCCTCTGGTGCTGGGGGATTTCCCCGCCCTGGAGCGGGCCCGGCTGGAACTGTCTCCGGGCGCCAATCTGCACCTGGCCGAACGTCCCGAGTTGGGCCGCTATAAGGCCGGGACCATGGACCTGCTGCCGCTGTCCGAGCTGAAACCGGAAGATCTGGAATACGGCCGTCCCACCCGGGCCAGCGGCAAGGCCATGGTTTCCTACATCCTCAGGGCCATTGAACTGGCCATGGAACAGAAGCTGGCCGGGATGGTCACGGCGCCCATCAGCAAGCTCTCCATGAACCTGTCGGGTTACCACTATCCCGGCCATACCGAACTGCTGGCGGAAAAGACCGGCACCCCGGAGGTGGCCATGATGCTGGCCGGGGACGAATTCCGGGTGATTCTGGCCACCATCCACTGCGCCCTGGCCGAGGTGCCCGGCCGGCTGAGCACCGCGAGCCTGGTGCGCTTCTTCCACCTGATCTGCCGGGCCCTGGACCGGGACTTCGGCCTGGCCGGGGCGCCCCTGGCCGTGGCGGCCCTCAATCCGCACGCCGGCGAGGGCGGCATGTTCGGCCGGGAAGAAGAGGAGATCATCATTCCCGCCATTAAACAGGCTCAGGCCGCGGGTCTGCCGGTGGAAGGCCCCTTCCCGGCGGACACCCTGTTCTGGCGCCATCGGCACGGAGAGTTCGCCGGGGTGGTCTGCATGTACCACGACCAGGGCCTGATCCCCCTGAAACTCCTGCACTTCATCGACGGGGTCAACGTCACCCTGGGGCTGCCCATCATCCGCACCTCGGTGGACCACGGCACCGCCTACGACCTGGCCGGCACCGGCCGGGCCACGCCGGACAGTCTCAAGGCCGCCATTAAAATGGCCGCGGCGATGGCTAAGCGAAGGTTCGGCGAAGGCTAGATAAAGCCGCGGTCGCGCCAAAATTTAAAAAACGGTAAAATCTGGGGCGGAAATCCGCGGCTACCCGGCTTAATGATCAAAAAGTATAATTAATTCAAATAGTTCGGTGTTGCAAAAAAGGTAATCAGGAAAAAGTCTTGCTGTATCCGCACTTAGCCCTCTCGCGCCCTGCCTTGAGGTAGCCAAAAGTACGAAAATCCAGGCTTCCAAAGCCAAATCGTGCCGGTCACCTTGAAATTTGCGGTTCTACCGGCGCAACGGGGCCGCCGGGTCGCGCCGGCGCTTCGGCCAGGTCTCCCTGTTGTGCCGCTTGGTGCCGCCTGCTTGCCGCTGACGGAGCGTTCCAATGGCGGAGGGTAACTAGTAGATTAGATAATAATATTAAATAGTTATTCTAAGAGCACGGGCCGATTCAATCTCTCCAGGGAGTGTGCCGCCTGAAAAGGCAGTTTCGGCACAAATCCGCCTGAAGTCGCTCCGGTTTCTGACTAAATATTATCTGAAGCGAGCTGGACTTCCAGAACGAAAGCCGCGATTGACCAAGATTTACTGCTTAGGGGAGGGCATACCCCTACCACACCACATTTCGTTACCCAGATCATATCTATAATTGAGTGACATTCCTTAAAAAATTCTAGTTTGGCAAGATACGCGCACCTTTACCCCTCTGGACAGGCTGATAAAGCGGCTTATCCAAGGGGGGGCCGGAGTTTCTTCAGTAGAAAAACAGCAGCATCCTTGATTCGGAGCGCTCGACCGCGACCTATTTCTTGGAGCGAAATATTTCCTTGCCCTTTTCGCCGTCGTGCGAATGGCGCAGCGGCAATACCCCCGCCGGGGTGCGGCGTAGCTCTGCCGGCACCTGCCCTCCCAAGCACCCCTTGGCCGGAGTAACTCCTCCGTCGGCCAGCCACAGCGATCCCGTCACGTAGCTGGCCTCATCGGACGCAAGGAAAGCATAGATGTTCGCCATTTCTTCCGGGGTACCGCGGCGCCCCAGAGGCACAACGTCATCAATCGACTTTGCCATCGCCTCGTCCAAAGGACCTGTGGCCGGACGGGTCCAGGCGGTATCGATCGGTCCGGGGCAGACGCAGTTGGCGCGTACCCCGTATTTGGCCTGCTCCAATGCTACCCCCATGGTAAAGGCATGCAGGAAGGCTTTGGAGCCTCCATAAGGAGTGAATCCAGGCGAACCGTTGAATCCCGCCTCCGAACCGGCGCAGATAATATTGCCGCGGCTTTTCTGCAGATACGGCAGGGCGAACTTAGTCATGAGAAAGGCGGTACGAAGATTATTCCGCACCGTCCGGTCGAAATCCGTAATCCGGTAGTCATCGGTCTCGGCGTTGGCGATGAAGATGCCGGCGTTGTTAACCAGCACATCGAGACGACCGAAGCGTTGAATGGCGAGATCCACACAGGCACGCGCCGCCGTTTCTTCGGCCACATCTCCGAGATAGACTTCAGCTTGGCCGCCGTCTGCCAAGATGGATTCCGCCACATTCCGCACCGGATCGGCAGGCAGGCCGTTCAAAACCAAGCCGGCACCTTCTCGTGCGAATTTATGAGCGATAGCTTCGCCGATTCCGCTGCCTGCACCGGTGATGATCGCGATCTTGTCCTTTAGGCGCATATGTTGTCTCCTTCTTGAGTTAACCAGCCGCTTGAGCCAATATCTTAATCATTGCTGAAATCTTTGGCACCCCGACGATAATGGCCGAACCTGCCAAGATATGGAACAGCCCCACCTGATCGGGGAAAGCACGCGGTCTTGTAAGTGTTGGCTGGAATCAGCATTATCAATAATCCCCTGGCGGCTTCCCTCTTTCTTACTGGGTACTTACCAAAACCTATCAAATTTCCATATAGCCATTTTTAATTATCTTCCTCCTTGAAATCCAAGCTCGGCTGACTTATTAAAAAAAGAGAATGTAATAGGTGAGAGGACGCGGCGGCCTGGAATATCTAAGCGGCATGAGGCCTTGATCAAATAAAAAGGAGAAGGCTAAATGAGAAAAATTATTGCCTGGACAGTGGCCGGATTGTTACTGGGGGTAGGTCTCTTGGGGACCCCAAGTGGAAGTTGGGCTCAAGACGGCAAAGCAATTTTTAGCGCCAAATGTGAGGCTTGCCATGGCGAGAAAATGGACGGCAAAGGCCCCCTGGCCAAGACCTTCGACCCCAAACCCGGCAATTTCTGCGATCCCAAGTTCTGGCAGGGCGACGTGGATAAAAAGATCACCGACTCTGTTACCCAGGGCAAGAATCAAATGAAACCGCTAAAACTGCAGCCCGCTGAAATCAAGGCGGTGATCGAATACATCAAAAGCTCCTGCAAAAAGTAAGGCACGGCCTCCGGGCCGCTTCCGGTTTGCCCCGGAAACTGAAGGTTTTTCTGACGGGAGCCTGAAGCCCTTGACTTGACAAGGAAAGACGAGGGCCTATATTGATTCTCAATATGAGCCTGTTCCTGAAACTGGTTCTCGCCGCCGGTTTGCCATGAAGAGACGCAGTTTTCTAAAGCTGTTGACCTCCCTCCTCGGGTTAAGCGCCTTAGGCGCCTTCATCTATCCCCTCTTCCGTTTTCTGCTCCCGGTGGAGGGCGGGGCCAGGGCGAGGACCATCGAAGTCGCCAAAAGCGAGCTGCCGGTAGGCGCCGTCAAAGATGTGATGATCGGGTCGACCCCGGCGATCGTCATCAACACGAGAGGTCATGGTTTTCTGGCCTTCTCCAGGGTCTGCACCCATCTGGGCTGCCTGGTGAAATACGACCAGGAGCGGCAGGTGTTCATTTGCCCCTGCCACGCCGGCACGTTCGATCTCGAAGGTAAGGTGATCTCCGGACCGCCGCCGAAACCTCTGCCGCAGTTCTCCGTCCGAGTGGAAGGCAACAATTTAGTGATCGGGGCCTAAGATGGTACAAAAGCTGAGAGAATGGCTGGAGGTCAGGATCGGACTTGATGAGATAATCCGCTCCCAGCTCACCGAGTATCGGGTTCCGAAGAATATCAATATTTTTTATACCCTCGGGATGGTGGCCTTTACCGCCTTCCTTTTCCAGGTCCTCACCGGCATACTGCTCATCTTCTACTATATTCCCGATGACAAGGACGCCTTTCAAAGCGTGCAGTTCATCATGAACCAGGTGCCCTATGGCTGGCTCTTTCGCCTGATGCACGTGGTGGGCAGCAACGTCATGGTGGCGGTGGTCCTCCTGCATATGGGCTCGGTCTTTTTCCTCGGCTCCTATAAAAAACCCCGGGAACTCACCTGGGTCGTCGGGGCCTTGATGTTAATGACCACTATGGGCTTTTGCCTGAGCGGCTACCTGCTGCCCTGGAGCCAGCTCAGTTTTTGGGCCACCACGGTGGTGACCAACATCCCCACCGCCTTCCCCATTGTTGGTGACCTGATTTGTAAAATACTGCGGGGCAGTGAAAACGTCTCGGGAGCCACCCTTAACCGGTTCTTTGCCCTGCATGTGGCTTTGCTGCCGGCAGTGCTCACGTTGCTCTTCGCCGTGCATGTCTTTTTGGTGAGGAGGATTGGCATCTCAGCTCCACCCTCCGGCTCTGAAGAGACGCCAGAATGGCAAAAATTCCGGCATGACAGCCATCCGGACGGCCCGCCCTTTTATCCCGACTTTGTTTCCAAAGAAGTGCTCATGACCGTCGTCTATCTCATTGTCATGTTTGCCATCATCTCTTTTGTGCCGGCGCTGTTCATTCCGGCGGACGCCAATACCCCGGCCGACCCCTTAAATACGCCGGAACATATCAGACCGGAATGGTATTTCCTGGCTCCCTATGCCATGCTTAAACTGGTTCCCAACAGATTTTTAGGGATTGCCTTGCAATTAGCCCTGGTAATGGTTTTCATCTTTTGGCCCTTTATCGATCAATCAAAAAAACACCACATCCTGAGAAGGCCGAAGATGCTGGTGCTTTTCCTGGTAACCATAATCGTCTGGCTCGGACTCACCTTCTGGGGTTCTCGCTGATGCGCCGCCTTCTCACCCTAATCTGCTTCATCAGTCTCGTTTCAGTAGCCGAAGGGGCCTGGACCGATTTATTGCAAAAAGAATTCCCCAAAACCCCCTGGGAGCATAGACCAAGGGTCGAACAGAACGTCTGTATCGACTGCCACACCTCTGACTTGATGAAGGAAGATTATCGGGGCATCCCGGCTGAGTGGCGGAAGAGTTGGCATTATCAAAATGGGGTGTCCTGCCAGGACTGTCACGGCGGCGACCCGAAGGATGCCGCCAGGTCCATGCAGCCGGAAAGCGGTTTCGTGGGAACGCCGAAACCTAAAATGGTGCCGGAATTCTGCGGCAAATGCCACCTAGGCATCAAAGAGAGCTACCTGGAGAGTGGCCACGGCAAGGCCTTGATGACTACCGGGAGTGGTCCCAACTGCGTCACCTGCCACCATTCCCATGATATTCAGAAAGCCGATATCAATATTATCAACGAAAAGTTATGCGGCATCTGCCACAGTTATGACCGGGCCAGGGAGATGAAGGCGGCTCTGTTGCTGACCGAGCAGGAGATCAATAAGATCGACCGCGATCTCAAAGCCTTGAAGGCCGGATTAATTGCGACCCAGGATGAGGAAAAGGTCCTGTTCCAGACCCAGGCGGAGTACAGGACCTTGTTTCATACCGTGGATGTTAAACTGGTTCAGGCCAAGACCGGGGAGTTCTCCAAGAAACTTGCCGCCATAATGCAGCAGGTCCGGAAGGGCTTCCAGGAGTTAAAATTCCGTCAGGACTTTTCCTCCTTCATTCTGCTGATCTTCATCGGCCTGGGAATCACCGTTTTCCTTTTAGGTCGCAAACCGGAATAACTGGAACTTCCCGCGCCGGATAAGCCCGGCGAACCTTAATCAAACAATTTCCTTGATTGCCATGACCATATTTAACCCTTTTTACAACGCCCTGTACGTCATCGGCTTCCAGGACCCGATCCATCCGCCCCTGACCCATATAACCATCGGGGTGGTGGTTGCGGCCCTGGTTTTCGGGGTCCTGGCATGGGTCCTGAGACAACCGCATCTGGCGCAGGCGGCACGCTATTGCCTCATCCTGGCCTGGCTGTTTATCCTTCCCACCGTATTCCTGGGCTTCATGGACTGGCAGCACTGGTACCAAGGGGCCTGGCTGCTGCCCATCCTCATCAAGGTTTGCCTGGCCAGCTTTTTATTCCTGCTCCTCTCCCTCGGGATGATCCTGATTTTTATCGGCCGGGAGGAATCCAAAGCCCTCCTGGCCATCTATTTCATTGCATTTTTCACCGTGGCTGGATTGGGGTATTTCGGTGGCCGGTTGGTTTTCGGGGGCCGGGCTCCGGCCGTCGATATGCGGCTCGAGGCCGGCAAAAGGCTCTTTGAGAACAACTGCATGGCCTGCCATCCCAACGGAGGCAACGCCATCCTTCCCGATCACATAATCATCGGCTCCGACAAATTGGAGGATCTCCATACCTTCATTTCCTTGATCCGTGATCCACGTTTGGACAACGGTCAGAAAGGACCCATGCCGGATTTTTCGCCGCAGAAAATCTCCGAGGATCAAGCCAGGCAGTTGTATGAATATCTCAGCAGGGTTATGGGATGTGGAAGCCAGCAGAAGCATTAAGGGAGCAGCGGGAGATTTCCTCTACCCAATTCCCGGATCGCATGCGTCGGCATTGGTGCTCACCTAAGCAGCTCTTCAAGTTGTTCAAGATTGAAAGAGGTCTCGTGAGCCTGTGACATCCACCTGGCACATCGATTTGCATTCAATGGAATTCCAACGGGTGGGATGCCTAGGCGGATGCACAGCCTCATGCCCAGGGCAAGCTCCGGGATACATGCGATTCCGAGCGCACCGATGCTGGGGTGCTCTTGCTTGAGTCTTCTAAAGAGCCTCTCCTGGTCCATTTCTACAGAAATATAAGGCTCGATGCCGTATTTCTCGAGGAGGACGCTTCCCAGGCGAATGAAGCAATCCTCGGTGCAACCCCGGCACACGGCCTCGATATCACCCTTTACCGAGCGGCACCCCGGCCTGAAGTCGCGCAGGCAATGGGCGATGAGGGCGAACTTGTATTCGGAGCGTTTAAATTCTTCTCTATAGATTCTGTTGACTAATTCAATCTCAAGCATGTACAGGTGGTATTTTTCCTCCTTCGTGGCAAGAGTGCTATCCATCCTCTTCGCAAATGGCAAGCTTTGCAAGTGGTCCGAAACCTTCTGGGTATAGATGGACAGCGACTGCCTGAGAGTCTCTCTAACGAATTGGAGGGTCTTCCGATCGGCCCGGGTGGATTTCAAGCCCCAAAGAAAGGGCTTCGTCCCCACTTCCTGTATCAGGCCCAAAAGCCTTTTTTCGTCAGGGCAACGTTGGAGGAAAGCATCTGCCAAGCGCTTTATCTCGGCGAAGTAAGGTTCGCTATCACCGCCCTCGGCAAAAAGTGAGTAAGTTTTCCCTTGGACCGGCGCGTAAAGCTTCTCGTGATTTGACAAGGCTTTCAAAGTCTTCTCTAAATTGCCGAAGGCCAAAAGGACTAGATGGAACTTGAACTCTCGTTGGCTTTCAATACAGAAAGCCCTTGATTATTAAAATATAAGGGCGGCTCGAGAGCCGCCCCTACGCTGCTTTAAACCAATTGTTCCCTTAGCCTAGCGGCAATCTCTACAGATAAAAAAGCTCTCCACCGGGTCGCCGGTGAGTTTGGCCCAGTGTTCCAGTTGGGCCTTGGGGGCGATGTAGGTGCCGCATTGCGTGCAGGCTTGCAGTTCGAAATGGCGGCCCCAGACGGTGCGGACGCCGTCCTTTTCGGTGTAGGCGATGACGTTGGTGGGGCAGACGAAGACGCAGGAGCCGCAGCCGATGCAGGCCTCGGAGGGCTCGTTGAAGGGCGTGGCCACCAGCTTCTTCGGGGTGCGGAAGGCCATGCTGATGGCGCTGACCCCGACGATTTCCCGGCAGGTGCGGACGCACTGGCCGCAGAGGATGCAGCGCGCCTGGGGGTGGCCCGGTTTAAAGCGGGTCTCGTAAACGCCCAGCTCCGCGGCCATTTTCTGGATGAGCTCGGCGGCCGGGGCCTGGGCCAGGAGCAGTTCCAGCACCATGACGCCGGGAGGCCAGCACCCTTGCGGATTGGGTCTGGACGATGAGCCCTTCCTCCACCGGATAGGTGCAGGAGTTTACCAGGCGGGTGCGGTTAGGGGCGCCGATTTCCACCACGCACAGGCGGCAGTGGCCCTCGGGTTTGAGGTCGTCATGGTGACAGAGGGTGGGAATGTCGATCCCGTGCTCCCGGGCCGCCAGCAGGAGGCTGAGGCCGGGCTGGGATTTCACCGTCAGGCCGTCGATGGTCAGATTGAGTTGGCTCATGATTCTACCTTGACTGCATCGAATTTGCACATGGCGTGGCACATGCCGCATTTGACGCAGACTTCCTGGTCGAGTTCCTGGGGTTCGCCGGCTTCGCCGTGAATGGCGTCCGCCGGGCATTCCCGCACGCAGGCCAGGCAGCCGGTGCAGGTCTCCGGATCGATGGTGTATTTCAGCAGGGGCCGGCAGACCAGAGCCGGACATTTTTTATGGAGGATGTGGGCCTCGTATTCCTCCCGGAAGTATTTCAGGGTGCTGAGCACCGGGTTGGCGGCACTCATGCCCAGGCCGCAGAGGGAGGCGTCTTTCATGGTGACGCACAGCTCTTCCATCAACGCCAGATCTTCCGGCTGGCCTTCCCCTTTGGTGATGTCGGTGAGGATCTCCAGGAGGTGCTTGGTGCCTTCCCGGCAGGGGGTGCACTTGCCGCAGGATTCGTCGTTGAGGAAACCCATGAAGTAGCGGGCCACATCCACCATGCAGCTATGCTCGTCCATGACGATCATGCCGCCGGAGCCCATAATGGAGCCCACCGACTGGAGGCTGTCGTAATCCACCGGCAGGTCCAGGTATTGCTTGGGGATGCAGCCGCCGGAGGGGCCGCCGGTCTGGACCGCCTTGAATTCCCCGCCGCCGCGGATGCCGCCGCCCAGGTCATAGACCATCTGGCGCAGGGTGGTGCCCATGGGGACCTCCACCAGGCCGGTGTTGTTCACCGCGCCCACCAGGGAGAAGACCTTGGTGCCCTTGCTCTTATCGGTGCCGATGGCCGCGAACCAATCGGCGCCGTGATTGATGATCTGGGGGACGTTGGCCCAGGTCTCCACGTTGTTGATGACCGTGGGTTTGCCCCAGAGGCCGTGCTGGGCCGGGAAGGGCGGCCGGGGCCGCGGTTCGCCGATATTGCCTTCCATGGAGGCGATCAGGGCCGTTTCTTCACCGCAGACAAAGGCCCCGGCCCCCATGCTGATCTTGACGTCGAAGTCGAAGCCGGAGCCCAGGATAGCCGCGCCCAGCAGGCCGCAGGCCCTCGCCTGCTCGATGGCCAGGGTCAGGCGCTTCACCGCCAGGGGATATTCATGGCGGACATAGATGAAGCCCTGGTTGGCGCCGATGGCGTAGCCGCCGATGATCATGCCTTCGAGCACGGCGTGGGGGTCGCCCTCCATCACCGCCCGGTCCATGAAGGCCCCGGGGTCGCCCTCGTCGCCGTTGCAGATGAGGTATTTGACTTCGCCCGGCACCTGCCGGCAGAGACGCCACTTGCGCCCGGTGAGAAAGCCGCCGCCGCCCCGGCCCCTGAGGCCGGAGCGCTCCACCGTGTCGATGACGGCTTCCGGGCTCAGCTGGCCGAAGACCTGCTGGAGGGCCTGGTAGCCCCCGGCCGCCAGGTAGTCGTCCAGGCTGGTGGGATCGACGAGGTCCATCCTGCCCAGCACCAGGGATTGCTGTCCCTGGTAGAAGGGAATCTCGGACTTTTTGGCCTTGACGGCCCCGTCCTCCGTCTGGTAGCACAGCCGGTCGAGGATTTTGCCCTTGACCAGGGTCTCCTCGACGATTTCCGGGACGTCCTCGGGCTTCACCTGCTGGTAAGTGATCTCCTGGGGCCGGAGCATGACCTTGACGGCCTTGGCGCAGAGGCCCTGGCAGCCGCTTTCCTTCAGGCTGACTTTCACTTCCAGCCCGCGCTGCTTGAGCTCCTGCTGGAAGGCGGCGGCCACCTCCGGGCTTCCCATGGGCAGGCAGCCCGGACCGCCGCAGACCAGAACCTGGGGCGCCTGGGCCTCCCGGCCGGCCAGTAGCCGGCTGCGGTATTCCTCCAGTTGCTTGATCGTCTCGAACTTAGGCATATCGTATCTCAGTCTTGGTCTGATTTTTTATAGAGTTTCAGGATCTTGGGGACCTTGTCCACCGCCATGCGTCCGAAATACTTGTCGTCGACCATCATCAGCGGCGCCTGGGCGCAGGAGCCCAGGCAGCCCACCGTCTCCAGGGAGAATTGCAGGTCCTCGGTGGCGTGGCCCACTTCGACTCCCAGGCGGCGGGACACCGTCTCCACCAGGCGCTGGCCGCCCCGCAGGTGGCAGGCGGTGCCCAGGCAGACCCGGACTTGGTGGCGGCCCTTGGGCTCCAGAGAGAACATCTTAAAAAAGGTGGCGACGCTGTAGACCTGGGTCAGGGGAACCTGCAGCCGGTCGGCCACCACCTTCAGTTCATCCTTGGGCAGGTAGTTGAATTCGTCCTGAATCTCCTGAAGCACCGGGATCAGGCTGGCGGGCTGGCCCTCATAGCGGGCCAGAATGGCATCGAACGTGGGCTGATTGATCATCTTAACCTACCTCAGGTATGTGCACCGGGGCGAATTCCGGAAACGGCGCCTGGCATTTCTGCAAGAGCAGCTCATATCGGGCCTGGACCTGCTGTTGAATGAAGCCGATCTCAGGGTCGCGCAGATGGCGGAAGCGGCCCTGGGGCTTGAGATAGTCTTTGATGGGCCGGATTTTGGGAACTTGCAGCGAGAGGTGGTACTTGCCGTCCACCACCTCAAAGAGGGGAAAGACGCCGGTCTGCACCGCCAGGCGGCCCAAGCGGACGCTCAGGTCGGTGGCGGAGCGCCAGCCGGTGGGGCACACGGACAGGACGTTGATATAAGCCGGCCCCGGGGTCTCCAGGGCCTTTCTCACCTTGAAGTACAGATCGAACGGATAGCTGGGCGAGGCGGTGGCCACGTAGGGAATGCCGTGGGCCACGGCAATGGCGATCATGTCCTTCTTCCAGGTGGCCTGGCCCTTGCTCAGCTTCCCGGGGGGCGAGGTCGTGGTCATGGCCCCGAAGGGCGTGGCGCTGGAGCGCTGAATGCCGGTGTTCATGTAGGCTTCGTTGTCCCAGCAGACGTAGGTGAAGTTGGTGCCCCGCTCCAGGGCCCCGGAGAGAGACTGGAGGCCGATGTCGCTGGTGCCGCCGTCGCCCCCCATGGCCACCACCTTGGGCATGGGGCCGGAAAGTTTGCCCTTGCGCTCCAGGATCTTCAGGGCGGCCTCGACGCCCGAGGCCACGGCCGAGGTATTCTCGAAGGCCACGTGGATCCAGGGGTGCATCCAGGAGGTCTGGGGCATGCCCGAAGAGACGATCTCCATGCAGCCGGTGGCGTGGGCGATGATGGCGTCTTTGCCGATGGCCTTGCACACCAGGCGCACGGCCAGGGCCTCGCCGCAGCCCTGGCAGGCCCGGTGCCCCGAAGTGAAGAACTCGTCCCGGGGCAGCATCCGGGAGGCGTAGGTATCGAACTTTTGGCTTTCTGCAAACCCGAATTTTTCCATCAGCCTCTCACCCCCACCAGATAAAATTCTTGGGTGGGTCCTTGCTTGATTTCGTTCAGGGCGTGGGCCACCATGTCCTTGAAGGCCTGGGGCTGCACGTCCCGGCCGCCCAGACCCACGGCGTAGCCCAGAACCTGGGGCCGGTCGGCCAGGGGATACAGGGCGCTGCGCACTTCCGCCATTACCGGGTGGGCCGCGCCGCCCAGGGACATGGCCCGGTCGCAGACGATGACCAGCTCGGCCCCGGCCACGGCTTCCCGGATATCCTGGAAGGGGAAGGGGCGCCACAACCTGGGCTTCACCAGACCCACCTCCAGGCCCTCGTCCCGCAGCTCATCCACGGCCGCTTCGGCCACTTCGGCCAGCGACCCCATGAGCAGCAGCAGAACCTTGGCGCCCTCGGTGCGGTAGCGCTCCACCGGCTTATAGTGCCGTCCGGTGAGCTCGCCCCACTCCCGCCAAACCTCCAGGATGTGGTCATAGGAGTCGCGTCAGGGCGACCTGGTGGGCCATCTTGGTCTCGGTGTAGAGCTCCGGCATGGCGAAAGCGCCCATGGTTACGGGCTTCTTGGGGTCCAGCTTGAGATACGGCACGAGGGGCGGCAGAAACTTATCAATCGTTTCCTGGTCCACCATCTCCAGGGGCTCCACCACGTGGGTCAGGATGAAGCCGTCCAGGTTGATGATGGTGGGCAGCAGCACCCGGTGGTCTTCGGCGATCTTGAAGGCCATGACGCTGTGGTCGAAGGACTCCTGGCCGTTTTCCACGAAGATCTGGATCCAGCCGATGTCTTTTTCGGCCATGATGTCGCCGTGGTCGTTCCAGATGTTCAGGGGCGCCGACAGGGCCCGGTTGGCCACGGTCATGACGATGGGCAGCCGCATGCCCGAGGCGATGAAGAGAATCTCGTGCATCAGGGCCAGCCCCTGGGAACTGGTGGCGGTGTAGGTGCGGACCCCGGTGGCGGCGGCGCCGATGCTGGCGCTCATGGCCGAATGCTCGCTCTCCACCGTGACGAACTCCGCCTCCAAGTCGCCGTTGGCCACCAGCGAGGAGAGATGTTCCACGATATGGGTCTGGGGGGTGATGGGGTAAGCGGCGATGGCCTCGGCCCGGGCCAGCTGCACCGCATGGCTCACCGCGATGGAAACCTCCATGCCGACTCGATGGGCTTTGCAACGCTCATGCCCTCCTCCGGCAACATCTTGATGCAGCCGGTGACGCATTCCTTGGCGCAGATGCCGCAGCCTTTGCAGTAGTCGTTCATCTCGAAATAGCCGTCCGGTTCCTCGGAGATGCCGGCCTCGGGGCACACCGTCCAGCAGACGCCGCACTTGATGCAGCGCTGCTTGTCCCATACCGGGTGCATGGACCGCCAATCCCCGGTGCGGTAGGCCCGGGCCGAGCCCGGCTCGGTCAGGACCCCGCCGATCTCGATCTCCTGCCAGGTCACCTGATCCCACGCTTTACTCACGGCTTGTGCTCCTCAATGATAGTTGCCTCATACGCCACTTTCAGGGCGTTGAAATTCTTCACGGCCAGGGGCCCGAAGCGTTCCTTCAAGGGCGTCTCCATGGAATCCACTTGCACCACCCCGGTGGCCCTGAGCAGCGCCCCGATCATGGTGGTGTTGACGATGGGCACCCCCAGGACCTCCCGGGCGATCTTGTTGCCGTCCACCAGGGCCAGGGTGTGGGTGTAGCCGTATTCCTGGCGGATTTCGGCGGGGCTCTTGGCGGTGTTCAGGACGATGATGCCGTGTTCCCTCAAGTCCGCCGGGGGGTTTTGAATCCTGAGCAGGCGAGGCGTCCAGCACCACCACCACGTCGGGTTGGAGGATCTTGCAGCGCAGGCGGATGTGCTTATCGTCCACCCGGCAGAAGGCCATTACCGGGGCGCCCCGGCGCTCCGGACCGAAACTGGGGAAGCCCTGGGCGAACTTGCCTTCATTAATCGCCGCCAGGGCCAGCAGCTCCACCGAAGTGACGGCGCCCTGACCGCCGCGGCCATGAAATCGGATTTCGATCATCTCGATCTTCCTTCAATTTTCCTTGGGTAAACTGGATTAACCAGTGGATCGGCCATTTACCATGATCAGTATCGCAGGTGGAAGCAGATTTTAAAGTCCGTCAATTTGCGATTTTAATGTCATAAAAAATCCTACAGGATCGGCCGGAAAAACCTGCAAACAAGCGGTTAACCACCTGCCATAATTAGGCAAAACCGCTGTTTCATTTTATTGATCGCAGGTTCCCCACCGTCGGCCCGCCGGCCACCGCAAACGCCTCCCAGCCCCGGTTTCACCTTCATTTAAGCACTAAATCCCGGCCGGTAAAGGCTGCTTGTGAAAATCTTCCTGATTTTTTCGCGGCGGCAAATTGCCCATCTTTGCCAAAGTATGGAGCATTGATCATGCCAGAACAGGTAGAATAGTAGGCTTGGCTTAACTATTAAAAATAGTTAGCAATTATGGCAACAGGCCCGGGATTGCCGGGCCTGTCTCGGGATTTTTCTGTCAAAAATATTAACAGCCTGTAAAAGGTAGAACCGCCGCCCTCGGCGGTTCTAGTCATTTCTGGCGCCGCCGGGGGCGGCGACGCGACATTTTTGCGAATTAATCGAAAGGGTTATTGACTACAATGGTCTCTTCCCGGTCCGGGCCCACCGAGACGATCTGGATGGGCACGCCCGCCAGTTCCGCCAGCCGTTTCAGATAATTCTTGGTGGCCGCGGGAAAATCCTCGAAGCGCCGCACCCCCCGGATGTCCTCCTGCCAGCCCGGCAATTCTTCAAATACCGGCCGGCAGCGCTCCAGGTCCTTGATGGTGGGGGGGATGGTGTCCCGCTGCACCCCGTCCACTTCGTAGGCCACGCAGATCTTCACCGGGTTCAGGGTGCTGAGGACGTCCAGCTTGGTGATGGCGAGCCCCGTCAGGCCGTTCAGCCGGGCCGAGTCCCGGAGGACCACGGTGTCCAGCCAGCCGCAGCGCCGCCGGCGCCCGGTGGTGGAGCCGAACTCCACGCCGCACTCCACCAGGTGGTCGCCGATGGCGTCCAGGCATTCGGTGGGGAAGGGGCCGCCGCCCACCCGGGTGGTGTAGGCCTTGACGATCCCCAGGACGTGGTGCAGTTGGGTCGGGCCCACGCCGGCGCCGGTGCAGGCCCCGCCGGCGATCGGGTTGGAGGAGGTCACGTAAGGGGTAGGTGCCGTGATCGATATCCAGATGGGTGCCCTGGGCCCCTTCGAAGAGGATGTTTTGGCCGGCCTTAATCGCCTGGTCAATGAGGACCGAGACGTTGGCTACCAAAGGTTTCAGGCGCTTCCCCATCTCAGAGTATGGCGCCAGAATCTCTTCCAGGGTGAAGGGCTGGGCTCCCAGGAATTTTTCCAGGTAAAAATTCTTTTCGGGCAAGATCTCCGCCAGCTTGGCCTTGAGGCTGTCGGGGTCGACGAGGTCCGCCACCCGGATGCCCCGGCGGGCCACCTTGTCTTCATAACAGGGGCCGATGCCCCGGCCGGTGGTGCCGATCTTGCCGGCGCCCTTTTGCTCTTCCCGGGCGATATCGATCCGCTGATGATAGGGCATGATCACCTGGGTGCGTTCGCTGATGCGGAGGTTCTCCGGCCCCACGGCATGGCCCCGCTCTTTGAGCCGGTCGATCTCCATGAACAGGACCTCGGGGTCCAGGACCACGCCGTTGCCGATCAGGCATTGGGTGTCGGAATGCAGGATGCCCGAGGGGACCAGATGAAAGATGAATTTCTCGCCGTCCACCACCAGGGTGTGGCCGGCGTTGTTGCCGCCTTGATACCGCACCACCATCCGGGCCCGCTCGGTCAAGAGGTCGACGATCTTCCCCTTGCCTTCGTCACCCCATTGGGTGCCCACCACCACTACGTTAGGCAATGCTTTGTCCTCCTTTTCACAAACCCGGTATATTAAATCACAGCGGCCGGCAAAAGCAAAAAGAAAAATGCCCGGCCGGAGCCGGGCATTGCGCAGAACCGTGCTCCGGGGGCGTTGCCGCCCCCGGAGTTTTTTGTAAACGGGGTGATTTACTTTACCTTCGGGGAGTACTTATCGGGCATTTCCGGATAGTCCTTCCGCAGCACCTTCTTGAGGATCTTACCGGTGGGCGTCCGGGGGATGGACCCCATAAACACCACTTCCCGGGGCAGCTTGTACATGGCCAGCAGATCCATGGTGGACTTGATGATCTCGTTGGCCAGATCCTGGGAGGCGGTGAAGCCGGGCTCCAACTCCACCATGGCCACGACCTTCTGGCCCATGATCTCGTCGGGAATGCCCACGACCGCGTCATCCCGCACCGCCTTATGCCGCAGGATGGCGTCCTCGATCTCGCTGGGCGCCAGGCGGAAGCCGGAAGACTTGATCATGTCGTCTTCCCGGGCCTGGAAGAAGATGAAGCCGTCTTTGTCCATCATAACGGCGTCGCCCATCATGTTGAAGCCGTCCTTGATGCCCTTTTTCATGGATTTCAACAGCTTGTTTTCCTGGATGTAGGGCTTCCAGTACAGGGTGGCGGTGGGGCCCTTGATCATCATGGAGCCCACTTCGCCGGGACCGGCGGTGGTGCCGTCTTCCCGCACGACCTTGATCTCAAAGCCGGGCAGGGCCCTGCCCGATGGAGTCGGGCATGGGCACCTCGCTCATGGTGTTGGAGGTCACCAGGTGCATCATCTCGGTGCCGCCCAGGCCTTCCCAGATGGGCTTGCCGGTCTTCGCCTGCCACAGGGCCAGGGTCTTGCCGGTCAGAGCGTCGCCGCCGGTGGTGTACATCCGGACGTGGGAGACGTCATAGTCCTTGAAGTTGGGCATTTCCAACAGTTTCCGGTAAGCGGTGGGGAGCCCCGTGATGACCGTCACCCGGTGCTTCACGATGGTGCCCATCATTTCGTCCGGGGTGAACTTGGGCAGCAGCGAAATCGCCGCGGCGCCGGCAAAGGGGATGTTGCAGAAGGTGCCGTAGCCCGCGGCAAAGGTCACCGGGGCGGAGCCGCCCAGGACGTCGCCGGGGCCCATCTTGTAAACGTACTTGTTGACCAGGTTGGACTCGATCAACACTTCTTTGACGAAGTGGACGCAGCCCTTGGGCTGGCCGGTGGTGCCGGAGGTGAAGAGGATGACGCCGATGTCATTGGCGTCCAGCTTGACATTGTCAAATTTGTCGGAAGCCGCGGCCATCTCTTTACCGAAGGAGATGAAGCCCTTGGCTTCGGCGTCTTCGGGTTTGCCGCCTACTACGACGAGCTTGGTGGGGAACTCGAATTCGGGCTTGGCAGCTTCAATCGCGGCCATCAGGGGAGCGCTGACCACAAAGGCCTTGAATTCGGCGTTGTTCACTACAAAGGCCACTTCTTCCTTGGCCCACAGCGGGGAGACGGGCACCGGGATGGCGCCGACCTTCTGGATGCCGAAGTTGGCGGCAACGGCTTCCGGCATATTGGTCATGCGCAGGCCGACCCGGTCCTGGGCCTCGACCCCAATCTTTTTGAGGACATTGGCGAACTTGTTGGCCATGCCCATCAGCTCTTTGTAGGTGATCTTCTGATCACCGAAGAGGATGGCCACGTTGTCGCCCTTCACATGCTTGTCCAGAAACTCTTCAGCAATATTCCACTTTCCAGACGCGTAATGTTTGAACTCCTCAGGCGCGGTATATTCGGCCCAGAGCTCTTTAGGTGGCAAATAATCAGCAGGAATCTTACCCATTTATTGCTCCTCCTCCTAAGATAATTTGTTTCTAAATTCGGCCTTTTTATGTTTCCCAGGGCAAAACTATGTGAAGCATATTACAAAGTCTGGGGCAGGTGTCAAGAAATTTATGACTTCAAGGAGTTTGGGTGCAAGGTTTCAATTTTTCGCCGGGGGAGAAGACCGCAGGAGAATCTCTGGAAATCTCTCTCGGAGAGAAATTGCCCGGGCTCCTTTGAGAAGAATAGATTTAATTTGCTATACTGGTTATGGTAAGGTCATCTACCTCAGATGTTAGGCCCTCTCGGCCGAAAACTCGAAACTCGAAACTCAAAACTCAGATGCCTTCTGTAGCCTTCATCGGCCCCGAACTCTATCCCATCCCGCCCATCCGGGGCGGCGCCGCGGAGTTGTTTATCGAAAAGACCGCGGCCCGCCTGCAGAACTGGCAGCCGGTGGTCATCGGGATCGCGGACCCGGAACTGCCGGACCACGAGGTGCGCCAGGGGGTGGAGTACTTTCGCATTCCCCTGACCGGCTGGCGCCGCTGGCTCTACAGCCGCTACCGCCACTATTTTCCGGTGTACGACCGGGAAGTGGCCCGGATCGTCAGCCGCGTGCAGCCGGATTTGCTCCACGTGCACAATCGCCCCTTGCTGGCCCAATATTTAACCAGGCACCTCACCGGGATTCCGGTCATTCTCCATATGCACAACCTCAATGAGTCCCTGGGCAAGCGGGAAAAACCCGCGCCCGGGACGCTCATTCCGGTGGAGGGCTTCATCGGCTGCAGCCGCTTCGTGGTGGAGCGGGAAAGAGCCAGGTTGGGGGCCGGGGCCCGGGTCCACCGGGTGGTCTATAACGGGGTCGAAGCCGCGGCCTTTGCTTCCCGGTGGGAGGATGACGCCCGGGTGAGCCGGGTGCGGGAACCTTACTGCCTCACTGATGAACCCACGGTGCTCTTCGCCGGCAAACTGCGGGAAAGCAAAGGGGTGCATATCCTGCTGGCGGCCATGGAGCGCGTCTGGCAGACCCTGCCCCTGGCGGTGCTGGTTCTGGTGGGGGGCACGGAATTCGGCTTCCGCACCATGCGGGAGACCCCGTTTCTCACGGAACTGCGGGGGCAGATAGCCCGGGCCCGGGGCCGGGTGGTGCTCACCGGCTTCATCCCGCCCGCCGAGATGCCCGGGGCCTATCTCCTGGGGGACGTCTTCGTGGGACCGTCCCAGATCGAGGAGGGCCTGGGTCTGGTCTTTCTCGAGGCGGCCGCGGCGGGGCTCCCGGTCATCGCCAGCCGCATGGGCGGCATTCCCGAGGTGGTGCGGGACGGGGAAACCGGCCTGCTGCTGGAGCAAAAAGACGACGCCCGGGAACTGGCCGGGAAGATTCTGGACCTGCTGCGGCACCAGGAGCGCCGCCGGCGACTGGGGCGGCAGGGCCGGGAATGGGTGCTGGGCAATTTCTCCTGGGAAAAGATCGCCGGCGACCTGGAGAAGGTCTACGCTGAGGTATTGGAGCAAGGACTGTAGGGGCGGACCGCGTTCCATAGGATAATGCGCAGGGTGCGTTTTACGCACCAGGGATATCTGACCGGCACGGGATCATTTGGCAGGGCCGGCCGGCGCCGCCGCGGCCGGGAGGCCGCCCTGGAGCCGCGCCTGCCAGGCTGGATCGAGTTCATCCAGGGTCAGGACATAGGTGCCGATGGCCGCCAACATGATGGCGAGAACCAGCCAGGTGCGCCAGTCTCTGTGGAGCCCCGACAGGTAAAATTTTGGGCGGGAAGGTTCATCCGCTTTGCTTTCATGGGCATGTTTGTGGCCGTGTGTGGTCATCATATTTTCCTTAAACCGCAGTATACCTTAATCATGGGGGGAATTTCCATAAACGATTTGCTTCCGGACCGGATAAGGTAAGGGTGGCCCAGGTTATGTGGCACAAATTCTTGCTATCCTGCTCCCGCCAGTATCTTGCAGCGCCGGGTGCGCCGGCGGCCGCCCCGGCCCCTGGCGGAACTGGACCCGGCCGCGGTCCGGCGGGTCCTGCTCATCAGCGCCACCGCCCTGGGGGACACCATGTTCTCCACCCCGGCCATCCGCGCCCTGAAAGAGCGCTATCCCGACTGGGAGCTGGAGGTCCTGGGCCACCGGGTCTTCGGGGCGCTGCTGGCCCATAACCCCCACGTGGCGAAGGTCTGGGCTTATCCCGGCCGCAACCGCCGGCTGCTCCGCTTGGTCCGGGAACTGCAGGGCCGCCATTTCGGCCTGGTAATCATCCTGCACGGCAACGACCCCGAGGCCACCCTGGTGGCGCACCTCACCGGCAGCCCCTTTATCATCGGCTCGGCGGGCAGCCCTTTCGCTTTCGCTTATTCCGCCCGGGTGGAACCGCCCACCGATCCCCTGGCCCACGCCATCGAGCGGCGCCTCGATGCGGTGCGGCTGCTGGGCGCCGATACCGCGGATAAAGGCATGGACCTGGGCCTGACGCCGGCGGAACGGGAAGAGGCGGAGGCTATCCTGGCCCGGCATTTCGGGGCGGCGCCCCCGCGGCTCCTGGCCCTGCATCCCACCGGCTCCGACCCTTACAAGTGGTGGCCGGCGGAGAGATTCGTTGAGTTGGGGAATTATCTGACCGCAACCTACGGGGCCTCGCTGCTGATCATCAGCGGCAGCCAGGACCGGGAGGCCGCCGAGGCCATCGCTGCCCGGATCGAGGCCCCCAGCCTGGTGACCGGGGGGCGTTATGCCCTGCGGACCGTGGCCGCCCTGCTCAGCCATTGCCGCCTGCTGGTGGCCAACGACAGCGGCCCCCTGCATCTGGGCCTGGCCCTGAAGGTGCCCACCATTGCCCTGATCGGCGCCGACCACCCGGCCCGCATCGGCCCTTATCAGGTGGACTGGGGCGCCTCGCTCCATAAGCGGGAGGAAGTCTGTGATTTGGAGCCGTGCCTGCTGAAGAAGTGCCCCGAGAACCGTGCCTCACGGCCATCACGGTTTCGGAAGTAGTGAAGCTGATCAAAGAATGGTGGGAGCCGAGGTTTCTAAGTTCCGAGTTTCGAGTTTCGAGTTCCGAGAAAAAGCCTTAAGCGGTGGGGCGGCCGTCTCTGGCCAGCCCGGACAGGTTGGCGGGCAGGCAAGTTTGGACGCCCGACCCCACGAGGACACCGCCCTCGCCTTCAGCGGACAAGCCGGAAGGCTAAGGCTGTCGGCTACATCAATAATTTCGCTAATCAATTCCGCGTAAATCTCATTAATCTCCCGGCCCAGGCGCTCCAGGGAATAATTTTCTTCCACGTGGCGGCGGGCGTTTGCTCCCAGCTTTTGGGCTAAATCCGGGTCAGCCAGGAGCCGCTCCAGGGCCGTCGCCAGGGCCTGCGGGTCCTGGGGCGGAATCAGCAGCCCGTTTTCGCCGTCCGTCACCACCTCCGGCAGGCCGCCCACGCGGCTGGCGATCACCGGCAGGCCGGCGGCCATGGCCTCCAGCAGGGCGAGCGACACGCCTTCGCTATGGCTGGGGAGCACAAAGAGGTCCAGGGCGCTCAAAAGGTCCGGGACGTCATCCCGTTGGCCCAGGAAGTGGACCCGCCCGGCCAGTCCCAGCTCCGTCGCCAACCGGCGCATCTCCGCTTCCCGCCGGCCGCCGCCGATGATCAGGGCCTCCACCGGATAGCGCTCCGGCAAGGCGGCCAGGGCGCTGAAAAATTCCCGATGCCCCTTGCCCCAATGGTCCAGCCGGGCCACCAGTCCCACCACCCGGGCCGCCGCGGCCAGGCCCAATTCCCGGCGCACCTCGGTCCGGGGCCGGTGCTCTCGCAGGCGGGCCAGGTCCACCCCGTTATGCACCACCCTGATCTTCGCCGGGTCCAGGGCGCACTTGTGCGATGAGATAGTCCCTCACCCCCTGCGACACGGCCAGGCTCAGGTCGGTGACCCGCCCTAAGCAGCGGCAGATGCAGCGGCGCTTGCGGTTGAAATGGCTAAAGCCGTGCCAGTGGTCGATGATCACCGGCACCCTTAGAGCCGCCGCGGCCAGGCGGGCGTAATTGCCCGGCACGTAGCTGTTGGTGTGGATTATCTCTATCCGGTATCTGACCAGCACCCAGCAGAGGTGCAAAAAGAAGCGCAGCCAGACCCAGCCGTTCAGCCCGGGCAGGTTGAAGTCGATGGGGGTGAGGTGCGGCGGGAGCAGGTTTTCCCGGTCCGGGGTGAGCAACCCGGCAAAGACCCGGAAGCGCGCCCGGTCCAGGCGAGCCGCGGCCTCCAGCAGCACCATCTCGGCCCCCGCGGCCCGCTCCGGTTTGATGATGAACAGGACGTTGATCTTCTTCTGGAGGCCATGCAAAATCTTTTTACCACAGAGACACAGAGAACACAGAGAAAAGAGCACAGAGGAATAAAATTGGGGCCTTCCAGGCCCCAATTTTATCCTATTTTCTCTGTGTCCCTTTGTTTCCTTTGTGCCTCTGTGGTGATCTTTTATTTATTTACCAGCGGCTGCAGCCTCTCGCTGATCAGCCGGGCGGCGAGCTTCGAGCCGGCGGTGTTCAGGTGGACCACGTCGTACATGTATTGCGACTCCTGGGGAATGAGCCGGGCCAGATCGATGACCAGAACCCCATTGTCTTGCCCGACCTGGCGTACGGCCTCGTTGAACTGATCATAGATTTCCTTAAACTGCCGGGCGGAAATCTGCGAATCCTTCTCGAAGCCGGCCATGGCTTCCTTGATCTTCGGGTCCGGGTCGGCCTTGTAACGGTTGAACTGGGTCATCAGGACCGGGGTAATTTTTCGGGCCCGGCAGAGGTTGATGAAGGTCTGGAGATTCATCCGGAACTCCTCCAGGATTTGCGCCGGATCGAAAACGATCTTTTTGCCCCGGATGTAGGCGAATTCGTCGTCCTCCCTGACCTTCTTGCCGAAGATCTTCTTACTGAGGCTCCGGAAGGCCACGTGCAGGTTGGGAATGTAGGTGTCCCGGGCCAGGGTGGAGATGGCCTTGATCCCGGTCAAATCCTTATAGAGCTTATAGTCGATGATGGGCTGGCGGGTGGGGTTCTTGCTCCAGTAGGTCTTGTCGTAGATCAGGGCCACCAGGTCATTGATGTTGTGCAGCAGCACCACCGCGTCGGGCTTCAGGGGGATGAGCTTGTTCAGCAGGATATCCAGGGAGTGCAGGGAGTTGTTGCCGCCCACGCCGGAGTTGATGGAGGTGATCTTTTTGCCGGTCTGCTGCGCCAGCAGCTCGCCTGCCAGATAGGGATAGCGGCTGTCCTCATCCACGTAGATGCAGGCGGTGGTGGAGGCGCCCAGAAAGATCACCTGCAGATCGGGCCTGGCGTATTGGTGATAAGGCAGGATAAAGCCATTGGCGTCGGTGCGGACCCGGTAAGGTTTTTTCTCCAGGCCGTCGGCCTCCCGCAGGGCCTTGTCGGGGGGGATGTCCACCACGTCCAGGAAAGGCTGGTATTCCCGCAGGTTGATGTAGCGCCGCTCGGTGAACAGCACCATTTTCTGGCTGTGGTTGATATAAGCCAGGACCTTTTCGGTGATTAAGGTGGCGGCCACCAGGAAGATCACCAAGATCAGGACGATGGTCTTCTTGGGGTTGGCTTCAAACCAGCTTTTGTTTATGTTCTCTTGTGCTGCGACTGCCATATTTTTCCCAGTACCTCCGCCGCCCCGGTGGGGGCGCTTACCGGACCAGCCTCGGCCCCTTTCCGGTAATTATACTAAAATTCACCCTGGGGTAGCGGATTTTCTGGGCGGAATCCAAAACTTAGACCAGGACGGCAGGCCCAAATTTTACTGTTCCCGGCCGGTGAAGCAGCGCCCGGCCCCGCTGGGGTGAATCACCCCCCGTTTGATACCGATTCCCCCAACCGGAGGCCGGACCGGCGCGGATTTCCGGGGCGAGCCGGCGGTCCCAGGCGCCTGGGTCATGGGAAAATAAATAATTAAATAAAATAGTTAACCATAATATTGCAAAATTCGGCGCCGGTCGCACTAATTGGCACAAATTTAGCTTATAAGACTTACGGACTAATTTGAGGACTATCCGCGCCTGGCTCGAGCGAGCCATAATTTATCCGGAAGGAGGTGGCTGTCGCCGTTAAGTAGAACCGCATCGCGACTTTAGCGGACTCAAGTTTCCCTAAAGGTAACCTTGACTCAACTGTTGATGAAGGAGGATTCTGAATGTCCGATGATCTGAAAAAAGAGGTTCAAGAAGCACCGTTACTATGGCCTCTAACCCCAATCCCGACGTTTGAAGAAGTCTATGATCCCAAGATCTGTACCGAGGCGTCCCGGGAAATCTCCACCATCTTTGAGGGCTGGCTCCATCCCAAGCACGAGATGGCCAAACCCGAGGCCCTGGGCAAGATCCGGGTGCTGGAATGCGGCCACGGCGGCCTCCAGGTCAACGCCATGTTTGGCGGCGCCGTCCTGGGCGAATTGGGCGCCAACGTCATCATGGTGGAACCGCCCGGCGGCTCCCCCATCCGTAAGCTGGTCGCCTTCGGGCGCAAGCGCTACATGTTCAAAGACAACGTCAACGGCGACCTCTGCGGCGGCGGCTTCCTGCATGAGTGCCGCAATAAGCAGTCCATCACCCTGGACCTGACCAAACCCAAGGGCCGGGAAATCCTCAAGAAGCTGGTAGTCCATGTCGATGTGCTCATTGAGAACTATCCTCCGGGCCAGTTCGACGAATGGGGCATCGGCTACCGCCAGCTCTCCCAGATCAACCCGCGACTGGTCTATGTCTGGAACGGCCAGAAGGGCCAATGGGGCTCCATGAAGGACAAGCCGGGCGAGCTCTATCCCTCGTCCCCCTGCGCCTCCGGTTGGTGCCATGCCACCGGGCTGCCCAAGTCCTTCGGCGGCACCCCCATCCGCTCGGGCGAACGCTCCGACGACATCCTGTGCGGCAACCTGACGGCCCACGGCACCATTGCTGCCTTGATCTACCGGCAGACCTCGGGCAAAGGCCAGTTCGTCGAGGTGACCTCGTCGGAAGCCCACGCCCGCATTCACGACTATGCCTGGGGTTGGTACGGCATGGACGGGTCCTCCAAGCCCCGTTACGGCAACTGGGACCTGGCCATCAACATCTACTCGGTGAACCCCTGCAAAGACGGCTACATGATGGTGGGCGGCGGGCATGACCGGCTGTGGTACCGCATCTGGAAGACCGTGGGCAAGGACCGCCCCGAACTGGAAGACATGATCCTGGATGAGCCCACCCTGCGGGTGGTCATCGATCGGGTCGGCCACGACCAGCAGGTCAAGACCTGCACCATCCTGACCGACTGGATGAAAGACTTCACTCGGGAAGAGTGCCGGGCCAAGCTGTTGGAAGAAGAAGTGGCCGCCGGCGGCGTCTCCTTCCTGGACGAAGTGGCGGAAGAGCCCCACTACAAATACCGCGGCATGGTGCGGGCTATCGAAACGGCCCACTATGGCAAGGTGCTGTTCTGCGGCTCTGTATTCTATGCGCACCGCACCCCGGGCCGGGTCAAAGACCTGGGCCGTCCGGTCGGCTACGACAACAGCGACGTCTACCGCAAGCTGCTGGGCTTCGATACGCCAAAGCTGAATGAGCTGTACGAAAAAGGGCTCATCTAATAGAGGGGGTTAGGAAATATGGCAGATTTGGATAAACTACCCTTTGAGGAATATTGTAAGACCATATTCAACAAAGACACGCTGGCAGAGAAACCCGAATGCCTGAAGGGCTATCGGGGCCTGTCCTGCACCCAGTATATCCTGGGCCCGGCGGCGGCTGCCTACATGGGCGAGCTGGGAGCGGAAGTGATCAAGATCGAGGTGCCCCGTCTGGGTGAGCCCATGCGTCACTGCTCGCCTTACAACGAGTCCTGGTTCTATCCGGTCTCCCGGTGGAATCCGGGCCGCGGCACCTCCCCGGCCTTCCAGGGCGCCAACCACAATGAATACTTCGTCACCCTGGACTACCGCAAACCCGAAGCCAAAGAAATCTTCTACGGCCTGGTTCAGAAGTCCGACTTCATGGTCTGGAACTACCGGCCCGGCACTTTCGACCGCTGGAAGATCGGTTACGGCGCCTGCAAAGAGGTCAATCCCAGAATCGTCCTGGCATGGTGCGGCGGCTTCGGCGGCTTCGGCCCCGGCCGGAACTGGGCCTCCTACGACATCCTGGGCCAGGCCAAGGGCGGCGTCTTCTCCTTCACCGGCCACCGGGCCGGCAGGGCGTCGGCAGGCTTCCCCAGCAAGCACACCACCTGGATCATGGACTACTCCATCGGCATGCTGGTCTCCACCGGCCTCCTGGCCGGCCTCTACTGGCGGGACACGGTCTCCAACCTGGGTAACTTCTTCGAATGCTCCCAGGTGCAAGGCTCCACCCGCTACACCGAGTACGGCCTGCCCCTGTGGGGCCGCACCGGCATCGTGCGGATGCGTTGGGGCAACTGGGACACGGAAATCTGCGTCAACGGCATCGTCGCCTGCGGCCTCTCCTCCTTCCCCCATTCGGACCATCCGGCGGAGAAGGAAGAGGGCTACATCTATGTGGGCGCCTACACCGACGAAGATTTCGGCAAGCTGATGAACCTCATCGGCCGTCCCGACCTGGCCAAGAAGTACCACAGCCACGACGACCGCGTCGAGGCCCGGGCCCAGGAAGAGATCTACCCGGCCATCGAGGAGTTCCTGAAAGACAAGAACAAGGAAGAGGCGGCCCGGATTTTCACCACCAAGGGCATCGTCAATCAGCCGCTGCTCACCATCCGGGAAGCGGCCAATAACGACCACTTCCTGGAAAGGGGCTCCCTGGGCTGGTACGACGACCCGTACTACGGTGACGTCTTCACTCAGAAGGCCATGTACAAGATGAGTGACTCGCCGCCACGCTTGAAGCACGTGCATCGCCCGGTAGGCTCCGATAACGAGGAGATCTACCAGCGGGTCAGTGGCTTCAGCGCCGACCAGATCCGGGAGTTCGAGGCCAAGGAAATCATCTAAGTAAGAGCGCGGTGGGGCCGGATTCCCTTACCGGCCTTCCCGAAGCTAACCCTTATCCATCAAGGGAGGAATGACTCGATATGACTGAATACAAAATGTCGTTGATTTACGATTGCCCGAAATGCAAGGCGCGCAACTTCCTGGATCCCTACAGCTACTGGGAATATTCCGGCAATTTCAAGTGCACCGGTTGTGACGTCCTCTACTATGCGGAGTGGGAAAACGGCCAGCGGGTGTTGGAGCCCGAGAAAGCCCGGGGGACCGACTTCATCCTGCCCGGCTATGGAGAGACGCCGGACCTGAAGCCCCTCTCCGGGGAAGGCAAGACCTCGGCGCCGCCTTTTGCCAACGTCACCTTCTTGGGCAAACCCAAAAACCTCACCGTGTCAGCTCGCGGGAAGCTCGTCGCCTGCACCCAGCTCAAACCGGAAGACCTGGAAGGCAGCTGTTGGAAACGCATCACGGCCCAGCGGAAATACGGGAAATCCTGGTAGCGGGTCCGTAACTTCGGAAGATAGGAGGAATCCTCAATATGGCGATTCTGTGCGACGAATGTAGAAACATCAAATATACTTACGACCCGCAGACGTCCAAGGTGTTATACGGTCACTGCCGGGCCATTGAATATCCTTTCCTGCTGGGCATTTTCAAGGAAGCGCGGCCGGGCGCCTTTACGGCCCCCACCGACTGCAAGTTCTTCCAAGAAAAGAAAAAGGTCCAGGCAAAGAAAAAGTAGGATAAACTAACGTCAAATCCGGGGCGCCTCCGGGCGCCCCTATCTTTTTATCCGCACGGTAATTCTTATGAAAGACTATTCGCTCTATTATTGGGATCGGCGGCTGGAAGAAGCCGAGGTGATTGAACTCCTGAAGGTGGCCTGGGACGAACTTTATGAACTGGAGTTCGACCAGTCCTTCGGGACCTGGCGGGGCGTACACTTCGAGCCGGAGACGGACACGGTGCACATCACCTGGGAAAACATGTATGCCGCGCCGCTGATGATGTCCATCCACCGGGTCACCCGGATTATTCGCAACAACTACCCCCGAGACGAATTTCTCGAGCTGGAGCAGGCCGAAATCGACCGCCTGCGCCGGTTGCCGCCCGGAAAAGCCTGTCGGCAGGGCCTGGGAGCAGAGCAGAAATAACCCCGCTTGATTAAAGACGTTCGCCTGAAGGAGCCAGACCGATGGATTGGGGAATGAAGAATCGCCTGAGCCAGTTGATGCCGGGTGGCAGATGTTTCTTTATGCCGATTGATCATGGTTATTTTCAAGGACCCACCAGGTGTCTGGAGAAGCCGGGCGAGACCGTCGAACCCCTGCTGCCTTATGCGGACGCCATCTTTTGCACCCGGGGAGTCTTGCGGGCCGCCATCGATCCGCTGAAGAGCAAACCGATCGTGCTGCGGGTCTCCGGCTGCGCCAGTGTGGTGGGTAAGGACCTGGCCAACGAGGAACTCACCACCTCGATCACCGAGATTATTCGCCTGAACGCCGCGGCCGCGGGGCTCTCGGTCTTCATCGGCACCGATTATGAGAAGCAGTCGCTCAAGAACCTCTCCACCCTGGTCAACGAATGCGAGGATTACGGCATCCCGGTGATGGCCGTGACCGCGGTCGGGCGGGAACTGGAAAAACGGGAGGCTCGTTATCTGGCCTTAGCCTCTCGCATCGCCGCGGAGCTGGGCGCCCGGGTGGTGAAGACTTATTGGTGTCCGGATTTCGACAAGGTAGCCTGCGGCTGTCCGGTGCCGGTCATTATGGCGGGCGGGCCTAAGTGCGAGACCGAACTGGAGGTCTTTGAGTTTGTGCATGACGGCATCCAGAAGGGGGCAGTGGGCATTAATCTGGGCCGAAACGTCTGGCAGAGTCCGCACCCGGTGGCCATGGCCAAATCCCTCCGGGCCATTGTGCATGATCAGGCCTCGGTCAAGCAGGCCCACGAGATCTTCAAAGCCACCAAAGAAAAGAAGTGATCAGTGGTCAGTGGTCAGTGATCAGTAGTTCAATCAAATTTCCAAGTTACTGCTAAAGAACAAAAGAAAACTGAAAACTGAAAACTGCGTCTCTTATGCTGGTCGCCAGATACTATAACAATAACGATATCCGCCTGGAGGAACTTCCCATCCCCAAGATCGGGCCGGGGGAGATCCTGGTCAAGGTCCGCGCCAGCGGCATCTGCGGCACCGATGTCATGGAATGGTACCGGCTGCCCAAGGCGCCCCGGATTCTCGGCCATGAGATCGCCGGCGAGATCGTCGAGTCCAAATCGGACCAATACCGCGTGGGCGAGCGGGTCTTTGTCAGCCATCATGTGCCGTGTAATCACTGCAAATTTTGCCGGGAAGACAATCATACGGCCTGCGACACCCTGCATGCCGGCAATTATGATCCCGGCGGCTATAGTGAATATGTCCGGGTGCCCAAGATTAACGTGGATTACGGGGTCTATGTCCTGCCGGAGCGGGTCTCCTATCTCGAAGGCACCATGATCGAGCCCCTGGCCTGCTCGGTGCGGGGCCTGGGGCTGATTAATATCCGGGAGCACCACAACGTCCTGATCCTGGGCTGCGGCATCTCCGGCATCCTCAACATCCAGATCGCCAAGTTGACCGGCGCCCGGGTCGTGGCCACCGATATTAATGAGTATCGCTTGAAGAAGGCCAAAGAGTTCGGCGCCGATGCCGTGCTGCGCGGTGATCAGGATCTGAATCTCAAGGTGGATCGGGTCATTGTTTGCACCGGGGCCTACGCCGCGGTGGAGCAGGCCTTTAAATGCATCGATAAGAAAGGGATTATCCTCTTTTTTGCCATCCCCAATCGGGATATCACCATCCCCATCCCCGACTTTTGGCGCAATGAACTCACCGTGACCACCTCCTACGGCGCCGCGCCGGCGGATTTGGAAGCCGCCCTGGCCCTCATTGCCTACCAGAAGATCAACGTCAAAGACACCATCACCCAGACCTTGCCGTTAAAACAAATCCAGGAAGGTTTTAAAATTGTGGCCGAGGCCAAGGAATCGTTGAAGGTGGTGTTGGAGCCCTAGTAAAAGCCGCCATGGCCAAGGCTCAGGCAGTCGATCTTCCTTAGATTAGATCGGACCTGCTTTCCAGACCACATCTGCATTTCCCCCACTGCACCAAATCCAAAATGGTCATTTTGACCATGGAAATCGTTTCCTGCCATTGATAAAATTCTTTCAATGAATTTGTGAAAATTCACTTTTAAAATCGGGCCCAGGGGGTAGTTGCCTTCTTTCCGGACAAACGTGGCGGGATTTACCTAAAGGGATAAGGTGTGAACCAACCAGAGCACCCGGAGACCTTGATCATGGGCTTAAAGACCGTTATTGTGGTAGTAAAGGCAGGGCAGCCTAAAGAGCAGGCCTGGCGAGCCCATTTAAGTAAAAATCCGGCCGACCGCAATGCCGATGTAAAAATTTTCCACTTTGCTCCCCAGGAAGCACCCTGAGCCAATTTTTATTTCTGACTTTTGGGGGCATCTTCACCTCGATCAACCATTGATCAAAAAAGGGTGGATTCAGGTAAGGCCCGAAGGAATTGGATCCGCAATAGCCCACGAGAGGCCGAGGGAACTTCTTAAGGTGGATAGAACAACCGCCAATGAACGCGTGCTGGGCGCCTGGATCGGCGCTTTGGGGCTGGTCATCTGCCTAATGGGCTGTCAGCCCCAGGCCAGTAAAGCGCCAGCATTGCCGCCGCCACTGCCGCCGGCGGCGGTCCTGCCCCGGCCGGTGCGTCCCACTTTGTATGTGAGCATCAACCAGCTTAGCTTGCGGGCCTGTCCCGGCCTGGATTGCCACAAAATCTCCACCCTGGACTTAAATGCACAAGTGGAAAAGATGGGGGAGATCGAGCATTGGACTCAAATCAAGGTAAAAAAAGATGGTACCATAGGTTATGTAAACTCACGCTATCTCTCCCCGCACCCCGTGGAAGTTGCACAACTCACCAAGAGAAAACCCAAGAAAGCAAAACCTCATAAAGCCGTCCAGCCTCCTGAAGTGGCAGGGGAAGAGGGAGAAGCCGGGCCCAAGAAGCCGGAGCCTTCACCTCCTCTCCCCCGGGTCATGTAACCTGGACCTCAAGGAGGAAGACAGTTATGGCCAATGATTCCGATCCCTTCTTGTTCGAGATCATGAGCCGCTGGCAACTCTGCCGGTTTTGCGTGCATCTGCGTAATCTGGTGGGTGACCTCAGGTGCGCGGCCTTCCCCAGAGGGATTCCCCAAGAGATCACCTCAGGGCAGCTTATGCACCATAAGCCGTTACTCGAACAGGAAAATGACCTGGTCTTCCATCCCTGGTAAGCAATAAGGCAAGATGAAATAAGCAAGGGCGTCATAGCTGCTAGTTAGGTGCGACCCGCTACCGTAGATCTTGTCTCAATCCGGCTGGCATAACCATTCCGGATTACCGACCTCATCCCCCCGCCCTATACTTCTCGCCGATCCGCCGCAGTTTTTCCGCCTCCGCGGCCGGCAACGGGGTCAGCACTCCCTGGAGCCGCGCCGCCAGGACGACCCGGGCGGTATGCTCCAGCTTCTCCATCTTGTTGTAGGCGTCCCGCACGTCCCGCCCCACCGTCATGGCGCCGTGCCTGGACAGGAGGACGGCGTCGTATTCCCGGATGAATTCCCGGATGGACTCCGCCACCTGTGCGGTGCCGGGGGTGGCATAGGCCGCGGTGGGGATGCCCCCGAGGGTGATCACCACCTCCGGCAGGAAGGGTTCCAACAGGTCGATCCCGGCCAGGGTGCAGGCCGTGGCGTAAGGCAGGTGGGCGTGGACCACGGCCCCGACTTCCGGGCGCAACTCGTAGGCCAGCAGATGCATGCGGATTTCGGAGGTGGGTTTCCCTTCCCCGGCCAGCACCCGGCCCTCCAGGTCCACGGTGATCACCTGCTCCGCCTCCATCAGGCCTTTGTGCACCCCGCTGGGGGTGGTGAGCAGCCGGTCTCCCAGGCGCACGCTGACATTGCCGTCGGTGGCGGCCAGGTAATTTTTCCGGTGCAGCATCCGGCAGATGCAGACGATGTCCTGCTTGAGCTGAGCTTCAAGGGTCATAGAGTTATCCATAACTGGCCATCATATCATAGGGGCGCGGGTGTCCCTACCCCGGCCGCCCGGGTCCGCCTCCATATTTTATCCGGTTTTGGAGAAAAAAGGTATTAAGCCGACCCCTGCAGGACTTTCTCAATCTTGGCCAGATTATCCTTGAACTCCTGTGGCCGGGCCTGCTGCAACAAGGCGAACAGACTGTCGATGACGCTGATCTGGCAGAGAAAAGAGGCCAAACCGTCCCGGGGCGGCGTTATCTCCCGGGCCGCCGTGGTCAACACCAGGTCGGCAATCCGGGTCAGGGGCGCGATGGAGTTGCTGGTGACGGCGATGACCTGGGCGCCGTTTTCCTTGGCCACCAGGGAGGCATCCAGGATTTCCTGGAGGTTGCCGGAGTGGCAGATGGCCAGGAGGGCGTCTCCCACGGTCAGCAGGGCCGCGGCGGTGAGCATTTGATACTTTTCCGTAAAACCATGCACCATCAAACCCAGGGAGTTGAAACGCAGGTCGGCATACTGGACCACCGGGCCCGCGCCGCTCACCCCAATGATCGCCAGCCGGCGGCAGGTGAGGAGATGCTGCGCGGCCTCCTGCAACAGCCTCAAGTCCAGGACTTCCAGGGTCTCCTTCAGGGCGGCGATATTAGCCATGAAGGTCCGGCGCACCAGCGCCGGCGGATCATCTTCGGCGCTGGCCTCTTCCGATAGCCGCTGCGTCGATGGCGCCACTAATTCCCGGGCCAGGGAGATCTTGAAATCTTGAAAGCCTTTAAAACCCAGGGTGCGACAAAAGCGCATCACCGTGGCTTCACTCACCTGGGCGGCCGCGGCCACTTCATTGACCGAGGCATAGATGGCCATTTCCGGCTGGCGCATGATCAGATTCGCCACCTTCTGCAAGGCCGTTTTCAGGGATGGATAAACCCCCCGGAGGCGGATTAAGGCGCCGCCCTGGGGATCGCGATTCAGGTCACCCGGCATGGAAGAGGTCATGGCTGGCTCTCCTTTCTTCTCATGATTCGATCACTATAATTTAATAAAAAAATAAATACCAAATAAATTTAAATAAAACTTTTAGACCTGCCGGCTTCCGGTGATCAATAGGGGCGCCCCCGGGTCTAATCCAGCAGGCGGCGCACCAGGCGGAAAGCGTCCTCCCGGATGCGCACCACGCCTTCCCACTGGGCTTCCTCCACCGCGGTGAGTAACTGCCGGAACCGGGGCCCCGGCGTTAAGCCCAGGCTGATCAGGTCGTCGCCGCTGATCAGCCTGGGAAGACGCTCTTGGGGCTCCAGGCGCTCCTTCAGGAAATGGTAGGCCTCATCCGCCAGCTCGCCCAGCACCTCTTCGGCATCCGCCGGCTTCTGCGGCCCTTGCCCCGCCAGGCTATCTGCCATGGCCAGGGCGAAGAGCCCCGGCAAATCAGCCCGGGCCGCCCGCACCAGCCGGCCCAGGGCCCGAAAGCTCAACTCCCGTTCCCGAAAGGCGCCCAGCAGCAGGAAGGGCCGCATGTGCAATTGGATGAGGGTGGCCACCAGCCTGCTTTCCGCATTGCTCAGACGCAATCTCCGGACTACTCCCGTAAAGATTTCTATCCCCACCTTCTCATGGTAGTAAAAGGTGAAGCGATCCGGATCGGTGCGCCGGCTCTTGACCCTCGGCTTGCCGGCGTCGTGGAACAGGGCCGCCAGCTTCAAGAGCGCGGCCCGGGGTGGCGCCGCGGCATAACTGGCCAATTCTCCGGCCAAATCGCCGAAATAGCGCCACGGCGCCGCCAACACTTCTTCCAGGTGGCAGACCGCGGCCAGGGAATGGTGAAAAACATCCAGATGGTGATAGCCGTTCTGGTCCACCCCTTTCAGATCTTCCAGCTCCGGGAAGATCTGCAGCAGCAGGCCGACCCGGTCCATCCGGGCCAGGATGTCCCCCGCCCCGGACACCCCCAGGAGGGCAAACAACTCTTGATGAACGCGCTCCCCGGCCACCCGGGAGAATTCCCGGACCTGTCGGCGGATGGCGGCCTCGGTCTCCGGGGTCAGGCTGAAGCCATGGGTGGCGGCGAAGCGGTAGGCCCGCAGCAAGCGCAGCGGATCGGCCGCCAGATTCTCTGCCGACACCATCCGAATCAAACCCCGGGAGAGGTCTTCCAGACCGCCCAGGGGATCGATGACCCGGAGGGGCCCCGCCCCCAAGATTCCCTGCAGATCCAGAGCCAGGGCATTGATGGTGAAATCCCGGCCCCGCAGGTCACCATCCAGGCTGGGGGCGCGGAACTCGGCCAGATCCAGGATCTCCTCCCGGCTCACCACCCGGGCCGTACGCTCCTGCTCATCCAGGAGGACAAAGGTGCCGTTCAGGGCCGCGGCCAGTTCCCGGGCCAGCTCCAGGGTCTGGGCCGAAACGGCCAGATCCAGGTCCGGCGCCGGCCGCCCCAGGGCCAACTCCCGCACCGAGCCCCCCACCAGATAAACCTCGAGGTTCCGGGCTGCGGCCAGGTCCCGCAGCACTCGCAGCGGCCGCCGGCCTGCCAGACTGGGGACGCCGGCTATAATCTTTTTCCGAAGCGATTCAGCGGTCATGCAGTTTCTCGCCAGGGTCTGTCGGTCCGGCGCCGGGATTGGTGCCGAAATGGCTGCAGCCTCCGGCAACTAAAAGCATCTTTATCATAAATTAAGATTAATTTTTTCATTATCACGGGTCTGAGCATTTTTAGGTTATATTTAATTATAAATAGCTATCGAAAGTCCACCTAAGACTAGGTAACCATTGGCGTAGGTGGTTTCGAGATCTATCCGGAGCTTCTCATGAAAGAGCAGGCGCGGCGCACCTTGAAACTCATCTCCGGGGGAGCGCTGGCCCCCGGCAACCATAACGGCAGCCAGGCCGGCCCCCTGGAGACCTCGGATCTGGAACTCCTGGACGCCTATTCCCGGGCCATCATCCAGGTGGTGGAGGAGGTGGGGCCGGCGGTGGTGAGCATCACCATCGGGGTGCAATCGCCCCGCCAGGCGGCGGAGCAGGCCGGAGCCGGCTCCGGAGTCATCATCGCCCCGGACGGCTACATCCTGACCAACGACCACGTGGTGGCCGACGCCCGGCTCCTCCACGCCACCCTGGAGGACGGCCGGACCCTGGCGGCCGAAGTCATCGGGACCGACCCGGCCTCCGACCTGGCGGTGATCCGGGTGAACGCCGCGGGCCTGCCCTTTGCCAGCCTGGGAGATTCCGCCGCGCTCAGGGTGGGCCAGCTGGTCATCGCCATCGGCAACCCCTTCGGCTTCCAATCCACCGTGTCCACCGGGGTGGTGAGCGCCCTGGGCCGGGCCCTGCGGAGCCGCTCCGGCCGCCTCATCGAAAACATTATCCAGCACTCGGCGCCCCTCAACCCGGGAAACTCCGGCGGGCCGCTGGTGGACTCCCGGGGCCGGGTGGTGGGGATCAACACCGCCATTATCAGGATGGCCCAGGGCATCGGTTTCGCCATCCCGGCCAACACCGCCAAGTGGGTGGTTTCCCAGTTGCTCACCCACGGCCGGGTGCGCCGGGGCTACCTGGGGCTGGCCGGCCGGCAGCGGCCCCTGGAGCGCCGTCTGGTGCGCTTCCATCACCTGAGCCATGAATATGCGGTGGAGGCCATCTCGGTGGACCCCAAGGGACCGGCGGCCCAGGCCGGATTGCAGGAAGGCGACCTGATCGTCGCCATCAGCGGCCAGCCTTTGAGCAGCGTCGATGACCTGCACCGCTTCCTGGCCGAATGGCCCATCGGCGAGCCGGTGGCCCTCACCATCATCCGGGGCCTGGAGCGCCGCGACCTGAAGGTCCGGCCCGGAGAGGCCAGAAGCTAAGAATTTTAACCGCCTATGCACGCTGATGCACGCTGATGTAAATTAATCGGCGTTTATCGGCGTGCATCGGCGGTTGCTCTTTCAGGTTTGTCATTGTCTTTTCGGTGAGAGTTCAAGTAAGATTCCTATACAGCTTCCCCATTTAAACTCTTATGGCTTGCTGAAGGACGACCTCTAAAATGTCCCGCGCCGGAAAATCCGTCTTCATCTGCCAGAGCTGCGGCTACCAGGCGGGCAAGTGGCTGGGGCGCTGCCCGGAGTGCGGCGCCTGGAGCTCCATGGCCGAGGAAATGGTGGCCCCGGTGGCTCCGGGTGTGGGTCAGTTGCCGCCGCGGCGCAGCCAGCCCCAACCCCTGCTGCACCTGAAGGCTCCCCCGGAGGTCCGCCGGGTCTCCGGCATCGGCGAGTTCGACCGCACCTTAGGCGGCGCCGTGGTCCAGGGCTCCGTGGTCCTGGTGGGCGGCGATCCGGGCATCGGCAAATCCACCCTGGTCCTCCAGGTCCTGGACCGCCTCTGCCGGGGAAAGCTCCGGGGGCTCTACATCTCCGGGGAAGAGTCCGAGGTTCAGCTCAAACTCCGGGCCGACCGCCTGGGGCTTAAGTCCCCCGAACTGCTGGTGGCCACCGAGACCTGCCTGGAAAACATCCTCAAGATGGTGGAGGAGGTCCAGCCGGCCTTCCTGGCCCTGGATTCCATCCAGACCATGTACACCGCCACCATCCCGGCGGCCCCCGGTTCCCTGAACCAGGTGCGGGAGACCGCCTTCCGCCTGGTGCAGCACGCCAAACTCACCGGCACCGCCATCTTTATCATCGGCCACGTCACCAAGGAGGGCGCCATTGCCGGGCCCATGACCCTGGAGCACCTGGTGGACACGGTCCTCTACCTGGAGGGCGACCGCAGCCACAGCTTCCGCCTGCTGCGCACCGTCAAGAACCGCTTCGGCCCGACCCAGGAACTGGGGGTCTTCGAGATGCAGGAGGCGGGCCTGATGGAGGTGGACAACCCCTCGGGCCTGTTCATGGCGGAGCGCTCCCTCGAGGTCCCCGGCGCCGCGGTGGTCCCCAGCCTGGAGGGCTCCCGTCCCATCCTGGTGGAGGTCCAGGCCCTGGTGTCGCCCTCGTCGCTCGCCCTGCCCCGGCGCCAGAGCATGGGGGTGGACCCGGGCCGGGTGTCGCTCCTGGTGGCCATCCTGGAAAAGCGGGTGGGCCTGGGGCTGGGCGGCCAGGACCTTTTCGTCAATGTGGCCGGGGGCGTGCGCCTGACCGAGCCGGCCGCCGACCTGGGGATTGCCCTGGCCGTGGCTTCTTCCTTTCTGGATCGGCCGGTGCCCGCGGATACCCTGATCTTCGGCGAGGTGGGCCTCACCGGCGAGGTCCGGGCGGTGAGCGCCCCGGAATTGCGCCTCAAGGAGGGGGCCAAGCTGGGGTTTAAGCGGGCCTTGCTGGCCCTGCGCCAGAAAGAGCGCCTGGGCGCCTACCCCGGACTTAAACTCCTGGGCGTCGAAACCCTGGCCGCGGCCATCCGCAGCCTGTTTCCGAAGTGAGGGGAGTAAGCAGTGAGCCGAGCAGTGAGCAGTTTAAACCGCAGATGAACGTGGATAGACGCAGATTTGATTTTTATCGGCGTTACATCTGCGTTCATCTGCGGTCGCAAGATTGTCAAAAATTATTTGAATTATATAATGATTGCCAAGCGGTTTTATCGACTCATGCAAAAATCTGTAAGGTACGGCTTGACCGTCCGCCCATAGACTAGCCTAAAAAAACAAAGGAGCATTAATCATGGCCGATATGCAGAACCAGATTCAGGCAGCCTATGATATGGTGGACCGGCGGCAGAACGACGCCGCCCTGAAACTCATCGACGAGATTTTATCCGGCCTGGAGCCGCCCAACCGGATGGAGATCCCCGCGGCCCGCCCCACCATCTTCGACCATCTGCAAGCCGCCCGCCGCTCCCTGGCCGGCGAACCAGAAATCACGCCCCCCAAGGCCGCCCTGCGCAGCGCCCTGGCGCTGGTGCATTAAAAAGACGGCGGCCACAGGCCGCCCTATAAGCTGACTCAAGGGTAATTCGCGGCGCGTTATTATATTCCCCTGGGAACGCTGCGAGATTGGGAACAGGAGCGTTCTCAATCGGACCAACCGGCGCCAGCCTTTCTGGCCGTTATCGCCCGCGCCCCCAAGGAAGTGGCGGAACTTCTAAGGTGATACCCAGTCAACTATGGGGCGGGCACTGAGGCCCGCCCCACCATACTCTTCACTCCGGATATAGCAGAAACTCCCGCCGTTCTTCCATGAAACTGGGTCAGGTCCCCCTGCCAGGCATCTTCCAACTCCGCCGCGCTTCAGCCCCGCTCCAATCCCAGGCGGATGGCCGCGTCCCCGGTAAGTAGGTCGATGGGCAGGCGCTCGGTCTCGTATTCGTAGGGCGGTTGGCGCCAGGCGAACTGCTCCGGGTAGAGCTCCCGGATGGCGCGCCAACAGGGCCAGGGTGGTGTAATAGGGTTTGAAGGTCTGCCGGTCGGTGACGTGCAACTGGAAGCCCTGGCAGATCTCTCCGGCCCATTTGTGGAAGGTGGGCTCGAAGTGGGCCTCCCGCAGGCTGACCCCCGGAAGTTCGGGCATTTTTGTAAGTGGGCCTTAATCCGGCGCGGTTCCAGGAACGGCGCGCCAAAAAGCTCAAACGGCCGGGTGGTGCCCCGGCCTTCCGAGAGGTTGGTGCCCTCCAGGAGGACCTGGCCGGGATAGACCAGGCAGCCGTCCAGGGTGGGCAGGTTGGGGGAGGGCAGCACCCAGGGCAGGCCGGTGGCGTCGAAATAGTCGCCCCGCCGCCAGCCCTGCAAGGGAATCACCTCCAGGTCGCAGTCGAGCCTCTGGGTGGACCGGTAATAGCGGGCCAACTCCCCCAGGGTGAAGCCGTGGCGCATGGGCAGGGGATACGGCCCGACCAGGGAGGCCCACTCCGGCCGCAGCAGATTGCCTTCCACCGTGGACCGCCGATGGGGTTGGGGCGGTCCAGGACCACCACCTTTTTGCCCAGGGGGCCCGCGGTCTCCATCAACTTGGCCAGGGTGGCGGCAAAGGTGTAAACCCGGGTGCCCACGTCCTGCATGTCCACCAGCACCGCGTCCACCGCCGCCAGGGCGTCGGCCGGCGGCGCCAGCCGCGGCCCGTAGAGGCTGACCACCGGCAGTTGCAGGACCGGGTCCACGAAATCGGCCGAGGCGATCATGTTGTCCTGCTTCTCCCCCAACAGGCCGTGTTGCGGGCTGAACAGGACCTGGAGCTGCCTCGGAAAGCGGGCCGCCAGGAGTTCCCGGGCGCTGGTGAGATCAGGCCCCACCGCGGCCGGGTGGGAGAGAAGCCCAGCCGGGCCCGTCCCGCCCAGGCCGGGGGGGCTTGCCGAAAGACTTCCAAACCAGTAACCACCCGAGCCATAATCTTTGCCTCCGGCAAGTGAGCAGTAAGCAGTCAAGCAGCTGCAGCAGTACTTGCCTGTGCGGCTCACCGCTACACTGCTCACGGCTCACTGCAAATAAAAGGGGCGGGTTAAAAACCCGCCCCTAATTTAACACGATCCGGGTATGTCCCTGAATCTAAAATTCCGCTTCTTCTTTTTTGATCACCGGACGCAGCATCAACACCACGTCATGGGTCACCCCGTCCTTGCGGAGAAAATAATCGTCCAGCAGCGCTTTCTGTTCGAAGCCGTGAGCCCGGAAGGCCTTGATCACCTTCTTATGGTCCGCGATGACCTCCGCCTTGAGCCACTGCAGGTTTTCCTGAAAGGCCAGGTTGATCACTTCCTCCAGCATCAAAGAGCCCAATCCCAGGTTCCTGTAAGAAACGGGACACGAAAATCCGGATCTCCCCGATGTGCTTGGCCGCATGTTTGCCCCGATGCAGGGTGGCGTCGCCCAATGAGCTTGTTGCTGTTCAGATCCACCGCCACCAGGGGCAACACCTTGCTGTAATTGATCTGATCCAGCCAGGAGTTGATCAGTTTCTGGTCCCTAACATCCTGCTTCAGAAACCGGAGGTCCTCTTCAGGGGCCTCCTGAAACAACTGGATCAAGCCCTCCCGATCCGCCTCAGTGAGCAATCGGAACATCACTTTTTGACCGTTTTTCAGGGAGACGAACTTGCGGTAGGCGCCGTAATTGATCATGGTACCCCTCAAAAATTTTCAGGAATAATAAGAAAGATAACCGACTCATTAGATTTGTCAAGGCAACTGAGGGCGAGATACCCGCACCCGCGGTCGGTGCACCGGTACGGGTCTGAGACTCCCGGGCAGGGCCGCTATCCGGATAACTATCTGAGATTATAGGCTAATATATTTTAAGAGATTTTTATATATACATAAGGCAGAGATAGCGAATTTTGCAGGCGCTGATCAACCCCCCTTATGAAAATCGTCGGAATCGACAGGAAACGCGAGGCTGGTTAAAATGGCAAATCCCCCCGAGGCCCCGACCTGCTCCCTCAGGTAGACGAATGAGGCCATGTAATATATTGATATTATTGTAAAATAAAAATTAACCAGCAGGCCCGCAGCCCTATTGCTTTTTGAAACGTCCCTGGATATAGGCCAAAAGGCGAGCGAGCTAAGGTTCATTTGGGGCCATCGCCTTTGACCGGGAACGGGTCCTGAGGTTACCATTGGCTCCACAAAACGCACTAACGTCAGGGGGAATATGGCACACCTTTGGGAAGCGGTCAAAGAGGTAATCAAGGATGAGATGCCCTCCGCCACTTTTCACCTGTGGATTGAACCACTCCAGGTGGAACAGGGACCCGGGGGCGAGCTCTGGCTGGCCTGCCCCAATCCCTTTTCCCTGCGCTGGGTCCAGGCCCACTATCTGCCGTTAATCCGGCAGGCCCTGCAAAACCTGGGACAGGCGCCGCCTTCGGTGCAGTTGAAATTGCTCGCCGCCCCGGCCCGGCCGGCTTCCCTGCCGGCGCCGCTCCAGCCGGTCCTGCCCCGGATGGCCCCAGGGGCAGCCAGAGGTGGTCTGAACCAGTCCTTCACCTTCGACAACTTTGTGGTGGGCGCTTCCAATCGCCTGGCCTACCAGGCTTCCCAGGCCCTGGCCCGCAACGACACCTTTTTTAACCGCCTGCTGTTCATCACCTCCAGCCCCGGCCTGGGCAAAAGCCACCTGTCCCAGGCAGTGGGCAACTTCGTCACCGGCATGGCCCCTCGGGGCAGAGTCCTTTACCTCAGCGCCGAAAATTTCGCCAACCAGATGGTGGGGGCCTTGAAGAACGGCCGCATGGCCGATTTTAAAGAGCGCTTCCGGACCGAGTGCGACATCCTGCTCCTGGAGGAAGTCCAATTTCTGAGCGGCAAGGATAAAATCCAGGCGGAAGTCTGCTATACCCTGGACACCCTCCTGGACAGCCGCAAACGTCTGGTCCTCACCAGTTGCTATCTTCCCGGGGAAATCAGCCACCTTTCCCGGGAACTGCGGTCCCGGTTCACCGGCGGGGTCATCACCCCCATCGGCCCGCCGGACTTCCCCACCCGGGTGAGCATCCTGACCAACAAGGCCGAGAGCCGTGGGGTGCAAGTCTCCGTGAAAATCCTGGAATACCTGGCGGAATATGTCAGCGAAGACGTCCGCCGCCTGGAGAGCGCCCTGGATTGCCTGTTGGCCCGGTCCGCCTTGCTGAATCAGCCCTTCAGCCTGCGCATGGCCCAGGAGGTGCTGCAGGATATGCAGGCGGTGGCTACCCGGTTGAGCATCCCGGAGATCCAGAAGATTGTCTGCGATTATTATGGGGTGAGTCTGGTGGAGCTCCTGGGGCGTTGCCGCCAGAAACGGCTGGTGCGGGCCCGGCAACTGGGCTTCTATTTCGGCCGCCTCTATACCCAAAAGACCGTGGCCGATTTAGGAAGGCTCTTTCAGCGGAGCCATGCCTCCGTGGTGCATGCCTTGCAGACCCTGGAACGGGAGCGCAAGACCAATCAGCGGCTGGACAAGGAAGTGCAGTTGTTGGAGGAAAAACTGGCCCAGGCCCAGGTCAGGTCGGGGTCGAAACGAGCATCCACTCTTCACACTGATGCTTGATTACCCGGCCCTCCACGATGAAGACGATGTCTTCGGCGATATTGGTGGCCAGGTCGGCGATGCGTTCCAGATTCCGCACGATAATCAGAAAGTGGTGCAGCCGCGTCACCCAGCGGGACTCCTTGATCATGCACCCCAGGATCTTCTGGACGTATTCATCATCCAGCAGGTCCACTTCCACGTCCCGCTGACACACCTTGATGGCCAGCTTGGGGTCCTGGTGGACGAAGGCGTCGATGCTGGTGTTCACCATACCCAGGGCCATGTCGGCCATGACCTTGAGATCGATGGGCAGTTGCAGGGGCGGGCTGCTGTTGAGCTCCAGGGCCCGTTCGGCGATATTCACCGCCTGGTCGCCGATGCGCTCCAGTTCGGTGGCGATGCGCATGGCCGCGGTGGTCAGGCGCAGGTCGGTGGCCAGGGGCTGGCGCAAGGCCAGCAGCCTGAAGGCCTGTTCTTCAATGGCCAACTCCATGCGGTTCAGGGCAATGTCTTCGATGATCACTTCCCGGGCCAGATCGGAGTTACGGTTGGTCACCGAGATCATACTTTTATTCACGGCAGTTTCGGCTAATCCCGCCATCCGCAACAGATCCTGCTTGAGATGTTCCAATTCCGCATCAAACTGCCGGGCCATTTTTAGGGGAGTCGCCATCACCAACCTCTTTTGCTGAATTTCTATATGGAAATATTACTATAAATCGTCTAAAAGATAAAGAATCTCAAAGACCTTTATGTCAACAATAAAAATTATCCCCTTTGCATCAGTAAAACCATGAAAATCGCCATCATCGGACCCGGGGCCCTGGGCTGTCTGCTGGTGGCCCTGCTGGTTGAGGCCGGAGAGGACGCCCGGCTGGTGGATTACCGGCCCGACCGGGTGGCGCGGCTGCGCCGGCGGGGCCTGCGCCTCCACACGCCGGAAGGCGGCGACCGGCAGATCGCGGTCCCCATCGGCCTGCCTCATGAAGTCGGCCCGGCGGACCTGGCCATCGTGGCCGTCAAGGCCCACCAGACCAGGGCCGCGGCCCGGGATTTGCCGCGGCTACTGGCGGCCGGCGGGCTGGCCCTCACCCTGCAAAACGGCCTGGGGAACGTGGAAATCATCGCGGCGCAGGTAGGGCCTGAGCGGCTGCTGGCGGGCGTCGCCTTGTTGGGCGTCACCCGGCTGGCGGAAGGCGACATTGTCCTGGCCGGCCGGGGGGCCATCACTATTGGCATCCCGGCCGGCTCGCAGGCATCGAAGGCGGAGCTCTCCGGGGTGGTGGCGGCGCTGCGCCGGGCCGGTCTGGAATGCCGGGAAGCGGCGGACGTCGAGGCCGCCTTGTGGGAAAAGCTCCTGATCAACGTGGGGATCAACCCGTTGACGGCTTTGCTGCGGGTGCCCAACGGGGCGCTGCCGGAGGTGCCGGAGGCCTGGGCCCTGGCGGTGGCCGCGGCGGCCGAGGCCCTGGCGGTGGCGAAGGAAGCGGGCCTGGACCTGGCCGTGAACCCGGAGGCGCGCCTGCGCCAGGTGTGCGACGCCACCGCGGCCAACCGCTCTTCCATGCTCCAGGATGTCCTGGCGGGCCGGCCCACGGAGATCGAGGCCTTGAACGGCCAGGTGGCGGCCCGGGGCCGGGCCCTGGGGGTGGCGACGCCGGTGAACGAGCTGCTTACTAAGCTGCTGCGGGCTTTGGGGGAGGCGGCGACAGTTGCGGGTAATCTAAGAAAGAAAATTAAGTGCATAAATTGGCTTGGTGAAGCTCCACCATTATCGGGAAGTTGAGGGATATTATCAATAGAACTGAACGCCATATACGGACAGAAAACCGAATTTCCGCATCTTATATTCGGTTTAATTTAATTATTTTCGGGCTCACAACAAGTTAAGAAGGAGAGATATGAATTGGTTGAAACATCTATTAGGTAAACTAACACCTCATCAAGGAAAGACCCAAGAAATTATTTCGGCATCTACTGGAGAGTCTGCCGTACGGCAATTCCAAGCCTCGGTTAAAGGCGCAGACCTTACGACCTCCTCGATGGACAGCGACATAATCAGGGGATTGATACGTTTATTAGGCTTGACTTACACTGACGCTATTTCAATAGCCAAAGAGATAGAAACTGATCTCGAGGAAGCGCTTCCGCCCACTTTCAGTAAAGAAATATTCCTTGCCGCACTTGAGGGCAAGAGTTCCCCAAGCGAAGAGCAGAAGGAAGCCGTCAACAGGGTTATCAACAGGCTATTCGGATTAGTTCACAAATCCTTGACGAGATTACAGATTTCAACGAAAGTTGAAGACGACGCATGGCGTAATCTTGTGATAGGGTTTATCTGCTATTCATTGGATGGAGAGTTCCAAGACCTTGAGTTCTTCGTCAACCAACGTCGATTTACAAGGAGAATCTTGGTCGGACGGCAACCTAATCTTGAGTTGTTTTATGATGTGAAAGAACGTGTGCAGGGGGAGTGCAGTGTCACATTCACTGTGAATAACCAGACAGTCGTGAACAGAGTCATTCTCACCAAGAAAGAGTTGAGAGTTGAGAACAACTTTAGACCCTTCGATATTGATAGTTTCATCGCAGAACAAAAGCAACGAGTTAGACAAGAACAAGATGATGCACGCTTTGTGGACGCGGCGACCGACATATATTTCGTCCCTGCCAGTGCGCTCCTGGCTTGTAAGCAATTTTCCCCCTTTCGAGCGCTCCAAACTGGACAAAGAACCCTAAAGGCCAAAGATTCTTTGTATCCCACCGTTGGCTCTCGGTTACGCACCCAGATCCAGAGGGGCAACATCTGCCCTGTCAAGCAGCATGCGGCAGCACATGGAGATGCTTTCTACTGGATTGACTTCTCATGTCTGCCTCAGTCCAGAGATGAGGCAGACGATGATCTGTTCCGCAAGACCCTGCCCA
>CAWCOX010000014.1:0-5356 GCA_963797235.1 uncultured delta proteobacterium
ACCAGCGGTACGAAGCGCACCGGCAGGCTCTCCTCCTCCTTTAATACCCCCTGCACCTTGCGCAGCCGCACCAAGGTCTGCTCCCCGCCCGGCGCGCCCAGCGGGATGACCAGCCGGCCGCCCTCCTTGAGCTGCGCGGTCAGGGCCGGCGGCACCTTAGGCGCCGCGGCCGTGACCAGGATGGCGTCAAAGGGCGCGGCCTCGGGCCAGCCCTGGTAGCCGTCCCCGGTCCGCACCTGCACCTGCGCATATCCCAACTCCGAAAGCAGGGCTCTGGCGGCCCGGGCCAGCTCCGGCTTGATCTCGACGCTAAAGACCTGGTCCGTGAGTTCCGCCAGGACCGCGGCCTGGTAGCCGGAACCGGTCCCTACCTCCAGCACTTTCTCCCCGGGACGCACCTCGGCCCACTGGCTCATCAGGGCGACGATGTAGGGCTGGGAGATGGTCTGGTCCTGGCCGATGGGCAGGGGGAAGTCCCCGTAGGCCAGGGGCGCCAGGTTGGCCGGCACAAAGCGGTGCCTCGGGACCCGGCCCAGGGCCGCCAAGACCCGGGGATCGGTAATGCCCCGGTCTTGAAGCTGGCTGGTTACCATGTCCCGCCGGGCCGCGGCGAAATCCGGCGAAGTTGGTGGTTTTTGGGAGAGGCAGGGAGTCGAAGCGGCTGCCCCCAGCACCAGGAAAAGCCCCAGGATCAGGAGCGGCTTACTGGCCATGGTCTTGACTCCAAGAATTTCCAGGGCCGGCCCGGTGGCCTTCCCGGCCAGACCACCCAGGCGCCCACGTTTTTCTGAGTAATCATAGATTCTTGCGGATCTGAAAAATAAAAAATATTTTCTTTACTTTTTATTATAATTCTGGAATATAGTTATTTTTACTTGAATCAGCAAAAATTAGTCTTAATTTTAGGACAAACTGGCCAAGCTGCCGCCTACCCTACCCCCCGCATGGATCGGGGCCCTCCAAGATTGCTGATGAGCCTGAGCCAGGACGGCTAACTCTTCATCGTCAACCGGAAGGGTGGTTATCATGGATCAGGGCATGAAGGTCCTCATTCTGGAAGATGGCGCTTTCGATGCGGAACTCATCGAGTACGAGCTCGAAAAGTTAAAAGTCCCCCTCAGTTTACGGCTGGTGGTGACCAGGGAGGAGTTCTTGCAGGCCCTGGAAGAATTCCGTCCGAGTTTGATCCTGGCGGATTACCGCCTGCCGGCCTTCGACGGCCTGACGGCCCTGGCCCTGGCCCAGGAGAACTGCCCGGAAACTCCTTTCATTTTCGTGTCCGGGGCCATGAGCCCGGAGCTGGCCGAGGCCGGGTTGAAGCAAGGCGCGGCGGATTGGATCCCCAAGAACCAGCTCTCCCGCCTGGCGGCGGCGGTGGCCCACATTTTGGGGGGCGTGGACTCCAAGGCGGCGCCGGCCCGGGAATCCTGGACCCCCGAAAAAGATCTGTGGCCCCACTTGGTCCAGCGCACCAAGAAGGTGATACTGCTTTTCGACCTGGACCGCACCATCCTGGAGTTTAACCGGGGAGCCGAACTGCTCACCGGCTGGCAGCGCCACGAAGTCCTGGGGCGGGACTTTGTCGAACTGTTGGTGGAAAGCGAGAAGCAGAAATGGGCCGTGGATAAATTAGCCCAGGTGGCGGCCGGGGAGATCAGTCTGAGCTTTGAGCTGCCCATCCGCAACTGCCGCGGCGCCGCCGGCCTCTGGTTTTGCCAGCCCACCCTGCTGGAGAATCTGCAGGGCCAGGCCGAGACGATCCTGCTCCTGGCCGATGACTTGGGCAGCCGGGTGAAGCAACCCAAGAACCGGGCCGCCGCGACCTTCAGCGTTAAAGGTCGGCCCAATCTCCTCTGCTGACGGCGGCATCAATAGCCCCCAAAGAACTCCTCCAGGGCCGCGGCCAGGGCGTCGATCTGGCCGGGGTGAAACCACCTGACCTCGGGGTCGGCTTTGAACCAGGTGAGCTGGCGTTTGGCGTAGCGCCGGGTGTCCCGCTTGCAAAGCTCGATGGCCTCCTCCCAGGACCACCTGCCCTGCAGGAAGTTGATCAGGTGCCGGTAGCCCAGAGACTGCAGGGGTTTGAGATCAGAGGGGTAGCGCCGGAGCAGTCCTTCCACTTCCTGAAGCAAGCCTGCGGCCAACATGGCCTCCACTCGCAGCTCGATCCGCTCATTTAACTCAGCCCTCGGCCGCGTCAGACCCAGCTTCAGAACCCGAAAGGGGCAATCCCGGAAACGGTGCGCCGCGAAGAGTTCCGCCAGGGATCGGCCGGTGGCCTCCACCACCTCCAGGGCCCGGAGGATGCGGTAGGTGTCGTGGGGGTGGAGGCGGCCGGCGGTGGCCGGGTCCAGGGCGGCCAGGCGCTGGTGCAGCCGGGGCAGCCCCAAGTCTTGTAAATCCCGGCGCAGGCGCGCCCGAATCAACGGGTTGGGCGCGCCCTCTTCGAACAGGCCGTGGAGCAGGGCCTTGAGGTAGAGGCCGGTGCCGCCCACCACCAGGGGCGGCACGCCCCGTCGATGCAGGCCGGCCAGCACCTTCCTGCCCTCGACGCCGTAACGATCGGCGTCGTAGATTTCTGTGGGCGCGGCCACGTCGATCAGGTGGTGAGGTGTCCGGGCTCTTCCAGCCGGCGTGGGCTTGGCGGTGCCGATCTCCAACTCCCGGTAGACCTGGAGGGAGTCGGCGTTGACGATTTCCGCCTGCAGCCGCTCGGCCAGTTCCAGCGCCGCGCCGGTCTTGCCCACCGCCGTAGGGCCTACTAATACTGCGACCTTATTGTTTAACGATCCTGCCATTAAAGAGATTATATCCGGTTTTCGATGACTTGGGGTAAAAGGGAAAAAGGTTAAAAGGGGAAAAGGTTAAAAAGAAAAGGGGTTTTGCCCTTTTCCCCTCTTCGCCTTTTACCTTTTGCCCCTTTCATTTAGGTCGGCGGAAGCTCTGGTGGATCTCGCCCAACGGAATGAGCCGCCACAGGGGCCGGCCGTGGGGGCAGTGGGAGGAGACCGGAATCTCATCCAGCTGGACCAGCAGGGCCCGGATGGCCTCCTCTTTCAGGGCCTCGCCCGCCTTGATGGCCCCCCGGCAGGCCATAAACTGCCGGGCCGCCTCCTGCACCGTCTGGGGGGAGGCGCCGCCTGGCAAAGGGGACAAAACCTCCACGGCCTCGGCCACCACCGCCTCCAGGTCGGCGCCCGCCAGAAAGGCCGGCGTCGCACTGATGAGAAAGCTGGCGCCGCCGAAGTGGGAGAGCTCCAGGCCCGTCTGGGCCAGAACCTCCAGATGCTCCCGGACCCAATCGGCCTGGACGATTGGCACCTCCACCACCCGGGGAAAGAGCAAGGCCTGCCGGGCCGCGGCGGGCTCGGTGGCCTTGAGGGACTCATAGAGGACGCGCTCATGGGCGGCGTGCTGGTCGATGAGCACCAGGCCTTCGGGGGCCTGGGCCAGGATGTAAGTGTTTTTGAGCTGGCCGATCACGGCTAAATCCTGGAAGCGCCAGGCCCGGGGGGGCAAAAGCGGGGCCGCCGCCGGGCTGGGGGCACCCCGAGGCCAGGGCGGCAGCGTGGGCCAGGTCGGGGAGGGTACCGGCCCCAGCAGCGAGGTCTCCTCGACCCGGGGCGGGGCCTCGGGGTGGAGGCTGACGGTATAGCCGGGGGGCCCGCTGCCGGCGAGCGGCCCCAGGGCCTGGCGCAGGGCCGCCAGCAGAAAGCTGTAGACCCGGCCCGGATCCTGGAAGCGCACCTCGGCCTTGGCGGGATGGACGTTGACGTCCAGGTCCGGGGCCGGGAGCGACAGGTGCAGCACCGCCACGGGGTGGCGGCCCCGGGGCAGGAGGCCGGCAAAGGTCGCTTTCAGCACCGCGCCCAGGACCCGGTCGGCCACCACCCGGCGGTTCACCAGGAAGACCTGGAAGCGGGAGCTGGCCAGGGAGAACTCCGGGTCGCTGATCAGGCCGGTCACCTGCCAGGGGCCGGCAACCATGGCCACCGGCAGCAGCCGGGCCGCCAGTTCGGGGCCGTGGAGGGTGGCCACCCGGGCCGCCAGATCCTGGGCCGCCGGGGCGCTCAGCAAGATCCGGGTCGGGGTCTTCAGGGTGAAATGGACCTCCGGGTAGCCCAGGGCCAGGTGGCGCATGGTCTCGACGATGTGGGCCTGCTCGGCGTCTTTGCTCTTCAGGAATTTGCGCCGGGCCGGGGTGTTGAAAAAGAGGTCGGCGGCCGAAACCGAAGTCCCCGGAGCCGCGGCCCAGGGAGAGGACTCCTGGAGCTCCCCGGCCACCACCACCAGGCGGTAGCCGGCGCCCCCCGGCGGGCAGGTGATCAGGGTGAGGCGGCTCACCGCGGCGATGCTGGGCAGGGCCTCGCCTCGGAACCCCAGGGTGTGGATGTCCAGGAGATCGGCCTCGTCCCTCAGCTTGCTGGTGGCGTGGCGCTGCAGGCTGAGTTCGGCCTCCTCCGGGCTCATGCCCCAGCCGTCGTCGGCGACCCGGAGGCGGCGGCGGCCCCCTTCCTCGATCTCCACGGTCACCACCCGGGCGGCCGCGTCCAGAGAGTTTTCCACCAACTCCTTGACCACCGCGGCGGGGCGCAGGATGACCTCGCCGGCGGCGATCTGGGCCGCCACCTGGGGGGCCAGAATCCGGATGGCCCGCGGTAAATCCCCTTGCCTTGACGCAGTCACTGGTTTATCATTTTCCTTTAAGGAGGGCTGTGACCCGGTTCTTCTTACCCGCCCCGCCGGCCATCAAGATGGCCTTCTTCTGGCCCGCGGGGCCATTTTATTAGCGGTCAGCCGACGGCGGTCAGCCTTCAGCTAAGGCAATTAAACCAAATTAGTACTTTGCCAAGAGTTTATGGGTTAAAGGCCAAAATTTGATAGATTCACTAATTTTTTATTTTTTCGGTCTGCAAGCTGACCGCTGCAAGCTGATAGCTTTTATATAGCAAAAAAATGCGGCAAAAGGGAGTCTAACCATGGGCCAGGAGCGCACCGCGCCGACCCCGATGTCGCCCCGGGATGAACTGATCCTGAAGGCGGCCAAGGAGATCGTGGTCAAATTCATCGAGGTGGGCCGGGTCTCCCCGGCCTCCTTCAACGACACCTTTAAGCTGGTCATCGACACCCTGCGCCAATCGCTTAAGGATTAATTAGACGGGAGACGGAGGACGGGAGACCGGAGCACAGGATTTCTCCGGTCTCCCGTCTCCGGTCCCCGATCAGAGGATAGCAAAGATGCAGCGCCGCGGCGGGCGTGGCCCGAACCGGCTCCGGGAGGTCGACATCACCCCGGGGTATCTCGATTTTGCCGAAGGCTCCTGCCTGATTACCTGGGGGCGCACCCGGATCTTGT
>CAWCOX010000015.1:0-3514 GCA_963797235.1 uncultured delta proteobacterium
GCGCCGGCAAGCCGAAGCAGAGATCCGGATGGTTTTGGCCTACGCCCGCAGCCTGATTGAAGTGAGCCTGGATCCCCTGGTCACCATCAGCCCGGCGGGCAAGATCACCGACGTCAACCGGGCCACCGAAGCGGCAACCGGCATTTCCCGGTTCCGTCTCATCGGCAGCGATTTCTCCGACTACTTCACCGAACCCGACAAGGCCAGGGAAGGCTATCAACAGGTGTTGGCCCAAGGTTTTGTCCGCGATTATCCCCTGGCGCTGCGCCATACTTCCGGGCAGGTAATGGACGTGTTGTACAACGCCGCCATTTATAAAAACGAGGCCGGGGAGGTGCAGGGGGTCTTTGCCGCCGCCCGGGATGTCACCGAACGCCAACGGGCGGAAGAGGAGATCCGCCGGCTCAATGACGAACTCGAGCAGCGGGTCAGGGAACGCACCGCCCAATTGGAGGCGGCTAACCGGGAGATGGAGGCCTTCTCCTACTCCGTGTCTCACGACCTCAAGGCCCCCATCCGGGCCATCGACGGCTTCTCCAAAATGCTGCTGGCCGAGCACACCGCCAGGCTCGACCCCGAAGCCTTGCGCCTGCTGGAGGTGGTCCGCCACAACACCGGCTACATGGGCCAACTCATCGAAGACCTGTTAGCCCTCTCCCGCCTGGGCCGCCGGGAGATCAGGAAGACCCGGCTCGACCTGGCGGCGATGAGCGCCAAGGTCTTCAAGGAGATCAAGGACGAGGACCCGGGGCGCCGGGTGGAACTGACCATTCACGACCTGCCCCCGGCTTGTGGCGATCCTTCCCTGATGCGCCAGGTGTTGGTAAATCTGCTGAGCAATGCCTTCAAGTTCACTAAGTTCAGAGAGGACGCCGCCATCGAAGTGGGAGGCCGGCGCGCCGACGGCGAGAACGTCTACTGGGTCAAAGACAACGGAGTCGGCTTCGACATGCGCTATCAGGAGAAATTGTTCGGGGTCTTTCAGCGGCTGCACAAACAGGGCGAGTTCGAAGGGACCGGCGTCGGCCTGGCCATCGTGCAGCGTATCCTGCTGCGCCACGGCGGCCGCACTTGGGCCGAAGGGCAGCCAGGCGAAGGCGCCGCCTTCTATTTCGCCCTGCCGGTCAGGGAGGCCTGAGCCGTCAAGGCGGGGCGCTAAACCGCCCCTCCACCAGCTAAACCCTTACCTCCAGGTAAGGTTTTTTTTTACCCCAACCTGCAAACCGTTTTCAGGTCCAAACGCCGGGAATCCTGGTCCGGCAATAAGGGCAGCAACCGCCGGCGATGAGGTTCTGAAGCACTTTGAACCCGAGGCGCTTCACCACGATGCGCCCGCAGGCCGGGCAGTAGGTGTGGTTGCCGGGGTGGGGGGCCAGGTTGGAGACATATACGAACTTGAGCCCCGCGTCCAGGCCGATCTGCCGGGCCATCTCGAGGGTGGCCTGGGAGGTGGTGGGCAAGTTCTTTAGTTTATAGGCGGGCTCAAAGCGTTCCAGGTGCCAGGGCGTTTCGGCCCCCAGATTATTGCGCATCCAGCGGGCCATTTGGGTCAATGATTCCCGGCGGTCATTCAAGGTCGGGACGATGAGGGTGGCCACTTCCAGCCACTTGCCCTGGGATTTCACCAGAACCATGGCGTCCAGGACCGGCTTCAGGGTGCCGAGGATGATGCGCTGGTAGAACTCCTCGCTGGCCCCCTTGTAGGTGATGGTTACGGCGTCGATGTGCGGCAGCAATTCTTTCAGGGGTTGCGGCTCCATATAGCCCGCGGTACACAGGGTGCGTTTGAGGCCCAGTTGGCCGCAGAACTGGGCGAAATCCGCGGTAAACTCCGGGGCGCAGTCGGCCTCGGTATAGGTGAAGCTGATGCCTCCCAGTCTCTGGCTCTGGAGGCGCTGGCCTATGCTTTGGAAGTCGAAGGGCACAATGTTCCGGGTCTGGGTGGGGCATTTCTGGGAAAACTCCCAGTTCTGGCAGTAGAGGCAGCCCAGGTTGCAGCCGGCGTGGGCGATGGCCAGGACCTGCATTTCCGGATGGAAGTGGTTCAGGGGATTTTGGGCCACCGGGTCGACGTTGAGGACGCAGGGCTTGCCGTAGGCATGGGTCATCAGCGCCCCCCGGATGTTCTGGCGCACCCGGCAGACCCCCAGCTCGCCGGGACTCAGGACCTCCCGTCGGGGACACAAGAGGCACTCGACCTTGCCGCCCTCCCGGCGCTGCCAATAGCGGGCCGGCACCGGACCCGGTTGTACCGGGAAGGGCGCGGCCCAGGCCTGGCCCCCGGCTTCCGGCGCCAAAGATTCTAAGGCCCGGAGCACATTCGGCGCCAGGGCCGCGCTCACTCCCCAACGGGCCAGGCAAGACAGAAAGGCCCGGCGGCTTTGGGCCGTCTGCTTCAGATTATCCATGTTTAGCTTCCTTACTGCCTGGCGGCCAGGGTGTTGGCCCGCAGGCGCTCTTCCAAAATGGGGATGACCCGCTCGCTCAGCAGAAAACGGCCGACGCGGGATAATTGCGCCTGCCGTCCATGCGGAGCCCGGCGTTCGACCTCGGTCCTCAGATCCTTCATGCGGTCCCTGGGGGTAAATTCCTCGGCCAGTTTCTCTTTTCCCATTTCAAAGTCCACCTGGGACATCCGGCGCACCCGCTCTACGAGGTTTAGAAGCCGGGTCTGCTCCTGCTGCTTCTCGGCCTCGCTCAGGCGGAAATGGTTTTGGCTGTGCTTTTCCACCACCCTGCGCACTATCTCCTGCTTGCGGGCCTGCCAACGAGCCTCGGGTATCTGCATGAGCCGGCGTAGCTGTTTGATGGCCCCTTCGCTGGAGTCGGCTTGCCCGGCCCGCACCGGATTCCGCAAATCCAGGGGCGGGATCAGGCAGGGGTTGAAATCCTGCGCCACCTGGAGTTGCTCGGGTGAAAGCACGGTGCGGAGCTTAGCTTCAAGCGCCTGATATTGGCCGCTCAGTTGCTGATTGGCCTGATCCCTGAGGTCTTTAAGGCGGTGCTCAATTTGCGCGGCTCGAGCCGGAATCTCCCCCCGCGCCGGAGCGCCTTTTTGAATCTCCGTCCGCAGGGCGCCAAAGGCCGCTTCCGCCTGGCGCAGGGAGTCCTTGAACCCGGCTGAATTAAGGGTGGCCTCCCGGGCCTGGTGCGCCTCCCGGGCCAATTGCAGTACCTGGCCCAGCTGCTCCCGGGTCAGGTGCAGCCCGTTCAGGAGATTAATGGCGGAGATGTCCTCCTGGAAACCCGATACCTGCTCCCGGAGTTGCTGTAATTCCGGGTCGCCCAGGGCCCCGGTCCGCCGGGACCCCGCTTCCATGCGGCTACTCCCCCAGAAAAACAGCATTACCAGGACGAAAAACAATATTCTGGTCAGGCGCATCTTTTTCCTCCCATCCGGAAACAGTTGGAGCCTGGCGCGGCTCAACCAACCCTTGCAATATAGACTGTTGTCAAAATGCAAACGTTAAAGGGTTGGTAACCAGTGGCAGTGCTTAGGCTTCTTTAGGGAGGG
>CAWCOX010000016.1:0-10646 GCA_963797235.1 uncultured delta proteobacterium
GAGGCTCTCGGCCAACTCCGGGGAGCTGCCAGCTCCTTCTATTCGATTTCCTTGGCATCAGCCACTTAGGCTACAGGCGCGTATCTGGGTTGCCAGGCCCGCCGCAATCCGGCAAGTAACAGGTGACGTTCTTAAACTCGCACGGCTCTTTGCACTCCGGGCAGACTTCGGGTGGAGTGGGCGCCACCACGTTAAAGCCGCACTTGCTGCATTTCCAGAAAATTTTCTCTTTTTTATCGCTCATTTTCGGTGCCTCCGGTTCTTTAGGTTTTGATCTTCTCTGACGATATGCCTTATTTATATGTACTATTGGAGGGGAAGCAAGGAGCGAGAGGGCGCGGCCATCGGAACCTCCCTGACCCGCCCGGAGGTAAATCTCCTGAATCGCAGTGGTAAATCTGCATGAATGACTTGCGCCGCCGGCAAAAATGGGTTGAAATATTAGGACATTTTTCAAAGAGGTGAGACTATGGCTCACGGTGAAAAGATTACCCAGATTCCCGGCGGGGAACTGCAGGTCCCCGATAACCCAATAATCATGTTCATCGAAGGGGACGGCACCGGCGCCGATATCTGGGCCGCCACCCGGCCGGTGCTGGACGCCGCGGTGGCCAAGGCCTACGGCAAGCCCCGGCAAATCGTCTGGCAGGAGGTCCTGGCCGGGGAAAAGGCCTTTAAGCGGACCCGCAGTTATTTACCGGTGGAGTCCCTGACGGCCCTGCGGGAATTCCGGGTGGCCCTCAAGGGGCCGCTGACCACCCCCATCGGCGGCGGCTTTCGCTCCCTGAACGTCACCCTGCGCCAGGTCCTGGACCTCTACGCCTGCATCCGGCCGGTGCGCTATTACCCCGGGGTGCCCAGCCCCATGAAGGCGCCGGAGTTGATCGACATGGTGATCTTCCGGGAGAACACCGAAGACGTCTATGCCGGCATCGAGTGGCCATCCACCAGCCCCGAGGCCCAGAAGCTGATTCATTTTCTGAACACCGAACTGGGCTGCTCCCTGGACCCCACTGCGGCCATCGGCATCAAGCCCATGACCGAGCGCTGCAGCAAGCGTCTGATCCGCATGGCCCTGAAATACGCCGTGGAGCACAGTCGGGCCTCCGTCACCCTGATGCACAAGGGCAACATCATGAAATACACCGAGGGGGCCTTCCAGAATTGGGGCTACGAGGTGGCCGCGGAATTCGGCGACCGGGTGACCAACGAAGGGGAACTGGCCACCCGCTACCACGGGACCGTGCCTGAGGGCACGGTGCTCCTGAAGGACCGGCTGGCGGACAACCTCTTCCAGCAGGTGCTGCTCCGGCCGGCGGAGTATCAGGTCATCGCCACCCCGAACCTCAACGGCGACTATATCTCCGACGCCCTGGCGGCCCAGGTGGGCGGCCTGGGGATGGCCCCGGGGGCCAATATCGGCGACAACTGCGCCATCTTCGAGGCCACCCACGGCAGCGCCCCCAAATACGCCGGCCTGGATAAGGTCAACCCCACCTCCCTCATTCTCTCCGGAACCATGCTGCTGGAGTACCTGGGCTGGCACGAGGCGGCCCAACTCATCCACCAGGCCCTGCCCCGCACCATCCAGGCCGGGGTCGCCACCTACGACCTGGCCCGCCTGCTGCCCGGCAGCCAGGAAGTCTCCTGCTCCGCCTTCGGGCAGGGGTTGATCGACCATATGTAAGCAAAAATCTTTCACCACAGAGACACAGAGAGCACAGAGGGACACCAAGAATATCAAAGGCAGGATTGGCTCGCCAATCCTGCCTTTTTGAATTTTTCTCTGTGAATCTCTGTGTCCTTTGTGCCTCTGTGGTGAATCTTTTCCTACTGCACCCCCGCCCCTTCCGGAATGACGTAAATGATTTCGAATCTCTTTTCCAGTTCCGCCTTGATCTCCGCCACCGCCTCGGCTGAGAGCCCCTTCACCCGGAGATAGACGTCCCGGCGGTTTTCCTCGGGGCTGCGGTAGTAAGTCAGGAGGCTCACCATCCGGCCGCCCCGGTCCCGCATCAGGTCCGCCGCCTCTTTGATGATGCCGGGCCGGTCTTCCAGGCGCAGGCCGAACTGCGCCCCGCCCTGGAGGATTCCGCTGATGTGCATGAAGGCCCGGAAGATGTCCGACTGGGTGATAATGCCCACCAGCTTGCCGGCCGCATCCACCACCGGCAGTCCCGAGATGGTGTGCTCCAGCATAATCTGCGCCGCCCGCTCCACCGTGTCGTCCTGGGAGACGCCGACGGGATTGCGGCTCATGATTTCGCTGACCTGCAGCTCCGCCAGGAGATAGTAGAGTTCATGCACATCCAGGGTGGTGGCCTTGGAGGGTGAGGCCTCCTTCAGGTCCCGGTCGGTGATCAGCCCCACCAGCTTCCCCTGGCTCACCACCGGCAGGCGCCGGAACCGGTGCTCGTTCATGATGTGGATGGCCTTGATCATGGAGGTTTCGTCACTGATGGTGATGGGGTCCTTGGTCATCCAGTCTTTGATCAGCATGTTTTCTCTCCCGGTGTCTGGGTTTTGGCAATCAAGATTTAACACAAATCCGGGGTTAGGATAAAGGAAAAGATGAACCACCAAGACACCAAGAACACCAAGATTTTTTCTTGGTGAACCTTGGTGCCCTTGGTGTTCTTGGTGGTTAATTTATCTGTGACTCTCTGTGCTCTCTGTGCCTCTGTGGTGAATCTTTTTCCCTTTGCCCCCTAAATCCGCGGCTCCTCTCCCCGGAAAAACCGTTTCAGGTTTTCCCGATGGCAGACCAGGATCAGCCCGGACAGGGCCCCAGCCAGCAGGAGATCGGCCCTGGAGGCGGAAAAACAACCCATGGCCACGGGGCTCAGCCAGGCGGCGATCAGGGCGCTGATGGAAAAGATGCGGGTCCGGTAAATCGCCGCCAGGTAGATGAGCACCAGGCTGAGCCCGGCCAGGGGGCAGAGGGCCAGCATCACCCCCAGGGCGGTGGCCACCCCCTTGCCTCCCTTAAAACCCAGGTACAGGGGAAAGACATGCCCCAAGACCGCGGCCGCCCCCACCAAAGCCACCGCCGCCTCGTGCCAGGGCCCTGGCGGGATGAGCCAAAACCGGGCCAGGAGCACCGGAGCCGCGCCCTTGAGGGCATCGCCCAGCAGGGTAAGGCCGCCGCCCTTGAGGCCCAACTGGCGGTAAAGGTTGGCGGCCCCCGGGTTGCCGCTGCCCAGGCCGCGGGGGTCCGGCCCCTTCAGGGCCCGGGCCACCACCAACCCGAAGGGGATGGAGCCCAGCAGATAAGCAAAAAGCAACAATCCCAGAAAAGTTGTCATAAAAATTCCCTTCGAGCGGCAGCCCAGTAGTGTCGGTACACCGATTGAATAGCAGAAAAGGCACACGGCATAAAGTGGTTTTGCGGGACGGGCTGGAGGATTTTTAGGGAGTTAGCAGTGGTGGCGTCGGGGCGGCCGGCGCGCCGCCCCGACGGTTATGATGAATAAATCACCGCTATTCCGGGACCACCTCCAAAACCTTGTCGCCGGACTCGTCCCACACCGTGGTCTTCACCTTGAGCAGCTCGGCCCATCTCCTAAACGCCCCCACGAAGACGATCACCATGAGCCCCATGATGATAATGGCCATGGTGCCCAACAGATAGAGCCCTTTGGGGAAAAAGGCCATGATATTCTCGTAGCCGGCCCACATGGTGATAAAGGCCATGAAGACCCCCGGCACCGCGGTGATCCAGGCGTATTTGGCCTTGTTCATCCGGATAATCATGCAGGTGGTGATGATCAGGCCGCTGGAGGCCAGGAGCTGGTTGCTCATGCCGAACAACGGCCAGATAGTGCCAATATCGCCGGTATACACCAGATAGCCCCAGGAGAGCACGAAGAGAAAGCTGGTGATCAGGATGCCGGGTATCCAGCGCCGTTCCTGAAATTTGGGGATAAATTTGCCGATCATTTCCTGGAGGAAGAAGCGGCCGACCCGGGTGCCGGTATCCACCGCGGTGAGGATAAAGACCGCCTCGAACATGATGGCAAAGTGGTACCAGTAAGCCATCAGGTGGTCCATGAAGGGGATGGAAGAGAAGATGTAGGCCATGCCTACCGCCAGAGACACCGCCCCGCCGGGCCGGCCTTGTACGGTTTCGCCCACCTGCCGGGCTAATTCGGGCAGGTGCACGGTGCTCATACCGAGTTTGGCAAAGGCCGCGGGCGCCGCATTGATGGCGAAGTAGTCGGCCGGCATCAGGACGCAGGCCGCGGTCAGGGCCATGATGGCCACGAAGCCTTCCACCAGCATGGCGCCATAGCCCACAAACAGGATATCGCGTTCATTGCTGATCATCTTGGGGGTGGTGCCGGTGCCGATGATGGCGTGGAAGCCGGATAAGGCCCCGCAGGCTATGATAATAAAGACAAAGGGAAAGACCGCCCCGGGAAAGATCGGGCCGCCGCCGTGGACAAATTTGGTGATCGGCTCCATCATGAATTGCGGCCGGACAAATAAAATTCCCAGAGCCAGGGCGGTAATGGTGCCGATCTTCAGGTAAGTGGAGAGATAATCCCGGGGGCAGAGGAGCAGCCAGACCGGCAGCACCGAAGCCACAAAGCCGTAGATCGGGATAAAGATGGCAATCTGATTCTTGCTCAGGGTGAACAGCGAGGCCAGGGCCGGATGCGCCACGACATAGGGTCCGGCCAGGACCGCCGCAAACAGCAGAATGACCCCGATGATGCTGGTCCCCAGAACGTCGCCGGGCCGCCAGACGTGCAGATAAAGCCCCATCAACAGGGCGATGGGAATGGTGGAAAAGACCGTGAAGGTGCCCCAGGGGCTGGAGAACATGGCGTTGACCACCGCCAAGGAGAGGCCCGCCAGGGTGAGGATGAGAATGAAGAGAATGGCCACCGAAGCCACATTGCCCACGGTCTTGCCGATTTCACTCTCGGCGATCTTCCCCAGGCTCTGCGCTTTGTGGCGCACTGAGGCGAAAAGTACCACCATATCATGCACCGCGCCGGCGACTACGGCCCCGATGATGATCCACAGGGCTCCCGGCAAGTAGCCGTATTGGGCCGCCAACACCGGTCCCAAGAGCGGCCCCGCCGCGGCGATAGCGGCGAAATGATGGCCAAAGAGGATAAATTTATTGGTCTGGACATAGTCGATGCCGTCGGCCATTTTTACCGACGGAGTCAGCCGGTCCACCTTCAGTTCCAGGACCCGGTTGGCGATGAACAGGCCATAAAACCGGTAGGCAATAGCGAATACGCATAAGGCCACAAAGATTAAGGTTAAAGCATTCATTTATTTCCCTTCCTCTGCTTTCTTATTCCTCAAGTTGGTCCGGTTGGGGCCACCAAGGCCGGTTACATGGAAAAATAATCGAGTTCGTCTTTATGCTCGGGCAGCTTCGGCTGCATTACCCGAATCAAGAGAACCGGGACCGGGGCATGGCTGACGACCCTTTGGGCTACGCTGCCCAGCAGCCAGGCGATCTCGCCGGCGCCATGCGAGGCCATGGCGATGAGATCTATCTGGTGCTCTATGGCATAATCAATAATCCCCTGGGCCGGTGCGCCTTGCTTATAGGCCCAGGTGGCCTTTAAGCCTTTGGCCTGCAGCGCCGCGGTGGTGGCCGCCAAATATTTGGCCTCCGGCAGCCTGGCCGCCGCCTCGCTTTTAAAGGCCTCCGGAGAAGACTCGCCGATCTCGGCGGAGCCCACCGTCAACAGCACCAACTGCGCGTTAAAGGTTTTCGCCAAATCCTCGGCCTGAGGAATTACCTTGCCGGCCAACTCCGAGCCATCCAGCGGAACCAAGATCTTGTCAAACACGCTGATCCTCCTTCGCTTTTCTGACCTGGTGATGCCCCTGTCTAGGAGCGGTTGCACACGTGGGTTAGACCCGACTCGGCACCGGCAATCCCAGCCTCGGGAAAGCACCCACCCTGGCCTATTTCCACTCGGAGCCGGCAAAAGGCTCGTTTGTGCACTTGTTGCTTCATAAAATTATAGTACCACGATTACCTTCAGTTTGGGACTGAAAAAATGGACCCGGGAAGGTGTCAGGATTGCCGCGGGTTTTGCCGATTTGGGATCGAGGGCACGATGGAGAACGACAGGAGATTGCTTGATTTCAGGAAGATTTCGCCTCGATGACACCCGGACTTCCCTGCTGCGACGCGTCTACCCGAAAACTTGTTCCTCCTTCTCTAAATAATTTCTTCTCACCTTGATTCCCTCCAGAGTGTCATTATCTTCAAAATATCAAAATAGTTACCCTGCGCCAGGGAAGGCTGAATTGTCAGGTCATTCCAGCGGAAATTCACTTGAGCCGCAGAAAAGGAGATTTGGAGATGAGACTCTCTGGAAAAAAATCTGGTCTAGTAACTGGCCTGGCCTTGCTGCTCCTCCTGGCCCTGATTGCCGCTCCGGCCACCCCCGCCCGGGCCGCCTCGGAAGATGTGGCCATGTTTTACGACGCCCTCTCTGCTTACGGCACCTGGGTGGATTACGGCAACTACGGCCCGGTGTGGTATCCCACCCAGGGGGTGACCCAGAACTGGCGGCCCTATGTGGACGGCCGCTGGGTGCCGACCGACGACGGCTGGGTCTTTGAGACCGGCGAGCCTTGGGGCTGGGCTACCTACCATTGGGGCAACTGGATGCCCACCACGGAATACGGCTGGGTCTGGTCCCCGGGCGCCACCTGGTATCCCTCCACCGCGGCCTGGCGCACCAACGATGATTATGTCGGCTGGGCTCCCATTCCGCCGGCCGATTACGTGCCGGAGCCGGCCTATGCCCCCGCCGCGGGGTACTATCCCGACGAGCCGGTAACGGACCTCTTGAGCGCCCCTTTTTGGGTCTTCGCCCAGGCGGCCAACTTTCTGTCGGGCTTCGACCAGCCTTATCAGCCGGCTTACTCCTATTACAACACCGGCTACCTGGCGCCGTACGATTACGTGCCGTTTCTGTTCGCCAGCAGCCTGTTTCTGAGTGACTATTACTATCCAGGCTATGCCCACAACGCCTTTTATTGCTACGGGCCTTCCTTCCCCTACGTTTCCAGGGTGACTAATGTCAACATCAATAACATCAATAACTTTGCCAGGCGAAACAATTTTCGCAACATCCGCGGCGGCCTGCCCTCTTCCACGGTGCAGGGCCGAAGCCCCTGGATCCGGGACGCCATCCCGAACTCGGTGCGGGAAAGCGGCAGATTCCAAGCCCAGCGGGTGTCGAATCCGGCCACGGCGGGAGGGCGGTTGGCCCGAGCCGGTGTGATGAAGGCTCCAGGCAACGTCCCCGCCCTTAGCAAGCAGATTCCTAAGGGAGTGACGCCCCAGGCACAGCCGGCTGTCAGACGCGGAACTGCAGGCGTAGCCGGCCCCAGAGGCGGGGCTCCGGGCGTAGCCGGTCCCAGAGGTGAAGCTGCAACCGGGGTGAGGGTCGCCCCCCGGGGCCCCTCTGCCCCCCGCGGGGTAACCGCTCCGGGAGGGGAGCGGGCGACGACCGGGGCTCCGGGAGCTCACGAGTTAAGGACCCCGACGCGGGCTCCGAGCGGCGCAGTCCGTGAACAAGCTCCGGCCGCCCGGGCTCCCATCCACGAACAAGCCCCGGCCGCACGGGCGCCCATCCATGAACAGGCCCCGGCCGCACGGGCGACGCGGGCTCCCACCCGGGAGTTCCGGGCTCCAACCAGGGGCACGACCCTGCCGCCACCGTCGACCCACGAATTGACCCCGCAGATGCACCAACAGATTCGCCAGTATCAGCGGGCGCCGTCGAGTGTCCGGCCTTCGGCCCCGGCGCCGTCTTTCCACGCTCCGGCGCCGGCCCCGCGGATGTCTGCGCCGGCCCCGCGGCCTTCAGCTCCGGCTCCGGCGCCTCATCCTTCTGCTCCGGCTCCGGCGCCTCATCCCTCGGCACCAGCGCCCAGTGGCGGCGGGGGTGGGGGTGGCGCGCCGCACCACAAATAGCGGTTTGGCCTGAGATTCGGCCACGCCGAAAAACCTCTGGCGGCCTCGGCAAAACGTCGAGGCCGCCAGATAAGCCAAAGCAGCAATTAGGTGACTATAGGGGCGGTGCGCGCACCGCCCCTGCGACTTTGCGGCTAGGCCACCACCTCGTAGCCCGCGGCCTTGATCACCCGGGCCAGGTCTGCCTGGGGCACCGGTGCGGCGCTCTGAAAGGTCACCCTGCCGCCGTCCAGGTCCACCTGGACCTCGGAAACCCCCGGCAGCCCTTGCAGCGCCTTGGTCACCGCCGCGGCGCAGTGTCCGCAACTCATGCCTTTCACTTTGATTTCCGGCATTTTCGTCACTCCTCTGAGGATTAAATCGCTTTAAAGGTTTTAGCGCCAGCTAAAGCCCGCGGCTAACATTTTAATCATTTTCAGCCGGGGATGTAAGAGGGGCGCCAGGGCTGCCAACCAAGAGAAAAATCCTGCCGGCCCCGGTCCTGGGGGATTTGCGCCGAACCCCAGGACCAGGTCCGCCAGGGCGCCACAGATAAGGAGAGGGGCGCAGGCCCCGTCGAAAAAAGTCCTTTGTAGGGGCGGCTCCCGAGCCGCCCTTGCGACAAAATTTCCCCAAAAAAACAAAAAACCCCAACTCCCAAAAATTGGGAATTGAGGATTGCACCCGTCTTACTTGGTCCTCAGGTGGCCGGGGGACTGTAACACGCAGCCCGGGTCCGTCCTCTCACAGGCAGGTCTTCTGGCTCTTGGATCATCCTACCGCCGGCGCCTTCCCGGAGTCTCGCTCCAGTGGCCTTGCCGGTTTCGTCCCCAATCACAGCGGCGGGACCGCGACGGACTTGCACCGTCTTCCCTTTTTACCCCCGAGGGGGCCTGTAAGTTGGCTTATGCTACCCGGTTGGCTCGCCAGTGTCAAGGGAAATTGCCGGGGTCCGGCAGAACACAAAGCTGCCCCGCGCCACGCCCAGGGCCCGGGCCACCGGGTTGCATTTGGCCTGCAGCAGGAAATAGAGCCTGGGGTCCGCCAAATGGCTCAGCGTCTCAAAATGGCCCATGCCCTTGGCCAGGATGAACTGCGCCGCCGCCCACAGTTTGAGAAAGGCCGGGCTGGCTCGGTCCAGGTCCAGGCCCACGGTGCGGGCTCCGCTGTCGACTACCGGTTCCAGGGCTGCCCCCAGGCCGGAGGCCTCCAGGTCCTCCCGGGTGAGGTCGTTCTGGATGGGCCCGGGTTTGACCACGTACTTAACCCGCCAGCCGCGGCGCCGGAGGTGGGCCACCAATGGCGCATCAAAGAACTGCTCCCCGGCGTTGTCCGCCAGGTAGAGGAGGAGGCCCGGCGGACCCTCCAGTTGGCGGCGGCCGCGCTCCAAGTCCGAGAGGCCGAATTCCACCCGGGAGGCGAGTTCCCGGGTCACTTCGGCTTCGTCCCGGAAAAAATCGATGGCATTGCCCACCGCCGCCAGTTTCAGGAGGGACTCCAGGTCAGCGCCATAGCCGGCGGCGACTTCTCGGAACCTGCGGCCCAGATAGGCGGTTTCGGCCGCCTTCCGGATGGCGAAGGGATCGGGGTTGCCGGTAACGGTCATGATGGCGTGATGAAACTGGTTGGCGATGCCGGCCGGAATGGCCTCCGGCCCGAACTCCCGCGCCATGATCTCCAGGGACGCCCGGCGCGCCTGCTCCTGCAATACCGGGTCCGCGGTGGCCTGGGCCACCGTCAGCTCCACCAGCCGCCGCAGGCAATCGTGACATTCCGGACGAATTTCCATAGGGTGCATAAGGTTGTCTTTGGGCCGGACCTCTCCGGCGATTTCGTGGGTCTTTATGGATCTTTAATGGAGAACAGCCGCCCTCGGCTGTTCTTTACCAGGCGAGGGCGCCTGCCCCCCAACTGCCCGGTCAGGCTGACCAATATCTTATCAAAAGCGATCAATATCCCGAAGCCCCAATTCCCTTCTGGCTTTACCAGGACAGAATGGTTACTATTTTAGATTAGATTTAAAACCTCTCCCCGGCCGTGAGTCACTTCGCCCGCCACCCCAAGACGAGGACGCGGTTGTTAAGTCCCCCTTTGAAAAAAGGGGGATTTAGGGGGATTTGAAGAAGTTGATTAAATCCCCTGGTCGGCGCAGACCTCCTAAGAACCCGAAGCCCCAATTCCCTTCTGGCTTTACCAGGACAGAATGGTTACTATTTCAAATTAGATTTAAAACCTCTCCCCGGCCGTGAGTCACTTCGCCGCGACCCCAAGACGAGGACGCGGTTGTTAAGTCCCCCTTTGAAAAAAGGGGGATTTAGGGGGATTTGAAGAAGTTGATTAAATCCCCTGGTCGGCGCAGACCTCCTAAAAACCCGAAGCCCCAATTCCCTTCTGGCATTACCAGGACAGAATGGTTATTATTCTAAATTAGATTTAAAACCTCTCCCCGGCCGTGAGTGACTTCTCCCGCCACCCCAAGACGAGGACGCGGTTATTAAGTCCCCCTTTGAAAAAGGGGGATCCATGGGGATTCTAAGAAGTTGATTAAATCCCCCTGGTCGGCGCAGACCTCCTAAGAACCCGAAGCCCCAATTCCCTTCTGGCTTTACCAGGACAGAATGGTTACTATTTCAAATTAGATTTAAAACCTCTCCCCGGCCGTGAGTCACTTCGCCGCGACCCCAAGACGAGGACGCGGTTG
>CAWCOX010000017.1:0-15962 GCA_963797235.1 uncultured delta proteobacterium
TTTCACGTCGGACAACCGGCCCAGGGCGTTGACCGTGAATTGGAAGGCCTGGCTGGGCGGCACCGGCGGCCCACCCATCTGCCCGGCCACCACCTGGACATTCTGGCCCTGAATGGCGCTGACTACATCCAGGGTGGTTAAGCTGTAACTGTGTAATTTATTGGGATCCAGCCAAACCCGCATGCTGTAAGGGCCGGCGCCCCGGACAAATATCTGGCCTACTCCAGGCAGGCGGGCCAGCGGGTTTTGCAGGTTGATCACCGCGTAATTGGAAAGGAAGACTTCGTCAAACTTGTCCGTTTCCGACATGAGGCTGACCACCATCAGGATGTCGGTAGAGACCTTTTTGACTGTGATTCCCTGGTTCTGGACACCGAAGGGCAGCTGGGAATTGGCGCTGGCCACCAGATTTTGCACCAAAGCCACCGCGGCGTTGAGGTCGGTGCCCACATCGAAGGTAATGGTCAGCGCGTAACTGCCGTCACTGCCGCTGGTGGAAGACATGTAGATGGAGCCTTCCACGCCATTGACCGCCTGCTCGATGGGGACGCCCACGGTGGCCGCCACCACCTCGGCGCTGGCCCCGGGATAGCGGCTGGTGACTTGAATGGTGGGTGGCACGATGGGCGGATACTGGGACACCGGCAGGACATAAAAGCAAACCAATCCAATGATGATGGTGACGAAGGCGATGACATTGGCGAAGATGGGCCGCTCTATGAAAAACCGCGAGATCATTGGCTCTATTTCTCCGGTTTGCCCTTGGGAGCCTGGGACCCGCCGTGGGGGCCCTGGGCCTCGTGCTGTTTAGCCTCCTCCTCCGTGAGCGGGGTCACCGGCTTGCCGGGAAAAGCCCGTAGTTGCCCAGTGATGATCACCCGTTCATCCCCAGTGAGTCCTTTCGCAATTACGCGACGGTTCCCTTCTCTTGCTCCCATTTCGACGCCCCGGCGCTGCACCAGGTTCTTCTCACCTACCACCAGGACGTAGGAGCCCTGTTGGTCATACTCGAGGGCCACTTCCGGCACCAGCAGGGCCTCATGCTGCGAACCGACGATCGGCCCTCTAAGCCGGGCGTACAACCCCGGCAGGATTTTGCCGTCCGCATTCGGGAAAATGCCCCGAAGGTTTTGGGTCCCGGTGGTGGGGGTGACCGTGATGGAGGCGAAATCGAAGTAGCCCTGGTGTGGATAGCCTTCTTCGTTCACCAGGCCGAGATTAAGGGGAATTTTAATATTCTGCGCTGCCTCGGGTGAAAGCCCTGTCTGGCCCATGACCCGCAGCAGGTCAGACTCATTGATGGTGAAATAGGCATAGATGGGATCGATCTGGTTGACGTTGGCCAAGAGGGTGGCGGTGCCATTACCCACCAGGTTGCCCGGGTCCACCAGCCGGCGGTCAATGCGGCCGTCAAAGGGCGCGGCCACCTTGGTGTAGCTCAGATCCAGCTTGGCCAGGTCCCGCTGGGCTTCAGCGGCCGTGACTCCGGCCTTGTAAGAATCCCGTTGGTAATGCCAGTTATCCACGTCTGTCTGGGCCGCGGCCTTCTGTTTCACCAGCCGGGAGAAGCGGTCGTATTCGATCTGGGCGTGATCCAGGTTGGCTTTTTGAGCCAGGATTTGCGACTCGGCCTGCTGCAAACGGGCCTGGTAGGTGTTTTGCTGTATCAGAAAGAGCAATTGCCCCTTCTTCACAATGTCGCCATCCTTAAAAAAGACCTTCTCCAGGTAGCCTTCCACCCGGGCCCGGAGTTGCACAGTATTGATGGCCTGCGTGTTCCCGGTGAATTCCAGGTAAGCGGTGACCGGTTGGCGCGTCGGCCGGGCCACAATGACCTGGGGAGGCGGCGGCGGCGCATAGACGTTCCTTTCACCGCAGGCCATGATTACTAGAAGCCCGCAGAGACCGGCCCAGCCGGCCAGTTTTCCGTTAATGGGCAGCCACGACTCAGCAACAGTCATTTCACCATCTCCCCAAAACGACATTCAGATTGAGACCACTTACCAATCGGGAGCCCGGATCAGGCGCTTCTCTTTTTCCTGCTCCGGGGTCGGCGGCGGCTCACTTGCGGGAGTCAGCAATCCTCCCCAATTGGTGCGCTTCTCCATAGCCTTCCGGGTCTCAAGCGGCACAAAATCCTGGCCTTCCCGGATTTGCCACCCCCCGCCCAGGGCCCGGTAGACTCCCACCAGAAACATGGAAATGTTGCCCCTGGCGCTGGCCAGGCTATCCTCCGCACTCAAGAGCGCCTGCTGGGCGGTCAGCACGGTGGTGAAGTCGGTAATCCCTTCCCGATATTGGATTAATGCCAGGTTTAGAGAACTCTGGGCGGCCACGACGCTCTCTTGCAGAGAGGCGGCCTGTTCCTGGGTGCGCAGGAACCCGCTCAGATTATCCTCCACATCCTGTTGGGCGCTGAGCACGGCGTTCTGGTAGGTGATGAGCAGTGCCTGGAACTGGGCGTCCTGGAACCGGACATTGTTGGTAATTTGCCCGTAGTTAAAGATATTCCAGGTTAAAGACGGGCCGATGGAGCCGCTGCGGTCTCGCCAGTTGAACATGCTGGCCAGGTAAGATTTTCCCACATCACTGGCCAGGAGCCCAAAAGTCCCCAACAGAGACAGCGACGGGTAGAGCTCGCCCTTGGCCACGCCGATTTGGGCGCCTTGGGCCATGGCGTTGTATTCCGCGACGCGAATATCCGGCCGCCGGCGCAGCAGGTCCACCGGAATGCCCACCACCACCCGGGCGGGTGGCGCCGGGATCTCCCCGGGCTTGCCCTGCAACTGGTTGGTCAGCAGATTGGGCGGCATGCCTAAAAAGACACAGAGCGCATCCTTGGCCTGGCGCAATTGGATTCTCAGGGGCGGAATCGTCGCTTCGGTGCTGGTCAGGATGGTCTTGGCCTGATCCACGTCGCGCTGGGAAGTGGTGCCACCCTCAAAGCGTGCCTGGGCGATCTCCAAACTTTCCCGCTGGGTTGCCACATTGCTACGAGCAATACTCAACCGCCTTTCCACGGTCCTGAGGGTGATATAAAAATTCGCCACGCTGCCGGTGAGACTCACCAGGGTGCTGTCATAATTGGCTATGCTGGCCAGCAAATTCGCGTCGGCAGACTCGATGGCCCGGCGAAATTTCCCCCAGAAGTCGATTTCCCAACTGGCGGTCAAGCCGACCTGGGATTCCCACAGACTGAGGCCGCCGAATCTCGGGGAACTCACGCCCGTACCCGCGATCGGGGTCCCGGCGCTTTCCCGTTCCTTCAGCACCGAACCGGTGGCCTGCTGGGTCTGGGGATAGAGCTGGCCGGTGGCTATGCCCAGTTGGGCCCGGGCCGCCAGGACCCGCACCCCGGCAATACGCAAGGTCAGATTTTCCCGGTAGGCCGAGTCGATCAGGCGGTCCAGGGTGGGATCTTTGAAGGCCTTCCACCAGTCCCGGTATTCCGTCGGCTCCGTCTTGACCCGCTGATCGCCGGACTCCAGCCAGGTCTGCGACACCGCGGTCTCGGGGCGGACGTAATCCGGCCCCACCTTGGTGCAGCCCGCCACCAGGAGGGCGAAGGTGAAGAGGACCAGACAGGTTCTGAGACTGTGGCTACCGATTCCCATCATCCCTGATTATCCGCCGGAATTTCTGACCGCCGCTTTAGGTCGGGCGCCGCCGGGCTGCCAGCATAATTCGGCTTTAAAATGGTTTCTGCGCCCCCACCAGATCGACTTCGAGGTTGAGAATGAGATGGACCAGGCGGCCCGACATGAACCCGCCGTGCTCCATCTCGGCATTAAAGGTCATGCCGAAATCCTCGCGGTTGATCGTGGTTTCGCTCCGGAAGCCGTAGCTGGTGCAAATCTTGCCTTCATCGTCGAAATACGCCGGCCCGGACCAGCCGGCCCCCAGGATCACCGGCCGGGTGACGCCGCGTATGGTCAGATCGCCGTGCACCAGGGCCTGGTCCAGGCCGTCCAGCTCTATCCGGCTGCTCTTGAAGGAGATCGTCGGGTATTTCTCCACGTCGAGAAAGTCCGGGCTTTTCAGATGCAGGTCCCGCTTTTCCACGCCGGTGTGGATGGAGGCGGCGTCGATTTCGACCGCCACCGAGCCGGCCGCAACGTCGAGCGGATCAAAATCGAGGCTGCCCGTGATTCGGTTGAACTGGCCCCAGACCCAACTTACCATCATATGACGCACCGCGAAGACCGCGGAGCTGTGGTTTAGATTGATAAGCCATTTAGACATGGTGGTCTCCGCAATGGATTTCAAACCAAATCGTTGTCAAAATGGTGCCGCGACTCATAACTCGACTAAATTAAGCATGCTGGACGCCCTTGTCACCGGGCAATTGCAGAAAACCCCCACAATTTCCTGACCAACTCGGCTTGGGCCAAAGAATTCGGGCTATTTAAAAGGCTCAAGCCGCCCGGGCGGTACCGCCCATTTCCCATTTTTTCTCCAAAATAAACGGGGCGGTTCTCAAACCGCCCCTTTCTTTCCCAGCCCTGCATAGAAGCCGGAGAGGTGGAGCGGCCGTTACCGCCGCCTGTCCCCTCTCCAGCCGCGGCACGGCTCAGGCCGGAGTTGGTGGGGTGGGCGTCTCGCCCGCCATGTAGGGTGCGCACTGCGCCCCTAAAAAATACGCCAGCCGGACGCCCATGCTATCAAGAAGAACAGGGCTTGCGGAAAATCGAAATCGGGTCGGCTCAGGCCGTGACCAGCTTGCCTTCCTGCATCAGGAGCAGCTCATCGCCCAGACGCTGCGCCTGGCCCGGATCGTGGGTGATGACCAGCAGGGTGGCCCGCCGCTGCCGCTTCAGGTTCAAAATGATCTCTTCGATGATTGCGGTATTGGCCGGGTCGATGTTGGCCGTGGGCTCATCCAGCAGGAAGACCTCCGGCTCGATCACCATGGCCCGGGCGATCCCCAGGCGCTTGGTCTCGCCGCTGGAGAGGTCCAGGGCCCGCTCCTGGTGCTTGTGCGCCAGCCCCACGGACCTCAGGGCCGCCGCCACCCGCTCCCGGATGGCAGACTTGCCCAAGCCCCTGATCTGTAAGCCAAAAGCGACGTTATGAAAAACCGTGGTATTGAAGATGCCGGTCTTGGGCAGCACCAGGGTGAGGCGCCGGCGCAAATCCAGGCCTGCGGGCAGTACCCGGCCGTCCTCCCGATACTCCACCCGGCCGCCATCCGGCTTTTCCAACAGGGCCAGGAGCCGGAACAGGGTGGATTTGCCGCTGCCGTTGGGACCCTGCAGGACATAGGTCCGCCCCCCGGCAAAGACCGTGGAGCACTCCCGCAGGATGGGATTGCCGTTGTAGGTCTTGACCAGCCGGGCGATTTCCAGTTCCAGGCTCATGGCGTAACCAAAGTCCCCGACCGCCCCAGCCTTTGGCAAAAGCGCAGCGCCACGGTGATCGCAAAAGATATGGCCAGCAGGATGATCCCCAGGGCGATGGCCAGCTCGAAGTTGCCTTTGTCGGTCTCCAGGGCGATGGTGGTGGTCATCACCCGGGTATAGCCGGCAATGTTGCCGCCGACGATGATGATGGCCCCCACCTCGGCCATCACCCGGCCCAGGCCGGCCAGGATGCCCGCCACGATGGCATACCTGGCCTCCCGGACGACAGCCAGGCTCTCCTGGAAGGGCGTGGCGCCCAGGGTTACGGCCGCTTGCCTGATTATCGGGTCCACCCCGGCGATGGCCGCCTGGGACAGCGAGGCCACGATGGGAAAGGCCAGGATCCCCTGGGCGACGACCATGGCCGCGGGGGTATAGAGGAGGCCGATGAACCCCAGGGGGCCGCTGCGGGAGAGCAACAGGTAGAGGAACAGCCCCACCACCACCGGCGGCAGACCCATGCCGGTATTGAGCAGGCTGATCATCAGGCCCCGCCCGGGCACCCGGCGCAAGGCCAGCCAGGCCCCCACCGGCAGGCCCAGGAGGGTGGCGGCCAGCAGGGCCGATCCCGAAACCTGCAAGGATAACAGGATAATCCGCAGCAACTCGGGATCCAGGCCGATGATCAGCCGGAAAGCCGCGGCGAAACCTGCGATGATGGAATGCATAGATTAAACCGGGCAGGCCGCGGCTTGCCGACCCCCAGCCTGCCCCTTTCCGCCCCGGTTATTTGGCATTGGGAATGAAGAGCTGGTTCCCGTTTTTGTCCTTAAAATCGCCGATCACCTTCTGCCCCTCCGGCGAGACCAGCCAGTCGACGAACTGCATGGCTTCCTTAAATTTCACCTGCGGGTGTTTGGCGGGATTGACCGCCATGACCCCGTACTGGTTGAACAGCACCGGGTCGCCTTCCAGCACCACCACCATTTCCAGCTTATCTTTGTCTTTGGTGGCCAGCCAGGTGCCCCGGTCGGTCAGAGTATAACCCTGCTTCTCATTGGCGATACGCTGGGTCTTTTCCATGCCCTGGCCCACTTCCAGGTACCACTTCTGGCCCTTGGGGTCGATCCCCGCGGCCTTCCAGATGGCCAATTCCTTGGTGTTGGTGCCGGATTTATCGCCGCGAGAGACAAAGGGGCCGCCCGCCGTCGGCGATCTTTTTGAAGGCCTCCACCGCCGACTTCAGGCCCTTGATCTTCACGGGGTCTTTGTCCGGCCCGATAATCACAAAATCATTATACATGACGTCGTGGCGGTTCACGAAGAAACCATCCTGCACCGCTTTCAACTCCTGCTCCTTGGCATGGCAGAAGAGCACGTCGGCGTCGCCCCGCTTGCCGATCTCGATGGCCGCACCGGTGCCCACCGCCACCACGTCCACGTGGATGCCGGTCTGTTTCGCAAAGATGGGCAGGAGATATTCAAACAGTCCGGAATTCTGGGTGCTGGTCGTGGAGGCGCACTTAATCCGGGTTTCGGCGGACGCGCCGCCGGCCATGAACACCATGCTTATCGAGAAAATTACTAACAGGCCCATTTTCATTTTTCATTCTCCCATCATAAGGTGTCAGCAGAATTATTCACCACAGAGACACCAAGAGCACAGAGAGACCCAGAGGCAATAATTTTTGGCCTTACCAAAGGCAATAATAAAATTCTCTGTGAACCTCTGTGCCCTCTGTGTCTCTGTGGTAAGATCCCACCCTCAATCCGCATATTGCCGGGCGTAGGCCGCGTCATTGTAGAGCCCCTCGCCGAAACGGTCCTTACCGTAATCTCGGATGATTTGCTGGCCCTGGGGGGAGGCCACAAAATCGATGAACCGGGCCGCGGTGGCCGCGCCCGGGGTGGCCCCGGCCGGCTGGCACAAGGCGTGGTAGGTGTTGACCAGCCTCGGGTCGCCCTTAAACAGGACCTTAAGATTGGGCGTCTCCTGCTTCTCCGCCGCCCAGGTGCTGCTGTCCACCATGAAATAGCCCCCTTCCTGGTTGGCCCGCTTCAAGGTGGCGGTCATGAAATCCTTGGTGATGATGTACCACTGCCCCCAGGGCATGACCCTGGCCTGGGTCCAGAGGTCCATTTCCTTCTTATGGGTGCCGGAATTGTCCCCCCGGGAAACAAATTTGGCCTTGGCCGCGGCGATTCTCCGGTAAGCCTCCAGCACGTCTTTGGCCCCGGCGATCTTGGCCGGGTCCTGGGGCGGTCCGACGATGACCAATTCATTGGAGCCGATGATCGTGCGCCTGGCAGCCCAGCCTTCCTGCACCGCCAGCTGCTCCGCCTTGGGGGCGTGCACCATGATCAGGTCCACTTTCTTGGCCCGCAGGAGTTCCAGGGACTTGCCGGAGCCGGCTTTGACCCAGGTCATGGTGGCGTTTTCCTGCCTGCCGAAGGTCTCGGCCAGGACCTTCACTATCCCCAATTCCCCGGGGCTGCCGGTGGCCAGGGAGAACTGGCGGTACCCGGCGCCGTAGGCCACGGTGGGCTGCTCGGCCGCGGCGGCAGGTGAACCCCAGAGGCCGAGAGTTGTCGCGGTCAACAGCAAAAGGACCAATCTGCGCATACCTTCTCCTGGCCGGGTTGGCCCGGTGGATATTCAAATAATAAAATAGCGGTATACATAGCTAACCACACAGAATATTTCCAGATTTATGGATTATGCTCCTGGTTTTGGCGCCGGAGGATTTAGAGGGCGAGTTAGTGGATCCGAGAGGCAGGGGTAAAATTCCTCCCCGGTTCGGCCGCCGAGCCACTCATCAAATTTGGCCACCAGTTCCCAAAATTGGGCTACCGCCGCTTCTCCCGCCGGGGTCAGCCAGGCCCGCCCGCCATGGCGGCCGCCGAAGGTCCGGGACACCAGTTCTTCTCCGGCCAGACGGTTCATGGCCGCCACCAGGGTCCAGGCATGGCTGTAGGCCATCTCCATGGCCCGGGCCGCCGCGGCGATGGAGCCGGTTTCCCTGATCTTCTCCAGGAGGATCACCCGGCCCCAGCTCAGGAAGGTCTCGCCCTGCTTCTCCACCCAGAGGCGGCCTTTGATCTGCACCCCCTGGGATTCCACGCTGGCGGCCAGGGCGGTGCCCCGCCCATGATTGGGTCTTTTGCCTTTCATAGTGATATCTTTCAAAAAAAGATAGCCAAGATCGCGGTTAATTTCAATCGAATTTTCTACAATATCCTCCGGGCCCACCTATTTCTGCCTGAAAGATCAGCCGTGCCAGTAAAACCCTCGGGGCTGAGATGACCCCGCTCCTCGTGGTGGACCGGCAAAGCGCAGGGGGTGGGCCAGGCGCCCGGCGTGGAGGAAATTAACCGGCTGATTGGCTCAGGCTCGGGACCCGAGCACCAAAATTCATCAAAGTGCAATGTTAATCTAACGGTTTGCTAACCTGCCGGTGATAAGGGGTTAACCACCACCACAGGATGAGGTCAAATCTCCATGGAAAAACCCCACGTCTTGATCCTTTGTACGGGCAACACCGCCAGGAGCCAGATGGCCGAGGCTTTCTTGAGGAAATACGCCGGAGAGCGCTTTGAAATCTTCAGCGCCGGCTATCAACCCAAGGAAATCCACCCGCTGACGCGGCAAGTCATGGCAGAAAAGGGCTTTGATCTAGCCGGGCAGCACTCCAAAGGAGTCGGCGAGTTCCTGGGAAAAATCGTTGTTCATTATCTGATCATAGTCTGCGCCGAGGCTGAGAAGACCTGTCCTAAATGCTTCCCCGGAGTTCTCGCCAGGTTATTCTGGCCCTTTGACGATCCCGCGGCCGTCCAGGGCTCCGGGGAGGAGAGGCTGGCCAAATTCCGCTCCGTGCGCGACCAGATCGATCAGCGGATTCAGGAGTGGTTGCAGGAACTGGAGCGCCGCGATTTCTGCCGCCGTGAAAATTGCCTGAAATCACGGAACCGCAGCCAGGCAGCAAGGAGCAAGGCCCATGCTGAAAGTGCTGTTTCTTTGCACCGAGAACGCCTGCCGCAGCCAGATGGCGGAGGGTCTGGTGAACCATGATCTGGCCGGCCGGGTCCAGGCTTTTTCCGCCGGCGTCAGCCCCAGTCGGGTAGATCCCCGGGCCATCCAGGTCATGGCCGAGCTGGGCATCGATATCCGCCAGCAGCGGGCCAAGTCGGTGGCTGAGCTGGCCGGTGAACCCTTCGACCTGGTAATCACCCTGTGCGATCAGGCCCAGCAACAATGCCCCTTCTTCCCCGGAGACACCGAGGTCAGGCACGTCGGCTTCCCGGACCCGGCCCGGGCCGCCGGCGCCGAAGCGGAGATCATGGCCGCCTTCCGGCAGGTTCGGGACGACCTGCGGGTCCGGTTGATCCCGCTCCTGAAAAAAAAATTGCCGGATGGTTAGGGCCTGGCGGGCCTGGACGGCGGTTGAGCGCCCCGTCGTCAGAGCCGCAAAGGGGGCTTGCTATCCCCTAATCACTTTTAACTATAGTTGTAACCCATTCAAATTTCAGGCATATTCTCCTGACTTTAATGAAAGTCCTTTTCAAAAGGTTCTTTTTATGAGAAACTACCGGTGGATTGCCTGCCCGTTCATCTTGTCCAGCACCTGAGTTGTTCATTCTCTCTTCCTGAAGCCGGCGAACCCGAAGGTACTACCACGGAAGGGCGGTATGAAAAAAATCTATATCCTGGATACCAACGTGCTGTTGCACGATCCGGAATCCCTGCTCTCCTTCGAAGACAATGACATTGTCCTGCCGCTGTCGGTTATTGAGGAATTGGACCGTATCAAGAGAAGAGGCGATGACGTGGGCCGCAACGCCCGGGACGCCTCCAGAAAGCTGGACGACCTGAGGCTGGTGGGGCACCTCTCCGAAGGGGTGGCCCTGCCGGGTGGCGGCTCCCTCAAGATTGAACTGAACGGGCATCAGACCCACGACCTGCCGGGTGGGATCGATCTGCTTAGCGTGGATAATAAAATCCTGGCCCTGGCCTACTATTTGATGAATAGCGCCGATACCCCGGTCGTGCTGGTGACCAAGGATTTGAACCTGAGAATCAAGGCCGATGTCCTGGGCATCGCCACCGAGGATTTCTACAGCGATAAGGTCGATTATCACAAATTATACAAGGGTGTCCGGGAACTCTATGTCTCCCGGGAAGAAATCGACCGGTTTTACCAGGAAGGCTGTCTCGATTGCCGCCGGGATGATCTCTATCCCAACCAATTCTGCATCCTCAAGTTCCCGGAAAATCCCTCCGTCTCGGCCCTGGCCAGATATGCCGACCATAAACTCAGCAAGCTGGTTTATGAAAACAAGACGGTTTACGGCATCAAGGGCCTGAATAAGGAGCAGAAATTCGCCCTGGACCTGCTGCTGGATGATCACCTCAAGATCGTCACCCTGGTGGGCAAGGCCGGCACCGGTAAGACCATCCTGGCCCTGGCCGCGGGCCTGGAAAAGGTCTACGAGGACAACGGCAGATATAACCGGCTGCTGATCACCCGGCCCATCGTGCCCCTGGGCAACGACCTGGGCTATCTCCCCGGCGACAAGGAAGACAAGATCAGACCCTGGATGCAGCCCATTTACGACAACCTGGAGTATCTCTGCAACGAGCATATCCGCCCCAACGGCTCCACCGAGTATCTGCTCACCAGCGGCAAGATCGAGATGGAGGCTCTGACTTACATCCGGGGCCGCAGCATCCCGCGCCAGTTTATCATTTGCGACGAAAGCCAGAACCTCAGCCCCCATGTCATCAAGACCATCCTCACCCGGGTCGGCCGCGGGCAGCAAGATCGTCTTCACCGGCGACCCGGAGCAGATCGACCATCCCTATCTGGACGCCTCTTCCAACGGCCTGAGCTACCTGGTGGAAAGGATCAAGGAAGAGGGCATCTCCGGGCACATTACCCTGATCAAGGGCGAAAGGTCAGGAGTGGCCGAACTGGGCGCCAGACTGTTATAAGTTTCGAGTTTCGAGTTTTTCGGTGGCAGCTATTGACCGGTGGCGGGGCCACCCCGCCACCTTATATTCAAGGATGATAATCATGGAATCAGGAAACAATGAGGACAAATTTAGGCAATGCAGGGAGGCCATTCGAGCGGCTGAATCCGCGTGCTACACGAAAATCTGTCAGGACCATGGGTTAGATGGAGATAATCTCAGCTATGACGGCATTATCTCGATTTTTTGGCGCATGGCCAGGCGCCGTTTTAATGAAATCAAGGGAGAGAGCAATTGATGGAACAGGTATTTATCCTTGATAAAACGTTGGCTGCTTTGATTCATTACTGTCCTAACTGTGGGACCCTGACCAGGCCGGCGCCGGATTTTCTGACGATGGCCGAACTGGACGTACTCTGCTCCATAGGCAAAGGTCATTCCACCTCGATGATCGCCAAGAGGCGAGGTGTTTCATTGAAATCCGTGGATTCGGTGATCGGCCTGCTCTGCCACAAGCTGGGAATCACCCACGGTAATGGCTCAGAGAACGTGATGGTCATGTTGGCCCGAGAGTCTTTAAAACTCGGGCTGAGCCAGTTATAAGGGAAGCTCTGGAACCTTAGGGTAACCAGACTTGGCGGCCAGAGCCGCCGTCACCTTCCCATCCGCCGACCCGGTTCGTTCTACCCTTACGGGGTGACGATATTAAACCCGGGGTCGAAGTTATCCAGTAACGCCGGTAACTCCCCCAACTTCTCTTTCTATCCTTCGATCTTGAGGTCGCCGGTGCAAGTTTGGCCTCGAGCTTGGGCTTCCCTCCCAAAATGACCCCGTCAAACTAATGTCCTGAGGTATCGCGGCTGCCGCGATAAATCCGACTGGCGGGCCAGGACGGGTCGCTTTTTCCTTGACAAAGCCATTGTAATAAACATATAAATGTATATTAATATATTTAGGAGGTTCTGTGGCCATGACAGAGGGGGAGCTCTTCGATCTGGTGATTATCGGCGGCGGTCCCGGCGGTTTGACGGCCGGACTTTACGCCATGCGCGCCACGCTCAAGACGGTATTGCTTGACAAGGGCGTACCCGGCGGCCAGATCAATCTGACCAAAGACGTGGAAAATTATCCCGGTTTTGAAAAAATCATGGGTTTCGACCTGTCAGAGAAGCTGTTGCTCCACGCCCAGGCCTACGGTTTGGAGGTGCGGCAGGAAGAAGTGGTGGCAGTGGATCCCGGTCTGGCTTACCATACCGTGCGCCTGGCCAATGGCGAAACCCTGTCCACCCTGGCGGTGATCCTGGCCACCGGCGGCAGCCCCCGCAAGCTTGGGGTCCCCGGCGAACTGGAGTATTACGGCCGGGGGGTGTCCTACTGCGCCACCTGCGACGGCTTCTTTTACCGGGATAAGGACGTGGTAGTGGTGGGCGGCGGCGACACCGCCCTGGAGGAGGCCCTCTATCTCGCCAAGATCACCCGGCGGGTTTCCCTGGCCCACCGCCGGGACGCCTTTCGGGCCAGCCGGATTCTGCAGCAGCGGGTTGAGGCCGAGGCCAAAATCGACGTCCTGTGGAATACCGTGGTGACTGCAGTGAAGTCCAATGACCAGGGGGTTAATGCCGTTGATCTGCAAGACACGCAGACCGGGGCCTTGCGGGAGTTGGCCACGGACGGCGTCTTCATCTTCATCGGCTTTGACCCCAATAACCAACTGGTGCCGGCCGGCACCCGCCTGGATCAAGACGGCTACGTGATGACCGATGAGCGTTGCGAGACCAATATGCCAAGAGTCTTCGCCATCGGCGACCTGCGGCAGAAATTTGCCAAGCAGATCGTCATCGCCGCCGCCGACGGCTGCACCGCGGCCCTGGCCGCGGCCCTCGAAGTGGAAATGAAAAAGGGCCAGGGCGACCCGCCCACCCAGGGATGAGGAGCAGGATTATCAAGACGCCGGTCCCCATGCAGCTCTCTGGCCCCTCGGGGAAGCTTGAGGCCGGGATGCCCCTGGAAAATTCCCTGGAAACGGTGGCCTTTGTGGCCCGGACCCTGGCGGATGAAAATCGCCTGCGGATTCTGCTCTGCGTCCATGCCGGCAAAAAGTCCGTCTCCGGCATTGTCGAGGCCCTGCACCTGTCACAGCCGCTGGTGTCCCATCACCTGAAGGAACTGCGCCGGGCCCTGCTGGTCCGGGTGGAGCGCCGCGGCCCCTTCGTGTATTACGAACTGGCCGACCCCAGGATCCTGAAAATTTTGGCGGCGTTGCAAGACCTGGCCGCCGACCTGCTGGCCGCCCGGACGAGTTTTTGATATGAGCTTTCAGCCTGACAACCAAGCACTCCAGCTTCTTTTCATGGCTTTTGCTTTAGCTGCCTAGCTGAAAGCTGACCACTGTCAGCTTCAACGGAGGTGATCGCCACATGGCGAAAATTCAGGAACTTTTGGACCGCCTGCCGCCGGAAGCGGCCCTGATGGAGATCGCCGCGGCCCTGACCAAGCTGCTGCCCGCGGTCTCGGAGGAAGGGCGTCTCGAATTTGTGCAGCAAATAATCGGCAGCCGCGGCGACGATAAGGTGGCCAGCCTGGTGCACCTCTGACTGGCGGAATGCCTGGACGAAGGTGTCGATCCAACGCATATGTGTCAGTCCCTGGTGGAACGGGTGGCCCGCTCCAAGCAACTCATGGCGGTGTCCGACCCGGACCTGCTGGTCCTGTTCGAGGATTGGCTGGATGAATTGGAGGCCGAAGTCATCTCCCTGGCCCCGAAACAAGAGACCTTGACTCCCCAAAACCTGGCCGCCAGGCTCGGCCTGTCCCAACGGGGAGCCACCTTCCTCATCTCCAAGCTGCGAAGCGCAGGAAAACTGTCCTAAAAGCCTTGAGGTTGGTTATGGAGACCCGCAGAACCTCTGTCCTCGCCCTGATAGCTGTCATCCTGACCCTGGGGGCGCTCTGGTATGTCAATCGTCCGGTGGCCGTCCAGGATGCCACTCCGGCGCAGGTCCGGGGCGAGGCCGCCCGGGGCGGCTATCGCCTGATCGACACCGCGGCCCTGGCGAAACTTTATCAAAATCCGCCTGCCAATTTTCTCCTGGTGGACACCCGGCAGGATTGGGAATATCGCAGCGGCCATATGCAAAGCGCGGTAAATTTTCCCATCGATCCCACCTGGTGGTGCAGGTTCAGGGCCCGGGGCCGCCTGGCGGCCTTGCTGGGGCCGGACCAGGACCGGCTGGCGGTCTTTTACTGAGCGGGCCTGGCCTGAGTCCGCAGCGACTCAGCGGCCCGGGTGGCCGTCAAATTAGGTTATCACAACATCTACCGCGATCCCCTGGGCTTTCCGGAATGGCAAAAGAGCGGCCTCCCCGTAGCCAGTGATCCCCTGGGGTTGTGCGATTATGCCCCCGAGGCCTACGCTCCCGGCCGGATCGCCGGTTGGGCCCTGGTCTGGACCATGTTGGGCATCTTTCTGGGTGGCATGGCCCTCAACCTCACCCCCTGCGTCTATCCCATCATCCCCATCACCGTTTCTTACTTCGGCGGCAAAAGCGGCCAGGGCCAAGGCCGGCTGTTGGTGCATGGCCTCTTGTACCTGGCGGGCCTGGCGGTCACCAACTCCGCCCTGGGAGTGGCGGCGGCCTTGACCGGCGGCCTCATGGGCTCCCTGCTGCAAAATCCCCTGGTATTGCTGACCGTGGCCGCCATCCTGACCCTCTTCGCCGCCAGCCTGTTCGGCTTCTGGGAGCTGCGCCTGCCCGGCAGTTTGACCCAGGCTGCTTCCAAATCTTATGCGGGTTACTTCGGCAGCCTGTTCATGGGCCTGACCCTGGGGGTGGTGGCGGCCCCTTGCCTCGGCCCCTTCGTCCTGGGCCTCTTGACCTGGGTGGCCTCCATGGGCTCGCCGCTCCTGGGATTCCTGGTCTTTTTCACCCTGAGCCTGGGTCTGGGGCTGCCCCTGTTTTTCCTGGCCCTGTTTTCCGGCAGCCTGGAGAAACTGCCCCGGTCAGGGGAGTGGATGATTTGGGTGCGCAAGCTCATGGGCTGGGTGCTGCTCGCCATGGCGGCCTATTTTATCCGGCCGCTGCTGCCCGAATCCGTGGGCGTGCTGCTGCTGGCCGCAGTGGCCCTGGCCGCGGCTGTGCACCTGGGGTGGCTGGACCGCAGCACCGCGACCTTCCGGAGTTTCCACTGGCTCAAGACCATCGCCGCCCTAGTGGGAGTGATCGCCGCCACCTTCCTGGCGGGGTCCTGGGCGCTGCGAGGCCCCGGCGTAGCCTGGCAGCCTTATTCGGACCAACTCCTGGCCCAGGCTACGCAAGGGCATAAGCCGGTGGTCATCGATTTCTACGCCACCTGGTGCAGCCCCTGCCGGGAGCTGGACGAAATCACCTTTCACCAGCCTGACGTGGTCAAACTGGCGGACCGGGATTTCGTCATGCTCAAGGTGGACCTGACCCAGAAAGGCAACCCCGTGCATACCCGCTTGCTCAGCGACTACGGCGTCAAAGGGGTGCCGACCCTGATCTTTCTGGATAAGGAGGGACGGGAATGCCCGAGCCTCCGGCTGGTGGATTATCTCCCTCCGGAGCAGTTGCTGGCCCGCCTGGAGGCCTTAAACAAGATAAGCAAAAAATGAATTATCGGAGACGACCATGCTC
>CAWCOX010000018.1:0-10527 GCA_963797235.1 uncultured delta proteobacterium
GACGGAGACGGGGAGCGCGGTTTAACAGCAGGTCGCCTACCTCGGGAAAGATGTTGCCTACTTCGGTATGGCCCTCGAAAGTCAAGATAGTGGTGTTGTTGGGGTGGATGCGGAGCCCCACGTCGGTGCCGCGCACCCCCATGACTGCGGTTTGGGTCTTGACCACGAAGTCCGGCTCCGTCGGCTTGAAGAGCTTGCTCACCACCACGTGGGCCAGGCCCTGAAAAAGCTGGAGCACGCCGCTGCGTTTGCCCTTGCCCGGATCGAACATATACTCTTCGATGGCGATACGGCTCTCCGGGGAGATGGTGACGACGGTGTTATCCATGAAGGTGATCTGGGCCTTGGAGAGGGACTTGGTCCGCATCACGTCCCCCACTTCCACATTATCATCCAACTTGGCCGGCGAGGCCGGCAGTTTTCCGCCCTTGAGAAAATCCACCGTCCCTTCCACCTGGGTGATGCGGCCCGCCACTTCGGCCTGGGCCAGAACCACCAGGCCTGCGAAAAGCAGCAAAATAGAGGTCAACACTGCAACAAAGGTCTTCATAACTCGTCTCCTGTACCAGGTGGAAAATTGATGTAGCGGATTAACCTTGGCTGAAACGTGCAGACCTATCCTTGGCTTGCAGACCCAGTGCGCCCATCCCATCTCTTCATACTATCCCTAATCGGCGGATGGAATATTGCTCAACAAATATCCAATAAGGATGACTATGTTAGCGAAAGTTTACCAGGATTGCAAGTGTTTAATCCCTTTGACAGGTTGTGCGAAATGTTAAACTAAATATTAGCCGATGGCCTGGTCCCGTAGCAGTCCGAACCAGTTTAGAGACCGCTTCCCGCCATGAATCCTGGCAGCTCCTGCTCTTGGCCAACTTAAAGTTCCGGTGAACTTAGTTACACAAATTATGCCAGATAAATTTTCTCCGCGTTATTTTTCCAACTTGCTGTTTCGCCGGGAAGAGTCACTCAGGAGGCGGGGATTTGTCCAGCGGGGGGGTCTACTGGCGTCTCGGCTTTTGGTGGACCTTGGCCGCGCCGGTGCCCCGGTGGCGGCTTCATCCGGCGTTAAAGACCCGGGGGATTCCGGCCCACCCAGGAATCTACCGCGGCAAAGGCCGGCCGGCCCTGGACCCTAAAGCCGCTCTCCGGTCAGCGCGGTGGCCCGGCTGTTTCCTTACAACTTCAGATTTCCACCGTCCTCCCCAGGGCCGGGATGATGACGTTCTTATAGCCTAAATCATTCCGCAGCCGGGCGGCCAGGGCTTCGGACCCTTCCGGCTCGCCGTGGACCACAAAGATGTTCTCGGGACGTTCTTGAAAGCCCTTCACCCAGTCCAGGAGGTCCGGCTGGTCGGCATGGCCGCTGAAGCCGTTCAGGGTCACCACTTCGGCCCGCCGCCGGTATTCCCTCCCGAAGATCTTGACCATCGGCAGCCGCTCCACCAGGCGGTGGCCCAGGGTGTTGGGGGCCATCCAGCCGACGATGAGGATGGTGTTGTTGGGGTCTTCGATGTTGTTTTTCAAATGGTGCTGGATGCGTCCGGCCTCGGCCATGCCCGAGGCGCTGATGATCACGCAGGGGCCCCTTCTCGTGTGGAGTTTCTTGGACTCCTCCACGTCCCGGATGTATTGCAGCCGATGGAAGCCGAAGATATCGCCTTCGGGGCCCAGCTTGGCCAGGTAATTCTGGGTGGCGTCATCGAAGTAATCCGTGTGCCGGCGGAACACCTCGGTGACATCCACCGCCAGCGGACTGTCCACGTAGATGGGGATGTCGGGCAGCAGGCCCTTTTGGTAGAGCTTGTGCAGGAGATAGACCAAAAATTGGGTGCGCTCCACCGCAAAGGACGGGATGATGACCTTGCCGCCGCGTTTGGCGGTGCGTATGATGGTCTCTTTGAGCCGCGTCTCGGAGTCCTCCTGGGGCGGGTGGGTCCGGCCGCCGTAGGTGCTCTCGATAATGAGGATATCGGCGGCCGGCAGCACGGTGGGGTCGCGCAGCAGCGGCACCTGGGGCCGCCCGAGGTCGCCGGTATAGACCAGCCGCCGTTTCTCGGCCTCGAAATCCAGGGCCACGATGGCCGAGCCCAGCACGTGCCCGGCATCGTAAAGGGTCAGGGTGACTCCCGGCACCAGCTGGTACGGCTGCTCGTAGCCGATGCCCTCAAAGTTGCGCAGACTCCGACCGCGTCCTCGCGGGTATAGATGGGGTCGACCGGGGGCTCGCCATTTCTGGCGCGATGCCGGTTGACGTATTCCACGTCTTCCTCTTGTATATGGCCGCTGTCCGGCAGCATGTAGCGGCAGAGGTCCGCCGTGGCCTTGGTGCAGACCACCTTGCCCCGGAAACCGTGTTTCACCAGGTTGGGGATATTGCCCGAATGGTCGATATGGGCGTGAGACAAGACCATCGTATCCACCAGCCTGGCCGCGAAGGGCAAGTCCCGGTTGCGCCGCCGGGCCTCGTCGCGCTTGCCTTCATAGAGGCCGCAGTCCAGGAGAATCCTCTGCTCATTCACCGTGATCAAATGTTGGGAACCGGTGACCGTCTCGGCTGCCCCGAAAAAGGCGATTTCCATAGTGGGAACCTCGAATCTAAGGTTTAGTGACTAATGCCCCGCCTCACAAATACTTTGGCCTCAAATCAGTCCCGAACCCAAGCTCTAAGATTATGAAGTCCTCCTTTGAAAAGGGGGATTTAGGGGGATTTCAGGATGTTAGTTGTCCCCCTTACCTCCCTTTAGAAAAAGGGGGGTTAAAAAACCGCTGTTTAAAATGTCAGCCAATTAATGAAGCTCGCCCTAGCGCTTAGTCCCTGCCCCGGCCTGCCAAAAACTTATAAAACTGCCAGCCCAGCATGCCCCAGGTAAGGTTGTATACCTGTTTAAATCCCCGCTTTTTTAAGGCATAAGCCACGAGAGGCGACCGGTGGCCCGTCATGCAGATGACCACCACCGGCTGCTCCGGCGGCGCCGCCGGCAACGAGGCGCCGTCCAGGAGTACCTTAGGAGCATTTCGAGCCTTTGGCAAGTGAAACCAGCCGAATTCCACCGGGGTCCTCACATCCAGCAGCAGCAGGTCGGACGCCCCGGAGTCCAATTGCCGCTTCAGCTGCCAGGGAAACAGCGGTTTGACCCCGAGCAGCCACCAGGCGGCATCCCAGACGAAGAAGAATATTACGATAATTAGCATCAAACCTTTCATAATCTGATCCCATCTTCCTGGTGGCACAGGCTTTCCAGCCTGTGCGGACGCAGGCTAAGGTTCCTGGCCAATATCGGCTCCCCAGGGTTAAACAATCCCCCCAGCTCCCGGGGCCAAAGTCCCCCTTTGAAAAAGGGGGATTTAGGTGGATTTGCAGTTTTCCCGCTAAAGCCTGCGGCCACCAAATCCTCTCCTCAGCCGGAGAACGAGCCTTTGCCCCCGTCCCCCGTCCCCTAATCATACCACTCCCCTCAAGACCGGGCCAGCTGGCTTTATGCCGGGCCAGTCCTTATAATCAAAGACGGGCCTCCCGCTCCCGTATGGCATAGTGCGCACCCATAATCTTGCGCCTGGCTTTGCGTCTTGGCGTCTTGGCGTGAACTTGAATTTTTAACTTTCTCAACCCGGAGGAACGACAACCATGAAGGTCTTGGTGACGGCCAGAATGCCCGAAGAGGTTTTAGCGCTGCTCCGGCGGGAGCATCAGGTGGAGAGCTACGCTGAGGACCCGCCCCTCGACCGGCAAAGCCTGCTCCGCCGGGTGGCGGATAAAGAGGGGCTGCTCTGCACCATCACCGACTTGATCGACCAGGAATTACTTGATCACGCCCCGGCCCTCAAGGTCATCGCCAACTATGGGGTCGGCTTCGAGCATATCGATCTCGCCGCGGCCACCCAAAGAGGGCTGCCGGTGACCAACACCCCGGGGGTGCTGACGGACGCCACGGCCGACCTGGCCTTTGCCCTGATCCTGGCGACGGCTCGCCGAATTGTTGAAGGCGATAAACGGGTTAGAGAGGGCAAGTTCACTTACTGGGCGCCGCTCCTGTTTCTGGGCCGGGAGGTCAGCGGCAAGACCCTGGGCATCATCGGGGCAGGCAGGATCGGCCAGGCCGTGGCCCGGAGGGCCCGGGGGTTCGGGATGCGAGTCCTTTACTGCAATCGGACCCGTCTGGCGCCGGCTGCGGAGCAGGAGCTGCACGTCTCCTTTGCGCCGCTGGAGGACTTGCTGCGGGAGGCGGACTTCGTCACCCTGCACGTGCCCCTGACGCCCCAGACCCGGCACCTGATCGGCCGGCGGGAACTGGAGCTCATGAAACCCACCGCCCACCTGATCAACACGGCCCGGGGCCCGATAGTGGATGAGGCGGCGCTGGTGGCGGCCCTGCGCCGGGGTGAGATCGGCGGCGCCGGCCTGGACGTCTATGAACAGGAGCCGCAACTGAGCCCGGGCCTGACCGGCCTCGATAACGTCGTCCTGCTGCCCCACGTGGGCAGCGCCACCATCGAAACCCGCACCAGGATGGGGCTGCTGGCCGCGGCCAACCTGCTGGCCGGCCTCCGGGGCGAGCGCCCCCCCAACTGCCTCAACTGGACGGCGCTCCAGGGCGGATAATCGCTGCTCCCAAGGTGGACCGGGGTATCTACCCAGCCCCTTCTGTCGTTAAATCTTAAATTATGTTGGGGCGGGCCTCTGTGCCCGCCATCCTTAGCTATTGCGTCTTGGCGCCTTGGCGTCTTGGCGTGAGGTCAGAGCTTTTCTAATTGCCCTAAATCTATTCCAATAGTTCCTTCAAGGCCAGGAGTTCGTCCCGGATAGCTTGCAGCAGCGATTTGACTTCATCCTGCGGGGCTGACAGGGCAGTGGCTGCCGGCTGGGGAAGACGGTGAATTTGCTCGGGTTTATACTTCATTTGCCGGCGCAGGGCCGCCAGGCTCAGCTTCTCCTCGTCCCGCAGCCGCTTGATCTCCAGGACCAGCTGGATGTCGGCGGGGCGGTAAATGCGGTGCCGGGAGCGCCGGCGGCTGGGCTTGAGCAGCTTGCCCTGGTCCTCCCAATAGCGCAGCACATGGGTGTGCACCCCGGTGATGCGGCTCACCTCGCCGATGCTGTAGAAGGCCTTGGGTGGGAATTCTTCTTCTACCACATTATTATAGTCGCTAAGCGTCGCAAGTCCCCCTTAATTAAAGGGGGATTTAGGGGGATTTCCACGCGGCTAACGCAGTTCCCCCCCCAACTCCCGGGCCAGGCCCTCGACCAGGGCCTGATGGTGTGGGTTGATCAACTCGTCGGTCAGGGTCCGTTCCGGGTCCCGGTAAGAGAGGCGAAACGCCAGGCTGCGCTTGCCCGCCGGCACCTGGTCGCCGCTATAGACATCAAAGAGGCGGGCCTCTTCCAGCCAGGGCGCCCCGAAGCGATACAGGGCCTCGGACACCTGGGCCGCCGGCACCCCTTCGGGCAGCACCAGGGCGATATCCCGGTAGACTGCCGGGTAACGGGGCAGCGGGGTAAAGAGCGGCGGCGCCGCGGCCTCGGCCAGGGCCGCCAGGTCCAGATTGAACACGAAGACGGAGCCCTCCAGGTTCAGCCGGTCGCCGGCCTCCGGCTCAATCTCCCCCAGGAAACCCAACTGCCGGTCGCCGGAGTAGACCCGGGCGCCCTGGCAGAGGTAGGGCGGCAGGACCTCCCGGCGGAAATTCACCTCGGGAATCTGCAGGCCTTCCAGCAGGGTCTCCACCACCCCCTTGAGGTCGAAGAAAGTCGCCGCCTCCCGGGCCGCGGCCCAGGAGACCTCCTCCCGGGCCCCATACACCAGGCCGGCCAGCCAGGTCTCTTCCCGGGGCAGGTCCGCCCCCGGCCGAGGCAGGAAGACCTTGGCGGTCTCAAAGAGACGCAGGTCCTGGGCCTGTTGCAGGGTGTTGCGCCGCAGGGTGTCCAGCAGGCCCGGGATGAGGGAGGTGCGCATCACCGCCTGCTCTTCGCTCAGGGGATTGGCCAGGGCCAGGGGCGCGGCGCCGGGGGCCGCGGCCAGCTCCTCCAGGCGCTCGGACTGAAAAGCGTAGTTGATCACCTCATTAAAGCCCAGACCCAGGAGGAGTTGCCGGGCCTCACTCTTAAGGCGCGCCTCCGGGCCGGGCCGCCGGGTGGCCACCTCGCCCCGGGGCAGGGTCACGGGAATCGCCTCAAAGCCGGCCAGCCGGGCGACCTCTTCGATCAGGTCCACTTCCCGGGTCAAATCGTTGCGGAAGGGGGGCACCTGGACCGCCAGGTTTTCCCGGTCCAGGCTCACGGCCGGCAGGTGCAGGCGCTTCAACAACCCGGCGATGGTCTGGTGGGAAAAATCGGTCCCGAGGACCTGGTTGGTCCGGGAGACCCGCAGGCTCAGGCGGGGATGCTGGATGGGGGCCGGGATATTCATCCAGCCGGGGGCCCACCACCCGGCCGCCCCCGACCTCGCACATGAGTTGGGCGGCCCGCTCCAGGGCATGGATCACCCCGTCCGGGTCCACCCCCCGCTCGAAGCGGTAGGAGGCCTCGCTGCTCAGGCCCAGGCGCTTGGAGGTCCGCCGGATGGTGGTCGGGTTGAAATAGGCGCTCTCAATCAGCACCTGGCGGGTCTCCGGGGTCACTTCGGAATCGAGCCCCCCCATGACCCCGGCCAGGGCCACCGCCCGCTCGGCATCGCAGATCAGCAGGGTTTCCGGCTCCAACTGCCGTTCCTGGCCGTCCAGCGTGGTGAACCGGGTCTCACTCGGCCGGGGCAGGCGCACCACGATCTCGCTATTCTTCAGCCGCCCGAAATCGAAGGCGTGCAGCGGCTGCCCGAACTCCAGGAGCACGTAGTTGGTGACGTCCACCAGGTTGTTGATGGCCCTGATCCCCGAGGCTTGCAGGCGCCGGCGCATCCAGAAGGGCGAGGGCTTCACGGTCAGGTCGGTCAACAGGCGGGCGGCGTACCGGGGGCAGTGCACCGGGTCCAGGATGGTGACCTTCGCCTTGAACAAAAACTCTCCCGAACCTGCCGCCGGGGCTACCCGGACCTCCGGATGGCGCAGGGGTACATCCAGCAGGGCCGCCACTTCCCGGGCCAGGCCCAGGATGGACAGGCAGTCGGAACGGTTGGCGGTCACCGCCACTTCCAGGACCACGTCGGCCAGATGCAGTGCCTCGGCCAGGTCGGCGCCCAACGGCAGATCCTGGGGAATATCCATCAGGCCCAGGTGATCCTGGGACAGCCCCAGCTCGTCTTCGGCGCAGAGCATCCCCTCGGAGGCCATGCCCCGGAGCTTGGCGGCCTTGATCTTCTGGCCGCCGGCCACCACCGCCCCGATGGGGGCAAAGGGATAGAGCCGGCCCAATTCCAGGTTGGGGGCGCCGCAGACCACCCGGTAGGTCTCGGTGCCCGTGGTCACTTCCGCCAGCCGCAGGCGATCCGCCTGGGGATGGGGTGAAACCGCAGTGACACGGCCCACCACCACCCCGGAAAACTCCGGGGACAAATGTTCGATGGCATCTATTTCCAGGCCCGCCATGGTGAGCCGGTCCGCCAGGACCTCCGGCGCCACGGTGAGCTCGACAAAATCCGCCAGCCAGTTAAGAGAGAGTCGCATAATCGTTTAATTTATCTTGATAAGCCGCAAAACTCAAGAACCCCGCGGCCAAAAACTTGACTTAGTAGCGCCGGCTTCCAGCCTGTGTTCTTCAAAGGCCGGAGGCCTTCCCCACTTAATCAAAAAAAGGGACCGCAACGGTCCCTTGGCAATCCAGCAACCTCTCGCCGTCATTAGGCAGTATGGTCCCTTCTACTTAATCCCAAAAAGTTCTCTACTCCCCCAGCTCAGGAGGTCGCCTTACGCCGGAAGCCCCGTTCCCCCAAACCTTTTTCCTTGGCCAGCCTCCGGCGCTGCTCGGAGTATTCCTGGCAGACCAGGGGGAATTTCTTGGGGTCCAGCCCGTAGCGGCGGAAATAATCCGCCGGCGCCAGTTTATGGGTCCGGCGCAGATGCGCCTTCAGGGTGCGCATCTTCCTGCCGCATTCCAGGCAGACCACGTATTTCTCTTTGACGATCTCGTCCAGAGGGATGGACGGCTGCTTAACTGCCGCCTCTTGGGCCGCTTCCGGGACGCCGGGCGCCGCCTCCGCGCCAGCTTCGCCCGCCTCCAGGGAGGCTAACAATCGCATAAATATCTTTGATCTCCTCCACTAACTCTTGGGTTGTCAGTTCACTCATGGAAGCATGGGACATGACGATCTGAGCCGTCAACTTTAACGCATCGGTGGCCATGAGTAATTTTCCTCTCTCTGTTGGTTTTTTCGAGGTCGGCAGCTGCAATGTATGGTGAAAAAGAACCCGTATGTGTAGCTATATATTTAATTACGATTTCCCGTGTCAAGCAATTTTTTACGTTAGACCATGCTGCCATACCGATTTACCACTCACATTTTACTTCCTCGAGCCATTTTTTTCAGCATACCCGGGTCAAGTATGGTTATCCAGCCCTTATCCACTTCAATTGCTCCTTCACTTTTAAAGCGCGACAACGTCCGCGACAGCGTCTCGCTAATAGTGCCGAGATACGCGGCCAGGTGGGTCTTGGTGGTGGGCAGTTCGAAGGCCAGTCCGGCTTCGATCTTGCCGTGCGCCTCCTGGCAGCGCTCCAGGATGTAGCGGGCCAGACGGGCCGACACTTCTTTCAAGGACAGGTCTTCCAGTTGCCGGGTCAAATGGAGATTCAAGTGGCTCAAGGTGGCCAGCATATTGCGGGCCAGGTTGGGCGAGGCCGCCAGATGCCGCAGGAAGGGCGCCTTGGGGAAGAACAGGGTTTGACAATCTTCCAGGGTCACGGCCGAGGCCGGATAAGGGGCGTCGCCAAAGACCGCGGCCTCGGCGAAGGTCTCCCCCGGACCCACCAGCCGCAGGATGTATTCCTTGCCGTCCGGGGAACTCTTCACCAGCTTCACATAACCGTGGTCAGGAGGTAAAATCCCTGGGCTTCCCGGCCTTCCCAGAAGATGATGGACTGCCGGGCGCAAGGCTTGCTCACCGCCATCTGCGCCAGGACCTCCAGGTCGCCTTCCGGAACGCCGGAAAATAGATTGCTGCGCCGCAGAATCTGCTTTTTCTGTCCCGGATTCCCCTTGGGTTTGAACCACCAGCTCCTCCTCCTTCTTGCGCTCAGGTCTTACGGTTATTTCACATTTAACCCAAAATGGCCAAATAAATGTCGGACAGGCGCCCCCGCCTGTCCATCTCCCCGCCCCGCGGATTGCAGTTGACCGCCAAGTCTCCCTTTGGTAGATTGCTTGCTGGAAACCGCAAATTCGTAGGGGCGCAGCTTGCTGTGCCCATCCCCCGCCGCAGAAGGAGTGCGTTATGGTCCGCCAACAGATGTTTGTTTCTGGGTTTGTTGTCTCTGCTCATTCTGTTGCCCCTCGGCTGCAGCCGCGCTCCGGAAAACGAGATCCGTATCGGGGTCAACGCCGAACTCACCGGCAGTAAACCCACGGTGGGCGACTCCTGCCGGAAGGCCATGGAACTCCTGGCCTCCCAGGTCAATGCCGCGGGCGGCCTCAAGCTGGGGGACAAGAAATACCTCGTCACACTCTTCGTGGAAGATAACGAAGACAAGGCCGAATCGGCCTCGGCCACGGCCCAGAAGCTGATCAGCCAGAACAACGTGCTGGCCATCATCGGCCCCAACGCCTCAGGCAACGCCATCCCCGCGGCCAGCATCTGCGAAGGCGCCGGCGTCATCATGATCAGCCCCTGGGCCACCAATCCCAAGGTCACCGAAGGCAAGAAATTCGTCTTCCGCGCCTGCTTCATCGATGATTTCCAGGGCCAGGTGATGGCCAAGTTCGCCCGGGAAAACCTCCAGGCCAAAACCGCCGCGGTGCTCTACGACGTGGCTTCGGAATACAACAAGGGCATCGCCGAGTTCTTCAAGAAATCCTTCGAGGCCCTGGGCGGCAAGGTGGTGGCCTTCGAGTCCTACACCAAGGACGACAAGGACTTCTCTTCCCAACTCACCACCATCAAGGCCGCCAATCCCGGCGTCCTGTTTCTGCCCAACTATTACAACGAAGTGCCTCTGCAAGTGCAGCAGGCCCGGCGCCTGGGGGTCCACTGCCCTTTCATCGGCTCCGATTCCTGGGGCAGCCCGGAAATCTTGACCCTGTGCGGCGTCGAACTGGATGAGTCCTATTTCAGCACCCACTACGCCCCGGATATCGCCACCGACACCGCCCAGAAATTCATCCGGACTTACGAAGCCAAGTACGGCAAGAAACCCGACGATGTCGCCGCCCTCACCTATGACGCCGGCAAGCTGCTGCTGGCGGCCGTCGCCCAGGCCGGGTCCCGGACCGCCAGAAGGTGCGGGACGCCCTGGCGCAGGTAAAGGAGTTCGACGGCGTCACCGGTTCCATGAAATTCCACGGCACCGGCGATCCCATCAAAAGCGCGGTCATCATCCACGTCAAGGGCTGCAAGTTCGAGTATTACAGCACGGTGACCCCATAAAAGCAGTAGCCA
>CAWCOX010000019.1:0-47500 GCA_963797235.1 uncultured delta proteobacterium
GCCGATGAGGACGTCCGGTGCTTCCCCCGCCAGGCCCAGTTGCTTCTTCACCTCCAGGCCGATCACGGTCTGGTGGAGCATGACGTGGTTGAGGACGCTCCCCAGGGAATAGTTGGTGTCGGGGTGAGTAGCCGCGTCCTCCACGGCCTCGGATATGGCGATGCCCAGGCTGGCGGAGGTCTCAGGGTCTGCGCCAGGATGGCGCGGCCCGCTTGCGTGCGCTCGGGGAGAAAGCGAAACCTCGGCCGCCCAGATGTGCATCAGCGAGCGCCGGTAAGGCTTCTGGTAATAGCTCACTTTCACCATGTAGACGGTGCATTCGAGGTCGAAGAAATTGCAGGCCAGGGCCAGGGCGCAGCCCCACTGGCCGGCGCCGGTCTCAGTGGCCAGGCGCTTCATGCCCGCCACCTTGTTGTAGTAGGCCTGGGCCACCGCGTGTTGGGCTTATGGCTGCCGGCCGGGCTCACCGACTCGTTTTTATAATAGATGCGGGCCGGGGTGCCCAAGGCCTTCTCCAAATTTCGGGCCCGGTGCAGGGGGCTGGGGCGCCAGAGTTTGTAGATGCGCTGTACTTCGTCGGGGATGGGAATCCAGCGCTCCGGGCTCACCTCCTGCATGATCAGTTCCATGGGGAAGATGGGCGCCAGGTCCTGAGGCGTGATGGGTTGGCCCGTGCCCGGGTGGAGATAAGGCGGCATGGGCGACGGCAGGTCCGGGATGAGGTTGTACCACTCCTGGGGCATTTCGGCTTCACTCAGATGTATCTTGTATGAATCATCCATGGCAAGGGCTCCATTTCAAAAAAGTTGGAAGTTTTATAGAACGGTCGAGGCCGGGCTGTCAAGTAAAGCATCGGCAAATCGATGCAGCTGCAAGGCTTGTAGCCGCAGGCTTTAGCCTGCGTCGTAAGTCCAATGGAGAGCAGGCGCCCCCACGTGCAAAAGAGCAGCCCCTTATAGGGCGGCCTGTGGCCGCCAAAATTCGGCGGACACGGACCAGGTTTGCGCCAGTCTAAGCTTATTTGAGGCTCGCCAGAAAATTCAGCAACTCCTGCCGTTCGGCCTCCGGGAGATAAGCGTAGCTGGGCATTTTGGCGCCTGGATGGAGCTTCCGGGGTTGGGTCAGGGCCACCTCAAGCTGTTCCCGGGAGAGGCGGGAGCCGACGCCCTCCAGGGAGGCGGCCGGGTGTCCCGGGCCGGCGGCGTGGCAGGCGAAACAGCCCAGACGCCGGGCCAGGTCCGGAGCCGGGGCTCCCTGGGCGCAAAGTGAGGAAAGCGGCGCCGTCCCCAACCAAACGACCAGACCAAACGTCAACCCGCCCAGCCAAGCCACCGAAAATTTCACTCCTCACCTTCCCTTTGAGTGATCCTCTTTCCGAGTTTAGCCGGCAAATTCCACCCCGCCTTCCGAGAATCTCACTGGCCAGGGGACTTTTTCGGGGTCCCGGCGGCGCCCCCGGCCAGCAGTTTGTCGATCTGCGCCTTTTCCTGGGGGTTCGGGTTCAGGGCCAGGGCCTTTTTGACCCAGACGGCGGCCTTGGCCTGGTCGCCCCGGGAATGATAAGTGGCGGCCAAATTAATTATGGCCGGGAGGTATTTGGGGTCGAGATCCACCGCCTTCTGAAAGGAGATTATCTCACTCTCTTGCAGGGCCGGATCATGGCTCTGCTGAAATTTGAAACGGTAGGCCATCCCCAGCATGTTGTAGGCGTTGGCGGATTTGACCCCCAGGGTGACGGCCTGTTCATAATTCCTGATGGCCCCGTCATAATCCTGCTGCTGAAAATCGCTGAAACCTTCCCGCAGATATTTATCGGGGTCGTCCTTTCTACTGCAACCCACCAAGGCCAGAAGCAAGATGGCCACCAGACCCAGTCGCCACATAAATCCTCCAATTTTCCAGGTCATTGGTTTAGAGATTCCAGCAAGGCCAGGAGTTCCAGCCGTTTTTCCGGGTCAGGCGCAGGTGTCCCCGGAGCGACGGTGGCGTTCTCCAGGATGCCCTGGGCCGCCAGAGCGGCCTTCAGCAAGGCGGCGGGAGCCGGCTGGTAAGTTCGGGCCAGCTTTGCCAGGCGCTGGCCCAGGTTCCAGGCCTCCAGACGCAGTTCGGGGTCCTGGGCCACCTCTTCGGGATGGAGGCAGACCCGGGTGACCAGCCTCCAGAAGGCCGGACATAACTGGGCCCCGGGCGAGAGCACCCCCCAGGCCCCCGGGCGGCTGAGAAAGTTCTCCTCATCCGCCTCGTAAAAGGCGAATCCAGCCCGCACGGCCCCGGCGTAATGGTAGTTGAGAAACCGGCGCATCTCTCCCTGGTGGATCAGACCCGCCACCCCGGGGATGGTCGCCAATTTCTTGAAGACGTGGGTGCGAATATTCCGGTGTTTGAACACGGGAGCCCGGCGGCCGATCAGGCGCGGCAGATTGAGGAGGACCAGGGGCCGGTCCACTTCCTCCAGGAGGCGGCGGCAGGACTGGGGCAGCCCTCGATTGCTGTGGTACCACAGGGGCAGGTCCGCCAGGAAGACCGGAGTCCCGGGATTGAGGCGGCGGCAGTCTTCGTGCACGGCCCGCGCCAGGTCCAGGGTTTCCTCCTGGGAATGGCCGGTGATCCCCAGAAACAGCGGCACCCGCCCTGCCACTGCGGCCACCAGCGCGGCCAGCAGCCGGCGCCGGGTAGCTATGGGTAACTCCAGGGCCTCCCCCACGTCGGGACTGCCCGCCAGGATGGCATCGGCCTGGGAGACGACCCGGTCCACCAGGCGTCCCAGGCCGGCTTCATCCAGGCTCAAGTCCGGATGCAGCGGAGTTACCAGGTCAACGATGAGACCCTTAGGTGGAACGGGCATAAACGCCTCTCTTACCCCAGAGGAGTTATGGTCTTGTTGGCAAGATAACTGAGGGGAGACGGCGAATCAAGCAAAATCAAAGCGGCCTGGGGCTGGACGCCAGGGCGGAAGCAGAGTTATCCTGCCCCGGCCAGATGGAACCGGAGATCCGGAAAGACCAAGATGCAACCAAAAAATTGTCGCCCCTAAAAAATCTGCCTAACAAATCTTTAGCTCCTTTATCTAACCATTTAAGAGAGGCAGCAGCAGGTTTCTGCAGGGTCTGGGTATCGCCCCGAATGTGGCTGCACGGGGACCGGCGAGGGGGATCAGGGAGTGGGCTCGCCGGGATCGAGCCCGGAGATCGGAAAACACCATATTTGCGATTTTTGGGCTCTCGCAGCCGGAGCGGCAAAATCGACTTACTTAGTGGGGAAGGCGGCTTGGCCGCTGAAGGAGGAAGCATGGATGGGATTATTCTGAGAAGTAAACGAAGCGCAAGCATCACCGTGGCAGCATTGGCGCTGGGTAGCCTGTTGCTGGCCGGGTCGCCGGCCGGGGCCCAGAGTGTTTACCCCCCCTATGTTGACCAGCGGGGGGCCTACCAGCAGCAACAGGTCCAGCCGGGTTGGGGTGGCAATACCAATGATCCCAGATTCGATCGCCGGGAGGGCTACCAACAGCAGCGTATCGAGCAGGGGATTGACAATGGGTCCTTAACCCGTGGGGAAACCCGTTATCTGGAAAGGGAACAGGGGCGCATCGATCGGGCCGAGGACCGGATGTCGGCCGACGGCAACCTGTCTCCCCGGGAGCGGCAACGGCTCAACCAGATGCAGAACCAGGAAAGCCGGGACATTTACCGCATGGAGAATAATAACCGGACCGCTGGGGGCTATGGCAACCAGGGGTGGCAGAACCATGACCGCGGCTGGGATGGCAGAGAGTATGGTCGTCAAGACCGGGACCGCGGTTGGGATAGAAGAGATTATGGTTCGCAAGGCCGGGACCGGGACGGAAGAGATTACGCCCGTCAGGGTGACAACCGCGGTTGGGAAGGAAGAGATAACGGTTGGCATGGCAATAACCCCGGTGCCGCCGGTCATACCCCCGGGGATAATGGTTATAACCGCGGCTGGGGCAACAGCAATTCCGGCTGGCAGGGGCATAACCCCGGTAACACACCACCCTACGTAACAGCACCACCGCCGGCTATACCCCGGGCCAAGGCACCAGTGGCTCAGGCTGGCAGGGACATAACTCCGGTGGTGGCACCACGACTGGTGGCAGCACCACCGCCGGCTATACCCCGGGCCAAGGCACCAGCGGCTCCGGCTGGCAGGGACATAACCCCGGTGGTAGCACCACGACCGGTGGCAGCACCACCGCCGGCTATACGGGCCAAGGCACCAGCACCTCCGGCTGGCAGGGGCATAACCCCGCTGGCAGCGGAGCTACGACCGGCGGCACCACGGCCGGTGGCACCACCGCCGCTGGCACCCAGGGCGGGCAGGGGAACTATGGTCGCTATGGGCAGCCGGGTGCGTACCAGCAGCCAGGCGCCCAAGCCGGGGCCAGATCCGGTCAACCTGCTACCATGCAGGGCCAGCAGCAATATCAGCGCCCCGCCATGCAGGGCCAGCAGCAATATCAGCAGCGACCCGGCATGATGCAGGGGCAGCAATATCAGCAGGCTCGCTCGCCGATGACTCAAACCGCGATGCAGGCTCGGCCGACGGGCGGGTTTTTAGGCGGCATGGTGAGTCGGGCCGGCTTCTCCGGTGGTCGTAGACGGTAACTTCGCAGGATAAAACGGCAGGGGAGAGCGGTGGATTCCTCCGCTCTCCTCCTCCATATCTTCATTAACTCACGAGCCTTTCCGGCTGCTCGTTTTTTTCGCGCCTTCCACTCGTCAAATTCAAGCCTGGTAAAATCCACGGCGCCCGCTGCGGCATTCAACCAATAAATTCTCCCCCCGACGAAGCCTGGCTAACAAATCTTTGGCGCCTCTATCTAATAAGTTAAGAGAGACCGCCCCTGTTTTCCGCAGGGTCGGGGTAGCGCCCCGAGTGTGGCTGCACGGGAACCGGCGAAGGGGATCAGGGAACTCGCCGGCATTGAGCCCGGAGATTGAGATGCACCAAATTTGTGCATCTTGGGTTCTCGCGGCCGGAGCGGCAAAATCGACTGACCTGGTGGGGAAAGCGGCTTAATCGCCGCAGGAGAAAGCATGCCCAGAATTATCGGATTACTTGTCTTGTTTTTGGCGACCCTGACCCTGGGAGGCTGCGCCGGCATGCCCCTCGACTTGGGCAATGGCGCCGGCGGTTACGGCGGGTCTTGTCCCCAGCCCTACGGTGGCGGCATGCCAGGGTATGCCATGGCCGCGCCCCCCGTAATTTATGCCCCCCAACCTCAACCCTATTACGCGCCGCAGCCTTATGCTTATAATTACAATGGCGGCAATGTTTATGGACCGGCGCAGCCCGGTCCCAGGGGCGGTCCCTGGATCGATCAGCGAGAGCGGTACCAAACGGAGCGCATCCGCCAGGGACGGCGCGATGGCTATGAGGCCCAGCGGCTGGGGGCCGAACAAGGCCATAGCCGCCGCGGCGCCGAGGGCCGGAAGAGGGCCGACGGGAATTTCAGTCCCCAAAATGACCGGGGCCGGCTTAACACCGGGCAGAACCGCGCCAACCAGGATATCTAGCGCCAGGCATAACGGCATGGGCCAGCCCGGCGCTACCGGGCCTCCACGGCAACGGAACTGTGGGTCCGATGGGCTCCAGGGGCCAGCACGGCGCACCAGTGGCTTACGCCGGTAACGGTCACGGGGGGCCGATGAGCTCCAATGCGCCAGCCCCAGATCAACGGCGGCCAGACGCATGGCGGGATGCAGCCGCAAGCCCGGTCGATGCAGCCTGGCCCTGCGCCAAGAGCCAGGGGGATGGCCGAGGCGACCCCGGGCCAATAACCTCTTCAACGCGGGAACGCCGGGTTATTCCCGGCGCTCCCCTGCTTGCCAGCCCGCCATTATACCTCGGGTCCGGCCTCATTTCCCTTCCTGGCTTTCTTCTTCCAGCTTCCCTTTGGTCTTGGTGCCGCACATAGGGCAAAGGATGTCGATCTCCTTTTCGTCGCCGATGAACTTTTCCCGAAGAGTCTTGGGCCCCAAAAAGCTGATGTCGCCGCAGGCGCAGGCGGGGCACTCGGCCCGGACGGTATATTTTCGCTTGGACATATCTCCTCCCGGCTGTCTCTGGATTAACGGCTTCCCCGGCTCCCCGAAAGGTGGGGAAGGGTGGGCCGCCTAAGCTCAAGCTAAGCATCGCCTCCGCTGAAGGCAAGGATGGCCCCGGCCGTTTAATAGCGGGAGTAGGCGATGCTGTCCTTTTCAAACTCCAGGATGACCTCTTCAGTCAGGGTCGGGCGGACCTTGGGAAAAATTTCAAAGATGGTGTCCGTGGTCACCCGGTAGTCATGCTGCGTGGCCAGTTCCTGCTCAAAGGCGAACTGGGCCACCTGATAAAAGAGATATTCCAGGTCAGCCGGGGTAAAGCGGTTGGTCATCTTGATGATGCGCTTCAGGTCAACCTCGCCGGTATTGAGCCTGGCGAGGTAGTATTGCAGAATCGTGCCCCGCTCATCTTCGGTCAAGGCGCCCACCGGGATGATGCAATCGAACCGGCCGGGCCGCAGCAAAGCGGCATCGAGCTGCCGGATATAGTTGGTGGCGCAAACCAGGAGGACGTTGTTCCCCTGGCTCTTGAGCAACGGCACCTGCTTGAGAAATTCATTGGTGATGGACTTGTCAACCCGGCTGGCCTCATCCCGGCTGCCGGCGATCTCTTCAAACTCATCGATGAAGAGGACGGCGTCTTTCAGACCGCGGGACCGTTCCATGACCAGGCGCAGATTGGCCCCCACCTTCTCGGCCCCGTCCACCATGAGCATGCTGGGGGCAATCTCGATGAACCACCAGGACAGGGCCCCGGCGATGGCCTTGGCAAAATGGGTCTTGCCGGTGCCCGGCGGGCCGAAGAAAATGATGGCCTTGGGTGGGACCACCCCATGTTTTTTCGAGAGGTCCCGCTCGATCAAAGGCAGGATGATGCGGCGCTGCACAATCTGCTTGGGAGGCTGCGACTCGGCGATGGTCTCCCACAATTCGTTGCTGATGGCCTGAGCCCCCATCTCATCCAGGATATCCTGCCGTTCATAGGCCAAATATTCCGCCAGGGCCTGATCCGTATTTTCGAGAAAATCGATGCAGGCCACCCGCGTGCCCACATCCCGGCCGAGCTTTTCCGACAGGAGCCATTTATGCTGCAGGATCTTGGGCCACAGGTCCGCGGCCACCTCGGGATCAAATTTACTGCCGCTGATCTCAAAGATCGTATTCCCACACATCTCCGGGGTCAAGGTCTCAGTTAATTCTTCGCTCACGATTCACCTCCGATATTCGGTAAAGTGCTTCAGGTCACGGCTTTATGAAACCACCGGCGCCGCCTTGAGCCAGCCGGGATAGGTGCCGGCAGAATGGAAAATGCAACTTTAATCAGGCGGCACCTCAGAATCTCATATTTTTCTTCACTTGATGTGAGCACTGGATTAATTCTTCGCTCACGATTCGCCTCCACCAGGGGAAATCTCCGAGTCCGCACACACGCCCACACAGAAAGGGCGGCGATGCAAACCCATCAAATGAAAAATGCCGCCTGAAATGGCGGCACTTTAAATTATCCCCAATCGGGGACCGGAAATCAAGGCGCGTTCATGACCGCACCGTTTGGTTGGACCCTCATTTGCGCTATGAAGGAATGAAGATTCCCGTCAGAGTAGCCCTCCCATGCCGTATGATTCACCTTCTGCATCACAGGTTCGTCATTTTAGCCCGCAGGTCAGAGTCTGCAAAATTTCCGCCAGCTCGCTTTTTGAAAATTAGTGCAAATCTCTGGCCGTCATGACGCCGGCGGTTTTGAGAACCTCCAATTCGTCTCCCACTTTGGCGTCTAATTCTTGCAAGGCCTCGTCGGTGACAATCGCAGTGATGATGTCGCCACCGATGTCCACCTTGATTTTGGTCATAATCATGCCCTTTTGGATCTCCACCACCCTGCCTTTTAAGACCTTCCCCATACTCACCATATGGTTTCTCCCTCCATATGCAGCCGGCCCTTAAGGCCTTGCCGGAGACCACCAAAGATGGCGGCTTCGCTTATTTTCCAAAGGGGCATTTCTGGGGAAAGGTGCAAACCTTGCAGTCCAGACAGAAAGCACCGTTGGCCAGGCGAGCCAGATCGCGCCGGGTGATGCTCAGGCCCGCCAACAGGCGCGGCAGCAGGAGGTCGAAGCTGGTGGTCTTGAAATACAAGGCGCAGGCCGGGACCCCCATGACCTGGACCGGCCCGATGCGGGCCAGCAAGGTCATGGCTCCGGGCAGAATGGGCGCGCCAAACAGCACGTCCGTTGCTCCAGCGTCCACCAACCCTTGCCGGGTAAGGTCATCCGGGTCGACGGATAAACCGGCGGTGGTCACCAGGAGATCGATGCCGAAGTCCAGGAGTTCCCGCACCGCCTCAGTGATGGCCCGCCGGTCATCCGGCACAATCAGGGACTTGAGCACCTGCCCGCCGAAATTTTCCACCTTGGTGGTGATGATGGGGACGAACTTGTCCTCCACCAGCCCCATGAAGACCTCGGTGCCGGTGACCAGGATGCCGACCTTGGGCTGGCGCAGGGGCAGCACCTCGAACACCGGCCCCTCCCAAAGCAGGGCCAGGGCCTTATGAAAGTCGGCCCGGGGCAGAAACAGGGGTATGGCCCGGGTGGCCCCCAAAACCCGGTCTCGGTTGAGCAGCGTGAAGCCCTGCCGGCAGGCGCACATCACGCCGGGGACCAGGTTAAAGGCTTCCAGGCGGGCTTCATCCACCACCAGGAGCCCGTCCCGGGCCGCCAGCAGGTTGACTTTACCTTCCCGGGGAGGCTCGGTAAAAGTCACGCCGTCGCCCGCCAAAGCCCTGGCGAAAGCCTGCGCGGCCTCATCTTCATGCACCCACTCCGGAGCTACCTGGTTGTCCTCCAGGACATAGAGGTGGCGCCGTCCCATCTGCTGCAGGCGGCAGAGATCGCCCACGCCGATCACCTGGCCCTTCTCAAAGGCCGGACCTTTGCTGGTCCCAGGGACGATCATGGTCATGTCATGCAGGGCCCGGCGGCCCACGGCCTGTTCCGCCGGCAGGATTTGCAGAGGCGGGCCGGTCCCGGTCTCTTCCCGGCACCCCTCCGTATAAAGGGGCTCCCCCTGGCAGGCCCGGCAGATACCGCCGTCCACGGCTGGATAGGCTTCCCGGCACAAAGGGCAGATGACCATGGCGCCCCGCCGGCGCTTGCCGAGAACTGCCGGCCGGACCTGGACCTGCTGCCATCCCAGGATTTCCGGTCCGGCTTCTCTGATCTGAGCCAAAAGCAGGGCGGAGTCCTGGGCTTTTTTGGGGATCAGCTTGAGATACCAGTTATGAATCTCCGGCCAGTCGGCGGTTTTCACCGGGTCCAGGAAGACCCGCACGCCTTCACCCTCGTACTTATCGTACAGAGTCAGGGCGAAGCGGCCCACGTTGACCACCTTGAGCCAGCCGTTGCCGATGGTGCAGGGGGTGAGAAGCTGGATGGCGTCCGGCAGGCAATTCCTGGTCTCGCAGATGGCGTCGAAGAGCCCCTCCGAGGCCAACTGCCGCCGGGCCGCCTCCACCATGATCCCGCCGAGGACTACGCCGGGCGCTAGATGGCCATGAAAGGACTCGACCAGTTGCAAAAAATCATCAAAGGAATAGGAACCGATGTTCATGTTATCACCGAGAGGATCATTCAAGCCAATCCACAAACCCCGGCCCGACATGGTTTATGGGCAATATGATCTTCGAATTCCGGACGGAAATTTTTCAACAGGCTCAGGAGTGGAGCCGCAGCCGTCTGCCCCAGCGGACAGAACGAAGCGTCCTGCATCACCCCGGCCAGGCGCTCCAGGAAGGCCAGATCTGCCATCTGGCCCGCTCCCTGGCAGATCCGGCGCAGGGTGCTCAGGATTTGTGGGGTGCCTTCCCGGCAGGGGGTGCACTGCCCGCAGGATTCATGGGCGAAAAAGACCGCGATGCTGCGGGCGAAGTCCACGGCGCAGACGGTTTCATCCATGACCAGCATGGTTCCCGAGCCCAAAGCCCCGCCCACCTTGGACATGGCGAAGTCGATGGGCACGTCCAGGGCCGCGGCGGTGACGATGCCGGCGGAGGCGCCGCCGGTCTGACACATCTTGAACTTACTGCCGGACCGCAGGCCGCCGCCATAGGTGTCGATCAGTTCCCGCAGGGTAATTCCCGCCGGGACCTCGCAGATTTGCGGCGTCTGGACGTGGCCGATTATCTGGTAGATCTTGGTGCCGGAGGTCTCGGCGGTGCCCAGCCCCTGGTACCAGGAACCGCCCCGATTAATGATGGCCGGCACCGCGGCCAGGGTCTCCACGTTATTGACGATGGTGGGTTGGCCCCACAGGCCGGCCACGCCGGGGAAAGGCGGCTTCATCCGGGGATAGCCGCGTTTGCCTTCGATGGATTCGATGAGCGCGGTTTCCTCCCCGCAGATATAGCAGCCGAACCCCGACCGCACTTCGATGTCGAAGGAGAAATCGCTGCCGAAGAGCTTTTCCCCCAGATAACCCTTGGCCCTGGCCTGTTCGATGGCCCGGCTCAGCCGGTGTTTGGCCAGATAATATTCGCCCCGGCAGTAAATAAAGCCCCGGCTGGCGCCCACCGCATAACCGGCCAGGGCGATCCCTTCCAGGACCTTATGGGGATCCCCCTCCATGATATAGCGGTCCTTGATGGTCCCCGGCTCCCCTTCATCGGCGTTACAGATGACATACTTCGGGGTGTTGGGCAGGGGCTGAGTAAAGGACCATTTGAGCCCGGCCGGAAAACCGGCCCCGCCGCGGCCCCGGATCCCCGAGGTCTTCACTTCCTCCACCACCTGCGGCGGCGTCATGGTGGTCACCGCTTTTTGCAAAGCGCTATAGCCCGCCTTTGGCCAGGTAGTCGTCGAGCCGGGTCGGATCGATCACCCCGACGTTATCCAGGACCACCAGTTCGGTGGGGCTCGCTTTATAACTGCGAAAATCATTGGTGCTAAAGGGCAAGGTTTGATAATCCGGCGCCTGGCCGGCCCGGTAGTCGGCCAGAACCTGCTTGATCCGGTCCCGGGTCAGGTGGCCGACCACCACCCCGTTGATCTGCATGGCCGGGGCCACTTCGCAGACCCCCAGACAGGCGGTCTTTTCCAGGGTAAAGCAGCCGTCCGCCGTGGTTTCGCCCATGGTCAGGCCCAGTTCTTCCTGGAGGGCCTCCAGCATATTTTCGGCGCCGTTCACGTGGCACGGCGGGGATTCGCAGACGCGGATGACGTATTTGCCTTTGGGTTTCCAGGTGTACATGGAATAGAAACTCATTACCCCAAAGACTTCGCTGCCCTGGATTTTCAGGCCGGCGGCGATGCGTTCCTGGACCCTTGGGGGCAGATAGCCCACGATCTCCTGGACTTCTTGTAAGACCGGCATCAGGGCGCCGGGGGTCTCTTGATAGCGGGCGATCACGGCGTCCACCCGATTCCAGGTATCCGGACCGAGCTCCGCCACCGTCTGGGTGGCGCACTGGCATTTGGCTGTCATGGTTTTGTCTCCCTAGGAATCGAGCCGGGTTAGGCTTTATCAATCCGCACCGCACAGGCCTTGTATTCGGCGGTTTGGCAAACCGGATCGAACACCGGGTTGGTGAGCCAGTTGGCGCAGGCATCCCGGAAATGGAAGGCCATCCACACCATGCCCTGGGGCACTTCCTGGGTGACCTTGGCCTTGACCTTGACCTCGCCGCGCCGCGACTTTAGGGAGATCATCTCACCATGCTTGATGCCCAATTTCTCGGCATCGAGGGGCGAGATATCGGCGGTCTCTTCGCCCAGGATGTCGTTCAGGCCCAGACAGCGCCCCGTCTGGGTGCGGCTGTGGTATTGATAGAGGCGGCGGCCGGTGCTGAGCACCAGGGGATATTCCTCATCCGGCACTTCCGCCGGCGGGGTCCAATCCACCGCGGCGAAGCGGCCCTGGCCGCAGGTGAAACAGCCATCCTGGTGCAGGGTGCAGGTGCCCGGATGCTCGCAATTGGGCACCGGCCATTGCAGGCCGTCGCCCTCGATGCGGTAGTATTTCACGCCCACCAGTGAGGGCGCCAGATGGGAGACCTCGTTGTCCCAGATGTCCTGGGCGCTGTTGGAGGCCCAGTCCTGCCCCAGGCGTTTCGCCAGTTCCTTAAAAATCCACCAGTTGGGCTTGGCCTGCCCCGGCGCCCGGGAGACCTGGCGCACCCGGCTGACCCGGCGCTCCTAGTTGCTGAAGGTGCCGTCGTCTTCGCTCCAGGCCGCAGCCGGGAAGATGACGTCGGCAAACCGGGTGGTCTCGGTGGGGAAGATATCATGGCAGACCATGAATTCCGCCGCTTCCAGGCAATGCTCCACGTGCCGGATATCGGGCTCGGTGTTGGCCAGATTTTCCCCGAAGACGTAAAAGAACTTGATCTTGCCGTCCACCAGGCCGTCCATCATCTGCGGCATCATCAGGCCGTTCTTTTCCGGGAGCTTTTTCACGCCCCAGGCGGCCTCGAACTTGGTCCGGGCCGCCGGGTCCTCCACCTTCTGATAACCGGGGAAGACATTGGGGAGCGCCCCCATGTCGCAGGCCCCCTGCACGTTGTTCTGGCCGCGTAGCGGGTTGACGCCGCCGCATTCGAAGCCGACGTTCCCCAAGAGCATCTGGAGGTTGGCGCAGCTCATGACGTTATTGACGCCGCAGGTATGCTCGGTGATCCCCAGGGTATAGATCAGCATCAGGGGGCTGACCGCGGCCAGGCGGCGGGCGACCTCAACCAGCATCTCCACGCTGATCCCGGCGAGGGCCGCGGCCCGCTCCGGGGGATACTCCAGGACCTTGGCTTTCAGGGCCTCGAAGCCGGTGCAGCAGGATTCTACATACTTCTGATCATAGAGGTTCTCGGTGATCAGGACGTGCATCAAACCATTGAGGTAGGCCACGTCGGAGCCGACCTTAATGGGCACATGGACGTCGGCGAACTCGGTCAGCTTGGTCCGCCGCGGGTCCGAGACGATGAGCTGGGCCCCATTGCGCACCGCGTTCTTCAAAAAGGTCGCGGCCACGGGATGGGCCTCGGTCATATTGGAGCCGATCACAAAAAACATCTTGGCCTTGGCAAAATCGGCGAAGGAATTGGTCATCGCTCCGGAACCGAAGGAAGCCGCCAGTCCGGCGACGGTGGGAGCGTGTCAGGTTCGGGCGCAGTGATCGATATTGTTCGTCCCGATCACGGCGCGGAAAAGTTTTTGCATCTGATAAGAATCTTCGTTGATACTGCGGGCGCAACTGACCCCGGCGATGGCGTCCGGGCCGTGCTTCTCGATAGTCTCTTTGAGCTTATGAGCCACCAGGTCCAGAGCCTCATCCCAGGAGGCCTCCCGGAAACCGCCGTCACTCTTGATCAGCGGCATCGTCAGCCGTTCCGGGGAGTAGATGAAGTCATAGCCGAAGCGGCCCTTGACGCAGAGACGTCCCTGATTGGGAGCGGCGCCTTCCACCCCGGTCACCTTGACGATCTTGCCGCCCTTGACGTGCAGCCACTGCTGGCAGCCCACCCCGCAATAAGGACAGGTGGTGCGGACCTTCCGGGTTTCCCAGGGCCGGGCCTGGCCGATGGCCTTCTGCTCCACCAGGGCCCCCACCGGGCAGGCCTGCACGCACTCGCCGCAGAAGACGCAGTCCGAATCGCTATAGGCATGGTCCGAGCGGGTGACGATCTTATTGTGCGCCCCCCGGTAGCCGATGCTGATGGCCTGATTCACCTGCTTCTCGTTGCAGGCCCGCACGCAGCGGCCGCACATGATGCACTTGGAAAAATCCCGACGGATCAGATGCTTGTTGTCTTCCAGGTAATACTGCGTCTCCGGCGGGTTGGCGAAACTGGGGGTCGGCACCTGATAACGGTACGCCAGGGCCTGCAACTCGCAGACGCCGTTGGCTTCGCAGACCAGGCAGTTATGATTGCCCGACGCCAACAGGAGTTCGAGCACCGTCCGGCGGGAGGCGTCGACCCTGTCAGACTCGGTCTTAATCACCATCCCGGGCGCGGCCGCCGTGGCGCAGGCCGGCAACAGGGTCCGCGCCCCTGCCACCTCCACCATGCACATGCGGCATGATCCGGTAGCCGTAGTGTCTTTGAGATAACACAGGGTGGGGATGGTATAGATTCCTGCCGCCCGAGCCACTTCTAAGATGGTCTGCCCGGATTGAAATTCTACGGTCATTCCATTGAGGTTTAAGGTGGGCTTGCTCATGCGCTTTCTAACCTCCATCTCACATTAGGTGGGTGACTTAAGATGGTTCTCTGTGCAGTTGTTCTACTGGGCCTGAAAGAATAAGCCACTATTCGTTTGATAGTATAGCGCTCTCCAAAATATATCCGGATAACTTAAGCGTCTTGATTGTTGAGCCATTGTTGGAAGCCGGCCGTTAAATCCCAGAATTGAGCTACCGCCGCCTCTCCCGCCGGGGTCAGCCAGGCCCGCCCCCCATTGCGGCCGCCAAAGGTTCGAGACACCAGCTCTTCCCCGGCCAGATCGTTCAGGTTCGCAACCAGAGACCAGGCATGGCTGTAGGCCATCTTCATGGTGCGGGCGGCCGCGGCGATGGAACCGGTTTCCTGGATGCACTCGAGCAGCACCACCCGGCCCCAGCTCAAAAAGGTCTCACCCTGCTTTTCAATCCAGAGGCGGCCTTTGATTTGAGTCCCTTGGGATTCGAGGCTTTCTGCCAGGGCGGTTCCCCGACCGTGATTGGGTTTCTTGCCTTTCATAGCGGTATTTCTAAAGAAGAATAGCCAAAATCATTCCTGAATTCAATGGAATTTTTGATAAAAATTTTGAGAAGCAGCTTATCGGTCTGCCAAGTTTTGTCTTGGAGATTTTGGCAAAAAAGCTCGCGCGCCTAACTGCTCTATATCTCCACTTTTCCCCATCCGGATTTTGGCTTACCTGTATGCTCATCGTAGCCGTAGTTCAGACCATGGTAGTTTTTAAATTTTCCCCTCAATGTCAGATTCAATCTGAACTCAGTTTGCTGATGGTCAGCTCAAATCTTGGTCATTACGAATAATTTGAGGTTTAAAGTTACCGGCAGCCTCCCGGCCCCAATAGTGTCCGACAAGGTTAATGGATAAAGTTATGCACTATGTTCCGGTACAAAAAAAAGTCGGGCTAATTTTCTTATATTGCGAGGATTCCAAGGTTTTCCCCCTCTCCCCCGTGGGGGGAGAGGGCTGGGGTGAGGGGGGGAGTGTGGCGTTGCCGTTGTCCCTGCCTCAACCATTTTTGCCCTGAACCGCCGAATCTGGGTCAACCATCTCCGCCTCTCTGGAAATTTCTCCCACCTGGAATTACCTTAACCACGTGAAAACTAAGCGCTCTACCCCCGGACCGCCTGGCCTCCGATCGGCCTGGAAGCGGTACGGCAGCGGTACAGCAGCGGGACGATAGCGCTGCCGGAGCGGTAACTCAACGAGCCATCATGGGGTTAAAATGAGCCAAATAAGGTACTTATGCGCACCGAATTGCGGAATTTTATTCCATGCCGGCACAAGCTGGCCGAAACCGGCCCTTTTTTGCGCGGCAAGCCTCGCGAAAATGGCCGGCTAATTCCATAAACCCTTGATATATTAGTAACTTGGATGATGCACCGATTTTCTTTGCCTAAGTTAACCTGGGATTGACTTTTTCGCTGCCAAACCTGGAAAGGAGGAAAAAACTAGGTTTGATTACCAATTTTTTTTAACTTTGACTTTGAACTTTGAGCCTTGAACTATTTTTCTGGTAAGATTTTCTAAACCATGCACGCCGAACCAAAAGAAATTACCCCGGAGAAACTGGCCGTCATCCTGCGCCAACACCGCCGCCTCGTCGCCTTGACCGGCGCCGGCATCTCGGTGGAGTCCGGCATCCCCGACTTTCGCAGCCCCGGCGGACTCTGGGAGCGCTTCGATCCCATGGAATACGCCCACATCCGGGCCTTTAGGAATAACCCGGCCAAGGTCTGGATCCTGCTGAAGGAAATGGACGCGGTCATCACCGCGGCCCGGCCCAACCCGGCCCATTACGCCCTGGCGGAACTGGAGGCCATGGGGCTGCTGCTGGGGATCATCACCCAGAACGTCGACAACCTGCACCAGGCCGCAGGCTCCCGCCGCGTGGTGGAATACCACGGCAACGCCCGGCGCTTCGTCTGCGATACTTGCAAGGGACATCATCCTCTGGAAACTTTGGATTTCGACCACACCCCGCTCTATTGCCTCTGCGGCGGCCTCATCCGCCCCGACGTGGTCTTCTTCGGCGAAGCCATCCCGGAGGCGGCCCGGAAAGAGTCCGAGGCCCTGGCCCGGGAGTGCGACCTGATGTTAGTCATCGGCACCTCCGGCGAAGTGGCCCCGGCCAGCTACCTCCCCTACACCGCCAAGCAGCATGGCGCCCTCATCGTCGAAAACAACCTGGAACCCACCAGCCTGACCCGTAACCTCACCGACCACTTCCTCCCCGGCCCCGCCGGCCAACTGTGGCCCAAGGTCATCAGGGCCATGAATAATTAAGTGCCTGAGTTCCGAAGATTTCTTGACAACCGGCCCTTTGCTTGGTTAGCATCGTTATATGGCCCCAAGATTTAATAGAGATAACAGTGAAATGTTGTCGGATATTATTGCCAGGCTGCGGCAAAATCTTCCCGAAATCGCCCAACGGTTTCAGGTGAAGTCACTGTCGCTCTTCGGGTCCTATGTGCGCGGCCAACAGCGCAAAAGAAGCGATCTGGACATCTTAGTGGAATTCAGCGAGCCACCTTCCTTTTTTGAGTTTCTGGCCTTGGAGCGTTATCTCAGCGAATTTCTGGGCGTTAAAGTTGACCTGGTTATGAAGGACGCCTTGAAAACCGCCATCGGCAAACATATCCTGGCGGAAGCCGTTTCGGTATGAAGGTCAAACGGGAATATCTGGATTGCTTAAAGGATATTCAGGACGCCTTGGAAAAGATCCAGGAGTTCATCGCAGGCTTAGATTTCGAAGGGTTTGCCAAAGACGAGAAGACCACGTTTGCTGTCATTCGAGCCCTGGAGATTATTGGAGAAGCCGCCAGAAAAATCCCTAAATCCGTCCGTTCCAGTTATCCTGACATACCTTGGCAAGATATGACAGGGATGCGGGATAAGCTTATCCATGATTATTTTGGCGTGGACTTGCGGGTAGTCTGGAAAACCCTGCAAATTGATTTACCGCCTTTGAAGGTTATTATTGATCAAACTTTACGAGAGAAGATTAACTAATAGCCATAAAGACTCGTCTACTTGCGGTGTCAGTAGCACCGACCTTCGGCTTGTGGGACCGCAGGCTGGAAGACGGTGCTGCAGATAGATTAAAAAGGGCGGCCCCGCGGGTCGCCCTCTTAACTTACACGGGTTGGGGGTGGGGCTTGGGGTAGGGCAGGGATGAAATCCCTGGCCCTCCCCCCAAGGTTTTGGTTTTCATTCGCCTTGCCCGGCGAAGGTCAGCCCGGCGGCGTCGGCGTCCACGACGATGGTGTCGCCTTCCTTGAAGCTGCCTTCCAGCAGCATGGGGGCCAGTTTATCCTGGAGGTGGTGCTGGATGGCCCGGCGCAGGGGGCGGGCGCCATAGACCGGGTCGTAGCCCGCCTCAGCCAGGAAGTCCCGGGCCGCGGTCGTCAGCTCCAGGTCGATCTGGCGTTCGGCCAGCAGCTTCTTCAGCCGGGCCATCTGCAGGGTGACGATAACCCGCAGTTGCTCCTTGGTCAGGCGGTGGAAGATGAGGATATCGTCCACCCGGTTCAAAAACTCCGGCTTGAAGTGGAGCCGCAGGGTCTCCATGACCCGCTCCCGCATCTGTTTCTCTTCGGTCATCTCGGCGATGTACTGGCTGCCGATATTGGAGGTCATGATGACGAGGGTGTTCTTGAAGTCCACGGTGCGGCCGTGGCCGTCGGTGAGGCGGCCGTCGTCCAGGATTTGCAGGAGCGAATTGAAGACCTCCGGATGGGCCTTCTCGATCTCGTCAAATAACACCACGGAATAAGGCCGGCGGCGCACCGCTTCGGTGAGCTGGCCGCCCTCCTCGTAGCCCACGTAGCCCGGCGGCGCCCCGATGAGCCGGGAGACCGTGTGCTTCTCCATGTATTCGCTCATGTCCAGGCGCACCATGGCATTCTCGGAGTCGAAGAGGAATTCGGCCAGGGCCCGGGCCAGCTCGGTCTTGCCCACCCCGGTGGGGCCCAGGAAGATGAACGAGCCCAGGGGCCGGTTGGGGTCCTGCAAACCCGAGCGGGCCCGGCGCACCGCGTTGGACACCGCCCGCACCGCCTCCTCCTGGCCCACCACCCGGGCGGCGAGGCGCTCCTCCATATGCAGCAGCTTCTGCTTCTCGCCCTCCAGCATGCGGGTCACCGGGATGCCGCTCCACTTGGAGACTACCTCGGCAATATCCTCGGCATCCACCTCTTCCTTCAGCATGGCCCCTTCCTGCTGCATCTCGGCCAGCTTCTGGGTTTCCGCTTCCAGTTCCTTTTGCAGGTTGGTGATGGTGCCATATTTCAGTTCCGCGGCCCGGGCCAGGTCGCCGAGGCGCTCGGCATTGCCCGCCTCGAACTGAGCCTTTTCGATCTGCTCCTTGACGCCGCGGATGTGGCCGATGACCTCCTTTTCCTGCTGCCAGCGGGCCTTGAGCACCGAGCTTTTCTCTCGCATGTCAGCCAGGCTCTTTTCGATCTTGGCCAGCCGCTCCAGGGAGACCGGGTCGGTCTCTTTGCGCAGGGCCTCCCGCTCGATCTCCTCCTGGGTGATCTTACGCTCGATTTCGTCGATCTCCGCCGGGCGGGAATCGATCTCCATGCGCAGCTTACTGGCCGCCTCATCGATCAGGTCCACCGCCTTGTCCGGCAGTTGCCGGTCGGTGATGTAGCGCTGCGACAGGGTGGCCGCCGCCACGATGGCCGCGTCCTTGATGCGCACGCCGTGGTGCACCTCATATTTTTCCTTCAGGCCCCGAAGGATGGCGATGGTGTCCTCCACCGAGGGCTCAGCACCATGATGGGCTGGAAGCGGCGCTCCAGGGCCGCGTCCTTTTCGATGTACTTGCGGTATTCGTTGATGGTGGTGGCCCCGACGCAGTGCAGCTCGCCCCGGGCCAGGGCCGGCTTGATCATATTGGAGGCGTCCATCGCCCCTTCCGCCGCCCCGGCGCCCACCAGGGTGTGGAGCTCGTCGATGAACATGATGATCTGGCCCTCGGATTCGGTCACTTCCTTGAGCACCGCCTTGAGGCGGTCTTCGAACTCGCCCCGGAACTTGGTGCCGGCGATGAGGGAGCCCATATCCAGAGCCACCAGTTTCTTATCCTTCAGGCTCTCGGGGACGTCGCCGTTGACGATGCGTTGGGCCAGGCCCTCGACGATGGCGGTCTTGCCCACCCCGGCCTCGCCGATGAGCACCGGATTGTTCTTGGTCCGCCGGGAGAGTACCTGGATGATCCGCCGGATTTCATTGTCCCGGCCGATCACCGGGTCCAGCTTGCCGGACCGGGCCATCTCCGTCAGGTCCTTGCCGTACTTCTCCAGGGGTTGGAACTTCTCCTCCGGGGACTGGTCCGTGACCCGCTGCGCCCCTCTGAGGTCCGCCAGGGCCTTGAGGATGGCCTCAGGCGTCAGCCCCTGGGATTTGAGCAACTTCCCCACGTCGGTGGCCTTGTCCGCGGCCAGGGCCCAAAGCAGGTGCTCGGTGGAGACGTAGTCGTCTTTCATCTGGCGGGCCTGTTTCAGGGCCGTCGTCCAGGGCCTGATTAAAACCGGGAGAGAGGTAGACCTGGCCCCCGCCGCTCACCCGGGGCAGCCGGGTCAGCAGGTCGTCCACCTGCTGGATCAGATTCTTGGGGTCAATTTCCAGCTTTAGCAGCAGGGGGCGGATCAGCCCCTCTTCCTGGGCCAGGAGGGTTCTGAGCAGATGGGCCGGCTCCAACTGGTTGTGGCTCAACTGCCGGGCCAGTTCCTGGGCCCCCTGCAGGGCCTCCTGAGCCTTATAGGTCAATTTATCAATGGGTATCAAGTTCTTAGCCTCCGAATATCTTAAGCGCGATATTGAGTAATCATTACTGAATGGTAAGCATCATATTCTCCGTGTCAAGGAATACCTGGTTGGCTTTCCTGGTCAATGTCATTATAATTGGGGAAAATTATCAGGAGATGCCATGCGACTGGTGGCCCTTATCCCCGCCCGCTACGGCTCCACCCGCTTTCCGGGGAAGCCTCTGGCGCTCATTGCCGGCAAGCCCCTGATCCAGCGGGTCTGGGAGCGGGCCCGGCAGGTTAAGGAACTGGACGGCCTTTGGGTGGCCACCGACGAGGCGCGCATCCGGGACTGCGTCGAGGCTTTCGGCGGGCAGGCGGTGCTGACCCGGGCCGACCATCCCTCGGGCAGCGACCGCCTGGCCGAGGCGGCGCACCTGCTGGGCCTGGCCCCCGAAGACCTCGTGGTCAACATCCAGGGCGACCAGCCGCTCTTTCCCCTGGAGCTCATCGGCCAATTGGCCGCCCCCTTGCGCCGGGACCCGGAGGCGGTCATGGTGACCCCGGCCTTAAAAATCACCGACCCCGAAGCCGCGGCCAACCCCAACGTGGTCAAGGTGGTCTTCGACCGCCGCCACCGGGCCCTCTATTTCTCCCGCAGTCCCCTGCCCTGCTGGCGGGACGCGGCTCAGCCCTATTTTTACCGGCACCTGGGAATCTATGCCTACCGGGTCGGTTTTCTGCAGGAGTTCGTCCACCTCGCCCCGGGGCGCTGGGAGGCCGCGGAGAAGCTGGAGCAGCTCCGGGCCCTGGAGCACGGCTACCCCATCCACATCGTCGAAACCGCCGGCGATACTCTGGAGGTGGACACCCCGGCGGACCTGGCCCGGGCCGAGGCCTATTTCACCCCAGGGTCTTAAGAAGAGAGGCCAAATGCCCTTCACTGCCAAACTATTAATGCTGCCGCCCTGGTTGTTCTACATCTTGATCAATCTGGTCTTTTTGAGCATCTCGCTCCTGGTGTTTTGGGGGATCACCCGGTTACTCAGCTGCAAAAAGAGGAGAGACCTCAACGAAGTGGCTTCCCCCATTTTCAACCGCGCCGGCGCCTTTTTCGGCGTGTTATTGGCCTTTGTCGTGGTGGTCATGTGGCAGGAGTATAGCAAAGGGGTGGATAATGCCTTGCGGGAGGGCACCGAGGCGATGGCTTTGTATCGGGACCTGACGCTCTATCCCGATAAAGAACAGACCGCCGGGTCGATCGAGGCGCTGCTGGACTTCGCCCGCCAGGTCGTGGCAGATGAATATCCCGCCATGGCAAAAATGGAGCGGAGCCCTTCGACCGAACGGGCGTTGCATAATCTTTGGAGCAGCACCGAAAAGATCAACCCGCAGGGTCGCCAGGAAGAAATTCTTTATAATGTGATTTTAAAGGACCTGTACAGCCTCTCCAAATCAAGGGACGAGCGCCTTTTGGAATTGGATTCTAATTTACCCGGGATCATCTGGGGCGTATTGATCATCGGCGCCATTGTTACGTTAGTTTTTTCAGCCTTACTCGGTTGTGAAAGCATCTTGCTACATGCATTACTCAAATCATTATTTGTAATACTAATTGCCTCAACTTTTTTTCTGATCATAGAACTAGATTATCCCTTTACGGGCAACATCTCTGTCAAGCCTGTCAGTTATATCAGAATGCTGGAGATGGTAAATCAAAAGTAACCTGTTGCAGGTGTTCTTTTGCCGGCGAGGACGGCTGCTCTCCATTTGCCTTACTTGGCAAAATTGCTGAATTTGCCGGCCAGATAGGGGCTCAGGCCCCGGTCGGCGATCTCGGCGAACTTTTCGGCCCCGGCATCGGAGAAATGCATCAGGTCGTAGTAATACCGGGAATCCTTGGGCATCTGCCGGGCCTCGTCGATCACCAGGATACCCGCTTCGGCCCCCACCCGGCGGGTGACGTCGTTGTAAAGCTCCAGGACCTGCCAGCCCACCTCGCCGTTCATGCCGTTGGCCACTACAATCTTGCCCAGGTCGATGCCGGTTGCCGGGTCCACGACCGGCCCATAAACCACCGGCTGGGTGAGCAGCACCGGCAAGATGCCGTTCTCCCGGGTAACCTGGAGGAGCCGCCGCAGACGCACCTCATAGGCCGGCACGTACTTCTCCGCATGGGTCTTTAAAATCTCCGCCTTTTCCGCCGCCGTCAACTCCAGGGTCGGCAGGCTCGTCAGGTCCAACTCCCCCATGTCCCGCTGGCCGATGGCCTGCACCGATTTGGGGAAGAAATAACGGTAAAGGTTCAGGGTCACCGAGGCTACCTCGCTGCGATAGGCCAGGGACGCCAGAAATTTATCCATCGAGCGAAAGCTTGAGACTGGTGCTCATCCGGGTGTCGAATTCCCGGGGATTGCTGACCCCTACTTCATTGATGCCGATCAGAAAAACCGCCACCTTCGGCTGCAATTTGGCAATAAAGTTGTGCATCAGGATGTAATGGCCGTAGGTGGAATGGCCGCAAAACCCGGCATTGTTGAGCCACAACTTGTTAAAGTCGTGCTGTAATTGGACTCCCAACTGATGCGGCCAGGTCTTGTCCGCGGCGATCTCCAGGCACTCGGTGGTGCTGCCGCCCACCGCCACCACGGTCAGCCAGTCGGCGAAATCCTTAGGCGGTTCCGGACCTTTAAAACCCAAGGAATTATTATGATGCACCACCAGGGCGTCGATCTTGGTGCATTTACCGTGATGCAGGATCTCGGTTTTATTGACCGGCAATACAATGTTGTCGCCTTTGATTCTAAACCCAAAGGGATTGTAATAACCGCAAAGTAATCTCGCAAATACTCAGGGCAAAGATTAGACTCAAAAGTATCAGCGAGAAATTCTTGGCAAAGTTCTTTAATCTTGATGGCTTTATTGTTTTGTTTACATCCGGTTGAGGCATTTCCATATTGCTCCTATATCTCTAGTTTTTACCAATAATCGCTGAATTGTCAATGGAAAAGCGGTCGACTCGCCTCTTGTCAGACGACGGCATTTGGACTATAGTCCATTGGAGAAGGGCCGGGCCGGGCCCCTAAAAGCACCTGGTTGAACCTTGAACTCGAAACGAAAAATCTCCGCCGTGGTCGTCTCCACCGCCCTGGGCCAGGCCGGGCGGGGCATCTTCCCCTATACCTTGCTGCCCGGCTACCGGGCGCTGCTGCGGGCGGTGCAAGAGACCGGCGCCACGGTCCTTACCAAGTCGGCCACCCGTTTTCCGAGGCGGGGCAACTTCATCCCCGCAAAACCCCCTCACCTGGAAATACCTCCGCCGGCTGCCGGGGCTGGGCATGCTCAACGCCTACGGCCTCACCAACCACGGCGCCGCGGGTTGCGCTCCGGATATCCGCAACTCCTGTGATCTGGGCCTGCACGTCATCCCCAACCTCTACCCCGAATTCATCAAGGGCGCGGAGACCGCCATCCGGGAGACCCTGGAGGCCCTGGAGATTTACCGGCAAGCCCTGGGCCCGCATTTCTGGGCGGTGGAGCTCAACTATTCCTGCCCCAACTCCGCCGAGGAGATCGCCCAAAATATCGGCCAGGGCCTGCACTGCTCCCGGGAGGTGCGCCGGCATTACCCCGGACTCTTCCTGATCGCCAAAATCAGCTTCTGCCACCCTTACGAGTTCGCCCAGGAACTGGAGGGCCTCGGGGTCAACGCCATCCACGCCATCAACACCATCCCTTACGACATCATCTTCCCGCCGGCGCGCTATCCCCGCTCGCCCCTGTGGCAGGTGGGCGGCGGCGGGGTCTCCGGCGGCCCGGCCTGGGCCGCGGCCTATGAATATAACCGGGAATTGCGTCGTCAGGTGAACTGCTTCTTGATCATGGGCTGCGGCGTGAGCTCGCGGGCGGACGTGCAGCGCTACTTCGAGACCGGCGCCGACGCCGTCAGTATCTGCACCCTGGCCTTGCGGAACTGGCGGGAGGCGGAAGAAATCATCCGAACTTACAATGGTTAGGGCCGAGGGGGGGAATAATGCCGGGTTTCGTCTGTCCCAAATGTGGTTCTGATCGCCTCAGGCGGAGTCGCACCCGAGGAGTCTCGGAGAAATTAAAAAAGGTTTTAGGCTGGCGGGCCTACCGGTGCCGAGAGAAGTCCTGCGGCTGGCGCGGGCTGCTCAAAACCAAGTCTTTTAGAGAAGGGCTCGCAAAAGAACTTACAACCCGAAATACCCAGCTTGTAAAATTGATCCTGGTGGTCGCAGTTATTAGTATCGCCCTTTTTCTGGCCATTCATTTCAACAAGAACGTGCCCTCGCCCGGGCGTTAATAAAATTTGCACCGGTTGGGCCATGCCCCTTAGATCGATAGCCAGACAAACCCAAAGAGGCGAACGGGAATTTCTGCTGGCTCCCCAGGAGAGCCTCTGTTCCTGGGCCGCGGCACATGGCCTCAGCTTGCGCCGGGCTATCGAAGCGGCCCTGGAAGCCGGCATCTTCCCGGAATGTTTCGAGCGCAACTTCCCCAGCCTGACCCCGGCGGAGCAGCTCACCCTCTGGCGGAGCTGCGCCCTGGTGGCGGGCCTGGGCGGCCTGGGGGGCTGCCAGGCGCAACTCCTGGCCCGGATCGGGGTGGGGCAGCTTTATCTGGCCGACGGCGACGCCTTCGCCCCCTCCAACCTGAACCGCCAGTTGCTGGCCACCGCCAAAACCCTGGGGCAGAACAAGGCCGCGGTCACTGCCCGGCATCTCCTTGAGGTTAACGCCGCGCTGATCGTTGAGGCCATCCCGGCATTCCTGGACCAGGAAAACCTCCGGAAATTCCTGCCCTCGGTCCAGGTGCTGCTGGACGCCCTGGACACGCTGACGGCCCGGCGGGAGCTCATCAATGCGGCCAGGCAACTCGGCGTGCCGGTGGTGCACGGCGCGGTGAGCGGCGCCTTCGGCCAGGTGACCACCATCCTGCCCCAAGACCCCGGAGGTTTTCCGTATATTTTCCCGCCCACTGACTCCTCTGCCGCCGAGTCCGCCCCGGGGGTCCTGGCCCCCACCGTCACCCTGGTGGCGAGCCTGCAAGCCCAGGAGGCCATCCGCCTTCTCCTGGGAAAAGCACCCGCCTACCACGGCGCCCTGGCCCACTTCGACGGCGATACCGGCAGGCTGGAAATATTGCCGCTGGGGTGATGGTCTTGGGGAAGGGCCGGGGAATGAGGCTCCCTGCCCCCTCCCCAAACCACTCCCTCAACCCGCATAAAAGTTACCTATAAAGCCCTCTTTTTGATGATTTCGGGTAGTTTTTTTGGAGCAGATGGAACATTTGATCAAAGGTGATGTTCCAGCGAATTTTTTTCTTCCGCAAAGTGTGCCGCTTTTGTGCCGCTCCGGAGCGTCGCGGTTTAGGGGCCAACCCCCTTTATTTTCAGAACATTCCGGTTTGATAACGCCAGCGTTGCGGAACAGGGACGGTAACCTTTCAAGTGGCAACGGAATTTTTCCCTTGGCCCCGCTGGCGGGCCGGATTTAGCGGATGGAGTCAAGGGTATCAGGGAAGGTCAGGGGAAGCCAGCAAAGGAGGGACGGTCGGCACCAATACGGGGAGCACTAAAGAGCACGGCCGGGGGCGGCGGCACACGCTCCCGCCATTCCTGTTTATGGTGCGCAGTGCGCACCCTACATGGCGGGCGGGACGCCCGCCCCACTAAAGCACCGCCGGGGGCGGCGGTGCCACATTTCAGCCGCCGCCGATGGGCGGAAACAGTCCTAGGCGCTCATTACCTTGCAGAGAAAAATCCGCTTCCTGCCGGCGGCCGTTTACCATGATCAGGGTGACTTCCCGCTCCGGCAGGCCCAGTTGCCTCATCACCCGGCCCACCGCCGTACCCGGCGGGACCTCCAATGAGAGGCCCCGGTAAGGGTCATAGCCTGGAACATATTGCCGCAGGGTGGCATTGAGGAAGATTTGCAGGGGCATGGGAAAATTAATTTAACCGCAGATAAACGCAGATAAATGCTGATAAAAATCGGCTTTATCGGCGTTCATCTGCGGTTAGATTTTAGCTTTTGAAACCTGAGGCCGGTTCGAGAACCGCCCCTCCAAGGCTACAAATCTTCCAGCACCTGGTCGATTTCGGCGTCGGTGAAGTCCCAGGTGACGTTATGGGGCTTCAGGTTTTCCTTGAAGAAGCCCGGCAGCCGGTCGTGGGCCTTGGTGAAGCCGGCGTCGTGGTTGAAGCTCAGTTCGTCGTGCAGCACCTGGCGGCCCAGGGTGCCCACGTCGCCGGTGGTCAGGCTCAGGCCGTAGCGGGCGTTGAGCATGTCCACGATGCATTGCAGGGCCTCGGGGTTGTCCAACACCGGGAAGGCCACGAACAGGCAGAGGCCGGTGGAGTCGATGGCCGCCGTGGCGATTTGCAGGTTGCGGGAGAGCTCGACATTGCCCTCCTTCTTTAGAGGGTCGCCCCGGCCGCCGCATTTCAGGAGGTTGGTGGCCACCCCGTAGCCCGCGGTGTGGTCGGCGCCCATGGGGCTGGTGGCGTAAGTGAGGCCCACGCCTTTTTCGGCCCGGGGATCATAGGCCGGCAGCCCCTGGCCCTTGACCGCCGGTACCCGCTCCACCCCCAGGGCCCGGCCGGCGAAGACCGAGCCGTTGCCGATGATCAGGCCCCACGGGTCGTTTTTCCCCACCTTTTTCATCATCTTGATGGCCGCCGGGCCGTCGCCCCAGGGAATGACGCCCCCTTCCATCAGCACCCCGAGGGTGCAGCCCATCTCGATGGTGTCCAGGCCGAAGTCGTCGCAGAGGCGGTCGATCATGGCGATCTCGTCCAGGTTCCTGATCAGGGTGTTGGCGCCCAGGGCCCAGATGGTCTCGTATTCGAAGCCGGAGGTGAGATACTTGCCCTTGGCGTCGTGGTAGGTCTGGGAACACTGAATGAGGCAGCCGGGATGGCAGCCCTCTTTGGTCTTGCCGCCCCGGGCCTTGATGAGTTCGACCATGTGCTCGCCGCTGATGTCTTCGGCGTACTCGAAGCGCCCGCCCCGGAAATTCTTGGTGGGCAGGGCCCCGGCTTCGTTGACGATGTTGATGAGCACCGCGGTGCCGAAGGCCGGCAGAGCCTGGCCGCTCACCGGGTGCTCCAAGAGGAACCTGGCCCAGTTCCGGGCCGCGGCCTTGAATTTCTCCGGATCGGCCAGGGGGACGCCGGCCGGTGCGCCTTTATCATCCACCACCAGGGCCTTGAGCTTTTTGGAGCCCATCAGGGCCCCCAGGCCGCCCCGCCCCGCCGCCCGCCCCGGGCGGCCGTGGGGATCGGCGAAATTGATGCTGGCCGCGGTCAGGCGCTTCTCCCCGGCCTGGCCGATGCTCATCACCCCCACCCCCCGGCCGAAGCGCTTCCAGAGTTGAGCCATGGTGCGGTAGTTGCCCAGGCCCTCGTATTCGGAAGCCGGGAAAAATTCCACCCCATCCTTCGAGATCTTCACCAGGTAGAAGCCGTCGGCCTCATGGGGTTTGCCTTCCACCACCACGGCCATGATGCCCAGGCGGGCCAGTTTCTGGGAGACCAGCCCCCCGGCGTTGCTTTCCTTGATGCCGCCGGTGAGCGGGGATTTGCCGCCCACAGAGATGCGTCCCGAGCTGGCCGCGGCGGTGCCGGTGAGCAGGCCCGGGGCCACCACTAACTTGTTGGCCTCGCTGAGCGGGTGGCAGGTGGGGTCCACTTCCACGCGCAGGAGGCGGGAAGTGAGGGCCCGTCCTCCCAAACCGGCGTAAGCCGTGGGGGCCTCTTGCCAGCGGTAAGTCTGGTCGGCCATATTTAGACGCAAAATCCTGGACATGGTCTTGCTCCTTGGGGTGATGGTGGACCCGCCGAGCGCCTCCAGCGGCGGCGGGGAAATCGAAGCTGCATGAGAACAATATGTCTAATCCAAGGCCCTGTCAACCGGGAATTCCCTGAAAAAGATGCTCGGGTGCCAGGGCTTGCCGGTAAAGATTTAATCCCCCGCGGTCCCCCGGTTGATGGCCTCATGGGTGATCCGGGCCAGGGTCTCCAGTTCCTCCAGGGTGATACTGAGGGGCGGCAGCAGGACGATGACGTCCCCCAGGGGCCTGAGTATGGCCCCCAGCTTCCGGGCCGCCAGGATCACCCGGTGCCCGACCCTTTGGTTCACCGGGAAGGGCTCCCGGCTCTCCTTGTCCTGCACCAACTCGATCCCCACCATCAGGCCCCGCTGGCGGATGTCGCCCACGTGGGGCTGGTCGGCCATCCCTTTCAGGCGCCGGGTCAGGAGCTCGATCTTCGGCGCCAGGCCCTCGATCACCCGGTCTTGCGCAAAGATCTCCAGGCTGGCCAACCCCGCGGCCGCAGCCAGGGGGTTGCCGGTGTAGGTGTGGCCATGGAAGAAGGTCTTGAATTCCTGCAAATTCTCCCAGAAAGGCGTCATAAATCTCATCGGTGGCCAGGGTGGCGGCCAGGGGCAGGTAACCGCCGGTGAGGCCCTTGGCCAGACACATCAGGTCCGGGCTCACCTGCTCGTGCTCGCAGGCGAACATCCGGCCGGTGCGGCCGAAACCCACCGCCACTTCGTCGGCGATGAGCAGGACGTCATGTTTTCGGGTCACTTCCCGGACCTTCGCCAGGTAGCCCGGCGGCTGCGGCAGCATGCCGGCGGCGCCTTGCATGACGGGCTCCAGGATGACCGCGGCCAACTCCCCGTGATGGACCGCCACCTGCTCTTCCAATACGGCCAGGCACTGCTCCCGGCAGTCGCCCTGGTGCGGGCAACGGTAACAGTAGGGCGACGGCGCCTCCAGGGTGTCGAACAGCAGTGAGTGATAGACCTGATGGAACAGCGGGATGCCCCCCACCGATACCGACCCGAGGGTGTCGCCGTGGTAGCTGTTGCTCAGCTTGAGGAAGCGCCGCTTCTCCGGCCGGCCCCGGTTTTGCCAGTACTGGAAGGCAAGCTTCAGGGCCACCTCCACCGCGGTGGAGCCGTCATCGGAGAAGAAGACCTTGTTTAGTCCGGCCGGGGCGATCTGGGCCAGGCGCCGGGCCAGGACGATGGCCGGCGGATGGGCCAGGCCCAGGAGGGTGCTGTGGGCCACCTGCCCCAACTGCTCGGTCACGGCCCGGTCCAGCTCGGCCCTACGGTGGCCGTGCAGGTTGGCCCAGAGGGAGGAGACCCCGTCCAGATAACGGTTGCCCTCGAGATCAAACAGGTAGTTGCCCTGGCCATGGGTGATGATCAGGAGTTCCTCTTGCCTAAAGCCCTGCATCTGGGTGAAGGGATGCCAGAGGTGCTCCCGGTCCCAGCGGGCCAGGGTCTCGCGGTCGTAGGGCGGTTTTCCCATCTTCATACCTATCGTCTTGGTCATAAGAATTTATCGATTAAATGCTGCCGCTTGTCGATCAAAATAGGGCAGACCAGCAAGCCTGCCGATTTAATTAATTATATCAGATACTTCGCTTGACAAAAAAGGTGCACAAAGATTTTTCTTTCATATCAAGTACTTATCCGATGAATGGGGTTAATTTCGATATTTTAATGGTACGGATAAGACACTTTCCGCCCGTGGCGTGCCAGAGAATGCGATTCTTCCTGAAATCGTGCCGCTTTTGTACCGCTTCCAGCCGGAGGCGTATCATCCGCAAGCCTCTTTAATTCCTGAACAATCCAGCTTCCCGCCGCAGGCGTTGCGGAACAAAGACCGTCAACGCCGGAGGTTTCTGCTGATGATGCGAACTATTCTGCATCGTTTCAGATTCACCTAAAGAGGAGGAAATTTCCAGAAGAGAAGAGATGAATGACTGCTTATTTGCCCCGAAAGGTAGTATCCACAGGATTCTGCCAGTTTTGGCTTATGCTATTATCATTATTGGACTTTGGGATTTGCTTATTCATAATATTATTATTGGCATTGGGTGTTTATTATTTGATTCAGGCTTACTTGGATTGGAATGTTTCATATCCTTTCGTTTTTGTAAATGAATTGACTTAATATAACTATAATAAGGCTTTGAATTATTCTGAAAATGCCTTAGGAGTCCAATGTAAAGTTCCATCTTTTGCTTTAACTGTAGTAAAATGTACTCGTTTTTCTTTTTCCAAAAAAAAGAGTAGCGCTGGATTATAAAGTACGACAATTTCAATGTCTGCATAGTTAATCGGTTGTGATAGTGAGACTATAGGAGGTATAATAAATGTCGATTCCTCGCCGGAATCAAGATGTGGTATTGGTGGTATGTCACTGGTATCAAATCTGTGGACTTTCTGATGGCGCTGCTTGATAAGTAATCCCATTTACAGTTGTTATTTTACGTAATATAGATTGGAATTTGATAGAATTTATTGAGAAAATAACTATCATTTCTTATGGTAAATGGCGCTGCAAATGGGTGTGATGGATTTAGTGAATAATCAGATGGAGCGATGAATAGTTTGGGACAAAAAGAATAATATGCACCAGCAATGGTTACGATTAAAACAATCGAAGCGCAGAATCTACCCGTGGGCGATAAAGGAAGAGCCATCGCCAGGGAGCTTTGGACAATAGTCCTTGCTGCACTGGCTGTTGCGGGTGCTTTATTCCTTGGTTATCTTTTGAGTGTTTTATTTTCTTAGCACGTTTAACCATTTGTTTAACACAGGCCTATTGCCGCCCCGTAGATTTCAGGATTGTTGCGGTTGTTGTAAAGGAACTTATCCCGTAAAATTTAGAGGCGGGGCGAGAACTTCGCCCCGACGGCGGCAGGTTAACGGGCGCAGCGCAGGCGGGGACGCCGGCGCCACCAGCCTCAGCCCGGCAGGCGGCGGATATTCGCTGCGGAGCCCCGCGGGGGTGGGCCGCCGGCCCGGGACTCTTCTCCGCCGGCGTCGCCATTCGGGGTGGCCCGCCGGGGGTCTACCAGGTCAAAGCGCCGCATCTTGTTGAACAGGGTGGTGCGGCTGATCCCCAGGGAACGGGCCGTTACCTGCCGGTTCCAGCTCAGGGCCTCCAGGGTTTGCAGGAGGATTAGCCTTTCGGCTTGATCCAGGGCCTCGTCCAGGGTGAGATTGGCGGCGCTGTTGCTGGTCCCGGTGACGGGGCTGCTCGTGGTGTGGGCCGGCAGCGACTCCGGAATGATGAACTCTCCGGGGCTCAGGATGACCGCCCGTTCCACGACATTTTCCAGTTCCCGGACATTGCCGGGCCACGGATACCGCAGGCAAATCTGCAGGGCGCTCTTGGAGATCCCCTTGATACCCTTGTGGTGGGCCTGGTTGAACTGTTCAATAAAGTGATTGATTAACGGTTCGATATCGCTCAGGCGCTCCCGCAGGGGCGGAATATTCAGGTGCACCACGTTGACCCGGTAATACAGATCTTCCCTGAACCTCTGGGCCGCCACCTCATCCTGGAGAGGGGTGTTGGTGGCGGTGATGATCCGGACGTCCACCCGAATGGGGCTGTTGCCCCCCACCGGCTCGATGATCTTTTCCTGCAGAACCCGGAGTAACTTGATCTGGAGGCTGGGCGAGGAGTTGTTGATGTCATCCAGGAAAATGGTGCCGCCGTGGGCCTCCTCGAATTTGCCCTTTTTGTCCCGGATGGCCCCGGTGAAAGAGCCGCGCACGTGCCCGAAGAGCTCGCTCTCCAACAAGGTCTCGGAGAGCGACCCACAGCTGATTTTGACGAAGGGTTTGCCCTTCCGGGAGGAATTGTCATGGATGTAACGGGCCAGGAGGGACTTGCCGGTGCCGGACTCGCCGGTGACGAGCACCGTAGCCATGGTATCGGCGATGGTGTGCACCAGTTCCATGAGCTGGTCCATCTTGCGGTCGCCGAAGACGAACTGCTCATCCAGGCTCCAGGGTTTGAGGCGCTGCTTCAAGGAGTGGTACGAGGCCAGCAGTTTCTTCTGTTCCAGGGCATGCCCGATGGTCAGCTTGAGGCGCAGGTCGTCGATGGGCTTGAGGATGTAGTCGTAGGCCCCCAGTTTGATGGCCTCCACGGCGCCGTCGATGTGGCCGTGGCCGGTAATGAAGATGATAGCCGTGTCAGGGCTGCGGCCCTTCAACTCTTTTAACAATTCGATGCCGTTCAGGCCGGGCATCTGAATATCCGAGAGGACCAGCTGATACTGGTCCGTCTGAAGTTTTTCCAGGGCGGCCTGGCCATTCAGGGCGGCGTCCACCCGGTAGCCCTCCATGGTCAGCATTTCCTTCAAGGACTCGCAAACCAGCGGCTCGTCGTCAACGATGAGCAAATCTTTATTGGCCATCCCCTGTTCCTCCTGACTCATGATGGGGCAGGATTACCCGCATCTTGGTTCCCATCCCCGGGCGACTCTCCACCACCAGCCGGCCGCCATAACGGTCCAAAATCTTCTGACAGATAGGCAGGCCCAAGCCCAGCCCCTGGATCCCCTGCTTGGTGGAATAGAAGGGCTCGAAGATCTTATCCTGATCCTCGGGAGACAGGCCGGGGCCGGTATCCTCGAAGTCGATTTCCACCTCATCAGGATTACACTGGCCGCGAACCTGCAGATCACCGCCCTGGGGCATGGCCTGCAGGGCATTCTTGATGATATTGATGAAGACGTAGTAGAGGTCGGCCTCCACCTGCAGCTCGCCGAAGACCGCCGGCGGATGAAAACCCACCTGCACCCGCTGGTCGGAGGCCTGGAACATCATGATCTTGATGGCGTCCTGCAGCAGGTTATTGAGGCTGTCGCTGGCCCGGGGGGGCGCCTTATAAGGGTTGGCGGAAAACATCAGGCTCTTGATGCTCATGGACATCTTCTGCAAGCCCTTTTGCACCTCGGTCAGATAGCGCTCCACCTCCTGGGGTTCCGTCTTTTTCAACAGGGCCAGAGACAGGTAGCGGCGGATGCCGTCCAGCGGGTTATTCAGCTCGTGGGCCACGCACAGGGTCAGCTTCCCCATGACGGCCAGATGTTCGTACAATTGGAGGCGCTGTTTCAGGGTCTCCAACTCGGTGACGTCCTCCACCAGCAACAGCCCGCGACCATTTCCCTGGTCGGGAGGCAGAGGCACCATGCGCACGCCCAGGTAGCGCGCCACCTTTTCCTGGGGTACGGTCTTGATGGAACAGAACTCCTGGGTTTCCTGGCTGGCCAGGGTCTGGTGAAAGGCCGCCTCCATCTTGGCCTGATCCTGGGACGAAAAACCCAACAGGGGAAAGATTTTTTGGCCCGCCAGGGTCGGCTCTTGGCAGGCCACCAACCTCATCATGGCCGGGTTGGATTGGAGAACCGTGAGTTGCCGGTCCAGGAAGGCCACCCCCACCGGCATTTCGGCGCTGATCCAGGGAGAGGTGGGGTGCCCCGCCATCTCATCCAGGGGCTCCCGGGACTCCAGCAGTTCCACCAGCAAGCGGCCCAGCAGCCACCCCAGAAACAGGTCTCGAGAGCTGAAAGGCCCGCCGTCCTTCCGGTCCGCCAGGTTGATCACCCCCCAAAACTTATTCCCGGTGAGGGGGATGACCATGAAACTGTTGGTGTGGTAGTTCGGCCGCCGCTCCAGTAAGGCAAAGTTGCGGTCCCGGCTCAAGTCCGGCACCAGCAAAGGCCGTTTGTGGCCGGCCACGTAACCCATGATGCGCTCGGCGGCAACCCGCAACCCCACCTTGACTTCCGCCTTGGGGCCCACCGCCGCCAACCCGTAAAATTCTCCCGGCACCGGATTATAGAGGAAAACGGAGCCGTTGGTGACCTGCAACAGCTCGCTGGCGGCTTTCAGAAATTGCGCTCCCACCTCCTTGAGGTCAGCAGTCCAGACCCGTTCCCGCAAATCCCCTAAAACGGCGGCCTCATTGGTGCTGGACACCAGTTCCAGGGCTTGGGCTCCCAGGGCTTCCGCCCCCAGGAAGACCGTCTCCAGATCCTTCTGGGCCCGGAGCAGGCGCTGGTAATCCAGGGCCTGCCGGATGGCATGCCGCAAGGTATCGGTCTGCACCGGCTTGGGGAGGTAATCGAAGGCCCCCTGCCTCACCGCCTCCACCGCGTCCTCGTAATTGGCATAGCCGGTGAAGACGATGACCAGGGTGTCGGGGTGATGGAGCCGCAAATACTGCACCAGCTCCATGCCGGTCATATCCGGCATCATCATGTCGGTGAGGACCACGTCGAAGGGGTGGGATTGCAAGGCTTGCAGGCCTTCCTTGCCATTGCCGGCGGTTGACACCTGATAGCCTTCCTGGCTCAGGATTTCCTTAACCAGGTTCAGAATAAGCGGCTCATCATCCACCACCAGAACAAACGGTTGCTCACTCATAACAGTCCCCATCCTTAGGATTCTGCATATCCCGGCTGAAACTTCCGCTTTCAAGCCGCGGGCACAGGCCTTCCCGCCTGTGCAGGTACAACGGACAACTTGCCTGGTTACTGCTAACCTTCCGTCACCCGGTCGCCGTACTGATGCTGCAGGTAGGAGCGATAGGCCCCGGAGCGCACTTTATCCAGCCACTCTCCCTGGCTGAGATACCAACTCACCGTACGCCGCAGCCCTTCCTCCAGGCTGACCTGCGGGCGCCAGCCCAACTGGGCCTCGATCTTGCCGGTGTCCAGGGCATAACGCCAGTCATGGCCGGGCCGGTCGGCCACCAGGGTAATCAGCCGTTCCAGGTCCCGGAGTTCCGGCCGCATCTCCTCCAGCAGGCGCAGCATCCGGCGCACCAGCTCCAGATTGGCTTTCTCCTGACCGCCGGCGATGTTGTAAGTCTCCCCCGGAGCGCCCCGCTCCAGCACCGTCAGCGCCGCCCGGCAATGGTCCTCCACGAAGAGCCAGTCCCGGATGTTGTCTCCCCGGCCATAGATGGGAATGGGCTTGCCCTCCAGGGCCTGGCACAGGCAAAACGGGATGAGCTTTTCGGGAAACTGGTACGGGCCGTAGTTATTGGAACAATTGGTGATGAGCACCGGCAGCCCATAGGTATGGAAATAGGCCCGGGCCAGGTGATCGGCCCCGGCCTTGGAGGCCGCGTACGGGCTGCGGGGGGCGTAGGGAGAGTTTTCGGTCACCGCGGGATCATTCGGACCCAGAGAGCCGTAGACCTCATCGGTGCTGATGTGCAAAAACCTGGGAGCCTCGAACGCCGCCTCCTGCCAGGCCTGTCGGGCCGCCTCCAACAGGTTGTGGGTCCCCAGGACGTTGGTGCGCACAAAGACCCCGGGGTCCAGGATGGAGCGGTCCACGTGGGTCTCAGCGGCAAAGTGCACCACCCGGCTGATGGGGTAGTGGGCGAATAATCCGGCCACCAGTTCCCGATCGGCCACGTCGCCCCTAATCAAGGTATGCTGGGGATCGTCCTGCAGTGAGGCCAGGTTCTCCGGATTGCCGGCATAGGTCAGCAGATCCAGGTTGAGGATGCGCCAGTCCGGGCGCTGGCGGCGCAGAAAATGCACAAAATTGGCGCCGATGAATCCCGCCCCGCCAGTGACCAGGACTACGCTCATAATTGCCCTCCGTAGGCGTCCCAGAACTCCTGGTAGGCAGTCTCCCAGGGAGGCATGCAGTCCAGCCCGTGAAGTTGCAGGAGCCGGTTGGCCAACACCGAGTTGGCCGGCCGCGGGGCCGGCCGCGGGAATTCTGCGGTGCTGCAAGGTTCGACCGGCGTCGAAAGCTTGGCGGTCTCAAGGATCAGGCGGGCGAAGTCGTACCAGGTGGTCTCTCCCTGGCAGGTGGCGTGATAGGTTCCGAAGGCCTCGGTCCCGGCGAGATCCAAAAGCTGCGGCGCCAGCGCCTGGGCGCTGGTGGGGGTGCCCCGTTGGTCGTTCACCACCTTCAGCCCCTCCCCCGTGCGCCCCTTGGCCAGGATGGCGGTGACGAAATTGGGGCCGGGCAGGCCGTAGAGCCAGGCGGTGCGCACGATGAAATGGTCGGCGCACTGCTGCCGGACCATCTCCTCTCCCAGGAGCTTGCTCCGCCCGTAGACGGACAAGGGTCGAGGGGCGTCCCATTCCAGGTAAGGGCCGTCCTTGGTCCCATCGAAGACATAGTCGGTGGAAAGATGAATCAACTTTGCCCCCCGGCGCCGGCAGGCCACCGCCAGGTTGCGCGGCCCCAGGCCATTGACCCTGAGGGCCAGGTCGGCGTTGTGTTCCAAATCATCCACCCGGGTGGCCGCGGCGGCATTCACCACCACTTCCGGCCGGTGCCGGGCCAAGTGCGACGCAATCGCCTGGGGGTCAGTGATATCCATCCCGGCCAGATCAGTGGCCACCACTTCCCATCCCCGGCTGGCCGCCGCCTTGAGCAGGGCCTGCCCCAACTGTCCGGTAGCGCCGGCGATCAAGATTTTCATAACGTCAGGATTATCGCCGTCTTTGCACCTTGGCGTGAGAATTCAGACCTCAGAGGGCGAACCCCGGGGTCCCCCTACAGCCGAAACGGGGAATCGGGGTCCTCCTCGAACCTGATCTCATCCACCGGTTCGCTGCGGCCCGGGCCACGATAAAGCCGACTGGCGAAATTGCACACCAGCCCCGGGTGGTCGCTGAGATTCCGATAACCGTGCACCACCCCAGGCGGAATAATGACAATACCCGGGGAATTCTCCCCCAAAATGAATTCCTGCCGCAAACCGTGGGCGGGACTCTCCGGGCGCTGGTCCCACAGGGTGAGGCGAAATTCTCCGGGACCCGGAAAACAGAAGAGATCGGTTTGTTCACGGTGAGCGTGGGGCCCACGGCCCACCCCCGGCTGCGTCACCGAAAGATAGGCCATCACCGGGACCTGGTCCTGGGGCAATTCATCCTGGCGGAAAATCTCCGCCAGCCAACCTCGGGAATCGTGATATTGTACCAGGGGTCGGCAGATCACCCCGGGAATCCGGGAGGCAAATTTCTCGCGGTTTTCCAAAGCATATCTCCATGTGTCAACTTTTCGAAACCCATCTTAGCATAAAATGATCTTAAATTTAAACAAAAAGATCGATTAGATCGGCTGGAGGCCAATTATTTTGGCATGGTGAACTTCTGTCCGGAAACTTGAACTGAAATAAAATTGGCCCCGAGGCTCGATCCGGTCGAAGTCCGCGCCTTTCTGCAGCCGCCTAACCCCGGATATAATTGAAGACTCCCGTAACCAGCGGGTTTAGATAGGGACTGATGATTTCCCCGGGCCGGAGGCGTTCCAGCAGCGCCAGGGCCAGCAGGAGGAAGGGTCCGGCCTGGCGAAATATTTGCCTGACGGTGGCCAATCCCGGCGGGAGCAATTCCTGCACCAGGACCCCGGCGGCGAGGGGTGGCAGGATGATCAAATTGTAAATGGCCGTGGTGACGTTCACTCCAACCAACATCAAAAAGACATGGGCGTCGAAGCTCATGCTCTTCATAATCATCACGATGCTGCCCACGATGCTGGCCAGCAGCAGGTTAGCCAGGGGCCCCGCCAGCCGGGTGACCACCAGATAAAACCGAGGGTGCTTGAATTTGCCGGGATCGACGTCCACGGTGCGGGGCCAGCCGAAGCCAGCCACCAGATAGCAAATCGACCCCAGCAGACTGAGATGCATCAGGCAATTAAAGCTGAACCGGCGGCTGTCGCCGGTGCGGCTATCACCCAGAAAGGTGGCCACAAAGGCCTGGGCCTCGGCATTGATGGTGACGGCCACCAGCACCGCCACGATAAAGGAGGTCAAGGCGTCCACCGCCAGATGCCGGGGGTCGATGAAGAAGGGCACGGGCCAAAAACTCGAGTTCATGAGCGCTTACCTTAAGGGGTCTTAACATAAAGAAGGCAGGGACGAATCCCTGCCTTCCCAGTTTAGCAGATTAACGGCCGAAAGCTAACCCAGGCATCGGGTCGCTCGGCCCAGGGTAACTATTTCTCGTGTTCCAGCAATGGCCGCTTGGTCATCCAGGAGAGGATCGTCGCGATGATCAGCACCACGGCCGAAATATAGAAGGCGTAGTCCAGTTTGCCGGTAACGTCTTTAATGGTGCCGCCCAGGCGGGCCATGAAGAAGCCCAGACCCCAACCGATGAACACCAAGCCATAGTTCATGCCCAGGTTTTTAGGGCCAAAGAAGTCGGCGGTGAAAGAGGGCATCAGCGCCAGCCCGCCGCCGTACTGCCAGAAGGCGATACCCACGGCGATGAACAGGAAGAAAACGCTCTTGGCCCCGATGATGGAGGGCATCAGGAACAGGCAGACGGCCGAGATGATGCAGTTCAGGGCATAAGCGTTGCCCCGGCCGATCTTGTCGGAGTACATGCCCGTGCCCACCCGGCCGGCGGCGTTCACCAAACCGCCGTAAGAGGCCAGGATCCAGGCATTAGCCGCAAAGAAGGGGATGGCCTTGGCCGTGGTGCCCAGCAGACCGGCGGCGTTGGCAATGACCAGCAGACCCGATTGGGTGCTGCCGATAAACATAAAGACCAGAGCAAAGAACTGCCAGGTCTTCATCATATCTCCCGGCGACCAGTCCACCAGGGTCCCGGCTGCTTTGGCCGGCGCCATACCGGCTTTCACTACGGCCGCCGGAGCCACATAGCCCGGAGGCGCCTTTTCCAACTGAGAACCGGCGATGATGGTAACCACTGCAAAGAGGATGCCCAGCACTACGAAGCTGTAAGTAAGACCCCCGGCAGACAGCAGATAGGCTCCCAGGGGCGATACATAGAGCGCCGCGCCGCCGTAACCGCCTACCACCAAACCGGCAATCAGGCCGCGTTTGTGGGGACCGAACCACGACAGGGCCGCCGGGCGTGGGCGCCGCATAGCCGATGCCCATGCCGATGCCGCCGAAGATGCCGAAACCGACGATCAGGCCGGTATAGCTCTTGGTCACCCCGGCGATGATACAACCCAACGCCAGGAACAAGCCGCCGACGATGGCGCCGAATCTGGGGCCGATTTTATCCTGGATACGGCCGCCCGGAATCATCAATAAGGCAAAAATGATGACGCACAGGGAAAACGGGGTAGCCGCTTCGGCGTTGGTTAAATAGACCCAGCCTTCATTCAGGCCGGTCATCACTGTACCGGCCATTTTCAGATCTTTGGGGACCAAGGCCCCGGCCCAAACGCTCCACGCATACAAAATGCCCAAACAGAGATTCACTGCGGTGCCGCAAAATACCACTTTCCATGCTTTTCCTGGAACTTGGTCTGCCATGTGCTTCCTCCTGAAAATAATGACTTAGAAAAAAGGCTGCTGCTTATCAGTGAATGAATGGCCCTGCTTTATACCGTGAATTGGACGTACCACCTCCTTTTCCGGAAAATTTTTTATCAAGTCAATATGTGCAAGGGCCCTGCCAAACCTATTCATGCCATGAAATATTTGGTTCGTCAATGAAAATAGCTGATTTCATTGGGCTTATGAATTTTTTCTCAATGTCCAGACCCAGGCAACTGCGCTTCGGCCCCGCGCCGCCGGCGGGACTTTCTCCCCAACCCGGGGGTGCTTCACCCCATCGGGCGTCTGAGGCGGGCAAGGCATGAGCAACCGATTAACCACCCAGACACCAAGGACACCAAGAGAAGCTCACCAAGGAAAAATAAAGGCCTGGGGTTCTACCCCAGGCCTTTTATGTTGCTTGGTGCCCTTGGTGTTCTTGGTGGTGAGGCCCTTTTCGGTTACATCCCGCTCAAGACCTCCCGGGCCGCGGCCGCGGTCTTCTCCAGGTCCTCATTGCTATGGGACAGGGAGATAAACCAGGCCTCGAACTGCGACGGCGGCAGATAAATCCCCCGGGCCAGCATCCCCTGGAAGAAGTGCTGGAAGCGCTTCAGGTTGGCCTGCCTGGCGTCCTCCAAATCGTGCACCGTCTGTCCGCTAAAAAACACGGTGAGCAGCGAGCCGGCTCGATTGATGGTGACCTCCGCCCCGCCCCGGTCCGCGGCCCGGAGCAGCTCCGCCTCCAGCCAGGCGCCCTTTTCCTCCAGTTGCCCGTAAGTCCCGTCCTGCTGCAAAGCCTTCAGGGTGGCCAGCCCGGCGGCCACCGCCACCGGGTTGCCGGACAGGGTCCCGGCCTGATAGATGGGCCCGGACGGCGCCACCTGGGACATGAGCTCCCGCCGGCCGCCGTAGGCCCCCACCGGCAGCCCCCCGCCGATGATCTTGCCCAGGCAGGTGAGGTCGGGGGTGACGCCGTAAAGGGCCTGGGCTCCGCCCCAGGCCGCCCGGAAGCCGGAGATCACCTCGTCGAAGATCAGGATGATGTCTTCCTGGTGGCACAGGTGCCGCAGGCCTTCCAGGAACCCCGGCCGCGGCAGGACCACTCCCATGTTGCCGGCGATCGGCTCCACGAAAATGGCGGCGATCTCGCCGGGATGCCGCCGCACCGCGGCCTTTACCGCCTCCAAATCATTGTAAGGCACGGACAGGGTCAGGGCCGCAATCTCCGACGGCACGCCGGGACTGCCGGGAATAGCCTGGGTGAGGACGCCGCTGCCCGCGGCCACCAGAAAGGAGTCGGCGTGGCCGTGGTAGCAGCCGTCAAACTTGAGCAGCCGGGGCCGGCCGGTGGCGCCCCGGGCCAGACGCAGGGCGCTCATGCAGGCCTCGGTGCCGGAGGTGACCAGGCGCACCATCTTAAGTGAAGGCACCGCGTCCACCAGCAACTGGGCCAGTTCCACCTCTCCGGCGGTGGAGGCCCCGAAACCGAGGCCCCGGGCCGCGGCGGCCTGCACCGCGGCCACCACCGCAGGCCAGGCGTGCCCCAGGATCAACGGCCCCCAGGAGCAGACATAGTCCAGATAGGAGTTGCCGTCGACGTCATAGACCCGGGAGCCCTCGCCCCGGGCCAGGAGCCGGGGCGGCGTCAGGCCCACCGCGCCCCAGGCCCGGACCGGGCTGTTCACCCCGCCGGGCATCAGCACCTGCGCCTGCTCAAACAGGCGCTGCGATTCCACCAGATTTGCCATTATTCTGAACCCCTAAAGAAAGTGGCCAGTGGTCGGTTGCCAGTGGCCGGTAAAAGCCTCAAGCCTCATTATACTGCGTAATCCGTGGTTTTTAAGTCCCTCCTGGGCTAAAGGGGGGATTTAGGGGGGATTATCAGGAGTGGTTTTGGCTAACTGCTAACTGCTGGCTGCTTCCTCCCGGAAATAACGCATGGTGGTCTTCTTCAACTCGCTTTCGCTGAAGAGCACCTGGTAATCGCTGAGGCCGGTCTCCCGGGCCATACGCGCCGCGGTCTCCAGACACTCCTCCCGGGAGCGGCCATGGACCATGGTATAGAGGTTATAGGGCCAGGCCGGGGCCGGCCGCCGGGAGTAGCAATGGCTGACCACCCGCTGCGCCGCCATTTCCCGGCCGACCCGCTGCAGCTCCGTCTCGGGCACCTTCCAGGCCACCAGGGCATTGGCCTCGAAACCCGACTTCTGGTGCCGCAGGGTCGCCCCGAAACGCCGGATGTAACCCTTCTCCATCAAGCTCCGAATGGCGGCCAGCACCACCTCTTCTGCCAGGCCGAGCAGGTCCGCCAGTTCCTGAAAGGGTCTGGGCTCCACCTCCAGGTCCCGCTGCAGGACCAGAATCACCCGTTTTTCCAGATCAGTTAACATAATTTAAAAACATACGGTTATTTCCCACCCTTGGCAAGTCCGCAGGGGCGAGCCGCCGGGTCGCCCGCCTCCTATTTCCAGGTAGCCTTATCCCCCACCCGGATGCCGTGCCGGTCGCAGAAACCGGCGGGCACCTCCAGGACGAAAGTTACCGGCTCCGGGGAGTAGTAGCAGGCCTGCTGATCCTCATATGGAACGTTTTTGGTAATACCCCTCACCCGGCCGGACTCTATCCAGAGGAAGTCGAGGGCAAAGTGCATGTCCCGCATGCAAAAATTCTGCACCGCCGGGCTGGGCATGACAAACAGCATGCCCCGGCCTTCCGGCAACTCCGGCCGCTTCCCCAGTCCCAGGTACATCTTCTCCATGGAACTGACCACCTCCGCCTGCACCTTGACCTTGCCGATGGTCACCCAGGTGAAAGGATTGCCGTATTCCGACAATTCCGCCGGCGTCTCCGCCGCCGCTAAGGCGGCCGGCAGGACCAGGCCCCCCAGCACCAAGACCAGGAGGCTGACGTAGAGCAAAGATTTGCGGTTTTTCATGCCGATCAATTTTCCCTCTGCGGTTTGCCCAAAAAAGTAGGGTAACCTCTGGATAAAGTCAAGGGACCTGGCAGAAGGCTCCTATAATGTATATTATATAATAAATTCGGGAGAAGCCTTAAAGCTGACGCTGACCGGCTGGCTGACCGCAAAAGGAGGTGCGCCCATGAAAATCGTCGCCGTCTTGGGAAGTCCCCGGCCCCAGGGAAACAGCGCCGGCCTGGCCCGGCAATTTCTGGCCGCGGCCCGGGAACTGGGGGCCGAGGTGCAGGAATATCCGCTCAATCGGCTGAATTTCCAGGGCTGCCAGGGCTGCCGCACCTGCAAGACCACGAGTGAGGCCTGCATTTTAGAGGATGATTTGACGCCGCTGTTGGCGGCCATCCAGGCAGCCGACCTCCTGGTGCTGGCCTCCCCGGTCTATTACGGCGATCTCATCGGCCAGCTCAAGTGCTTCTTCGACCGGACCTATTCCTTCTTCAACCCCGATTTCAGCAGCCGGGTGCCGGCGGGGAAACAGGCGGTGATCGTGCTGGCCCAGGCCAACCCGGACCCGGAGCAGTTCGCCGACATCTTCCCGCGCTACAAGCGCTGGCTGAAACTCTACGGCTTCAAGCCGGTCCGCCTGCTGCGGGCGGTGGGCGTCCGGGATCAGGGAGACATCGACGCCCAGACGGACCTGCTGGCCCAGGCCGCCGCCCTGGCCCGGGAGCTGGTGCCGCCGGCCTAAAAAAAAGCCCGCCTCCGTCAAGGGGCGGGCTTACTGGTCAGGAAATTATAGTGGCACAGGCTTCCAGCCTGTGGACAACGGCGTCCTGGTCTGCCACGCAGTCGCCCACGTAGTACCATCGGCGTTGCCGAGCTTAACTAAGAGTTCAGGATGGGAGGGGGTGGCGTACCGATGGCGATTATTTCGGTGTATTAACGGCTATGTCCCGTCTAAGCCGCTCAATCTCCAGGTGGCGTTGTTCTAATGCCGTGGTTAACTGATACTTTTTTATATAATTGTTGTTTATTTCAGTCAGAACGCTTATGACATTGTTGAGTCGATTGGTCGCCCTGGCGGGTGGATAATTCGCGTTAAGATAATTTTTATATACTTCTAACAATTGGGTGTACTGTACGACGTTTTGTTGTAACCGGGATGCTTTCAATTGCTCATAAATAGACAATTCTTCCTGCTTCATTGAGCCGGTTAAGCTCCTTTCCTTTGTCTCCGCAATTTCTGTTCCTGCATTAACCTGCTTCATCTTTCCGTTTAATTGGTTAATTTCCTGATCTAACGAGACTATTTGAGATTTAAATATATTCGGATCAGCATATTGGTTCCCAGTACATGAAAGAACATTAATTAATAATATCAGGGCAATTAGTTTAGCGAGTCTTGCCATTTTAATATCCTTTTCAAAAATTGATCTTAGGCCTCAGCAGGAAAGGCACCATAGCACAAATTTCTTTAATTGTAAATTTTTCTTTCAGATAAACCAGCAGCCAGCCATGGTCTGCTCCTAGTCCGCGGTGAACGTCCTAGCCCCACACCCAGCTGCCACCCAGCAAATCTCTAATCATGGCCCAAAAAAAACCGCTTCTTTCAAGGAGCGGGGTTACGGCGATAAATTAAATCCGGCGGCGGCCTGGTCTGCCACGCAGTCACCCACGTAGTACCATTGGCGCTTTCGGTCTTAACTACCGAGTTCGGGATGGGAGCGGGTGTGAAAATAGCTGTCAGCTATCAGCGGTCAGCTAAAAGCCTTAAAAGCTGACGGCTAAACGTTATCCCCTATTTTCCAAACTCCAGTCTGGCGCGGGAATCTCAATTGTAGTCATTTGGGCCTCGGCTTCAAAGGGAACTGTGGTGCCCAACATATCTTCGGCCCCAATTTTTAAGGATTCCAGCAATTCTTCCCGGGTCTTTTCCTGGGCATTGACCCCGGGGAGATCGATCAGCCAGCCGATCCACCAATTACCGCTTTTCTTAATCATAGCCCTGAATTTCATTATTTCATCCATGGAATATCATTGCTATGTCATGCTTTATCATGAATCAGATGAACTTTATCCATAAAATATTTGACTATATGGCAACTAAGGTCTTTCCCTGAAAAAGATCGACCCTTGGAGCTTTCTATCCACCGATAGTCTCCAGTTGGCACCACATCAAAAGAGATTATTTCTTCATCTAATTTTTCCAACGTTGAACCCCTTACTATAATAGATAACGTAGGATCACCGTCCCAAAGGATAAGACGAAGTTCTGAATTCTCGAGGTTATATCGTCCACATTCCCATTGCACACTTAGCCAAATATCCAAACCAGAAATAATGATTTCGCGATCGGAGCGGTTTATAGTTTGCAGTTCAATTCCTGAACCGACCTGGGTTAACTTTTCAATTAAGCGAATAATTTCTGCTTTCAATGTCTCAAATTCCACATTAGCCACCCTGACTCCTTCGGCGGAGTATCGAAATTTATTTCTTTTATCTTCGAAATCTAAGGAGCGCTTCAAACGAGCACCGCGTTCAATTACGGTTTCCTCATGAGGTTCACCACCGTGTTCTTGAACGCGGGCTTCAATGGCGCCAGCCGCGCCATTAGCTCCCAACCGCTTAAGCCCAACCCAGAGCCGATTTTTTGGCACCCATTTGGGCATTGATGGAACATCATCAAGTGGAATAAAAATTGTGAACTCATATCCATGCTCGAATGCACGATTACGAATGGCGTTTTCCTCTATTCTGGTCCAAGGAGTCTCGCCCCATCCGCTTCTATAAAGGATGGCTACTACTCGTGCTTCTTCACCAAAAACCTTCCCAAAAGCCTCTTCCCCGTCTTTTCCTGCGATTTCCTTTTGCCTTTCTGAATAAAGAAATGTTTTTAGACGGTCCTGTAATAAATCATTAAGCTCAGTGGCCAGTGACTCATCTTTAGCAAGGAAGGAAAACGCAACATCGTATTTATAATTTTCTTTAAGCATAAACCCAAAATAATAAAAAAGCCCGACTTTGTCAAGTCGGGCTTACTGCTATGAAATTAAATCCGGCGGCGTCCTACTCTCCCACGCAGTCACCCACGTAGTACCATTGGCCCTGCAGGTCTTAACTACCGAGTTCGGGATGGGATCGGGTGTGACCCCTGCGGTATGGCCACCGGAAACTTTGAGACAGCTATCAGCTAGCTCAGCTAGTCAGTTTCAGCTTAAAATCAGCCTTTATCTTGCTAAGAGCATGAAAGCCGTGATCGCTGAAAGCTGATAGCTGACAGCTAACATCAAGTGAATCTGGAAGTATAGAGAATGCCCTTAAAAGTCTCCGAAGGCAAGAGAGAAAAATGGTCAAGCCTCACGGCCGATTAGTACCAGTCAGCTCCACACATTACTGCGCTTCCACCTCTGGCCTATCAACCTGGTGGTCTACCAGGGGCCTTTAGGGGTCTTGCGACCCGGGAGATCTTATCTTGAGGTCGGCTTCCCGCTTAGATGCTTTCAGCGGTTATCCGGTCCGAACATAGCTACCCGGCGCTGCGCCTGGCGGCACAACCGGAACACTAGAGGTTCGTCCATCCCGGTCCTCTCGTACTAGGGACAGCTCCTCTCAAATATCCTACGCCCACAACAGATAGGGACCAAACTGTCTCACGACGTTTTAAACCCAGCTCACGTACCGCTTTAATTGGCGAACAGCCAAACCCTTGGGACCTTCTTCAGCCCCAGGATGCGATGAGCCGACATCGAGGTGCCAAACCTTCCCGTCGATGTGAACTCTTGGGGAAGATAAGCCTGTTATCCCCGGCGTACCTTTTATCCGTTGAGCGACGGCCCTTCCATACGGGACCGCCGGATCACTAAGGCCTACTTTCGTATCTGCTCGACTTGTGGGTCTCGCAGTCAAGCTCCCTTATGCCTTTACACTCAACGGCTGGTTTCCAATCAGCCTGAGGGAACCTTCGCGCGCCTCCGTTACGCTTTAGGAGGCGACCGCCCCAGTCAAACTACCCACCAGGCAATGTCCCCGGCCCGGATCACGGGTCTGGGTTAGAATTCTAGAATAATCAGGGTGGTATTTCAAGGTTGGCTCCCTCCGAACTAGCATCCGGAGATCATCGCCTCCCACCTATCCTACACAAATTATCCCAAAATTCAATGCCAAGTTATAGTAAAGGTGCACGGGGTCTTTCCGTCTTGTTGCGGGTACACGGCATCTTCACCGCGACTACAATTTCACTGAGTCTCTGGTTGAGACAGCGGGGCAATCGTTACGCCATTCGTGCAGGTCGGAACTTACCCGACAAGGAATTTCGCTACCTTAGGACCGTTATAGTTACGGCCGCCGTTTACTGGGGCTTCAGTTCAGAGCTTCTCCGGACGAATCCGAATGACCCCTCCCCTTAACCTTCCAGCACCGGGCAGGCGTCAGACCCTATACGTCGTCTTACGAGTTAGCAGAGTCCTGTGTTTTTAGTAAACAGTCGCCACCCCCATTTCTCTGCAACCTCAGCGAGCTCAGGGAGCAAGTCCCATCACCAACCGAGGCACACCTTCTCCCGAAGTTACGGTGTCATTTTGCCGAGTTCCTTAACCAGGGTTCTCTCAGCGCCTTAGGATTTTCTCCTCGCCTACCTGTGTCGGTTTGCGGTACGATCACCTGATGAACTACCTAGAGGCTTTTCTTGGCAGCGTGGGATCAATCAGTTTATGAGGCATAAGCCTCTCCTCATCACCTCTCGGGGTTAAGGAGCAACGGATTTGCCTATCGCTCCCCCCTACCGGTTTGAACCGGACGACCAACGCCCGGATGACCTACCCTCCTGCGTCCCCCCATCGCTCACTGCGCATCAGGTGGTACAGGAATATCAACCTGTTTTCCATCACCTACTCCTTTCGGCCTCGGCTTAGGGATCGACTAACCCTGAGAGGATTAACTTTACCCAGGAAACCTTAGGCTTACGGCGACAGGGTTTCTCACCCTGTTTATCGTTACTCATGTCAGCATAATCACTTGTCGGACCTCCAGCACTCCTTACGGTACGCCTTCACAGGCTACGACAACGCTCCCCTACCGCTGTCAGGATAAACCTGACACCCGCAGCTTCGGTACTAGGCTTGAGCCCCGTTATATTTTCGGCGCAGACCCACTCGACCAGTGAGCTATTACGCTTTCTTTAAAGGATGGCTGCTTCTAAGCCAACCTCCTGGTTGTCTGGGCGTATCCACATCCTTTCCCACTTAGCCTAAATTTAGGGACCTTAGCTGGCGGTCTGGGCTGTTTCCCTCTCGACCACGAATCTTATCCCCCGCAGTCTGACTCCCGCACTAAAGACACCGGCATTCGGAGTTTGATTGGGTTTGGTAATCTTGTGAGACCCCTAGTCCATCCAGTGCTCTACCTCCGGCGCTCATCATGC
>CAWCOX010000019.1:50000-147263 GCA_963797235.1 uncultured delta proteobacterium
CGTCGCTGCGTCAGGGTTTCCCCCATTGCGCAATATTCCTCACTGCTGCCTCCCGTAGGAGTCTGGACCGTGTCTCAGTTCCAGTGTGGCTGGCCGTCCTCTCAGACCAGCTACCCATCGTCGCCTTGGTAGGCCTTTACCCCACCAACAAGCTAATAGGACGCGGGCTCATCTCAGTTCGGTAGCTTACATGTAGAGGCCACCTTTCCCAACAGACTCAAGGGTCCGTCGGATTATGCGGTATTAGCGTACCTTTCGGTGCGTTATCCCCCAGACCGAGGTAGATTACCCACGCGTTACTCACCCGTGCGCCACTTTACTCGCCCGGCGAACCGGGCTTTCTCGTTCGACTTGCATGTGTTAGGCATGCCGCCAGCGTTAATTCTGAGCCAGGATCAAACTCTCCAGTTTAACTTGGAGTTATTCCCGCACTCGGGCTCACTATTTAGTTTTCAAAGAGCAAATTTTGCTGATTCTGATTATACGTACTTTTTTGCAACTGTCAAGGGACCATTTCCGTTCTTTTTTCTTCCGGCCCCCGCAGCGGCAACTGTGTTTGTAACCGAACCCTAACTTTCTGTCAAGCACCTTTCTGATTTTTTTTCGCCGGGCACTCAATTGCGGCTACGGCGTTTTTCACAAGTATTACAATAACCTACCTGCGATGGTTTGTCAAGCAGCCTGCCTTGACTCCCCCGGGGCCCCTTTCCGTCCCGGCCCCGCCGGTTAACCAGTCAATTATGACAGATTGATTTTCTAGCGCAAGGGTTTTTTTCAAAAAAAGTGCCCGGGGGTCGATAGCCAGTTCCCAGTGGTCAAACCGTAGGGGCGGACCTGTGTGTCCGCCCTTTCCTTGCCCTTGCGCCTCCCTGAAACCCTTTCCCCTCCCCCCGCGGCTTGACGCCTCCCCCCGCGGTGCTTAATTTATGGGCAATCCAACACAGAAGGAGGTGAAGGCGGGATGAAACCTGGCAAAGAGGTATTGGCCAAGGAGGCGGCCTTCTGGGGTAAAGTCAAGCAGCTCGATCCCCGCAAGGTATGCCACAAATGAAAGGAGTGAAAGAATTAAAGTTGCTGGTTCAGCAGCTTAGGCCAAGCAGATATGGCGGGGAGGAAGACCGGAGACGGGGGCCGGGAGACCGGAGCAACAACATGGCTACCGTCCGAGGCCACCAGTACCTCTCAAGCCATATCTGCTTCTTGGTTTTATCGAGGCGTCATAAATATTTACGCATCAATTAAGCATTCATTTAATCGTTTACAAGGAATTGGTGGGCAGTTCCCACCCTGCATTTTTTGTCATTCTGAGCGACGCAGGCTGAAGCCTGCGGCTACATTTTCTTTTTTAGCTGAAAGCTGATCGCTGAGAGCTGAGAGCTTTTTCCCATGTCCGTAGCCCGCGCTTACGATTTCCTGATCCAGTGGCATCTCACCGAGAGGTGCAACCTGAGATGCCGGCATTGCTACCAGGAAGGCGGCCCGGTCAAGGAGCTGACCCGGGAGCAAGTCTTTGCCGTAATTGACGAAATCGAGCAGATGCTCCAGGCCTGGCGCGAGAATTATGCGATCGAGTTTCAGCCCAGTTTTAATGTCACCGGCGGCGAACCCTTTCTGCGGCCCGATCTTTTTGCCATCCTGGAGAGGATGGCCGGCATCGGCTTCGAGATCTACGTCCTCTCCAACGGCACCGTGATCACCCCGGAGCGGGCCCGGCGTTTGGCCGAACTTAAGGTCAACGGCGTCCAGGTGAGCCTGGAAGGCCCCGAAGAAATTCACGAGGCCATCCGGGGCCCGGGCAGTTTTGCCGCCTCCCTGGCCGGCATCCGCGCCCTGATGGACGCCGGGGTTAAGGTCTCCCTCAATGCCACCCTGTCCCGGGTCAATGCCGGCCATTTTCACGACCTGGTGGCGCTGGCCGGCGCCCTGGGGGTCCCTCGCCTGGGGTTCTCCCGGCTGGTGCCGTCGGGCCAGGGGCGGCTGTGGTTGGACCAGATGTTGAGCACGGCCCAGGTCAAAGAGCTTTATGCCGAGGTGTTGTCCCTGCAGGTTGAGGGCCTGACGATCACCACCGGCGACCCCATGGCCGCCCAGATGCAGGTCCCGGCCCCGGCTGAGGTCGAAACCTTTCCCGCCGGCGGCTGCTCCGCCGGGGTGGCCGGTCTCACCCTCCTGGCGGACGGCACCGTGGTCCCCTGCCGCCGGCTCAACCTCCCTTTGGGGAAAGTGGGGCAGGATTCCTTGCGGGAGATCTGGGCCGCCTCACCGGTCCTGGAGGCCCTGCGGGACAAGAGCCGCTATGCCGGCAAGTGCGGCGCCTGCGCCCGCTGGGCCGACTGCCGGGGCTGCCGGGCCATCGCCTACGAGTACGCCTGCTCCCAGGGCAACCCCGATTTCCTGGCCCCGGACCCGCAATGTTTTATTGATGAATAAGGGTCGTCCTTCAGGGGTGCAGGGGCGGTTCTCGAACCGCATTTTCATTCAATTTAGCGATTTTATTGAAAAGAGGAGACGAAAATGAGCGAACGCCCCGGCGGCATCACCATGAAAGGCAAGCCCCTGACCCTGGTGGGCCAGGAAGTGAAGGTCGGCGACCCGGCCCCGGACTTTAGCGCGGTGGCCAACGACCTGTCGGATTTCCGGTTTTCCTCCCTTAAGGGGCAGGTCTGCATCATCAGCGCGGTGCCTTCCCTGGATACCCCGGTCTGCGATATCGAAACCCGGCGCTTCAATGATGAGGCGGCGGGGCTGGGCGCCGGGGTCAAGCTGCTGACCATCAGCATGGACCTGCCCTTTGCCCAGAAGCGCTGGTGCGGCGCCGCCGGGGTCGAGAATCCTCACGACCTACTCGGACCACCGGGAGGCGGCCTTCGGCCTGGCCTACGGGGTGCTGATCAAGGAATTGCGCCTCCTGGCCCGGGCGGTGTTCGTGGTGGATAAGAACGGGAGGATACAACACGTCCAGTTGGTCAAAGAAGTGGCCAACGAGCCGGACTATGAGGCGGTTTTACAGGCGGTGCGCGCCCTGGTCTGAAGCAGGCTGCCCGCCAAAAGGCAGTGACTAGTCTAGCTTTACAGGCGTAGGCCGGTCGCTGGAAAACGGCGCGGGGTGGTGAGTTATGGAAGCAACTGCCAAAGAGACCGTGACCTGCCAGATCTGCGGCCAGAGCAAAGAGCTGAGCGAGGTCTGGCCCGGGGACCTGATCCGGGGCGGCATCCAGGAGACCATCCGGAAGCAATATCCCCAGTGGGACCACCGCGGCTATATCTGCCTGGCGGACCTGAATCGCATCCGGGCCCGATACGTGGAGGACGTCCTGGAAGAGGAAACCGGCAAGATCTCCAGCCTCCAGGAACAGGTGGTGAAGAGCTGGCGGGAGCACGAATTCCTCTCCAAGAACATCAACCTGCAGTTTGACAAAGAGCTGACCTTCTGGGAGCGCCTCTCCGACCGGGTGGCGGCCCTGGGCGGCAGTTGGGTCTTCATTATCGGCTTCGCCTGCATCATCGCCGCCTGGATCACCATCAACTCGGTGGCGCTCCTGACGCAACCCTTCGATCCCTACCCCTACATCTTTCTCAACCTGGTGCTCTCGGGCCTGGCGGGCTTCCAGGCCCCCATCATCCTGATGAGCCAGGGCCGCCAGGACTCCAAGGACCGGCTGCGGGCCGAACACGACTACCAGCTCAACCTCAAGGCCGAACTGGAAATCCGCCATGTGAACGAGAAGCTGGACCTGCTGCTCACCTCGCAATGGCGCCGGCTGCTGGAGATTCAGCGCATCCAGATGGAGGTCATGGAGGAGTGCGTCAACGGCAAGGCCGGAGCCGCCAAGCCGCCCGCCGTGGAACGGGTGAGGGCTGAGGCGGGCAATTTCAGCCGGACCTGACCAAAATATCGTCGTTAAATAACCTTTATAGAGAGGTCGCCCTGCCATACCTGATTCACCTCGGACCGCTGGTTGCCTTAATCGCCGGCATCTTGATCCTGGTGCAGCCCAGGCTGCTGAATTTTATCGTCGCCATCTATCTCATCATCATTGGTATTTTGGGGCTCGCAGGGCATTGAGCCTCAGGCCGCCCGCAGGGCCTCCAGCAGGGGCAGGCGGGCGGCCTTGAGGGCCGGCAGCAGCCCGCCCACCAGGCCCATGCCCAGGCCGAAGAGCAGGCTTTTCAAGATGATCCCCGGCGTCAGGGCGAACTTGAAGGAGAGTTCGGCGAAGTTGGCCCAGTTGATGGTGGACAGGGTGATGAAGTTCAGGAGCGCGGCCGGCGCCAGGCCCAGGAGCCAGCCGAGTGCGCCCAGGAGCATGGACTCGAGCAGGAAGGCGGCCAGGATGTGATGCCGCTTGAAGCCCAGGGCCCTGAGGGTGCCGATCTCGCTGGTGCGGGCCCCCACCTGGGCGTACATGGTCACCATGGCCCCCAGGACCGCCCCGAGGCTGAAGATGGCGGTGAGCACCAACCCCAGCACCCGGATGAAGGTGGCCAGCCGTTGGGACTGGGCCTCATAAAACTCCACCTCCCTGAGCACCTGCATGGGCAGCCGGGGATCGCTCTCCAGCCGGGCCTTCAGGGCCGGGAAGGCCGCCGGGTCCCTGAGGCGCATAATCACTGAAGCGAAGCCGGTGCGCCGGAAGGCCTGGAGGAGTTGCTCCACGTCGCCCCAGATCTCCGAGGCGAAGCCGGTATTGCCCGCATCCAGGACCCCCACCACCCGCCACTGGCGCAGGGCGAAATGCAGTTCCTCCCCCAACCCGGCGTTTTGAAAGCGCGCCGCGATCTGGGACCCCACCACCAGCTCGGTGGAGCCGGGCTTGAACCAGCGCCCGGCCGAAAGCGTAACCTCCCGGCGCAACTCCGGGGAGACCTCGGCCTGTACGCCCCGGATCATGATATTGCCGGGCTGGCCGGTGGACCGCTTGGGCAGGTTCACCAGGACGATGGCCTCGTCCGCCACCAGGCGGTGGCCCTCCTTATCCGTAGCCACCTCGGGCTGAGACCCGATGATGGCGGCCTGGTCCCGGCTGACGGCGCTCTGCACCTCGGATTCGGACCCGGCCCGCAGCACCACCACGTTGTCATAGGAGCCGGTGGCCACCAGGGTGCGGCGCAGGCCCTCGGCCAGCATCAGCACCGCGGCAAAGACGAAGACCACCAGGGCCATACCCGCCGCGGTGAGCAGGGTGGTGAGCCGCCGGGCCAGGAGGTTGCGGTAGCTGTAGGATAACGGTATGGGCATAGGCAGTAGCCAGTAGCCAGTGGTCAGTGGTCAGTTTTAAGGTAAAAACGCTTTTTTAAACGCTTGAATCTAGTATAGCTGGGACAGTTCGCTGGTATAAGGATAATCCGGGCGGCTGTTTCATGTTCTCATTTAAATATATAGATTGGGAGAAAATTCCAGAAAGGAAAATATGATTGACCGCATTTCTGCTCTGACAATGTAGTCTCGGCGCCCCCGCAGGGAAGTTAACCGCCGAGGGCAGCGGTGCTATATCTTTATGGTAACGCGTAGGATAACGGTATGGGCATAGGGGTGCTGGGCTGAAAAGCTGCCGTTCAACTGCATTATAGCAGTTGGGGGATATCCTTCCAATGCCGCGATTTTGCCAGGAGATGCAGCGAATTTGCTGATTAAGCCGGAGAGGAGTCAATCCGGCGGGAGCACTGGGGAGATTTATTGATCTGAGGTTTTATACGAGTTGCAGTAAAAAGCCGTCCGGCCATTCTGAGCGCAGCGCCGAAGCTTGCTGCGCACCAAGCTCCGCGCCGCTCAGAATGGCAGTAATCGTCGCTTGCCGTCACTCAGGCTTCTTTTCAATCTTAAATGTCTGAATTCTGCCTATCGCGGCTCGAATTATCCAGCTCTTGTTAAATTCCTCAATGACCCTGGTCGTCAGCGCGATATCCCTATTCTTGCCGGCATCGCTCTCAATATTCTTCAGGAGCCGCAGGAACGCACAAAAAAAAGCCAGCCCGACGATAACCGGAATCAGAGCTATCATCAGGGCCTCTGGGGTCAAAGGTCTGGGGATAGAGAGAAGAAATAAAATGACGATGAACAGGCAGGATACATTTAGGAAGAACCGCATGGATCTTCCTATTTCCTTGGTCAGAAAAACGTCCCGATTTTCTTCCATAGTTTGCCATCCTTAGCAAAAATAAGGCCGTCCTTGGCCTCTTCCCCGATGGTTGGTCGACCCTCCTCCTTGGCCCGATTCAAGTTAGCTTGTTTCAGGCGACCGATATTATGAACCCTGGCGTTATAAATAAGATAGAATTGCGGTCGAGTAAATCAGGGAAAACCCTATATCGAGGCTCTAAAAACCTGATATCGCGCCGTCAGGAAATCAGGCAGTCCGAGTCAGTAGTCAGCAGCCAGTTTTTAGTTTCTAGTTTTGGCAGCACAGGCTTTCCAGCCGGTGGCCGACTCCTTTCAGATGTCCGTCCATTTATCCCCTTCCCCTTTTCCCCTCTTTATTACCCCACCTTCCTTAACGCCGCGGCGATGCTCACCTTGGCGGCCCGCCAGGCGGGGAACAGGGCGGCCAGGAGGCCCACCGCCAGGGCCACGGCCAGGCCCAGCCCCAGGGTGGCGCGGGTCAGGGGGAAGACCCGGAAGTATTGCCCCAGGTAGGCCTTAATGACCTGGACCGCCGGAAAGGTCAGGGCCAGTCCCGTCAGGCCCCCGGCCGCGGCCAGCAGCAGCGATTCCCCCAGGATCAGGCCCACCAGATGGCGCGCCTTAAAGCCCATGGTCTTGAGCACGGCGTATTCCCCCAGGCGCTCCCGGGCGCTCATGGCCATGGTATTGGCCAGCACCACCAGAATCACCCCGATAACCAGCCAGGAGACCACCTGGATGGCCACCAGAATGGCCTCGGTCATGGAGACGAAGCCCAGATAGAAGGCCTTTTCCGTCTCGGTGATGGTTTCGGCCAGGGAATTTTTGAAGGTGGCGTCCACCGCCGCGGCCACCTGGGGGGCCAGGTCCGGCCGGGCCACCTTGAGGGTGAACCAGCTCGCCTGGTCGGCCCGGGGGTCGGCGTTCTTCTTCAGGGTTTCGTTCAGATATTCCCAGTGAAAATAGAAGCGGCCCTCGTCGGTGGTGGCTTCGGCGCCGGTGTAAATGCCGCGCAGGATGAACTGCCATTCCCCGGGATAGACGTTGCCCTTGAGGATAATGGCGTCCCCCAGCCGCCAGCCGTAGCGCTGCGGCCAGGGCCCGGCCGGCCACCGCGCCCCGCCGGTCCTTGAAAAAGGCCTGCTTCTGGTCCTCGGGGATGACGTACTCGGGGTAGACCTCGAAATACCGGCGCACCGGGTCCGCGGCGAAGACGGGGAAGAACTGCTTTTCGTCTTTATAGACGCCGCCAAACCAGTTGCCGTAAACCACCGCCTGCACCCCGGGCAGGCCCTGGAGCTTGGGGAGATAGGCCATGGGCAGCGGGTAGATCAGGGAGATGGCGTTGCGGGTCACCAGGCGGGTGGGCGAGGCGCCTTCCACCCCCGCATACCAGGCGGCCACCATGGTGCGCAGCAGGGCGAAGGCCAGGACCGCCACGGCCATGCCGGTCACGGTGAGCGCCGCCCGCAAAGGATGCCGGATGGTATTGCGCCAGGCGAGTTTGAACATCAGTGGTCAGTAGTCAGTGGTCAGTAGTCAGTTTCGAGCTTTTAAGTAGTAAGGCAAAAAGAAATTTTTGGTGTGCGGTGGCACGGCCCCACCATCACTCTAGTCTTTGGCGGCCAGGATCTCCACCGCCCTTAAGCCCACCGCAATCAAGCGCCGCTCCGCCTGCCGGAAGGACCGGGCCGAAGCAAAGACCCCATTGATGCGGTTATTCACCACCACGCAGGCGCCGCCGGCCCGGAGGTTGAGGGTCGAGACCTGCGCCAGGGTGAGATAGGCGGACATCTCCATCTCCAGATTGAGGACCCCGGCCCGGCTCAGACGCTCCACCATGTTCGGCTCCAACGTGGGAAAGCCCGGCACCACCCGGCCCTGCCCGGCGAAAAAATCCGGGGAGGTGCAGGTGACCCCGACGTGATAAGGCACCTCCAGGCCGGCGGCCGCCTCCTGGAGGGCCGCCAAGACCTGGGGATGGGCCGACGCCTTGATCTCCGCCGGGGCATAAAAACGGGTGGTATGCTCCTCCCGCAGGGCCTCGGCGGTAATCACCAGGTCGCCCAGCTCGATGTAATCCTGCAAGGCCCCGGTGCTGCCCAGGCGGATAAAGGTGGCCGGGGCGACGCATTGGGCCGCCTCCACGATGGCAATGGCGCTGGCGGCCGCGCCGATGCCGGTGGCGAGGACCGAGACCCGAATGCCGTGATAAGAGCCGGTATAGGTCAGGAACTCCCGGTTGCGCCGCTTTACTTCAACCCGGTCGAAAGACCGGGCGAGGCGCCGGGCCCGGTCCGGGTCGCCGCAGGTGAGGATGTAGGGGGCCAGGTCGCCTTGGCCGCAGTTAATATGGTAATAACGGCCCTGCCGGTTTTTGGGGAGGTCGACGTCGATGGTCATATCAGTAATCCCCGCGAAAGAAGCATAGGTGAGACGCCTACTACATAAAATTTTTTACCCTTGGCAAAAATTTCTTCCTAAAGCTATTCCTTTAAATCCCCCTAAATCCCCCTTTTTCAAAGGGGGACTTCCGAAGTAATTCCGCTAAGTTCCCCCCTTTGAAAAAGGGGGGATAGGGGGATTTGGGATGTGCCATAAAGAGAAAAATTTTTGGCATTCTCTATAATATTATTGCCGGTTATTGTCATTCAGCAACTGCCCTTTGATCAATTTGCGGATATGGGAGGCGTGGCCGGCGGCCTCGGGGTCGTGGGTGACGATGATGATGGTCTTGTGAAACTCCCGGTTCAGGCGGCTCAGCAGGTCCAGGACCTCGGCGGCGGACTGCCGGTCCAGGTCGCCGGTGGGTTCGTCGGCGGCGATCAGGGTGGGGTCGGTGATCAGGGCCCGGGCGATGGCCACCCGCTGCTGCTGGCCGCCGGAGAGCTGGGCCGGATAGTGGTGCTGGCGGTCGCTCAGGCCCACCAGTTCCAGGGCCAGTTCCACGTGCTCCCGGCGGGCCTGGCGGGAAAGATTGGTGAGGAGCAGCGGCAGTTCGATGTTCTCAAAGGCGGTGAGCACCGGGATCAGTTGGTAGAACTGGAAGACGAAGCCGACGTTGTCGGCCCGCCAGTCGGCCAGTTGGGTCTCGGTGAGCCCGGTCAGCTCGATGCCCTGCACCAGCAGGGTGCCTTTATCCGGGCGGTCCAGGCCGGCGATGAGATTCAGCAGGGTGGTCTTGCCGGAGCCGGAAGGGCCCATGAGGGCCAGGAAATCGCCGGCCTCGATGTTCAGGGAGATGTCCTGTAAGACCGGCAGGACCTGGCTGCCCCGGCGATAGGATTTGAAGAGATGGGCGATCTCCACTACCGGGCGGGTCGCGGCCGGTGGGTCGGCGCTCATGCTTCCTTGACCTTGACCCGGGCGCCGTCGGCCAGACCGGGCGGAGGCTTGAGGACCACCCGGTCGCCGTCCTTCAGGCCGGCGACGATCTCCACCAGATCGCCCATGGTCTCACCCACGCCGACCGGGACCAGCCGCGCCTCGTTATCCTTCACCAGGAAGGCAAAAGTGCGGCCCTCCCGGGTCACCAGGGCCGCCTTAGGCAGGGTCAGGCGGGGCTGGCGTTCGCCGGCTTCCAGGGGCCGGGAGAGGAAGGCCACCTTGGCGCTCATTTCCGGCAGGATGCGGTCGTCGAACTCCAGGAACTTCACCTTGGTGAGCACCGTGGCCTTGGTGCGGTCGGCGGTGGGCACGATCATGTGGACCTCGCCGGCAAAGCGCCGGTCGGGGATGGCGTCCAGGCTGATTTCGCAGGGCTGCTGCAGCTTCACCTTGTCCAGGTTGGATTCGGCCACGTCGGCCTCCACCATCAGGGATTTGAGGTCGGCCATGGTGACCACCGCGGCCCGGGCGTTGACCGCGGCGCCGAAAGGCGCCACCACTTCCCCCACTTCGGCGTACTTGGCGGTCACCACCCCGTCGAAGGGGCTGCGGATGTAACTGTACTCCAGGGAGGCCTGGGCGTTGGCCTCAGCCGCCTGGGCTACCTTGATGTGGGCCTGGGCGCTGGCCACCCCGGCCTGGGCCTTCTTGTAGCGGGCCACGGCGGTGTCGAAGTCCTGGCGGGCCACCAGGTCCTTTTCCACCAGGGTTTTATAGCGCCGATATTGCAGTTCGGCGTCCACCAGTTCCGCCCGGGCAGTGGCCAGGCCGGCATCGGCTTCCTTCACCGCGGCCGCCGCCTGGTTCTTGGCCGCGGTCAGGTCCTCGTTTTCCAGGGAGGCGATGATCTCGCCCTTCTTCACGCGGCTGCCCTCCTCCACTCCCAGGTAGGCCAGGCGGCCGGTGCTCTTGGAGGAGACCGCGGCCTTGCGCTGGGCCACTACGTAGCCGCTGGCGTTGAGGACCGTAAAGGCCTGGGCCGGGTAGAGGCGGGAGACCACCGCCACGGTCACTTCCTGGGCCGGGCGCAGCGGTCCCCACAGGTAGAGGGCCAGAAAGGTGAACAAAACGACACCGCCCAGCGCCAGCCAGAGGCGGCCTCGGAAGGAGGTCCTGGTCCGGTATTTTTCGTCGGAGCGCGGGATGCGGAGTCGGTCGAGGTCGGAAGGCACGCGGTTCCCCCAAAAAATTAGGCGCCTGCCGATCCTGAATCGGCGGGCGCCTAAGCTTAACAAATCTGCCGGAGAGCGGCAATCTTCCCGGAATTTTATCCGGTTATAGCCTTTGCCAAAAATTTCTTTCGAATGCCGGTTTTTTAAATCCCCCTAAATCCCCCTTTTTCAAAGGGGGACTTTCAAAGGAATTCCGCTAAGTTCACCCCCTTTGAAAAAAGGGGGCCAGGGGGATTTTGGATGTATCATCCAGGAAAAACTTTTGGCACTCCCTATAACCGGCTCAGGTCTTGGAGATCCCGGCCTTGCTAATGGTCACGTAATGGAAGGGGGCCCCGATGGCGTCGTCCTGGCCGGCCAGTTTCTCCATCCCGGCTTTAGCCGCTGCGGCCAGCTTGGCCAGGGGCGCCTTTTCTTTGAGCAGTTGATTGAGCTTGAATTCCAGGCCCATCCGCCGGGGCAGGGTAAAGACCTCGGTCACCCGGTTGTATTCGATCTTGGGGGGTTTGGGCCGGTCCCAGATGACGAACAGGTGACCGGCGTTGCCGGAGTAGCCCGCTAAAACCAGGTACATGTTGATGATGGGATCCGGCGGACACTTTTCGCACATCTTCCGGAGAATTTCATCATAGCGGCTGGTGAAGAACGGGATGGCCGCCTCGACGAGGGCCTCCATGTCCTTCAAGCCTTCATCCTTGGCAAAACTGGCGAAGTCCTTGCAGACCTCGTGGGCTTCGATGGCCCCGGCCGAAGCCAAAACCGCCTGGGAAGTGACCGGCACCACCCGGTCCAGGGTAATGAACCGTTCCTCCCCATAAGGTTCAAACATCACGGCCCGACTGTCAGTGGCAAGCACCACCCCGTCCGAGGCCGCGCAAGCAATCAACTGTCCCATATTATCCTCCCAAGGAAATATCGAATTTAGCAATTATTCGTTTAAAGATAATACGGGGCTTGGGCTTGGCAAGGGGCGGAGTACAAGGAAATCGAGGGAAGCAAAAATAAGCCTTTGGGAGGGTAACCAGGGTCGGGGAAGAGGGGGTTGGGAATCCCTGATCTCTCTCCCAAAGGCCTCACTGAAAAACCGGCTTTAGTGTAAGAGCTGCGACGGAAAATCGGGCCAGACGGATTCGCCCGAGGCTCCGCCGGCCTGCGCCGCCGCCTGATTCCGAGGCAGATGTTCCTCTACGGTCTTGAGGGCAGCCTGCAACTGGTCCAGTTCCCGCCACAGCACGTCCATGGCCAGGGCCAGGGCTTCTCGAACCTCGCCTGCTTCCAGGAGTTCTCGAGCCGCCTTCATCTTGGAGGCCAAATCGGGCCCCGGATTATCCTTCATTTTAGTACCTCGGCCTGGTGCCGCCCGGAGCAGGCGCCGGGGCGGAATCTTCGGCTATTCTTCCAAATTATTGGACTGGGGTATCCTGGCATTTAATCAAAGCAAGGTCTGTACCAGATTGCCGCCATAATTATTTTTTATAATAATTCTCAATAATTATACCAACTGGCCTATTTATTTTTAATTCCAAACTAGTTAAAAAACATAAACATCGACGTTAGCAATTTGAACAAATTTGCCGCCGGCGACCTCCGGGACCGGACCGCAGCGTGGCCGGGTTGGCAAGGCGGCGCCCCGATTTGCAAATGGATGGCGAATATGCTACGTTTTGCATATATTTCCAGACTCTTAGGAACTTAACAAGGATGCCTATGACTGACGCGGAAACCGAATTCCATCCCGGCGAATCCGATGATGAAATAGCCGAGCGCACCCGGCCCCTGGTGAATGAAATCCTGGAGCTCTTCAATGAGCGGCAGATTTCCCCCGCGGCGGCTGGGATGGTGGTCCTGTCCCTGACCTTCCGTTTGCTGGAGGTGCTGAAAGAGACCCCGGAGGCCCGGCGCCATTTCATCCTCACCCTGATCAACCTGATCAACAATTATCTGGCCGATGAACTCCAAGGCGATCTCACGGCCACAGACAAATTTTCGTTGAAAGAAGATTTTTAAATTCCATCCAATCATTGATTTTCTGGATATAGCTTATGGAAGGTAAGGCGTCGAGCATCCTGGAGCTAATTGGCCGCACCCCCATGGTGCGCCTGAACCGCCTCAACCCCAATCCCCGGGTGAAGATCTACGTCAAGCTGGAATACTTCAACCCCGGCGGCTCCGTCAAAGACCGGCCCGCCCTGGCCATGATCGAGGCGGCCGAGGCCGCGGGCGAGCTCACTCCGGATAAGACCGTGCTGGAGGCCACCAGCGGCAACACCGGTATCGGCCTGGCCCTGGTCTGCGCGGTCAAGGGTTACCGCCTGCTCCTGGCCATGCCCGAGTCCGCCTCCATGGAGCGCAAAAAGATCCTCAAGGCCATGGGGGCCGAGCTGCTGCTCACCCCGGCCCACCAGGGCACCGATGGCTCCATCGAAGAGGTCTACCGCCTGATCCGGGAAAACCCGGCAAAATATTTTCTGGCGGACCAGTTCAACAACCCGGACAACCCGGCGGCGCACCAGTCCACCGCCCGGGAGATCTGGGAGCAGACCGGCGGCCAGGTCACCATGCTGGTGGCCACCCTGGGCACCAGCGGCACGGTCATGGGCCTCTACCGTTACCTGAAGGAGTTCAATCCCGCCATCCGGGTGGTGGCGGTGGAGCCCTTCCTGGGCCACGCCATCCAGGGCCTGAAAAACATGAAGGAGTCTTACAAGCCCGGGATCTTCGACAAGTCCCAGACCGACGAGATCGTCAACGTCGAAGATGAAGAGGCCTATGAGACCGCTCGCCGCCTGGCCCGTCAGGAGGGCCTGTTCCTGGGCATGAGTTCCGGCGCGGCCGTGGCCGTGGCCCTGCGCCAGGCCCGGGAAATGACCGATGGCCTCATTGTGGTCATTGCCCCGGACGGCGGCGAACGCTACCTATCCACCTCGCTTTTTGTGGAAAAGGAGGTCCCCAGCCTCTGCTTTTACAATACCCTGGCCCGGGCCAAGGAGGCCTTCCAACCCCGCCGCGCCGGGGAGGCGGCCATCTTTGCCGACGGCCCGGCCCTCTATACCAACCTCTCCCTGGGCGTAGCCCGGCGCCTGGTGGTGGCCGACCTCCTGAACCGCTACCTCACCAGCCGGGGCCTCAAGGTGCGCCAGGTGGTCAGCCTCATCGACCTGGACGACCGCGCCATCGCCGGCGCCGGGGCCGCGGGCCAGGATTTGCTCGAATTCACCGGCGGCTACCAGCGCCAGTTCTTCGAGGACCTGCGGGCCCTGCGCGTCCGGGAAGGGGTGCTTTATCCCCTGGCCTCGGACCACGTCGACGACATGGTGGCGCTCACCCGCAAGCTCCTGGAGCGGGGCTTTGCCTACGAAAAACTGCGTTCCGTCTATTTCGACATCTCCCGCTTCAAGGACTACGGCCGCCTCTCCGGGGTGGACCTCAGCAAGATCCGGGTGGGCAAGACCGTGGACCTGGATGAATACGCCAAGGATAACCCCCGGGACTTCACCCTGCTCAAACGGGCCAAGCTCTCGGAACTGAAAAAGGGCCTCTATTACACCACCCCCTGGGGCCAGGTGCGTCCCAGCTGGCACCTGGAAAGCGCCGCCATGGCCCTGAAGCACCTGAAGGAGCCGGTGGACTTTCACGTGGGCGGGGTGGAATCCCTCTTCCCCCACGACGAAAACGAGAACGCCCTGTTTGCCGCGGCCACCGGCAAACCCCTGGCCAACGCCTGGCTCCACTGCGAGCGGGTGCTCAAGGAAGGCCGGCCCCTGAAGAACGAGCCCGCGGTCCGGGACCTCACCGGCCAGGGCTTCAGCGGCGCCGATCTGCGCTTCTTCCTGCTGAGCACTCACTACCGCAAGCCCCTGGCCTTCGCCACCGACAACCTCAAGGCCGCGGCCCACGCCCGGGCCCGGCTGGACCACTTCCTGGAGCGCCTCTCCCAGGCCGAAGGTAAGGGGGCCCGCGACGGCGACATTGAAGAGCGCCTCTTCCAACTGAAAAAGGAGTTCGTCACCGCCCTGGACGACGACCTCAATATCTCCCGGGTCCTCTCCAGCCTCTTCGCCCTGGTGGGCGAGTTCAACGCCGACCTCGACCAGGGCAAACTGGGGCACATCGCGGCGGCCGCCATCACCAGCCGCCTCCGGGAACTGGACGAAGTCCTGGGGATCATGAACCCGCCGCAGGCCGCGGCCGCGCCGGACGCCGAGATCGACGCCCGGGTGCAGGCCCGGGAAGAGGCCCGGAAGCGCCAGGATTGGGCCGCCGCCGATTTGATCCGCCAGGAACTGGCCGCCCGGGGCATCGACCTCACCGACACCCCCGCCGGGCCGCGCTGGCGGCGGGGATAAGGAGAGGGGAAGGAAGAAAAATCGTGGGGGAGGGGGCTAAGGGCCGCGGGCCCTTACCCCCTCCCCCACACCCCCTCCCCCAATCCCGTACGTAGGGGCGACCCGCTGGGTCGCCTTTGGTAGCACAGGCTTTCCAGCCTGTGCCGGACACGGCATCTTATGGTGTTTAAGAAAATGTAGCCGCAGGCTTCAGCCGGCGCTTTAAAAATAAAAAACCGCTTCTTGAGAAGCGGTTGATTAATCTTAGCAATGGTCGGGACGAGAGGATTTGAACCTCCGACCCCAGCGTCCCGAACGCTGTGCTCTACCAGGCTGAGCCACGTCCCGACTTGGTTAAATTTAACCAATAGCCGCGGATTGGGCAAGAGAAAAAGGAATTTTAGTGGCGCCGGCTGCCAGCCGGCGCGTCCCGTGCTGAAACCGGCGCCTGCATTTTTATCCCGCCAAGCAGGAGCTTGGCATAAAAATGTGGGTTCCCAAGCAGGAGCTTGGGAACCAGAATAAAAAAATCTCTTGTGGGCGCGGCGCCCTCGCTGCCCTTACGGGCCTTGAAAATAACTGGAGATGCCAATTGGTAAAAGGCTGCCAAGTCAATTATCAGCGCCCGAAAATCCCCCTAAATCCCCCTTTTCCAAAGGGGGACTTTAAAAACCGGCGATCAAAATCCGGATGGCTGATTTGCCTGCTGGTCCTCCTGGCCCTGGTGGCCGTGGGCTGCAAGCCGGCCGTCGAAGAGAAGGTTTACGGCGGCCCGGACACCGGCCCGGTCGATGGCGATTGGTTCATCGACGCCTCCATCGGCGACGCCAGCACCTTGCTCGCTCCCCTGGCCAGCGACGCCTCCTCTTTCGGCATCATCGGCCTGATTTACGACAGCCTGTTGAAATACGACGGCAACCTCAACCTGGTCGGCCAGTTGGCGGAAAGCTGGCAGGTCTCCCCTGACGGCCTCACCCTCACCTTCAAGCTGCGCCATGGGGTCAAATGGCACGACGGCGCCCCTTTCACCGCCCACGACGTGCTCTTCAGCTATCAGGTGATGGTGGACCCCAAGACGCCCACCGCCTACTCCGGCGATTACCTCCAGGTGAAAAAGGCCGAAGTCCTGGACGACTACACCTTCCGGGTCACCTACCCCCAGCCCTTCGCCCCGGCCCTGGGAAGCTGGGCCGGCCTCACCATCCTGCCCAAACATTTACTGGCCGGCCAGGACATCACCAAGTCTCCCCTGGGACGCCACCCCATCGGCACCGGGCCTTATAAATTCCAGGAATGGCGCACCGGCCAACGGATCGTCCTGACCGCCAATCCGGACTACTTCGACGGCCGTCCCTATCTCAACGGCTACCTCTACCAGGTAAAGCCCGATTCGGCCACCATGTTCCTGGAACTCAAAGCGGGCAACCTCGACCGCATGGGCCTCAATGCCATTCAGTACACCCGCCAGACGAACTATCCCAAGTTCAACCGGCTCTATAATAAATTCCGGTATATCCCCTTTTCCTACCTTTACCTGGGCTACAACCTGGAGGACCCCAGGTTCGCCGACCGCCGGGTTCGCCAGGCCCTGACCTATGCCATCAATAAGAAGGAACTCATCGACGGGGTGCTCATGGGCCTGGGGGAAGAGGCCTACGGCCCCTACAAGCCCGGCACCTGGTACTACAACCCCAACGTCCCCAAGTTCTCGTATAATCCGGAGAAGGCTAAAGCCCTGCTGGCCGAGGCCGGCTGGCGGCCGGACGCCAACGGCAGTCTCACCAAGGACGGCCGCCCCTTTGAGTTCACCATCCTGACCAATCAAGGCAACGACACCCGGGTGCGGACCGCCGAGATCATCCAAAGCCGCCTCCGGGAGGTGGGCATCAGCGTGAAGATCCGCCAGGTGGAATGGGCCGCCTTCCTCAAGGAGTTCATCGAGAAAGGCAACTACGAGGCGGTCCTCCTGGGCTGGAACACCGGCCTGGACCCGGACCAGTACGACATCTGGCACTCCTCCAAGACCAAGCCCGGGGAACTGAATTTTACCCATTATAAAAATGCCGAGGTCGACCGGCTGCTGGATGAAGGCCGCCACACCTTCGACCGGGAGAAACGACGCCAGATCTATTTCAAGTTCCAGGAAATCCTGGCCGAAGACCAGCCCTACACCTTCCTCTTCGTGCCCGACGCCCTGCCCGCCATCTCCAAGCGCATCCGGGGCATCAAACCGGCCGCGGCGGGCATCGACTACAACTTCATCAAATGGTACGTGCCCCTCGCCGAACAGAAATACACCGTATCGCCGTATTGATGAGGGAAGGCAATGCTGAGGGGATATCAGATGGGGGCTATTCTTCCTCCTTACTCTTCGGAGCTACCCAGGTCCCGATCTTGGTATAATTTGCAGTTACCGCCTTGAGTTCCTGCCGGCGGCTCAGAAACTGCTCCTTCATGCCCCGGAGCCAGTCGGCATGGCGCCTGGTCTCGCCATAGCTCAGGAAAAGGGGATGCTGGCCCGGCTTCATCTCCATTTGGAGCCGGCCCTGCTGCCAGACATAGGGGCCGGAATTGCTGCACAACATGCAGCGCACCCGACCGTCGGGCAGAAACCGAAAGGTGTCTCCGCCGCAAATCGGACAGCTAGGCGCCGCGGGCTGCACTTTCTCCTTACCCTCGGTGAGCGCCGCGGCCAGCCGCCTGGCCGTCTCTTTGCCTCCCGGGCGCAGGAAGATCTCCCCGGGAAGGGCGCCGTAGACCACGTCAGAGCCCCTGAGCTCGCCCAGGGTTAACCTGATGAAGCTCTCCACATTCAATTTGGTGCAGCCTTCCATGCCTTCGATGCCGGCAATGGCCACGCCGACCGCGGGTTTGCCCCACAGCCGGTCGAGCTGGGCGTAGAAACTGAGGCCCCGGTCCAAAAACCGCTTCAGACTGGCGTTGGCTCCCAGCAAATAGGTGGGCGCGGCCACCACCAAAGCGTCAGCCTGGGCCAAGGTCTCCAGCACCAGGGCAAAATCGTCCTGCTGCGGACATTTCTCCTCGCCGAAGAGGCACTGGTAGCAGGCCTTGCAGGGGCGAATATCCATGTCCGGGAGCCGGATGAGTTGGAGGTCCCAGCTTCCGGAGAGTTGCAGGTAGAGCTCTTTGATGAACAGCTCTGAATTGCCGAACTTCCTGGGCGAGGCCGCGATCCCGAGCAAGGTTTTCGCCATGTGAAGCCCCTTTGTTAACTTCGCCGTGCCTCAAGTCCTTAAGGCCAACTCCTCCACCAGCCGGTCGGCATAGCCCAGGATGAAGTCCCGCTGCTGGCGGGTGGCGTAGCCGATGCAGGCGCAGCGCATGGTCTGTTCACTGCGGATGAGGAGTTCAAAGCGGATGAAATTATCCCCCACTACCGGGTCCCCCAGCTCGACGGCAAAGCGGAAGGGCCGGCAATTCTGGTGCTCAAACTGCTCCGGGCTCAGCAGGTCTTCCGGTAAATCGACCCACCAGATGTCCTGGATACTGGCGGCAACGGCATGTCCGTTCAGGTATTCCCGCACCCGGGGGATGTCGGTTTGGGCGATTTCGTCCAGCATATACTGTCGCATGATTCTCTCTTCCTAAAGGTCTGACGACAAAGGGCACAGCAAGCTGTGCCCCCACGGAAACAGTCGGTGGCGGCTGTTTCCCCTTATCTTGCGTCTCGGCGCCTGGGCGTGAGATACCTGCTCTATCACCGTTATTCCTGTACTGGCGGCCCGGCCCGGCGGGCCGCGTCCAGCGCGGCATAACCCCACAAGGCCAGCAGCAGTCCGCAGGGCACCCAGAAGAGCGGATGATTCAGCGTATCGATGGCCAGCATCTTGACCATGTCGGCGGTGAGGGGACGGGGGAAGAAGACCAGGGTGTATTCCCGGGAAAACAGGATCAGGCCGGTGACGAGCACCAGCCCCAAAAGGCCGTTGGCGGCCAACACCAGGATGACCCCCTTGCGGCGGTCCCGGTTATAGAGCTGCCCCAACCCCGGAAAGACCAGGGCCGACAGAAGAAAAGCGGCAATCTTTTGGCGCATGTTTAATCATATCTGAAATTGCCCGGAGCGGTCAAGGGAGGGAAGGGCAGAGGCCGGCAGACGCAGAGGCGGAGATGGACCCGCCCTTCCGGTCTGCCCATTTTTCAGAAGGCAAAAACTTCATAGTCTCTAGGCCGAGACCAAATTGCTTGAGCTGCCAGTTTCAGGTCGGATAACGCCAAGCCGTCCACCTCTTCGGCCAGTCGGCTTATGGCGGTCACCGCCTCTTCCATGGTGCCCTTGGTGACGCTCAGCCTCTGGGTCCCGCGTCCAAGATTCACTGCATAAATATCGCCTACCGATTCCAGACCAAGGCACTTCACGTAGCCATAGTCCCAACCTCGGTGCCGCAATAATTCCAGGGTATTCTCCCATTCTTGCATGTTTCCGTTCTCCAGGGCAGGCGTTACGTTCTGACCTTCAAAATAGCACCTGGTTTACGGGCTGCAATCGGGAAAAACCTGATTTTTGGTTAGGGGAAATACCTAAAATACCGTAGTGGGGGCCGGCTTGATTTTCTGGGGCGATGGGATATGTTAATAGGATGTAATTTGGAGGCCCTTGGATGGATTACAAAAATACCCTGAACCTGCCCAAAACTGACTTTCCCATGAAGGCCGACCTGCCCCGGAGGGAGCCGGCGATGCTCCAGCGCTGGGCTGACCTGGACCTTTATGGCCTGATTCGAAGGAATAGCCGCGGCCGGCCCCGTTTCATCTTACATGACGGCCCGCCTTACGCCAACGGCCACATCCATCTGGGCCACGCCCTCAACAAAATCCTCAAGGACATCATCATCAAGTCCCGGCAGATGACCGGCTGCGACTGCCCGTACGTGCCCGGCTGGGACTGCCACGGCCTGCCCATCGAACACCAGGTGGACAAGGAGAAGAAGGCCAAAAAGCTCCAGTTGTCCCAGGTGGAGGTGCGTCAGCGTTGCCGGGAATATGCTGAGAAATTCATCGACATCCAGCGGGCCGAATTTAAGCGCCTGGGGGTGCTGGGGGATTGGGACCACCCGTATCTGACCATGAAACCCGCCTATGTGGCGGAAATCCTGGAGGAATACGGCGAGTTCTATTTCAGCGGCGCCATTCAACGCCACAAGAAGCCCGTCCACTGGTGCGCCACCTGCCGCACCGCCCTGGCCGAAGCCGAGGTGGAGTACGAGGAGCACAAGGCCCCGTCGGTCTATGTGAAATTCCCCCTGGTCAAGGCGCCGGAAGCGGTGCCGGAGTTGGGCCAGCTTTCCAACGTCTCCCTGGTCATCTGGACCACCACGCCCTGGACCCTGCCGGCCAACCTGGCCATCGCGGTGCATCCGGATTTGGACTATGCCCTGGTCCGGGTAGGGGAGGAAATCCTGGTGGTGGCCGCCGACCTGGCGGCAGGCTTCCTGGCGCAGATGAATCTTTCGGGAGAAGTGCATTCACACCGTCCGGGGCCGTAAACTGGAAGGCGCCATCTGCCGCCACCCCTGGCTGGACCGGGATTCCCAGGTAATTTTAGCGGACTACGTCACCCTGGAGGCCGGCACCGGCCTGGTGCACATCGCCCCGGGGCACGGCCAGGAAGACTATGTCTTCGGCAGCCGCTACGGTTTGCCGCCCTATTCGCCGGTGGACGACGGCGGCCGCTTCACCGATGAGGTGCCGGAGTTCGCCGGGCAAAAGGTGGAAGCGGCCAACCCCGGCATCATCGAACTCCTGCGCCAAAAAGGCGCGCTCCTGAAGGTGGAGGAGACCAGCCACAGCTATCCCCACTGCTGGCGCTGCAAGCAGCCCATCATCTTCCGGGCCACGGAGCAGTGGTTCATCTCCATGGAGAAAAACGGCCTGCGGGCAAAGGCCCTGGCCGCCATCGATCGGGTCACCTGGATTCCCCGCTGGGGCCGGGAGCGCATCTACCAGATGGTGGAGCGCCGCCCCGACTGGTGCATCTCCCGGCAGCGTTCCTGGGGCGTGCCCATCGTCGCCTTTCACTGCGAGCAGTGCGGCGGGGTGCTGCTCACCCCGGAGATCATGGAGGGCATCATCGAGCGGGCCCGGCAGGAAGGCGTGGACTTCTGGTTCAGTGAGCCGGCTGCGGCCTTGCTGCCGCCGGGGACCAAGTGCGCCTGCGGCTCGGCGGATTTTCGTAAGGAGACCGACATCCTGGATGTCTGGTTCGACTCCGGGGTGAGCTGGGCCGCGGTCCTGGACCCCGATCCGGCCCTGGGCCTGCCCGCCGACCTCTACCTGGAAGGCTCCGATCAGCACCGGGGCTGGTTCCATTCGAGCCTCCTGACCTCCGTCGGCAACCGGGGCCAGGCGCCATATAAGGGCGTGCTGACCCACGGTTTCGTGGTGGACGGCGACGGCCGCAAGATGTCCAAATCCCTGGGCAACGTCATCGCCCCCCAGGAGGTCATGGACAAATACGGCGCCGAGATCCTGCGCCTCTGGGTATCGGCCGAGGACTACCGCGACGACGTGCGCCTCTCTCCCGACATCCTGAAGCAACTGGCCGACGCCTACCGGCGCTTCCGCAACACCGCCCGCTTTATGTTGGGGAACCTCAACGATTTCGACCCGGAGGCCCACCTGGTGCCGCCGCCGGAGCGGGAGGAACTGGACCGCCTGGCCCTCTCCTGGCTGGCCCGGCTCCTGGAGCAGGTCAAAAAAGCCTACGCCGACTACGAATTTCACCTGGCCTTCCATAAGCTGCACCAGTTCTGCGCCGTGGAGCTGAGCGCCATCTACCTGGACATCTTGAAAGACCGCCTTTACGTTTCCAAGGCGGATTCCAAGGCGCGGCGCAGCGCCCAGAGCACCCTGTGGGATCTGCTGCGCGGCCTTACCCTGGCCATGGCCCCCATCCTTTCCTTCACCGCCGATGAGATCTGGGAATACCTTCCCGGCCGGGATAAGGCGGCCAGCGTCCACCTGGCGGCCTGGCCCGCGACGCCCCCGGGGTTTCCCGATGAGGCGCTGCTGGCCAAGTACGAATTTTTGTTGAAAGTCAGGGAAGCGATCAACCGCCGCTCTGGACGAGGCCAAGAAGAACAAGATTGTTTCCGCATCCCAGGAAGTCGCGGCCATTCTCGGGATTCAGCCTGATAGCGAATACTTTGAAGACCTAAAGAGCTATGAGAATGAATTAAAAACCCTGGCGCAGGTGCCGGAAGTTGAAATTATCAAGGGGTTTGTCGGCGAAAAAGGGCAGGTCGACCCCAATCTTGATTGGTTAACGGTCGATATCCAAAAAGCCTCCGGAGCCAAATGCGTCCGCTGCTGGTTCACCTTTCCCTCGGTGGGCGAGGACCCCGAACACCCGCAGGTGTGCCGCCGCTGCCGGCAGGTATTGGAGCCGTAAAAGACAGTGGTCAGTGGTCAGTGGCCAGTGGTCAGTTTGGGATAGAAACACCACCGGTATTACCAACCAAGTCCTTAAAAAACAGGTGAGCATTACCAGGTTTAGGTGAGTAAAAAGGAAACGGTTTAGTCAATGTCCCGGAAAGCGATTATTCTGGTTGCCGTCCTGGTGCTGGGTCTGGGCCTGGACCAGGTGACCAAGCTCTTGGTCTTGCAAAACCTGGCCCTGGGGTCCCATATCCCCGTCGGGCCCGGGTTCTTCAACCTGGTGCACGTCCACAACAAAGGCGCGGCCTTCAGCCTGCTGAACAGCATCCCGGTGGGGTTCACCCGGCCATTCTTCATCCTCACCACCGGCCTGGTGCTGGGGGTGGTGGGCTATTTCTGGTGGCGCCTGCCGAAGACCGACTGGTCGGCGGCCCTGGGCTACAGCCTGATCATGGGCGGCGCCCTGGGCAACCTGATCGACCGGGTACGTCTGGGCGAGGTGGTGGATTTTCTGGACTTTTACCGGGGGGGCTACCACTGGCCCGCCTTCAATGTGGCCGACAGCATGGTATGCCTGGGCGCCGCGGTCCTGGTGTGGGTAATCTTAACGGAAGAGAAGACTGATAATGCACCCGATCCTGCTTGAATTCGGCCCCATAAAGATTTTTACCTATGGGCTGATGCTGGCTATCGCCTTTCTCAGCGCCATCTTCATCGGCAGCCGGGAGGCCAAACGCCTGGGCCTGCCGGTGGAGAAATTTTACGACCTCTGCTTTTACGCGGTGGTAGGGGCCCTGGTGGGCTCCCGCCTGCTGTACGTGATTCTGGACCCACGGCCTTTCCTGGAGCATCCTCTAAAAATCTTCGCCATGTGGGAAGGCGGCCTCGATTTTCAGGGCGGGTTATTCCTGGCCCTGGCGGTGGCCATCTATTACATCCGCCGCCATAAGCTGCCCTGGCGCCCCACCCTGGACGCCCTGGGCCTGGCGATGCCGGTGGGCCAATTTTTCGGGCGCATCGGCTGCTTCATGGCCGGCTGCTGCTACGGCTCTCCCAGCCACCTGCCCTGGGCGGTGACCTTCACCAACCCGCAGACCCTGTGCCCGCTGCGGGAATCGCTGCATCCGGCCCAGCTTTACGAGGCCTTCCTGAGCCTGGGGGTCTTCGGGGTGCTCAGTGTCCTGAAGACCCGGAAACGTTTCGACGGCCAGTTAATCCTGACCTATTTCGGCCTGGCCGGACTGGTCCGCTTCGTGGTGGAATTCTTTCGGAGCCCCACGGATTATCGCGGCCCCATTATTATCTGGGCGATGCCCCTGACCCAGGTCATCGCCCTGGGTCTGGCCGTGGTGAGCGGGGGCCTGCTGCTCTATTTCGGCCGGCGGGCGGCACAGTCTGAGAGAAAACTCATAGAACCGCCGCCCTCGGCGGTTCCCCGCCGGCGAGAGCGCCGGCGCGACATCTTCAGAGAAAAGAAAGGAGGACACCATGCACTGGCAGCGCTGTGTTGACCGCCCTGATCCTCCTGCCGCTCCTGATCCTGGTGGTGCTCAAAGGCGGACTGTGCCTGTTCGTCCTGGTGATCCTGGCGGTGAACGGCCTGGCTCAATGGGAGTTCCTGGGCATGTTCCAGGTGGGTGGCGACCATCCCCGCCGGGTCAAGGCCATCCTGATAGGCTCGCTCCTCCTCCTGAGCTTCTGCACTGCCAGTCCAGCCAGCCGGTTCTGTCTGCCCGGCGGCTTCATGTTTTGCAACCCTTCCATCGTCCTGTTCGTCCTGTTCTGGTGCCTGTTCGTCCTGTTTCTCTTTTATCTGCTGAGCTACGGGCATATCGAAAACCTGAGTCATGATCTGACCGTCAATATCCTGGGCCTCCTGTACCTGCCTTTCCTGCTGGGACATCTCATCTGGCTGCGGTTCCTGGTCCACGGGGAGTGGTGGGTCCTGTGGTTTCTCCTGGTGATCTTTGCCGGGGATACCGGGGCCTTTTATGCCGGCCGGACCTTCGGGAAGACCAAGCTCTATCCCGCCGTGAGCCCGGGCAAGACCTGGGCCGGGGTGGTGGGCGGCCTGGCCGCCAGCCTGGCCGTGGGAGTGCTGTTCGGAAAATGGCTCCTGGAAGGCATGGGGGTCCCGGCCCTGGCCGCCCTGGCGCTGGTTCTGGCGGTGGTGGGACTGCTGGGGGACCTGTTCGAATCCATGCTGAAACGCCAGGTCCAGGTGAAAGACGCCTCCAACCTGCTCCCCGGCCACGGCGGCATGCTGGACCGCCTCGACAGCATCCTGTTTACCGCCCCGGTGGTGGTCTATGTGCGGCTATTCCTGATCGGCTGGTGAGATCAGTGAGCAGGGAGCGGTGAGCAGTAAGCAGTATGAGTCAAAAACTGGTGCCGGGAAGATCAAGGGGCAGACCCAAAGGCCTGCCCCTTGATGTTTCTACTGAAAATTTTTGGCTGAAACCGAGGTTTACTTCGCGGTGGTCTGGCTGACCGGCTTGACCTCGACTTGCTTTTCTTCTTTCTTTTCCTTGCTAAACGGGAAAGGCCTGAAAGGCGCCTCCACAGCTTTCTCGTTAGGCAGCTTCTTCCGGTAGGCGCCCGTGGACTTATCCAACTGGGCCATCGCGAGGTTGTAATTGTACAGGGACATCAGGTAGTCGCCCCGGAAGACGCCGTAGCGCTCAAAGGCCTGGAAGATGTCGGAAATACTACCCAGGCCCATGTCGAAGTTGCTGAAGGTGGTGACCAGCCAGCGCCGGGCGTTGACGTAGGCCTTTTCCAGCCCGACGGAGCCCTTGTAATTGGTCTGGACATCGCCGTAGTTTTTGGCCACCTCGATGGGGATGCCCATCAGGGCGGTCCTTTGCTGGTTCTGCAATTGCTCCAGTTCCGCTCTGGCCTGGCCGATCTTGGCGTTCAGGATGCCGAAATCGAAGTGCCATTTGGCCCCCACCATCGGCAAGGCGCCATTGTCGTTAAACCAATCGGGTTGGTAAGGGGTCCGGGTTCCACTTGCGGCCCGGGGCGCCGGCCAGCTGGCCCACCACCGCAAAGAAGAACGACGGCAGCCGGTCGGCCTTGGCCGCATCCACCAATAGTTGGCGGGCCACCAGGCCTTCTTTCAACTGGCGGAACTCCGGACGCATATCCAGGGCAGTAGTGACGTAGCTATCCATCGGCCCGGGCGAGGTAGGATTGGGCAGGTCTGTGGCTACCTGGAAATCCTGGTTGGGCGGATAGCCGGTGAGCGCCTTCAGGGCTATGTACGCCGTCTTGGAGCCTTCCTCGGCCTCGGCGCCGGCTTTTTCGACGGCCCCTTCATAGGCGGCCAGGCGGTATTTGTCGGTCTCCTTGACGTTGGGCGAGTGCACGGCTATGAGCCGGTTGATCCGCTCCTTGGTGTCGCTCAGGTAGGATTTGGCCTCTTTCACCGCATCCTTGCCCTGGTTCGCCAGGATCAGGCCGTAGTAAGCCTGGGACACCTGGACGATGATCTCTCCCTGTTTGGCCACCACGCCCTCTTCTTTCACCTTGACGTTCTTTTCAGTGGCCTCTTCCCGGTAGGCGATCTTGCCAAAGGTGTATAAAGGTTGGATCAGGGCGAAATCCATATGCCCAAAGATGGAAACCCCATGGGTTGAGTCTTTGGGATCGCGTTGCAAAAGCGGCTGTCCCTGCACATTGACTATGGGCAAGTGGGCCTTGGGGACCACGCCGCCCAGGGCGGTGGCGTCGAATTGCGGAAAGCGATAGCCGTGGACTTCGTTTTTCTGTTCTTTGGCCAGCTTGACTTCGCTGCGGCTGGCCTGGACGTCCGGACTGAATTTCAAAGCCATCTCAGTAACTTGGTCATAAGTCAGCACCGGCCCGCCATTGCCATTCTTCGGGGCCACCGCGGCCGGAGCTCCGGCCGCCGCAGCCCCCACCGGCGCCAGTGCGATGGCCAAGCCCAACATCATTCCCCCCAAACGGGCCCATCGAGACATAGCTCCCCCTCCTCTCGGATAATCGAATATGTTTACGTTAGAAACTAGCGAAGTAATAGTCAACCAAAATTTCGACCACTGGCCCATAATAGCAGGGAACTGCGCCAAATTCAGTAAGTTTTTGGGGAAGTGCCGCAGACGAAAAGATTTTTCTCCCTCCGAAGCCGGCGAAGATATTGCCAGCGCCGGGGGGTATCGGTTATGATGAGCTTGAGGTGAGCATAGATGACGGCGCGCAAGCGGATTCTGGTTACCGGGGGGGCAGGGTTCATCGGCTCGCATCTGGCCGACGCCTTTGTGAAGCACGGCCATGAGGTGACGGTCGTGGATAACCTCAGCAGCGGCCGGCGGGAGCAGGTGCCGGCGGCGGCCCAGTTCTTTCCTTACGATATCAAGTCCCCGGAAACCTTTGAGCTCATCTGCCGCTGGCAGCCCCAGGTGCTGGTGCACCACGCCGCCCAGATGAGCGTGCGCATCTCCGTGGATGACCCGGTCATGGACGCCCAGGAGAATATTCTGGGGTCCTTGAATCTCTTCCAGGCTGCGGCCCGGGCCCAGGCCGAGAAGATCATCTTCGCCTCCACCGGCGGCGCCATGTACGGGGATCAGGCCCCCGTGCCGGCCCGGGAGGAAGACCGGGCTCAACCGGAGTGCCCTTACGGCATCGCCAAGCTGGCGGTGGAACACTACCTCCATTTCTACCAGCGGGAACACGGCATCATTCCCGTCCGCCTGCGTTACGCCAATGTCTATGGGCCGCGGCAAAACGGCCTGGGCGAGGCCGGGGTGGTGGCTATCTTCATCGAGAAATTCCTGGCCGGCGAGCAGCCCGTCATCAACGGCGACGGTCTCCAGACCCGGGACTTCACTTATGTCGGGGATATAGTGGCGGCCAACCTCCGGGCCCTGGATTACCCCCGGGAGGGTATCTTTAACATCGGCACCGGCCGGGAGACGGACATCCTCACCGTCTACCTGGAACTTCAGAAGATTCTCGGCTCCAGCCATGGTCCGCTGCACGGACCGGCCAAACCGGGGGAGCAGCGCCGCAGCGCCCTGGACAGCACCCGGGCCCGGGAGATCCTGGGCTGGGAGCCCGGCGTCAGCCTGGCCGAGGGCCTGGCCCGCACTGCTGCGGCCTTTCGGGAGCAGCAGAGCTAATTTGTCTTCCACACCTAGGACCTTGCCACATTTTCCCCCATTTATCTGGCCAGCCATTTGAAATTTGATTAAATTTTAGAGTTAAGCTTATCATCGCCACCGCGGATGGGACAACGTATGGAAACAATGATTGAAGTCCGGGACCTGACCAAATATTACGGTCCCGTGCAGGCCGTCAACCAGATCAATTTTGAGGTGGCGGCCGGCGAGATCGTGGGCTTTCTGGGTCCCAACGGCGCCGGCAAAACCACCACCTTGAAGATGCTGGCGGGGTTTCTGGCTCCCACCTCCGGCACCGCCCGGATCAACGGTTTCGACTGCGTCAGCCAGTCCCTGGAGGTCCGTCGCTCCCTGGGCTATTTGCCGGAGAACGTCTCCATCTATCCGGAGCTGACGGTGGGCCAGTTCCTGAAATTCGCCGCCCAGGCCAAGGGGGTGGAGTCCAAAGGCCAGCCGGCTGAAATCCGGCGGGTCATGGCCGCCTGCGGTCTGGAGGAGGTGGCCGGCAAACTGGTGAAGGCCCTGTCCAAGGGTTTCCGGCAACGCCTGGGGCTGGCCCAGGCCCTGCTCCACCAGCCCCCGGTGCTCATCCTGGACGAACCCACCATCGGCCTCGACCCCTCCCAGATCGTGGACATTCGCAGCCTGATCAAAAACCTGGAAGGCGACCACACCGTGATCCTGAGCAGCCACATCCTGCCGGAGGTCAGCCAGTTGTGCCACCGGGTGATCATCATCAACCGGGGCCAGATCGTGGCCAGCGACACCCCGGATAATCTCTCCCGGCAGATGGGCCGGGGCGCCATCAGTTTAACGGTCAAAGGGCCGGAGGCCCAGGTCACCGCGGCCCTGCAAGCTATGCCCGGCGTGGCCCGGGTGGTGGGCCGCGGCGAGGGCCGCTTCCTGGTGGATGCCGGCAACGGCCGGGACCTGCGCCCGGAGCTGGCCCGATTGGTGGTGCAGCAGGGCTTCGACCTCCTGGAGTTGAAGGCCCAGGAATTTACCCTGGAAGACGTCTTCCTCAACCTGGTAACCGAGGAAGAGACCGAGGCAGAGTCATGAAAACGTGCAGCGGCCTGGCGGCCTTGCTCCGCAAAGAGCTTACCATCTATTTCACCGGTCCCATCTTTTACATCACCGGCTTTTTCTTCCTGTTGCTGGCGGGGTATTTCTACTACACCAACACCATCTATTACGGCATCATCAGCCTGCAGGCGGCCCAGCAGGCCGGCAATCCCCAGGTAGCGGCCCAATTGAATCCCCAAATGATGATCTACCGCCCCCTGTTCTCGGTGCTGGCCGTCATCCTGCTCTTCCTGGTGCCGCTCCTGACCATGCGCCTGCTGGCCGAAGAGAAACGCTCCGGCACCGCGGAACTCTTGTTCACCTACCCCCTGACGGACTGGGCCATCATCCTGGGTAAATTCGGGGCGGCCCTCCTGGTCTACCTCATCTTCCTGGCCTTCACCGTCTGCTACTCGCTGGCCTTCGGCTTTATGATCCAGCTGGACTGGGGCGCCCTGGCGGCCGGCTACCTGGGGCTGCTCCTGCTGGGCGGCGCCTTCCTGGCCCTGGGCCTGTTCGCCTCCAGCCTCACGGAGAACCAGATCATCGCCGGGGTGGTGGCCTTTGCCCTGCTCCTGCTGTTCTGGATCATCGGCTGGGTCCAGGAACTGGGGGCCGGCGGCGTGAGCAAGATCATGCAGTATTTGTCACTGCTGGACCACTACGATAATTTCACCAAAGGGGTGATCAATACCCGGGACCTGGTTTATTGCGGCAGTTTCATCTTTTTCTTCCTCTTCCTCACCAAGAGGCAGCTGGAATCCCGGCGTTGGAGAGCCTAACGTGAACTGGCTGAATCGTTTCAAAGACCGCAAGGTAATCTACGGCACCGGTTCCGTCGTCTCGGTGCTGTTGGTGGTGGGCATTCTCGTCGTGGCGGCTTTACTGGCGAACTGGCATCAGGCGCGCTGGGATCTGACCCGGGGCCAGACCCAATCCCTTGCCGCGCTCACTCGGAACCTGCTGAAACAGGTGGACAAGCCCCTGACCATGGAGGCCTTCCTGCCGGAAGGCTCCGGAGAGCGGGACACCGTCAAGGACGTGCTCCAGAGATATGCCTATATTAACCCGAAGATCAGTTTTACTTTTATCGACCCGGAACGGGAGCCCCTCAAGGCCAAGGAAGCCGGCTACCGGTTCCCCGGCAATGTCCTGCTGACCTATAACGGCAAGCACCAGATGGCCGACCGGGCCGACGAAGAGGCCATCACCAATACCTTGCGCCGCACCCTGAAGACCGGACGCAAGAAGGTCTATTTTCTTACCGGCCATGGCGAACGCAGCCTCATCAGCGGCGAGAAGGATGGCCTGCAGGCGGCCAACCGGGCCCTGGAGAACGAGGGCTATGAGGTTGGTCCCCTTAACCTGGTGACCTCACCCCAGGTGCCCGCAGGAGGCCGCGGTGGTCATCGTGGCCTCCCCCACCAAACCTCTGATGAATAACGAGATGGACGCCCTGAGGGCCTTCCTGGCCAAAGGCGGCCGGGTCCTGGTGCTGCTGGAGCCTTACCAGGATGGCGGCCTGCAGGGCTTTCTGGCGGGCTACGGCATCACCCTGGATGACGGCATCATCCTGGATGTCAACCAGCTCAGCCAGTCACTGCATGCCAGCCCGGTCATGCCCCTGGCCTTTCAATACGGCCCTACCCGCATCACCCGGGATTTTAAGAACGTCTTCACTATCTACCCCATGTCCCGCCCCCTGACCCTGAACAAGGAGGCCAAAGGGGTAAGCCTGCAGCCCATCGTCAGCAGCATGGTCTCCAGCTACGAAAAGCTGGGCAAGGACTGGTTGAAGGCCGAGAAGACAGGCTACGACCCCAAGACGGACAAAAAGGGACCCTTCAACCTCGGGGCCCTGGTGGAAATCAAGCTGACTCCGGCCGCGCCGGCCAAGGGGCCCGCCCCGGCCGCCAAGCAGCCTGAAGCAGAAAAGCAGGGCTACCTGGCGGTTTACGGCGACGTGGACTTCGCCGCCAACGCCTATTTCAATCTCTTCGGCAACGGCGACCTGTTCTTGAATACCGTGAATTTCCTGGCCGCGGAAGAGCAGCAGATCATGGTGCGGGAGGCCCTGAAGGCCCAACTCCTGACGCTGTCGAGCAACCAATACTGGGTCCTGTTCCTCGTCAGCCTGGTTTTTGGGCCGTTGATCATGGTGGTGGCGGGTGTCTGGGCCTACCGGACCCGGAGGGCGAGAAAGTGAGCCCCCGCCGGTTGCTTCCCTACCTGGTGGTCTTCCTGGTCCTGGTGGGAACTTACACGGGTCTGCGCTGGCATCAGGCCCAAAAAGAGGCCCGGGAGAAGCAGGCCAAACAGGTCTTTGCTTTCAAGGCCGACGAGATCAGTGCGGTCACCCTGAAACGGGATCAGGCCGAGATTCAACTGACCCGGCAGGGCGCCGACTGGGAGATCACCCAGCCCCTGAAGGCCAGGGCCGACGCCCTGGCCGCGGGGGATCTGGTGAAAGCCCTGGCTCAACTCAAACTGGAGCGGGACCTGGGCCCCGGCGACCTGAAAGGCTTCGGACTGGATAAACCGGGCCTGGTGATCTCCTTCACCGCCAAAGGGCAGCCGCAGCTTTTGTCCCTGGGCAGCCCGGCCCCGGGCGGCCGGGGCTTTTATGTCCGGAAGGGCGAGAGCCCCAATATTCTGCTCGTCGCCGCGGGAGTCCGGGATGCCCTGGACCAACCGCTGGACGCCTTGCGGGATAAGACCTTGTGGGCCTTCGACCCGGGCCGGGTTAAATCCCTCCAACTCCGCACCGCCAAGACCCAGGTGAGTTTGGCAAAGACCGACGGCCGGAACCTGGCGCTGGGAGGGGCGGCCCGATTTCCGGGTGCGCCCCGACCGGGTGGAGCAGCTGCTGCGGCGGCTCAGTGAAGCCCGCATCACCGGCTTTCCGCCGGCGCCCCAGGACCTAAAAGCCGTCGGCCTGGCCCCTCGGGCCCCGACCGAAGTCAGCGTGGCGACCCCCCAGGGGGTCCAAACCCTGTTCATCGGCGCCCGGGTCAAGGAGGGCTATTACGCCCGGGTAGGGGACCAGGGTCCGGTGGTCCAGGTGGGCCTGTCCGTGCCCGATGAGATCGCCCGCACCATTCCCATCCTGGAAGACCGCCGCCTGTGGTCCGGCGCCCTCATGGAGGTCCGCAAGGTGGTCTGGGGCACGCCGGGGAAGACCTGGACCGCCACCAAAGAACCGGATTTCTGGAAGCTCACCGGGCCGGATAAGGCCGAGTTTAAGCAATCCGCTCCCCGGGTGGAGATGGCCCTGGTCAACTTCCAGAACCTGGAATACTCGAGCCTCCTGCCCCAGGCCGGGGCCCCGGGTAACGCCGCCTTCACCCTGGAGTTCTTCGATGGGGCCGGCAAGTCCAGGTTCAAACTGGAAGAATTGGGCCAACCGGGCCAGGCCGGGGTCGTGGTCCGCACCCAGGCCGGCGACACCGTGGGAGGCGCCGTTGTTTCCCAGCAGAATTTCAGCCGCTGGCAGGAGGAGATGACCCGGCTCACCACGCCCACTCCCCAGCCGAAGCAATAACGGTTTTCTGTTTTCGGATTTAAACCAGGGGCGCACTCACGGGTGCGCCCTTTTCTTTCGGTTTTTGCTGAAAGCTGACCGCGGAAAGCTGACAGCCTACTCGCTTAATGGTATAAGATAATTATGATTCTGATGACCAACGACGACGGTATTTACGCCCCGGGCCTCTGGGCCCTGTATGAAGAACTGAGCCAGTTGGGCGAGGTGGCGGTGGTGGCCCCGGATAGCGAGCAGAGCGCCGTGGGGCACGCCATCACCCTGATCAATCCCCTGCGGGTCAAGAAGGTCACCATAGACGGCGGCGTCCAGGGCTGGGCGGTGAGCGGCACCCCGGCGGACTGCGTCAAGATCGCCATGGCCGAACTCCTGCCCCAAACCCCGGAAATGGTGGTCTCGGGCATCAACCTGGGCCCCAACGTGGGGATCAACGTCCTGTACTCCGGCACGGTGTCCGCCGCCACCGAGGCCTGCATCCTGGGGATCCGGGGCATGGCCTTTTCGCTCAATTCCTATAAGGCCACCGCCGACTTCGCCGCCGCCGCCCGGCTGGCCCGGGAGACCCTGGTTCGCCTCCGGCACTGGCCCGGCTGGAACAACGGGGTCTGTCTCAACGTCAATCTCCCGGCCCTGCCGCCGGATAAGGTCCTGGGCCTCAAGTTCACCCGCCAGGACACCGGCCGTCTGGTGGAACATTTCGAGCGCCGGGTCGACCCCCGGGAACACGTCTATTACTGGCTGGCCGAGATCAACGAGCGCCGGGACGTCGACCCGGAGACCGACCTCGGGGCCGTAGATGCGGGCTTCGTCTCCGTTACCCCCATCCACTACGATATGACCGATTACCGCAGTTTGGAGGCCCTCAAGACCGAGAAGTAGTCCGACTTTTGAACCGAATAAAAAAGGTCCCCCGAATCTATCTCCGGGAGACCTCATAAAAGAGCCATCAAGGGGAGCGCCGCCGCTCCCCTTGGCATTTACCTTACCATTGGGCGTCAAAGAGACTGGCGACGGGGGAAAAGAAGCCGCTCTTGGGTTTCTTATCGGCGCTGGCCAGGATCTTCTGCAATTCGTTGATGTGTTCTTGAGCTTCGGCCTTCTGGGGCAGTTCGGGATATTCCTGGACAAAGGACTGGTAACGATCCAGGGCCGCCTGGTAGCGCTTGGTCTTGTAGTAGAACTCGGCGATATAGAAATCATGGTCCCCCAGATCCTTGCGGCATTGGGCCAGGCACTTGTCCGCCTTGAGGATAAATTCGCTTTGGGGGTACTTTTTCTTCAGCCGGCGAAATTCATCCATCGCCTTGGTGGTGAAGGTCTGGTCCCGATCGATGGTGGAGCGCTGCCGGTAGTAGCACAGTCCCTGGCGATAAACGCAATAGGGCACGGCCTTGTTGGTGGGATGCAGCTTTTCGAAATCCTTGTAGGCCTGGAGGGCTTCGTCATATTTCTTCTTATAGAAATAGGCGTCCGCCAGCTTGATCTGGGCCAACAAGGCCTGCTCGCTGTAAGGATACCGATCCTTGACCTTTGCAAAGGTATCGATGGCATCCTCATAATTCTTCTTCTTCAGGTCCTTGATGCCTTCCTCGGCCAGCACATCGGGGGGCGCGTCATTTTTCTTTTTCCCGAACCAGTTTTGAACGGTGGAGCACCCAAAGGTGAAGGTGAGGACCACCACGAGAAGCAGCAATCTGGTAATAATTTTTTGATTCATGATTCAGCCCTGCTTTCTTTCTTCAAGATATCTTGCCACCCCAAGGGCGGCAATGGCGCCGTTCCCCGAGTCGCTGGAGCGGGCGTGGTCGCCGCCGGCCCATGACCACGGGGTGCAACGGCTGGTCGGGAATGATTCCGAGACCTCGCCGTTCTCCATGAACCACCCGCAGCGCTCGCCCTGCAGGCGGAGGCGCTCGGAGAGTTCAAAACCACTAATGCCTTCGACCCGCCGTGCCTGAGCTTTTCCAGCCTCGCCGCCCGGAGCCGGGCCCGCCCGGCGCAAATTCCGACGGTGCCCGCCGGGGCTCTTCGCGGTTGCTGATCAGGTCATAGCGCCAAACTGGCATGGCCACCCCTGGGTTAGAGGGCTTTTTTCAGGGCATTCTCGATAATGGAACGGGAAACTGCGCCGGTGATCTGCTCCACCACCTGGCCGCCTTTGAAGATGATGAGGGTGGGAATGGCCCGGATACCGTATTTGGCAGGAGTCTTGGCATTTTCATCGACGTTCATCTTGGCCACTTTGACTTTACCGGCATAATCCCGCGCCAGTTCTTCCACCACCGGGGCAATGGCCCGACAAGGGCCGCACCAGGCCGCCCAAAAATCCACCATGGCCGGAATATCCGACTTTAAAACCTCAGCTTCGAAATCAGCGTCGCTCACCTGCAGGGGTTCAGACATCTTTCCCTCCTGAGTTGAAATGGGCAACTATCTTTGAAATTTTCCTCATTTTAAAGGCTTTTGTCAATGACTTTTCCGCCGCCCCGTCTGAGGGACTTCGATCAACCACCGATGAACGCCGGTAAACACAGATTACCGGATATCGGCGTTAATCTGCGTTCATCGGCGGTTCCGCACTTACCGCCCGCCTCCGACTGCGTTCCTCCATAGTCAATAGTGATCAATTACGCCGTCTGCTCCTGATGGGGCCGCGCCCATAAAAAAAGCCCGATCCGCTCGGATCGGGCTTTTGGTTAATCGTCGGTTATGGCCTGCTCGGGTTAATCCGCTTCCACCACCGGCCGGGGCAGCAGGCCGGCGGCCTTGACGATCTCCGGGACATGGTCTTCCCATTCGATGGCCATCAGGTGGATACCGGCGACGCCCTTCATCGCCAGGCACTCCTGGATCTGCTCCACCGTGATCTTGATGCCTTCCGCGGCCACCTTGTCCTTGGGTACGCCCTTGAGACGGGCGATATAGCTGTCGGGCACGTCCAGGCCGGGGACGAATTTTTTCATGTAATTGGCCATACCCACGGATTTCAACGGGGTGATGCCGGCCATGATGTAGCACTTCTCGGTGAGGCCCATGTCATTGGCCATCTCCATGAACTTCCGCCAGCGCTCCATATTGTAGATGCACTGGGTCTGGATGAACTGGACCCCGGCGGCGATTTTCTTGCCCATGCGCACCACCCGGAACTCCTGGGGATCGGCGAAGGGGTTGGCCGCGGCGCCGATGAAGATGCGGGGCCGTCCCTGCACCTCGGTGCCACCCGCCATCTTGCCTTCGTCCCGCATGGTCTTCACTGTGTGGGCCAGCATGATGGAGTCCAGGTCATGGACGTTTTTGGCCTGGGGATGATCGCCGAAGGACTGGTGATCGCCGGTCAGGCAGAGCAGGTTTTTGATCCCCAGGGCAGCGGCGCCCAGGATGTTGCTCTGGAGGCCGATGCGGTTCATGTCCCGGGTGACCATCTGCATCACCGGCTCCATGCCCATCTCCAAGAGGAGCTTGGCCGCGGCCATGGAACAGAAACGCACCACCGCGGTCTGGTTGTCGGTGACGTTTACCGCGTCCACGTTGCCCTTCAAAAAACTGGCCTTGTGCCGGAAATGCTCGATATCCGCACCCCGGGGCGGCCCGCATTCGCCGGTTACGGCCTTCTGGCCGGATTTGAAGATTTTTTCCAGTTTGCTTCCCGCAGAGTATTCGGCGGTCATTGTTTCAACTCCTCTCGTGTCGTGGTGCGCAGACCGCCGTCGCGGCTGGTGGACCAATTCTTATATAGTTGCACTTCGGTGAGTTTGTGAAGCTCACCCAGGTTTTTCAGGCGATCATAAATGAGCTGCCAGATGCAGGGGATGCTGCCCTTGCCTACTTCACAGATGCCTTGACTTGAGCCGCCGCAGGGGCCGTTGAGCAGTTGCTTGGCACACCGGGTGATGGGGCAGAGCCCGCCGAAATTACCGATGATGCAGCTGCCGCAGGCCTGGCAGAATTCCTTCCAGACCCCGTGTTCCACGGCGCCCCCGATGCTGGTGGTGTTGAGGCCGGGATAGACCCGGAGGTAGGGGTAACGGGCGGCGCAATACTGCGGCCCGACACTGCAGGCGATGGAGACTATGGCATCGGCATCGCCCACCAGGTCGTCCAGGGGCTCGATGTATTCCGGATCGCACTGCCGTTCGCAGGTATACTCCTTCACTTCCAAATCGTTGCCGGCGGCCTTGCGGGCAATCCGCAGTTCGGAGGCCAGGATGGCTACTTCCTTCTCACCCCCCGCGCAACAGACGGTGACGCAGCCCTTGCAGCCCGCCACGACTATCTTCTTAAAATCCTTGACCATATCGAGGATTTCTGCCAGCGGTTTTGATTCCGCAATAACCATAAGGTTCCTCCTCTCCCATTAATCCGGAGCAAAAAAAAAGTACTGCCGCCTTCCCCTCACCTCTTCTAAAACTCAGTGCGGGACCGCCGCGGCCAGGCTGGCGCGGGGTAAGGAAAAGTCAGAATTGCCGCCCGAACCGTGAAAAATTAATCCGGAACGGCGTGGGTCAGATTTGTACTTCTATTCACTTAATCTTATTGCGAAACAAAGGGGTTGTCAAATATAAAAATCCCCCGGAATTTTGCCCCTCCGGGTTTGGCTGAGTAAAAAATTTATTGACAAACCTAGCCCCGGTCGTTTAAAAGGGGGACTATGTGAAAAAAAGTATGAACCCTGGCGTGACTCCGTCTAAAGGGGGGAATCCGCCGAGGGTATACTTTGTAATTAACCCCGGCCATTTCTCGATGTCCGGAAATAGCCCGCAAACACAATACCTTAAGGAGGCTAGGTCCATTATGGCAAAGTACGATCCGGTTAAACAGGCTGACTGGCAGATTGCCGAAATCGCCGAAGCGGAGATGATTCCCTTTGACGCAATGTGCGATAAGCTGGAGATCCCCAAAGAAGAGCGCATCCCCCACGGCCAGAAAATCGGCCGCGTGGACTACATGAAGTGCCTGGAGCGCCTGAAAAGCAAACCCGACGGCTTTTACATCGATGTCACCGCCATCACCCCCACCCCTCTGGGGGAAGGCAAATCCACCACCTCCTTGGGCCTGATCGAGGGCCTGGGCAAGCGGGGCATCAATGTGGGCGGCGCCCTCCGCCAGCCTTCCGGCGGCCCCACCATGAACATCAAGGGCACCGCGGCCGGCGGCGGCATCTCGTTGCTCATCCCCATGACCGAGTTCTCCCTGGGCCTCACCGGCGACATCAACAACATCATGAACGCCCACAACCTGGCCATGGTGGCGCTGACCTCCCGGATCCAGCACGAATTCAACTATGACGACGCCCAGTTGGCCAAGCGGAAACTGAAGCGCCTCAACATCAATCCCAAAAACATCGAGATGGGCTGGATCCTGGACTTCTGCGCCCAGGCCCTGCGCAACATCACCATCGGCCGGGGCGGCAAGATGGACGGCTTCCTGATGGATTCCAAGTTCGGCATCGCCGTGTCCTCGGAAGTCATGGCCATCCTCTCCATCTTCAACGGCCTGGCGGACTTCAAGAAACGGTTGAACGACATCGTCGTGGCCTACGACCGCAAGGGTGAACCCGTTACCACCGGCGACCTGGAAGTGGGCAACGCCATGATGGCCTGGATGGTGCCCTCCATCAACCCCACCCTGATGCAGAGCGTGGAGAAGCAGCCCATCTTCGTGCACGCCGGCCCCTTCGCCAACATCGCCGTGGGACAAAGCTCCATCGTCGCCGACCAGGTCGGCCTGAAGCTCTTTGATTACCACGTCACCGAGTCCGGTTTCGGCGCCGACATCGGCTTTGAGAAGTTCTGGAACGTCAAATGCCGCTTCAGCGGCCTGAAACCCAATGTCGCGGTGCTCACCGCCACCGTCCGGGGCCTGAAGCACCATGGGGTCAAAGCCGGCGCCCTGCCGTGCCCTCCGGGCAAACCCGTCCCCAAAGAGTACTTCTCAAGCTCTCCTGAGACCATGAAATGGTTGGAAGAGGGCGTGCAGAACGCGGTGCACCATGTCCGCAACATCAAAAAGGCCGGCATCAACCCGGTGGTCTGCATCAACGCCTTCCATTTCGATTCCAAGGAAGAGCATGACTGTATTCGTCGGGCCTGCGAGGCGGAAGGCGCCCGAGTGCGCGGTGTCCAAGCACTGGCAGTTCGGCGGCGAAGGCGCCCTGGAATTTGCCGACGCGGTCATCGACGCCTGCAAAGAGAAGAACGACTTCAAGTTCCTCTATCCCAACGAGCTGCCCCTGCGCAAACGCGTAGAGCTGATCGCCAAGGAAGTCTACGGCGCCGACGGCGTCGACTTCGCCCCCGAAGCCGTGGCCAAGGCCAAGAAGTTTGAGGCCGATCCGAAGTTCAACGAATACGCCACCATGATGGTCAAAACCCACCTGTCCTTGACTGCCGATCCCACCAAGAAAGGCACCCCCAAGGGTTGGCGGCTGCCCGTCCGCGACTTCCTGATCTACGGCGGCGCCAAGTTCATCTGCCCGGTCTGCGGCGCCATCTCCCTGATGCCCGGCACCAGCTCCGACCCGGCCTACCGCCGCGTCGACGTGGATGTGAAGACCGGTAAAGTCACCGGCCTGTTCTAAAGTAAAATATAGGGTGGGCACCGCCCACCTTATCTGAACGCCAAACCGGCTTCCCGAGGCGCTGCCCCGGGAAGCCGGTTTCTATTGGTAGGGCGGGCCTTCGCGCCCGCCACCTTCGCCCCCTCTTTCCAAAAACCGAAAACTGAAAACCGCTTTTGTGATATTTATCACTTGCGTCTTTCCCCGCAACCGTGGTAAAAAATATGGGATTTAGCAGAGACCAAGGTGGGCCCAGCCACGGGCCGGCAGGCAGCGGCGGCAATAAATTTTCCCGAAGTTTCTTTAAGAGGAGAGCTTCTTATGTTCGAGATAGTAGAACGCAAGGAATTGGCCCAGGGGACCATCATCAGCAACTGGGTCAAGGCCCCCAAGATCGCCCAGAAGGCCAAACCCGGGCAGTTCGTCATCCTCAGGGCTAACGAGACCGGGGAGCGCATCCCCCTGACGATGGCGGACACCGACCCGGCCCGGGGCCTGATCAACATCATTTACATGGTGGTGGGCAAAAGCACCGCCCTATTCAAGACCTTGCAGGTCGGCCAGGGCTATCTGGACGTCATTGGCCCGCTGGGGCAGCCCACCCACCTGGAAAACGTCGGTAAGGTGATCTGCGTCGGCGGCGGCACCGGCATCGCCGTGCTGCACCCCATCGCCCGGGGCCTGAAACAGGCCGGCAACTTCGTCTATTCCGTGGTCGGCGCCCGCAGCAAAGACCTGCTGATCATGGAAGACCGGATGAAGGCGGCCTCCGATAACCTGATGATCTGCACCGACGACGGCAGCTACGGCCACCACGGCTTCGTCACCGACAAGCTGAAAGAGACCCTGGAAAGCGATAAGGACATCAAGCTGGCCGTGTGTATCGGCCCGGTGCCCATGATGAAGTTCTGCTGCAAAGTGACCAAGGAATTCGGGGTCAAGACCCTGGTGAGCCTCAATCCCATCATGGTGGACGGCACCGGCATGTGCGGCTGCTGCCGGGTGAGCGTCGGCGGCAAGATGCAGTTCGCCTGCGTCGACGGTCCGGAATTCGACGGCCATGCCACCGACTTCGAAGAGCTGACCCTGCGCCTCAAATCCTATTGCACCGAGGAAAAGCTCTCCTACGACGAGTACAAAGGCGCACCTACTACCTGCTCCTGCGGCACCCCGGGCTCCGCGCCCAGGCCTTAGGTTAAGAAGGAGATACGAGAATGGCTGACGAAGTTAAAGCCCCCCCGAAAGAAAAGATCCCCAGGCAACCGATGCCGGAGCAGGAGCCCAAGGTCAGGGCCCGCAATTTCCAGGAAGTGACGCTCGGCTATACCAAGGAACTGGCCATGAAGGAAGCCCAGCGCTGCATCCAGTGCAAGGACCCCCGCTGCCGCCAGGGCTGCCCGGTGGAGATCGAAATTCCGGCCTTTATTAAATGCATCAAGGAAGGCGATTTTGAGGGCGCCATCCGCAAACTCTGGGAGAAAAACTCCCTGCCCGCGGTGTGCGGCCGGGTTTGCCCCCAGGAAGTCCAGTGCGAAGGCATGTGCATCGTCGGCAAAAAGGACGCCCCGGTAGCCATCGGCAACCTGGAGGCCTTCGCCGCTGATTACCAGCGCAAACACGGCAAGGATATCCTGCCGCCCAAGCCCGAGCCCACCGGCAAGAAGGTGGCGGTAGTGGGTTCCGGTCCCTCCGGCCTGACCGTGGCCGGCGACCTGATCCAGAAAGGCCACACCGTCCACATGTTCGAGGCCCTGCACGGCCCCGGCGGCGTACTGCTCTACGGCATCCCGGAATTCCGTCTGCCCAAGGCCATCGTCGCCCAGGAATGCAACTTCCTGGAAAAGATGGGTGTCAAGATCGAGGTCAATGCGGTCATCGGCCGCTCGGAAACCGTGGATGAACTCCTGGAGAACTACGACGCCGTCTACCTGGGTGTCGGCGCCGGGCTGCCGGTCTTCCTGAAGATCCCCGGCGAGCATTTTAACGGTGTCTACTCGGCCAACGAATACCTCACCCGTTCCAACCTGATGAAAGGCTACGAATTCCCCAAATACGATACACCCATCGTCAAGGGCAAGAACGTGGCCACCTTCGGCGGCGGCAACGTCGCCATGGACGGCGCCCGCACCGCCCTGCGCCTGGGCGCCGAACACTCCTATATCATCTACCGGCGCTCCCATGACGAACTGCCGGCTCGTGGGGCGGAAATTCACCACGCCGAGGAAGAGGGCGTCGAGTTTCTGCTGCTCACCAACCCGCTGCGCTTCCTGGGCGACGAGCGAGGGCCGGCTCACCGGCGTGGAGTGCCTGCGCCAGGAACTGGGCGAACCCGATGCCTCCGGGCGCCGGCGGCCCGTACCCATCCCGGGCTCGGAGTTCACCGTGGAGATCGACACCGCGGTCATCTCCATCGGCTCCGGCTCCAACCCGCTGCTCACCAAGAGCACCCCGGGCCTGGCCCTGAACAAATGGGGCTATATCGTGGCCGATCCCAAGACCGGCAAAACCATGAAACCCCGGGTCTGGGCCGGCGGCGACATCGTCACCGGCTCCGCCACCGTCATCCTGGCCATGGGCGCCGGCCGCCTGGCCGCCAACTCCATCCACGACTATTTGACGATGGGGTGGTAAAGAAAAGACTAACCACAGAGTCACAGAGAACACAGAGAAATAAAAGATAAACAAAATGAAAATGCCCTGGCGGAAGCCGCCAGGGCATTTTTTTCTCTGTGCTCCTCTGTGCCCTCTGTGTCTCTGTGGTGAATCATTGACTGAGGCATGAACGATGGCTAAATAAAAAAGAAAAAAGCGAGGCGCCTATGGACCTCAAGTTAGAGAACAAACTGGCCCTGGTGACCGGCTCCACTGCCGGGATCGGCTTGGCCATTGCCCAAGCGCTGGCGGCCGAAGGGTGCCGGGTGATCGTCAACGGCCGCAGTAAGGGCCGGGTGGCCGGGGCCATCGAGAAGATTCGTCAGGCGCATCCTCAGGCAAAACTTGAACCCCTGGCCGCCGACCTGGCCAAACCCGAGGGGGCCGCGGCGACCATCCGCCGCTTTCCGGCGGTGGACATCCTGGTCAATAACCTGGGGATGTACGAGCACCGGCCCTTCGAGGCGACCAGCGACGCCGACTGGGATAATATCATCGAGATCAACTTCATGAGCGGGGTGCGCCTCTCCCGCCACTACCTGCCGGTGATGAAGACCGCCGACTGGGGCCGCATCATCTTTCTGTCCAGCGAGTCCGGGGTCAACATCCCGGTGGAGATGATTCATTACGGCGTCACCAAGGCCATGTACCTGGCCCTGAGCCGAGGGCTGGCCGAAACCACCGCGGGCACGGGCGTCACGGTGAACGCGGTGCTCCCCGGCCCCACCCGCTCCGAGGGCGTCGGCCGTTTCATCGCCGAATTGGGTCAGGCCAGGGGGACCACTCCGGAGGAAGTGGAAAAGGAATTCTTCCGGACCGTCCGCCCCACCTCCATCTTGCAGCGCTTCGCCAGCACCGAGGAAGTGGCCCATCTGGTGGCCTACCTGGCCAGCCCCCTGGCCGCGGCCACCAACGGCGCCGCGGTGCGGGTCGACGGCGGGGTGGTGCGCTCCATCATTTAAAAAATTTCACCACAGAGACACAGAGGACACAGAGGGGCACAGAGAAGCGGTAAATCATTTCCCCAGTTTTTCCACCCGCACGCCGATGAGGCGGAGAAGTTTACGCTTGGGGTTTTCCCGGCGGTCCAGGAAAGGCACCAGCAGCTTCATGGCCTCAAAACGCAGGAGGCGGGGGGAGTCGGTGGGCTCGCTGAGCGTATGCGAGCGCGATTTGGTGTCGAAATCGGCGAAGCGGACGGTCACCACCACGGTGCGGTAGGTCTGGAAGCCTTCGGCCCGCACCCTTTTGAAGACCCCATGACACATGATCCAGAGGCGGGTGAAGATAAAATTCAGATCCAAAGTATCCTGGCCGAAGGTCTCCTGCTCGCCCACGGACTTGGGCTCCCACTCCGTCACCAGGGGGCTGAAGTGGCGGCCGCGCAGGCGCTCGTAGAGCTCCGGCCCCCACTTGCCGAACATCTTTTGTAAGTCTGCCGCCGAAAATCTCTTTAAATCCTGCACTACCTTGATCCCCAGGCCGGCCAGATGCTTCTCCGTCTTAGGGCCGATGCCGGGGACCTTGCGCACCGCCATCGGGGCCAGAAAATCCTCGGCTTCATCTTCCCTCACCACCGTCAGACCGTCGGGCTTCTGAAAATCCGAGGCGATCTTGGCGACCAGTTTGTTGGGGCCGAGCCCAATGGAGCCGGTGAGATGCTCCTCCGCTTCGATTTCCCGCTTAATTTTCCGACAAATTTCCAGGGCCGCCTCAACGGACCCGGCGAAGCTCAGGTCGAAATAGGCCTCGTCGATGCTGGCCTCCTCCACCACCTGGGCAAAGCGGTGCAGGATGGCCATGATGCGGTCCGAGACCTCGGAGTAGCGCCGATGCCGCCCCCGGACGAAGACCGCCGGCGGCAAGCCCCGCCGCCGGGCCGCCTCTGAGGCCTTCCAGGCCTGGGAGATGGGCTGCGCCGAATGAATACCGTATTTTCGGGCCGGATAGTTGGCGGTGGCCACCACCCCCCGCCCCTGGCCGCCCGCCGGGTCGGCCCCCACCACGATCGGTTTGCCGCGCAATGCCGGCTGGTCCCGCTCTTCCACGGCGGCAAAAAAGGCGTCCATGTCCAGGTGGCCGATGAGGCGCATGATTTACCATTTTAACCACTGAGCCGAGGAAGAAAAGGGGGCGCGGGCAACGTTGCCGGACGAAACTTTCCCCAGCCGGGGAAAATTACTGCGTAATTGTCATAAAAATTTGGACATTCGTATTATATGGGTGGAAATGTCGTAGTTAATGTTTAATAATTATAGTAACGGCTGGCGGGAAATAATCGCCTCTGTGAGAGATTCCCGGTTATGAGCAAAGTCATCGATTTCAAGAAGACCAAACCGCGTCTGGTCCACAAGATGCGTCTCACCCACCGTCCCTGGTGGCGCCTGTGGTTCTGGCCCCTGGCGGCTCCCCCGGAAGATTTGCGGCGCCTCTCGCCGGAGGAGTTGCGCCGGGGCGGCGTCTGGGGGCCGGCCGTGGACCGCGGCCGCCAATGCGGCGCCGACCTGAGGTTGATTTAAGTCTTCGGGGCGTTCCGGCCACCCAACCCCGCTACATGAAAAAGTCTACCGCCAAGAAAAAAAAGCGTCCCAAACACCGCGTCAGCCCTGGCCCCAAGCACCCCAATCCTCTCTATGCCTCTATTTCCCAAAAGGAAAAAGAGACGGTCATGGAAATTATCCGGGCGGGCCGGACCGGTGAAAAGGCCCGGGAAGTGGGGCTGAGCGCCCAGATCTGGACCGATCACGCCCTCCGGCAGTTCGAATGGACCAATGCTTTGCCCAGGCCCCTCGCCTGCTCCCCCGGCTGCGACCACTGCTGTTACAACCAGGTGGAAGTGACTCCGGCGGAAGCCCTGGTCATCGGTCATTTTCTGGAGCGCCAGCTGGCCCCGGAGGAGATAGACCGGCTCCTGGCGAAGATTAGCCAGTGGCTGGAGGTTGCGGCCGGCAAGGGCAAAGCAGAGATCGCCCGACGCCGCCAGGAACTGCCCTGCCCCCTGCTGCAGGAGCACAGGTGCTCCGCTTATCCGGTCCGCCCCCTGGTCTGCCGGGCCATGCACTCCCTGGATGCCGGGCCCTGTGAAGCCTCACTTCGGGCCGGCGACCTGACCTCCGGAGCCTATTATGCCGAGCGCCATGAACTGGTGCTGGCCATCGTGCAAGGATTGCAGGCCGGCTGCCGGGCCCTGGGCTGCCAGTCGGGGATTTTGGACCTGGCCCAGGCCCTGCAAGATTATTTCCGCCTGCCGGAACCAGGGGAGCGCTGGATCAAAGGCGAAGCGGTCTTCAGCCTTTAACTGGCGACAATCTCGACCCCAAAAGCAAGAGGCCGGCAACGTGGTTGCCGACCTCGGTTAACTCCGGGTTCCAGGCGCGGTCATTTTTCGAACCGCGGCTCCCCCAGGAACTCCAAGGCTATCCCATAATTAGCCGTTCCCGCCACTCGGGCTTCGATACGCTTCACCATCGCCCGGGTCTTGATGGGACTGTTGATAAACGCGAAATTGGGCGGCTCGGTGGTGAAGGTGAATTCAGCCACATTCCCGCGTTTCAGCTGGGGCGCGGTGCCGCATTCAAAATAGAGGCCACCCTCACTGATATTTTTCAAGGTGGCCCGGCTTTCCCATAACTGATTAGAATCAACTACTTGGACATGAAACTCCATAGGCAGGGAGAGATAGATGCGGGTATATTGTCTCCTTGACTCCATCTGCCATCCATGGCAACCCGGTTAGCCGAAGAGCGGACCGCTCAGAAACTGTACCGCCACGCCAAAATTAGCCGTTCCCGCTACCCGGGGTTCGATGCGCTTCACCACGGCCTGCGCCTTGATGGGGCTGTTGATAAAGCTGTATTTGGGCGGCTCGGTGGTGAAGGTGAACTCGGCGACGCTACCCCGCTTCAATTGGGGGGCAGTCTCGCATTCAAAATAGAGACCGCCCTGGCTGATATTCTTCAGGATGGCCCGGCTTTCCCAGGATTCCTCCGAATCCGCTACCTGGACTTGAAACTCCATGGGTAAAGAGAAATAGAACCGGATGTGTTGCCTTCTTTCCATAGAAAGCTCCAAAAATTATTTTTATAATCACCGATTAACATAGTTTTTTCGAGAAGTAAACATGATTTCTTTCAACGAAGCATATTTTATTAAAAAAGATATATATAAAAATAAACAATGTTTATAAATAGGTTAATTATAATATTTTCTTATAAAATTAGCTGCTTAGCGCCGGAGTCGGGGTTGGCAGCAAAGGTCACAAAGTCTACTGCGCGGGATGGCGCGGGAAGAATTAGTGCTTAAATTAATTGTGATTTGTCCCTGCTCCTATGTAGCACCCGCTTTTTTCCGGGAAGCGCGGCCCGAAAGTTTCTGCCTCGAGAACAAAATTTTTGCGTTTTTTGCCCTAAGTCAAAGCGTGGAGGAATTTGAAGGATTAAATTACCACTCAAGAGGTTGAACGAGACCGGCGATAGACAGCAAAAATTAATAAATTATCCAATACTTGGGAGGAACAAGATGTTTTGCTATCAATGTGAACAAACGGCGAAGGGCGTGGCGTGCACCGTTCAAGGGGTCTGCGGCAAAAACCCCGAAGTGGCGGCCCTGCAAGACCTGTTGATCTATAGCCTGCAGGGGTTGTCCCAGGTGGCGGTGGCCGGGCGCCAGGTCGGCGTCAGCGACCGGGAGGTCAATGTCTTCACCGTCAAGGCGGCGTTTTCTACCTTGACCAATGTGGACTTCGACCCCCAGAGATTCGTTAAACTCATCCAGCAAAGTGTGCAGCTCCGGGACAGTCTAAAGGCCAAGGTCAAGGCCGCGGGCGGCAAGGCCGATTTTCCCGGCGGGTCCGGCCACCTTTACGCCGGGAGCCGACCAAGCAGCCATGTTGCAGCAGGCCGAGGCGGTGGGCCTGAAATCCTACCCCGCGGCCGACCCTGACGTCCTCTCCTTGAAGCATATCCTGCTCTTCGGTATCAAGGGCGTCGGCGCCTACGCCGATCACGCCGAAATCCTGGGCCAGACCGACGACAAGGTTTACGCCTTCGTGCACGAGGGCCTGGCGGCCACCGCGGCCGAGGGCCTGGCTGTCCCCGACCTGATTCCCCTGGTGTTGAAGTGCGGCGAGATCAATCTGCGGGCCATGGAACTGCTGGATGCCGGCAACACCGGCAGATACGGCGATCCGGTGCCCACCAAGGTGCCCCTGGGGCACAAGCAGGGCAAGGCCATCCTGGTCTCGGGCCACGACCTCCTGGACCTGGAGGAGATCCTGAAACTGAGCGAAGGCAAGGGCATCTACGTCTACACCCACGGCGAGATGCTCCCGACCCACGGCTATCCCAAGCTGAAAAAATATTCCCATTTCTATGGCCATTACGGCACCGCCTGGCAGAACCAGGGCAAGGAATTCGCCCAATTCCCCGGGGCCATCCTCATGACCACCAACTGCCTGCAGCGGCCCGCCGAGGTCTATGCCGACAACCTCTTCACCACCGGGCTGGTGGGCTGGCCGGGGATCAAGCACATCCCGGACCGCAACTTCAAGGCGGTAATCGACAAGGCCCTGGCCCTGCCCGGCTTTTCCGAAGACAGCAACGGTCGCTCTGTTAACAGCGGCTTTGCCCGCACCGCCGTGCTGGGGGTGGCCGGGGCGGTCATCGAGGCGGTCAAGAACAAGCAGATCCGCCACTTCTTCCTGGTAGGCGGCTGCGACGGCGCCAAGCCCACCCGGAACTACTACACCGAGTTCGTGGAGAAGGTCCCCCAGGACTGCGTGATCCTGACCCTGGCCTGCGGCAAGTTCCGCTTCTTTGATAAGCAGTTGGGCGACATCGGCGGCATTCCCCGGCTGCTGGACATCGGGCAATGCAACGACGCCTACTCGGCAGTGCAGATCGCCGTGGCCCTGGCCAACGCCTTCGGGGTGGGGGTCAACGACCTGCCCCTGTCCATCATCTGCTCCTGGTACGAACAAAAGGCGGTGGCCATCCTGCTCACCCTGCTCTACCTGGGGATCAAGAACATCCGCCTGGGCCCCTCGCTGCCGGCCTTCATCACCCCCAATGTCCTGGATGTGCTGGTGAAGAACTTCAACATCATGCCCATCAGCACCCCGGATGCGGACCTGAAGGCGATTTTGGGCTAGTCTGCTGGCGGCCGGAGTGCGAACCGCCCCGCCATTTTTTGCCTGGCAGGGTCCTACGGGACCCTGCCTTTTTTTGTGACCCAGGCTTTCCAGCCTATGCCTGGACTGCCGGCGGAGCCATGGTTATCTTTTACCCAGATTGCCGGAGAACCCTGATTTGGCCGATAAACCGACCACCAACCCGGAGGCCCCGGCTGAGACCGTCTCAGCCTGGAGCCCCTTTAAAAATCCGGTCTTCCGGGCCCTGTGGATCGCCGACCTGGTTTCCAACGTCGGCACCTGGATGCAAAGCGTGGGCGCGGCCTGGTTCATGACTTCACTAAGCAAATCCCCGGTGCTGGTGGCCCTGGTGCAGGTGGCCACCACCTTGCCCATGTTCCTGTTATCCCTGCCGGCCGGAGCCCTGGCCGATATCGTGGACCGCCGGCGGCTGCTCCTCTTCACCCAGACCTGGATGACGGCCGTCGCCGGCATCCTGGGAGTCCTGACCCTGGCGGGGCTCACCACGCCTTGGATTTTATTGACCTTCACCTTCCTGCTGGGTCTGGGCGCCGCCCTGAACGGCCCCGCCTGGATGGCGATCGTGCCTGAACTGGTGCCGCGCCGCCACCTGCTCCAGGCCATCTCGCTCAATGGCGCCGGGTTCAACCTGTCCCGGGCCGTGGGCCCCGCGGCCGGCGGCGCCGTGGTCGCCGCGGCCGGGATCGGGGCAACTTTCATCTTGAACGCCCTTTCCTTCCTGGGGGTGTTGTGGGTGCTCTATCGTTGGGAACGGCCGGGGAGCGAAACCACCCTGCCGGGAGAGCGCATTATGGCGGCCATGCGCAGCGGCCTCCGATATGTGCGCCATGCCCCGAAACTGAAGGCGGCGCTGATCCGGGCCACTATCTTCATGCTGTTCTCCAGTTCCCTCTGGGCCCTGCTGCCCCTGGTAGCCCGCTATGAGTTGGGGGGCGGCCCCACCGATTTCGGCATCCTGCTGGGGTGTTTCGGCGCCGGGGCGGTCGGCGGCGCCGCGCTCTTGCCGCGACTCCAGAGATATTTGGCCGGCGAAGCCCTGATTGCCGCGATGACGGTATTGGGGGCCGCGATGCTAGCGGTTTTGGCCCTGGCACCCCAAATGGCCATAGTGGCCGGGGCGATGCTGGTCAGCGGCGCCGCCTGGCTGGTGGTGGTCTCCAGTTTCAATGTGGCGGTGCAGACCGCGGTCCCGGCCTGGATCCGGGCCCGGGCCCTGGCGGTTTATATCGTGGCCTTTGCCGGCGGCCTGAGCGCCGGCAGCATCCTTTGGGGCGCCGTAGCCACTCACCAATCCATCCGGGCCGCCCTGCTCTACTCCGCCCTGGCCTTGCTCCTCAGCCTGCTGGTGGGGCTGCGCTATCGGCTGCATCTCGATGAGCAAGCCGACCTCTCTCCTTCCTTGCACTGGCCCGAGCCCCACGTGTTCCTCGAGCCGCATCCCGAACAAGGGCCGATTCTGGTGACGGTCGAATATCTCATCGACCCGGACGAATGGCGCAGTTTTGCTCAGGCCATGCGGCCCTTGGGCCACATCCGGCGCCGGGACGGCGCCATCCGCTGGGGGCTGTTCCAGGACGCCGCCAACCCGGGGCGTTTTCTGGAAACCTTCCTGGTGGAAACCTGGCTGGAGCACCTGCGGCAGCATGAACGCATCACCATGGAAGACCGGGCCGCGGAGGAGCAGGTCGCGGCCTTTCTTCTCGGCCCGGGACGCCCCAAAGTCTCCCACCTGATCTATACTTACGGCCGTCGGGGCCGACAGCGGCGCCAGGTTTTGCGCAGCCTTAAACAGCAGGGTGACGACACCGGCAATGACCTGCAATAGAAATCCTGGAGGACAGGCATGAAATTATCTATACAAAGAATCTCGCTGACCTTTACGGCCGGTTGCTTGGGAGGCCTGGCCAACCGCCGTTTTTCTCTGGTTGTTCGGCGTCATCGGCCTGACCGCGGCCCTGGGAGTGCAGCTGGCCCCGACCTTTACTCCGCCCTGGCTCTATCAGCGCCTGGTCTGGGGCGGCCTTTGGGGCTGGTTGTTTCTCATCCCGGCCAAAAGACTGAGTCTCCCGGTGCGAGCCCTGCTTTTTAGCCTGGGGCCATCCTGCGTGGCCTCCTTCGTCGTCCTGCCGTTTCAGGCCCACAAAGGCGTCCTGGGATTGCAGTTGGGCTATCTGACCCCGGCCTTTGTGCTCTTCTACAACGCGGTTTGGGGGCTGGCCACCGGTTGGTGGCTGCAACTGACGGAGAATAATTAGACCTCCGCTCGTCGTTAGTCCCTGTCCTTTCGGCACAATTTTCCATCAGTCGATTAGGAATTTCGTTATACTTAGTTGGACCAAGGAATTTAGGATAATAAATGACATGAAAATTACCTTCAAAAATGTCAGCCTGGTTTTTGCCGCCGGCTGTGTCGGCGGTTTGGCCAAAGGGCTGCTCGCCTGGCTCTGCGGGGCCAGCGGCATCAATGCCTTATTGGGATCGCAATTTGCCCCGCAACTTGGCCCCCAGTGGGTTTACAGCCATATGGTCTGGGGCGGCATCTGGGCTCTGCTCTTCCTGCTGCCCGTCCGCGGCTGGTCGCTTTCCAGCCTGGGAATCCTCTATAGCCTGCCCCAATCCATCATTTCCCTGCTGGTCATGTTCCCGAAAATGGGCCGCGGGCTCTTGGGCCTGCAATTGGGCTACTCCACCCCGGTCTTGGTCATATTTTTCGGCTTTGTCTGGGGGCTGGTTACTGCTTTTTGGTGGAAAACTGCCCGGGAATCTACCTGACCCGGCCTGGTGATTGGCCCAGGTTGACCTAACTGTCTGAGTAATTTAGATGCTGCGTACCATTGAACTTAGGGGCTCGCCCCAGGAACTGGGTAGGCGCCACGGCCAGGCCCTGGGGGATGAAATCCGCCGGATGCGCCGAGGGCTGCTGGCCTATCTGGCCCGTCTCAGCCTTTATGCCGGGGCCTTGCCGCTCTTTGGCGGCCTGCTCATCCTGGCTCGGCGGTCCCTCCCCTATGTTCCGGCCCACCTGCAGCAGGAGATGGCGGCGGTGGCCGCCGGGGCCCAGGTGAGCCTGGGCACAGTGCTCCTGATCAACGTCGCCGATGACCTGGCCAACAATACTCCCCGCTGTTCCGCCCTGGCGGTGGGCGAGGCCCGAACCCCGGACGGGGCTTACCTCATGGGGCGCAACCTGGACTACCCGGTCTTCCTCGACGTGCTGGTGCCGCTCCAGACCCTGTTTCTCCTGGAACCGCACCAGGGCCGACCGCTGGCCTCTTTGGCCTGGCCGGGATATGTGGGGGTGTGCACCGGCCTGAACCGGAGCGGGGTGGCCCTGGCTCAACTCACCGCCATAAGCCGGGACCGCAGCCTGAAGGGGATGCCCGCGGCTATGCGCTTTCGGCTGGGCCTGGAAACGGCGGCCACGGCGTTGGAGGCCGCCGCCACCATCCAAGCCCTTCCGGGGACCATCGGCAACAATCTCATGCTCTGCGACCCCGGAGAGGCGCTGGTACTGGAACTTTCCGCCCGAAGCGGGGCGCGGCGCCACCCCCGGGACGGGGTCCTCACCGTCACCAACCATTATCAGAGCCCCGCCATGCAGCCTCTGAAGGGCCGCTTCCCGCCCCCGCCACCCGGCTCAGTGCTGACCGCCGAGCATTTCTCCGAGGCCTACAGCGCCGCCCGCAACCGGCGACTCCAAGAATTGGTCGCCGACCGGCGCCTTCACCCTGCCGACTTACAAAAAATCCTGGCAGATGACGACGTGGCCAACGCCGGCACCGCGGCCTGCGCCGTCTTTGCCCCGGGAGAGCAGACCATCTGGGTGGCCCGGGGGCAAGAACCCCCGGTCAATCGTGGACCCTTCGAGGTACAAAAATTGTGGCGGTAGCGGGTTGCCGCCAACTGGAAATCCGGTGGCAATCTTGACAAGCAGGTGGGATTTGATAGAATTTCCTGGGTGCGGGCGATTAGCTCAGGTGGATAGAGCGTTGGTCTCCGGAACCAAAGGCCGGGCGTTCGAGTCGCCCATCGCCCACCAAACTATTTCCATAAGTTAAGGCCCCCAAGCGGGCCTTTTCTTTTGGCCTTGAGCCGCGCCGGGACGGACCTCAACCGGTGGCGATTGGTCGGCAAATTATTTTCGACCTGCCGGCGGTGGAGATACTTTGGGCGGTGGGGTGAACTGTAAAAGTTGCCGGATCGCCCAGTTTTGGCGCTTGGCTTCTTCCACCGTCAAGAAACCCTCTTGATTTTTCTCACACCTATCAAAAATCTTCTCCGCCTGTTCTTTGTCCCTGGCCACGGCCAGCAATTCTGCTTTGCTGATCTTGCCGTCAGTCTTCCCTAAGGCCTGGCACAGCTCTGCAAAATCGCTCCCGGCAGCCGGTTGGGGGGACGCCGCACAACCGTTGATTAAGATGGCGGCGAGCAAGCTAAATAAAGCAACCCGCTTCAACATGGCTCTCCTCAGGCCAGGCAGTGAGAGGGGACCGGCTGCTTCCAGGCCAGTGGGGCGTACAGGGTTCTTTCAGAGCCGTCATTATTGGCACCCCTGGTTCTTCCTACCTGCCGCGCCTTACGGCTCGGGCGGCAAACAGGCCTGCTGCCCGGCTCCAATGATGGCAACTCCATAGGAAGACATACTGCACCATTTTCCTTTAACTCGAAAAGTTTTCCGGCTGGCCCCATGCTGATATTTGTAAACATACCTGCCTGGACTGTCAAAGGTGGGAATGACCATCCGCCTATCCGGTTTGTCCGGCGGGAACCCTTTTTAGTCTTGACCACCGGGGCCGCCGAGGAACTTTAGAACTATTTTATTCTGGTTTGGGCCGGGCAGGGAAAATTTTCTGACAACCTAAGGTTTGAAGGATTATGTAAAAAATATTAAACCAATATGTGCTAAAATATAGACAGATTTATGGGCTTGGAGATGGAATAAAATTATATAACTAGATGATCTTATTGTTTAATTACCTCATGATGCGACAGGGGCATAATAATTGCATTTTTCAGGCTGGCCAGATTGCCGCGAGATGCGTTACTATGGTCACCGGGTACATGAAAACCACCCCACCCCCAAAAATGGCAGATGGCAATGGGGAACCACGTTTATTCGGGGTGGTGGAGACTTGAGGGAAATTACTTCCTAAGCCGGGAGCAGCACGGCAAGAGAGTCTCAGTGCATTCGCCGGCGAAAGGAACGGTCGCCAGGCAGCCTCTGCCTGACCGGCCAGCCAGAATGACTAAGAAGGAGACCGAGATGTCCCGGCGCTCAGGAATATTGGAGTTTCCCTCAAATTTCAAGTTGCCTGAACAACCGGAGCCGGCTCTTGACCAGGTGATCCAGGGATTCTCAGCTGCCTTGAATGAACTCAAGGAGATGATTCAGGAGTTGACCTTCCAGAAAGAAATGGAGGCCGCCGCGGCTCTGCGCTATAAGACTCTGGAGCGGCATTACCGGGAGCTTTTCCATGGCGCCCCCGCCGGATACCTGGTGACTGATTCTAAGGGCATTATTGAAGAAAGTAACCAGGTTGCTGCCAACCTTCTGCAAACCGACCAGGATTTATTAGTGGGGAATAGCTTAACTTTCTTCGTGAGTCAGGAAGACCATGTGACGGTTGCTGCCTTGATGGACCAGGCGTTGCAGGCAAGTGGAACCCAGGGCAAAATAGTGCACTTGCGCCCGGCGGGAGGTCCTCTGCCTATCTTCCTGGCAGCCGCGGGGCGCAGGGACACTGCGGGCGAGGTGGTTGGCTTCCAATGGCTGATGCACCTCCATACCCAGAGCCGGCCAAGCGAAGCAGCCTTAAAAAACCGGGTTTCCCAACTGCAGACTTGCCTTACCGGGTTAGTCAAGGCGTTCTCCACCGCGGCGGAAATGCAGGATCCCTACGCCTCCGTGCACCAGAGCCGGGTGGCCCAGCTAGCCGCGGCCATAGGCCGGGAATTGGGGCTCTCTTCAGACCGGATTGAGGGCCTGGAAGTAATGGGCCTGCTACACGACATCGGCAATGTCGCCATCCCTCCCTGGATCCTTGCTAAGATAGGACGGTTGACCGCTATCGAGAGCAATATTTTGAAGACTCATCCTCAATTGGGATATGATTTATTAAAGGACATCGAGTTTCCCTGGCCTTTGGCTCAGGCAATCCTGCAGCACCACGAGAGGTGGAATGGCTCCGGCTATCCTTCCGGTCTTTCAGGGAAAGATATTATTACTGAGGCAAGCATCTTGGCGGTGGCTGAGGTAGTGGAAGCCATGGTTTCTCCCAGACCTTATCGTGAGGCCTGGAGCCTCGAGAAAGCCCTGGAAGAAGTTTATCAAGAGATGGGCGTGCTTTATGAACCGGGGGTAGCGAATGCTGCTCTAAAGTTGTTTATGGAAAAAGGTTTTAAATTTGCCTGACGCCTCGAGAGTCCATGAGTTTGCGGGGCTTGATGGAGGGCAAGATGCAGGATCAGCCGAAAGGCCGCGATGTCGAAACAGTTTTTGCCCGACTGGACCAAAGTTGGCAAGAACTGGTCAAGTTGATCAAGGAGGGGCGCGGGCAGCCTTCCACCCAAATGGGCCCGGACCAGGGGTTCGTCTCGCCGGAAGCCGGCAGAGATATCCAGGAGGACCGTGATCGCAGCCACTACCTGGTTAGCCCGGCAATTCCCGAGGTGCTTGAACCGGAGCAGCCCGGGGTGGAAATGCCGCCTCCAAGCCCGGCACTGGAGCCTCCCCCAGAGAAATTACCTCCCAAGAGCGGGGGACAAAAGTTCTTCAACATGGCGATCCTGGCCCTGCTGGTTGCCACCTGGGGAGGTCTCTTCTTCCTCCTGGCCCAAACCCAGTGGGGCGGTGGCCAGGTCGACACGGGCAGGCTCACTATCCGCGGGAAAGACGGGGTGCGGCGCGCCTGGCTGGGCGAACGTGACGGCCGGATCAGCCTGGGCCTGCTGGATAAAGCGGGCAGGAACAGGGCCGAAGTATCCCTGGATGCAGTTGGCAATCCTAGTCTGTCCCTGATGGACGAACTCCAGCAGCATCGGGTGGAATTGACCATGGGTCCGGGAGGGGAACCGGTGCTTAGCCAGGTGAAAGCGCCCGCCTTGCCGGTGGGCCCCGAGAGCAAAGCGCCGGTTGCGCCCGGTCAGGAGACCACTCCCGCGGTGGCCGGGTCCGAGGCTGCCGCCTCCAAAGCCCCAAAAACCGAGGCAGCCTTGCCGGAGAACCCCGGCAACTCCAAATCGGCCACCCTTGGTCCCACCGGGGCTCCCGCCAACCGAGGCCCCGGTCCCGGGTCAGGTCTGCCGGGGGATACGGGGAGCAACGCCCTGTCTCCGGTCCCCACGGTCAAATTTGTGGGTTCCAGGACCTCAAACAAATATCATTATCCTGATTGCAAATGGACCAAACGAATCAGGCCGAAAAACCTGGTGACCTTCAGCTCTGCCGAGGAGGCGCGGGAAAAGGGGTATGTCCCCTGTCCGGCCTGCCAGCCCCCCAAGTCGACCCGCCCTCAGGAAACGGATCCACTAGTTATGATCGAGTAGTGGCCTACAGTCATGCCTGGCCCTGCCAGCCAACCTGAACGATCTGGCCGGGGGAGAGCTGGTGTCTCGAACCTTTGGCGGCCGCAAATGGGGGGCGGACCTGGCTGACCCTGGCGGGAGAGGCGGGGGTGGCCATTTCTGGGATCTGACGGCTAAACTTCCGAGAAAGGCTCAGAATTCAAGACATTTAAGTTAACTCTTGAGTTATTTTGGAGAACGCTATACTATTAAAAGAATAGCGTAAGGTGTTGACTGGTTCCTTAGATAACTTTACAATAATGAACATTTTTGGTATTGTAACGTACAACTATTTTGCATTTTTGTAAATATAATATGTCAGCAGGTTTCTATAGATTAATCTTATAAGGATATTTTGCTAATCAATAAGCAGAGTTAACTATGTGGTCCTTTTTGCGGCATGAACTTTGCTTCTTCATTTATACAAAATTATGGTAATGGATACGCACTGATTTCGGAAATTTCGCCATGGATCTGACCCCGTTATGGTTGACCTTAAAAGTGGCTGGCCTGGCCACCCTGATGGCGGTGTTGGCGGGAGTGGCCCTGGCCTTTCTGATGGCCCGCCGGCAATTTTGGGGCCGGGAGTGGCTGGATGCCTTCTGCACTCTGCCCCTGGTGCTGCCGCCCACGGTCTTGGGGTATTACCTCATCGTGGTCTGGGGGCGCAACGGCTGGCTGGGCCATTGGCTCCAGAAGACCTGGGGAATTTCCCTGATGTTCACCTGGCAGGGCGCAGTCCTGGCCTCGGCCCTGGTCTCTTTCCCCCTGGTCTTTAAGTCGGCCCGGGCCGCTTTCGAAGAGGTGGACCGGAGCCTGGAAAACGTCGCCCGGACGCTGGGGTTGTCGGAATGGGCGGTATTCCGGCGGGTGTCGCTGCCCCTGGCGTTGCGGGGCATCCTGGCCGGGACCATGCTGGCCTTTGCCCGGGGCATGGGAGAATTTGGGGCCACTCTGATGGTGGCCGGCAATCTGCCCGGCAAGACCCAAACCTTGTCCCTGGCGATTTATAGCGCGGTGCAGGCGGGGAATGATACCCTGGCCCTGGCCTTGGTGCTGCTCACTTCCGGCGCCTGTATCGTAATTCTGGTGACCTCAAGCAAAATTTTAAGGCTCAGACTTAGATAATCCGCTAAAAAGGAGAAATTATGAAATGGCCTGGAATTATGGCATGGGGGCTTTTGGCTCTGGCGGGAATGGCTCTGATCCAACCGGCGCCGATTATGGGGGCCCAGGAGTTGACCGTGTCCGCCGCCGCCAGTTTGACCAATGCCTTTCCGGAAATCGGCCAGCGCTTTGAACAGCAGCATCCCGGCACCAAGGTCATCTTCAATTTTGCCGCCTCCGGTCCCTTGCTCCAGCAGATCGTCCAAGGCGCCCCGGTGGACGTCTTTGCTTCGGCGGATCAAAAGACCATGGACCAGGCCCAGGAGAAGGGGCTCATCGACGCGGCCAGCCGGAAAAATTTTGTGAGCAATACCCTGGTGCTCATCGTACCCCAGGATTCCAAGCTCGCCCTGAGCGGCCCTCAAGGACCTGGCCTCAGCCGCGGTAAAGAGGGTGGCGGTGGGCGACCCCGCCACGTGTGCCGGCGGGCCGCTATACCGAAGAGGCCCTGGACAAAGGCGGGGTGGTGGGATAAATTGTCCCCCAAATTGATTCTGGCAGAGTCGGTGCGCCAGGTGCTGGACTACGTGAGCCGGGGCGAGGTGGATGCGGGCCTGGTCTACTCCACCGACGCGGCCATTGCCCAGGGGAAGGTGAAACCCGTGGCCACGGTAAAGGGGCATCCAGCCCATCGTCTATCCGGTGGCCCTGGTGGCGGCCAGTCCCAAGAAAGCGCTGGGCCAGGAATTTCTGAACTTCCTTTTGGCCCCTGAAAGTGCGGCAATTTTCAGCAAATACGGCTTCGGCAAACCTTAACGGTTTGGCCCGACGCCAACTGCCAAGGAGGGAAAGGCTATGAAGTTGAGCACCAGGAATATCTTTAAGGGCAAGGTATTGGAGGTGAAAGAGGGCATGATTATGGCCAAGGTGAAGGTTGACATCGGCGGCGGCAATATCGTCACCGCGATTGTTACCGATGAGGCCTTGAAAGAATTAGGCGTCAAAGTGGGTGAGGAATTGGCCGTTCTCATCAAAGCCACCAGCATCATGGTTGCCAAAGATATCGGCTGATTTTTCCGGGGACAGGACCCGGCGGCAGGCTGGCCCGCGCGGCAAGCCGCCGGCGGCGGAATCTTTTAAGGGTTTCGTGGGTCTTATATGCTTATCCAGGTTGAGGTTAAAAAGCGACTGATTGCCCAGGGCCGGGTATTTTCCCTGGAAGTCGAATTTGCCTCCGAAAGTGAGCGCCTCGTGCTCTTCGGCCCCTCCGGGTCCGGCAAGACCCTGACGTTGCAGATTCTGGCGGGAGTGGTGACGCCGGACTCCGGTAGGATCGTAGTCGGGGACCGGGTCCTTTTCGATAAAGCTGAGAACGTTAATGTCCTGGCGCGGCGCCGCGCCATCGGATACGTGCCCCAGAATTATGCCCTGTTTCCACACCTGAACGTCGCCGACAACGTCGGTTTCGGATTATCGAGAAGCTGGCCCTTAGGCCTGGAGAAAAATGACCGGCGCCGGGTGGCGGAATTCCTGGAAATCTTTGAACTCACTGCTTGCGGCGCCAGTCTGCCCCGGGAGCTTTCCGGCGGTCAGCAGCAGCGAGTCGCCCTGGCCCGGGCCCTCATCCGCAACCCCCGGCTGCTGCTCCTGGACGAACCCTTTGCAGCCCTGGATACCCTGCTCAGGGCCCGGATGCGCCAGGAACTACTGAAGATTCAAGCCAGCTTTCAGATTCCGGTGATCGTCATCACCCATGACCCTGACGATGCAGCCATCCTCTCCCAGACCGTGGTGATTTACGCGGCCGGCAAAGTCAGCAAGATCGTGCCGTCAGCCAAGCTCTTCGGCGAGCTGGGGCCGGCTATGGCGCCCCTGGCCGCCGCGCCCCTGGCTCCTGAATTCCCCGCAAGCAAAATCCAAAATCCCTTCCATTAAGCACCTGACCTACAACCAGGTGTCTATCAGTATTTATATCTCACTGTAATAACTGCCAATTGTAGATTTACCTTGCTTTTTGAGCAATGTTTTTGTTATTATGTTCACAATCAAATCAAGCGGGGCAACCTGCCGACTCGCCTTTCTCCTCCTTTTTCAACGCGTGCCAGAGTGAATCAGCATCAAAGCTCCGCAGGAGGTAATTCAGCTATGAAAACGCTGATGGTATTGTTGATATTTTTATGCTTCACCACTGCAGCCTGGGCGCAACCCTGGCCCCAAACCCCTCCCAAAATAGGGAGACTGGAACTGAAGCAGGAGTACTGGGACTACATCAAGGAAGCAGCCCAGCGCTACCAAATTTCACCCTATCTCATCCAGGCGGTCTGCGCCATCGAATCGAGATATGACCCATACGCCCATTCGGGGATGTGCTTTGGCCTGATGCAATTGCATGTGGATACCGCCAAGGAGTATGGGATCATTAACCCGCTGAACGCCCGGGAAAACATCATGGGCGGGGCCGCGGTTTTGGCCAGGCTGATGGGAAAGTACCACGGGGATATCAGGAGAGTTTTGCACGTATATAATGCCACCTGCACCGCAGCCTACGAGCGTGAGGTCCTCCGGGCTTATAGACAGGCCCGGCCTATTGAAACCTCTTCTTTGACCTCCGACCGGCGCCACGATTAGACCTGCAGCTGGGGTGAATTTAAGCTGCCCCGGGTCTTGCTTTTCTCCAAGGCATGATTAGCTTAATTTTATCGTGAGGTTCGCCTCATGTTTGCTACATTTCTTCTCGGCCTGGTGCCCCTCCCCCGCATCAGGCCGACTTTTTTGCGGCCACTCCCGGCGCCTGGATCTATCCCTTGGAACCTAAGCGCAGTCCGCCGTGAATGAAAAAGGTTTCTCCGGCGATGGCCTCGTTGCGATAAAGTTCGCCGATCAAAGAGGCGACTTCGGCCGGCTCAATTAAACGGCCGATGGGCACCTCGGTCAGAATCTTTTCCATGGCCTTTTGATTCATGCCCTGCACCATGGGGGTGGCCACATAGCCGGGGGCAATGGCCACGCAGCGAATCTGGTCGGCCAGACCGCGTCGGAAAAACTCGGCCGTGATCACCTTGGGAAAGACCGACATGGCCGCCTTGGAGGCGGAGTAATTTAGCTGGCCCGCCGTTCCCAGGGACCCGGTGGAAGAGAACAGGCAGATCAACCCCCGGCAGCGGTGATTAATCATCCTTTCGGCGCATTCGCGCACCGTCAGGAACACGCCCGTCAGGTTGATATCGAGGACCGATTGAAATTGGTCCAGGCTCATTTTTTTGGCAACCCGGCCGGTTTCCCGATCCGGCGCCACCAGCAGACTGTCTTGAATGATTCCGGCACAAGGAGCCACCAGATTGATCTGGCCGAAGGTCTCGATGGCGGCCTCGGCAAGTTTGGCGCAATCAGCCTCCCGGGTGACATCACAGGGAAAGGCCGCGACCCTGCCGCCCAAAGCTTTTAGGTCATTTTCAACCCGCTTTAAGCCCTCCAGGCTGACATCCCCCAACACTACTTTGCCGCCCTGGCGGACCCAATATTTGGCCAGCCCGGCGCCGATGCCCCCGGTTCCTCCGGTAATCACCGCCACCGCATCCTTGATTTCCAGCATCTTTTGGCCTCGTTCATCCCAATTCGCATTCCAATGGTTATTATTTGGAGCCACACGCCTTGACTTGGAAAACTTCAAATCCCCCTAAATCCCCCTTTTTCAAAGGGGGACTTTAAGACCCCCTCCTTTGGAAAAGGGGGCAGGGGGGATTTTTCATTTCCGTGATGAGATCTTTGTAGTTCTTGAAAGGTTAGCCGGCCGGCACAGGCGAGACGCCTGTGCCACCTATGATGCAACTCCGGATCAGAAATACCAGCCGCGTTCGACGACCATGGTAAAGCCCATGCCGCCCCCCACGCAGAGCGCGGCCAACCCCACCTGGACCTGCCGCTTGTGCATCTCGTAGAGCAGGGTGACCATAATTCTGGCGCCGCTGCAGCCGATGGGGTGCCCCAGGGCGATGGCCCCGCCATTGACGTTGACGATTTCGGGGTCCAGGTTTAATTCCCGCAGACAGGCAATGCTCTGGGCCGCAAAGGCCTCGTTGAGTTCCACCAGATCGATCTTTTTCCCGAACTCCGCCCTCACCTTGGCAAGGGCGTTACGAACCGCATAAATCGGGCCCAAACCCATCAATTCCGGCTCGCAGCCCTGGCAGTCGTAGGAGACGATTTTGGCCAGGGGCCGGATGCCCATCTTCAGGGCCTTGGCCTCGGACATGACCAGCAAAGCCGCGGCTGCATCGTTAATCCCCGAAGAGTTTCCCGCGGTGACGGTGCCGTCTTTGCGAAAGGATGGACGGAGTCTGGCCAGTTTTTCCAGGGTGGTGCCGAGCCTGGGGAATTCGTCGGTATCGAAGCTGAGGGGCGCCCCTTTCTTTTGGGGCACCTCCACCGGGACGATCTCAGCCTGGAAGCGCCCGGTTTTGATGGCCTGCTCCGCTTTACGTTGGCTATTCAGAGCAAAGGCGTCCTGTTCTTCCCGGCTGAGGTTGAATTTGTCCGCCACATTTTCCGCCGTGACCCCCATGTGGGTGTCGCCGAAGGAGCACCAGAGGCCGTCGTGGATCAGCAGGTCGAGGAGCTCACCATGGCCCAGGCGCTGGCCCCAGCGGGTTTGGGGCAACACAAAGGGCGCCTGGCTCATGGACTCCATACCGCCGGCCACGATGATCTCCGCATCACCGGCCCGGATGGCCTGAGTGGCCATAATCACTGTCTCCAGGCCGGAGCCGCAGAGCACATTCACGGTCACCGCCGGGGTGTATTGCGAGAGGCCGGCAATGGCGGCCGCCTGTCGGGCCGGGTTCTGGCCCTGGCCGGCCTGCAGCACGTTGCCCATAATCACCTGGTCCACTCTTTCCGAGCGAATCCGGGCGCGGCGTAAAACTTCTTTAATGACCACGCCACCCAGCTGCGCGGCCGGCAGGTCCTTCAAGGTGCCGCCAAAACTACCGATGGCGGTCCGGGCGGCGCTGGCGATGACTACCTGGCGCATTCTAGATGACTCCCGCCTTGTGCAGATCAGCCAACTGAGATCTCCCCAGTCCGAGATATTTCAGGTAGATGAATTCGTTATCCGCGCCGCTGGGCCGGCAAGCCCATTTTAGTCTCGGCGGGGTTTCACTCATTTTCCACGTCGGCCCCTGGAGGGTGAGTTCGCCATAGTCAGGATCCTGAATCTTTTGAAAGACGCCGCGATTCCACCAATTCTGTTCCTGGAGCACCTCGGCCGGCTGGGTGACCTTGCCGGTGACCACGGCGGCGGCCCTGCCCTCTTTTTTAGAAATGGCCTCTTGAACCCGCTGGATTACCTCATCCACCGGATATTTCATGCTCCATTCTTCCAAAAGAAACTGGAGCGCCTCTTCATTTTCCACCGAGGTGCGGTTCATGAAGGAGGAAAACCTCGGGTCCTTGGCCATTTCGGGGCGTCCGATAATTTCCATGAGCGTCTCAAACGCCTCGTCATTATAAGCCGCCAAAAAAGTGTAGCCCTCTTTGCAGCGGATAAAGGTATAAGGGAAGACCGCGATGTCGTAATTGCCCAAGCGGCTTTTGACCTTGCCGTCCATGTGGAACCAGCCGAGGTTGTAATCGATGAATTTCATAATGCATTCGGCCCCGGAGACGTCCACCAGCTGGCCCTTGCCCGTATCCGTCCGGAAGTTGAGGGCCAAAAGTATCCCGTAAGCCGCAAACAGGCCCTCGGCGTACCAGCCGTACCAACTGCCCACCTTGGTGGGGACGCCGTGTTCCGTGGGCTCCAGATGCTCAGGTTCGCCGTTGATATAGACCAGGCCCGAGTAAGCCTGGTTGGTTATTTCGGAACCCGGCCGGCCGCGGCCGGCCCGCGGCCCAAATTGTCCATAGGTGCATAGGGCGGCATAGATCAAGCGCGGATTGACTTCCTGCAGTTGCCGATAACCGATCCCCCAACCGTCCATTACTCCGGGCTGAAAGGTTTCGATAATCACGTCCGCATGTTTCGCCAACGTGGTAAAAATCTCCCGGGATTCCGTTTTTTTTACGTCCAGGGTGACCTGATATTTGTTCCGTCCTTCCGCTAGATACCCCAACCCGGTGCCCTGATGCATGATGCCGAAGGGACTATATTGCCTGGCGACATCGCCGCCGGGGGGCTCGATGCGGATGACCGTGGCGCCCAGTTCGGCGAGCATCGAGGAGCACGCCAGCCCCCCCACATTCCCATAACTGACATCCAGGACCAGGAGGTCATCCAGGGCTTCCGGTTTCCGGGAGGCTGTTTCGGGATCGGTCCGTTCCTGGGCCCAGTCATACCAGGAGAGCTTAGGGTCTTTGGCATCTTTCATAACCGCGTCCTCTTCCAGGGTAATACCTGCGCCGGCCTGCTCGACTCCCGCCTCACTGGATGACTCCATCCCGGCCATTCCAATCGTCCGGCGGCTTGGCCCCGATCCGATCGACCCAGGTGCCGATGACCTGCTTTTCCACCAATTGCTGCATCTGGTCATCTTTTAAGTTGAGCAAGGTTCGAAAAACGTGGGAGTTGTGAAATCCCACCGGTTTAGCAATCCAGCGCATGCGTCCCGGGCTTTCCGAGAGTTTTGGGCCCGGGCCATATTCCACCACCTTCCCGTACAAGGGATCTTCAAACTCGCAAACCGCGCCCCGGTGGCGCAAGTGTTCATCATGGTAGTGGTCCCGGGCGTTGACCACCCGGTGAGCCGCAAACCCATGGGTATCCGCCAACTTTTCGATCTCCTCGGCCTTGCTTAAGGCCGCCCAATCTGCCACCGTTTCAAATAAAGCCAAATTATTTTCTGCCACCAGCCGGGCGGAGACGGTATTAAACCGGCGGTCCGTCGCCAGCTCAGGGCGGTTCATGGCCCGGCACAGGCTGCTAAACTGCTCATCATCCAGGGCGGCAATGGCGATAAAACCGTCCTGGCAGCGAAAAACTCCCGAGGGCGAGCAGGAAATATCGCGGTTGCCACAAAGGCCGCGCTCTTGTTTTGTTGCGGTTTGGTAAAGCCAGGTCCAGTCAAGAATGCGGATCAGCCCCTCGGCCTGAGAGACATCCAGAAGTTGTCCCTGCCCCGTTTTCTTGCGATGGTGCAGCGCCGCCAGGATACCGATGGCGGCAAAGAGGGCCCCGGTGCAATCGCCGATCCAGATGCCCGTCTTGAGGGGAGCCCGGCCAGGAAACCCGGTGATGGCCGAAAAGCCGCTCATAGCCTGGGAAGTGGCGTCATATGAAGGCCGGTCTTTGTATTTGCTCCACTGGCCGAAGCCGCTGTTGGCCTGGTAAATCAGGGCCGGGTTGATCGTCTTGAGCTGACGGTAACCGACCCCCCAACGATCCATGGAGCCAGCGCGGAAATTTTCGATCAAGACATCGGATTTAGCCACCATGGCCCGAAGCAGGTCGCCGCCCTCCGGGGTGCGAATGTCGATGGCCACATGATATTTATTGTGGTTCATGTGGGTGAAGGCCGGGGAAATGTTTTGCCAGTAAAAGCCCCGAGGCGCCACGTAGCGCATGAGGTCACCCACCCCGGGCAGTTCGATCTTGATGACCTCCGCCCCAAAATCGGCCAACAGATCCGCGGTCACCGGGCCAAAGACCCGGGTGCATAATTCCAACACCCGTACGCCTTTCAAGGCCTCGGGTTTGCTGAAGACCTTGGCAGCCGAAAACAAGGCGTCGGACCACGCAAAATAACCTTGCTCTTCCATGCGGATTATCCTCTCAAACCGCTAGATATTTTGCCTTGACCTCTTCGTCGGCCAACAGATCCGACATCTTCCCGGCGTATTTCATTAAACCTTTATCAATCACATAACCGCGGTCGGACACCTTGGCGCAAAAGTGGAGATTCTGTTCGGCGAGCAAAACGGTAACGCCTTCGTTACGGATCTCGAGAATCATCTCGGCCAGCAGCCTGACAATCAATGGCGCCAGCCCCTCGGAGGGTTCGTCCAGCAACAGGAACTCGGGGTTGGTCATGAGCGTGCGGGCAATGGTGAGCATCTGTTGCTCGCCCCCTGAGAGCTGCGAGCCGAGATTATTCTCCCGTTCTTGCAGGCGGGGGAAAAAGGCATAAATTTTATTCACCGTCCAGGGCGAGGCCACCAGCTTCTCGCGTCTCGCCGCCACCTCGAGATTTTCACGCACGGTCAGGTCCGCGAAACACCGCCGATCTTCGGGGACAAAGCCGATCCCTTTCCGGCAGATCTGGAAGGCTCTCAGGCCATTCACCCGGGCGCCGGCAAAAATGACCTCACCCGTCTGGGGCGGAGTCAGGCCGATGATCGACCGGAAAGTCGTGCTTTTTCCGGCCCCATTGCGGCCGATCAGGCTGACCACTTCCCCTTGCTCGACGGACAGAGACACATTAAACAGGATGTGGCTGCGCCCGTAGTAAGTGTTGATGGAGTCTAGTTCCAAAAAGGCCATATCTTCCCTCTACCCCACCGTCAGGCTAATAATTCGTCGCCCAGATAGGCCTTGCGCACCTCGGGGTTCGCCTTGATTTCCGCCGGAGTGCCGTGGGCAATCATCATACCTTGATGCAGCACGCTGAGCCGCGCGGAGATTCCGAAGACGATGTCCATATCATGTTCGGTAAAGACCAGGGTCAGGCCTTGTTCCTGGGAGATCTTTTTGAGCAGCCCAACGGTCTCACGGCTTTCAAACCGCGACATCCCCCGCGGTGGGTTCATCCAGCATCAGGAGTCTGGGACGGGAGGCCAGGGAGATGGCGATCTCCAACCGCTTTTGATCACCATGGGAAAGCACCGCGGCGGAGACCCCGCATTTTTCCTGGAGTCCCACCTGCTCCAGGATGCCCAGCGTTTCCGAGGCGATGCCCTGAAATTTCCAGGCCCGCGACCAGAGACGGGATGATTTACGATAATGAGCAAAAAGCGCCACCTGCACATTTTCAAACACGGTCATGCGGGGGAAGATGTTGGTGATCTGAAAGGAGCGCCCGATGCCCTTGCGGATAATCCGGTAGGGCGGCAACCCGGAAATGCGCTCACCGTCAAAGATCACTTCCCCCGAATCAGCCGGGAAGAGCCCCGTCATCACATTAAACAGGGTCGATTTTCCGGCCCCGTTCGGTCCGATGACGGCGTGAATCTCTCCCTGGGCTACCGAGAGACTAACGTCGGTTAGCGCTCTAAGGCCCCCGAAGGATTTGGTAATGCCGTTGAGCACGAGAAATCCCTGGTTTTTAGCCATCCGATCCTCACCAGAAATTCACGGGTTTTTTCGTTGAAATAACCGACTGCCCCGCCGGGCAGGGTCAACACCAGCGTCAACAGGACCAGGCCGAGCACCAATGACCAGTTTTCGGTCCAGGCCACGATGTAAGCGTTCAGAATAATGTAGATGGCCGCGCCTACGGCCGGCCCCACGAAAGAGTAGATGCCCCCCATAATGGTCATCAGGACAGGTTCTGCGGACTTCGTCCAGTGAATGATCTCCGGAGAGATTGATCTTTCCATGAGGGCATAAAGTCCGCCCGCCAATCCCGAGAAGGCCCCCGCCAGGATAAATGCCGTCCATTGGTAAAGTTTCACGTTAAGCCCCAGGTAGGCGGCCCTCTGGCCGTTCTCCCGGATGGACTTGAGCGTGGCCCCAAAGGCGGACGAGCGTACCCGGCTCAAAAAGGCGACAGCCAACGCCACCACGACGAGGACGAAGTAGTACATTTCCCTGGTGGAACCGAGGCTCCAGGTGAAATTCCCCAGGGAGACGGCCCGCACCGGGATGCCCTGGATGCCGTTGTCTCCTCCCGTCAGGCCGTACCACTTGAAGGCCACGGCATAGAGGAGCTGTCCGAAAGCCAGGGTGAGCATGGCGAAGTGCACCCCGGAAAGGCGAATGCAGAAAATACCGATGAGCGCGGCCACGGCGGCGGCTATGACAATCGCCAGCCCCAAAACCGGCAGGGTGCCCAAGGCCGTCTTGGTTAGCAGCAGGCCCACCGTATAGGCCCCGACGCCGAAAAAGGCGGCCTGGCCGAATGACAGCAATCCGGTGGTGCCGAGCAACAGGTTGAAGGAAATTGCCATCAGCGCCGCCACAAAGATCTGCGTGAGGAGATACTGATAATAACGCCCCGTAACCAGAGGGATAACCAACAGCACGATCAAGGGGAGCAGTTTCAGCACCAGGGGTGACGAAAAGTGCACCGGTGAGATTTCCTGAGCCTCCATACTCAGGTTCTTCTCTGACAGAGATTTGATCTGCATCGGCTTGCCGAAAAGCCCCCAGGGCCTCACGATCAGCACCACCACCATCAGCAAATAGATGAGCCCCATCTCGAATTGCGGGAAGACGATGATGCCCACCGTCTCCAGGGTGCCGATCAGCAGCGAGCCGATGAACGCCCCCCAGAGGCTCCCCAGCCCGCCGATCACCACGACCACAAAACATTCAATGATGACTTCGGTCCCTAATCCCGGGAAGACCGTGCGGACCGGGCCGGCCAGCGCCCCGGCAAAGCCCGCCAGCATGGCGCCAAAGGCAAATACCAGGGTGAACAGGGCGGTCATATTGATGCCGAGAGCATCCGCCATCTCCCGGTCTGAAGAAGTGGCGCGCACCACCTTGCCCGTCTTGGTCCGGTAAAGCAGATGCCACATGGCCAGTGCGACCAGAGGCGCGGCAATGAGCACCATCGCCGTGTAATTGGGGACGGTGGCCCCGAAAAGCTGGAACGATCCCGAGAGAAAGTGCGGTTTGGGAATGGATTTGTATTCGGCGCCGAAAATCATCTTGGCCAGATCGTCGATGATCAGCACCAGGGAAAAGGTGAGGAGCAACTGGTAAATCTCTTCCTGAATATAGATGCGCCGCAAAAGCACGATTTCGATGAGCGCGGCAATGGCCGCAACTCCAAGGGGAGCCAGCAGCAGGGCCAGGAAAAAACCCGCCGGGCCTACCAGGTAAAGGGTGATCCCATAAACCAGGTAGGCCCCCAGCATGTAAAGCGAGCCATGGGCAAAGTTGAGGATGTTCAGGACCCCAAACACCAGGGTCAGCCCTGATGAGATGAGGAACAGGAACGCCGCTTGCCGCAGGGCGCTTAAAACCTGGACCGTCAGGAAAGAAATGTCCATAATTCCTTCGCCGTGGCGTGAGACCAAAGCCTAGGCCTCAGCCCAGGGTGGTTATTTGTTGGCTTCTTGGGCCTTCTGCCAATCTGCGATGGAATAGAGCACCTGGTCAGCCGGGAATACCTTCTGCTTGTCTTGGATAGCAAAGGGATATTCCGGCACGAAGGCCGTCTCGCCCACCATGAAATCACAGGAGAGCTGATGGTCTTCTTTCCGCAACGTGGACTTGCCCCGCGGCAGGTCGAGGCTCAGGCCCTCCAGGGCCGCGATCACCTTGTCGGTATCCAGCGAGCCGGCCTTCTTGATGGCCGCGGTCAGGAATTGGATGCCGTCATAGCCTTCTGCCGCCCAGGCGCTGGGATAATCGCCGTAAGCCGCCTTGTAGGCCTTGACGAATTCCTGGTTCGTGGGGGTATTAGGCCAATAGAAATAATACCGTTGATCCACGATCAGGCCGGTGGGCATCTCTTTTCCCAGGGCCTTGGTCACCGTGATGTCCCCCCCGGTGGCGATAATCCCTTTCATCTTGTCGAACAGCCCGAAGGGCTTGGCCTGCTTGATAAAGGCCACGAGGTCCCCACCCCAGAGGCTGATGTACACCGCATCGGGTTTGGCGGCCAGAATGGCGTTGATGTAAGGGGTATAATCAGCCTCAAACAGTTTGGGCCACTGTTCCCCGAGGAATTGCGCCTGGGGGTTTTCCTTGGTCATCTTGGCCTTGAAGATCTCCCACATGGTCCGCCCATATTCGTAGTCGGGGCCGATGTTGTAAAATTTTACCAGCTTCTTGTCCTGGGCCGCATACAGGGCCAGGGAGTTGGCTTCCTGGGAATTGCAGGTTCCGGAACGGAAGGTGTAACGATTCCACTTCTCCTTGGTGAGGGAATCCGTTGAACCTACAGTGGCCATGAAGATCACTTTTTCCTGTTTGGCCACTTCTGCGGCGGCCAGCGCCCCGGCCGAACTGACCACGCCAAACAGGAAATTGACATTATCTTTCTGAATATAGCGCTTGGACAGGGACACAATCTCCGGCACCTGCGCCTTGCTGTCCGCCATCATGAGTTCCAGTTTCTTGCCGAGTACCCCGCCTTTGCCATTGATTTCCTTGACCGCCAGCTCCGCTCCTTGTTTGCAGGTAATGCCCAGGTCCGCGGCCCGGCCGGACAGAGGCAGCATCCCACCCAACTTGATGGTGTCAGCCGCCAATCCTGAGGTTACGAAAATGAAAACCATCATCAATGCCATCAGAACTTTTTTCATTTTCCCTTCTCCTCTTTGCCTTGGTTTAATATTAATCTTGCCGGTCACGACGGGAAGACAGGCGAGTCCTCAAAATTGCTATAGCAAATTATGAGCCAGGGATGGAGTTCAGGGATACCTCGGGCCAGGTCTGCGTCCAGCCTGGATTTTAGGGAACCTGGACCGATTTATTGACATCGAGGCCAAAGTATTCTATGTATCTAATGAGCTACATGTAGCAAATTTGATACTTAAAGGCCGCGGTCATGGAAGCAGGGAAACCAGCGCGCAAGATGAAGGGGGCGCCCGCTTCGGGGCCGACCGTCTCGGTTGGCGAGGCGCCGGACCTGGCCCAGCAATTGAAAATGCTGCAGCTGATCGTTGACAGTATTTACAACGGCGTCGTGGTGGTGGACCCCGAGGGCCGTATCACCCATTTCAATAAACCCTACGGCAAATTTCTCGGCATCGACCATAAGGCCCAGATCGGCAAACATGTGACCGAGGTCATTGAAAACAGCCGGATGCACATCGTCGCCAAGACCGGCAAGTGCGAGATCAACCAGGTTCAGAAGATCATGGGTCAGAACATGGTGGTGCAGCGGATCCCCATCTGGCAGGATGGCCGGGTGATTGCGGTGTTCGGACAGGTAATGTTCAAAGACGTGCGGGATGTCGGCAAATTGGCCAGCGAGCTCTCCGTCCTGGAATCGAAAGTGAAATATTATGAGAAGGAACTCCTCAACCTGCGCTCCACCCGATATACCTTTGACAGCCTCGTGGGAGTGAGTGAATGCATCACCAGGCTGAAACAGGAGGCCTGTAGAGCCGCCGCCACCGGCTTCCCGGTGCTGATCTCGGGGGAATCGGGTACCGGCAAGGAGCTCTTTGCCCAGGCCATTCATCATGCCAGCGGCCGCAAAATGCACCCTTTTATCCGCATCAACTGCGCCAACATTCCCAAAGACCTGCTGGAGTCCGAGCTTTTCGGTTATGAAAAGGGAGCCTTTACCGGGGCCCGGGAGGGGGGCAAGGCGGGAAAATTTGAACTGGCCCAGCAGGGCTCCATATTCCTGGATGAAATCGGGGACCTGCCTCTGGAAATGCAGCCCAAGTTGTTGCGGGTCCTGGAGGAAAAGGAGTTCGAGCGGATTGGGGGCAACTCCTTGATCCGGATCGATTTTCGCCCGATTGCCGCCACCAATCAGGACCTCAAAAAGTTGGTGGCCGAGGGCCGCTTTCGCCGCGACCTGCTTTACCGGCTGAACGTCATCCATCTGCACATCCCGCCCCTCAGGGAGCGGCGAGAGGACATTATTCCCCTCTCCAATTATCTCATCCAGCTCATCGCCGCGGATTTCTCCCTCCCGCAGGTGGCCATTGGCTTTCGGGCGGCCAAGGCCTTAATCAATTATGATTGGCCGGGAAATGTGCGCGAACTCTCCAACGTCCTGGAACGCACCCTTTCCTACCTCGAAGGGGATAAAATCCATCTGACCGACCTGCCCTTCCACCTGCAGCGCCAGATTAAACTGATTCCCGCCGCGGGCCGTTTCATCATCAAGCAGGCCCAATCCAGCGCCGAAAAGGAGACGATCAAGGAGGCCCTGGCCGCCACCGAGTATAATAAGGCCCAGGCGGCCAAGTTGCTGGGCATCCACCGGACCCTGCTCTACAAAAAGATGAAGAAACACCGCCTGCCGCTCAGCCCCAAAAAAACCTCTACTACCGTGTAAGACTTAGTGCTTTAAATTGCCGGACAGGCGCTTGTCAGGACTGGGAGAAATGATTAATTTTTTTGGCAAAAGGAGATTGACGCCATAACCACTCAAACTGCATTTTTGGCCCTCATCGTCGGCGGTTCCAGCGGCATGGGCAAGCAGACCGCCAAGCGGCTCCTCCGCCGGGGCGGGGAAGTCTGCTTAGTGGCTCGCCATGCGGCTCGATTGGCACAGGCCAAGGCAGAACTGGAAGTGGACGGCCCGGTCCAAACGGCCGCCGTCGATCTGTATGACGAGCCTCAGGTTGATGATTTTATCGCCCGCTTGAATCAAGAAAAGCGTCACCTCAAATACCTGGTCAACACCGCGGGGGTGTTCAAACCGACACCTTTCTTGGAACACACCAGGGCTGACTATGACAGGTACCTGGATTTAAACAGAAGTCTCTTTTTTATTACCCAGGCAGTGGCGAACAACATGAAAAAATACGGCGGCGGCGCCATCGTCAATATTGGCTCCATGTGGGCCAGGCAGGCGATCAAAGCCACGCCGTCCTCGGCCTATTCCATGGCCAAGGCGGGTCTCCACTCATTGACCCAGCATTTGGCGATGGAATTGGCCGATTATCATATTCGGGTCAATGCAGTCTCACCTGCCGTGGTCGTAACCCCCATTTACGGCGAGTTTATCGATCCCGGCAAGATTGAGGAAACTTTGGCCGGTTTTAACAGTTTTCACCCCATCGGCCGCGTAGGACGTGTAGATGACGTGGCCGCCGTGATCGATTTCCTCCTTTCGGATGAGGCCGGCTGGGTCACCGGGGCCATCTGGGATGTTGATGGCGGGGTAATGGCAGGCAGAAACCAATAGGCGGGAAGACCTTTGGTCAGTTGAGAGTGAGGGCTGTTTTTGCCGGCCGCGCTTTGTTGAGATGTCCCGAATTCCCTTTTCCTTCCGGAGTTGCATAAAATCTTGCCGGCTCAGAGGCCGGCAGACGGTTAATCCCCAGTTGGGTTCCAATGGCACCTGGGGCCACAATCTGTAGCCCTGCCGCCTGATAAAATCCGGAATAAAGCCTTGACACCCATGAATCGAATTTTATATAGTGCCTTAAAAAACAGACCGACCGGTCGGTCTCAATTGTTGACCAAAATGGCACTGAGACAGAGAATCATCCTGGAATCCTTGCGGCTGTTCTCGCTGAAAGGGTTTTTGAGCACCTCGATTCAGGACATCCTGACCGCCGCCGGCACCTCCAAAGGCGGATTCTACAATCATTTCAAAAGCAAGGAAGAGCTGTTTTTCGCGGTTCTGGCGGAAGCCCGCAAGATCTGGCGGGACAAGCATCTTGTCGGTCTGGAGCAGATCGACAAGCCCGTCGAAAAAGTGAGGAAGTTGCTGCAAAACCATCGGGATTTCTACCTGAAGGACACCGCCTGCCTTCCCGGGGGCTGTATTTTTGTGACCCTGTTGGTGGAGTTGGACGACCAGTTGCCCAAACTGGCCCAGGAGGTGAATATGGGTTTTGTCAGCCTGAAAGCCATGATCAACCGATTCCTGGAACAGGGGAAAGCCTCCGGCGAGCTGCGGGAAGATGCTGACACCAACGCGGTAACCGAGATGATCTTTTCGGGGATTTTAGGCGCGACGATCAGTTACGGCATGGAAAAGTCCCCTGCCAATACGGACCGGACCATCAACGCCATGCTCGATTACTTGAGTCGCCTGGCCCCCTAGTCGGCTATTCTTCGGAGCGGCTCTCCCAGCCGGGCAACCCTTTGCAGACTAAACAACCTTAACCAGCAAATTTATAGGAGAAATGCCATGGCCTTGATGACCCCCGAGCAATTCGAAGCAAGCTTGAAAAAGCTCAAGCCCCGGGTGTTCATGAACGGGAAAAAGGTGGACAGCATCCTGGAAAACCGCAACACCCGCACGGTGGTTGAGGCCAACAAGGCCAGCTATGAGTGGGCCCTGGACCCCCGTTACCGGGACATCATGTCCTGCTATTCCCCGCTCATCAACGATCAGGTCAATCGTTATACCTATGTCAGCGCCAGCATTGATGACCTGGTAAAGAAGGCCGAAGCCGGCACTTTCACGGCGGAAATGCTCGGCACCTGCATTTACCGCTGCGTAGGCTATGATGCCTTTCACTCCCTGGCCAGCACCTGTTGGGAAATGGACCGGGATTTAGGCACTGAATATCACCCCCGGTTTCTGGAATATCTCAAGATGGTGCAGCGCCAGGACCTTTCCGTGGCCGGGGCGCTTACTGAACCGCGGGGCAAGCGGAGCCAGAAGACCCTGGATTGGCCCGATCCTTTCCTCTCCTTAAAAGTGGTAGAGCGGAAAACCGACGGGATAGTGGTGCGCGGCGCCAAGATCAACATCAGCGGGGCTTTCGCCAGTCACGAAATGGTAGTTTTGCCGCAATCCGCCCATGCCCAGGGTGAAGAGGACTACGCCCTGGCCTTTGCCACTCCCACCGATGCGGAAGGGATTATCTACGTTTGCCAGTATTCACCGTATTCCGCCGAAAGGGATGCCGCCGATGATCTGGCGGAATTGGGCAATCCCCGCTTCGGCCAACGGGAAACGTCCATGGTGATTTTCAATAACGTCTTCGTTCCCTGGGAGCGCGTCTTCCATTGCGGCGAAACCAGGTACTCAGGGAAATTCGTCACCCGGTTTGCCAAGACCCACCGGATGACCTGCGGCGGCACCTGCAAGGTGGGCTTCATGAATCAGATCATCGGCGCCTCTAAACTCGTCCAGGAATATAAGGGTCTGGATAAGGTGTCCCACATCAATGAGCAGATGACTGAAATGGTGGTTATGCGGGAGACGGGCCGGGCCTGCGGCATGGCCGCCGCCGCCAAGGGGACGGAGGAGCCTCCGGGTTCAGGAGTCTTCTTACCTGACGAAATAATGGGCAATGTGGCCAAATTGAACATTTGCAATGCCTTCTGGCGCACCATGGCCCTGGCCGGCGATATTGGCGGCGGTCTGATCGTCACCATGCCCTCCTTGAAAGAGCTGCAGAATCCTGAAGTCAAGGATTATGTAAAGGAATTCTACAGCTTCGGCTCCGACGAACCCACCGAAAATATCTTGAAGGTGCATAAGCTCCTGCAGCATTGGACCGCCGGACAGCACGGGGTGGCCACCTGGCACGGCGCCGGACCGGTCATGGCCCAGAAAATCATGCTGCAACGGGTGATCAATTATGAACACGAAAAGAACCTCGTGAAGCAGACCCTGAACCTGAAGGAGAAGGATAAGAAAGCGGACCAGGGGTAAATGTAGAACCGGGGCGGGAATTCCCGCCCGCCTGCGAAAGAATAGCAGGTCATCATAGAATAGGGAAATAATCATGTCTTTCAGAACTTCATGGTGGACAAAAAAGAGCGAGTCGGGGTGATTACCCTGAACCGGCCGGAAAAATTCAATACCTTCAGCACTGCTCTGGCCCAGGAATTGAATGAGGGCCTGCGGCGCCTCGATAAAGATGACGAGGTCCAGGTCATCATTGTCAAAGGGGCGGGAAAATCTTTTTCCACCGGGATCGATCTTGCCGAGTTTGCCGGGAAAACCAACCTGGAATATCAGCAATGGATCGCTCAGATGGATGAGATGCATAATACCATCGCCACCATGGGAAAGCCGGTGATCGCGCAGGTACACGGCTTCGCGGTGGCCAACGGCGCCGGACTGCTGTACGCGGCAGATTTTGCCATCGTCGCGGCCGGAACGAAAATCGGCACCACCGCCATCAACGTGGGGCTCCTCTGCACCGGCCCCATCATCCCGCTCAGTTACTCCTTAGGCAAACACAAAACCCTGGAACTGCTGCTGTCCGGGGATATGATTGATGCCAAGGAGGCCGAGAGATTGGGGTTAGTAAATAAGGTCGTGCCTCTGGAAAAGCTGGAGGAGGAAACCTGGGCCTTCGCCAAAAAGCTGCTCTCGAAGAGTCCGCTGGCCTTGCAAATGGGCAAGCAATTTTACTACCGTATGGTGGATATGCCGTTCAGTCAGAGATTCACGTACAGCAGCGAGGTTTTTGCTCGCCTCTGCACCTCCCAGGACGCTCAGGAAGGGGTAAAGGCTTTTCAGGAGAAAAGGAAGCCGGTCTGGCAGGGGAAGTGATAAGCCCCCCGAGTTCAGAGCATAATCGGAGTCCTGGTTAGGGGATGCCGGGAGAACAGCCTGGCACCGCCTTCTTATCTCAAACCGCCAGCAATCGGCAGCAAAGGCGAATCGGTATTAGTGGGGAAGCATCTTACCGGAGGAGACAGACATTGTTTCATGCTGAAAAATGTGATTTCTGCGGCACCTGCCTGAGGTTTTGTCCCTATGTCGATTACGACCTGGAGAGGGCCCAGCAGGAGATGCACGAGCTGGTGGCGGGCGGCGCCCCTCCCATTACCGGGCTTTGCGTAACTTGCGCTGCCTGTAACTCGATCTGCCCGAACCAGGCAAATCCCTTCGATCTATTGAACCAGCGCCAGGAGGAAACGGGGGCTTTGGGCGTGCCGGAGCAGGCGCTACAGAACTTTGCGAAATATCATAGCCTCCCGACCGTGCTGAAACAAGGGGAAGCGGGGAAGCCCATCATGAACCTTTGCATAGTGGGGGACATGGTGCGGGATCTGCTCGATAATCCGCTGTTTGAGGGCCTGACCCTGGTCGAAGGCGCGGACTATTTCTGCACCGTGGGATATATCCACTTGGGGAAGCCGGGCGTCATCAAGCAAGAGGCCCAGAGGTTCATCGACAACCTGGCTGCCTTGGGCGGGGAAGAGGTCGTCTGCTTCCATGACGACTGCTACACCCTGCTCACGACCTTGGCCGACCAGTTCGGCCTCAAGGTTCCCTTCCGGCCGGTGCACATCTTTGAGTACCTTTATCTCGAGCTCGAGAAGAGGCAGGATACTATCCGCCAGATACCCATCAGGGTGGCCTACCAGTCACCCTGCGCCTCACGCTACACCCCGGAAAAGGAAGTTTACCTGGACAGAATCTTTCAGCTTTTGGGAGTCGAGCGGCCGGCGCGTCAGTACGAGGGCTTGAATGCCCTCTGCTGCGGCGCCCCCCTCATGGCCAGAGACCGGGAAAGGGCCGCGGTTATCAAAAAATGGAATGTGGATGATGCCCAGAGTGCAGGCTCTGACGCCATGATCTTTCTTTGCCCCATGTGTTACCTGAATCTGCGGAAGCTGGCCCGTGACGCGGGGATGGAGGCCATCTTTATCACCGAACTCTGCCGCCGGGCGTTGGGATAGACACCCCCGGAGGAGAGCCGCCTGGGATACCGGCATCTCCCGGTTTGCACGTGAGATGGCCGACAAATTGCCGACCATCTCCGTAAACCGCCTGGGCTCGATAGCCGGTGAATCGACCTCAAAACCCAGTTCTTAATGCAGCGTGCTTCAGACGGGCTGCAATAATCTCCCTATTCTTCATCAAAAGTAACGCCAAACCGCTCCCACTGGGCCGCAGCTTCGGCCTCACCTCGGGCGATTTCCGCCTCGCTCCACGGCTCCAAAATCAGAGAATCCGCCACTAACTCCCAGAGATATTTCACTTCATAGGGATAATCGGGATTGAATTTGGGGACGCGTTTCATGAGCTGGTCGTGGCAGTTGGAGCAGGCGACCACCAAAACGTTGGCGCCGCTGTTCTTGATGGATTCGTACTTGGCATGTCCATGCCAGGCCGATTCTTTCTCATACGGCCCGGGCCACATGCCGCCGCCGGCCCCGCAGCAGTGGCCGTTGGCCCGATTCGGCTCCATATCAATAAAGTGGTCCACGCACTGTTGAATGATCCACCGGGGCTCTTCATAGAAGCCCTGGCCGAAATGGCGCTCGAGCTCCCGGCCGTGTTTACAGGAGTCGTGCCAGGTGAAGATTTTTCCGGCGTTGACGCTCTTGTCCAGCTTGATCCGGCCCGACTGGATGAGCTTCACCAGGTATTCATAGAGATATAGATAGTTAATCTCATTCGCCGGGTTCTCTTTGACACACAACTTCATCCCCACGCGGCAACCGTATGACCCCCCGCCGCAATCCGGCATGATCATTTGTTTGACGTGATGCTGCTGCATGAAGTCGATCTTGCGCTGGGCAAAGGCCTTGATGTACTCGTGGTTCCCGGTAAACAGACCCCAGTCCACGGACTCCCAGTTTTGGGACGGAATGGTCCAGTTTTCCCGGGCGGCGTAGAAGATCTTCCACCACCATTTCATGTCATCGTTGTCGGCAAAGACTTCCTTGGAATTCGGGAAAAACAGGGTGTCGGCTCCCTCTTTATCGAGGGGAACATAAAAGCCGGGGCAGTCCTCCTCGGCCATCTCCTTGCCCAGATCGGACATGAGAAACAGGTAGTCATCCAGGGGGATAGCCATGTTATTGCCGGTCTTGAAGCAGTTTTCGGCTCCCTTGTGCAGAATGCCCGGCACCTTGTCCCTGGGGCGCAAGGACTTCAGGTGCAACATGATATAGGGTATATCGAGGTCCATCGGGCAGGCGTGCGCGCAGCGGCCGCATCCGGTGCAAACCCAGGGGAACTTTGAGTCGACTACCTCATCAACCATACCGAAGTGCAGCATCCGCAGGACCTTTCTGGTGTCCCAACCCTCCATCCCCGGCGTCCCCGTAACCGGGCAGCCGCTGCTGCAGGTCCCACAGGTCATGCACAGGTTCAGGTTGAATTTTGCCAGGGCCTCTTGGACCGGGTCCGGTAGTTTTTGCGGGATTACGGCAGCTTGCATAATGCTCTCCTTACAATTAAACCTATCAACGATTTATAGAATTTTCCACGTGATTCCAGCCTCGGTGGTCATGATCCGGGGCAAGGAAGGTAGACCCGGAACGTACTCCCGCGGTCCGGCTCACTCTCCACCCGGATGAAGCCGTTGTGGGCTTCCACGATGCTTTTGACGATGGCGAGTCCCAGACCGGTGCCGATGATAAATCTCGTCTTGTCGTTCTTTATCCGGTAAAAACGATTAAAGATCTGGTTCAGATCTTCCGGAGCCATGCCGATCCCATTATCGGAGACGCTCGCCCTGAGGTAGCCGTTCTCCATGGCGGCGGCAACGACCACGCTCCCACCGTCGGGGGTATAGTTGATGGCGTTACTGATGAGATTGGAGAAGACCTCTTCCATATTGCGTCGATCCACCACCACGGGAGCCAGCTTGGGCAGCGGCTCCAACGCCAGGGAGATCCCCTTGGCCTGAGCCGCGGCGCCATGAAAGGCCACCTGATCCTCCAGGAGGTCGGACAGGTTGAGCTGTTCTTTCTCCTGGCTGATCAGGCCGGACTCAATCCGGGCCAGGTCCAGGAGTTCCGAAGAGAGGGTCACGAGGCTCTTGACCTTGGCCGAGGCCCGGCTCAAGATTTCCTGTTGCCTGGTGGTGACCTCTCCGGCCAGGCCGTCCTGGATTATCTGCATCTGGGCCAGGACCGAATTCAACGGACTCCGAATCTCGTGTGAAACCATGGAGACGAATTCAGACTTGATCTGGTCCATGCGCTTCAAGGCAGTGATGTCGTGCAGTACGGTGATGGTGCCCACGTTCCGGCCGGCCCGGTCGATATAAGGGATGCAGCGGGCCTGCAGGATCGGACCCGTTTGGCCGGCCTCGGCCTCGCAGCAAATCTCTGCGGTCAGTTCTACGAGATCATCTCCGGATATGGCCAGGGCCCGATCGATCAGCAATTCCAACGGTTCGTAGCGGATGACTTCACTCACGGGGCATCCTACGGCCTGGACCTCCCGGCATCCCGTCATTCTCAAGAAGGCCGGGTTGGCGAGCACCACGCGCTTTTGGCTGTCCGTGGCCATGACGCCGTCCGTGAGCAGATTGATGAGCACCCGCATCCGCGACTTCTCGTCGGCAATGTCCTGCATGGCCCGGGTGTATTCGATGGCCTTCTTGGTCAGGACTCGCAGTTGCTCGGGTGAAAAGGGCTTGGGGATGAAATCGAAAGCCCCCCGTTTCATGGCCTCGATGGAGTTCTCCACCGTAGCGTAGCCGCTGATCACGATGATTACCGTGTCGGGGTGCAGCGTCTTGACGTGGGCCAGGACATCGAACCCGGAAAGACTGGGCATCATCAGGTCCAGGAGAATGATGTCAAAATGCCGGCGCTCGATCAGTTTCAGCCCAACTTCGCCGGAGGCGGCGATGGTCACCTCATAGCCATCCCGGGCCAGCACCTTCCGGCAGCCTTCGCGCACGCGCTCCTCATCATCGATAACCAGAATGGAGGGGGCGGAGCAATTGATTTCGGCCATCTTTTCGACCATGGTTCCAGGCCCTGCGCCATGGGTACTGAGTGATTGATTGCTAAAGCTCATGTCCGTCCACATCCTGACTAAGAGGAAGTTCCAACATAAAGGTGGTTCCTGCTTGGCTGGTCTCTTTCACCCAGATGGTGCCGCCATTCTCATGGACAATTCCATAGACGGTGCTCAGGCCCAAACCCGTCCCTTTTCCCAGGTCTTTGGTCGTAAAAAATGGGTCAAATATCCGGGTAAGATTTTCCGCGGGTATGCCGCAACCGGTATCGGAGACTTCTATATAGGCGAAGCCGGCGGCACCTCTTTTGCCAACCCCTCTTTTCTTGCCCTTATCGCAGTAAGTCCGAAGGGTCAGGGTGCCTTTTCTCTCCATGGCATCAATCGCGTTGATGACCAGGTTGATAATCACCTGGTTGAACTGGCTCCGGTCCACTTTAATCAGCATTTCCTCGTCTGCCAGCTTTTTGACGATCTCCAGATTGATGAACAGGCTCTGGTCCCGAATGAGGCTCAGGCTCTGTTCGATCAGGTAATTAAGGTCTATAGTCTCCTGGTTGGCGCTCGTCTGCCTGCTATACGCGAGCAGGCTCTTGACAATGTTTCGGCATTGATTGGCGTCTTCGATAATAGCTTGTAATTCCCGGTATTTTTGATCATCGTTAGGCATGTCTTCCAGAAGCAGGCCGCCATAAAGGAGGATACCGGTCAGGGGATTGTTGATCTCATGGGCCACCCCGGCGGCGAGTTGACCGAGGGAGGCCATTTTCTCCGCCCGGGCTGCTCTCAGCAGCACCTCTTTAATCTTCTCCTCTTGGGCAATTTTTCCCCTGAGGTCGTTAAAGATCCCCATGGTGGCCAATTCTTTGTCGCCCTCATAGATGATCGCCGCGGTCAGCTCCATAGGAATCTCTTCCCCCTGGGCGCTTACCAGTACGGTTTGGCTGCAGGTTAGCTTCCCCTTGCCGCCGAAGGCCTCGCTTCTGAGTTTTTTCATGACTTCTTGCGCCTGTCCCGGCGGGTAAAGGTCCTGGACAGTAATTTGGTGGCGGGCCTCCTGGAAGGTATAGCCGGTAAGCTCTTCTGCGGCCGGGTTCATCACCAGGATCCTGCCGCGCCGGTCTGCTGCAATGATCCCGCTGATCGAGCTCTCGACAAACTTTTCCATAAATATCTTGATCCCGGAAAGCTCTCTTTCCAGCCGCTTGATATGGGTGACATCGCGGATTTTCTCGATGATATAGCGAACCTCACCATCATCATCCAGAATAGGCGAGAAGATGCGGTCCTCCCATTTTTCTTTCCTGCCGGGGATTTTGACTCGTCTGAGGATCGTTTGCCCCGTTCTTTCAGCCAACACCTTGGGGAGCGGGCAGGTTTCATAGGGACAGGGATCTTCCGACTGGTAAAAGAATTCATGGCAGGTTTGACCGATGATCTCATCCTTAGTAGTGCCAAATTCATTCAAAAAGGCCTTGTTAGCATCCAGCACAACCCGGTTCGGCTCCAAAATCAGCGCGGGCAGAGAAAGCGAATCAAAAACCTTCGATCTCCAATCCATTACTTCCGTGATTTCATCAGCTCCTCTGGCCATAGAAAACCCGATCATCCCCGGCCGCCTCCGCAGGGAAGACCCGGAAGGGGGCGCACTGGGGGAAGGCATACACAGGTTCTTCCCTGAAACCCCTCTCTCCTTGAGGGGAGAGGGGTTGGTTGAGGGGTAAAAAGAAGAACCTTGGCAGCCAATATAGTCACCCCCCAGAGTCTCCTCAGCGCGTGAGATTTTCCTGGACGATACCCACGAGCTTATCCAGGTCGATGGGTTTGGGAATGAAATCATCCGCCGGAGTCGTTCTGCCTTCGTGGTGGGTGTAACTGGTCGTCGGGAGATTATCCACCACCGCGGTGAGCAGCACGACGGCAATATCTTTATAATTAGGATCGTTCTTGATTTCGCTGCAGGTCACATAACCGTCCTTGTTGGGCATCATGACATCCAGAATCACCATGGCCGGCTTCTCCTGCCTGATCTTCTCCCAGGCCTGGACACCGTCGTAAGCCTTGGAGATCCGGTAATTATTGGCCTCAAGCTTCGTTGCTACCATATCCACCAGATCGGGGTCATCGTCCACCACCAGAATAAGTTCTTTGTCGCTCATGATTTGTCTCCTTGCAGATTTTGGACACCTAAATTTAAACCGGTAGGTCTCGGCAGCAATCCTGCTCTTTCCACGATCTCGCCGACTTTATGTTCCCACTCAATTGCCATGAGGTGAAATCCCCGGACACCCTTCGACGTTTTTCAAACGTTCGATGGTCTCCAGACAGATCTTAATGCCTTCTTCAGCCTGCTTCTCCTTGGGCACCCCGGCCATGCGCTTCACCACCTCATCCGGCACATCCATCCCCGGCACCCGCTTTTTCATGTAGCGCGCCATGCCCACCGACTTCATGGGCGTGATGCCGGCCATGATGTGAACTTTTTCATGCAGGCCCCGGTCTCGCACCCCTGCCATCCACTTTTCAAATTTATCGAGATTGTAGATGCACTGGGTCTGGATAAAATCGACCCCGGCGTTGGACTTCTTGGCCAGGCGGGCCACCCTCAGCTCAAAAGGGTCGGCAAAGGGATTGGCCGCCGCCCCGATAAACATTTGGGGTGGCTCATCGATCTTTTCCCCGCCCTGGAACAGCCCTTCATCCCGCATCTTTTTCACCATCTCGATCATCTGGATCGAGTCGATGTCGTGCACCGCTTTGGCCATGGGATGGTCGCCGAAGTGGGGATGGTCGCCGGAGAGGCAGAGCATGGTGTCGATCCCATGAGCATAGGCCCCCATAATGTCGCTCTGCATCGCCAACCGGTTACGGTCCCGGGTGACCATTTGCAGAATGGGGTTGAGCCCCATTTGCTTTAAGATGATGCAGGCGGCCAGGCTGGACATTCTGACCATGGCCGTCTGGTTGTCGGTGACGTTGACCCCGTCCACATAACCTCGGAGCAATTCGGCCTTTTCCCGAACTTTTTCTGCTGAGGTACCCCGGGGCGGCCCGCACTCGGAGGTAACCGCCAGGTCTCCTGATGCCAGTATCTTTTCCAGAGTGCTTGCCGTTTTCATAGCGCCATATCCTCTCTGATGATTCTCCGCGGTCCCCCGCCCCCGCCCGGACGCCAGTCTTTGGCCGGCAGGTTCTCTTCATACCGTTCCGTCATTCCCAGAGCTTTGAGGCGGTCCCAAATAAGCTGCCAGGCGCAGTCCATGTTCGGGTCCACCTCGCATTTGCCGTTGGTGGAGCCGCCGCAGGGACCGTTAAATAGTTGCTTGGAGCACCGGGCCACGGGGCAGACGCCGCCGGTGTACCCCAGGACGCAGTCGCCGCAGCCCTGGCAACGCTCGGCCCAAACCCCCTGACGCTCCGAGGCTCCCATGAACTTGGTGTTCAGCGCCGGAAAGACCGGCTTATTATGGAAGCGCCGGGCAATTTCCTGGACGCCGCAGCCGCAGGCCATGGAGAGCACCGCGTCCACCTGGTCGATATTCGAGACCAGTTGCTCCACATATTCGGGATCGCACTGCCTTTCGAGCGTGATCTCCTGGATTTCCAAGGGCTGGCCTTCTTTCAGAAAATGCATCTTGAGCGCCGAGGCCAGGACCCCGACCTCTTTGCGGCCGCCCGCGGCGCACACGGTGACGCACTCATTGCAGCCGGCGAGCAGAATGCTGCGGTACGGCTTAACGCATTGGATAAGCTCTTCCAGAGGTTTTCGTTCAGCAGTAATCATCTTTCCTCAGTCTCCTATTCCTGGCGAGTCAACCTGCGGCCCGCTGATCTTGATTCGCGACCTTGGTGGGATTAGGCCCGAGTTGCCGAATCTTCTCGGTGAAATCCGTGGCGATTCGGGCAAAGCGTTCGCCCATGCCCGCCGACATCGCGAACATCTCCAGGCGCTCGCCGCCGATGCCGATCTCATCGAGGAGTTTCTTGAGGTATGCCACCCGATGGGTCGCCCTCACATTGCCATTTTTGAAGTGGCAATCCCCCTCCAGACAGCCGGCCACGAACACCCCGTCGGCCCCTTTTTCCAGGGACTTCATCAGGTGAATGGCATCCACCTTCCCCGAGCAGGGCACGCGGATGATTTTCACATTGGGGGGATAGCGCAGCCTCATGCTGCCGGCCATGTCCGCCGCGGTGTAAGCGCAGTAGTGGCAACAGAAAGCCACAATTACCGGTTCGAAATTTTTCATCACCTTATCCCTGCCAAAAGTCCGTCTAATTTGGCCATGATATGATCGTCTTCATACTGCATGAGTTGAATCGCCTTGGCCGGACATTCCGAGGCGCAGACGCCGCAGCCGTGGCACTTGGCCGGATCGATCTCCGAGTACCCTTCCTCATTGATGAACGGCACGCCGAAGGGGCAGGCCCGCACGCAGATGAGGCAGGCGGCGCACAACTCTCCGTTTACCTGGGCCACGGCCGCGCCCAGGTTGATGCTGTCCCGGGCCAGGAAGGTCTGGGCCCGCCCCGCCGCGGCCTGGGCCTGAGTGATGCTCTCCCGGATGGTCTTGGGCGCATGCGCGGTGCCGGCCACAAAGAATCCCGGAATCGGCAGATCGATGGGCCTGAGCTTGATGTGGTCCTCGAGGAAATAGCCATCCGGGGTCCTGGGCAGGCGAAAGATCATGCCCGAGATCTTCGCTGGACTCCTCGTCGGCCACCATCCCGGTGCTTAACGCCAGACAGTCTGCGGAGATTTTTACTTCCCGCCCCAGAATCGGGTCGTTAAAGCCAACCGTCACCTTGCCGCCGTCGGCCTCGACCACCGGTTGGTCTTCCGGTTTATAGGCGACAAAAATGACCCCTTGCTCCCGGGCCTTGCGGTAATAGTCTTCCTCAAAACCCGGCGTGCGCATATCGCGGTAGAGCACGAATATCTGGGCCGCGGGATTCAGTTCCTTAATCTTCAGAGCGTTTTTGACGGCCGCCTGGCAGCACACCCGGGAACAGTTGGGATTCTCGGGCAGGCGTGAACCGACGCATTGAATCATGGCGACTTTCTGCCAATCCTTGACAGCTTCCGGGTTGTCTGCCAGCCGGCCCTCGAGATCGAGCTGCGTCGTCACCGCCTGATGCCGGCCCAAGAGGTACTCCTGGGGACGGTTGGGGAGCGCCCCGGTGGCCAGGATCGTGATGCCGTGCCGGATTTCCCGGTAAAACATCTGGGGCCCCACCTGGATACCCGTTTTGAACATCCCGGCCATGCCCGAGTGGTCCACCACCATGGATTGCTTCCACACCTGAATACGTTCGTGCCCTGCCGTTCTCTGGATGAGATCCGCGACAAAGGCCTGCACGTCTTCGCCCTCGAGGGTTCTGCGCACCTGCTTCGCCACGCCGCCGAGCTCTTTGAAGCGTTCCACCAGGTGGACTTTGTAGCCCAGGTCCGCGAGTCTGAGCGCCGCCGTCATCCCCGCCACCCCGCCGCCCACCACCAGGATATCCTTGTTCATCGGCAGGGTTTGGTCAGCGAGCGGTCGGGCCAGACGCACCGAGGCGATGGCCATGCGCATCAGGTCTTTAGCCTTGGCGGCGGCCTCGAAGGGCCGGTCCGGATGGACCCAGGTGTCCTGGTCCCTCAGGTTGGCGATCTCCACCAGGTACTTATTCAAGCCCGCCTTGCGGACGGTTTCCTGAAAGAGGCCTTCATGCGTCCGGGGCGAACAGGCCCCCACCACCACCCGATTGAGATGCTGCGTACGAATGCTCTCCTGGATATGCTCCAGGGCTTCACGGCTGCAGCCGTGGCCGACAGTCTCGGATACGACGACTTGGGGCAGACCGGCCACGCTCCCAACAAGCTCCTCGACGTTGACCACCCCGCCAATATTGAGACCGCAGTCGCATACAAAGACCCCGATTCTCGGCTCCTCACCCGCGACCTCGCGCTCCGGGGGCAGCATATCTTTGGCTGCCGTCACGATCCTAAGCGGCGTGAGGTCCTTGGCGGCATTGGAAGCCGCGGCGCTGGCCTGGACCATGGTGTCGGGAATATCCTTGGGACCTTGGAACATCCCGCAGACATAGATGCCGGGCTTTGAGGTGGCCACCGGATCGAAGCTTCCCGTGTGGGCGAAATTGTGCTCGTTCAGGTCGATGCCGATCTTAGCGGCCAGCTCCTGCGCTTCCGTCGACACCCGAAAGCCGGTCGCCAGGACCACCAGGTCGAAGACTTCCGTGTTAGAGGAGCCGTCGCCCTCCAAGAGGTATCTGATCTGAAGGTCCCCCGACGGGATCCCGGCCTCTATGATCGGTTCGACGGTATGGGGGCGGGCCCGCACCAGGCGGACGCCATAGTCGTTAATGGCCCGCTGGAGATAGAGCTCGTAGTCTTTTCCCGAGGTGCGCATGTCCATGTAGAACAGGGTCGTCTCCATATCGTCATAGAAGCGCTCCCGGGTGACGATGGCTTCCTTGAGGGCGAACATGCAGCAGGCGCTGGAGCAATAAGGGACCGAGCCCACCTGAATCCCCCGGGACCCGACGCACTGAATCCAGGCGATCTTCTTGGGCCTCTTGCCGTCGGAGGGGCGCACGAGGTCACCCTTGGTCGGTCCGGAGGCGGAGAGAATCCGTTCGTATTCCAGACTGGTGACCACGTTCGGGTTGACTCCATAGCCGTACGTGTCCAGGACCCGGGGGTTGAAGACGTCCGCCCCGGGGGCCAGGATGATGGACCCGATCTCGATCTCCTGCACTTTCTCCTGGTCGTTGGGCAGGACGGCCCCGGCCGGACAGCTACCGGCCAGCCCCTCAAAATCGGCGCCCGCATTTTTAATGATGGAATAGGCGTACGGAGTCCCCTGGGGGTACCGCATACAGGTGGGCGCCCGATGATCGAGGCCGGGCGTGAAGCGCACCGACTCGGGAAATTTGCGGGCGCATTCACCGCACCCGGTGCATTTCTCCAGATCGATATAACGGGGCTGCGTCGTGAGAGCAGCCTTGAAATGGCCTGCCTCCCCGGTTAGACCGCTCAACTGCGTCATCGTCATAAGCTGGATGTGCAGCTTGCGGCCGCTTTCCGATAGATGGGGTGACAGGGTGCAGAGATCGCAGTTATTGGTGGGAAAGGTCCGGTCGAGCTGGGTCATGAGACCGCCGATGGCAAAGTCTTTGTCAATCAGCACTACGTCCCGGCCCGTTTCGGCCAGATCCAGGGCGGCCCTGATGCCGCCCAGGCCCCCACCGACCACAAGCACCTTGTTGCTGGATTGGAATTTTTTTGGCTCTGACATGTGTACCCTAATCTTCTCTTGAAGGTTTCGATGAGGCTCCGGAGGCTTTGAGAGCACGTCCGGGCTTAAAAGCCTGCATAATCCAGGATCGCGGGGAGCCGGTGCTCCCAACCCAGGGTGATGATCCGCACTCCCTGGGCGAGTTCCTTCAGAGCGGCAACAGTCTCCCCGGCCACCCGAATACATTCATTTTCCCGGTCGGAGGCCTTGCGAATCCGCCGGATCAAATCCTCCGAAAGGCCCGAAGCCGGTTCGGTCCCGGCGATGTAGCGGGCCGAGCCCACGGATTTCAGCAGAAATACGGTGGCGATGATCGGCACTCCCAAACCCTGGGCCCGCTCCAGGAACGATCTGAAGAGGTTCAGGTCATAGACCGCAGGAGTGACCACGAACCCGGCGCCGGCTTCCACCTTCTTTCTGGTGGCCTCAAGTTCGCGGTCCAGAGCCGGCTCATCCGCGCACTGACCCATGGTGCAGCCCACCATGAAACTCGGGGTGCCGTTGAGCTCCAGGCCCGCCAGATCCACCCCCCGCGTCAGGGAACGAATTGCACCTATCAGGCCCAACTCGTCCAGGTCGTTCACGGTCTTGGCATCCTGATGGTCGCAATTGGCCATGTCTTCGCTGCCCACTACGATCAGATTCTGAATGCCCAGGCCGTAAGCCGCCAGCATATCGCCCTGCAGCGCCATCCGGTTCCGGTCCCGGCAGTAGACATGGATGATGGCCTCGATCCCTTGCTGATGCATGAGCACCGCCCCCGCCAGGGCGCTCATCCTCATAATGCCGTTGTCCATATCCGGCACGGTGACCGCGTCCAAACGCCCCTTGAGCCGGCGCGCCTGTGACACCAGCTGCGAGGTGTCGACGCCTTTGGGCGTGTTCATCTCCGCCAGCACCACGAATTCACCTGTCGACAATCGTTTTTGAAAACTCATAGGCTCCCTCTTCTTTGCTTATCGCTTGCCCCAGGATTCAGATTTTCTTCACCCGAATTAGAAAGCAACTCGCCTCTCTATTGAACTCCATGTCGATCACCTCGCAGGACGACGCAGGTATCACCTTGAAGACATCCGTCCGGGCATACCCATCTCGCGTGATAATCTTCAAAACCTCATCCCTTTTCATTTCCCGCAGCACCTGCGTCATCTTGAGCAGTGCCAGGGAGGAGATGGTTTCTCTGAAATCGAGGATGTAATCGGCCTTGGGCTCCAACGAGTCGATGCTCCTTCGGTTCGGTTCGGTTCCGCTCCTAAAAATGCATGCTTGGTGCCAGTTAGAAAATTGTTGCCACGGGGGGCCGGAAGTCTAAGCAGGATCGACTTTGGTATCGGATATGCATGGTAGGGATTGGCCGGGTAAGTGTTAAAATTGCTAAGGCGTGAAATTTAGCAACTGATCAAAAGTGAACACACAGGCACATTTACCGGGGGAGTGTTAAAGTGTTAAAAATAAAATTTAACACCTATTGCAAATTGAAACGGTCGGGGTGCTCATGTTTGAAGAAGATTTGGACAGATATTGGAAGACTGTAGTCAGCACTATCCAGGACGGGATAATTATTGTCGATACCACGGGATCCATCGTCTCGGTCAACCAGGCCCTGGAGACGATGACGGGCTATACGCGCGAGGAACTCATCGGACAGAAATGCTCCGTATTGAATTGCAGCATATTCAATCTGGCTCGCGAGCAATGCGACGGGCATTGGTGCGTGCTCTTCAAAACCGGCAGTCTGAAGACGCGCCGGTGCACCATTATGAAAAAAGACGGCAAGTATGTCCAGGTACTAAAAAACGCCTCGCCGCTGCAGGACAGCAAAGGCGAAGTGATCGGCGCGGTGGAAACCGTAACGGATGTTTCGGAAATTTGTGAGAAAAACCGGCAGATAGCCGCTTTTCGCCGGGAGCTCCGCTCCGAAGACGCCTTTCAAGGGCTGATCGGCTCCTCGGCTGCCATGCGGCAGGTCTTTGACCTCATCGAAAACGCGGCCCGATCGGATGCCCCGGTGATCATCCTGGGCGAGAGCGGCACCGGCAAGGAACTGGTTGCCAAAGCCATTCATCAGCTGGGGGAGCGCAAGAAGGGCGCCTATGTCAAGGTGAATTGTGCCGCCTTGACTGAATCCCTGCTCGAAAGCGAACTCTTTGGGCACGTGAAAGGCGCCTATACCGGCGCTTTCAAGGACCGGGCCGGAAGGTTCGAAATGGCGCAGCATGGTGACATCTTTCTGGATGAAATCGGCGACCTGCCCCTCTCTACCCAGGTGAAGCTCCTGCGGGTGCTGGAAGAAAAAGTGATCGAGCGCGTCGGCGACGGCAAGCCCGTACCCGTAAATGTGCGCATTATCTCGGCGACCAATAAGAATCTTCCCGCCCTGGTGGAGAAGGGGTCCTTCAGAAAGGATTTCTACTTTCGGATCAACGTCATACCCATCTATCTACCACCGCTGCGGGAGAGGGCCCAGGATATTCCTCTTTTAGCCGAATCCTTCTTTCGGAAGATACGCCTCAAGAGCGGCAAGAGCATTGAAGGAATCAGCAACAGCACCATGGAGGTTCTCATCAATTACTCCTGGCCGGGCAATATTCGGGAGCTCAAAAGCGCCTTCGAATATGCCTTTGTAACCTGCCGGGATGCTTTGATTCAGCCCCATCATCTGCCGCCGGATATCCTCAAGGAAAAGAGCGCCGGCACCGAGGAAAAAGCCGTAGCGCCCGGCAGGCAAGAGATCAAGAAGCGACAGCTCATCGATGCCCTCGCCCGGGCCAAGGGCAACCAATCGCTCGCCGCGGAAATCCTGGGGATTTCGCGGGTAACCGTTTGGAATCGCATGAAGCGCTTAGGCGTCACGAACCTGAGGCAAATCGAATCAAACAAGTAGCCGGGTGGAAACGCCGGGCTGATGACCAATCTCCTGCTTTAACCGGGCCGCTTCCTGGCTGCTAAGGCCAGAAAGGCCGCCGCTCCAGGGCAAAGCCGGGCTCCCAGGCGTTCCCAAGATGGAATTAGCCGACTCCATCCGGGGAAGATCACCGGCGGAAAATAGATGGCCCGGCGCCACCGAAATTGCTGGAACGCCCCGGTCTGCTGCAGGAGCCCGCTTAAGTCCTGAGCCCCAAGGAAGTTCACCTCATTCCAGAGCGAGGGCCTGAACCAACTGCGCACCGCCCTCTTCAGGGTCCAGAGACTGAAGCGGTTCAGCACCCCGATCACCAGAAACCCTCCGGGGCGCAGCACCCGGGCCAGCTCCGACAAGGCCGCTTCCCGGGAGGCCATGAAGTCCAGGCTCAGGATCGCCACCACCCCCGCAAAGCTGCCGGCGGGGAAGGGAAGCTGCACCAGATCGCCTTGTACCCAGGCAATGCCCTTGGATCGCTCCCGAGCTTTGGCCCTGGCCCGGGAAAGCATGGCTGCCGAGCGATCCATTCCCACCACCCTGGCCCCCCGGGCTGCCAGGTCCAGGGAAAAGCTGCCGGTGCCGCAGCCGGCCTCCAGAATCCGCAGCCCGTTTAAGGGCGGCAGCAGTGCACCAACTGCCTGTTTCTCGAGGCGATCTACCCGTCCACCCAGGGGAGTGGCATACCAGCGCTCATAAGCCTCCACCTGCTCCGGCGTCTCAAAAGCCATGGTCAATCGATGATATTTTCACGGGCCATTCCCGATCGCTCGTGAGATGGTTTTCCTGGCTGCGACAGGGGGAGCTTATTCCCTTCCTTGGCAGCTCTGCAGATGGGTCAAGAGCTGCCGGTTAAAGGCGTCGGGGTTTTCCAGGCTGGAAAGATGGCCCGCCTGAGGGATGACCTGGAGGACCGAACCGCGGATATGCGCCTGGAGATATTCGGCGTACCCGATTGGGGTGGATTGGTCCTCCTCACCCACCAGGATCAAGGTGGGAAGATCAATCCAAGGGAGTAGCCCACGGTAGTCGCTGTCAAAAGTGGCGATCAGGCCGGCGCGGTAAAGGGCCCGCCGGTTGGCCGCCAATATCTGGGTGACTTCTTGCCTTTGCTCCGCCGGGGCCTCGCGGCGCAAGATCCGGCCGGCCAAGAACGCCGCCCAGGAAGCCATGTCCAGGCGGTCAAAGTGTCCCAGGAGTTCTTCCCGTGCCTGGGTCGGCTGGAAAAACGCCGTAGTATCCGCCAGGATCAGGGACTTTACCCTGTAGGCATAACGGCTAAAGATTTCCAGGGCAATCATGCCGCCCATGGACAGGCCGCAAATATGCGCCTGATCGAGCCCAAGCTTATCCAACAGGGCTATCACGTCATCGGCAAAGGCTCGGATGGAGATGGGCTCAGCCGCCCGGTATCCCGACTGTCCGTGCCCCCGCAAATCCATGGCCAAAACCCGATAATTAGTCGAGAGGGCCTCTATTTGCAGGCGCCAGCGCTCTGCCTTGCCTCCCAGGCCATGGATGCAGACGAGCGGCTCCCCTGAGCCCTGTTCGTAGTAATTAAGCTCTATACAGGGAGCATGCGCCGGACAGTCTATGGGCACTTTTTTGGCAATCATCGTTCCCCGGGATATCGAACCTTGGAAGGGAAGCCGGGAGGTTAAGAGGGAGGAGGTGATGCCGTGGCGGCAGGACCTGTTCTCCCGGCTTCCCGCCAAGGCCGCTGCCTACTGAGACGTGCCTTGCTCCCTGGCGTTATTGGCCAACCAGCCGCTTCGCGGTGGGTTGAGGCGCCCATGTTCTTGTCCTCATTGCCTAATCAATTAGCGTGCCAGAAGGGCGCGGTCCCTCTCACCGGGCATCTGCGGGGCGAAGCCTCCAAACCGTGGAGGCTCAGGGGGCATAATGGGAACAAAATGCACCCAAAGAAAGGCTTTTGGGCGGCAGATTGTCCCCTTTTTTGGGAAGCAAGTTTTACCAGAGAGGAGATTAGTGGGTCAGTTTTGCCGGGTGGTCGGAGCCTGGCGGCACCAGGCCGAAGCGTTGGATTTTACGGCGCAGGGTGTTTTTATCGATGCCCAATTCCCGGGCCGTGGCCAGGCGGCGCCAGCCGTGCCGCTCCAGGGCCTCTCGCAAGAGACGCCTTTCCTGCTCCTTCAAACTCAGACCTTGGGGAAGAGCCGCGGGTGGACTTTCCCGTCTAAGTTGATCCGGCAGATGCTCAGGCTTGATCAAGCCCTTGGGGCACAGGATAAAGGCATGCTCGACCGCGTTTTCCAGTTCTCGGATATTGCCGGGCCAGTCGTGGTGCATGAAGATGGCCAGGGTGTCGTAACTCAGGCCCAGGATTTTCTTGTTCTGCAACTGGTTGAACCGCTCAATAAAATGTTCGGCCAGAAGTGGGATGTCCTCTTTGCGCTCGGCCAGGCGCGGCAGGGTGACCTTGACCACATTGATGCGATAGTAAAGGTCCTTGCGAAACTTGCCTTCTTGCACCAGTTGTTCCAGGTCTTTGTGGGAGGCGGTAACCACCCGGACGTCGGCCTTGACGGTCTTGGAGGACCCCAGGGGCACATAGGAGCGCTCTTCCAGGACCCGGAGCAGCCGCACCTGGAGGGCTGGGGAGATATCGCCGAACTCGTCCAGGAAGAGGGTGCCGCCTTCGGCCATGGCAAAGCGGCCCAGGCGATCCCGCCGGGCGTCCGTAAAGGCGCCGGCGATATGGCCGAAAAGTTCCGATTCCAGCAAGGTGTCGGGCAACGCCCCGCAATTCACCGCCACAAAGGGCCCCTGAGCCCGGCGGCTCAGGTTGTGCAAGGCCCGGGCTACCAGTTCCTTGCCGGTGCCGGACTCGCCCTGAATCAAGACGGTGCTGTCGGAGCGGGCGATATCCGGTAAAAATGCGAAGATCTTGTGCATCAGGGGCGACTTGGAGATGATGTCGCCCAGGCGGTACTGCCGGTGGATCTCCCGGCGCAGGTCCTCGACCAGGCTCAGGTCCCGAAAGGTCTCGACCCCGCCGATAATCTCGCCTCGTTCGTCTTTGAGCAGAGCGGTGCTGACGGTGATGGGAATCTCTTTGCCGTCGGCCCGCAGGATGGCAATGGGCTGGCAGACCACCTGTTTGCCGGTTTCCAGGGTGTGCTTCAAGACGCAGGCGGTTTCGCAGACATTGGCCCGGAAAACCTCGCAGCAAGGCCGGCCCAAGGCCTCATCGGCAGGAATGCCGGTGATTTCTTCCGCGGCCCGGTTGAAGAAGGTAACTCGCCAATCGAGATCAACGGTGAAGACGCCGTCAGCGATGCTGTTAAGAATGGTGGCGGTTTGGGGAGGAAGGATCGATTGAGCCAGAGCTGACCCGGGCACCAGGCTGTGCAGGCGATGGCCGCTGCCGGCTAACTCGGCTTTTGCTTTCGGATTTCTTGACGTAGGTTTTCCCAAGGCCCAACAAGACCAGTTTTATTTGCTTAGATTATACTCCAAAATGGTCTTGCCTTCAACCTGGACCTGGGTAAAGGCGCCGGTAAATGGGAAGTATCCCCAAAACCGGCCACCCTTGTCGAAGTTTCTAGCAGTGGGGCTTGCCGGCGCCTCCCTGGCCGCCGGCCACGCTGATGATCGCTCAAAGTCCGCCCGGCTTATGGCCGCACATGGGTTTGCCGCACTTCGGACAACTCACCTGAAAACACGGGATACCACGCTCATGGGGGGCTTGGGCTCCACAGACCGGACAGATGCAGGACTCAGGCATTCCTACCCCCGTACCGGCTCCCGGACCTCCTAGGCCGCCAGGGGCTCTCCGGCATCTGCCTCCCTGGCCCCCGGCCTGTCCTCGACCAGCTCCCCTACCGCCTGTTCCTCCTGGCATGATTTCTTGCCCTCCTTGAGCTGCGGCGTTGGCCAAACAATTTTCCTTCCCCAGATCCTGGCGATAACGTCTAGGGCCCCGGCATCCCGGCAACCAGAATTCAGGCCGGTCCAGACGATTTTGCCTGTAAGCCTGCAGGACTTCGTCAACCTCGCCTGACACCCCTGGAATTATCCTCAAGCCAAGTTGCGCGGCGCAGTAGTCCAGGTCGGCGCTCAAGGCGCCACAGATCAAGATGCTGACGCCTTTTGACTGTAATAATTGCAAACGCGCCACCGCCTCCAGTTCCGGTATCCTGAGCTCCCGCGCCCTGCCGTTCTCAGGGCTCGCCGGGAAAATCATCAGGCGTGAGCACCAGTTTAAGACGGGCGCTACCCGTCCCCGCATGACCGGTATGGCAATCATCTCTTGGTTTACTGATGGTTCAAAAGCCATGGGGCGCCCCCTGAGAATTTTGAAGCACAATATGTGCCAGCCCGGAGATACAGCAGTTTCAGCCCCTGCCGGTTGCAAACCCGGTGCAAATTACACCTGTCGGATTCACCGCGCTCCTGAGTTACTTTCCGAGGACCTGCCTCAGCTTCTGCAGCAGGTCGGCTGCCTCGCTCATACCGGGCTCTGTGGGGAGACTGCCGAGAATTCCGAGGCCTTCGCTCGCCTCATGAAACTCCTCGTCGGATAGAGGAGTGACCACTGCGGTATTCACCAGGGCATTCACCATGAGCAATTTTTGGACGAGGCTCAGGGGTTCGATGTCCGGCAGATAGTCAATCACCATGAGGTGGGGGGCAAGGGTGCGCCCCGCTTCCAGGGCCTCGGCCCCGGTGGCTACCTGCTTAAGCTGCACCTCCGGGTCTGACGCCAGGGCCGCGGCGAAAGCACTCCAGGCCTCCGGGCGAGCGCTGGCGAGAACTATAAGCAGCATGAATTTACCTCTTAGCGAAGCCAAAAGCGGGGCTCGGAACCGGGTCCCCAGCCCCGCATTGGACCCTCATCAAGTGGAACGGTTTGAACTCAGCGCGCAATCTTGCCGTAATAATCGGCAATAGCTTCTCCCAGGGTGTTTACCGCCAGGCGAGCGCAGTGTAGGTGGTCTTGCGGCAGACCTCCCAGCGCGGCGACCACATCTTGCGGCTCCAATTCCGGCGCCTGATCAAGATTCCTGCCCTTAGCCAGCTCGCTCATGGCGCTGGCGCAGACCAGAGTATAGATACAGCCGCGGGGGAGCACTTTAATCTCGGCAATGGCTCCCGTCTCGATCTGTAGCGAGACTTCGATGGAATCCCCACATTGACCGACCGCGGCGCCTTGGCCGCTCGGATTGTCAAGCGAGCCGATATTTTTGGGGTAGCGCGCCAGGCAGAGGAACTGCTCCCCGACTTCGCCCGGCGAGGGAAAATCGCCATTTGACAATTTGGTTCTCCTCCCCTGGTGCCTAGTTTCCCGGCTGTGGAGCCCCGCCGCCGCCGCAGGTGAACTCGGTGGTAAAGCGCGGCAGTTTCGCATTTAAGAGGGCCTGCACCGCTTCTCCCACGGTTTGGGCGCCGTTGCCGAACAGGACCTCGATCCCTACCTGGTTGAAACCCATCAGCGGCCGCATGCCCATGCCGCCGGCAATGAGGACCTGGACGCCGTGTTGCGCCAGATGATTGACCGGGGCCATGCAGCCGCCCTGCTGGTGGGGGACGTTGGGCAAAGTGGCGACTTCCTGCACTTTGCCGTCGGCGATCTTGACCAGGGTGTAAAGGTCACAGTGGCCGAAATGCGCCCCCAGGGGGGCTTCGAGTCCACCGGGATGGGTGGAGGGAATGGCGACAAGCGTAGTTTTCATGGTTTTTCTCCTTCGTTCTCTTGCGGTTAAGTCATCTTACCGGCCAAGGCCGGCTAAATTTTCTATCCTGGTCCAGGCCTGCCGGAGTTCACGGCTAAAGGCCGTTTCGGGCAGTTCGGTGACGACCAAACCCTGGATCATGGCTTTGGTTATCAAAAGATCATGGGGCAGCTGGGCCAGCACCGGGTAGCTCCCCTTATGGCAAAAGGCTTCAATACGGGTGGCCTCCTCCGGATTGAGATCATACTTGTTGATGATTACGGCAAAGGCAGTCTGAAAGTGTTGGCACAGCTCGGCCACCCTCTCCAGGTCGTGCCGCCCGGAGGGCGTCGGCTCCGTGACCGCCACCGCCAGGTGCGCCCCCGAAAGGGAGCTGATCACCGGACAGCCGATGCCCGGAGCGCCATCGCACAGGACCAGATCAGCCCCGCGCTCTTTGGCAAGTTGCTTCGCCTGTTGCTTCAGAACCATCACCAGCCTGCCCGAATTCGCCGCTCCGGGGAAGAGCTGGGCATGGACCAGAGGCCCGAAGCGGGTCGCCGAGACATACCACTGGCCGCAGTGTTTCTCCGGGAAACCGATGGCCTCCTCCGGGCAGAAGGCCACGCAGACCTTGCAGCCTTCACACCGCAGGGGGTCAACCACAAACCCTGCCCCATTCTGCCGAATCGCCCCGAACTGGCACATGTCAGCGCAGAGTCCGCAGCCGGTGCATTTCTCGCCGTCGATCCGGGCCTCATGCCCCGAATAAAATTCCTCCTGCCGCTCCCGCACCGGCTGCAGCAACAGGTGCAGGTCGGGGGCGTCCACGTCCAGATCGCAGATAATCTTGTTGGCGGCCAGATGGGCAAAGGCCCCGGTGAGCGAGGTCTTGCCCGTGCCCCCCTTGCCGCTGATGATGATAACCTCACGCATGGGCGGCCTGCCTGGGGCAGCCTGATTCGGCCAGATCGCCGAGCTTATGCCGCAGGGAGACAAAGGTCTCCCGGAGCCCCGCGGATACTTCGGCGATGATCCTGCCGCGGGCATAGGCCTCGGCAATGACCCGGTCGTAGGGGATCTCGGCCAGAATCGGCAGCCCCTGCTCGCCGCAGAACCGGTAAATGCCTTCATGGCCCAATCCGGCCCGGTTAACTACGACCCCCATGGGTTTTCCCAGGGGCGCAAAGGCCTCCCAAGCGAGCCGGAAGTCATGGAAGCCGAAGGGGGTAGGCTCGGTAACCAGGAGAATCACGTCACTGTCGAGCACCGCGTTGACCGCCGGGCAGCTTACCCCCGGCGGCGCGTCGATGATGGCGTCGCCGCCGGTGGCCAACATCTGATTCAGCCTGGCCTTCACCAATCGCATCAGAGGCGGGCTCATGGCCTCGCCGAGGCGCAGCCTGCCGGTGAGAAAGCCGCCGCTGCCGGTTTTCCCCCAGCTGATTTCGCCCAGTTCCCGCTGGCCGGGAGAGAGCGCCTTTTCCGGACACACGGCCAGACAGCCGCCGCAGCCGTGACACATTTCGGGAAAGGTCAAGAGCAACTGACCCATGACACTAATGGCCTTAAACTGGCAAAGATCGGAGCAGGCGCCGCAGTAGGTGCATTTCGCCTCATCCACCACCGGCACCATCATCTGGGCCGGGGCGCTCCCTGCGATGGTTGGGTGGAGAAAGAGATGCAGGTTGGGCTCCTCCACATCCAGGTCCACGGCCAACACCGGCCCATCCCAAACAGTAGCCAGGGAAGCGGTTACCGTGGTCTTGCCCGTGCCGCCCTTGCCGCTCGCCACCGCAATGATCACCGTCCTGCTTCCCGGTTGGCGGCTTGAGCCATTTCAACCTGGCCGCTCTGAAACCGCTCCACGGCCTGGCGCACGGTCAAGCCCTCCAGGTTCTGACCCACCTTGATGCCGACCGCGGCTCAGGGCCTTGAAGGCCTTGGGGCCGACGTAGCCGGTGAGCAGACAGCCCACGCCGGCCCGGGCGATCAGCTCCGCGGCCTGGATGCCCGCCCCCTGGGCCATCACCTGGGACTGGCCGTTATCAATGTATTGGGTATCCATGGTTTCGAGGTCCACGACGACGAACCCGGCGGCCCGGCCGAAGCGGGGATCTATCTGATCGTCCAGCGAGGGACCTTCGCTGGTTATCGCAATCTTGTTCATGATTCTCACCTTCTCCTGTTCGTTCATCTCAAACGGCTGAGTCCGGATGGCTCTATCAGCATTCTGAGAAACCTGGCTCCGAAGTATACCCTACGGCGGGCACCCCCTGCCTGCATCGACCTGCACGGGGCAACTCTCGTCGGCAGCCATCTAAGCCCTTTGGTATAAAGCAACTTCTATGCCAGCAAAAAGCCAAGGTTCGCGGCACCGCGGCACACCAGGGGGATGCCTGCACGCGCGGCTATCATGTCTCTGCCTGGGCGACACTTCTTGCCCATCTTTCCTCTCACCGGGCAGGATTGGTCGCGGCTACGAAAGGCCTCGCCCGGTCTCCGAGAAGGGAACATTTTGTTCCCTTCAGATTCTGCAGAGAAACAAGATGCACCCACGGCACCTGGTATGGGGTGGCAAGACTGGCCGAGGAAGTTTAGCAGATTGCGCAACTTTCGCCGGGGGTAATCTTCAAAATTGATTTTTTGTCCGGGTGAAGCTGGCTCATACGGTTAATTTTGAGCCTTGAAAAGGAATCTGCCCACAGGAGATGCACCGGCAATAAAAAAGAGGATAGCCCTGATCGCTAACACATTGAAATAATTG
>CAWCOX010000020.1:0-60393 GCA_963797235.1 uncultured delta proteobacterium
CTCCCCCAACTTCCTTTTCGCCCTTTTCGCCCCGGCCCCGGCCGCGATGGCGGCGGCGCCGGGTGCGGCGCCGCGGTTTGGCGGCCTTGGGCTGAGGGGCGCGGGGTGGGAGCTGTTCCGGGTCGCATCTCTCCAGCAGTTCGACCTCCGGGGCCTCTTTGATCTGGAACAGCTGCCAGGCTTCGGGGTAGAGGGCCAGGCGGGCCTGGCGGGCGGGAACCGGACGGTGGCCCCGGAGCAGCGGAGCCACCCGGGCCTCCAGGGCCAGGATCTGGGAGACGTCGTCGTGGCGCTGCCGGGGAAATTCGATGCCGGCCAGGGCTTCCTTGATCCCCTGGTGGACGAAATCCCGCAGGTCTTTGAAATCTTCCGGGAAGTCGGGGCCCTGTTCCAGAAACGGGGTTAGAAATACCGCCCACAGCAGGCTGTCGGAAACGTGGCGTTCCGCCTGCATCAGCAGGTCGAGCCGGTGGCACAGATCAGGCAGGCGTTCACTGCCGGCCCGGCCCAGGCGTCCTTTCCAGGTGGGAAAGATGGCGTAAAACAGGCGGGATTCCAGCATCAGTTTGAAGAAGGGCGCGGCCGCGGCGCTGCGGAAGTCCTTGAGCAACTCATCCCGGACCCGGGCCGGGGGGCAGGTCCGGATCAGGTCCCCTTTGGCCAGGATCTCCCGCCAGGCAGCGGGGTCGATGCTAAAGCCGATGCGGGCCGCATGGCGGAGCACCCGCAGCATACGCACCGGGTCGCGCACGAAGCGCACCGCCGGGTCGCCCACCACCCGGATGCGGCCTGCCTTCAGGTCTTCCATGCCATCGACGAAATCCACCAGGGAAAAGTCGCCGATGTTGTAAAACAGGGCGTTGATGGTCAGGTCCCGGCGTTGGGCGTCCTCCGCCGGCGTGCCGAAGGTGTTGTCCTTGGCGGGCGGGGCGTCCTGGTCCTGGACTTCGTCGAATTCGGAGCGGCGCCGGAAGGTGGAGACCTCGACGATGTGGCCGCCCCGAAAAAAGACCTGGACCAGCCGGAAGCGCTTGCCGATGATGCGGCTGTTGCGGAAGAGTTTGCGCAGTTCCCCGGGCCGGGCATCAGTGACCACGTCGAAATCCTTGGGCTTTCTCCCCAGGAGCAGGTCCCGGACCCCGCCGCCCACCAGATAGGCAGTATAGCCGGCGTGGAGCAGCCGATAGAGGACCTTCAGGGCCTCCAGTTCGATATCTTTCCGGGAGACGGTATGCTCTGGCCGGGGAATGATGAGGGGCTGGGGAACCGGTGGTTCGGGGGCGTCAAACCGCATTCAAATATTATAACCGAAATCCTCCAATTTTTTAACCCCTTAATCAACAATTCCCGCGGTTTTCAGGCGCAGCCAAGTAAAATTTTTCAGGAGAGGGGGAATTATTGACAAGCCGGTCGAATCCAGATATTTCTAAACTGTCAGAGATATAGCTGGAATTGGAGGCGGACCTGGGAGGAAAAAGGCTGGTGCTGGCCCTGGCCACCTGGGGAGGAGCCGGTTATCTGCCGGTCGCCCCGGGCACCTGGGGCACTTTGGCGGCGCTGCCCCTGTGGTGGGGACTCTCGCACCTGGGGCCCTGGGGCTACGGGCTGGGGACGACGGCGGTGCTGCTCCTGGCACTAAAGGCCGCGGGCCCGGCCCAGGCCTACCTGGGGCGGGCCGACCATCCCGCCATCGTTATCGATGAAGTGGTGGGCCTGTTGATCACCCTGGCCGGCGTTTCCTTGACCTGGCAGCACGCGGCCGCGGGCTGCCTCATTTTTAGAATGCTGGACATCCTGAAGCCGCCGCCCATCCCCTGGTTTACCGCAGGCGACGCGGGTGGCCTGGAAGTGGTGGTGGACGACGTGCTGGCCGGGGTGATGGGGCGGCTGATGCTGGAACTGGTTCTGATATATTTAGGATAAAAAGACTCACCACAGAGGCACAGAAGGCACAGAGACTTTCTGGCTACTCGCTACTGGGAACTGACTACTAATCATGCAAGGTGAAATCATCGCCACCGGCGCCGAGTTGATCAGCGGGCGGGTGGCCGATTTTAATGCGCGCTATGCGGCCCGGCGGCTTTACGAAGCCGGGATCCCGGTGCAGCGGATCAGTATTATAGGGGATGAACCCCCGCGGTTTCGGGAGCTTTTGCTCCGGGCGCTGGGCCGCTCCCGGTTCATCATCATCACCGGGGGCCTGGGGGCCACCGATGACGACCTGACCGCGCCCGCGGCGGCCGAGGCCCTGGGATTGCCGCTCCGGCACGACGAGGCGCTGCTGGCCCGCCTGCGCCGCTATCTGGAGAAACGCCAGATTCCCTGGCTGGAGCGTTACGGCCGCCTGGCCCTGATTCCTAAGGGGGCGATAGTGCTGGACCCCGGCGGCATGGCCTGCGGCTTTACCCTGAAGCACGCCGGCGTCGAGCTCTTTTTTCTGCCCGGGGTGCCGACGGAGATGCGGAACTTGTTCGACGCCTTGGTGCTCCCCAGGCTGTTGGAACTGGCCGGAGACCGGGGCTGCCTGGCCCAGCGCACCTTGCGGCTGTTCGGTATCCCCGAAACCCAGTTGCAGGAGGTGATTTCGCGCCTCCCGGAGTTCCAGCAGGGCGTGGGCGTCGGTTATTACCCCAATTTTCCGGAGAATCACCTCACCCTGACCGTGCATGGCCGGGACCCGCAGGCCTTGAAAGAGACCCTGGACCGCCTCACCGCGGCCCTGGCCCGGGAGGTGAACGACGCCCTGCTGGGGCCGGAAGAGGTGCCGCTGGAAGAGCTGGTGGGGAGGATGTTGCAGGAAAATCGTCTGACCCTGGCCCTGGCCGAGTCCTGCACCGGCGGCCTCATCGGCCACCGGGTCACCAGCGTGGCCGGGTCCTCGGACTATTTCCTGGGCGGGGTGGTCTCCTACAGCAACGAGGCCAAGGCGGAGCTGCTGCACGTGGACCCGGAGGTCCTGGCCCAATTTGGGGCGGTGAGCCCCGAGACGGCCCGGGACATGGCCGTGGGGGCGCGGGCGGTCTTTGGGGCCGACCTGGGTCTGGCGGTGACCGGCATCGCCGGCCCCACAGGCGGCAGCCCCGCCAAGCCGGTGGGTACGGTGCACATCGCCCTGGCCACGCCCGAGGAGGTGGAGGTCTGGCACTACCGCTTCCATGGCAACCGGGAAGCCGTCAAGATCCTGTCGGCCGAGACCGCGCTGGACCGGCTGAGAAGGAAGTTGAAAAGATAGTAATCAGTGGTCAGTGGCCAGTGGTCAGTAAAAACCCAAGCAATGCAAAGCAGTCATAAGTTTTAATTGGTGGCACAGGCGTCTCGCCTGTGCAGCATGAGCGGCGGGCGAGACGCCCGCCCCACAAAAAAACTGAAAACCAATAACTCGAAACTCGAAATTAAAATATGATTCGCTGTTTTTTGGCCATTGACCTGCCCGAAGACCTGCGCCCCGGCCTGGCCCTGGTGCAGGGGGAATTGAAAAAAAGCCAGGCCGACGTGCGCTGGGTGCCGCCGGGGAATATCCATATCACCCTGAAATTTTTCGGCAACGTCACGGACGTGGAAGTGCCGGCCATCATCAATGCGGCCCGGGAGGTGGCGGCGGGAGAGAAGCCCCTGACCCTCAAGGTCACCGGGGCCGGGGCCTTCCCCAACGTCCGCAGCCCGCGGGTGGTGTGGCTGGGGCTGGGCGGGGACATGCTGCCGCTGACGCAGTTTTTTTACCGGCTGGAAAAGGCCTTCGCCCAACTGGACTATCCGCCGGAGGGCCGGGCCTTCAACCCGCACCTGACCCTGGGCCGGGTGCGCTCGCCGGAGGGCCGGGTGCAACTGAGCCGGGCGCTAGAAAAGCTGGTAGTGGATTGGCCGCCCTTTCCGGTGCGGGAGATCATTTTGTATCAAAGCGTGCTGTCGCCCAAGGGGTCGACGTATACGCCGTTGGAAGTGATTAAGTTCGGGGGAGCGTAGGGACGAACCTGAGTTTGCGCCCTGAAGAGGGTGGACACTCAGGTCCGCCCCTACAAAGTGGCCTGGAAAAGACTTGACCACGAGCTCTCAACGTAATACATTGTAAGACATGAAAACTAACACCTTGACCATCAGGCTTGACGAGGAGTTGGATAAGCTCCTGACGAAGGCGGCGAAGCAATCGGGAAAGAATCGGAGTGAGATTGCCCGTGAGGCGCTGCGCCGCCAACTCCGGGTCAGTCAGTTCGAAGCCCTCCGCAGGAAGATCATGCCTTTCGCAGAGGCGCGGGGCTATCTCACCGATGAGGACGTGTTCCGGGAATTTTCGTGAGGGTTCTCCTGGACACCAACGTCATCGTCAGTGCGGTTACGACCCGGGGGCTGTGCGCCGACGTCTTTCGTGCGGTGCTGTCGGCCCATGAACTCGTGACCTGTGCCAAGGTTCTTCAGGAGGTCCGGCGAATCTTGAGTATGAAGTTCGGGGTCCCGGAACAGTTGATTGCGGAATACCTGGAACTTATCGGTCAAGAGGCCATCATGGCCGACTCTGTTGACCTGCCGGACCTCCCCATCCAGGACCAGGATGACGCGGAAATCGTCGCGGCGGCCATCGGCGCCCGGGCAGAGGTCCTGGTTACCGGCGATCACGAGCTGCAAGGCCTCAAGAACATCGGGCAGGTAAGGATTCTGTCCCCGAGGGCCTTCTGGGAAGAAATGACGGCCAGGGAATAAGGTCGGGCCGCCGCCCGGCGGCGCAAAATGTAGCCGCAGGCTTTAGCCGGCGCCCCACAGGCTGGAAGCCTGTGCCACCAGAGGAATCATAGGGCGGCCTGTGGCCGCCGAAAAATAGGCGGCGGGCACGGTTGCCCTCTATCGCAGCGTCTCGAAGCGGGAGCTTCAGACCGAGGGGCGTTCCCAAGCAGGAGCTTGGGAACGAGAGGAAACGCAGGCTGAAGCCTGCGGCTACATAAAAAAGAACAGGCTGGAAGCCTGCGCTACCAAATTTTGCTTTGGCTGAAAGCTGATCGCTGAATGCTGACAGCTACATAAACCCCGTTAATCCAACTTCAGAGGAAAAGGAAGATATATGAGCGACATCACTTTGGCGGACAAGACCAAGGCGCTGGACCAGGCGTTGAGCCACATTGAGAAGCAATACGGCAAGGGTTCCATCATGCGGCTGGGGGCGGACGAGAAGCTGGACGTGGCGGTGATCTCCAGCGGCTGCCTCTCGCTGGACATGGCCTTGGGGATCGGCGGCGTGCCCCGGGGCCGGGTCATCGAGATTTACGGCCCGGAGTCCTCCGGCAAGACCACCCTGGCCCTGCACGTCATCGCCGAGGCCCAAAAGACGGGCGGGGTGGCGGCCTTCGTCGACGCCGAACACGCCCTGGACGTGGTCTACGCCCGCAAGCTGGGGGTCCGGACCGAGGACCTGCTCATCTCCCAGCCCGACTCCGGCGAGCAGGCCCTGGAGATCACCGAAATCCTGGTGCGCTCCAACGCCGTGGACGTGGTGGTGGTGGACTCGGTGGCCGCCCTGGTGCCCCGCTCCGAGATCGAAGGCGACATGGGCGACGCCCAGATGGGCTCGCAGGCCCGCCTCATGTCCCAGGCCCTGCGCAAGCTCACCGGCTCCATCAGCAAGTCGCTGACCTCGGTGGTCTTCATCAACCAGATCCGGCAGAAGATCGGGGTGATGTTCGGCAACCCCGAGACCACCACCGGCGGCAACGCCCTGAAGTTCTACGCCTCCATGCGCCTGGATATCCGCCGGATCAGCGCCATCAAGCAGGGCGACGAGACCATCGGCTCCCACGTCCGGGTCAAGGTGGTGAAGAACAAGCTGGCCCCGCCCTTCCAGCAAGCCGAATTCGACATCATCTTCGGCCAGGGGATTTCCAGGGAAGGCGACCTGCTGGACCTGGCCGTGGACCAGGGCCTGGTCGCCAAGAGCGGCGCCTGGTTCAGTTACGGCTCGGAGCGCATCGGCCAGGGCCGGGAGAACGCCAAGACCTATCTGAAGGAACACCCGGAAATCGCCGCCGACCTCGATAAACAGGTGCGGGCCCATTTCGGCATGGAGACCAAGACCGAGCCCGCCGCACAGGAGCAGCCGCAGTCATGACCAGCCGTGAAATCCGGGAGATGTTTTTGAGCTTCTTCGCCTCCAAGGGCCACACCCGCGTGGCCAGCTCATCGCTGGTGCCGGCCGGCGACCCCACCCTGCTGTTCACCAACGCCGGCATGGTGCAGTTCAAGAAGGTCTTCCTGGGTGAAGAGACCCGGCCCTACACCCGGGCCGCCAGCTCCCAGAAGTGCGTCCGGGCCGGGGGCAAGCACAACGACCTGGAAAACGTGGGCTTCACCGCCCGGCACCACACCTTCTTCGAGATGCTGGGCAACTTCTCCTTCGGCGATTATTTCAAGGAAGAGGCCATCGCGATGGCCTGGGAACTTCTGACCGAGCATTACAAGCTCCCCAAGGAGCGCCTCTGGGCCACGGTCTACCACGAAGACGATGAGGCGGCCAGGCTTTGGGAGAAGATCGCCGGCCTGCCCCGGGAGCGCATCGTGGGGCTGGGGGAGAAGGACAATTTTTGGGCCATGGGCGACACCGGCCCCTGCGGCCCCTGCTCCGAGATCCTCATCGACCAGGGCGAAGCGATGGCCTGCGGCCCGGATTGCGGCATCGGCAAGTGCGACTGCGACCGCTATCTCGAGATCTGGAACAACGTCTTCATGCAGTATAACCGCACGCCCGACGGCGTCCTGCACCCGCTGCCCAAGCCCAGCATCGACACCGGCATGGGCCTGGAGCGCCTCTGCGCGGTCATCCAGGGGGTGCAGAGCAACTTCGACTGCGACCTCTTGCGGCCGGTGATCGGCCGGGTCGAGGAACTGGCAGGCCGGAGCTATGGCGGCCAAAGTGAGCAGGAAAACGTGGCCTTTCGAGTCATTGCCGACCACTCCCGGGCCACCACCTTTCTGATCGCCGACGGGGTGCTGCCCTCCAACGAAGGCCGGGGCTACGTGCTGCGCCGCATCATGCGCCGGGCCATCCGTTTCGGACGCCTCCTGAACCTGCCCAGCCCCTTTATGGGGCAGGTGAGCGAACGGGTAGTGGAGCTGATGGGCGAGGTTTATCCCGAACTGGTCGAGGCCCGGCAGTTTCTGGCCCAGGTGGTGACCGGCGAAGAAGAGCGCTTCGCCGACACCCTGGACCACGGCCTGAAGCTCTTGAGCGAGGAACTGGACTATCTCAAGACCCACAACCTCAAGATTCTGCCCGGGGAAGTGGCCTTCAAGCTCTACGATACCTATGGGTTTCCCCTGGATTTGGTGCAGGACACCCTGCGGGAAGAGGACCTGGTCCTGGACCTGGAAGGCTTCGAAGATAACATGAAGCGCCAGCGGGAGGCCTCCCGCCAGTCCTGGCGGGGCGGGGCCACGGGCGAGGTGCCGCCGGTCTATCAGGAACTGGCCCAATGGCCGCCCACCCACTTCCTGGGCTACGAGGCCCTGGAGGGCGACAGCACCATCCTGGCCCTCATCACCCATGAAGGGCCACCATGAGCAGGCGGAGTCCGGCGATGAGGTGGAGGTGATCACGGCCGCCACCCCCTTTTATGGCGAATCCGGCGGCCAGGTGGGCGACACCGGCGCCATCAGCGGCGATGGCTGGCGCATCCGGGTGACCGACACCCAGCGCCTGCCCAATGATCTCTTTATCCACCAGGGGATGGTGGAGGAAGGGACGGTCAAGGTCAACGACGAGGCCCACCTGGAGGTGGACACCGACCGGCGTCGGCGCATCGCCCGGCATCATACCGCCACCCATATCCTGCAGGCGGTGCTGCGGCGGCATTTGGGCGAGCACGTCAAGCAGTCCGGATCGCTGGTTACGCCGGAGCGCATGCGTTTCGATTTCACGCATTTTCAGGCCATCGCGCCCGAGGAAGTGGAGCGGATCGAGTTGGATGTCAACGCCGAGGTGGCCGAGAACCTGCCGGTGCTCACCGACAAGCTGTCCATGGCCGAGGCCCTGGAGCGGGGCGCCACCGCCCTGTTCGAGGAGAAATACGGCGACGAGGTGCGGGTGGTGGCCATTCCGGGCGTGAGCCAGGAACTCTGCGGCGGCACCCACGTGGAGCGCACCGGCGATTTGGGGTTTTGCAAGATTACCTCCGAGGCCTCAGTGGCCGCGGGGATTCGGCGGATCGAGGCGGTCTGCGGCCCGGAGGCCGTGGCCCTGACCCAGGAGCTGGGCCGGGAGCTGGACCAGGCCGCGGCCCTGATCAAGGGGAGCCGCACCGACCTGCTCCCCCGCCTGGATAAGGTGTTGCGACGCCAGAAGGACCTGGAAAAAGAGCTGGAGGCCTTGAAGAGCCGGCTGGCCGCGGCCCAGGCCGGGGACCTGCTGGAGCAGGTGCGCCAGATTGAGGGCGTGCCGGTCCTGGCCCTGAAGGTGGAGGTCGCCGAGCCCAAGGGCCTGCGTGACTTCGCCGTGAAGCTCCAGCAACGCCTGAAGAGCGGCATCGTGGTCCTGGGCGCGGCCGCCGGGGAGAAGGCCATGCTCATCGCCCTGGTCTCCAAGGACCTGACCAAAAAATTCCCGGCCGGGGAGATCATCAAGGCCATCGCCCCCGCGGTGGGCGGCAGCGGCGGCGGCCGGCCCGACATGGCCCAGGCCGGCGGTCCGGACCTGGCAGGCATCCCCGCGGCCCTGGAACAGGCCTATGAGGTGGTGGCGAAGAAGGCGAAGGGGTAAGGTTTCATGAGCAAATTCAAAGAAAATTTCGTGGTGGACGACAAGGGCAACCCCATCGGGGTAATTCTCGATATTGCCGAATATCGGAAGCTTCTGGAAGAACTTGAAGAATTGGAATCAATCCGAGCCTACGATACTGCCAAGGCTTCCAAAGACGAAGTTATTTCCTTTGAAAAGGCAATTTCCGAGATTGAGCAGACTCGTTCATGATCCTGCGCCCGATGCAGAATAGAAATAGAATGGCTGGCGCATCAGAATAGGTGATTATCGGGTAATCGATGAAATCGATGATAGAGGTCGAACAGTTGAAGTGCTTCATATCGGACACAGGCGTGATGTTTATCGCTAATCCTTAAAATAATAAATCCTATGAAATGGTGCGATCTGTCCTGTGAATATGCCTCCTTCCCGAAGGTCCAGGCCGTGGATGGGGCCGGGTCGTGTTGGACCTTTGCGGCGCGTTATGGCGCCAAGCTGGCGCGGTTGGTGCACCAGGGCGGGCCGGGCGCCGGTGAGAGGGATAGCGATCCTGAGGGCCACCGGAGCCCCCCAGCCAACCATGAACCCTCGGAATAACTCCATCTCTTGCTCAAAGGCTGCTCATGAAAATCGCGGCATTGGCGTCGGGTTCGGCAGGAAACTGCTTTTACATTGAGGATGAGCAGACGGAGACCGCGGTCTTGATTGATGCGGGGATCAGCACCCGGCAGATTTCCCTCAGGTTGGCCATGCTCGGCCTGACTGCGGATAAGATCAAAGGCATCTTCATTACCCATGAGCATGCCGATCATATCAGGGGAGCGGATGTTTTTGCCAGGAAATTTCAGGTGCCGATCTTTGCTAATGAGAAGACGATTAATAGTTGTGCATTATGTTCGGATAAATCTCTAATCAAGGCCATCAATAATACGGACGTTATTAGGGTCGGCGGCAGTAAGGTGCAAGCCTTCTCCAAGACCCACAAGGCGGCGGATCCGATTTCGTACACCATCTTGGCCAACAAGAAGGTCTCGGTGATTACGGACGCAGGCCATGCCTGCCGGAATATTATCGACCAGATCGCCGCGGCTGATTTCTTATTCCTCGAGTCTAACCACGATCTCGAGATGCTCAGAACTGGGCCCTATCCCGCCTTTCTCAAGAAATGGATTGCCGGCGATCATGGCCATCTGTCGAATGCGGCGGCCGGAGACTGCGTCCGGGAGCATGCCCCCCAGAAATTGACTAACATAGTGCTGGCGCACTTAAGCAGCACCAATAATACTCCCGACCTGGCGTTAGCCACCTTCAGGTCCATTATCCAGAAAAGAAGCGGCTTCTCCCCCCAGGTTCACGTGTCAACGCAGCATAGTCCCACTAAGTTGTTTGTTATCTGAATTCTGATCAGCATTAGGAGGTCACCGAAGCCTTGCACGAATACGCTTTGATGGAAAACGTCATCACCGTAATTATGGCGGAGCTGAAAAAGTCCGGGGAGGCGCCGGCGGGCCATACTCTCGAAGTGACCCTGAAGGTGGGGGCCCTGGAGATGCACTCCGAAGCCGCCAGCCGCCAGGCCTTCGAGGTTTTGACCAAAGGCAGCGTCCTGGAAGGCGCCCGCCTCAACCTGATCGTGCTGCCGGTCACCCTGAGCTGCACCGAGTGCGGCTTTCAGGGACCGCTGCCCATGGGCGCGGTGGACCCCCACGACGCTCTGCCCCTGGCGGAGTGCCCGCAGTGCGGCGCCGTGGCCCCGGTCCTGGGCGGCCGGGGAGTGGAGTCCATCGAGCTGAAATGGGATTAGGGCAGTGAGCAGTGAGCAGTGAGCAGTTTAAGAACCGCCGCGGGCGGCGGTGCTACAGGTTGCCACAGGCCAGAGGCCTGTGCCACTGGCCCGCCCCACCGGCATGGTTAGTCTCGCATTGCCTTAATTGCCGCCATAATCTGCTCGCAGGCGACAGGCACGGCCCGCCGGACGGACTCGGAGAGGCCCGGCTGCACCTCCTCGGGGATCGACTCGGTCCGGGCCACGATGATCTTCACCTGCATGCCGCTCTTCTCTTTGATTTCCTGGAGCATGTTCACCGTGGGGAACTGGTGCAGGGAGAAATCGGAGACCTTGTTCTCCGGGATGCCTTCCACCGGGATCTCGAAGACCTCCCCGGGCCGGCGGTCCGGATGGTCCACGGCGTCGATGATGATCAGCAGCTTCGGCTTCCGCTCGCTCAAGATGAGATCGAACAAGGTATCCCGGATGCTGGTGCCCACGTCTCGCGCCAGGACGTCGTCCGGCAGGGAGTAGTGTTGGTTGAGGTGCTCGATCACCGCGGGGCCGAAGCCGTCGTCGCCCCAGAGGATGTTGCCGCACCCGAAGATGAGGACGGATTTTTCGAAGATATGCATAGTTTTTAGTTTTCAGCGGTCAGCTATCAGCTTTCGGATAGGATAACCGATCGAAATCCCCCTAAATCCCCCTTTTTCAAAGGGGGACTTTAAGACCCCAGTTTATTTCCCCGAACCCTTGCCGGCCGCGGCCATCTGCACCATCAGGATATTGCTTTTGATCAAATCCTCCAGGTTCTCCCGGCCGAAGTTGTCCGTGCTCTGGCGAAAGGCGGCGCAGACGCCGTCGACGCTACACACCCGGTTCAGGGTGATCTTGTAGCCCCCGGCCTGGGGCAGGGCCCGCTGCAGTTGGGCCAGGGCCTGGTCGAACTTCCCCTGCTTGCAGGAGATGGCGGCCAGATTGTTCAGGGCGATGGGGTGGTCGGGCTGCAGCAGCAGGATTTCTGCATAAATCTTTTGGGCCTGGTCGTATTTGCCCTGCTCCAGGAGATCGTAGCCGGAGTTGATCTTGGCGGCCACCCCAGCGTTGGCCGGCTGGGCCAGCGTCGCCCCGGCCGCCAGCAGGAGCAGCCCCAGGGTGAAAATTACTACCTTGATGGGCGTCTGGTGCATCGATTTTTCCCCATGGGTTCGTAAGGCCTGATAATTTTCGGCGGCCGCAAGTCGCCCCTACCTGCCATTCACAGGCCGGAGGCCTGTGCCACTATTGTACGATGACGATGCCGGCCAGGACGCCTTTGGGCATGTCTTCGGGTTTGGCGCTGCTGCCGATGGGGTAGATGTCCCAGCCCTGGCGGGCGACGAGCTGGTAGACGTCGATGCCCACGGCCTCCATGGAGGGCCGGGAGCGCAGCGAGACCCGGCAGCGCTTGCCTTCCATGGCGGCGCAGTTCTCCAGTTCGCCGCAGAAGGTGTGGCGGCAGGAGCCGGCCCCGAAGCCGAAGGCCAGGTAGTGACCGTCGTAGAAGGCCAGGGACTCCAGGTCGCTGACCAGCTGGAAGACGTGCTGGTAGGCGGCCACCCGCTCCTTGATGGTGGCCCGGTCCCGGACGATGACCTCCGGGTCCACGTCCAGGGTGAAGAGCACGGCCCATTGGTATTTTTTGAGGATGTCCCGGAGTTCGGCGGGTTTCAGGGTGTTGGGGGGGCAGTGGGCCCCGACGCCGTAGCCGAAGCAGCGGGGGATCTGGCACTTCAGGGTGATCCGTTCATCCACCGGGATGTCTTCGGCCTTGATGACCGCGGCCCGGCTGGCTCCCAGGTCCAGGGCCTTCTGGGCGTAGCGCTCCAAATCCTGGGCGAGGCGCCCGGCCTGCATGTCCACCGCGATTTTTTCGACTGTTCGGCTCATAAATGCTCCATAACTAAAGAAGGATGGATGTTCAGAATCGCGCGGCTAAACGTTCATGGTCGTTATCGGCCGTCCGGCGGGAATGAAAATCCCCCCTGCCCCCCTTTTTCAAAGGGGGGGTCTAAAGTCACCCTCTAGCCAAGGGGAATTTAGGCAAATTATAAATCCGTGGACAATTTCTCATAGTTCGCATCGCTGGGCAATTCCGGTAATTTAGCAGCAGCAAAAGCAAGTTTATCACATTGCTCATTCTCCGGATGGCCGTTATGACCCCTGATCCAGACGAAACTGACCGTATGTTTTCGGCAAAGATTGAGGAGTTCTTGCCAAAGGTCCTGATTTGCAGCCTTTTCCTGTTTATTTCGATACCAATTGTTCGCTTGCCAGCGCCGGGCCCAACCCTTCTCCATAGCTTCTACCAAATATTTCGAATCACTATATAGGCGAACTTGGCAGGGGTCCTTCAAGGCAGCCAGTCCTTGAATTGCGGCCATGAGTTCCATCCGATTATTGGTGGTAAGTCGATAGCCCCCGGAAAGTTCCTTACGGTTTATCTCATAGACTAAGATAGCCCCATAGCCGCCGGGGCCGGGATTTCCCAAGCAAGCTCCATCCGTATAAATCGAGACGCTCTTCATGCTAATTTGAGGATGTAAGCTGGCAAGCCTGCGGCACCAATAGCAGGCGCGAGAGACCAGCCCCCAGCGGTTTTATGAGCTCCTCAAAATCCCCCTAAATCCCTTTCTTTCAAAGGGGGACTTTATGAGCTCTGCTTCTTATCCAAGTCCTGAAAGACCTCTTTGGCGGCAAAGAGGCCGTTCAGCGCCGCGGGGAAGCCGGCATAGACCGCCATCTGCATGATGGTCTCCACCACTTCCTGGCGGGAACAGCCCACATTGAGCGCCGCCTGAATATGGACTTTCAACTGCGGGGCGGCATTCCCCAGGGCGGTGAGGGCCGCCACCGTGGCAATCTCCCTGGACTTCAAGTCCAGGCCGGGGCGGCTGTAGATATCTCCAAAGGGAAATTCGATGAGATAGCGGGCAAAATCGGGGGCGATATCCTTCAGGCTGTCGATGACCCGTTCGCCGGCTTCGCCATCGATTTCTTTAAGTTTTTGCCAACCGCGGTCATAGCGCTCGGTGGTCATATAGGCTTCCTTCGCCGTATTTTCGCAGGCCGGAGGCCTGTGCCATTACAAGACGCAGGCTAAAGCCTGCGGCTACAGGCGGGCGGGACGCCCGCCTCACCGGGCTATTCCAACCCTTTTCCGGTCAAGACCTGGAGGGCCTGGATGTAGCGGGCCCGGGTATTGGCGATGACCTCGGGGGGGAGCGGCGGCGGCGGGGGTTGCTTGTTCCAGCCCAGGGATTCCAGGTAGTCCCGGAGATACTGCTTGTCGTAGCTCTTCTGGGGGCCGCCGGGGGAGTAGTTCTCTCGCGGCCAGAAGCGGGAGGAGTCCGGGGTCAGGACCTCGTCGATGAGGAGCAGCTCGCCTGCGGCCTGGCCGAACTCAAACTTGGTGTCGGCGATGATGATGCCCCGGGGCTCGGCCCAGGCCAAAGCCCGGCGGTAGAGGGTGAGGCTGATCTCCCTGACCTGCGCGGCCAGGTCGGCGCCCAGGGTGGCAGCCATCCGGTCGAAGGAGATGTTTTCGTCGTGCACCCCCAACTCGGCCTTGGTGGACGGCGTGAAGACGGGCTCCGGCAACTGCTGGGATTCCACCAGGCCCGGGGGCAGTTTCAGGCCGCCGATGGCCCCGGTTTTCTGATACTCCGCCCAACCGGAACCGGACAAATAACCGCGCACGATGCATTCCACCGGCAGGGGCCGGCATTTGCGCACCAGCATGGTGCGGCCGGCGAGCATTTCGTTATAGGGCTGCAAAGCGGCGGGGAAGTCCGAAACCGAGAGGGAGACCACGTGGTTGGGCACGACGTCGGCCAGGTGCCGGAACCAGAAGGCGGAGAGGGTGGTGAGGATGCGGCCCTTGTCCGGGATGGGTTCGTTCATGACCACGTCGAAGGCGGACATGCGGTCCGAAGCCACCAGGAGGAGATGGTCGCCCAGGTCGTAGATGTCCCGCACCTTGCCCTGGTGGCGGGGAAACCCGGGGAGATTGGTGGTCAGCACCGGGGAGCTCATCGGCTCGCCCTCCGGCTGGTAGTATCAGCCACGGGTTTGGCCGGTTTAGTCGGTTTAGTTGGCTTAGTCGGCTTGGGCTTGGCAGTCATTTTGACCATCCTGGGGGTGATTTTTTCCTGAGATTTAAGGCGCCGGGCCAGATCCTCAGCGGCCTTGATCCCGGTAACGGGTCCCAACTGGACCACATATTGGGTCTTGCCGCCGGCGGTATGGGAGGCGAGGGTGGCCTTAAAGTTATCCTTCTTGAGCTTTTGCAGCAGGGCCTGGGCCGGTTTCTGGTCGGCATAGCTGCCGGCCACCAGCAGATAGCGCTCTTCTTTGGGCTTGGCGGCCTCGGAAGGATGCACCGGTGGGCCGGGGGCCCGCGTGGCGGCCGGGCCGGGAGCAGGCCTGGCCGCGGGCGGCGCCGGGGGCGGCTCGGCGGTCTCCGTCAGGGGCGAGCCGGGGCTGGTCGGTGCCGGCAATGGGGCCACAGCCTCCGGGGCCGGCCGGGCAGCTTCCGGAATCCGGGGGGGACGGTTCATCCTGAGGCCCAGCCAAATAAGGAGGACGATGACTCCGGCCAGACCCAGCCCCCACAACTGGCGGCGGGGGGAGGCCATGAAGGCGCGGCCGGCCCCAGCGGCGCGGTCTCGGACTTTTTGGGTCAGGGGCCGGCCCAGCTGCCAAACTTTACCCAGGAACGCCCCGGCCCGGGCCGCGGCGGAGGCGCCTTCCCCCGGCTTCCAGACCTGATAATTTTCGGTCGGCCGGGCGCCGGGCTTCAGTTCCCGGATCTGGCGCAGTTGGGCCAAAAAGGTGGCCACGTCGGGGAAGCGCTCTTCCGGGTCCACCGCCAGGCAGCGGAGCAGCAGGTTCTGCAACGGCAGGGGGATCTCATCCAGGTCCGCCGGCAGGGCCTCCATCCGGTAGGGAAAAGGTTCGTCGAAGGTGAGGGCGTAGGGGAGGCTGCCGGCCACCAGGCGAAAGCCCAGGACGCCCAGGGAGAAGACATTGCTGGCGGCGGTGGGGGCGTCGCCATAGATCACTTCCGGGGCGTCATAGGCCTTGAGCTCCAGGGTTTGCACCTGGCCGCCGTCCTCGCCCGGGAAGGCGAAATTGGCCACCCGAACCTCCTCGCCCTTCAGGAGGATATTGAGGGGATTGAGGGCTTGATGGACCGCACCCCGCTGGTGCGCCAAGGCCAGGGCCTGGCTGACCTGCTCCAGCAGGTGCAGGGCCTGGGGCAGGCTGAAGCGCTGCTGCGGAGTGAACTGGGCCAGGAGGCTCTCGCCGTCGAAAGGTTCCTGCACCAGGAACAGGCAGTCTTCGGTGCGCTCCAGCTGAAAAAGTCCCAGGATTTTTGGATGGCGCAGCCGCAAAGCCAGGATGGCCTCCTGGCCGAAATAAGCCTGGGCGGCGGCCCATTCCGGCGCCTGCCGGGGCAGCACCTTGAGTCCCACTTCGACCCCCAGGAGCAGGTCCCGGGCCAGCCACACCTCGCCCCAGGGCTCTTCCCGGAGGAGGCGGCTGATCTCATAGCGCCCGCCCGGGAGTTGGGGGGCGGGAAGATCCGGCCTGTCGTTCTGCATCTCGGCGCCTGCCTTGCTTTCAGGGGATGGGCCGGTGATTCCGACCAGATTCAACATAACATAAAAAAGCCGGGCAAAACAGCCCTTGAGGGCAGCTTTCGGCAGTCAGCCAAGACTAAGCAGGCGCAGGCTCAAAAAAATATTGGCGCCGAGAACCCGGCGCCGCGGCCGCCCGGGTATTTTTTGAGCAAGACCGGGAACGACTGGTAGGGTGATTTCCTAAGATCGGGTTGCAGGGGCGGTCTCGAACCGCCCTAACGTTTGTTCGATTGACAGAAAGGGCCTTTTAGAGTAGCAATAAGTGGGGGTAGGTTATGGACGAAGTCGCGCTCGTCAGGCAATTGAAGCAGAAGGTGGAGGAGGAACTGCGCCAGCGGGAGCTGGCCCTCCTGGAGTTCTGGCTGCAGGAGTTGAAAACCATCGACGCCAAGCGCCACAAGGAACTGGCGGCCCTGCAAACGGACCTGAGAAATTTCCTCAGCCGGGTGGAGACGCGGGTGCGCACCCTCAAGAGCGCCAGGTGAAAGGCTATTTGGCAATTTTAAATTAACACTGCAAGGGAAACCCGTTCGAGATGTATGAATTAAAGATTATTACCCAGTTTGCCGCGGCGCACCGCCTGGAAAACTTTAACGGCAAATGTGAGGCCCTGCACGGCCATAACTGGAAGGTGGAGGTCTTTCTGGTCGGGGAGCGGCTGGACGAGGCCGGCCTGCTGGTGGATTTCGGGGTGATCAAGGCCCGGACCAACGCCCTGCTGGAGGAGATCGACCATAAGTATCTGAATGAACTGGAGGCCTTCCGGGAGCAGAATCCTTCCTCGGAAAACCTGGCGCGCTACCTGTTTGAGCGGTTGTCGCCCACCCTGAGCCGCGACGGCGTGCGGGTCTTCCGGGTCAACGTCTGGGAGTCGGACACCTCCTGCGCCTCCTACTACCCGGATTGACGGAGCCTTGAGCCGCGGCCGGGCCCATTGACTGCAAGGGTTGCCATCGGCCGGGTTGAGGTCCCATTAAGGGTTAATCAGGCGTATGTTCTTCTATTCTCTTCACTAATCCAGTTTTTTAATGTATTATCCTAATCTGGGAAGATTGAGGAGCAGCGGCTGGCCGACCAGCCTCAGGGGCCGTGGTCAAAGAAAATGTCAAGTCGTTAATTAAAACCCTGCACCGGGAAAGGGTCTTTACCCTGATCCTGGCGGTCGTTGACCTTATTTTCCTGGGGGCCTTGGCCTTTGCCCTGGCCGAGCCCGGGGAAGGCGCCAACTGGCTGGAGCGCTTCGGCCGGGGGGCCTGGTGGGCCCTGACCACCCTGACCACCGTGGGTTACGGAGATGTGGTCCCCGTCACCCTCGGCGGACGGCTGGTGGGGGTCGTGGTTATCCTGGGCGGGGTGGTGAGTCTCTCCCTGCTCACCGCCACCGTGGCTTCGGTCTTTATCGAACGCAAGTTTCGCCGGGAGCGCGGTTTGGAACCGGTTTCAGCCAACCAACACATTTTGGTCTTGGGGTGGAGTGAAGACGCGGAAACCCTGCTGGACCAGCTCCTCAAGCGGCTTCCCCCCGACATCCCCGTGGTCCTGATCAACAAGCAGCCGCCGGAACAGATGGAGGCGCTGCTGGACCGCTATCCCACCCGGCCACCCATCTTTCTCCGGGGGGATTATTCCCGGGAAGAGGTGCTCTTCAAGGCCAATGTCCGGCAGGCCATCAAGGCCATCATCCTGGCCGAGCGGCAACCGGAAGAAACCGCCACCCAGGTGGATCAGCGCACCCTGTTCACCGCCCTCACCCTCAAGGCCATCCATCCCAAGATCCGCATCCTGGCGGAGTTGCTCCGTTCGGAAAACCGCACCCATCTGGAGCGGGCCGGGGCCGAGGAGGTGATGGTCCGCGGCCAATACGACAGCTCCCTGCTGGCCGGGGCCATCGCCTCCCCCGGCATCTATCGCGTCCTGGTCACCCTCCTGGTGGCGGAGGGCCAGAACCTCTGGTCCGTGGAGGTCCCCAGCAGCTTCCATGGCCGTCCCCTGTCGGAACTGGCGGCCTACTTGCGGGACCAGCACCATAGCCTGCTCATCGCCATCTACACCGAGGCCCGGGCCCTGAGCCTGGAGGACTTGTTGGGCGAGGAGCCGTCGGCCATCAACGATTTCATCCGGCGCAAATTCGCCGAAACCAAGATGACCCATCTCCTGGGCCGCACCAAAGTCGATTATCAGGTCAATCCTCCCGGCGACACCATCCTGGGCCCCCGCCAATTTGTCGTGGTGATTGCCCCACAACGGCCGGAGTTTTGATGAAAGTCGAACTGGAGGCCGCCTTTTTCCGCAGAATCTTTCTCTTCCAGGACCTGGAAGACCTGGAGATCGAGCAGGCGCTCGACCGCACCCAGCCGCCGGGAATTTCTCCGCCGGCAGCGGTCATCATTCAGGAAGGCGAGCCGGGTAGACTCCATGTACATCATGGTGAGCGGCGAAGTGGAGATCACCAAGCAGCCTCACCCTGGTGCTGGACGAAGACACCCCGAAGGAGCGGGTGATGATCCGGCTCAAGGCCGAAAACGGCGTCTATTTCGGGGAAATGAGCCTGCTGGAGAACGACCCGCGCTCGGCCACGGTGACCGCCTCAACCGACTGCCGCCTCCTGGAACTCCACCAAAGGATTGCCTGGGACTGATTCAGCAAAATCCCGCCATGGGGGTAAAACTCCTCCTGCGCCTGGCCCAACTCCTCTCCCGCCATCTGCGCAAGACCAACCAGGACGTGGTCAAGCTCACTACGGCTTTGGCCATCTCCCTGGGGGGATAAAGGCGAGTTTCGAGTTGCGAGTTTTTAGTTCCGAGTTAAAAACCAAAAGCACGGGGACTTCCAGCCGGTGTGGCACAGGCTGGAAAGCCTGTGCTACCGGATAATGGCTGAAGGAGAAAATAATGCCGAAAATCATCGACCTCGCCGGCCTGGCCTGTCCGTTGCCGGTGATCCGTACCAAGGAGGCCCTGGAAAGCGGGGAGACCGCAGAATTCATCGTGGTGGTGGACAACGAGGCGGCCCGGGATAATGTCAGCCGCTTCGCCGAGAGCCGGGGCTGCACCGTGTCCGTGGCCGCGGCGGGCCACTGCTTTCACCTCACCGTCCAGCCGCCGGCGGGCCGGCCCGGCGAAGGCTGCGTCTTTCCCGGCGCGGCGGCGCCACCCCAGACTACGGTGGTGGTCTTCGCCTCGGACCGCATGGGCGAGGGCGACCCGGAGCTGGGGGCCGTCCTGATGCGGGCCTTCTGCCAGACCGTGGTCCAACTGGAGGCGCCCCGGAAACTGCTGTTCTACAACCGCGGCGTCTTCCTGACGCTCGACGATTCTCCGGTGCTCGGCGAACTGAAGGGCCTGGAGGAGGCGGGCGTGGACCTCCTGGTCTGCGGCACCTGCCTGGACTTCTATAAAGTCCGCGACCGCCTGGCCGCGGGCCAGGTCTCCAATATGTTCAGCATCTTGGAGAGCCAGATGCAGGCCGGGCGGATTATCCGGCCGTGATACAGTGAGCAGTAAGCGGTGAGCGGTGAGCAGTAGAAACTGAAGTCGACCAGGCTCTTTCTGCTTACTGCTCACTGCTTCCCTCCCCCACACCCCCCTCCCAATCCGTGTAAGGGGTTTTTACTTACCACCCTCCATAAGCCTTAATCCATTCCGGCCCCTTATCCCTGAAAAACTCACCGATTTCTTGAAAGCCCTGGGCGATCACGGCCTGGGCCGGGGCGCTCCGGGCGGCCACGTCGGCCGGGGTGTCGCCCAGCCAGAGGCGGGCGGTAATTTCGGCCGGGGAATCTTCCCAGGTCTTGAGGGCGAGCAACAGGGCCCGCAGGTCTCGGCCCCGGGTGCGGTGGCGCAGGGTTTCCGGAGACGCCAGGACATCCAGCCGGTAGTCTTCGCCACGATCCCAACCCAGGCGGTGCAGGGCAATCCTTCGCATCAGGCAGGGGTAGCAGTAGCCGCAGGCGCCGGCCGGCTGCCGCTGCCAGCGGGAGACCACCGGGCGGGAACAGGAGACGGTGCGGGCGAACAATTCCCGGAGCAGAGGCCGGTTTCGGCAATTTAGCAGCATGTCTCCCTTGGTGCGGTCCTGGTAGGGGTTGGCCAGGGGGTGGGGTAACCCGGCCCGCGCCCACAGGGAGGCTAGCTGCGCCAGCAAATGGGGATGAGTGGTGCGGGTGCTGTAGGCCCCGAGGCGGCTGCCGGTGAGGGGCGGGTTGAGGCTGATCCAGCCGTTTTCCGGGACCAGCACGGGGGTGCCAGGGCCGCAGGCCGCGGCAGTGGTCAACGCCAGGGCCAGGTAGAGGAGGGAGCGGCTGCGCAGGGTGAGCTCCGGGGCCTCAGGGAATTGCAGCCGCACCCCCAGGTGATACACTTGATCAGGGCCGTAGTGCGCGGTCAGGGCCGCGGCCAGGCCCTGTTGGAGCGAGGCCAGTTGGCCGAAATCGTAGTGGCTCACCAGGACCAACCGCCGGCCCTGCTCCAGCAGGTCGATGGCGCCCACCAAAGAGTCCAGGCCGCCGGAGAACAGCGCCACCGCCTGGGGCCTCCAGGCATGGGGCCAGGCGCCCTGAAGCCCCAGATCAATCGCAGCTGGGCGGGTCTTGAGGGTCCAGTCGTCGCCGGTGAGGAAGTTCAAGAGGCGGCTCAAATCGGGGGCGAGTCGGCTCCACGGGTCCACAGCCGGCAGGTGGAGGATGATCTCCCGGGTCCAGGCGTCCGGGGCCTCCCGCCGGGGCAGCAGCTTATCCGCGGCCCAGACCCCCAAGGCCGCCAGGAGAAAGGCTTGAGCCGCCTCACCGGGGAGGTGAGGCGCAGCCAGCAGCTGCGCCAGGTCGTGGTGCAGGGGGTAGCCGGACCGGCCCGGCTCATCCAGGTGAATCTCCGCGGTCATCCCCGGAGGTGGCCGGCGTTTTTCGCCGGGAGCTCTCAAAAAAAGCTGGGCCATTGAATAGAGTTTCGAGTTTTTAGTTTTTAGTTAAGAGATGAAAGATTCTACCGCGTTTTGAGGTGGGGTCAAGACCGAGTTGAAAGGTCTGGTTGACAGAATAAAAGATAGACCCGCAGTTTCAGGTCAAGAGGCGGCCTCGGCCAACCGGCTGATGGTGTTCACCGCTTCCTCGATGCTGGGTTTCAAGATGGTCAGCCGCTGGTCGCCGCGCTTGAGGTTCACCAGATAGATTTCGTGGCCCGTGGTCGTATCCAGGCACTTCCCGTAACCGTAACCCCATCCCTGCTGGCGCAAGGTCTCCAGGGTCATCTCCCAATTTAGCACGGTTGGCCTCCCCAGGCGGGATTGCTGATGGTGAGCTTTTGATTAAGTTTTGGTTAAAATATCGCATCTTAATGAGCCGATCAAAGCCCGTGGGGGGGGACTGAGATTAGGAGATGATTTCACGCGGGCCGCAAAGTGAGAGGTACAGGGTCTGAAAAATCGCAGGAATTCCTGGGGGCAGGGCTAACGTGCCGGATTCAGGTGAAATTTCGAGTGGGCACCACTGTGGGGAGATTATTTTCAAGCTCGCGCATTCTCGTTTTCTTGAGGTTTTTTATACCTCAGAAATTTGTAAGCCTGCATAATTCTCTATCCCAGCGAAATCATGGGTTAATTATTTTAAAAGATTTTTTGGGGAAGCACCGGCTAAATTCGAGATCAGGCCGGTCAACAGACTGCTGACCCAGGTCCAGCCCGGCAGACCCAGCCACTCCTCCGGGGTAGGGGGCGCGGGCGGCAAATTTGAGAGTCTGGCCGCCCGGTCAATCCAGGCGGTCAGGCCGGTTAATCCTTGCCGCAGGGAAGAAATTCCCGGGGCGGCGGCCTCCAGGGATTCCCCCAGGTCCAGGGTCAGCCGCAGCCCAAAGGCTTTGACCAAAAAGCGCCGGACCTGGCGGGCCGGCTCCTCCCCCTGACTGGAAGCCATGGGCAGCTCGGGCAAAATCCCCAGCAGGGCCGTATGGGCCACGGCCTGCTCCAGCCCGCCGCCGGGGGCCTCCAGGGCGGCGCTCAGGGCCTGGGTCAAGACCTCGAAGCCCTCCCCGGCCAAACCTTGCCAACCCCAGTCCGCCAGGGCCGCCGGCCAACCCCGGGAGTCGACCCGGCAGCAAAAGGCCCCCAGGTTTTGGGCCGCCCGGCGGGTCTGGCGAAAGACGGCCAGCACCTCGGCCGGACCCGGCCCGCCTCCTGCTCCCAGGGCCGCGACATAGCGGGCCGCCACCTCCCGGGCCTCAGCCGTCCCACCGTTTTCCGGGGAAAGATAGCGGGTGGCCGCGGCCTTGGCCAGGCGCCAGAGACGGGTGGTGGGGGGACGGCGGGCGCTGGAGGTTCCCATAGCTTATATTATTCCCCTCAAACGAAGTTTGGCCGGGCGGGCAAATAGAAGATTCGCCCCTACGTCAGGGCGAACACAAGGTTCGCCCCTACGGCACCCTACCACAATAATCACACCGCGGCCAAACGTTTCAGGCGGGTGTAAGCGGCCCAGGAGAATTGGGGCAGACAGGGGAACAGCGAGTTGTTGTGGCACAGGGGTTCGGCCGCCAGATCGTAGCGGGAGCACTCGCAAGCCCGGGGCCACAGGGCGGTCCCGGGGATGGGGGAGTAGTGGGCCAGGATCGGGGTGGCGCCCAGTTGTTTGACCCGGTGGATGGAGGCCGCCACCTCGGCTTCATCCTGGTCCGGCAGGCCGGCCAGCAGATAGACGCCGATTGCCCCGGGAGCAAAGCCGGCCTGGCGAAATGGGCCAGGGCGGCCTCCAGTTCGCCGGCCCGGAGTTTGCGGTCGGGGCGGCCCTCGCCCAGGGCGGTGGTCTCCACCCCCAGGCGCAGGGTGACGAAGCCGGCGCGCTTGAGCCAGTCGGCCACTTCCCGGGTAATGAGGCGGGCATGCAGGCCGTTGGGAGTATGAAAGCGCCAGGTGCGGCCCTGCCGGAGCAGTTCCTCCAGGATGGGCAGCAGGTGGTCGGCGGCCTGGACCAGGAGGGCGTCGTCATAAAAGGCGACGTCCCGGAGGCCCAGGCGCTGTTGCCAATAAACCAGTTCCGCGACCACCGCGGCGGGGCGGCGGCGCCGGAAGTCGGGTTGCAGGAGGCGGGAGGCGCAGTAGTCGCAGTCCAGGGGGCAACCCCGGGAGGTCAGGATGGGAAGGTAGGATAGATGGTCCAAGAGGTCCAGGGCCGGATAGGGCAGGGCATCGAGATCGGTGGGAACGGAAAATTGGCCCAGACCCAGGGCGGCCAACTGCGGCGACAGCCCGGTTTCCCAGGGGCCGGGCAGGATCAGGTCGGCGCCGCTATTGGTCCGGGCGTGGTCCGGGCAGAGGCTGGCGTAAATGCCCCCCAGGAGGACCGGGACGCCGGGGAAGTGTGCCTTGACCAGGGCGATGGCCGCGGTCACGCCGGGGTACCAGTAGGTCATGAGGGAGGTGACCAGGACGGCGTCGGGCCGGGGCAGCCGGGTTAGACGGGCGCGGAAGTCCGCTGCACTGAGGCCATAGCGCCCGAAGCGCCGGGGGATGTCGGCGAGGGGCGCCGGGGTGGGGACGATCTCCTTGGGGTAGCGGCCGGTGCCGCAGGGTCCGGGCCGGGAGTGGGGCAGGTCCAGGCAGTCCAGGAGATGGACCTCGGCCCCGTTGGCTCGGAGCCAGCCGGCCAGAGAGAGCAGCCCCAGGGGCCGGGCGAAATAATCGTAGGCCGCGAAGTCGTAGATCCAGGGGTTGATGAGCAGCAGCCGGGGGCGTGATTTTGGCAAAGTTAAACTCATTTTCAGAGGAATCTGGATTTTTTGAACAGAATTTCTTTTATTTTCAGCAAGATAAGGACAAGAAAATTGAACACATACTTATTATCAATAATTTAAATATCTTAAGGCCTTAGAGCAGATAAAATTTGCACCCTTTATGCACCTTTAAGACCACCGGTGGGGCGATCTTGTGCCGGCAAGATAAAAAATACCGCAAGAACATCCGCATAAGTCGCTATATTTTCTATATTTATCTCGCAGGCGAGGCGCTACAGGACCGCGCCGACGCCGCTAAACCGCCGCATTTGTACCGCTTCCGTGCCGCTGGAAGGCTGAATGGTGCCAGGGCGAAGCGCTGAATATTCGGTGAAGTTAAGCATATTACGGGGGCGGGAAATTGCCAGAATAGAATAGACATTTGTCCTAAAGATAATCATTGCTAAAAGTTTCTTCCCCCTCACCCTAACCCTCTCCCCCCATTGGGGGAGAGGGGACAAGAGGAAAGAATTTTAGCAGACGCTATAGAAGTAGTGGCGCATCTGCGTGTCCGCCTCCAATCAAGGCGGACACACAGGTCCGCCCCTACGGTTGCCAGGCGCAGGCTAACACCAAGTTGCGTTCAAAAAGGTATTATTGGAGCTGTCATTCTGAACGGAGCGCAGCTTCGTTTCGAATCTAGATGCTTCGCTTCGCTCAGAATGACAATATTCCTTTTTTTGCCCGCAACTCGATATTATAGATGGGGGCGGTTCGAGAACCGCCCCTACAATGGCCGCTAAAGCAGGAATTTGGGAATGAGTCAATTTGGCGCATTTCACACAGCCGAGACCAGAAAAATTAACCTAGTTTGCCAGGCGCAGGCTAAAGCCTGCGGCTACGTTTTTAGACCAATAATATCATTATGGGCAGGCACGGAGGCCTGCCCCAGCAAAAGATATTAGAGCATAGACAATGCTAGGTCGGGGAAAGTCCCCCACGGCAGGCCAGGAGCAGCTCCCAGAGGCGGCGGGTTTCGGGCCGGGTGGGACTGAGTTCGAGGCTCAGGAGGGTGCGGCTGGCTGCGGTCACCTTCACCGGTTCGGCCGGGCGGAGGCCGGCCACCCAGACGATCTGGCCGCCGCTGGCCACCAGGGGAAGATGGGGCCGCAGCCAGCGGGGGATTTTGGCGTCCACCAGGAAGTCCTGGAGTTTCCTGGGGCCGGGCGCGCCCAGGGGCCAGAAGCGGTCGCCGGCTTGAAAATAGCGGACCTGCAAGGGAAAGGTCAGCCGTTCCTGATCCAGTACGGCCAGATGGGGCTGCAAAGAAATGAGGCTCGAAGCTTGCTGCTCCCCCCTCACCCAACCCTCTCCCCCGCTGGGGGGAGAGGGGATTAAAAGAAGAATCTTGGGCTAAATGTTTCAAGCTCCAGCGCCAGCCCGGCATTGATTCCACTGAGGCGGGTGGCTCCGGCAGGGTGATGACTTCGCCGGCCGGGGGCGGCGGCGGCAGTCGGCGGAAGAGGTGCAACTCGGAGCCGGCCCGGGCTACCTGCACCTCGCCCAGGGAAACGAGGCCGCCGCTCCGGTCGCCGTGGGCCAGGTCCAGGAGCGAGGCGGTCTGGGCGGCGGAGAGGGTCGGCTCGGCAATGAGGCGGCCCAGGGCGGCCCGAAGCAGGCGCAACTGCCAGCCGGGGTCCAGGGCGCGGAGCCGGCGCAGGTCCAGGAGGAAAAAATCCGGGGCCGGCGACCGGGCCACCAGGTCCAGGAGGCGGGCGGTTTCCAGGGCCAGAAGGCGTTCTTCCTCCTGAAGGAGGGCCTGGGTGCGCCAGACGGCCTCCGGCAGGCGGGGGTTATAGAGGCGTTGCAATTCCGGCAGCAGGTCCAGGCGGATGCGGTTACGCCGGTAGGCGCGGCTCAGGTTGCTGAGGTCGAGGCGGTAGGGAAGGTTTTGCCGCGCCAGCCAGGCCAACAGGGCGGCTTTGCCCACCGCCAGCAGGGGCCGCACCGTGCCCTCCGGGGTGGCGGGCCACATGCCCTTCAGCCCCTCGGGGCCGGCGCCCCGGAGCAGGCGGAGAAAGAAGAGCTCCACCTGGTCATCGGCGGTGTGCGCCAGGGCCAGCTTGTCGTAGCCCTGGGCCCGGCAGGTCTCCCGGAGGAAGGAGAGGCGCAATTGGCGGGCCGCCATCTGCACCGAGAGCTTTTGCCGGCGGGCCAGTGCCTTGACGTCGCCCCGGCCCAGGTGGCAGGGCAGGCCGAGATTTTGGGCCAGGTTCGCCACAAAGGCAGCATCCGCCTGGGAGGCCCCGCGCCGGAGCGCTGTGGTCGAAATGGCCCACCGCCAGTTCGAGGCCCAACTCCCGGCGCATCCCGGCCAACAGGTGCAGCAGGGCTACGGAATCGGGGCCGCCGGACACCGCCACCAGGACGCGGTCGCCGGGATGAAACAGCTTCTCCCGGCGCACAAAGCTGAGCACCCAGTCGGGCAGCCGAGCGGGATCGGCCTGGAAAAAGGGTTGGATCAGGCGGCCGGGGTGGGGCAAAGTTGGGCGATGACCTCGAGGATGGCGTCCTTGGAGAAAGGTTTGGCCAGGAAGCGGTCCACCAGGGGGTCCCGGCCGGCCAGGTCGGCGCACTCGGGAGGCTCCGAGGAGATCATGACGATACGGCACTCCGGGTAGAGCTCTTTAAGGCGCCGAGCCACTTCCAGGCCGTTCAGGTCGGGAAGATGGAAATCGACCACCGCCACCTGGTAGCCGGGCGGCTCACCGCCTCGGGCGAGCTCCGGGTCGAACCTGGCCGCGCTGGTGACGCGGTAGCCGGCCCGGCGCAGAATGGCCCCGAGGGCCTCCCGGGTCCAGGGGTCATCGTCAATCACCAAAATCCAGGGACGCATGCCGGTCATGGTTTCGAGTCTCAGAGGCCGAGGGTTACTTTATTACGATGATCATTGTCAAAAGTATTTTCTTATCTTCCCCCCCTCACCCTAACCCTCTCCCCCCGTTGGGGGGAGAGGGGATAAGAGGAAGGAACTTTGGCAACCGCCAGTAAATTTGGTCAAATTGCGTTCGCCCGCAAAGCTGGGGAACGAGCCATTCGTGTTCCAAGGGAACACCCAAGACCATGAAATATTTGCATTCAGGAGCATTAAGTTCCCCCTCCCTTGAGGGGAGCGGGTTAGGGGGAGGGTGCGGTTACCTGTCCCGATGACGCCACCCCCTCCCCAAGCCTCCCCCCTCAAGGGGGAGGGAGTAAACCACCGCAGTTTGACGGGCTATATGTAAGTGCGAATCATATTCGACCAGAATCACTCTGCCTATGCTCAGATTTGCGTTGGCAAGCGCGAACCGCCGAGGGCGGCGGTTCCACATTTTCATGGTCTTGGGTGTTCCTAAGAACATGAATGGCTTGTTCCCGAGCTTGGCCCGGCGAGGGCGCCGGCGCTACCTGGTGGCCCGCTTCAGAAAATTTCCAGGCCATTATTGGTTCGGCCCGGCATAGGCGAGACGCCTGCGCTATCAGGCCATTGCACCCCTAAGCCTCCGGCGTTTGCTCCCCCTCCGGGGCCGCGGGGAAGGCGAGATGAAAGGTAGTGCCCCGGCTCGTCTCGCTTTCCACCCAGAGGCGGCCGTGGTTGGCCTCCACCAGGGTCTTGCAGATATAGAGGCCCAGGCCGGTGCCGTCCGCCTTGGAGCGGGACAGGGTGAATTTTTCAAAGAGGTGATCTTTTTCCTCCGGCCCCAGGCCGCAGCCGGTGTCGGCTACGGTGATCTCGACTTCTCCGGGTCGGCCCCCATCCAGCGCCCGGGCGGCCACCTGGATGCGGCCGCCGTCGGGGGTGGCGGCCAGGGCGTTCACCAGGAGGTTGGAGAGCACCCGGTCCAGGGAAGGCTCATCCACCAGGATGGGAGGCAGGGTCGGCGGCGGGGGCGGGGCGTTCAGAGCCACCCCCTGGTGCTGGGCCAGCGGACCGAAGTGGTGCAGCAGCCGCTGAATGACAAAGCCCGGCGGCACCGCTTCGGGCTTCAGGGCCAGGCGGCCGGACTCAAAGCGGCTCAGGTCCAGGACGTTGTGCAGGTGCAGCAGCAGACCTTCGCTGCGTTGAATGATGCCCTGCAACTTGGCGTGGATCTCAGGCGGCAGGGTGTCGTCCTCCAAGGCCTCGATGGTGAGGCGGACCCCGGTGAGCGGGGCCTTGATGTCATGGACGATCATGGCCAGAAAGTCGGCGTTGGCGGCCACCCGGTCCCGCTCCTCCTGGAGCAGGCGGGTCTTCTCGCCCAGGGCCAGGGTCATGGCGTTGAAGGATTCGGCCAACTCTCCCAATTCATCCCGGCTGGTCACCGGGATGGGGCCGGCCAGTTCCTCTTGGGCCGCCCGGCGGGTGCCTTCAGCCAGGTGGGCGATCTGCCGGCGCATCCCCGAGGAGAGCCCGAAGCTCAACAGGCCGGCGATGAGGGCGGAGGCCCCGCCCACTCCGAAGATCACCAGCTTCAGGGTGCGGAGGGTGGGTTCCAGTTCCCGGCGGTTGACCCCCACCACGATGAGGTTTTCCCAGGGTTTCTCTTCCCCTTCCAGAGGCAGGAATTCGATGGTGTAGGATTCTTGCCCCAGAGACAGGGTTTGGATCAGATTTCCGGCGCCGATAGCGCTGGCGGCCAAGTCTTTGCTGCGGCGCATCTGATTCAGGGCGTTTTCATTCAAGTCTTTGAAGGAATTAACTACCAGACGGTTGTCGTAGAAAATGGCGACCTCGGCACCCGGGCGCGACAGGGACTCCACGAAGCTCTTGTCGACCAGCACCCCGGTGAGGACTACGCCGACGATCTTATCCTGGTAGTGGATGGGAGCCGAGGCGCTCAAAGCGACACTGTCTTTCCAGGTGGTCATGCGGGTGGCGTCTTTGTCCTTGAGGCTGGCCCGCACCAGGGGATTGCTGGAGATGTTGACCCCCAGGGCTCCCGGGTCGTGGGCCCGGACTTCGATCACTCCCTGGTAATCGGTGATGGTGAGGATATTGAGACCGGTGGCCTTCATCATGGGGGTCACCAGGGTGCGCAAGGTCTCGGTGTTGCCAGCAGCCAACAGTTCACCGTAGGTGGGGTTATCGGCCAGCAGATTGGCCGCCTGTTCCACCCGGTGGATCTTGCCGATGTATTCCGCCAGTACCAGGCGGGCCACCAGCTCCACCCGCTGCCGGTGCCACTCCAGGACCTGGCGGGTGGCCAGGTATTGCATGACCAGGAGCAGGCCCACCAGGGCCACCAATAGCGAGAGCAGGGTAACCCCCAGGAGCTTGCCGCCCACCTGGCTTTTCATACGAATATTCAACATTATCACAATAATAGCATATTTCGGCGGTGGGGGGAATTATCTACCCCCACCCCGGCTAACAGTCCTGTAAATTTTTAACTTGAGATTTTCGCCCAGGCTTGGTTAAAGGGAGGTTTAAAATTTTTTGGGATTACCGCCAAGAAAGCGAAAGCAAACGGGAGCCGTTTCCCTCAACTCAATCCGGGTAAGAGAAAATTGCGGATGAGGTAATAGAGCGGCATGAGGAGGGCGCCCATTACCCCGGTGTAAAAGAGGATGAGGACCAGGATAAAGCCCACCTGGTCCAGGTGGCGGTAGAGGCGGAGCAGGTTCGGGGGGCAGCAGCATGGCCAGGATGTGGGAGCCGTCCAGGGGCGGGATGGGGATCAGGTTGAACAGGGCCAGGAAGATATTGATGGACACGCCGTAGTAGGCCAGGGTCGCCAGACCTATATTGCCCAGGCTAAGGCGGAGGATGAAGGCGAAGATCACGGCCAGGGCCAGATTGCTCAGAGGACCGGCGGCGCTGACGGTGATTTCTCCCCAGCGGTAATCGCGATAGTTCAAAGGGTTGACCGGCACCGGCCTGGCCCAGCCGAACAGAATTCCGGCGTGGCTCAGCAGCAGTAACCCCGGCAGCAGAATGGAGCCCACGGGATCGATGTGGGGCACCGGGTTCAGGGTAAGGCGGCCCATGATCTTGGCGGTGGGGTCGCCGTTGCGCAGGGCCACGTAACCGTGGGCCACTTCGTGGATGATGACGGAAAAGAGGAAAACCAGGGCCATGAGGCCGATTTCCAAGATATAGGGGACGTTTAAAGTAGGCACGGTTTGAGTTTCGAGTTTTTAGATGCTTGGGAACCAGAAGACGCAGGCGAGGGCGCCTGCTCTCCATTTAGGCTGCTTGGATCAGGGCCTCGCCGGCCTGGCGCAATTTTTCCAGTCCCTCCGGAGAGGAGGCTTCAAAGTAAAAACGCACCACCGGCTCGGTGCCCGAGGGTCGGAAACAGACCCAACTGCCGTCTTCCAGGAGGTATTTGTGGCCGTCGAGGGTGACGTGCCGGGTCACCCGGTGCCCGGCAAAAGAGGCCGGCGCCTGTTTCAGGCTCACCATCAGGCGCTCTTTGGCCGCCGGCTCCAGCGCAAAGTTGAGGCGGCTATTGTAAACCGGCCCCACCCGGGCAAATAAGTCTGCCAAAAGCTCGGGAATCCCCTGGCCGGTCTTGGCCACCATCTCGGCCACCATCAGGCAGGCCAGGATGCCGTCCTTTTCTGGGAGATGGCGCTTCATGGAAAAGCCTTCGCTTTCCTCGCCCACCATGACGACCTGGTCCGAAATGATATACTGGCCCAGCTACTTGAAGCCGACTTTGGTTTCAAAGACCGGCCGGCCGTAAAGCTTGGCCACCCGGTCGATGAGGTGGGTGGTGGCGACGCTGCGGGCTACCCCGCCTTCCCAGCCCCGGGTCCGGATCAGATAGTCCAGCAGCAGCCCCAGGATTTCGTTGGCTTCGTAATATTTTCCCGAGGCATCCATCACCCCGAAGCGGTCGGCGTCGGCATCCACCGCCAGACCCAGATGGGCCCCGGTGGCCGGGGTGCGGACGGCCAGCTCCGAGAGGAATTCGGCCGAGGGCTCCGGCCGCTGGCCGCCGAAATAGGGGTCCCGCCAGCCGTGGAGCACCTCCACCTCTACCCCGGCGCCTCTCAGGAAGGCGTCCAGATAGTCCCGGCCGGTGCCGTAGAGGACGTCCACCACTACTTTGAGGCCGGCCCGGCGCAAGACCTCGGTGTCCACCAGGGTCTTGAGGTGCTGGAAATAATCGTGCCGGGGAGCGATAGCCACCACCAGGCCTTTCTCCCGAGCCTGGGGCAGGGGCAGCGTCTTGACGGCCTCGGGAGCCAGTCCGCCGATGAGGGCCTCAATGGGCTTGGTGGCCTCCTCCGGGGCCGGGCCACCGGTGGCCGGCGAGAATTTGATGCCATTGTAGGCGGCGGGATTGTGGCTGGCGGTGATGTTGATGCCCCCGGCCCGGCGGCCCGCCCGAATGGCGAAGCTCACCACCGGAGTGGGGCAGTCCCGGTCGGTGAAATAGCTGACAATGCCGTTGCCGGCCATCACTTCGGCGGCGGTGGCCGCAAAGGTCTCGGACTGGAAGCGGGTATCGTAGCCGATGACCACCCCTTTGGAGGCCAGGCCTTGCTGCTTCAGATAATCGGCAATGGCCTGACAGACCAGGCGGGCGTTGGGGAAGGTGAAATCTTCCGCCATAATCCCCCGCCAGCCGGAGGTGCCGAATTTGATCGCCGGCATATCCAATACCTCGCCTGCTTAAAGTAGGGGCGGGTTTAAAACCCGCCCCCACAATTACTTTTAATTATCGGGAGACAACTTTCAAGTCCCCAGATCGTAGGACGCCAGGTATTTTTCCTGCTCGGGCGTCAGGGTGTCGATATCCACCTGCATGGCCGCCAGTTTCAGGCGGGCGATTTCCTTGTCGATGGCTGCCGGCACCGGATAGACCTGCTTCTCGAAGCTGGCGTGGTTCTTGGAGATGAATTCCGAGGCCAGGGCCTGGTTGGCGAAGCTCATGTCCATGACCGCGGAAGGGTGGCCCTCGGCCGCGGACAGGTTCACCAGGCGGCCTTCGGCCAGCAGATAGAGGTGGCGGCCGTTCTTCAGGGTGTATTCTTCCACGAAATCCCGGATGGGCCGGTGGGCGGTGCTGAGCCCGATTAAGGCGTCGATATCGATCTCAACGTTGAAATGGCCGGAATTGGCAGAGGATGGCGCCGTCTTTCATTACCTGGAAATGCTCTTCCCGGAGGACGTGGATGTCGCCGGTGAGGGTGCAGAAGATGTCGCCGATCTTGGCGGCCTGGGCCATGGGCAGGACTTCGTAGCCGTCCATGATGGCTTCCAGGCCCTTAAGGGGATCGACCTCGGTGACGACGACCCGGGCGCCCATACCCCGGGCCCGCATGGCCAGACCGCGGCCGCACCAGCCGTAGCCCGCCACCACGAAGATGTTGCCGGACATGAGGCGGTTGGTGGCCCGCAGGATGCCGTCCAGGGTGCTCTGGCCGGTGCCGTAGCGGTTGTCGAAGAGATACTTGGTCATGGCGTCGTTGACCGCGATGATGGGGTATTTCAGCACCCCGTCGGCGGCCATGGCCTTGAGGCGGATGACGCCGGTGGTGGTCTCCTCGGTGCCGGCGAAGATCCCGGCGAGCAGCTCCTGGCGCTTGGTATGCACGGTAAAGACGATATCGGCGCCGTCGTCCATGGTCATCTGGGGTTTGACGTCCAGGGCCTGGTTGAGGTGCCGGTAGTAGGTGTCGCCGTCTTCGCCCTTGATGGCGAAGGTGGGGATGCCTTCATACTTGGCCAGGTAGGCGGCCACGTCGTCCTGGGTGCTCAGGGGATTGGAGGCGCAGACATGCACCGTGGCGCCGCCGGCCTTCAAGGTGGCCGCCAGCACTCCCGTCTCGGTGGTGACGTGGAGGCAGGCGGCGATCCGCAGCCCTTTCAGGGGTTGTTCCCGTTCGAAACGCTCCCGGATGGCATTCAGCACCGGCATGTCGCGCCGGGCCCACTCCACCCGCAAGCGCCCTTTGTCGGCCAGACTTATATCTTTGACATCGTAATCCATGAGTTCCTCGCTATTTTGCGGCCACAGCCTGCGGCTGGCAGATGCAGATGGGGGAGGGGCCTTTGAGGCCGGCCTTTTCCCGCAGGACGTCGATCTTATTGACGTATTCCCAGGTGAAATCCGGGTCGGTGCGGCCGAAATGCCCGTAAGCCGCGGTCTTTTTAAAGATGGGCCGCTGCAGATCCAGATATTGGATCATGGCGGCGGGTTTGAAGCTGAAGGTTTCCTTGATGATCTCGAGGAGTTTGTCTTCCGAGATGACCGCGGTGTCGTAAGTGTAGACCATGATGGACAGCGGGTCGGGCAGGCCGATGGAATAGGCCACCTGGACCTCGCAGCGTTTGGCCAGGCCCGCGGCCACCACGTTCTTGGCCACATGGCGCAGCATGTAGGAAGTGGTGCGGTCCACCTTGGTGGGGTCTTTGCCGGAGAAGGCGCCGCCGCCGTGGTAGCCGCGGCCGCCGTAGGTGTCGACGATGATCTTGCGGCCAGTGATACCGCAGTCGCCCAAGGGTCCGCCTACCACAAAGCGGCCGGTGGTGTTGATCAGGAACTTGGTGTCCACCAGGAGATCGGCCGGAATAACCTTCTTGATCACTTGCTCAATGATGGCTTCTTCCAGGTCTTTGTAGGTAATTTCCGGGTTGTGCTGGGCGGCGATGACCACGGTATGGATGTTTTTGGGCTGGCCGTCTTCGTAGCGCACGGTCACCTGGGTCTTGCCGTCCGGGCGCAGCCAGGGCAGGGTGCCGTCCTTCCGCACCCTGGCCAGGCGTTCCGCCAGGCGGTGGGCATACCAGATGGGCATGGGCATGAAATTTTCGGTGGAGGTGGAGGCATAGCCGAACATCAGGCCCTGGTCGCCGGCGCCCTGTTCGGGGGAGAGGCCCCGGCCTTCCACGCCCTGGGCGATATCCGGAGACTGCCGGTCGACGGAGGTGAGCACGGCGCAGGTTTCCCAGTCGAAGCCCATGGAGGAGTCGTTATAGCCGATCTCTTTGATGGTCTGGCGGACGATGTCGGGATAATCGATCCGAGCGGTGGTGGTGATTTCGCCGGCGATCATGGCCAAGCCGGTGGTCACCATGGTCTCGCAGGCCACCCGGGCGTATTTGTCTTGCGCTAAGATGGCATCGAGAATGGAGTCGGAAATCTGGTCCGCCACCTTGTCGGGATGCCCCTCGGTAACCGACTCCGAGGTGAATAGAAAAGATCTGGCCATTCTTCTGAGACTCCTTTACAAAAATAGTAAAAGCACGAGTAAAAACGCGAGGAAATCCCACGTTAAACCGATCAATTTTAACCGGGCAAGGAGAAAAATGCCAGAGGTTTTTCGGCAGAGGAGGTATCTTTCAGGCGATTATGCCGGTCCACCATGACCACGATGGGCTCGTGCTCTTTGAGCTCAGCCGCATCATAGGTGGCGTAGGTGGTGATGATGATCAGGTCGCCCGGGGCCCCTTTGCGGGCCGCGGCGCCGTTCAAACAGATGATGCCGCTGTCGGCCTCGCCTTCCAGGGCGTAGGTCTCGAAACGTTCGCCGTTGCTGACGTTATAGACGTGGACCATCTCGTAGGGCAGAATATTTGCGGCCTGCATCAATTCGGCGGAAATGGTGAGCGATCCTTCGTAATGCAGGTCGGCCTGGGTGACGGTGGCCCGGTGGATTTTGGATTTCATCATTACACGCAACATAAACGGCTCTCCGAAAGCAGGGTATTGTCCAGGAGGCGGGTGTGGCCCACCCAGACCGCCAGGAGCAGGCGGGCCTCGCCGGTTATGGTCTCCACTTCCCGCAGGGTCGCCGGGTCCACCAGGGCCAGGTAATCGACGCGGGTGTGGGGGGTGCTGCTAATCATCTGGCGAACCGCCTCCAGGATGTGGTCCCGGTGCTTGGCGCCGGAAACTACTAATTCCCGGGCGGCGATGAGGCTGCGGTAGAGACACAGGGCCGCGGCCCGCTCATTTTTATTCAGATAAGTATTTCTCGAACTCAGGGCCAGGCCGTCCGGCTCGCGCACGATGGGCCGGCCCACCACCTCGACCGCCAGGTCCAGGTCGGCGGCCAGCCTTTTGATGACGGCCAGTTGCTGATAGTCCTTTTCGCCGAAGACGGCGATATCGGGCTGCACCTGGTTGAACAGTTTCAGCACCACGGTGGCTACGCCCCGGAAGTGACCCGGCCGGGAGGCGCCGCAGAGGCCCTGGGAGAGCTGCTCCACCTCGACGTAAGTCTGATAGCCCGGGGGATACATGGCCGCGGGCGCCGGGGTATAGAGCACGTCCGCCCCGGCAGCATCGGCCAGGGCCGCGTCCCGCTCCAGGTCCCGGGGATATTGCTCCAGGTCCTCACTGGGGCCGAACTGCGCGGGGTTGACGAAGAGGCTCACCACCAGGCGGTCGCCGGCGGTCTTGCCGTACCCCATGAGGCTCAGGTGCCCCCGGTGGAAGTAGCCCATGGTGGGCACCAGGGCAATCTTCCGCCCCGAGCCGCGCCATTCGGCTGCCCGGGCCCGAATCTCCCTGGGATCGCTCACTATCTTCATAAAAAAAACAAACCCCCGGCCGATTCTCAGGGGGTTTCAGTACCGCCCGTCGAGTCTCGGTCCGTCTGCGGCCGGATCCAAGCCCTGGGTAAAAAGATCAACCAAAATTTATCATTCCTGCCGGGCGATTGTCAATCTTTTCTTGGATTTTCGCGAATTTGGGAAGTTGAAAGATAGGCCTCACGCCAAGGCGCAAAGACGCAAAGACAAGCCGCAGAGATGATCTCATTCCTGAGCAGGAGCTGGGGAACCCGAAATCAGTGTAGGGGCGGCTCGCGAGCCGCCCCTACAAGACCTCGCCTGGAAAGCGGCACTTATTATCTGGTCCCCAAGCAGGAGATTGGGAACGAGAGGGAGGAATGGTGCGTAGGACGCACCCTACGGCCTCCCAAAGTGGAGCTTGGGAACGGGAAAAAGGGCGGTTCGAGAACCACCCCTACGGCAGGCGGGGACGCCTGCCCCAGCAGAAAAAAGAGGCGGGCGGGACGCCCGCCCCACGATGAGCGCTTGCCCCAGCAGAAAAAAAAGGGCGACCCGGAGGGTCGCCCCGAAGGCGGGTGGGATACCCGCCCCACCATTGCAAGGAAAATTCCTAAATCTGCCCGCCTACCTCGGCCAGGGTCTGGAAGTAGATGCGTCTGATCCGCTTCAGCCGTTTCCGGAAGCAGAGGCCCAGTTCCATGCAGGCGGTATAAAACGAGGCGGAGCTGAATTCCAGGGCCATGAGGCGGGCCATGGTCTCCTGGGCCAGTTCCTGGGGCACGTCCTTCATCTTTTGAGCCGCGTCGCCCAGTCCCTGCCACAGGGGCAGCAGCACCAGGTCGGCCTTTTCCTGGAGTTTGGCGATTTCGCATTTCACCGCGGCCAGGGGGCCGGCCTCGGGCACGTCGCAGCCGCCGCCTTCCTGCACCACCTCCACCCCGAGGTGCCGCAAGAAGCGCAGCAGGAATTCCCGAGGGCCGGTCTCCCAGGGGCCCAGTTTCCAGATGTCCGCCGGAATCCCCACTCGGGGGACGTTATCGCCGCCGGGCAGGAACTGGCGCAATTGCCGGGCCTGGACGAAGAGCCGCTCCTTGAGCTGCCGGAAGTACTGGTTTTTCTTGGAGTTGGACTTCCACAAGAGGATGCGGGCGTAGGCCTTCAAATAAGCGTAAAACAGGTCCCGGGCCACGAGGCGCTTGAGCACCGAGGGCCAGGAGTAAAACTTTTTATGGGCCCGGTTGGTCTCCATCTGGAGTTCATAAGGCGTAAACTGGCGCGGCTGGAAAACGGTGTGGTGCCCGTCGTACTGACTCCAGTCCCGGCAGATGATGCGGTTTTGGGCCTCCATTTCCTTATAGAACGGCGTACCCGGCACCGGCGTCAGGATCAGGTATTGCAGGGAGTCCAGGTCCAACTCCCGGGAGACCTTGACCGTGTCCCGGATCACCTGGTAGTGGTCCTCTTCGGCGCCGAAGACGAACATGCCGTGGACGTTGATGCCGTGGCGATGGAAATTAACCACCGACTCCTTGAGGCCTTCCACCGTCTGGGACTTGTTGTAGGCCTTCAAGGTGGCCGGGTTGATGGATTCCAGGCCCACGAACACGGCAAAGCAGCCGCTTTTGGCCATGAGGTCCAGGAGTTCCGGGTCCTTGGCCGCTTCGGTCCGCACCTGGGCGCTCCATTCGATCTTGATTTTTTCTTTAATGATCCGTTCGCACAATTCCTTAGTGCGGGCCCGGTTGGCGGTGAAGTTGTCGTCGCAGAAGAAGACGTGGTTGGCCTGGAGGCCGTTTTGGCGAATCTCCGCCATGACGCGGTCCACCGAGTTGACCCGGTGTTGGCGGCCGAAGAGGATGATCACCGAACAGAAGCTGCAATTAAAGGGACAGCCCCGGGAGGTGGCGATGGAGACGACGCCTTTGCCCTTCTTGGCCTTCCAGCCGTGGATCAGGCCGTAATCCGGGATGGGCAGGGAGTCCAGGTCCGCCACCAAGGGGCGCCAGGGATTCTGGACGATGGTCTCGCCCTGACGAAAACAGAGATTCTGGATGCCGCTGGGGTCGCTGCCGCTGGCCAGGGCGTCCACCAGCTCCGGCAAGGCCCCTTCGCCTTCGCCGCAAATGATGTAATCGGCATGGTCGAGGCCTTCCTCGGGAAGAAAACTGGAATGGGCCCCTCCCAGCACCACCGTCTTGCCCTGTTGGCGGTAAAAATCCGCCAATTCATAGGCCCGGGGGGCGGTGGAAGAGATGCTGGAGATGCAGACCAAATCCGGATCGAAATCTAAGGTAGCGTAGTCCGGGGCGGACAACTCTTCGACTACCACCTTGACCTCCAGGCCCTTGCCTCTCAAGATGGTGCCCAACAGCAGCGACCCCAGGCGCGGAATGGCCACCCGGCTGAAGATATGTTCCCGGGGGGCCCGGGGTTCGATGAAAAGGATCTTATGAATGGGGTGAGCCATGCGCCTGCTCCTCGTGAGGGTTAATTCAAACCGGGCGGAACTCAAGGGTTCAAGTCACGCCGTCCGCCTGCCGTCATTTGGCGGTGTGACTAGTTTTTCTGCTGGAGAGAGGTAATTTATTGTGGAAATGTAGCGGGAAACGAGGCAAAAGTCAATTGGATCTTCATCCCTAGCCGTATCTTAACACGCGAAGCAGATTCCCTCAGGGGAATCTGCTTCGGTGATTTTGCCTCTTATCTAAAAAGGAGGAACGGCTTTAGACGCAACCGGTGGGTTTCGCCAATCCCGCCATTTTGCAGGCGCCTTTTCCAGGTCCTGAGGGGAACAGCTCGTAGATATGTTTCAGTTTGAAGCCAGTCACCTTGGAAAGAATCCGGACCATGGGGGCGATACCGTTCTTTTTGTAGTAGTCCTGGAGCATGTTGATCACTTTCCAATGCTCCTCGTTCAGTTCCGCGATGCCCTCGGACTCTTTAACGTAATCAACCCATTCCGTGTTCCACTGGTCCAGGTTTTCCAGGAAGCCGTCTTCGTCTACCGTAAAAGTCTTGCCTTTGAATTCTACTGTGGCCATGCCGAAATATCCTCCTTCGATATTTGATCGCCGGTTTTTTTGGTTTAAAGCATGTTCAAAGGTATGCGATTGTGAAAATTTTGTCAAGCAATAAATATTTCTTTAACCCTCCGGGAACTATTTCTCTTTCCGCTTCTCTTTCCGCCTCCCGGTCGAAATCATTATCCCGGGGAATCTTCCGGAGAGGCCAGCCGCGGCAGCGCCAGATAGTTGTACGACCAGCCGGTCAGCAAGCGGCGGATCACCCGGCGCAAATCAAGGGCCGGCATCGGTGGTCTCGGGGAAGATCTTGCCGGGATTCATGATGTGGTTGGGATCGAAGGCCAGCTTCAGCCGCCGCTGCAAGGCAATGGCCGCCTCGGAAAGCTCCATCCCCAGGTACGGGGCCTTGGTGAGACCGATGCCGTGCTCGCCCGACAGGGTGCCGCTTAGTTGGCGGGTCAGGGCGAAGATCTCCACCACCGTGGGGCTCACCGCCTGGCGTTCAGCGTCGACCTTGCGGTCATAGAGCACGTTGACATGGATGTTGCCGTCCCCGGCGTGGCCGTAACAGGGGATGATCAGGCCCCGGCGCCGGGAGATTTTTTGGAGGCCGTCGATCAAGGCCGGGATCGCGCCCAGGGGCACCACCACGTCTTCGCTCACCTTGTTGGGCTTCACCCGGAGCAGGGCCGGCGAGACCACCTTACGGGCCTTCCAGAGGTCGTCCGCCTCGGCCGCGGTTTGGGCCTGGAGCACAGGGGCGGCGCCCTGCTCCCGGCAGAACCGGGCGATGGCCGCGGCCCGCTCCGCCACGTCGTGGGGATGGCCCTCCACCGCCACCAGCAGCAGGGCTTGGGCCGCGGCCGGCACCTCAAAGGGCAGCAGCTCCCGGACGCAGTCCAGGGTGGTCCGGTCCATGAACTCCAGGGCGGTGGGGGCGAGCCCCGCGGTGAGAATCCGGCTCACGGCCCGGGCCGCGGCGGTCAGGCTCTCGAAGCCCGCGGCCAGGGTCTGCCGGGCCGCGGGTTTGGCCACCAGCCGCAGGATGACGCGGGTGATCACCCCCAGGGTGCCCTCCGACCCCAGAAACAGCCGGGTCAGGTCGTAGCCCACCACGCCTTTCATGGTGCGGCTGCCGGCTGCGATGAGCTCGCCGGTGGGCAGGACCACCTCCAGCCCCAGGACGTAGTCCCGGGTGACGCCCCACTGCACCGCCACCGCGCCGCCGGCGCATTCGGCGACGTTGCCGCCGATGGTGCAGAACTCGGCGCTGGCCGGGTCCGGCGGGTAGTAGAGGCCCTGGGCTTCCACCTCCCGTTTCAGACGGCCCAGGATGACGCCGGGCTCCACCACCGCCAAGAAGTCGTCCCGATTGATTTCGAGAATGCGGTTCAGCCGGGTCAGGACCAGGACCACCCCGCCGGTAATGGGCACGGCCCCGCCGCTGCGGCCGGTCCCCGCGCCCCGGGGGGTGACGGCAAAGCGCTGCTCATTGGCCAGCCTGATAATTTGCGAGATTTCCGCCGCCGACCCCGGAAAGACCACCGCTTCCGGCGCCCGGGCCTGGTCCGTGGCGTCATAGGCATAGGTCCAGCAGTCCTCGGGGGCGGTGAGGAGATGCTCCGGGCCGACGATGGCCGCAATTTTAGTAATAACGTTTTCGGGAATCATAAATAAAATTTAATCCAAGTTAAACATAACGGCAAAAAATAGCAGTTAAACGGGTGAACCTAAATAGCAGAGTCCAGCAGCTTGGCTATAATCTCCGGCTGCTCGTCCGTGCTACTAATGCTTGACCCGATGATCCGCGCTTTGATAAACCGCCTCCTGCTCAACTCCAACTTTATATTCACCACTTTATCTTATATTTGTGGATCTGTCAGGAAACTTAAACAGGCTTACAGAGGCAAATGGTCAATTTTACCTATCGGCAAATGGTTATTTCGCCCATGGCGGAGTTAAATCTAAGCGTGTAACTTGGGTTTAAAAATAAATAACCGGTTGGCAAAATGAAAAAGCATAGCCCAAAGCGTCCGATATCATATGAGGCCTTCCCATCTGTGCCAGCGCGGGAGAAAAAATTAGCGCGCTTGCAGAGAGAAATCGAGCAAGGCACTTATCAAGTGGACTTAAAAAAGTTGACCGATATCCTGATGATCAAGCTGCTGCTCCCCTGCCAAAATCCGCCGATATTCAGGCACGCCTTGACCGATTCAAAACGCCTCCCCGCAGGGTGAAGGCTAAAATGCCCTGCTGCGAGGCAGGAACGCATCTTTCCTTGATTTTGGAAAAAGGGTAATTTTGCGATCTGCACATTACCCGGCGCTCGCCAGTTCCCCCTCTGCCCCAGGCCCTGCAGATTCAGCCAGCCCTGGCCGGCATTTCTCTGCGGCCATCAAGGCCAACACCCCGACCAGCAAAGGAATTGAGGTAAATGCATAAAACCAGGCCACCCACATTCCCCAGAAGTAAAGTGGAATGAGTTTCAACAAGAGGCCGGAGGCCAAGAAAATGGTTAGCCCTCCGGCCAGGTTGGCCAGGCGCCGGTCGTGATTCCAAAGGAGCCAGGAAGCCGGCAGGAGGGCAAGCACATAATAATGAATCCAGACCAGGGGCGAAACGATCAACAAGGCCAGCACCCCGATGGCGATACAGAGGTTGGGGTCCCGGAGTGCTCCGACCGCGGCCCGCCACCAGCCGCCCAAGCCCCGGTCTCCGCAGGGCATAGCCGGCACCAGAGCCAGCGCCAATAGGGTGCCGAGTCCGGTAGCCAGGGCCGCCACCGTGCCGGAGAGGGAGGTTCCCAAGGCCTGCGATAACAGGATAGCCGGGCTGAAGTTGGCCAGTTTGATTTTGGCCAATAAGGTTGGTTGATCCAAGCTGCGGGCATACTTGAACCAATCGAGCCAGACTCCCCCGGAATGGAACCACAGGCAAGACAGGATGATCAGCAAGGATCCGAAGGCCGCGCCCCAGAGCCCGGCCTGGGCAAAAGCCCGAAAGCCGTGGCGCGCCCAGACATGCGCCCCGAGGAGCAGGATGATCGGCAGCAAATTGGGCTTAAGCAGGATCAAAAAAGCCAGAAGGCAGGGAAAGGCGATGGCCGTTGGCAGTAATCGGCGGCGCTCCGTTAACCTCTCCGCCAGCCAAAGGCTCAGAGCCAAGCCAAAAAGTTGCACAGCATTAAGGTTGCCGACGTCGAGGTCGGTCAACAGTGGATCATAAATTATCACCAGGATTAACCCAAGGAAAAGAAACCAGAACCAATCCCCCCGGTACACTGAACTCAATAAGATAAAAGACGCCAGGAACAAGAGGATAGCCAGAGTGTAGAAAATGCCGAAGGCTGTAGAATAATCAGCCGGGAAATAGGCGAAAAGCAAGTAGCATAGTGGCGTTTGGTTCAATACCCATTGTTCCCGAGAGGCCTCGGCCTCTTGAAAACGAAGGTCGGTGGAATTCTGAACCGCTTCTTTTAGAATCCGGCCATATTGGTCCATGGCAATATATGGATTTTCTAAGCGTGGGCTACTAGATACCTGGGCCTGGGCTACCCACCAGAATTGTAAGAAATCTTTTCCAGTCGCGCTCTTGAACTGGCCAAGTTTTAGCAGCAGGGCTGAAACAACCAGGAAAGACAACAGCAAGATTTTAGTTCTCCTACCTATTAACATCTCTTTCCCTAACTGCATTGCCGCCTCACAAATCAAAATAAGAACATAGTAAAACCAATGTTTCAACAATTACTGAATTACTGTCACCCGATTATAACAGCCCTTTCTCCGCCAGACTCAAATAGCCGTGGCGGCCGATGATCAGGTGGTCGTGGACCGTCAGGTTGAGGGCGCGGCTGGCCTTGACCAGGGAGCGGGTCAGTTCCAGGTCGGCGGCTGAGGGGGTGAGGTTGCCGCTGGGGTGGTTGTGCACCAGGATGAGGCCGGTGGCCTTGTGTTTCAGGGCCAGTTCCAGGACCTTGCGGGGGTAGACCACCGTCTGGTTGACGGTGCCCTCCTGGACGATCTCTGCGGCGATGATTTCGTTCTGGCTGTTGAGGAAGATGACCCGGAACTGCTCATCGGCCAGGCCCCCCATGGCGGTGCGGCAGTAGTCCACCAGGGTGCTGAGGGAGGAAATCTTTTGCCGGTCCAGCACCCCTTCCTTCAGATAATATTCGGCGCAGGCCTTCACCAGGCGGATGAGCACCGCGGAGTATTCCCGGATGCCGGGAACCTCGGCCAGGGCTTCCGGGGTGGCGTCAAAGACCCGGGTGAAGGAGCCGAAATGGGCGATCAGGCTCTTGGCCAGGGGTTTGACGTCGGAGTAGGGGATGGCAAAGGTGAGCAGCAGCTCCAGCAGTTCGTAGTCTTGCAAGGCCCCGGCCCCGCCCAGGAGAAAGCGATTTCGGAGGCGGGCCCGGTGGCCGTGATAGTGGGGTTTTTCAGGTTGTCCGGCCATCTCTTCTTTTACTCCGGTGGTGGGCTAATTGCAACTGTGAAAAAGAAGAAGGGGGGACACATAGGTCCCCCCCTACAAGGGGTTAAATTGACTGAAAAAGCCGGGGCAACTTGGGTCCCGGTACGGTTTTACCAAGGGGAGCGGCACAGGGATTACTTCCCCCTCACCCTCTTGCCCCATGGGGGGAGAGGGGATAAAGAGGAAGCGGGTGCGGCAACAATAACAAAGGGCGGACACACAGGTCCGCCCCTACAAAAATATATGGGGTTGGGGAGGGGGTTTGGGGGGCCGGAAAGACCGGAGACCGGAGACGGGGACCGGGGATGGCAATTTGCCCCGGTCTCCTGTCCCCCGTCCCCTGTCGCTTTGGTTAATGCTCTTCGCCGGCGGCGGCGGCGTCCATGGTGCGGCGCATCTCCATATCCATGAGCACCCGCTCCCGGGCCTTGTCGATACCCAGGGCCTGCCGTTTCAGGTCGATGTGGGCGATCATCTTCTTGGCCGCCAGGATCGGATCGATCTCGAAGTCCCACTTGCCGCCGTATTCTTCTTCAAATCCCTTGAAGAGGTAGTCGGTGAGGATCTCCGAGCCCGTGGTGGGCCAGGTGACGCCGAAGACGGTGTAGACGCCGGAGGCCACGAAGTACTGGCCAATGGCGACGGCCTTCTCGCTCATCCATTCCGGCGCGGCGCCCGCGGCCGGCAGGTCGCTGATGTCGGTGCCCAGGCCGCCGGCCTTGACGCAGGCGGTGGCCGCCATCAGGATGCGGGAGTTGTCCACGCAGGCCCCCATGTGCAGGACCGGCGGGATGCCCACGGTCTCGCAGACCTCGGCCAGGCCGGCGCCGCAGTACTTGGAGGCCGCTTCCGGGGTCAGGAGGCCGTATTTGCCGGCCGCCATGGCGGCGCAGCCGGTGGTCAGAACGATGACGTCGTTTTTCAGCAGCTCTTTGATCATCTCGAGATGCGAGTTGTCCTGGGTGGTGCGGCAGTTGTTGCAGCCCACCACGCCGGCGATCCCGCGAATCCGGCCGTTGATGATGTTGTCGTTCAGGGTGTAGTAGGAGCCGCGGATGGAGCCGCCCAGCAGGTACTGGATGGTCTCGTAGCTGAAGCCCACCACGGTGGGGGAGCTGATCGAGGGGATCAGCACCGGGGCTTTGCGGTTGGGGAAGTTATCGATGGCCAGGCGGATGATCTGTTTGGCCACGTCCAGGGCGTGATGCTCGTCGAAGGGGATGTGGGTCGCCAGCGGCATCTTGGCCCGGTCGTCGGTGGTGACGATCTTGGTGTGATAGCACTGGGCGACGCTTTCCAGGGCCTGCATCTCGCACTGCACGTCCACCACCAGGGCGTCCACCGCGCCGGTGATCACCGCCAGTTCCTGGTGCAGGTAGTTGCCGACCACCGGCACGCCGTGGCGCATCAGGACCTCGTTGGCCGAGCAGCACATGCCGGCCAGCTGGATGCCCTTGGCGCCCTTGTTCTGGGCGTAGGTGATCAGTTCCGGGTCCTGGGCCGCCACGTAGAGCATCTCGGGCAGCAGCGGCTCATGGCCGTGCATGACGACGTTGACGTGGTCTTCTTTGAGGACGCCCAGGTTGATCTCGCCGGCGATGGGGGTGGGGCAGCCGAACATGATGTCCTGCAGGTCGGTGGAGATCATGGAGCCGGCCCAGCCGTCGGCCAGGGCGCAGCGGGTGGACTGCTTGATGAGGTTGTGGTAGTCCTGGTCCACGCCCATGTGGGTGCGGTGCATCAGCTCCACCACCTCGATGTCGATGCCCCGGGGCACCACGCCGTTTTTCCGCCAGATCTCCTGGCGTTTCTTGGGGGCCCGGCGGACGTAGTTGATCTCGCCTTCCTGCTGGCCGAACTCCTTCAGGATCTTTTCGGCCAGGTCCTGGGCGATGGCGAGCTTGTCGCGGGCTTTGGCGTCGTCGCCTTCACCTTCGGTGAGGGCCACGTCCCAATCCTTGGCCACTCTCTTCAGCTTGGCCACGTCCTTGACTTCGTAGCCGGGGGCTTCACCGTGGGCGATCTCTTTGAAGAGCTTGGCCACGCCGCGGGAGTGGTCGCTGTGGGCCGCGGTGCCGGCCGCCACCATGCGGGCGAAGTTCCGGGCCACGATGGTCTCGGCGGTGGCGCCGCACAGACCCATGCGCTGTTTCTTCTCTTCCCCGGTCTCGCCTTCCTTCTTCTTGGGCGGCGGCACCCGGCAGGGACCCTGGGCGCAGATGCGGCAGCAGGCGCCTTCCGCGCCGATGGGGCAGGGCTTCATGGTTTTGGCGCGGTCAAAGATCGTCTCGACGCCCTCAGCCGCAGCCTTCTTCAGCATCTCCTGCGCCGCCACATCCACGGATAGTTTTTCAAAGTCGGTCTCGGCCATTTTATGCTCCTTATTTCAATAGGTTATCGCCAAAGTAATTATCACGCTCCTACTTACCCTTATTATCATCTATACATAATCATGTCAAGAAAAATGCAGGAATGAAAATCTCCGGTAAAGACGGCTCGCGAGCCGCCCCTGGGTCGGGGAATTCATATAACAATCAAATCAGAATGAGGAGAAAATGGAGCAGGCGCCCTCGCATGCCAAAGAACAGCCGAGGGCGGCTGTTCTCCATAAAATACTCTGCTTTTTGAAACAAGTAGATTACGGGGCAGGATTCGCCGGACGCACTACCCGGAAGCCGATGTAGCCGTCGGCATATGGGGGCGGGGCGGATTGACGGGCGGCACAACGCAGGTCGCGGGCCTGGGAGAACCAGGAGCCGCCTTTCAGCAGGCGCAGCAGCCCCGGCTTGAAAGGCCCGGAGCCGGTCGGCACATATTGGTCCAGGCACCATTCCGAGACGTTGCCGGCCATATCGAAGAGGCCGTAGCCATTGGCCGGGAAGGAGCCCACCGGGGCGGTGAAGAGGAAGCCGTCTTTGGCGGTGTGGTCATGGTGCAGATTGGCGCGGAAGATCCCATCGGCATCCGGAGCCTCGTCCCCCCAGGGATAGGCCTTGCCGGTGAGGCCACCCCGGGCGGCGGCCTCCCACTGGGCCTCGGTGGGCAGATTATGCGGCACGCCGGTCACCTGGGTGAGCCAGTTACAGAAGGCCACGGCGTCATCCCAGTTCACCCCCACCACCGGCTGGTCGGGTCCATTGAGGTTCCGGTCCTGCCAATAGAGGGGCGCCGGGTGGCCCGTGGCCTGGAGAAAACGGCGATACTGGGCATTAGTCGTTGCGGTGACGGCGATATAAAAGGCATCCACCCGGACCCGGTGGGGGGTGTCTTCGTCGGCGAAGCGCCCCGGCTCGCTGACTGCGGACCCCAGCAGATAATAGCCGCCGGGGATGAGGCGGAAATTGAGGCCCTGGGATTCCAAAGTCTCCTGGGCCAGGGCGGACCAGATGGGCAGCAACAGCCAGCAAAGCAAAAGGAAGAGGCATAGCGGTCTTGGTCGGTTAGTTTTGCCGCGACTATCTCGAGGCAGTTTTTCAAAACCCTTCATATGGATCATATATAGCAAGTTTTGAGGAAATTGATAAGTTTCCGGTCATAGCAGTACCTGACGCTTTTGATTCTTATAGAATCACTTCAGGTTGGATAATTAGACAAATCTCAGGAGCGCATGGTTCGCTGGAGGGTTGGCCTGGCGCCTTGACCCGGGGCGCAAATGACCAGGGCGGCCGAAGCCGCCCTGGTCATGCAGTGCCTGGCGGGAAATTAATCGCCGTCAGTGGCGCCGCCGCTATTCACCAATTGCAGCGCCGCTTGATAAAGATCATCCTGTGCTTCCTTGTAGTCCTGGGAGTTCAGTTGGCCGCTCTGGGCCGCGGTATTGTGGAGATCAGCCGCCTGCATGGTCATCCGGTCCAAGATGCCAACCCTGAGGCTGTCGTCGTCAGGCTCGGCAGTATCCAGTTGGCTGACCAGCGACCAGACCTTCTGGGCTTCCGGTGAGGTCGTGGGGTCTATCTTCGCGTTCAATGAGACCTTGTCGGCGGTTATCTGGTTGTAATGGGGCTGGAAGAGGTCGCGCAGGTCCGTGGCGAACAGGTCGCCCAGATTCATGGGCGGCAGACCCAGCAGCAGTTCTTCGGTCTTGACGATGGAAGCCGTGCAGTAGTGCCGCTTAGCCAGGTGTCCGGGCTTGGCGTAGGGGCTGACCACCGTCAGAGGGGTGCGATGCGGATGGATATGATCCAGGGAAGATTGGGCGTCATCCTCGGTGATGAAGATGGCGCAGCCTTCGCCGGTCTTGTGATTGTAGTAAATGGGGCTCTGCATGATGTGCTTGACCACCATGCCCAGGGCCACGTCATTGTCAGCCACCTGCTGCTGCGGCAGCATCGCGGGATTCGTGACTACTTGAGAGGCGTTGGACGCCTGCACCCCACCAGTGTGGTCATTGGGCTGGTAAATGTACAGGAACTGCGGCAGCGTGTTGGTTTTGACCATCCGGTCGAAGTCGGCGTTGAACTCCAGGGCCCGGCGCTGGTCGGAGATGTTGAAATTGTAGCCGGGATAGTTTTTGTCCAGACGGGGTTCGCCATTGGGGTTATTGGTCCCGAGAATGGCGAGCACCGGCAGTGATAAGAAATAAGACTGGCCCAACCCGGAAGTGGGACTGGTCACATCTCCAAGATTTCCCAGGGGATCGGAGACCGTGCCATCAGGGTTTACCACCGGGTAGCCGAGTAAGCCGCTGTTGGGGTCATCCAGAACGGGGTTGGTGCCCGTGTCGGTGCCGTCAATGCGGACCATAGCCCCGTAGTCCTTGAAGCTCACGCCATTGCGGGCGCAGTTGTTGAAGATGTAGCCGCCGGCCGGGTAATCTTCGGGTTCGAAGTTCTTATTCACCAGCAAGCCGCGGCCGCTTTTGACCAGGAGGGTCTTTTCGGTGTAATCCGTCGCGGTGCCCGAGGCGCAGAATTGGTGGCCGGCGTCGCTCTCTTCGGAATCGGAATAATTGTTGACGGCCAGGGCAAACGTGCTGGCCAGGGCCTGGAGGTTCACCGTAACCCCGGTAAACTGATGGTTCGTATAAGCCGAACCATCCTTGTTGTTATAAGAGAGGCTGCCGAACGGGCCCAGATGGCCCAGGTTGCCCAGGACGGAATCGACGGTCTTATTTTCGTGGAGGATGAAAATGACGTGCTTGATCTTCTTGGAAGGCCCGTCGCCCAGGGGCACGACGCTGGTGTCCTGGTTTTCATGCTTGGCGAAATTGTTGTCCAGCACCGCGTCGCTGCAAAGATCGATGGTCTTGAGATCAACCTTCTGGGCGCTGCCGAAAATGTAGTTGGAGTCCACCGTGGGGTCGGAGCCGAGCCCCGTGGGCAATCCCACTGGACTTACCACAATATTGGGGTTGATATCTTCACCGATGCCCTTGGCGTTGGCGATGTACAGGTATCTGCCATCGTTGCTCAGGGCCAGGCCGGTGGGATACCAGTTGGTCTTGATCCGGCCCAGAAGCTCAGGCTTCAAGGGATTGCTGGTGTCCAACACCGCCACGGAATTGATCCCGGCTTCCGCCACATACATCCGCTCATTATCGGCCGAAACCACCAGGGCGTTGGGATAAGTGCCATAGAGGGGAACCTGATCTTTATCGCTATGGTCGGTCTTGATGGGAGAGAGATTAAAATCCGGCAGCTTGGTGTTATTGTTCAGGTTGATAACCCCCAGGCTGTCGACATTGGATTTCGTCACGAACAGGATATTTTGACCACCTTTATGCACGATGGCCGTGGCGGAAGGATGGGTTTCGCCCACTTTATCCAGCATATCCAAGGCGGTGCCCTCGAAGATGGAGTTCATCAAGGCCAGCTTGGAGCCGTCGCCGCCCGGGGCGCTCAGGATGGAGACGGAAGAGCTTTGGGGATTGTTGCCGGTTGTGCTCTGCACCGGGACAAAAAAGCCATCGGGAAGGTTGGTTCCTGTGGTCCCCAGGGCAATCAAATTGGGAGGAGTGCTGTTGTCATAGGTGGGGTTGGCGAACTTGTATTCGGTGACCCCCCAATTGGATACGGCCACTTTGGTGCCATCAGCGGTCACCGAGACGCCGTAGGGAAAGTAACCCACCGGCACCTGCTTCACCACCGTTTTCGCGTTCGTGTCGATGACGGCCACGCTGTCATCGCCGTTGCAGGCCACATACAGGAATTTGCCATCGGGACTGAGGGTGCAGCCCGCCGGGAAGGTGATGTGCGCCCCGCTGGTGCTAAAGCCGGAGGGCACCGCTTTTCCTGCCCAAAATGAAGAGTTGGTGTAATAATTGGACACGAAGTTTTTATCGGGGGGGGTAATGGGAGCTATGGGAATCTTCGGGGTCGTCGGGTCCTGGCTGATGACCCCCGCAGTTGAAATACTAAAGACCTTGACATCGCTATCGGCGCCGCCCGAGGCCCACAGGGTATAGCCGTTGGAGCCATTGCTGGCCGCGGCTAAGCCGATAAAGACTTTAAACGCCGCCCCGTTAATTTTAGTGATGGTGGAAACCACCTGCATGCTGTTCGCGTCGAGCACCGAAATGGAGTAGCCGCCGATATTTACTCCCGGATCCTTATAGGATGCGTAACCGCCCTCGCGTTCGTCGTCATTGGTGGTGATGAGGAACTTGTGGTCGGGGGTCAAAACTGACCCGAGCGGGTTCATGCCCACCTGCACGGTGGTCCCGGCCGGCTTCACCATGCGGCCGTTGGGGATGACGCCGGCGAAGTAACTGCCGAACTTGTTCGGGCCGGCAAACAATTCCGCCCCGGCATAAACGCCGGTCTCGGAAGTTCCGTAAACCGGGGCGGTGATCGCGCCCCATTTCTTCAAGTCAACCTCGGCGGGCGCGTTCGATCCACACGCCCCGGCACACGTGGGCATCACCGTGGTGACCATAAAGCAGACGGCCAGCGCGGTCTTGAAGATACTCATTGCCTGGGGCTTCTTGTACAGCGGGTTCATCGGATTCCTCCTCCTGAAATGGATGTATTAGTACTGCGACCGGTACATATCCATCATCCTATCTACGACGGCGTAGAAGGCTGATGTACCCTTAATAATTGGGAAATTATCGGGGCGTTGACGAAGGCCTCTTGTGAAGGCCATTAAAACAGGGGATTATTTGGCTTGAGTGACGCGGAGGTTAATTTTGTGCTAATTTTCACGTGCGCCAATTTAGCAAGCTGCCGGCAAAACGCCGGCTCACGCCGCAGTTCTTTTAATAAATAATTAATTTCCTCCGAACCTGATCTTCACAAACGTACGATATGGTGCAGACGTTTCCCTTTCCCCTACCGAAGCGGCTGGGCTGATGGCAAACCCAAATTATAGGGCTTTGATATCGCCCAGCCCTTCACTTTTCAGCAGAGGCTCCATGGAGAACTATGATCCTTTGAGACCCCGGCAGCCTTAACCAGCCGGATGGAGAGATGGAGAGCGAATTTATGGACACCCAGGTCTGCCCCCAATGTGATGGCGCCGAAATGCTCACCGAACCATGTCCGTTATGCCAGGGAATGCCCGAGAGGTATCCGGGCGGCTGCCCACTGTGCTCGGGTGATGGTTGGGTGGAAACCGAATGTCCGCAATGTGGGGGAACCGGACAATTGGATGAGCGGGATTTTTTTAAAGAGGGGCTATAAACGCGAGATGCCGCCTAATCGCAGGATATGATGATTGGGGCCAGGCCAGAGATTGATGGAATCAAGGAAAAAAACCGCGAACACCCTTACGGCGATGCCGGTCAGCTGATCCTGCTCGGCTCCTTTCGGCTCGTTTGGCTGGGAGGTTCGGGGCGGCTTACCGAATTTATCAAGAGCACACCGGAAAGTGGCTGCCAAGGCTTAGTCAGGCTCCTTAACAACTTTAAGGCTGGTTTTTGCCGATGAAAAGAAAATATGACCAGAGGCCGCCGAAGGCCGAAGGAACCGACGATTCGCCGGAGGGAAACAGCTGGCGCAGGCGGGGCAGCAGGTGTGAATCGAGACGGACATGGTTAAATCCCATCCAGCGCTTGAAGCGTTGGGAGGATGAATCATGAAAATCGACCACGGCAATGGCGCCTCCGGGGGAGAGATCCCGGCTGGCAGTCAGCAAGGCCTCATCCCAGCCGGGATTAAACATGGAAAGGGCATAAGAAAAAACCACCAAATCGAACCGTCCCGGAGCCACCGGCAGGTCGTAGGCGGCCTCGACCAAGGCGACCGGCTGACGCAGACCCTGCAATTTCTGCTGGGCTCGCGCCAGCATATGGGGTGACAGGTCCAGTCCCCAGAGATGAGCTTCAGGGAAGAGAGCGCCGAGATGCAGGAGGTTCTTGCCGGTGCCGCAACCCACCTCAAGGATACTTTTGGGATAACAGTTCGCCGCCGCCAGGCTTATCAGCTTCTCCCGGCCGCGCAGAAAGGTCCAGCGAGTGAGGTCGTAAATCTTGGCATGAAGCCGGTAATAGTGGGCAATGGCCAACTGTGCCCCGGCCGTATTATCTATGGTCATCAGCACACCTCCGCCAGGTGGAGGCTCCCATAGGTGCCTACCCGGTCTCTCTGGTGTAAGGGTTGGGTCAGCTCGGGGAAGAATCGCAGTCTGGCAGTCACTGTTTCGGGGAGAAAGCTCAAATCCACCCCGGCGGAGCGCAGCAGAATCCTGGTGCCCGGCCGACTGTTCCGGAAGATCTGGCTCCATTCTTCCAGGAGGGCCTGATTGTCATGCCAGGCCAGCCAATCCTGGTGGTCCAGGAGGACGAAATGGCTGTAATCCCCGGGATGTGCCTGCAAAAATTCGGTAACTGTGGCGGTGTGCATAGTGATCCGGTCGAGGCGCCGGCGGAGAGTGGGGAAATTTTCGCACTCTAGATAGCAGGGGCAGCAGTCGCCAGTATAGGAACCGGTGAGGTAAACCCGCCAGAAGTAATTGTCCCGGATAGGCACCCCGGTAAAAACTTGTCGCAGTTTGTCTTGCACAAAACCTTCGAGCCCGTCCGGGTACCGGTGCTCGATGAGATGGAGCTGGGCGGTGGGGACGCCAATAAAGGCCATGGTCCCGGGTTGCCGGAGCAGCCAGGTTATTCCCCGACTGAACAGGTACGGTTCCAAACGATCATAGCAGCGCTGCTGGTCTGCCAGAGAGCCGGCCTCAAGCAGGGCCAGGGCCAGGCTCTGTTTTTTGCCTTTCAACATCATCTTGTTGAAAGCCCAGGCAAAATCACCGGATGCGCTGCGCCAGTAGAAGGAATGGCGTAGTCCCTTTGGATTGAAATAACCAATTTTTTCATCCCAGAATTCTTGGGCCCAAACCGGCAAGAAAGTCCGGAGCGAGGCGTAGATGTCCCGATACGCCGGGGCTCCACCTTCCCCGAACAGCGCAAACAAGGCCTGCTGGTCGCCAGCCTCTAAAAGCGCCATCTTGAGGCTGAGGACCGCGTTCTGACGGAAATTGACATCCACCGCATGGATGGCGGCGGGTCCGTCCAGGAGGTAATCCAGCACATTGCAGCCGGCGCTGGTAATGGCGACGACGGTGCTGGCCGGCGTGATGCCCAGCAACTCCCGGTCGAGGCGGGGGTCTTCCCAGCAGGTGTTGTAAATCAGACGATTTTCGTGGATGAGGGAGAAAAACTTGTCTTGCAGCCCTCTAAGCATTATCAGCTCCGACAGAAATGAAATAAGTCCATCTTGCCGGATGATTGTTTAAGGGGTGTTAGCCTTTGATAAAAGATTAGTCAGCAATATTCTTCGGATAGTCTGCCTGGGCTCATGGGAAATTTTTACCTCTCGCACTGGCTCTCCAGGTTAGGGTATGCAATTTCTCCTATGAGGACCTGGCCCATATCTGCCGATTCGGTCCCAGTCCCGGCGCGGTGCCGGCCTTGACCGCCTGCCGCTTGGTCGGCGAGAGCGCCATCCGCATCTACAGCCAGCCGCAGGAAGTTTGCAGAACCCAGAGGTTGAACCATCCACCTAAAATCTAAGGGCCGTTGCCTCTCGATCCCTCAGGCGCTGATTCCATAAATATCCAAATCCTAACCATGCTCTCATAATTCTGTAACAATCCAAGATTAATCTTTATACAGGGAAATGTTCTCGGAAGGGACCGTTCCGAAAGCGCCGCATTGCCCTTTCCTGAAAGAATCGCGGACACTGCGGTTCTGATCTTAAATCATCCCATTTCGGCCGGAGGAATAAGAGACATGGATTCCATGACGGCAGACCCAACCCTTTTTCCCCTGGCCGGTGCCAGAGATGAAGAATCTACCGGAGACTATGCCGGTTCGAAAAGGTCCATTAAGATCATCGCCCGCCGGGTGAACTTCTTTTATGGAGGTCAACAGGCGTTGGTTGACAATAACATGGAAATTGCCCGCAACCGGGTGACGGCTATCATCGGGCCCTCCGGCTGCGGCAAATCCACCCATATCCGCATCTACAACCGGATCTATGAGCTTTATGGAGAACAGCGAGCCACCGGGGAGATCCTGCTGGACGGCAAAAATATCCTGGACCCTTCCTATGACCTCATGGAACTGCGCCGCAAAGTGGGGATGATCTTCCAGAAACCCACGCCCTTTCCCATGAGCATCCTGGACAACGTGGCCTATGGCCTCAAGATGCACTATCGCCTGAAGCGGGGCGAAATGCGGGACCGGGTGGAAGAGGCGTTAACCCGGGCCGCCATCTGGGATGAAGTAAAGGACATTTTGAACCAATCGGGGACGGCCCTGTCCGGCGGCCAGCAGCAGCGGCTGTGTCTCGCCCGGGTCTTGGCCATGGAGCCGGAGGTGTTATTGATGGATGAGCCCACCTCGGCCATTGATCCCATTGCCACGGCCAAAATCGAGGAATTAATCCACACCTTGAAGTTGACCTACACCATCGTCATCGTGACGCATAATATGCAGCAGGCGGCCAGGGTCTCCGATTATACCGCCTTCTTCTGGCAGGGGCGGATCTTTGAGTCCGGGCCGACCCAGAAAATCTTTGGCAACCCCTCGCATAAAAAAACCCAAGACTATATTACCGGCCGTTTCGGTTGAATAATTAAGACTGCGATTGGGGGTCGCTCAAAAAACCCTCAGGAGCCTGACATGGAAGAAATCCTGGTGTGCGTGGCCATGACCGTCGTCATTTACGCCTTCATGTTCGTGGCCTACAAGAAAAACTGGTAGGTTCAAACCGGAACCGAATTCTTAATATTTCTGAAGCCGGAAGGAAACAATGGCGGGAGATAATGCCTGCCAGAGGCTCAAGCAGAAGACTTGGTTTTTTTCTCAAGGAGATATCGTGCACCATCTAGACTATGTGATCGAGGCGGCTGAGGCCTTGGACGCGCCTGGGGAGATTTGGCTCTTCCGCCACAAAATCTGCTTCGATCCGGCCAGTCGGGAATGGCGTTTTACCGGCTCCGGTTTCACGGGGCTGAAGTTTGTGGGAGAAACCAGGCATTGGATTCTCAGAATTTGCGGCTGGCTCCAGTTCAAGTATCCGGATGGGCCGGTCTTTTCCACCTGACGACCGGCCGTAACTTTTGCAGAGGAAGGCCGAAGTTCATGAATACTGCCACTAATGAGAGCTCCCGGGAAAGGCAGGCCATCGAGAATATTCGTGATGAGCTGGGCGAACTCTATCGGAAGGTCATCGGCAAAGAGCCGGACCCGGGAAGTATTGTGGGCTGAGGCGGAAGATTTTGTGGCCCGGCATGGGCCGGATGCCAGCCTGAAAGAAATCTTTTGAAGATCTCCCGCCCAAATCACGCTTAACCTCTCCGATTTCGTCCTGGTGCAGGACAATTAGCGGCGCGTCAGGTCAATTCTTATTGTTCTGTAAACAATAACCAAACATTAAAGAAAGAAAATAGGAACCTGGGGGCTCAGGTTAAGGGGACTGAGTCTGGGCGCCAGGAGTGGAGCTGGCGCCGGAAGGGCAAAATAAACTGGGGGAGAATTGCTTGATGCCGGTCTATGAGTATCAATGTGTGGATTGTGGGGGTTTGGACCAGAGAGTCGCCGGTCTCGATGACCACACGGCTATTTGCACCCAATGCGGCAGCCTGATGCTGCGCCTGGATGAGGACGTCTTCCAGCCGTACTTCGATAACCAGGATGAATTAGCGGATAGCAGCCGCCTGGCTGAAATTGGAGAATTTCTTGGAGAAGAGAGAACTAATCGCCATGCTTATGGAGAGCCCCTTTTACTTCGACCTGCGGCTCCGAGAGCGGCTGGTGCTGGTGCAAGAAAGTCAGCGGCGCTTTCCCCTAAATACTAAGGCGGGTCAAGCCAAGCTGGACGGGAAAGCCGAGCCAGGTAGTTTTGATGGGCCGCTGGAGCCAATACCGGGGAGGTGGTCGTCATAGGAGGGTTTAATCCCCGCCAGTAATCCAGCCGCCGCCGGCCCGTCCAACCCATAATCTTTCGCGCCATCCCGCCGATCCCGGGGAACGGCCATACTGCTGCGCCCACAATCGGGGCTTTTCCGTAGGGGCGGCCCTAGGGGCCCGCCCTTGGTCCGAGGGCGCCGACCCAGGTGCGCCCCTAGATGTTTAAAATACCCGTATGACGGCAAATCAGTTTTGGTTGCTCAGGCAATTGGCTACCAGACGCCTCAGCCCGGTCCAGCCCAAGGGTTTGAAGTTATACCCGGCATCTTTAATCAGGTAGGCGCCGATGGGCGACCTGACCTCGGGGCCCGGCCGCAAAATCATGACCGCGGTCTCCGAATTCAGTTCCCGGACTGCCCTGATGAAGGGCCGGGTGTCGGTCCAATCATTGCTCAAGCAGGTGATGATTAAAGGGAAATTATGGCTGCGCAGGAGCTGCATGGCTTCCTCGGTTTGGTGGGTGGTGGTGACTTGATGGCCGGCTGCGGTTAATAACCGGCTAAGGATGGGAAATAGATGAGAGCCATCGCTAAGTAGCAGAATGTTGCCAGGCTGCATGACTTTTCCTCCTGAATTCGAGGTAAGAGACCTTCACCTCCCGCGGGCGCTCATTGTGCCCGGAGGCCGCCCGCACTACCGGGGAGGTTATCAATCCTGCCAGTCTATCCCGAAGATTGGCAGGAATTGGCTTTTTCCTCATACATCTTCCACGAGGCGTGGAAGGCGGCGGCAAAGGAGCGCTGTTTCACAGAATCCCGGGCCACCCGACCCATCTCTTGCAGGCGCTGCGGATGAGTCAACAACCGGTCAATGGCCTGGCGGAGGCTCTCTTCATCGTCCCCCGGAACTATGATCCCGGTTTCACCATCGATGACATTCTCTTTGGGCCCCCCGGCATCGGTGACAATGACCGGCAGACCTGAGGCCTGGGCTTCCAGCACGACGTTGCCGAAGGTGTCAGTGGTGCTGGGAAAGACGAACAAGTCGCAGGAGGCGTAGACCTCGGCGAGTTCCTCCCCGGCCAGGTAGCCGGTGAAGATGCAGGGGGCGCCGGCCATCTCCCGGCGCATCTCTTCCTGATAAGGGCCGTCTCCCACGATGAACAATTTGAGTTCAGGATGGCTGCGGACCAGGGACTTAAAGGCCTTGCCCAGGAGTTGCAGGTTCTTCTCCTTGGATACCCGGCCGACATAAAGGAGCTTCAAACCGTCTTTGACCTGATAGCGCTTTTCCAAAACGCCGTTACGTTTGGACGGATGGAACAGCTCGATATCCACTCCCCGGGGGTAGATGCGGAGCTTCTGCGGCTCGATGCCTCTCTGGGCCAATTCTTCCGCGGTGCTGCCGGAGGGCACGAAGACGATGTCCATCTGATTGTAATACCAGACGATGTACTTCCACATCAGCTCCTCCATGGCGGAGTCACCGGTAAGATATTGGGCATACTGGGGCAGGGCGGTATGATAGGTGCTCCAGATCGGCAGCCGCAGCAGACGGGCGACTCCCAAGGCCGCCAGTCCCATGGGGCCGGGTGTGGCGGTCTTGATATGGGTGAAATTCTGTTCATAGCAATAGTTGAGGATTTCCAAAAAAGGCGGATGGCACAGTTTCTGTTCGGGGTATTCAGGCAGATTAAAGACCCCGATGGGCACAAAGTTGTGCACCCCTGGCCGCTCAGGCTGCGCCGTTTCGTCGCAGGTGATGATGGTATAGTTTTTATTGGCGCTGACCGCGGCCTCTGCCTGGCGCCGGAGGGTAAGCCCCACGCCGTTGACTTCATAAAAGGTGTCGGTAAAGTGGGCCAGGTTAAGCTTGAGGTGGTCGTTCAAATCGGCGCCGCCGCCGGTCTGCCGGTCCGCGGCATGGCGAATGATTTCCGCTCCGAGGCTGCGGTCCTGGGAGAAAGAAGAGAAGGCCGCCAGGTAAGGAGTCAAGCCCAGATAGATTATCCCCGAAGAGGTAACGGCATGGATCAAATCCAGGAGATTGGCCCCGGTCACCGCCTGGCGGAAAGGTTCGTTAAACTGCTTCAGGATATTGGTGGAGATGTCATTGAGTATCCGGAACCACTGCTCCCCGGGCTTGTCAGGTGATTTCCGGGGAGCCTTGGTGGCTTCAGTGACCAGTAAAGACAAAAGTGGATCGGTTTGGCTGCTTTTCGGAGAACTCTTAAAGAAGTATTTGACCCGGTCGCGATAATATTGATACCTGGTGGGCGTACTTTTGGGGGCTAAATTGGTCTGCAAAAACCTCTCGAAAAAATTGATGAAAAGGCTGGAGTCGGCATACCTGCCCAGGTCATATTTCTTTTTATAGAACTGGTAGGCGATACTATAAAGATTGTAGCCCAGGGTTAAGGGCGTGGAGGCCTGCCCCTGGGGCCTGGCCTGGCCGGAATTGAGGCCATGAAAGAAGTGCCTCAGATCCCGAGCGCCTTCCACCTGGGTAAACATCCGGGCAATATTGAGGGAACTGTGGTCATCGGAACCGCCGGTCAGATTCTTTTGCCAGGGGTTATGCATGCAGGGGGCGATCCCGTGTTTAGCCGCCAGGGCTTCCATATCCGCCGGGGTGAGTTGGGACAGCAGGGCCTTTAACCACTCGTTCAGGCGGGCGTCCCGCGCCCCGTTCAGCTCCATATTTTTGAAGAGCAGCAGGAATTTTTCGAAATGTTCCGGGGTCAAACGATCGTTAACGGACCAGAAAGGATGGGCTAAGGTATGGGGAATGCCTCTCTCTTGCAGATAGTTAACTAAATCGAAGATATTTTCCCGGGCCTGCTGCAGCTCCCGGTGTTGTGATTCGTTGATCTCATAGACCAGCACGTGGGCCTTGCAGCCGTCCTCCGGGAAATAGGTGGTCACTTCTTCGCTGATAAAGGTGCCGGGGAGGCCGGCGATTTCCAAACAGCCGTCGATGACGTTATGGTCCGTGATGGTCACCAGGGACATGCCCCGCTTTTTGGCAAGGCGGTACAGGGTCTGGGGCTCCGTGTAACACTCCTGGCAGCCCAATTTTTGCAGGACCCATTGGGAGGGCCGGGTGGAGTATTTGGAATGGACGTGCAGATCAATCTTCATAATCCCTCCTTTCTTGCAAGATTAAGCGATTAAGAGGGTCTCCCCAGCCCGGACCTTATCCCCAGGCTGGACCATGATACTCATCTCGGGCCGGAGCGGCACCACCAGGTCCACCTGCGAGCCGATGCGGATCATGCCGAAGACCTCGCCTTTGTTGATCTTCTCTTCCGGGTGAAAGTAGCTATCGATGCCGTTCACACTGCGCCCGGCAATTTGGACGACATAATAAGAGAGGGTCTCCCCTTTAAATTGGCCGGCCATATTGGTTACGGTCCGTTCATTGGCCACAATGTGCCGGGAATTTTCATAAAGGGGCAGCCGTTTCAGCAAGGTGCGCCAATGCATCGGGGCCATGCAGTAGTTCTTTCCCTGGGCGGCGTGATGCCGGATAAACTTGATCTTGCCGCTCAAAGGGGCGCGATTGTAGTGGACGCTGAAGGGGCTCATGAAGATGCCGATCAAAATCTTGGGAGTGGGCAAATCTTCCCGGACGATGTCGGTGAGAGTCGCGGGCAACCCCTGCTTGATCATGATCACGTCTTGCCGGGGCTCCACCTTACTGACATAGACCACGGTGCCGTCGGCGGGGCTGACGATGCTCTCTCCCGGGGGCGGGACTCGGAGGGGATTGCGGAAAAACCAGATGTAGCGCCAGTAAAGATACCCGGATAGTAAGGTTAGCGGCAGAGCTATGGCCAGGTAAGTCAATGGAGGTTCTTCCAGGCGGAGGGGTCCAGGACCCGAACGAGGGCGACACCCGAAGAAAAAGGAAAATCGATCACTTCAAAATTTTCCTCTTGCCTCTTGATGAACTTCAGCCATTTCTTCACCCCCGCATGCTTGATCAGCTCCCGGAGGTAGATGTTGGTATCGTGCAGGAAGATATAGGTATTCTTATGGGACTGCTCCAGAACCTTGACGAAATCGTACTTGACATCCTTATAGGCATGGCTGCCGTCGATGAAGGCCAGATCTAGGGGAGGCAGGTTGAGGCTGGGATAGGAGGGGAAAAACTCGTCACTCCGCATCTTATAATGCGTAATGATATTCTCCACCCCGAAGCGCCGAAAATGTTCGTTGACGGAAGATTCATCCTTCCAAACGCCCCGGCCGCCAATCGTGCTGAAGGGGCCGTCCTTTAATAAAGAGTAGGCCGGATCGACGAATCTTAACTGGCCGCGGGTGTTATCCTTTAACCCCAAGGCCAGACAGACCACGCTGAAGCCATATCCTGAGCCGATTACTAAAACATTTTTGGGTCTTAAAGCCCTGACCAACCCGTAATAAATAAACCCGAAACCTAAATTCAACTCTTTGGTCTTTTCGTTGTGACCGAATGGTTTGGCAACTTCCAAGATATCTTTGAGAAGATTGTGGCTTAAGCTAAAATCTCCCATCCGTCTTAACCTCCTTAATTCGGTTTTAGAATGATAGAATTAACTAATGCCGTCAGTTACTCGATACAAGTTGAGTAATTACTACAGGTTTTATATTAAAAATATATTTCATTTATGTTAAATATTGATTATTTCTTATTTCAGGCCGAAATACCCAGGGAAGCTTATTGCCTGAGTGTGCAGACTTGTTATAATTAAGACTGTTAAGACTGTGTTAGGAGGGTTTAATACCGGAGGTCCAGGGTAGAAAAAGGGATTCGGCGGGTGGGACCGTTTCAATCAACCGGGAGGCGAGGGGGGCAGGGGCCAGCAGCAGGGGGGCAGAGACTTAACCCGGAAGCACCGAAACGACCTTCGGCAGGCCATCCAGGATGACCTCCCGGACCATGGCGCCGACTTCCTGCCGCAAGGCATCCAGGCAGGTTTGCCCTTGAGGGGTGAGCTCGTAATATTTGCGCACCCGCCCTTTGAAGATCCTGATCCGGGAATGCAGGAGATTGGCCTTTTCCAGGTTATGCAACAAGGGGTAGAGGCTTCCCGGGCTGATCTCATAGCCCTGGTTGCGCAGGTATTTGCTCAATTTGCCGCCGTAGACCGGCGCCAGGCCCGCCTGATGCAGCACGACGAGTTTGACTATACCCTGCCAAAATGCCTGGGAGATCTGCTTGCCTAAATCCATGTATCCTATACTGATATATATCGGTTAGGATATTGT
>CAWCOX010000021.1:0-54620 GCA_963797235.1 uncultured delta proteobacterium
CCGGGCTGATCTCATAGCCCTGGTTGCGCAAGTATTTGCTCAATTTGCCGCCGTAGACCGACGCCCGGCCTGCCTGAGGCAGGACGACCGGTTTGACCAGACCCTGCCAAAATGCCCGGGAGAGCTGCTTACCTAAATTTCACGTATCTGATACTGATATATATCGGTTAGATATTGAAGGGTCTCATTGATTTTTGGTGCAATTATCACTATTTTTATAACTCTAAATCACTGCCTTAGAAAAGGAGGATGGCCATGGCCATTTTGGATAACGGTCTGAAGGGCGCGGTGCCCAGCATTTTGGTGGTTTTAGGGGTGGCGCTGGCGGCCCCTATTGTTCTCCCCGCCGTGGCGGCGGTGTCCCGGCCGTTGGCCAAGTCCTTAATTAAGGGCTATCTGGTCTTGTCGGACATGGCCAAGGAGTTTGCCGCGGAAACCGGCGAGCAGATCAGCGATCTGGTGGCCGAAGTCAAGGCCGAGCACGAGGCCGCCATGGCGGCTGAGGCGGCAGCCGGCTCGGAAGTCAAACCAGCCGCTTAACCAATTTCGGAGCAAGGGATGGAAATCGAGGGCCTCAAAGTAGTTCATGCCCTGCCGGGACGGGTGCGTCTCAGGGTCGCCAGGATTAAGGGCAACCAGGCCCTGGCCCGCCAGGCCAAGGAGAAGCTCGCCAAGGTGCCGGGAATCAAGCAGGTCGAGGCCAAGGCCGACACCGGCAGCCTCTTGATCCATTACGACCTGGAGGATTTATTCTCCACGGCTTCTCTGGAAATCCTGTCGGCGACCCTGGGGGAAGTCTTCCCCGAGATTGAGATCGGCACCCTGATGGCCGGGCTCATGTCCCTGACGGAAAACCCCGCCGCGGGGACCGGGTCGGCCATTGCCGGGGGGATCACCGATACTTTCGGGGCCATCAATACAAGGCTAGGAAAAATTACCGGAGGTCTAGACCTCAAAGTCCTGGCGCCCCTGGGCCTGATCTTTCTGGGATTGCGCGGGCTGTGGAGCTCTGAGAAGGTCAGTTCCCCTTCCTGGTCCAACCTGCTCTGGTTCGGCTTTGCCAGCTTTGTGATGCTGAACCGGGGGCTGGTGGAAGGCGGCAGCGGGACTCCCCCGGCCAGCAAAGTCTGATCGGCTCGGATTAATTACCGATGAATACGGTGGTAAGGTATTCTATCAGGGTGATTATCGCGTTAGCGGTGGTGCTGGGCATCGCCTGGTTCTATAAAGGCGGCGAGCACTTCAGGGGCGTGGCTGCGGTGTGTTATGGATATTTGCTCGGCTGGCTATCCGGATTCGTGAGAGCCAAATACGTTTATCAGAAGAAATCTGAGTAGCGACGGGGCAGCGTTATACCGAATTAAGTCTTCTTTATTGAAGGACGGCGGGCGGGACCTGGTCGAGGATGAAGACCTGGTAAAAGCCCAGGGTGAGATAGCGCTTGGGGTTGCCCAGCAGGAGACGGTGGCGAGGTCGGGCATAGTCGAAAAAAAACGGCGGCAGGAGATCTCCCTGCGCCATCTGAACTCGGCCCACCTTTTGGCGCATCAGGGATATTCGAGATATTCGGTGCCACAGTCCCGGCATTTCACCTCCATCAACCAATAGCGGCCTAAGAAACCCAGGATCGCCCCAATCATCAGGCAGATAAAATACCACATTGATCCCCCCCGTTACAAAACGCGTCCTCCTTAAATCAGGGCGCTGACCAGTCGGCTCAGAGCGAATTCCATCAAGGTGGCGGCCACGGTGGAAGTCACCTTCTCCACCACGCCGTACTGTTCTGAAGGTGGATTATTCCCCCCGCCGCCCCGGTGACCGGGGTGAGACAGATAACCCACTTCTTTTAAGGAAAAGATGATGTCCTTCTGGTCAATGAGGCGGGAATTGTAATGGATCAGGACGTTCCCGGTGGTGGGATTGGCGGAGACGTCCTCAATCCCGGCGGACTGGCGCAGGTGGCGCTCCACTTCCTGAGCCTGCTCGACCGCCCCTTTAACTTTGGGGACTTTGATCCGCAGCCTCCCCTCCAAGGCATGAACATATGAGGTATCTGCAATCATGGTAATCGACCCCCTCCAGCTTACCCAATCGGTTTTAAGTTATTTTGACCACTGAAAGTTATAATTTGATATTGTTCATGTTAAGATTTGGTTAATTCTGCGTAAGACCTTAGACTATCAGACTTATACCAGCCGCCCTCAGGACGTCTCTCCGGGGGAAATCCCTTCCTAAAATATCAGGTATATGGCAAAATAAACTCGTCCGGCTATCCAGGGCGGGCGGTCCATTAACGCTGCCTGAGGTTAATTTTCTCCTGGCGAATGTTGTTTACCTTTACCTACACAGGATTAATTGAGGAAGGGGCGGAATGAAGAAGACCTATATCTTGGATACCAATGTGCTGTTGCACGATCCGGAATCATTATTTTCGTTCGAAGACAACGCCATCGTCTTGCCGCTTTCGGTGATTGAAGAATTGGACCGCATCAAGCGGCGGGGGGATGAGGTGGGCCGAAATGCCCGGGACGTTTCCAGAAAGTTGGATGATTTGCGGCCGACGGGGCGTCTGGCGGAAGGGGTCGGACTCCCCGGCGGCGGTTCCATCAGAATTGAGCTAAACGGCATTAAGAATTACGATCTTTTGCATGGGGTAGATCTGAATACTGTGGATAACCGAATCCTGGCTTTGGCCTATAATTTAATGAATAGTGAGAAGAGCCCGGTGGTGCTGGTCACCAAGGATTTGAACCTGAGGATAAAAGCCGATGTTTTGGGGCTCGCGACGGAGGATTTCTACAGCGACAAGGTCGATTACTGCAAGTTATACACCGGGGTCCAGGAGTTATATCTCCCGCAGCCGGGGATAGACCGGTTCTATCAAGAAGGCTGCCTCGATTGCGCTCAAGATAATCTGCACCCCCACCAGTTCTGTATTCTCAAGTCCGAAGAAAACCCCTCCATTTCAGCCTTGGCCAAGTACAGCGAGCATAAACTCAGTAGACTCTCTTACGACAGCAAGACGGTTTACGGCATCAAAGGACTGAATAAGGAGCAGAAATTTGCCCTGGAACTGCTGCTGGATGATCGTGTCAGGATCGTTACTTTAGTGGGCAAGGCCGGGACCGGCAAGACCATCCTGGCCCTGGCCGCCGGTCTGGAAAGGGTCTTTGAGGAGGGCGGAAAATATAACCGCCTGCTCATCACCAGACCGATCGTGCCGTTGGGCAACGACCTGGGCTATCTGCCCGGAGATAAGGAAGACAAGCTCCGCCCCTGGATGCAGCCTATATATGACAATCTGGAGTATCTCTGTAACGAGCATATCCGGCCCAACGGCTCCACCGAGTATCTGCTCACCAGCGGCAAGATCGAATTGGAGGCCTTAACCTATATCCGGGGCCGCAGCATCCCGCGCCAGTTCATTATTTGCGATGAAAGCCAGAATCTCAGTCCCCATGTGATCAAGACCATCCTGACCCGGGTCGGCCGGGGCAGCAAGATCGTCTTCACCGGCGACCCGGAACAGATCGACCATCCCTATCTGGACGCCTCTTCCAACGGCCTGAGTTATCTGGTCGAAAGAATCAAAGAAGAGGGGATTTCCGGCCACATCACCCTGATCAAGGGGGAGAGGTCCGGCGTCGCTGAATTGGGGGCCAGATTGCTATAAGTAGTTGGCAGTTCTTTCCCTCCCTCCGCAGGTGATTTTCCCACCGGGGTTTTGCCGCGCTTTATTCCCCCCGGCCTCAGCTATCGCGGGGCGATATATGTCGCCGCCGCTATGATTGTTTGCCGGGAATTTATAACTATATTTAATACGTTCATAACAATTTGGGTTTAAGCTGTTTTGAGCCGATAAAGAGGGGCAGAACTTGGAAGGCATCGAGATCATCGATTCCCGTCCGGGCCAGATCAGCCTGGCCATAGCCAAAATGAAAAACAATCAAAGCCTGGCCCGGGAGGTGGAGAATGGCTTTGCGGCCATCCGGGGGATTCACCGCGTGGAGGCCGACTACCACCAGGGCATCGTGTCGATTGACTATAACCACCGGGAATTGACCTCTCTCCGCTTTCTGCTCAAGCTGAAGGAGACGTTCTCCTCCTTATTTCCGGAAATTAGCGCCGGCAAACTTGCCACCTGGCTGAGCCGGACTCTCTGAAAAATATTCCCTTTCAGCCCGGCCATGGGGCGCCATTCCGGGACCTCGATGGCAGGCAGCAGCTACTTGTAATCGATGTCACAATGCTTAACTTTATGAATTAACTACAAATTTTTTGGAGGTCATATGTCCCCTCAGGAAACCAAAGAGAGCAAGGGTATTGGGGAAATGCTGGGCGCGGCCGGCACCACCATGAAGGACGGCATCGTCGGCAGCCTCAAGGGCTTGAGCGAGATCGAGGCCCAGATCGTCAATCTGGCCCGCAACACCGTGACCGACGTGCTGAAGGGCACCGGCAGCGTGGCCAACGAGACCATCAATGTCAGCAAGGACGTCTTTAAAGGGGCGTTTAAAGCCGCCGAGGAAGTGGGCAGCGGCCTGCTGGTGACCACCAAGGACGTGGCCAAGGGCATTCTCCTGGGCGTCGCCGACGTGGGCGGCGATGTGGAGAAGGCCGCCGGCCAACTGGCTAAAGGCGCGGTCAAAGGCGCGGCGGAAGTCGGCGGAGACGTGGCCCAGGTGGCCAAAAGCGCCATAACCGGCGTCATCGAAGCTACTACCGAGATCGGCGGCAATGTGGGCGAAGTCACCAAGGCCGCGGTGGGCGGAGCCATCGACGCCGCGGGCACCCTGGGGCAGTCAGCCGTTAAGGCCGTCAGCGGCATCCTGGTGGGCGCGGTCTCCGGCCTCAAGGACGTGGCCTGCGCCGCCTGGCCGAAATCCAAGGCGGAAGCCCCCGCCGCCGGCAAGCCGGCTCCCGAAGCTGAGAAGAAGCCGGCAAAGGCGGAAAAGCCGGACAAAGATGAGAAGTGGAAACCGGCCTGAAGAGCTGGTCAAGATTTTTTTAGAATTGAGCCGAGGATATTAAGACCAGATGGTCGAAGCGATACATACCGCGGTGGCGGGAAGGGCGAGGTTTAAGGTTGAAGGCCTGTATCGCTCGAAATCCCTGGAGAAGCTGCTGGCTGCCAGGCTGGCGCGGCTGCAGGATATCTCCCTGGCCTCGGCCAACGCCCGCACCGGCAACGTCCTGGTCTGCTACAATTCGGGCAACACCCCGCAAACCATCGCGGCCTTGATCGAAGGGATCGTCTCCGAATGCCAGGGGGAATCCCCGCCGGCTTTTCCAGTTACCGTCCTCAATAAATCCCCGGGGGCCGCCGACCAGGAAGTTCAGCCCGGTGTCTTAGACCGGTTCAAGGGTCTCTTCGCCTATCCGGAGGGGTACCAGGCCGAGCCCTGGCACAATCTTGCCGCCGAGGCGGTGTTGGCCAGATGGCAAACCTCCAGGGAAACGGGACTGTCCCTCAAGGCGGTCGAGAGGAATCGCCAGAAATACGGCGCCAACCTCTTGCCGGAAGCCGAGCCCCGGTCCGGTTGGGGGATCTTCTTCGAGCAGTTCAATTCCCTCCCGGTGTACCTCCTGGGCGCGGCCGCGGGTCTTTCCGTCTTCACCGGAGGCATGGTCGACGCCGTGTTGATTGCCGGCGTGGTGGTCGCCAATGCCTTCATCGGCTATAAGACCGAAAGCGAATCCGAAAAGACCATCCGCTCCCTGCAAACCCTGGTGCGGCCCGCGGCCCTGGTCAGGCGGGAAGGCCGGTTGACCGAAATCCCTTCCGAAGAAGTGACCTTTGGGGACCTCCTGGTGCTCCGCCCCGGCACTTACGTGGCTGCCGATCGCGCGCCTGCTGGAGGCCAACCACCTGTCCGTGGATGAGTCGGCCCTGACCGGGGAAAGCCTGCCGGTGACGAAAGATACCCGGGTCCTGGAACGGGAAAATATCCCCCTGGGAGACCGGGTCAACCTGGTCTTCATGGGCACCCTGGTCACGGGGGGAGAGGGTCTGGCGGTGGTGGTGGCCACCGGGAGTTATACGGAAATCGGCCTGATCCAGTCTATGATCGGCGCCGCCACCAGCCCCGACACCCCCCTGGAAAGGCAGCTCGGCCAGTTGGGCGATCAACTGGTGCTGCTCTGTTGCGGGATTTCCGGGGTGGTCTTTGTCATGGGCTTCATGTGGGGCTACGGCTGGCTGGAGATGCTGCGCACCTCCATCTGCCTGGCCGCGGCCGCGGTGCCGGAAGGGCTGCCGGCCGCGGCCACCACCACCCTGGCCCTGGGCATCCGGGACATGCGCAAGCACCATGTCCTGATCCGCCATCTGAACGCGGTGGAAACCCTGGGGGCCGTCCAGACCGTCTGTCTGGATAAAACCGGCACCATCACCCGCAATCAGATGTCCGTGCTCCGGATATTTACCGGCATGAAGACCATCAAGGTGGCGGAGGATAAATTCTGGGGGCCGGAAGGGCCTCTGGCTCCCTTCGCCTGCGAGGAACTGGAGCAACTCCTGCAGATCTCGGTACTCTGCAATGAAATCGAAATTTATCAGGAAGGCGGGGATTATGTGCTCCGGGGCACCCCCACGGAAGGCGCCCTGGTGCACCTGGCGATCCTGATGGGGCTCGACGTTACCGACCTGAGGAGGCGTTATCCCTTGCTCAGGGTGAATTACCGCTCCGAAAACCGCCTCTTTATGGGAACGCTGCACGATGATCCGCCCGCCGGGAAACTCTTCGGCCTCAAAGGCAACCCCCTGGAAGTCCTGGGCCTCTGTTCCTGGCATCTCGAGGATGGCCGCAAGTTGCCGCTCACCGAGGAAGACCGGCAGCGCATCGAGTCTGAGAACGAGGAGATGGCCGGACAGGCCCTGCGGGTCTTGGGGGTGGCCTGTTCCCGGGGAGCGGATGAGGCCATTTTTGACGAACCCGAACAACTGGTCTGGCTGGGGCTGGTGGGCATGGCCGATCCCATCCGGGAAGGGGTGGGCGAGGCGATTCGAGCCTTCCATCGGGCCGGGATCGACACGGTGATGGTCACTGGCGATCAGAGTCCCACCGCCTATGCCATCGGCCAGGAACTGGCGCTGAGCCGAAATGATCCCCTGGAAATCCTGGATGCCACCCACCTGGCGGAGATCGAGCCGGAGATGTTGCGGGCCCTGGTCAAGCGAGCCCAGGTCTTTGCCCGGGTCAGTCCGGCCCATAAGCTGCAGATCGTCCAGGCCTTGCAGGATGCCGGCAAGGTGGTGGCCATGACCGGCGACGGCATCAACGACGGCCCGGCCCTCAAAGCGGCGGACGTGGGCATCGCCATGGGGCGCACCGGCACCGATATCGCCCGGGAGGTGGCCGATGTGGTCCTGGAAAAGGATAATCTCGACACCCTGATCATCGCCATCCGGGATGGCCGCACCATCTATCTCAATATCCGCAAGTCGGTGCATTTTTTCCTGGCCACCAATCTGAGTGAAATCATGTTGACCTTTACGGCCATTGCCGTGGGGCTGGGCTCGCCGCTGACTGCGGCCCAGCTTCTGTGGATCAACCTGATCTCCGATATCTTTCCCGGCCTGGCCCTGGCCATGGAAGCACCGGAGCCCGATATCCTGGAGCGCCCGCCCCGCGATCCCCACAGACCGATTTTCAACAGCGCGGATTTCAAGAGAATGGCCTTCGAGTCCGGGGCCATCACGGCCGGCGCCATGGGGGCCTACGGCTACGGCCTGGTGAGCTCCGGGATGGGTTCGGCCATGACCCTGGGTTTTCACAGTCTCACCACCGGCCAGCTGCTCCACGCCATCAGTTGCCGTTCGGAGACGCATACCATTTTCAGCCCCGGGAAATTGCCTCCCAACCCCTACCTGACCATGGCCCTGGGAGGCTCCCTGTTCATGCAATTTCTGACCATGGTGGTCCCCGGACTGCGAAGTTTGCTGGGTCTGGCCCCGGTGGGCCTCTTGGACGGCCTGGTGATTTCCGGCAGCGCCCTGCTGCCCTTGCTGGTGAATGAAGCCACGAAGGCGCCACCGGTGAATGGAGTAGACGAAGTCCAAGCGTCGAGCCCGGAGTGAGCCGCCATGGGCAAAGGACTCATCGATGAAAAATAACTTTATCTTCATGTCCGAGTCGGTAACCGAAGGGCATCCGGATAAGATCTGCGATCAGATCAGCGATGCCATTGTGGATCATTTCCTGACCCATGACCCCCAGGCCCGGGTGCGCGCCGAATGTGCGGTGGCCACTTCCATCCTGTTCATCGCCGCCCGCTTCGTTTCCGAACTTAAAGTCGATATTCCCGGGGTGGCCCGCAAGGTCCTGGGCCAGCTCGGTTATCAGAAAGCGGACTTTGACGCCCGCAGCTGCAGCATCTTGACCAGCCTGCAAGAGTATCCTGCCGATACGGACCTCTTTTTCAATGAACAACGGCTTACTGAGACAGAGGTGAACAATATCCATGTGCGGCAACAGGCCACCGCCTTCGGTTTTGCCTGCCGCCAGACCGCGGCCCTGATGCCCCTGCCCATTTGGTTGGCGCACAAACTGGCCCGGCAGATAGTCAGCGCCCGGGTGCAGAACCTGGTCCCCTACCTGTCGCCGGACGCCAAGACCCAGGTAGGCGTGGAGTATAGAGGCCGCCGGTCCTTCCGGATTCATAGTATTACGATCATCGCCAGCGGCTCCAGGGCGGTGTCCCAGGAGATCCCCGACCAGAGGTTGCATAACGACATTCGCGAAGCCGTGATCAAACCGGCCTTCGCCGACGAACCGCTCCAACCGGATAATCAAACCCTGATCTTTATCAATCCCATGGAACATCTCATGGTGGGCGGCCCCGGGGTGCATTCCGGTCTCACGGGCCGGAAAAACGACGTCGACACCTACGGCGAATATGCCCGGCACAGCGGCAACGCCTTGAGCGGCAAGGACCCCATGCGCATCGATCGGGTGGGCGCTTATGCGGCGCGCTATGCCGCCAAAAATGTGGTGGCCGCCGGTCTGGCGGAAGAATGCGAGGTGCAGTTGAGCTACTCCATCGGCTTTGCCGGGCCGGTCAGTGTGCAGGTGGAGACCTTTGGTAGCGGCAAAATGTCCGACGGGAAACTGGCCGCCCTGGTGGAACGGCACTTCGATTTTCGCCTGGCCGGGATTCTACGAGACTTTAACTTGCGGCATTTACCCGCGCTCCATAAAGGACGCTTTTACCGGAAATTGGCGTGCTATGGCCAGGTGGGGCGCCTCGACCTGGACTTGCCGTGGGAAGCCACCGACAAGGCCGAGATTCTCAAGGGTTAGATGCACCTCTCGCAGCTATTGACCATTTTATTGCTGGCCCTATCCTGCAACCTGGACAACGTCGGGGTCGGCATCGCTTACGGGGCCAGGGGGATCGGCATCCCCCTGGCCTCGAATCTCTTGATCGCCCTGGTCACGGCCGCGGGCACCGGGATTTGTATCGTTTTCGGGCGTCAGATCTTCCAGGTCCTGCCCGGCGAGGTGGGCGTGATTGTGGGGGCCGTGTTGTTGATCGGCATGGGGGTCTGGGTCATCCGGCAGGAAGTCGGTGAAAAGAGCCCCCAGGACCAGGAGGCGCCATCCACGGTTCCCGCCCAGGAGTTGACCCAAGAGTCATGGCTGCGGCGGCTCCTCCTGGTCCTGCAACAGCCGGTTCTCGCCGATAAGGACTCGTCGGGTCACATCGATCTAAAGGAAAGCTTCCTGCTGAGCATGGCCCTCATGCTGAACAATATCCCCAACGGCGTGGGCGCGGGCATGCTGGGGCTGTCGACCTGGCTTACCACCCTGATGGTGGGGGTCCTCAGCGTGGTCACCTTCTGGGTGGGAATCGGCCTGGGTCGGAGTCTCGGGGTGCGCTGGCTGGGCCGGCACGCGGGCACGATTTCCGGCCTGCTGCTCGTGGTGATTGGTTTGGTCGAAATTATCCTCTCTTTGCCTCTCTAACTTCCGGAAAAAACCTCCCTCTTCCTCTGCACCCATAATACCGCCTGGAGCCGGATGGCCGAGGCCTTCCTGAAAAAGGTCGCGGCGACCGCTTCGACTGAAATAAATCTTTTTGAGCTATCGAGCTTAAGGGCGCGGTTTTTACTATTAGAAAATGAGGATATATGGCCCACGAAACTATTTTAGCGGTGGAAGATGACGAAGACATCCTGGAACTCCTCAAGTACAACCTGGCCAAGGAGGGCTACCGGGTAAGCGCAGTCACTACGGGGGAAGAAGGGTTGCAACTCGCCCGCTCGACCACGCCGGAAATGATCCTGCTGGATCTGATGCTTCCGGGAATGGACGGCCTGGAGGTCTGCCGGAGGCTCAAGCTGGACGCCAAGACCCGGCTGGTGCCGATTATTATGCTCACCGCCAAAGGCGAAGAGGCGGACATCGTCACCGGTCTGGAATTGGGAGCGGAGGATTATATCGCCAAGCCTTTCAGCACCCGGGTCTTGCTGGCCGGGTGCGGGCGGTGCTGCGCCGCCGCCGCAGCGCGCCGCCGGGAGAAGACTCCCTGCTCAAAATCCGTGAACTGATCATCGATCCGGGCTGCCACGAAGTCTTGCTCCAGGGGCAGGCCATAGAACTGACCGCCTCGGAGTTTCGGCTGCTGCACATGCTGGCCCGGCGGCCGGGGTGGGTGCTCACCCGGGCCAAAATTGTAGAAGGGCTGCACGGCAATGATTATCCGGTCACGGACCGGGCCGTGGATGTGAAAATTGTGGCGCTGCGTAAAAAACTGGGGGCGGCGGCCGACTGTATCGAAACGGTGCGCGGGGTGGGCTATCGCTTCAAGGAGTGAGCTGGGGCGTTTCCTGAGATTTCGGCCAGCGCGGCCGCAACCGTTTTCCCCGGATAAGTACAAAGCCCAGGAGCAGGGTGACGATTACCCCGGCGGCCAGGCGCCCGTGGACGCCAAGCCGCTCCACTAAGAGGCCCGCTTCCCGGCCCCAAAAATATCCCAGGAAAATATAGCCCAGTGACCAGGCCAGGACTCCCGCATAGGCAAAGCGGGTAAGTTCGGCGCCGGCTATCAAGCCCAGAGAAATAGCTGCATCTGCGCTGAGTGAAAGTCTCTTAGCAACCAGGGGATGATGATTTTTGTTTATAAAATTGACATAAACCCAGATGATTGATACGTTTGTTTCAAACATATGTTTAAAAAAGGGTTTATTTGACGACCATCCCCGCAGAAAGCTCCAGCAGCCACGAAACCCGGCAACGCCTACTGGCAGCGGCGGGAGAGGTCTTTGCCAGGCAAGGCTTTCGGAACGCCACCATCCGGGAAATCTGCCGCCGGGCCCGGGCCAATCTCGCCGCGGTGAACTATCACTTCGGCGACAAAAAACGGCTCTACCTGGCGGTCCTGGTATCCGCGCACACCCGGGCCCGGGAAAAATACCCCCTGTTTTCCAGCGATTCCGCCGATATGCCCCCGGCGCACCGGTTGCGCGACTTTATCCATGATCTGATGTTCAGCCTCCTGGACGAAGGGATGCCGGCCTGGTACGGCAAATTAATGGCCCGGGAAATGATTGAACCCACCACCGCCTTGGATACCCTGGTGGAAGAGATGCTGCGGCCGATGGCGGAGAAGTTGGGAGCCATAGTGCGGGAACTGCTTGGGGCCGGGGTTACTGCTGACCAGGTGCGCTACTGCCAACTGAGCATTGTCAGCCAATGCCTGCATTATCGGCATGCCCGGCCGGTAATTCAACGCCTGTTTCCCCAACAGCATTATGAGGCGGCGGATATTCAGGCCCTGGTTGACCACATAACCCGCTTTTCCTTAAGCGCCCTGCAAGGACTGGCCCAGGCTGAGGATTACTGCCTGGCGGCGTCAGACGAGAGACCCCAGCCATGAAAGGAATCTTGCGAGTCGCCTTCAAGTTGTTAGTCAATGACCGGGGCAAGTTCGCCGCCCTGATCGTCGGAGTCACCTTCGCAGTCTTTCTGATGGTCCAACTGACCTCGGTATTTTCCGGCATCCTGACTAAGGCCTCGGCTACCATCATCAACGTCGGCGCCAGCGTCTGGGTCATGGACCCGGCCGTCAATAATCCCCTCAACAGCATCCAGTTGCCTGATTACATCCTGGATGCGGTGCGCAGCATCGACGGCGTCAAATACGCCGTGCCGTTGTATTCCGGGGTGGCGCTCGTCAAGCTCCATGACGGCGTTTATCAGCCGGCCACCGTCCTCGGGCTGGACGACTCCAGCCTGGTGGGCCGGCCCGAGTTGCTCCAGGGAAAGATTGACGATATTTTTGCCGATAATGGCTTTATCGTGGTAAAAGACGAGGAATTTTCCAAATTAGAAAACCCCAAGCTCGGAACGACTTTTGAGATCAACGACCACCGGGGAGTCGTCGTCGGCATTGCCAGGGTGGCCAGCAGCACCCTGTTCGGCATCCCAACCCTGTACACCACCTTCAGCCGGGCCATTCAATATATTCCTTCCACGCGGTTCACCATTGCCTATGTCTTAGTGGAGCCGAAAACCGCTAAGGACATCCCTTATATCAAGGATCAGGTGGCCAAGGCCGGCTATTTAGCGCTGACCAATACCGAATTCCGGAAAAATGTCGCCGACTATTACAAATACCAAACCGGCGTCGGCACCAACATTCTCATCATGACCGTGATCAGTTTCCTGGTGGGCTTATCCGTTTGCGGCCAGACCTTCTATACCTTCGTTTTGGAAAATCTGGATAAATTCGGGGCCCTGAAAGCCATCGGCGCCAAGAGTCACGAACTCGTCTACATGATCCTCTTTCAAACTTTGCTCACCGGATTCCCTTGTGGCATCAACGGAAAGCGGCCATTGAGGCGTTTCAGGCTTCTAACTCCGACTACCGGCAGGTAGTGGTCGGCGCTTTCCAGCAGGTGGCCGACACGCTTCGGGCAGTGGAACACGACGCGGAGACTCTGAAGGCCCAAGCCGCGGCGCTGGCTGCGGCCGCTCAAGCCCTGCAACTGGTGCAAACCAACTATCAGGCCGGGCTGGTCAACTATCTGCAAGTCCTGACCGCGGATAACCAATACCAGCAGGCCAGGCTCGGCTATATCCAGGCCCAGGCGCTGCGTTTCCAGGATAACGCCGCGCTGTTGGTCGCCCTGGGCGGGGGCTGGTGGAATCGGGAGCCCCAAATGGCGGGAAGTGACCGGGTTGCTCCTGGAAAAATCGTTCCGGAGGCCCAGGCTGCCCAGCCGGTTGGCGCCAGGTGAGGATGCAGACCGCGGGTCAGGTAAGGCGGAACAGGGTCACTTCCGGCCGGGAATTCAAGCGGATCGGGGTGAAGGTGGTCCCGACCCCGCGGCTGACGTAGAGATGGGAGTTTTTAATTCGGTACAGCCCCTCCGGATAGGGGGTCAGCAGGTCGGCCAGGCTGAGGTTCAGGCCCGGCAGGCCAAGCTTGATCTGGCCCCCATGATAATGGCCCGACAGGGTGAGCGGCACGTCGTGAGCCGCGGCCAGGGGGAAGATCTCCGGCCGATGCGAGAGCAGGATCGTCGGGAGGCTGGCATCCAGCCCCCGCAAGGCGCCCGGCAAATCGGGCTGCCCGGACAGGTCATCAATACCGGCCACCGCCAATGAGCCCTGATCGGTCTGAATTACCCGGTGGGCGTTGAGCAGAAAGGTGATCCGGTGCTGTCGGAACATTGCCAGGATATCACTCTGCCGCCCATGCCAGCGGTCATGATTGCCCATGCTGGCGAAGGTGCCGTACCGGGCGCGGACCCGGGCCATCTCCTCCACGCAGTCGGGAAGAAATTCCATGGAGTTCGAGATGTAATCTCCGGTCAAGACAAACAAATCAGGCTCAAGGGCATTGACTTGCTCGGCATAGCGCCGTATCTCCGCCCGGGTCATGTAAACCCCGGCATGGATGTCGGTGAGTTGGACCACCCGCAAAGGCCGGCCGAAGGGTAAGTTGAGCTTCACGACCTCATAAGCCTTGCCGGCATAGGCAGCCCCGTATCCGGAGAGAATCAGGGGCGCCGCGGCCAGCCCGCTCACCCCGGCTTGCAGAAAACGGCGGCGCTGGAGGTTCAGCGGAAGGGCGGACTGCCGGCGGTCCAGGCCGCGGCCGCACCAAACTACGAACATCCCCAACCCCCGCAGGAGCTGGACCAGACCGAGGAGCAGGGCCGAGAAGATCGACCCGAAGGTCCACACCGCCGGCAAATAGAACAGGATGACATCTGCCACCTCCGGCGGGTCCACCCAGGTGAGCCGCCTGGATAAGGTGATGGCGTTCAGGGCAAAGAGCGCGGCGATGCTCAGGCCCACCGCGCCGATAAGTAAGGACTTGCCCAGACGGGAACGCCGCGAGGCCCCGATGACCTGGCCGATGCGGAGGAAGAGGTAAAATTGGGCGAGGACCGCCACGACCGAGATAATCAGGCGCAGGTGAGCCAAAATGGACTCCAGGATGTCATGGCTTGATTATATCAGGTGAATGGCTTTCCCAGGAAAGATTTCCCGGCTAACCAAAGGGCAGTGGCAGCCAACACGAGCGGCCTCTATCCGGCCTTCACTTAAATTGCTCAAAACCCAACCTGATTAAGGCTTTCGGGTCAAGCGGCTCCTCCAAATGCTCCGCCACGAGAAGGGCCAAAGGGAAGGGGTAAAGTTCCCGACAAAAGACCATCGTCTGTTCACCCTCCTCATTGTAAATCATCACCAGGATGCCGTTGCCGTCAACTACTACATTTGCCAACCAACCCTCATGCGGCGGCGCCATCTTCACCTGGGCCAGCCGGGGGACTAGATCACCAAAAAGGTTTTCGACACAGGGGTAGCGCTCATAGTCGATTTGGTCAAACTCGGTTAATTTCAACCTCTTCCCCCCTTGGGCCCGTTAATTTATCTCCAGGTCTCCCACTTCCCGCCGCGGTCTCCCCACCTAGTTCTTAAGCATGAAATAAAGAGATTCAAGGTGTTCAGGGCTTTCGAAAATCAGGCCCGAACGGAGCTGCCCCTGATATTCAGCCGTAACGGTCAGATAGGCTTCCTGCGGCGGAAATGGCGGAGGAGACTTATAGAGGTGCACACTTCTTAAAATTCCACTTTCACCAGTCGAAAAGTTATTGCCTGCTCCGCAACTCCGGGTCCACGATTGAGGCGGCCAAACCGGAGAACCCCGCCACATCTGCTCTCGCAGTCGCATGGGAAGCCGTTCTCTCTTCTCTGGATTTGTGGCCCCGTGCAGAAAATTATCAGTGGCTTCGACTATCAGGAAAACATCATCAAAGGATAGCTCTCCTTCAGCGCGTCATCCAGCGGCCGTTCCGCAGGGTGACGAGGGCATAAGGCTTGATCCATCTTAAGAACAGGAAAGCATAGTAGGAGTAGATCACCCCATAGACAAAATCCATGTCCCGCTCCTGCCGGATATAGTAAAAAGTCATGAAGAAGGAAACTACCCCGACACCGGTGACAAATTTTAAGAGCGCCAGGGGATAGCTGACGAGAGAGATCAGGAGTAAAGGCAGGAAAATGCAGGTCATGGGGAATTGCGACTCCCGGAAGAAGAAATCCAGGATGGGCATGAGACGATGTTTAGGCCGGTAGCCGCTGAACATAAAGGACAACTGAATCAGAGACTCCCGGAAATTGGAGCGGTCCCAACGGAGCATCATGCGGTATAGGCCCCGAAAAGTTTCGGGGACCGTGGTGTAGACCAGGGCGGTGCGCTGGTATACGGTCCAATAGCCCTGACGCAACACCAGGTTGGTAAAGGCCCGATCTTCCCCGATGGTGCAGGGCACCCCCAAGAAGGTTTGGCGCCGCCAGGTTTCCAGGATGGGATCAATGGCCTTCCGGCGGTAAGCCGAAAGGGCGCCGGGGGTGCAGAAGACAAAGCCGTACATGGACTGGGCGGCCCTGACAAAGTCGAAGGAGAGGATGAAGCGCACCCACAACATGCGGGTCAGGACATTTTGAGTACGGTTATAGACCTTGACGTTGCCGGCCACGGCTCCGACCCGGGGGTCTTGCAGCAGGGGGGCCAGGATCTGTTTCAGGGTCTCCGGAGCGATGACGCTGTCGGAATCCACCGTCACAAAATATTCCCCCCGCCCCTGGGTGAGGCCGGCATACAAGGCCTCCCGCTTGCCGCGGTTTTCGGGGAAACGGATCGCCTTGATCAGCTGAGGATAGGCCTGTTGAGCTCGCTGGATATAGCTCCAGGTATTGTCCTGGGAGCCGTCATCAATGCAAATGATTTCCAGGCGGTCTGAGGGGTAATCGCACTTGGCCACTGAGTAAATGGCCTTTTCCACCATAGCCCCTTCATTATAAGCGGGGATGATCACCGTTACCGTCGGCATGGCACCAGCGAACAAGGGATAAGGACGATATCGCCACCAGAGGATAGAGAGCGCCGCCTGGAAGATTAAAAAGGCCAGACTGTAACCGGCCCCCAAGGCCATTAAGGGGGTGCCGTAGCTTTTGCGGCTGAAGAGTTGCAGATAACCGGAAAAAGTGCCAATTTGCAAAGAAATGATGCAGAAGGCCACCAGCGCCAGGGGCACCAGGATCTTCAGCGCCAGGTCCCAGGTCACCAGGGGCTGATGGTTGACGAAAGGCGTGGTCTTCTTGGTCGCGACGATATCCACCGGCATAGCTATAAACTCACTTTAATGTTTATTTGAACCTCAGAAAATTGGACGGCTGGACAGGTCCTGACGTTAGTTCAGGCAGTGCCGGCCAGAGGATTTAGTTGTGCCGAAACGCACGAATTTCTTGGCACAGGCAGAGATGCCTTCGGCTGGTAAAGGAACCAGTAAAGTGTAACTTCTGGTTCCTTTACCGGCCACATCTTTTATGAATCGCCCCCGCCAGTACCGTCAAATTCCAGGCTCAGGGTGGAATCTAAATTATTTTCCTCATCCTCCAGGCTCAGCTTGCCCTTGGGGCCGGAGTTCGGGGGGAGGATTTTCTTTACCTGCAGCCGAAAGGGGACGAATTTTTCCTGAAGCTTTTCCATCACAGCATTGATCTCTTTGTGCTTGGCCAGGATCTGTTTCTCATCCGGATTCTCTGCCCGCCAGAGGGCCTTTAACTCCATCCTCTTGACCAGCATGTCTTTACGGAGGCCGGCGGTGTCATCCATGAATTTCTGCCGCAGGTCGAAAAGTTTTCCCGCCTGCTCCGGGGTCAGGTCGGCAAATTTTCCGTGGAGTCCGCAATGGCCCCATGGTCCGCGGTGTCCCTTCATCCCCCACGGCTGCGCCCAGGAGGCCAGGGCCAGGCTCAAAAATATTCCCAGAGCCAACAATACCGTTACCGTGAACTTCTGACGCTGCATTTTTTCTCCCCTTGGTGGCGAATTGTTTAGCCGGCTTATCCGGTCTTAATGGTTAAACTCCAAAAATTAAATAAACCGGCGTGGCGTCCAGAAAATTTTCAGATTTACCGGCGAAGGCGGCACTGCAGACCTTGACTCAGGGCCTGCTTCTGATCTGGTTACCAACTTCCCCGGCCTCGGCCGGCGGAACCCATGCCGCCGCGCCCCCTGCCTTTGGTATCTTGCCCATCGGGACCCTGCCCCTTGAATAGCGGTGCGCCTTTCTCATCCCGCACTTTCAGCGTCCGGCCGTTCTTTTTCACCTCGGCCGCGAGCAGGACGGTCTTCTCGTCCTTGGTAACCTTCGAGCCGGTTACCTCTAAGCTATCCCCGGTTTGCAAGGTGAAGTCCTGCTTGCTCACATACCAGGGCGGCCCTAAGTTGACAGTAAGGTTGCCATTAGCGGTCTTCAGCACCAATCCCTGGAGCGCCATGCCCGGGGTGACCCGCCATCCCTGCATCCCATAGCTTCCCAAGTCCGCTACCTGTCCTTGAACCGTGGTCACGGTCCGGGGATTGTATAACTGGCGATCCGCGGCCCCGGGGGCGCCATGGCGCCCCAAGCCGAGATGCTGTGCCGCCACCGGCCCAGATAGTCCCAGTATCGTGGTGAGAATAATCGGCGCTAACCATAACCAAAATCTTTTGCTCAAGTGCATTTCAGGCATCCCGGCTTACCCCCGAGGCGTTCACTGATGATCCCGCCTTGATCTAGTAAAACCCCAAAAGATAGAGGAATCGGCGCTTAGCCCATGGTTTTAAAAGGCCGGGGTCCCGCCAGCCTGGAGGCAGGCGGCTCCTCCGGACTTGGGTCCGAGAGCTCCGGACTTCAAAAAAAATTTGTTGAAACCGGCCGGCCAAGGGATATACTTAGCCTATCTAACTATTAGAAAGGCTAACTATGTTCGGCTCACCTGATGAGTGTGCTCGACAAATATTGGAAATCGTCCCCATGGTGATGCGCGCCATTCGCACCGAGATCCGGAGCCATCGGGGATCTGAGCTTTCAGTGCCCCAATTTCGGGTCCTGATTTTCTTGAATCGCCATGAAGGTGCATCCCTTTCGGATATTGCGGAGCATCTGGGGCTCACCCTGCCCTCGACGTCCAAGATGATAGACGGCCTGGTAGCCCGCAATATGGTGACCCGCCAGATGGATCTCGGAGACCGCCGGCGGGTGACCCTGGTTCTGACTGCCCTGGGGCGGAGTTCGATGCAATCGGCCTCCAAGGCCACTGAGTCTCGGCTGGCCGAGGGCCTGGTGGTCCTCCCGGCCTCCGAGCGCCGCCTCATCATCGAGGCCATGCAGGTTTTGGAATCGGTCTTTGGGTCCGGCCGCGAGGCCAAGACCGCCATAGGAAAATAATGATATGGCAATTTTGGAGACGAAGGCCCTCACCCGCAGCTTTAACGGCCATACCGCGGTGGACGCCCTGGCGATAGCCGTAGAGGCCGGGGAAGTGTTCGGTTTACTGGGTCCCAACGGTGCGGGTAAGACCACCACCATCAAGATGCTCACCACCCTCTTGCCGCCGACCTCGGGAACTGCGACCGTCGCCGGCTTCGACATTGTGCGGCAAGCCCGGGAGGTGCGCCGGGTCATCGGCTACGTGCCGCAGCTGGTCTCGGCCGATGGCAACCTGACCGGTTATGAAAACCTGTTGATCTTTGCCAAACTCTACGACATCCCGGGGCGCGAGCGCCAGGCACGCATTGGCGAGGCGCTTAACCTGGTGGGCCTGTCCGACGCCGCAGACCGCATGGTACGCGAATTTTCCGGAGGGATGATCCGGCGGCTGGAGATCGCCCAGTCCATGTTGCACCGGCCGCGGGTGCTCTTTCTGGACGAACCTACCGTGGGACTCGATCCAGTAGGGCGCCGGGCCGTCTGGGACCACATTGAGCAATTATGCCGCGCTTACGGCGCCACCATCCTGATGACGACTCACCTCATGGAGGAAGCCGATCACCTGTGCCACCGGGTGGCGATCATGCATCTGGGCCGGGTGGCTGCCCTGGGCACGCCCGCGGCTCTCAAGGAGTCGTTGGGCGGCGACGAGACCACCTTGGATGATGTCTTCGTCCACTATGCGGGGGGCGCAGTCGATTCCGGGGGAGGTTACCGTGAAGCGTCAAGAACCAGGCGAACGGCCCAACGGCTGGGCTAGGCGGCTGCTGCGGCATATGACCTCTCCACTGCAGCGAGTTACTGGATTCGTCAGTAAGACTCTGGTCATTGCCGAGCTGGAGTTGCGCAAAATTCGCCATGACCCCACCGAGCTGCTCACCCGCGCCGTACAACCGGCCCTGTGGCTGCTGGTGTTTGGGCAAGTCATGGGCAGGACCCGGGCCATTCCTACCGGGGGCCTGCCTTACCTGGACTTTATGGCCCCCGGCATCCTGGCCCAGAGTGTCCTGTTCATCGCCATCTTCCATGGCATCGCCATCATCTGGGAGCGGGACCTGGGGCTGGTCCACAAACTGCTGGCCAGCCCGACTCCGCGTACCGCACTGGTGCTGGGCAAGGGAATATCCGCGGGAACCCGCGCCCTGTCGCAGGTGGCAATCGTTTATCTGTTGGCCCTACTCCTGGGCGTCAAGATCAACTGGCATCCCCTGGCCCTGGCAGGTGTGCTGCTGGTGGTGCTCCTGGGAGCGGCGTGTTTTTCCACCCTCTCTTTGATCATTGCTTGCACTGTTAAGACGCGGGAACGCTTCATGGGCATTGGCCAGATATTGACGATGCCCTTGTTCTTTGCGAGCAACGCGATTTACCCGATTGCCATGATGCCAGGTTGGCTAAAGGTGATCTCGCACCTCAATCCGTTGACGTACGAAGTGGACGCGCTGACGGGCTTTGATGCTGACCGGGGGAACGAGCGTTTTCGGCCTGGGGCCGGATATGGGTATATTAGTGGTGGTGACGGCGCTTCTGGTCATTATCGGCGGGTGGATGTATCCGAGGATTGCCATCTGAAGGGTTCGGTCAGGACTCGGGAAGGTGTGGCCAAATTGCGGTATTCCTTCAGGTATTTGCCGCCGGAGCGGACTTTTTAGGACGCCGGGGTGGGGTAAGATTGCAGCCTGAGATGAGCAGAAAACCAGAATGAACAGGGAGGCAGCGTGAGCAGCGCCGACCCAGAGGCGATTGCGGCTCCGGCCGCCGGGGAGACCGCGGACAAGTGGACCGTTATGGGGATTATGGCCATCGGCCTCTTTATGGCGACCCTGGACGCCAGTATTGTAAACATCTCCCTGCCGAAAATCAGCCTCTCTTTTCACGTCCCTCTCAGTGGCATGGTGGAATGGGTCATCATTGCCTATCTCGTCGTTATTGCCGGCCTCCTGCTGACCCTGGGCCGATTGTTGGATATGGTGGGGCAGAAACTCCTCTGGGTGCTGGGACTCTTCATTTTTACCGCCAGTTCCGCCCTTTGCGGGGCGGCGCCATCACTGTGGTTCCTGGTCATCTTTCGGGCCCTGCAGGCAGTTGGGGGCGCGCTGATCATGGCCATCAGCCCCGCCATGATCACCCGCGCCTTTCCGGCCACGGAGCGGGGCCGGGCCTTGGGTATTCTTGCTCTGGTGGTGGCCGCCGGTACGAGCGCCGGTCCCACCGTGGGCGGGATCATCACCGAGGCCTTCACCTGGCGCTGGATTTTTTACATCAATGTGCCCATTGGCGTAGTTGGCATTATCGCGGCCCTGCGCCTGCTGACTGAGCCCATGCAACTGCGTTGGCACCGACAGCAATTTGACCCCATCGGCGCCATCCTGCTCTCGGTGAGCGTCACCTGCCTGATGCTGGGTCTGAGCTTCGGCCGGGAAGTCGGCTGGGGTTCAGGCACCATTGTCGGGCTCTTTGTGGCGGCGCTGGCGGTGGGTGCGGCATTCATTATCAACGAGAAGCGCGTCAACCAGCCCATCGTCGATTTCTCCCTCTTTCGCAACCGGCTGTTCACCGCGGCGATTATCAGCAGCTTTCTCTGTTTTCTGTCCCTGTTTGCCGTGATGTTCCTGATGCCCTTCTATCTGGAGGAGCTGCTGGCGCTCCCGGCCCACCAGGCGGGCCTGCTGATGACCGCGGTGCCGCTCACCCTCGCAGTGGTGGCCCCGTTCAGCGGCTGGCTTTCGGACCGCTTCGGGTCGCGGGTTCTCAGTTCCCTGGGGTTGGCCATCGTCTGTCTGGGGCTCTGGTTTCTCAGCCGCTTGACGGCCCGGGTCTCGGTTTTTGATATTGTCTGGCCGCTGATGGTGACCGGTTTTGGACAAGCGCTCTTCCAGCCGCCGAACAATAACGCCATTATGAGTTCAGTGCCGCCGGAGCGCCTGGGCCTGGCCTCAGGTTTCCTGTCGACGGTCCGCGTCCTGGGTCAATCATCCAGTGTGGCTCTCTCCGGGGCCATTTTTACCTCGCTGGGCGGCGCCCGGGCCGGTGCGGCGCTCAGCCAGAAATGGAATCTGCCGGCCGAGGCGCTGGAGGCGGTTTTTACTCACGCCTTCCACATAACTCTGCTCACTTGCATGTTGGTGGCGAGTATCGGGGTGTGCACGTCGCTCCTGCGCGGCCCCCGGGGCACCAGCTAGCGCTGACCGCGGCTCGACGCGAGGCGACGCCACCAGTCCACCTGCCTCCCCCCGAGGAACTAACCGACCCCGCTTCCCGGCCGCCCGCCTGGCGCGGGACAACCTGCGCCTCAGATCATTACTGCGATCAATTGGGATAATGGCGGCTGGAGATAGGAAGAGAATGATGCAGAGGTAGAATGCTTAAAGGTGGAATAATCGGATTAATCGAATATCAAAAACCGTTAAAAACTGCAAAAATCTTGTAGGGCATATTGAAAATTAAGTCAAGTACTAAGAGACCAACTACTATAATGTTTATTTTTCTCATATCAAATTGACAGCTCATAGCTTGAGAATAATACTTAAATTCTAATTTTAATAAAAAATAACTCATCAGGAACATTGCGGGTAAATATTGTGCCAAGGGGTGGCGTGGGCCTTTAAAAATTGTAGATCCGAAGGAGTACAATAAAAGATATAATAAAAAATATAGAATCAAACCTATCATTATTAATAAATTGTTACCTTGTTTAAGATATTCTATGAATGCCTGATATTCTTTCGTTATAGCCAAAATACAAATGAGGAGGTAAATACAGAAATATTGGGCGTAACCGAATCCTGCAATCGCATTTCCAGCGACAATAACAAAACCAGACGCCAGACGGCCCAGAATTTGTGATAAGCTATGCTCATGCAAATACTTTCCGCCGGAAGGTAGTTGTTCCGGGTCCATTTTGGGCCAGCCTACTCGATCACCATGATCCCTCACTACTTCTGCCTGTACCCAGGAGTCACACCAGATATAGAAAGTGGAATTCACATTATAAAAATAGTTGCCAAAAACTTGTTTATTCACGGAGATATATGGGTACACTGTTAATAAGAAAATCGCCATAAAGACCAAGAGGGCTGCCAGATTCTTCAAAATATGGCAGGCTGGCAGGGACATCTTTGCATTAATTTTATTCGCCATTTTTTTAATAATTGGCATGGCAATATGGATTACTACATAAAAAAAGATAAACCAAGCCACGGCGGGGAGCACGGAGGACTTCGTTAAATAAGTGAGACCGGCGAGCAAACCTGCGGCTGCGGCAATCCATAAACGGGGGGTCTTTAAGCAATCCCAAAATAGCAGAAAAGCACAGAAGTTCAAGAAGTAAAAAAGCAATTCACTTTGAATATAGCTGGCTCGAGGCATAAATAAGGTGAAGGCGGTAATAAGAATAAGCACTTGTGATTCCAGAGCATTTAAATATACTTTGAAGATAATAAAAAGGATAATAAGTAAAATTACTGATAATATTATATTAAAGATCTTGCCTATTTTAAAATATTCTCCATATGATATACCTGGATGATAGAGAAAGGAAAGAATAAACGGATAAAGCGGCATTCGATTTCCATCGGTAATAAGTTCATAATGAGTAACTTTTAGGTTTATTGTCCTCCCTATGTAATCGAGTTGATCCGCCTTGGTCATATCGGTGTTGACATTGAAAGCCTGGACAGACGCACCTATTAAATAAATGCAGAAAAAAAACAGTATCAGGAAATATTTCTTTCCAGGTTGAGCCAATGTTTTATCCAGAGTAAATCACCCCCCATGGAGGCCATGAGGGGCGCCAAGTCTTATAAAGCTGAAGGCGTCCGGAGAGACCGAGCGGCGCCCAGCCCGGAGTCGGGCGGCAGAGGCCGCAACTTTGAACCAAAGCCGGTAATTGGAATAATAGAAAGCACTAGGAAGCCTGGAAGGAGTGGGCACCACCTGCCCCCAAGCCTGAAGGCAGTTACTTGGCCCTGGTTATGATCCACTATCTGGCAAGACTCTGGTCTATTTATGCCCTTCCGGGTCTGGAGGCAAGTATTTTCCGGCATTCAACCAAACTATTCATAGCGGATGGCGGTCACTACTTCCATGCGACTGGCCCGAAGGGAGGGATAAAGACCGGCCCCCACCCCCAGGATTACCGCGAACAGGAATCCCAGGCCCAACCCCATGAGGAAGAGGTTCTCGGAAGGACGGCTGCCGATCACCAAGCCCAGGATCTCCATCATGATTCGCCCCAGCAAGCCTCCCAGCAAGGCGGCCCCGACACTGACGCACAGGGCCTCCGACAAAAATTGGGTGAGGATGTCCTTGTCTTCCGCTCCCATGGCCTTCTTCAAGCCGATCTCCCGGGTGCGGGTCACCACGGCGGCCATCATGACGTTCCAGATGCCCACGCCACCCAAGAGGAAGGTGGCGCTGATGGCCAGATAAATCAGGAATTCAATCCACCAGGCCAGTTGCAGGACTCGTTTCAGCGCTTCCCAGGAAACCTCGATATGGAGTTCTTCCGGGGACTGGTTGGCCTGGATGACCGCCGGGATGGCACTGGCGACTTGGGCGACATCGTCCCAGGTCTGGCAGCGGAGGTAGAGATGATCCGCCAGGGAGCGACCGGCCAGGCGGTCCTCCACCGTAGTCAGCGGGAGAAAGGCGGCATTGGCTATGTTGCTGCTGGCGACGCCTCCCAGGACGGCGGAAATCCAATAATTATCATTATTGATCTGTATTAATCGGCCCCGGACATCTTCGGTGCCAAAGATCTTGCGGGCCAGTTCAGACCCCAGGACAACTTCCCGCTTGTGCCCGGCCACGGCTGCGGCCCCGAAGAGATTTCCCGTCTGGGCCCAAAAATTGTTTACTTGCCAGAAATTCTCGTCCACCGCGAGCACGACATAACCGAATTGCTGCCCATGCCAGCTGGTGGCGCCCGACGAGGATGCGGTGAGGCTCAGTTCCTTGATACCCTTAAGCCGGCTCAAGGCCGCCATGGTGTTATTCCGGAACCACTGGGGCCGGTAGGAGCGGGTGTTGTCGAAGTAAATTCGGATAATATTAACCCCGCCGATCAGGTCGAGGTTTTCGTTGAAATTCTTCTTTACCTCACGGCTCATGGTGATGATGTTGATGAAGCCGGCAACGCCCAGGGCAATAGCCAACACCACCCCCAGATAACGGCGGTGGTGCCTCACCACTTGGCGTACACTAACCCTCAGGAGATCATTAAATCGCAAGGATATCCTCACCTTTTAGCAGGGCCGGCCACGGCCTTCCGGCTGCCATCCTACCCGTGAGAAAGTTTCTTAAGAGCGAACCATGCTTTTGGGGACCTCTACGCTTCCGTAAGCATCTTCCCAAGGAGCCATTCCTCAGGCCCACTCTTCTTATCGTGGTCACATTATCATAAATTTGGCTATAAAAGTAGTTTTTTCTGCATAGGGGTGCACCCCACACCTGGAACCCGAGACTTCTTTGCCATGGTGGCTTAAGGAGTCCAACCCAGCCCGGTAATGCAGCCAGTGGCGCCAGAGGATAAAGTGGCTAAATGGTAACGGCTATTTCCGGCAACCGAGCTCCAGAAAATCAATTTCCGGAAAATTATACATGGATGGATCGTATATAGTCATGGCTCGACCGGTGTTCTCTTTGACTTTTGTTTGCATTAAATCAATATTGAGGTAATCTCGCAGCGCCGATTGGGGATTTTGTTTAATTATGGTCAATAATACCTTCTGGAGGGCTACATCCCCCGCATGATAGCCATCGATGAATTCACAATCGCTACACTTAACATCCTGATTATTGAGAAAATCGTAGACTTCGCCCGGTAGGGATTGGAGATATTGCTGGAGTTTGGGGATAAATTCGTAGGCTCCCGGCATTGACTGCATTTTCTGAAATACGGTAGGCGCCAGCGGTGGCATGATCACCACCACTTTAATACCCTGGTCGTGGCATATTTTTATAATTCTGAGTAAATCATCAATGGCGTGCACTGCCAAATGCTTTCCGTGGATAAACCGGTCGGTCCCGGCCTCGACGCTTTTCAGGGTTTCTTTAAAATGTTTATCATAAAACCCTTTGTGGAAGCCGGCCACCAGTCCGGCATAACAATAAGACCCGTCCTCTCTGAACCCCTGCGATTGGTGGATAGCCATCACTCCCATGTTATAATAGTTAGTAATGTTATTTTTATTGTTGTTGAAGAGCACAATATTAAAATAATCCGCCAAGGTTAGTTTTTTTTGCCACAACCAGAAATAAGGTTGTTTCAATTTAAACATCAGGTTACCGGTTCCCGTATCGACGAAAGTCGGTTCACTATCTGCTTTAGGAAACCGATCATTAAAGAAATAAAAATCTACGGTGAGAATGACTAAACGAGGCTTATGAAATTTAAAGATCTCTTGTAAAAACCCACTACCCCAACTCAAGAACGGCATGACGCCGCCACAATTGGTAAACGAGGTGGTAAAGAATTCTTGTCTGAAGTTGTAACTAAGAGAAGAGCCGAGCGCGATAACTTCAGGTTTCTCATGTTTAAACAATTCGCACTTGTAGATAACCGTATCAGCATTTAAAGCTGATCCCCAAATAGCCTGCATTTTGAGTTGACGATCAACTATGTCTTTAGAAGAGAGATTTTCAAAGCTATGAATAACGAAAACATAATTAGATAGTAAAGATAAACCTAAAATAGATGAAAAAATAAAAAAGTATTTTAAATATTTCTTATATGCTGCCATTATTAAAATTTATAATATAAAAATATATGTGTTTTATCTATATTTAATATGGCTACAAATGCCATTATGGCAGTAATGAGGGCGATATGCCATTTTGGTTCAAAATCTTTCGACAATTGATTTGAGTTTCTAAAGTATAGACACAATGATAAAGAAGCGATAACAATCAAAATAGTATAGCCGGTGCCATTAATATGTTGCAGATAAGGGCCAAACGTAAATCCCAAGGAAGTAAGCCATTTAAACTGTAATGAAGCCGGCAGCACAGTGCCGTTGAAACAAAACATGCCCTTTAAAACCCTGATAGCTTCATCCCAATTCTCAGCCCGGAAGAAAACCCAACAGATATTGATAAAATTGAAGGTCAGGAACCAGGCCAACAGCCTGGGCAGGCGCCGGTTAAATAACCGCCAAATTCGATGGACGACCATGGCGCTGCCGTGCAGGAAGCCCCAGAAGAGGAAGGTCCACCCCGCCCCGTGCCACAAGCCGCCGATCAAGAAGGTGCCCATCAGGTTGCAATAGGTAAGATAGTTGCTTCGGCGGTTGCCTCCCAAGGGAATATAGACGTATACCCGCAAGAATCTGCTTAAGGTTATATGCCACCTTCTCCAGAAGTCCTGAATATCCAGGGCCTTATAAGGGCTATTAAAATTCACGGGCAGCCAAATATTGAACATCAACGCCAGTCCGAGAGCCATATCGGTGTAACCGGAAAAGTCAAAATATATTTGCAAGGTATACGATAGGGAAGTCATCCAGGCTTCTATGGTAGTAAGAGCATTATGGGTCGTAAAACCTTGGGCTACATAGCCAGCTAAACTATCAGCGATAATAATCTTCTTGAATAACCCAAAAATAAATAAATAAAGTCCTCGGGAAAAATTTCGATGATTGAATACCTTATTTTTTAAACTATCTAATTGCGGCATGATTTCCTTATGATGGATTATCGGGCCAGCAATCAAGTGGGGAAAAAAGGTTACAAATAAAATATAATTTAAAATGTTATATTCTTCGGCTATATTTTTATAAACATCTACCAAATAGGCAATTTGAGTAAAAGTGAAAAAACTTATGCCCAAAGGTAAGGCTATATGGAGAAATGAAATCTGATTTGTTGTAAAGTAATTAATATTGGCGATAAAAAAATCCATATATTTGAAGTAGGCTAAGGCGGCAAGGTTTCCTCCAACACCCAGTGCTAATACAATTGTATTGAAAGCCTTGGTATTGGTGGGGGTCTTGTTATTCAGACGCGCAATGATTCGGCCAAAAGTATAATTGAATATTATGCTGCAGCCTATTAGCGGGATATAAATCGGGGCAGACCAGCCATAAAAAAGCAACGAGGCCAAAGACAACCAAACCCTGGAAGCTACCGTCAATTTTAATTTATTAAGTAAGAAATATACTACGAGGGTAATCGGTAAGAAGAGGAAAATGAATTCGTAAGAATTAAATAACATTATCTGAGATTATCTGTAGCCTAAGCTACGCACGTTCCAAGTTGATCCTGACACCTCTATTCTCGTCCTCAAGCCCCAAAACGATCTTATTCTGGTTCCCGAATGGGGAAAGTTTAATTCAATATGGGGGGAAAATCAAGTCCTGCGGGATTCCGGGCAAGACCGGGCTGTAATGGGGAAGTACTCGTTGAATATTGGGTGTATCCCCGATAACAGCACTCGGGATGGGGGCGGCAACTTTTGCTTGGCGTCCTGGCGTGAGGCCGATTTTGCCGGCAGGTTTTTCAGGGAGAGGGACAGGGACCGCTTGCCGCCAGACCCACCGGGCGTTATCCCTCAGGCAAGCTTCTCATCCCGGTAAACCAGGACCGGCCGGGTGGTGAGGCGCACCAGGTTGAGGGCCTCGTCGCTCAGGACCTTCAGATATTTGGGCCGTTTGTGGCCGTAAGCCCCCAGGACCAGGAGGTCGTAGCGCTCCACCGCCACCGCCTTGAGGATCTCGTCCACGAAGTCGCCCGTGGCCATCTTCTTGACCGGGGTGTAGCCGTACTCCTTCAAGGTGTCCTCGCCGCTTAAGAGGCAGGCCTCGGCGTATTCTTCGCTTTCGCCCCGTTCGGTCTCCTGGACGTGGAGGATGGTGATCTCCGGTTTCTTCTTGGCGAACAGAGGGGCGATGAACTCCAGGGCGCCCTGGTCGCACTGGGAGCCCCGGTAGGCCACCAGGATTTTTTGAATGGGCCGGAAATTGCGGAGGATCAGGACGGGCTGGAGGGCGTGGTGCAGGACCTTGGCGTGCACCGCGCCCAGGAGAAAGCCCCGCAGCGAGGAACGCCCCTGAGAGCCCAGGACGATCATGTCGTAATAGCCCTGGTTGGCAAAATTGAGGATCTCGTCGGCCGGGTCGCCGATGGCCACGAAGGGGTTGCAGGGGATGCGGCCGCCGACGCAGATGGAGCAGGACTCGATGATCTCTTCCACGGTCTGCTCGGCCTCGGCTTCGATGGTTCGCTCCACGTCGCTCTTGGTGGTGAAGGGGGCGTAGGCGCCTTCGGTGCTGGCCACCACATCGGGCTTGACGTAAAGGGCGTCGACGATGGCGGTGAAATGCTCCAACAGGTGGCAGGTATAGCGCAGGGCCTGCTGGGACTCCTCGGATTTATCCACGGCTACCACGATTTTCATAATTAACCTCAATGTAGGGGCGGACCTGTGTGTCCGCCCTGACGGGGGCACACGCAGGTGCCCCCCTACAAAAAATTAGCGCATCACTAAAACCGAAGACGGGCACTTACCCACGAAGCGGCCCACCCAGTCCCGGGGGAAGAAGCGATCCAGCAGGGACCTTTTGCCCATCCACAGGGCCAGGAGGTCTTGCTGGAGCTCTTTGGCCACGGTGTTTTCGAACTCCGCCACTTCGGTCAGGCGGGTGGTCACCTTAATCTGCCGGTCCTCGTAATAGTCGCCGATCTCGATAAGACGGCGGTAAACGTCCTTTTTCAAACCACTTTCGGAGCTCAGGCCGATCAATTCGAGCTGGGCCCCGTGCAGGGTGGCGATCTGGTTGATCATCTCCAGGGAATCCTGGCTGATGTAACTCTGGTCCAGGCAGGCCACGATCCGGGTGATGGGTTGCTCCTCTTTCACCAACAGGACGGAGCAGTCGGCGTCGTTGACCACACGCTGGGGCACCGGCGACCGGTCCCCCCAGAGACATTGCTCGCCTTTGGCGCAACCCAGGACGATGAGGTCGCTTTCCTCCGCCTTGGCCTCCGCCAGGATTTCCTGGGCCGCGGCCCCGGCCCGCAGCAGCACCTTGAGGTCCTTTTTAGCTCCCCGGGCCACCAACATCTCTTCCCAGCGGCCGCCCCGCAGGGGGACCCACTCGTAGCGATAATTGCCCAGGGCATAGGGCGACAGCTCCGCTGCGGCGTTTTGCAGGAAGGACTCCCGGTAGCGGTGCAGGGCGCTAAGGAGCGGCTGCTCCGGCTCGACTTCAGGTTCCGCCACACCCGGCGCGGTTACCCCCACAATGGCGACGTCGGCCCAGGTGTTCAGGGCCAGACGGGTCACCTCCGTCAGGGCATAGGCGCTATAGGGCTGCTCATCGGCAGCGAACAGGATCTTCATCGCTCTCCTCTCTAATCACCCAGGGCTCTTTTTACCGACTTTTTCAGTTCCTCGATCTTCACCGGCTTGGGGAAAAAGTCATAGATGCGCTCCCGGATGGCTTCGATGGTGGCGTCCAGGGTGGCATAGGCGGTCAACATGATCACCTTGGTCTCCGGGTAGAGCTGATTCACTTCCCTCAGGATGTCCATGCCGCTGACGTTTTCCATCTTCAAATCGGTGACCACCAGATCATACTGCCTTTCCCGGATGGCGTCCAGGGCCAACTGACTGTCCGTAAAGGTGTCCACCTGGTAGCCTTCGTTTTGCAAAATGATCCTGGCCATATCGCACACGATCTTCTCATCGTCCACCACGAGAATCTGCTTGGTCATCTGCCGCCCCCTTACCCCTTCATTGCAGGTAACTTGATGATGAATTTGGTCCCCCGGCCCTCAATGCTCTCCACCGCAATATCGCCGTGGTGCTGCCGGATGATGCCGTAGCTCACGGAGAGCCCCAGGCCGGTGCCCTTGGTGCTTTTGGTGGTGAAAAAGGGGTCGAAAATATTGGGCAAGATCTCCTTTTGGATGCCGACCCCGGTGTCCCTGACCTCCAGGATCAGGTTGTGGCTTTTAGGATCATAACCGCCCTCGACAAACAGGTCGCCGCCCTCGGGCATGGCCTGGATGGCATTGATGAACAGGTTGATCAGGACTTGTTCGATTTGGGAGGAGTCCACGTGGACCTTAGGCAAATGATCGGGCACGTCGACGTGCTGCTTCACCTTGGCCAGCTTCAGATGGTTGTTCACCAGGCTGAGGCTTAGTTCGACGATATCCTTAAGGTTCACTTCCTGCAATTCCTGTTTCTTTTGCCGGGAGAAATCCAGGAGGTTTTCCACGATCTTGCGGATGCGCTCCGTCTGATTGTAGACATCCCCCATAAAGGTCTTCTTTTCCTCATCGCCCAGCATGTCGTAGACGCTCAGGTAGGTTTGGGCCATCAGGGAAATGTTGTTCAGGGGGTTGCCCAACTCATGAGCCACGCCGGAGATCAGGACCCCCAGGGAGGCCAGTTTGCCGGCCTGGAGGATGTCGTCTTCCCGCTTTTCCAATTTTCGGGCCATGTCGGAGATCGCCTTGATAGCTATTTCGATTTCATTGTGCGGGGAGATGGTCTGCACCGCGACTTCATGGAACCGGCCTTCGGACACCTTTTTAATCATGGTACCCATGATGTCCAGTTCTTCAATGATCAGACTGAAGAAATATTGCCAAAGGATCAACTGGATAACGAAGATAATGCCCAGAGCGGCGATGAGCATTACGACATTATTATTTATGGTATGGCTGACGCTGCCCCGTTCCTGTCGGAGCAATTGTTCCGATAACGAGGTTAACTCTTGCCCTAAGGTCCTGAATTTTGTTTCAAAATCCAGGGGCGGCGTTCTGGTGCTGATGACGTTATGCGCCAGGGCCAGGTATTCCTTGAAAATCTCCAACAAGCGATCATAATTCTTCCGCCCCTGCTCTTGCAAGATAGGCCCCACCCAAGATTTGGAGGAGACAACGGTCTCATGTTTTTCTTCCCCCAGCTTGGCCAGTTCCTTCAGGGCATTGAGGTCTTTATATAAGAAATAGTTTTTTTCGGCCTTGCGCATCTCCAGAAGGGCGATATTGACATCATCGATGATCTCGATGGAGCGCAATTTCGATAAGACGTTTTCAAACGATAAATAGACGAACAGGCCGATGAGACAGATCATAGTTGCCTGGAGCACCACGGCAATAATGATCCGCTGTTTAATGGTCATCTTGAGGAAACGTTGGAAAAATCCCGGCGAAGTCATGGCCTTCCTAATCTAAATGGGGCTGAGAAAAGCTCGCCCCGACAACTCCTCAGCCCGTTAGAAAGCGCCGAAGCGGTGGGATTGGATCGACTCTTCCACCCGTTTCTCCACGGCCTCCAGGGCCAGTTCCTTTTCCAGTCGCACCAGTAGCTTCCGTTCCACAAAGTAGGATTTGAGGAACAGCCTGATGGCCATGTAGATGCTGGAAAGCCCGGCCAGGGTGATGATGGCGTCGATGACGGACCAGTAGCCCAGGCCAAACATCCGGGTAAAGATCGTGCCAATGGCAATAAAGGTCAGGCCGGTGCGTAAATAAGAAAGTTCCGTCCGTTGTTTGGCCAGGATGGTGCGATATTGGGAGAGATTGGTGCGTGACTGGGCCAGGCCGGTGCGGGCGCCGCTCATGCGGGTGCGAACTTCGGCCAGCTTGTTGCGCATTTCGGCCCATTCGGTGCGGCTCTGGGCCCAATCGGTGCGATTTTTGGCCAGTGACGTTGCGCTCCGCGGCCAGATCGGTGCTTTTCGTGGAGAGCTCGGTGCGGTTTTCCGCCAGGTCGGTGCGTTTATTGGCTAATTCGGTCCGCTCATTGGCCAGATTCCGTGCGGCCGTTAGCCAGGTCCGTGCGCTTTTCGGCCAGCTGAGTGCGGCCTCGGGCTAACTCGGTCCGATTATTGGCCAGTTCGGTGCGCTTCCCCGCCAGCTCGGTGCGGCCATTGGCGAGATCAGTGCGTCGATTAGCCAACTCCGTACGTTTGTTAGCCAACTCCGTGCGTCCGTTAGCGAGTTCGGTACGCCGATTGGCCAGGGCGGTGCGTTCTTCCCCCAGCCTGGTGCGGAATTGGGCCAGCTTGGTGGAGTCTTCGGCCAGGGGGGCCCGCCGCTCAGCCCATTCCTCCATGGCCTTGAGGAGTTCTTCTCCGGCCAGGCTGGAGATTGATCTGGTTTCTTCGTTAACCATTATTTCGTTTTCCGTTTCCATTTGGTGAACTTGGCAGGGGCGGGTTTAAAACCCGCCCTACCCGAGCCGGCTAATATAACACCACCATCATGGGGGCCTTCACCTGGGTGAGCCACTGGAGGCGGGGACTGTCCTTTTTGATGGCCCGCTCCAGGGCCACCACCACCAGGCCGTAGTCCTTCATGACCTCGGAGGGCGGGCCGTCGGCAGCCATGGGCAGGTCATCCCGCAGCACCACCTGGCAGCCGGCGGCCTGCAGACTAGCCTGGCCCTTCAAGACCTCTGGCTGCACCGCCTCGCCGGCCCCGGGGGCCAGGCAGAAGTGCAGGGGCACGGCACAGCCGGCCCAGATTTTTTGCAAGGCCTGGATGGCGGACCGGGCGCCCGCCGGGTCGAAACAGGGCACCAGCACCTGGCTGATTTTCCGCAGGAGCCGGAGCCAGATGAGCGGGGTGGCGACCCGCTGATAGAACTTGGAGTGCAGCCGCCGCTGGATATTGACCGGGGTGAAGGGGTAGGGGGCGCCCTCCACATACAGATCGAAGGGCTCGTGCTCCATGATCTTGAGCAGCTCATATTCCCGGTCCCCGTAAATCACCCGGGGTTCTTGCAGTTGGGGACAGGACTCCATCTCGCCGGCCAGCATCTCCTGGATCTCCTCCTTGCCCAGCTCCAGGATTTCCCGCTCCCAGGTGTGGCGCACCCAACCGGTGCCCGTGGCGGGCACCTCGGGGGGCGGTGCTTTGACGTAGACCGGGTGCAGCTCCACGTCGACTAAATGGCCCAGTTGACAGGCGTACCGGATGGCCAGGCTGGAGGCCAGATCCACTTCGATGGCTACCAGGGTCTTGATCATGTTTTTTTATCCTTTCGAGTCAGCTTATTTCATGTAGTGAAGGGCAGGCGTTCTCGCCTGCTCAAGTTTGATCATGCCCTTAGAATCTAAAGGCAAATCCCCCTAAATGCCCCCTTTTTAAAGGGGGACTTCAAGCGCCAAGGTCTCAGGATCGTACCTCAGGCCATTAGCAGCCCCCCGGAGCTTGGCGGCGGCCCGATTCACCACGTCTTGAATCTCGGTCAGTTTGAAGGGCTTGGCGATGAAATCGAACACCCCCTTCTGGAACGATTGCTTGGCGGTCTCCATGGTGGCGAAGCCGGTGATGACGATGACCTCCGTCCGGGGATGGCGTTTCTTGGCTTCGCTCAGAAACTGCATGCCATCGATCTCCTTCATCTTGAGATCGGTGATGATGATGTCGTAACTGCTCTGCTGGATCTGCAGCATGGCCTCCGGGCTCTGGGTGAAGGTGTCCACTTCGTAACCCAACTTCTCCAGCGCCGGCTTCAGCCGCTTGCAGACGATGGGTTCATCGTCCAGCACCATGATTCTCAGCTTATCCGTCATAATTTATCCTCCTGTCTCGGCGGCATCCAGCCTGTCCACCATCTGGTGGAAGAAGGCCTCGACAAACTCCGGGATATCTTCATCGTGGCGCAACTGAATGTCCAGTTGCCGGGTGAAACCGATAAGCCTGCCCAGAACCTTGAGGCGCTCCTGCATGTCCTCCCGGGGCAGGTGCAGGACCTTGGCCACCACCAGGTCGCCCTTGATGTCCACCTTGAAGTGGTACTGGGAGAGAATCCTGGACAGCAACTGAGCCCGGCGGGAACGCCGGGTCAGGTCGGTGACTCCCCCCACAAAACGGAAATAGATATGATTGCGTTGAGAGTCCGACTCCATGCGGGCATCGATGAGATTGAAGTGATAGCCCAGGCGCAGGTGCAAATTTATGTAGGTCTCGCTGATCACCGCCAGGTTGAAGCCCGAGGCCGTGGAGACGCCGGGGGTCTCGGCCCAGGTCTTGGTGAGGCTGGACATCATACCCTTAAAATCCACCGGCACCGGCTCGGTGCTCCAAACCCCGGGTTCAGAGAGGCCCGACCAGAGGGCCCGCATAGGCTGCGACCTGATCTGCTCCGGGAGCAGCTTGCTGCCTTCGGCCGCCGGGTCGACGCCGCCGCCCAGGTCCAGGACCTTGAGGCCCAGGGGCATATCCGAAACCAGGGTCCAGATCTGCACGCCCTTGAAACGTTTGACGAAGCGGGGCAGATCCATCAATTCCTGCACCGCCTTTTCATGAATGAAGCGAATCACGTCGTGGGCGGTCTTACAGCCTTCGGGGCTGAAATCCGAGGTGGCGGGATCGACCAGGTAGAGCGGGGCGATGCGGACCAGCAGGCGTCGCAGCAGGCGGAACTCCGGGGCATCCTCGAAGGCCATGGTTTGCAGCAGCTCATACTGCAGCAGTTCCTTGACCCGGCCGGCGTAAATGATGCGGGATTTGGTGTCCACCGTGACCTTCATGCCTTCTTCCAGGATCTCGGTGGCGCCCTCCACCCCGACGATGGTGGGCACCCGGAACTCCCGGGCGATGGTGGCCAGATGCCCGGCCACGGAGCCCCGCTCCGCCACAATGGCCGCGGCCGCCGGCACAATGCGGGCCAGCCAGGGGGCGGTGTATTTGGTCACCAGAACGGCGCCCTCGGGAAAGCGGTTCATGCCGGCGTCCGACTGCACCAGGCAGACTACCCCGGAGCCCACCCCGGCATGGGCCACCACGCCGGTGTCTTGGATGAGCACCGGGTATTCGGCGCAGGTTTCGCAAAGGCCTTGGCGGAGCGCCCCGGCCCTGGGAATTTGCAGCCCCCGGGATTGGAGCAGCCAGCAGTTGCCCGCCTCATCGAGGGCCCATTCGATCTCTTGGGGACGCTTGAAATAGCGCTCCAGACTCAGGGCCCAGCGCACCAGGGTGTGGATGGTCTCATCGGAAAAGGTGGGTTTTTCCTGCTCCTCCGGCGGCACTGGCGCCACCTCTTCACCACCGCCGGCCACTACCCGGCTCAGGGTCGTCTTCCGGGCGATTTCCTGGCGCCGCAGGCGATGGGGATAATCCCGCTCCACCACGTAGCGATCCACCGGGCCCCGGGCCTCCACCACGGTGCGGCCCAGGCCCCAGGAGGCAAAAATCACCAGGCAGTCGGGCTCAGCGCCGCTGACCTCCAGGGTATGGATCACCCCGCTCACCCGGCTGGGCACCATCTCCTGGACCAGGACCGCCATGGCCGGCTCCTCGCCCAGCATCCCCATCCTCTTCCGGTACACCAGGGATGCGGGAGAAAAGAGACTGGCCAACACCTGTTTAAAGGCCTTGACCAGGCCCTTGGTGGGGACGTTGAGGAAGCTGTCGTGCAGGCCGGCAAAGGTGAGCTCGCCGTCTTCGCCGTAAGCGCTGCTGCGCACCGCCCAGAAACTCTCCTTTTCCGCCTGGCGGCGGATTTCGCCGGCCACTTCCTGGGGCACCACGCCCGCCAGAATGCTGTACTGGATCTGCCGGGAGGTATGGTCCTCGTCCATCTCCCCCGCGGCCCAGGCTTCCAGCCAGCCGTGAATGCGCTCTTCCAGGTCGTTGTGTTCCAGGAAACGGCGCCAGGCCCGGGTAGTAATGACAAATCCCGGCGGCACCGGCAGGGCGAGGTTTTGGATGATGATGCCCAGGGCATTGGCCTTGCCGCCGATGAGTTCCGGCTGGTCCGGGGTCACCTCCTTGAGGGCCACCACGTCAGGCATCTCCCGGGACAGGGTCAGGCGCCCCCGCAACTCCGCCTCCAGGGGGATGAAGATGCGGTCGATGGTGGTATACAGGTCCAGGTAGCGATTGGAGCTGATGAGGTTAAGCCCTTTGACCATGTGTAGGATCAGGTTCTGGATCGTCTCAATGGTGTCGATCAGGTACTTGCGATCGAAGATATATTCCCCGCCGGATTTCTCTCCCAGGTCGGCAATCAGTTCCATGACCCCCTGGTGGTCCTGCAGCAGTTCCTGAAAATGTTCAAAGACATCCGGAAAGGCCACCAAATCCTGCTTAGGCCTCTTTATCTTGTTCCAGAAATCCTTGAGAAATTGCCGCATTAGCGTTCTTTCCGGACTATAAGTTAGGGGTAAAAGGTTAAAAGGGGAAGAGGGGAAAGGGAAAAATCAGTGATCAGTGACCAGTAATCAGTGGTCAGTATAAAACCAGACTACCTGTTCCTGACTTTCACTTTTCCTCCCTGCCATTCATCAGCCTATCGAACTAGTGGCACAGCCTTTCCAGGCTGTGCAATTGCCGCGAAGACTATAAAGCCTTCTTTTACCTTTTCCTCTTTTAACCTTACCCCTTTTTTTCCCCTTGCCTTTAATGCCCCTGCCTTCGTCTTTTTTTGGTTTTACTGACCACTGATCACTGGCCACTGATTACTGATTAATGTCCCCCGCCGCCTTTGAAGAGGAAACCCATGGCGAAACCGGTAATGATGGCAATGACCACCGCCAGGATACCATAGGTGAGGCCGTGCTCATAAGCCAAAGTGGTAAACATGGCCGGAAAGCCCACCATCTTCACCTGGAGTTCGCGGCAGTTCTTGGCAATCACCTGGCCGTCCTGGACCACCGAAAGGCAGACCTCATAGGTCCCCGGCCTGACATTGGTGGGCAGGCGGAACTCGGCCTTGACGGGCACCAGGTCGCCGGCGGCCCGGGACTTCTTGACCAAGTCTTTGGACCTGGTGTAGAGGTCCTCGCTCTCTTTCAGTTTGATGAACTGCTCGAAGAATTGATCCTTTTCCTGGTCAGTGACCATGCCCCGACAAGGGTGACTCGGCGCTTCAGGGCCGCGAAGCCCCAAGGGGTTTCCGGGGCCGCCGCTTCCAGGAGCTTGGGGTCGGTGCCCAAGATCATGTAGAGGGAGGGGGCGTGCTGGACCTCGATCTCGCCCACGTTCATCCAGAGGCCGCCCCGGCGGCCCTTACGCATCAGGTGCTCGTCGGCGGTCTGACCCACGATCTCGAAAACCGCCTCAGCCCCCCGGGGGATCATGGCCGAGGCCGTTACCTGGTGGCCTCGAAACCAGGTGCCGATCTCCACCAGGTCCGGGGTTACCTGCAGCTCCTGGGAGGCGCCCAGGGACAGGGCCGGAAGGCTCAGGAGCAACCACAATCCCAATATCGCCGCCAGTCCGTTCAAGACATAGCCGTTGGGCCGCATCTCAGTGCCCTCCCTTGTGCGCCAGCAGGAGATCGGGTGAAATCAACAGGCTGGCCAGCATCTGGATCATGACGATCGAGGACAATGGAGGCCAGCAGGATCTTCAACTGGTCGGCCTTCAGCCGGCGGCTGAGGCGCACCCCGAACTGGGCCCCCAGGGTGGAGCCCAGCAGCAGGATGATGGCCAGCACCAGGTCCACCGTGTGGTTGGTGACGGACTGCATGATGGTGACGTTGATGCAGGTGAAGAGGATCTGTAAGAGGCTGGTGCCCACCACCACGTGCATGGGCATGCGCAGCATGTAGACCATCACCGGCACCATGATGAAGCCGCCGCCCACCCCCATGATGGCCGCCAGGATGCCCACGAAGACCCCCAGGACAGGGGCAGCACGGGCGAGAGGGTGACGCCGGACTTCTCGAAGTGCATCTGATAGGGCAGGGCCTGGATCATGCGGTTATACAGGGAGACCTTGCCGGGTTCGGCTTCCACCCGCCTGGCCTCCACCGGTTTCTGCCGCATGCTCTGGAGGCTTTCCACGAACATGTAGCCGCCGATGACGCCCAGCATGATGACGTAGGTGATCTTGATGACGAAGTCGGCGTTGCCCATGGCCCGCAAACCCTTGATGAGGTAAACCCCCATGGTGCCGCCGAGGACCCCGCCGAGGATGAGCAGGATGCCCATCTTGAAGTCGACGTTGCCCAGGCGGTAATGGGCGTAGCTCCCCGAAGTAGAGGCCGCCACGATCTGGTTGGAATCCGAGGCCGCGGCCACCGTACTGGGGATGCCCGCCATGATCAGCAGCGGGGTCATGAGAAAACCGCCGCCCACGCCGAAGAGGCCGGAGAGGAAGCCCACCGCGCCTCCCAAGCCGAAGAGCAGCAAGATGTTGATGCCGTTGCCTGCCAATGGTAGATAAAGGCTCCAGAACATGCTCAATTCTCCCTTCCTGGTTGTTGCCCTGAATTATCGGTTAGACGCATCACTTTGCCCTGGCCCCGGACCAGGAGGAGTTCACCCTCCAACTGCCGGCGCAGGTTCTGCAGGGCCGCCGGCGTGCACTCCTGGCCGCCGGTCTGGACGTCCCCGGGGAAGCCCATGATGATGAATTGCAGGGAGCTCTGGGCCTGGGCGAAGCGCAGCACCTCCTGACAGAAGGAGCCGGCGGAGATAAAGATCTCCACTTCGACGCCTTCCTGTTGGCAGCGCTCCCGGATCTTGCCCAGCCACAAGCGCTGCTCCTCCCGGAGTTCGGCCAGGCTGACGGCCGCGGGGGTGGATTGGCGCCGGGGCGGGGCCAGGATGGCCATCAGGATGAGCGACAGCTCGAGCCGCGCCGCCAGCTGCACCGCATAAGACGCGGCCCGGGAGGCGGGAGCCTCCAGGTCGATGGCTAAGAGCACCCTTTTCTTCATAATCCTCATCAATTCATCATATTCGTAACGATTCCTTAATGCACTATTCGTTCCAATTGTGCTTATCTAATAATTATAAGGTGTTAGGATAAATTTAGCCTACGTCAATAATTTCATTATGAAACAAATAATTAGATGTTGGGGCTAAGTGCAGGCCTGGATTGCGCAGAATTATTTCATTTTGAAATGCGGCGGGCTGTGGACCCAAAATTCCTGAACTGAGGAGGTTGCCAATAATCGTCGGCCAGGTTGCTAACTTAGGGGTTGATTTCGTAAATAAATCACCTTATTATCTTTTCAATAATCCAGCTTCGAGAATTGGGACTTTTTCGGCGTCAAATTTGGGAAGAGATGTCCTCAAAACCTTTGGAGACACCGGTGGCCAAGGTTACCGCATAATCTCAGTTAAGGAGGCTTTTATGAACCCGAGACGCACCCTGATCGGTCTCGTCTTCTGCCTGGCAGCCCTGACCATGCTCATGGCTTGTGTGGAAGAAGGACCACCACCATACACGGAACCACCGCCTCCTCCCCCGATGTCGGAGGGGCCACCGCCTTCCACTTTTTTTGTGAACGTCGACGGGCTGGCCCTCCGGGAGGGCCCCACCACGGCCGCGCCCCAGATTACTACGCTGCATTTCAACGACGAAGTACAGTTAATGGGAACCAGCAATGGTTGGGGTCAGGTGTTGGTCGTGGGCCGGAATCTCAGCGGCTGGGCCTCCATGCGCTACCTGCAGCCGAGCCCGGCTTACAGCCCCCGCTCGGTCCCCCGGCGGGAAAGGCCGGCGCCTAAGCAGCCAGCCCCAGCTCCTGAGCCCCCTGGGACTCCCCCTCCCACTCCACCCGTGACCCCCAAGGTGATGTAGGGTCCGGGGTTGGAAGATCTTGACGGGCACAGGTGCGGGATACGGGCGGCGGCACCCCGACCCGACCCACCACCAGGCCGATAGCGCCGCTAAGGCGCCGGTTTCCGGCGCTTTAGCGGCGCGTACCAGGCGCCTCAAGACCGTGACAGCCCGTATTTTTTCATCTTGCGCCAGAGGGTGGTGCGGGGCAGGGCCAGGATGCGGGCGCTGTCGCCCAGCTGGTATTGGGTGGCCTGCAGGACCTTGTGGATGTAAGCCTTCTCCTGCTCTTCCAGGGTAAACCATTGGTCCGTGCGGCTGGCGGCCAGTTCCTGCAAGTCCAGGGGCAGGTCCACCAGGGTCACCTCATCGCCCTCCGTCAGGGCTACGGCCCGCTCCATGATGTTCTGCAGCTCCCGGACGTTCCCGGGATAGGCATAGTCCCGCAACACCTCCTGGGCCTCCCGCTCGATCCCCCGGATCTTCTTGGCAAATTTATGGCTAAACATACTCAAGAAATGCCGGAGCAGCAGGGGGATGTCCTCCCGGCGCTCCAGCAAGCCGGGCAGGGTGATGGTCACCACGTTGAGGCGGAAATAGAGATCTTCCCGGAAACGGCCGTCGGCCACCGCCCGTTTCAGGTCCTTGTTGGTGGCGGCGATGAAGCGCAGGTCCAGCTGGATGGGCTTGTTGCTCCCCACCCGGAAGATGCGGTGCTCCTGGATGACTCTCAGGAGCTTACCCTGCATGGAGGGCGGCATGTCGCCGATTTCGTCCATAAAGACCGTACCCCGGTGGGCCGTCTCCAGGATGCCGATCTTGGTGGCGATGGCGCCGGTGAAGGCGCCCCGTTCGTAACCGAAGAGCTCGCTGGCAATGAGCTCCTCGGTGAAGCCGCCGCAGTTGAAAGCCACGAAGGGCCGGTCCCGCCGGGCGCTCTCCCGGTGAATCAGCCGGGCCACCAGTTCCTTGCCGGTGCCGCTCTCCCCCTGGATGATGACATTGCAGTCCAGGGGGGCCACCTTGCGAATAATGGTGAAGACCTCCTGCATCTTGGGGCTCACCCCGATCATCTCACCCCAGCCTTCTGGAGGTTCGAGGCGGGCCTTGAGCTGGCGGTTCTCCTCCAGCAGGCGGTGGCGGTCCCCGACCAGGCGGGTGAGGTTGCGCACCTCTTCCAGCTTCAGGGGCTTGGAGAGATAATGGAAGGCGCCGTCTTTGACGGCGGCGATGGCGGCCTCCAGGGAAGCGTGGCCGGTGATCAGGATGACCTCGACCCCGGGCCGGCGGGCCTTCACCTGGCGCAGAATTTCCATGCCGTTGAGGCCGGGGAGGACGACGTCCAGGAAGATGAGGTCGATAGGACGCCGGTCGAGGTCCCGGAGAAATTCTTCCCCCGAGGCGTAGGTGGCCACGGCGTGGCCTTCTTTCTCCAGGGCCCCTTTCAGCCTCTTTTGGACAATGGGCTCGTCATCCACTACGGCGATATTCATGGGGTTCTCAAAAGTGAGCAGTGAGCAGTGAGCGGTGAGCAGTAAAGGCAGGAGTGCGGTATTTTCTGCGTACTGCTCACTGCTCAGCGCTCACTTTTTTAAGCACCGGCAAAACCACGGTGAAGGTCGAGCCCTGGCCTTTCTGGCTCTCCACCTCGATATGGCCGCCGTGTTTTTCCACGATGCCGTAAGTGACGGACAGGCCCAGGCCCGTCCCCCGACCCACCTGCTTGGTGGTGTAAAAGGGGTCGAAGATGCGGGGCAGGTCCCCGGGGTCGATGCCGATGCCGGTATCCTTCACTTCCACCTTCAGCCATTGGCCGTCCTGGGTGGCATAGGCCCGGAGGGTGAGGCTGCCGCCGTCCAGCATGGCCTGGATGGCGTTGATGAAGAGGTTGAGAAAGACCTGCTGGAGGCTCTTGCGATCACCATGAAACTCGGGGAGATCCGGAGGTAGATCGGTTTCCACATGAATGCCGGACAGGGACAACTGGTTGCGCACCAGTTTCAAGGTATCCTGGATGACCCCGGCGATGGCCAGGGGCACAAATTCGGGGTGTTCGGTGCGGGAAAAGTCCAGGAGGCCTTTAACGATCTCCGAGGCCCGCTCCGCCTGGCCCAGGATGTCCTGGATCAGGCCCAGGGCCTCTTCCTGGGGGAATTCCCGAAAGTCTTCCTTCAGGGCCTCGGCAGTGAGCACGATGTTATTGATGGGATTGTTGAGTTCGTGGGCAATGCCGGAGGTGAGGGTGCCCACCGCGGCGATTTTCCGGGATTGCACCAGTTCTTCCTGATGCACCTCCAGCTCATGGATCATGCGATTGAAGGCCCGAAACAGGGCAAAGAATTCTTCGGAAGAAGATTCCGGCTGGGGAATGGGAGTGAAGTCGCCATGGGCGATCTTGTCCATGGCCTGCTGCATTTGGAAAAGCGGCCGCACCAGCATGCGGCTCAGATAGAAGGCGATGAGGATGCCCAGGGTGAAAAAGACCAGCACCGAGCCGATGAACAGACCTACGGCCCTTTGGAATAAACGGTCGATCTGGAGTCGTTCTTCTTTCTGCCAGCGTTCGGTGAGGGTTAGGAGCTTCTGTCCCAGGTCGCGCAAGGCTTCCTCTTCCGGGGCGAAACTGGGGCTCTTTGGGCCTTGCCGTTTGAGGTCCGCTTCAATCTGCCCCAAGATTTCCCGGTAGCGGGTCAGGGTCTTAAAAAATTCCGGAGCCTGCGGGTCTTTTTTCAGCCGCAAGATTTCAGCCTCATGGTTCAGGTAAAGCTCGGCGACGTGATTGGTGTATTGCCGGGCTTCCTCGAGGCTGGCCGCCTGATGGTAGAGAAAGAAGTTTTTCTCAAAGCGGCGGGTCTCCAGCAGACTCTGGAACAGGTCGTCGGCGAGTTCCAGCAACCGCAGGCGGTGACCAATCTCCCGGTGCACCTGGAAGCTGAAAACGGCGAATACCAGGACCGCCAGCATGCTGAACAGGAAGGCCAGGATGATCTTGCGCCTGATCTTGTAAGTGGCTTTTTTCATCAATGGATTTGCCATTCTCCTTAAGGGGGCAACTCAGCGTGTCTGGCAAAACAAATATTTTAGCAACCGTTATAAGTTTAGCAAGAACCTCTGGTCAAGATCAATAAAATAAGTTTCATTTTGAAACATGCTGGCGCGGGTCACCGGAAAACGGCGGAGACCCGCGAGAAACAAAGAAAAGGTGGCCGGTAAGCCACCCTTTTTTTGGAAGTTTCGACTGGTGTACGCCAGGGCTCAACTGTCGTCCTGGCGGACCTGGTGCAATTTTTCCAGGGCGCGCTGCAGGTTGGTCTTGGCTTCACCGTAAAAGGTGGGCCGCAATTCGATGGCCCGTTGAAAGCATTTGGCGGCTTCCTCATATTTACCGTCGACGAAATAATGGACCCCGATATTGTTATAGGCCTGGGCCTCGTCTCCGGCCTTCATGAAGGCCTCCAGGGCTTCGTTATAGCGCTTTTCCCCAGCCAGGGCCATGCCCAACTGGTAGTTCAGTTTTTGGTTGGTCGGCGCCTGACTCAGTCCCTGTTTCAAGGAGTCCACGGCCCGCGGGTAATCCTTCAACTCCCTATAGGCCTGCCCCAAGGCAGCATAGCTGGCCAGCTGGTGCCGGTCCAGGGCCACGGCTCGCTTGAGTTCGACTATGGCCTTGCCGGGCTGACCCTCCTCCAGGTAGGTAATCCCCAGGAGATGCCGGGGATTGGCGCGCTGGGAATCATAGGACACGGCCAGCTGAAATTCGCCCCGGGCCTCCGAGTACTTTTTCTGCTGCAGGAGCACCATCCCGAGGGCCTCGTGGGCCTGAACCATTTCCGGCCGGTGCACCAGGACCAGGGCCAATTCATTTTGGGCCGGCTCCAACTGCCCCTTGAAAAGAAAGATCACCCCCACCTTGTAGTGCAGGTCATAGCGTTGGGGATCTCTCTTGAGAATCTCCAGGAAATTGACCAGGGAAGAGTCGTAATCCCCGGTCTGTAAGGCTATTTCCCCCAGGGCCTCCATGCGCTCCGGGGGCAGGAGATCATTTTGCAACTTGGCCGAGTTGCTCTCCTGCAGCCTGGACGACAGATCCGGCCTCGCCGCCGGCCTTTGTTGGCTGGCACACTGGCTCAGCAACAGCGGCAAGACCAGAACCAAGACTGTGCAAAAAAATGGCTTAGTCGGCTTCATGGCTTTTCTGCCGCTAACTTGGACAGCATCCGGGGCCGTTCCAGCAAGTCACGCCCCAAGACCACCTTAATGGCCATACCCTGATTGAGTTTGGAACTGGGGGTCAGCCGGGCCCCGGGGAAGATCCCGGAATTCAAGGCCCGGGCCACCTTTTCGGCCGCAGGGCAGGTAGAAGATCTCGGTATACTCCGCCCCGAAATCGATGTGGTTGCCGATGATCCCAACCGTGAACCCTTCGAGGGACAGCCGGCTCCGGGTCTGATGGGCCAGATTCCGGGCCCGGGTGCCGTTGCGGATCTCAATAGGGGTGTTGATCAGGTCCCCCGCAGTCAGGACTCCCCCGGAAGCCGCAGTTGCGCCCGGGGCCCTGGGCGCCATCTTGGGCGTCGCCGGGGCCGTCAGGTTCGCCTGGATTTGAGGCTTCACGGGTGCGGATTTGGCTGGGGCAGCCTGGGTAACCGGAGCAGGCGGCTCTTTGGCGGCCTCTGGCCGGGGCTGCGGGGCCGGCTTGGTCATGGGGGCAGCCGACGGAGATACTCCCGAGGCAGCCGCGGCTAACCGGGCCATGGTTAAGGGCTGCTCCATTAAATCGCGCCCCAGCAGGATCTTGATGGCGACGCCGGCTTTCAGATTAGAGCTTGCCGCGATTTTGGCCTTGGGGAAAATCTCCCAATTCAGGCCCCGGGCCACCCTTTCCGCCCCGGGCCGATAGTAGATCACCGTGGATTCCGCCCCAAAATCGATATGGTTGCCGATTTCGGTGACGTTGAAGCCTTCCTGGGACAACAGGGACCGGCTTTCGTGGGCCAGGTTTCTGGTCCAGGTGCCGTTCCGGACTTCGATCCCGGTCGTGGCTCTCTCCAGGGCAGTCAGCGGCGGACTCGGAGGCGTCGGGTGGTCCGCTGCCTTCAGCTTCGGCCTGGACGGCTGGGCAGCAGGCGCCGGGGACGAGACCTGCCCGGTGGTTGAGGCTTTAGCCGTCAGAGCTTTGGCGGTTGCAGCAGGCATGGTCGGGGCCGCCGGCGGTTGAGGGGCCGCCGCCTGGGGTGGCGGGGCCGGTTTGGCCGCCAGCTTCTGCTCCGCCTTGGGCGCTACGGCCGGGGGTGGAATTGGGGCCTTTATCGGGGCCGGCGCTTTGGCCAATTCAGGTTGGGCCGGGGTCGCCACCGTCACTGGCGCCGCGGGCTTGGCGCGGGGTCGCCGCTTGGGGCTGCGGGGCAGGCTTGGGTTCCGCCGGTTTGGCCGCCAGCTTCTGCTCCACCTTGGGCGCTATGGCCGGGGGTGGAATTGAGGCCGGCGCCTTGACCGGGGCCGGGGCTTTGGCCAACTCAGGCCTGGCCGGGGGCGTCACGGCCAGCGGCGCTGCCGGCTTTGGCCGGGCGGCCGCCTGGGGCTGCGGCTGGCGCTTCAGGCAGCTTGGCATAATCGGTTGGCGCCTTCATCCCCAAAAACGCCAGGGCCTGGTCCATCCGAGCCTGGCCCCCCGCCACGCCTTCGGCTTCCTCCCAAAGGCGCCGGGCGTCCGCCAGTTTGCCCTGGCGGCACCAGAGCAGGCCAAGATTGTTCCGGGCCGCAAGGTTACCCGGATCACGCTCCAGGGCCTCCTGGAAACAGGATTCGGCCTTGGCCAGATTTCCCTGGAGATAAAAGGAGAAACAGAGATTGTTTTGCAGGGCCCGATTGGAGCCCTGGAGGGCCAGGACTTCCTGGTAGATCTCCTGGGCCCGCTGGAATTGCCCCAGTTCCTGGTAATTCTGGGCCAGGGCATCGGCGATTTTGAGATTATTGGGGTCCGCCCGATGCGCCTCTTCCATTTCCTTCAAGGCCGCGTCCGGCCGGCCCATTAACTTATAATAATGGGCGTTGCTCAACAGCCGGGAGGTTTCCGAGGCGGTTGGCCTGAACTGGGACCGGAGGCTGATTCCCCGACCCCCAGGTATTGCATCCTGCACCCGCGAGGAGCATTCCCGTGAAGGCGGCCGTGGCCAAAAGCGTGGCGGCGCCGCTCCGACGAAGAGAAGTCAAGACGCCGATGGGAGTCTTTAATGAGCCGGCCACCAGCCATCGCCGGCGTCCAATCCTCCATTTCCGGCTGAGCCTTGTCACTGACATGATCATATCCCCCCTGCCACTCCTTGGCACTGCAAGTCGCCATTAATAACTTACCTGCATTTGGGGCGCTTTCTTTTCTTCACCCGTGAAGCCCTTGTCATACAAGGCCTTCTCGTTCACGGCGGCGTTGGGGCTTAGCCCGGTGGCCGGGGTGTTGTTCAGACCGGCCTGGGGGTTGAGCACTGTCTGGGCCAGGTTGTTGCGCACCGAGTTACCGTAGTCCATATCCAAGGCGCTGGGCCCATAACAGCCTGCCAGCCACAAAACCCCGGCCAGGCACAGGATTATCCTGCCGATTTGCCCTTTGGGATGCTTGGTTTCCATAGATTTATACCCATCTTTTCGGGGGAAAAGGTCGTCTGGCCTTGACCCCAGCAAATTGTCCGGCGGTGACTGCCGCTAGTCCATCTTCTGCATGCCGAAGCCCTGTGGCAGCTGCTGGGACGGCGGCGTGGCCTGAGGCGTCTCTGCCGGCTTCGGCCGGCCCTGTTCCAGCCCCAGGAGATACATCTCGGCGTCGTTGGGCGCCGCCCACTTGTCGGTGGGCAGCCGGGCTGCATTTGGGGCCAGGGGTTTGGCGATATGTGGGGTCACCAAGACCACCAGCTCCGTCTGCTGCTTCTGCCAATTGGAAGACCGGAACAAATTCCCCAAGATGGGGACATCCCCCACCAGCGGAACCTTGTTGACGACATTGCGGTCTTCGTCTTTGAGCAGCCCGGCCATGGCAAAGGTCTGCCCGTCTTTAACCTCCAGGTTCGTAGACATGCGCCGGGTCGAAAGGGCCGGGATGACAAAGCCGTTGGTGGTGATGGCGTTGGCGAAGTCCAAATCCGAGACCTCGGGGCTCACCTTCATGGCGATCTTGCCCTCGTCCAGCACGGTGGGGGTGAAGGCCAGCATCACCCCGAATTTCTTGTAGTCGATGGTGATGGTGGTGCCGCCGCCCACCCCGCTCTGGGGCACCGGAATGGGATATTCGCCGCCGGCCAGGAAGGTGGCCTCAGTGCCGCTGGTGGTCACCAGGTTGGGCTCCGCCAGCACCCGCCCCAGATTTTTCTGTTTAAGCACGTCGAAGAACATGGTCCACAGGAGACCGCCGGCCTTAAAGCCAGTCCCCCCCGTAAAGGGCCGGAGGCTGCGGAAAAAGCATGGCCCGTCAAGCTGCTCACAATAGACGCGGCTGAGGCTGAGGAAATGTTGGTGACGCCAAAATTGCCGCTGGGGCTGGCGATAGTAGTATTGATGCCCATGCGATCCAGCATGGTCCGGGCGATCTCCGCCAGGCGCACCTCCACCATCACCTGCTGCACCCCGCCCACGTGCAACAGATTAATCACCTTCTCCTTCTTGCCCCCGGCAAAGGGGGCGGCCAAGGAGATGGCAGTGTCTTGAGCTATCGGTCCGGAGACCTCTCCGGAGAGCACCACGGAGTCGCTCGCGGCCTCCACCCCGATCTTCTCCTTGGGTAGAATCTGGTGCAGTTTCTCTTTCAAGAGGCTGACGTCCGCCTCCACGGTCACCGTAGCCGTGGTGAAACGGGATTTGCCCCACAGGCTCAGGTTGGTCACCCCGGGGGCCAGGCCGTTGACGTAGACCTCTCTCTCAGAGATCAAGATAATGTCGGCGATCTCTGGATCAGCCACGGAGATGCGAGTAATGGCAAAGGCGCTTCGCAATACCTTGGAGTGTCCTACTCGGAGACGCAATACCTGGGTGATCTCCTGGTTCTTCACCCGCTCCAGCAGGTCGGCCCCGAAAGCGCTGCCTTCCCCGACAACGCCCAGCACCAACACCAAGGATAGCAACCACCTCCCCCATCGGGTTGCTTTGGTCTTCACCCCGCAAACCTCCTTTAATGATTATAAATTTTTACTTAGAATTTAACTGGCTCATAAGGGCCTCAAAATCTAGGGTTTTTTTGCATCATTATTATGTCAGATATATTTTGTCAAGTTATTTTTCAAAATGCTATCAGAAAAATTAAAGGGGTACTTAAATATAAAATATTTTAAATTTAACTTTTGGCTTTGAACAAAATGGCCGGCTACAGTTCTATTGTAATTATTGTTGAATGCTCCTCGGGAGAGACAGTCCTCTCGTGGTTGGCCTTGAGAGGTTGGGAAAAGTTAGAGGATAATCTCACGGAGATCGGAACCGACCGCCAAAAATCATGTCATCGGCTTGAGAAATTGGCGTTTAATACTTTCGATTTTGCACCCGAACCAGGTCATTGCCATGGCCATTTTGGAAAGATTATCCTTATCATGTGAAAAATATTTTATAAAAAAGTAACTCATTTGATACAGTTCTTTGAACCCCAGGCCCCGCCTGAATGAGCGACGGTAAATAAAAAATAGTAATAATATCAATAAATTATCTTGACAGCCGCTATCGAACTGGGGGGCAAAAAGGGGTTTCCGCCGGGATATGGGGGCTGAAGACTATTGGCGCCGCTACGTGGCCCGTGGGCCTTTCTCGGCAAAAAATGGGTGGGTCACCGGGGCGCGAATGCAGCTAAATCTGGACAGCAGCCAATTATGTATTATAATATGTTTAAATTTACAAAAAGGAGCAGTCTGAAGGTGGCTGGGCCGATCCGCAGATTAGCTTTAGTGGTGGCTATACCGATTCTCCTCTGGGGAGTCCTCGAAGCCTTTGGCCTCCTTAAGGTCAGGGCGCCAGGCGTTCCTCAGGGTTTAACGAGCCGTACGGAGATATCGATCCAGCCAGCGCCGTCGGTCCCGGCTGGGCAACCCGCCGCCTTAATCCAGGAAGCGCCGGAACCGCAGAAAATTCCCCCGATTGACTCTGCGGCTTCGGGAAGAGGCCGCCGCCTGCGGCGCCTGCCGGTTCCCGCCAATCTGTCCCAGATCATGCAGATGGAGGCGGCCATTCAAAAAAACGCCAGGGCCTATGGGGTGGATGAGAGCCTGGTGTGGGCGGTGGTCCGCCGGGAGTCCGGTTTCAATCCGGCGGCCGTCTCCCCCAAGGGGGCCATGGGGCTGATGCAGCTCATGCCCGGGACTGCCGCGGCGGTGGGGGTCACCGACCCCTTCGACGTGGACCAGAATATCGCCGGAGGGATCAAATACCTGGTGAGCTGCCTCAAGCAATTCAATGGGGATATTGGCCTGGCGCTGGCCGCTTATAATGCCGGTCCCGATAATGTCATCAAATACCAGGGCTGTCCGCCATTTGCGGAGACGATCCATTATGTGGCGGCGGTGATGCAGGATTATGCCGGGCCGCTTAGAGCCACGAGGTTCGATCTGAGGCCGATGGAGCCGGAGGTACCAATGGGGATCACTGCGGCCCCGGAGGCTCGGGTCTCCACTGGAATCTCCCCGTACCGACGGTGAAGACTCCCAAACCTTTATGGCACATCGCGCCCCCCCGCTGGAAGGTCGTCGCCGGCCAGGGCAGGGTGCGGACCGTCTCGATGGAATTATCGGTCCCGCCTCCCGCCATCAGGTAGCCTTTCAGGAAGAGAAATTGCTGAGCGCGGCTGAACCGTTATTGGCAGGAAATTGATGGCAATCTGCTTCGTAATAGCATATATTCCGATACCATAATTCCAAGACCATAATGTTAATTTTATTGGAGAAGTAATATGTGGAAGCAAGGTTTAGCCCGCAAATGGGTTCTGGTGGGGATTTTACTCGGGGTCATTTTCTGGGTTGGCGGCTGTACTTCCATGGAAGGGAAACGCGACAAATTTCTGGCGCAGGGCAAAGAGCTTTACGAAAAAGGGGATTATGTCCGGGCCAGCTTGCAGTTCAGAAACGCCCTGCAGATCGATCCCAAATTCGCCGAAGGCTATCTCTGGTTAGGCAAGACTGACCTGAAGTTGAAAAGTTTCCAGGGCGCCTTTGGGTCTCTGTCCAAGGCGGCGGAGCTTAACCCCGACCTGATAGAGGCCCAGGTCATGTTAGGCCAGTTGTTTTTGATGGCGCGAAAACTGGATGAGGCCGAAGCCAAGGCCGACCTGGTTCTTAAGAAAGAGCCGGAGAATACCGAGGGCCTGCTCCTGGCCGCCTCCCTGGCGATAGCCCGGGACCAGAGCCAGAAGGCCCTGGATTTGCTGGCAAACGTCCAAAGACTGAAACCGCAGGAAATCAATGCCTATCTGCTCCAGTCACTGGTCCAGGTAAAGCAGAAGGACCCCGAGGCTGCGGCCAAGACCCTGGATAAGGGCTTGGAGGCCAATCCCAAGGCCATCCAGTTATATTTGGTCCGCGCCAACCTGGCGGAGCGGCAAAAACAGTTTGAAGTGGCAGAGGCAACTTTGCTCAAGGCGCTGGCCGTGGACCCGAAAAATAAGCAGTTACAGACCGAACTGATACGACACTACGTCACCGCCGCGCAATGGGACAAAGCCGAGGAGACCTTGCGCGGTTATCTCGGCCAAGAGCCCGATAATGAGGTGCATGCCAAGGAACTGGCCAGCCTCTTGGCTCATCGGGTCGAACGCCACCCCGAGGTTGTAATGCGCCTCGGCATAATCCGGGTTGATTGCCAGCGCGCGCTCCCAATGGCCCATCGCTTCTTCGACCCTGCCCAATCCCGCCAGGGCGACCCCCAGATTGTAATGTGCCTCTGCGTAATTTGGCTGGAACCGCAATGCTTGTTGCCAATGATCCATCGCCTCCTGCGTCCGGCCCGCGTGGGCCAATGCCAGCCCCAGATTGTAGTGCCCCTCGGCGTACGCAGGCTGGAGTCGCACCACTCGCTCCCAAGGATCGATCGCCTCCTTAGGTTGACCCGGCCCAGTTGCACGAAGCGCTCCCCAGGTTCCTGAGGGCCTCCGCGTTGTCAGGGTTGATCCGCAACGTACGCTTGATACTCCGGCAATCTCATCGGCTGACCTTACCCTGTCGGCCGAGGACAGATCCCAGGTTGTTGTGCGCCATCCAGCGCGTTTGGGTTCTTCGCCAACGTATCCCGCCAAAGTGTTTCCAGGTTGTGATAGATGCCGTGTCTGCCTCCATGTACACACTGCTCAGCATCAGCAGCACCATGGCCACGGCGAGCGTTTCTGGCGCGCGGGCCTCGTTGACCGGCCCGTTCGGAATCGCCGCGCCCGCACTGGCAATCAGACCGATGAGCCCGATGCTGGCCAGATATTGAAAGTGGTCGGCGACAAACGAGTACTGAAAGAAATAAAGGTAGCTGGCACCAACGTCGGTCTATGACGCGCTTCGCTGGGTCCGCTACCTACTCGAACCCCGGGGGCCAGTGCCTCGTCCATACCCGGACGTGGCTTGGTCCGGATGGGGGCGGCCTCGGCAGCCGTGTCCGGACGCCGTACGCGCACGTTGCGTTTGCTCGTGATGCCGTCGAGGAGTACTTCGCGGCGAATGGCTGGGCAGCCGCTACCGGTGGCGAACCGAATGTGCCGCGCGACCTACCTGATGCTGTTCCGCCGGGCCGGCCTCGAGATCGAGGACGTCCGGAACATGCCCCAGGCATTCCACGACAAACTCCAGACCTACGACCGGGCCGAGCTGCGAGCCGCGGAAATGAGTGTAAAAGCTTCGCCGACCCGAGGACGAGGTACTTGTAGCTCGCGGGAGCTGCGGTCCCTGCTTATCCCCGAATGAGCGCTACACCCGAGAAAGGAACCCAGGAGTGGGGTGCTCAGTGGGCCCAGGGACTATGGGATGGGCTGTTCGCTCGCTTCGACCCGCTGATCGACGGGCAGGTTGTGCTCGACCTCGGCTGCAGCTGGGGCTACACGTTGAAGTTTCTCGCGGAGCGGTTCCGCCCTGCTCAGTTGATCGGCGTCGATCTCGCCCGCCTGCTTGGCAGGTCGTCGATCACGGGTGGGAGTACGAGCTGCTACTCGGCGGGCTCGTCGAGTTCCACGCCGGTCATTGTCGCCCCCAGATGGACGAGATCGCCCCGTCGTCGGTCGACCTGATCATCAGCTCCTCGACGCTCCAGTACATGGAGCGCAGAGGAGGTTGAGGCATCCGGTATCAAGGCCTGCTCGGTGCTCCGTCCCCGTGGCGAGGCGATCATCCGGACCCGTACCGCGACTTCCCACATCGGCAACGATCTCCATCGCGTGTTCGACATCCCCTATCCACACGTCCTCTTCTTCGGCCGCCCCGCGCTCGAAAGCGTGACCACGGAGGCGTCGATAGTACTCCCTAATCTCAACTTCCTGACCGCGTCGAGCTACCTCGCGATCTTCAACTACGCCGGCTTCGAGATCATGGACGTGAGGCGGCGGCGTAGCAGCGCGGGGAGTCGAGGAGAGGTCGAGGACCGGATCCGCGAGCTGTTCCCGGGAGTCTCGGATGACGAGCTGTTCTGCGCCGACCTCGACGTGCGCCTGGTGAAGCCGATCGATCCCAAGGATCTGCCGGGGCCTGCGCCGGGGCAGCCCCACGCCGATGCCGCCCGCCACCTCCGCACGCCTGCGCTGGCCCGCCGCGGAAGCCGCCGATCGCTACCTCGTCATCGTCCGGATCCCGGGTCAGGGGCCGCTGCTCGAGCTGGAGGTCGACTGCCCGCAAGGCCGTGATCGGCGACCTGGCCCCGGGGGACGGCGAGTGGCCGCAGTGGGGGGTACAGGTTCTCGACGGCCAGGGCTCGTGGGTACATGGGACGTCCCGTTCCTGGAGTGGCCGTCCGGGCCCGAGGGTCCGATCTCGACGCTCGGCTGGCACGCCGACGAGGCGACGATCCACCGCGTACTGGTCTACGACGACAACCTCGGGAGGATCGTGATCAAGGCGGAAACGCCTGGGCACCCAGTACGTGCTCGCCGGTCGCGACTCGATCCGGCTCACCACTATCGCTGGCGCACGCAGCATTGGGCAAACGACGGCTGGGTGGACCGCGAGGACTACCGGCCGCTGGTCTCGCGAAGGCGGTTGCCGGCTGCGGTCATCCGTCAGCGGAGCGTCCCGTCGCCGGCGTCGACGCCGAGCTTCTGTTCCTGTTCACCTCGGACACCGAGTTCGGTCCGACAAGATGCGCATCCCCGATTTTCGCCGTGGTGTCGAGGATCCTGGGGCCGCTTTCCCGCTGGGGAGGCCGGGATCGGAACCCAGATGGAGCTGCTCGAAGCGCACGGATTCAGGGGCACCTTCTTCGTCGACGTGTTCGCCGAGTACTGGGCCGGCGAGGACGGGCTGCTGCAGCCGGTGTTTGATGAGATCCTCGGACGTGGGCACGACGTTCAGCTGCACGTCCACCCGAACCCTCACCTGCGGTTCGCCACCGAGGAGCGGATCCGCCGGCTGGCGAATGCCACCACCCAGGACGATCCCGCCGCCTTCCGGGCGGCTTTGGAGTTGGCGCTCGAGCTGTTCGAGCGGCGGGCCGGACGGCTACCGGTCGCCTACCGCGCCGGGGCTTACCGCATCTTCGATTCCCACTTCCCGATTCTCCGTGAGCACGGGATCACGATCGACTCCTCGATCAATCCGTTCAAGAACTGCAATGTCGCACCGTGGCTGCGGGCCAGAACCCAACCGTTCCGCGTCGACGGCGTGCTCGAGATCCCGATCTCGCTGCGACTGCATCACCGCAAAGGCCTGCGGCGCGTGCACCAGTACGTTCCTCAGAACGAGCCTCCGCTACAGCTGCCCGCGCTCGAGGACACGGTCGCGGCCGCATCCACGCGCCCGGCGACGGTCTGCTGCATCGCGCACTCGGTGTCGTTCCTGCGCCGCGGCCAGCCGGGGGGCCCCCGACGTGATGCGGACCTGGAACGAGCGCTGGGGCGAGCTCGTCACCCCGGACGAGTACGCTTACTCTCGCGGCTCGGGCCAAAGGCCTCGTTCTGGTTCTTCGAGGGGCCCGAACCCGGGCGAGCCGCGACGTTTGCGGACGCGCTGGAGCGGCTCGCGGCCCGTCCGCAGGTCGAGGGCATCTCCCTCGGCGAGCTCGCGGAACGGTATCCCGACGGCTGGACCGAGCGCGTCTCGCCCGTCGATCCGATCCCGGCGTACGACAGCCGGGCCGAACGCGAGACGGTGCTCCGAACGCGGGCATACGACTCGTCGTACCTGGCCCACCTCGAGGCCGCGGGCGGTTAGCCGCCCTTCGTGG
>CAWCOX010000022.1:0-22795 GCA_963797235.1 uncultured delta proteobacterium
TGCAGAAGGTGAATCATACTACATGGGATGGCTAATCTGACGGGAATCTTCATTCCTTCATAGCGCATTGAGGGTGCAACCAAACTGTGCGGGCTTGAGCAAGCGACGCGCCTTGATTTTTGGTCCCCGATTGGGGATAATATTAAAGTGCCGCCGTTTCAGGCGGCATTTTTCATTTATGGGTTTGCATGCCGCCCCTCCTGTGTTGGGTGTGCGCTCAGAGACCGGCGGAGCGAAGCGTGAGCGAAGAATTAACCCAGGGCTCACATAAGTGAAGAAAAATATGAGATTCTAAGGTGCCACCTGATTAAGGTTGCATTTTTCATTATGCCGGCAGCTATCCCGGCTGGCTCAAGGCGGCGCCGGTGGTTTCATAAAGCAGTGACCTGGAGCACTTTACCCGAATGTCGGAGGTGAGTCGTGAGCGAAGAATTAACTGAGACTTTGACCCCAGAGGTGTGTGGCAATACGATCTTTGAGATCAGCGGCAGTAAATTTGATCCTGAGGTGGCCGCGGACCTGTGGCCCAAGATCTTGCAGCATAAATGGCTCCTGTCGGAAAAGCTCGGCCGGGATGTGGGCCTGCGGGTGGCCTGCATCGATTTTCTCGAAAATACGGATCAGGCCCTGGCGGAATATTTGGCCTATGAACGGCAGGATATCCTGGATGAGATGGGGGCTCAGGCCATCAGCAACGAATTGTGGGAGACCATCGCCGAGTCCCAACCTCCCAAGCAGATTGTGCAGCGCCGCATCATCCTGCCTTTGATCGAGCGGGACCTCTCGAAAAAACATGGGGTGGTCCCACCCAAGGCCATCATTTTCTTCGGCCCGCCGGGCACCGGCAAGACCCATTTTGCCAAGGCCATCGCCGGGGCCCTGTCCTGGTGGTTCATCGAGATTGCCCCCAGCATGCTCATGGTGGACGGGGCCGAGAAGGTGGGGGCCAATCTGCGCCTGGTCATGGAACGGTCCCGCGGTCTGAAAGACGCCGTCCTCTTCATCGATGAGTTTGAAGAGATCGCCGGCAGCCGGGATGAGGCCAGCCGGGTGGACAAGTCCATCACCAATGAATTTCTCAAGCAGGTGCCGTTGCTCAAGAGCCAGGGGAACAACGTCCTCCTGGTTTGCGCCACCAATTATATCCGGCAGCTCGATGCCGCTTTGCTGCGGCCCGGCCGGTTCGATTGCATCATCCCGGTGGGCGCCTTGACCGAAGATGAGCGGGGCACGATTCTGCAATACTACCTCGCCAAGCTCAATACCGGCGAGGTTGACCTGAAGCGCATCATCAAGATGACCAACCGGTTTACCCCGGCTGACCTGGAATATCTCTTTTACCAGGTGGCCCAGTTCGCCTTTGAGCAGGAACTGGCCACGCAGCAGGACTACCGGGTGACCACGGACACCATCTTTGAAATTTTTCCCAAGGTCCGCCCGACCTTGACCGAAGAGGTCATCCTGGAGTTTGAAAAGGACAGCATCGCCTACTCCCGCTATTAAACGGCCGGGGCCATCCTTGCCTTCAGCGGACGCAATGCTTAGCTTGACCTTAGGCGGCCCACCCTTCCCCACCTTTCGGGGAGCCGGGTAAGCCGTTAATCCAGAGACAGCCGGGAGGAGATATGTCCAAGCGAAAATATACCGTCCGGGCCGAGTGCCCCGCCTGCGCCTGCGGCGACATCAGCTTTTTGGGGCCCAAGACTCTTCGGGAAAAGTTCATCGGCGACGAAAAGGAGATCGACATCCTTTGCCCGATGTGCGGCACCAAGACTAAAGGGAAGCTGGAAGAAGAAAGCCAGGAAGGGAAATGAGGCGGACCCGGGGTCATTCTGAGTGAGCCCAGCCTGGAATGGCGGACTGGCAAGCAGGGGAGCGCCGGGAATAACCCGGCGTTGCCGCGTTGAAGAGGTTATTGGCCCGGGGTCGCCTCGGCCATCCCCCTGGCTCTTGGCGCAGCGCCAGGCTGCATCGACCGGGCTTGCGGCTGCATCCCGCCATGCGTCTGGCCGCCGTTGATCTGGGGCTGGCCATTGGAGCTATCGGCCCCCCGTGACCGTTACCGGCGTAAGCCACTGGTGCGCCGGCTGGCCCCTGGAGCCCATCGGACCCACAGTTCCGTTGCCGCGTTGAGGCCCGGCAGCGCCGGGCTGGCCCATGCCGTTATGCCTGGCGCCGTAGATATCCTGGTTGGCGCGGTTCTGCCTGGTGTTAAGCCGGCCCCGGTCATTTTGGGGACTGAAATTCCCGTCGGCCCGCATCCGGCCCTCGGCGCCGCCGCGGCTATGGCCTGGTTCGGACCCCAGCCGCTGGGCCTCATAGCCATCGCGCCGTCCCTGGCGGATGCGCTCCGTTTGGTACCGCTCTCGCTGATCGATCCAGGGACCGCCCCTGGGACCGGGCTGCGCCGGTCCATAAACATTGCCGCCATTGTAATTATAAGCATAAGGCTGCGGCGCGTAATAGGGTTGAGGTTGGGGGGCATAAATTACGGGGGGCGCGGCCATGGCATACCCTGGCATGCCGCCACCGTAGGGCTGGGGACAAGACCCGCCGTAACCGCCGGCGCCATTGCCCAAGTCGAGGGGCATGCCGGCGCAGCCTCCCAGGGTCAGGGTCGCCAAAAACAAGACAAGTAATCCGATAATTCTGGGCATGCTTTCTCCTGCGGCGATCAAGCCGCTTTCCCCACCAGGTCAGTCGATTTTGCCGCTCCGGCCGCGAGAACCCAAGATGCGCAAATTTGGTGCATCTTAATCTCCGGGCTCTATGCCGGCGAGTTCACTCCCTGATCCCCTTCGCCGGTTCCCGTGCAGCCACACTCGGGGCGCTACCCCGACCCTGCGGAAAACAGGGGCGGTCTCTCTTAACTTATTAGATAGAGGCGCCAAAGATTTGTTAGCCGGGCTTCGTCGGGGGGAGAATTTATTGGTTGAATGCCGCGGCGGGCGCTTTGGATTTTACCAGGCTTGAATTTGACGAGTGGCAGGCGAGAAAAAACGAGAAGCCGGAAAGGCTCGGGGGGGTAATAGAAGAGGTGGAGGAGGAGAGCGGAGGAATCCACCGCTCTCCCCTGCCGTTTTATCCTGCGAGGTTACCGTCTACGACCACCGGAGAAGCCGGCACGACTCACCATGCCGCCTAAAAACCCGCCCGACGGCCGAGCCTGCATAGCGGTTTGAGGTCATCGGCGAGCGAGCCTGCTGATATTGCTGCCCCTGCATCATGCCGGGTCGCTGCTGATATTGCTGCTGGCCCTGCATGGCGGGGCGCTGATATTGCTGCTGGCCCTGCATGGTAGCAGGTTGACCGGATCTGGCCCCGGCTTGGGCGCCTGGCTGCTGGTACGCACCCGGCTGCCCATAGCGACCATAGTTCCCCTGCCCGCCCTGGGGGTTAGCGGCGGTGGTGCCACCGGCCGTGGTGCCGCCGGTCGTAGCTCCGCTGCCAGCGGGGTTATGCCCCTGCCAGCCGGAGGTGCTGGTGCCTTGGCCCGTATAGCCGGCGGTGGTGCTGCCACCGGTCGTGGCTGCCGCCACCGGAGTTATGTCCCTGCCAGCCGGAGCCGCTGGTGCCTTGGCCCGGGGTATAGCCGGCGGTGGTGCTGCCACCGGTCGTGGTGCCGCCACCGGAGTTATGTCCCTGCCAGCCGGAGCCACTGGTGCCTTGGCCCGGGGTATAGCCGGCGGTGGTGCTGCCACCGGTCGTGGTGCCGCCGGGGTTATGCCCCTGCCAGCCGGAGTTGCCGTTACCCCAGCCGCGGTTATAACCATTATCCCCGGGGGTATGACCGGCGGCAACGGGGTTATTGCCATGCCAACCGTTATCTCTTCCTTCCCAACCGCGGTTGTCACCCTGACGGGCGTAATCTCTTCCGTCCCGGTCCCGGCCTTGCCGAACCATACTCTCTTCCATCCCAACCGCGGTCCCGGTCTTGACGACCATACTCTCTGCCATCCCAGCCGCGGTCATGGTTCTGCCAGCCCTGGTTGCCATAGCCCCCAGCGGTCCGGTTGTTATTCTCCATGCGGTAAATGTCCCGGCTTTCCTGGTTCTGCATCTGGTTGAGCCGTTGCCGCTCCCGGGGAGACAGGTTGCCGTCGGCCGACATCCGGTCCTCGGCCCGATCGATGCGCCCCTGTTCCCTTTCCAGATAACGGGTTTCCCCCGGGTTAAGGACCCATTGTCGATCCCCTGCTGGATACGCTGCTGTTGGTAGGCCTCCCGGCGATCGAATCTGGGATCATTGGTATTGCCACCCCAACCCGGCTGGACCTGTTGCTGCTGGTATGCCCCCCGCTGGTAATAGGGGGGGGAAACAGTCTGGGCTCCGGCCGGCGATCCGGCCAGCAACAGGCTCCCCAGCGCCAATCCTGCCACGGTGATGCTTGCGCTTCGTTTACTCTCTCAGAATAATACCAGCCATGCTTCCTCCTTAGCGGCCAAGCCGCCTTCCCCACTAAGTAAGTCGATTTTGCCGCTCCGGCTGCGAGAGCCCAAAAATCGCAATTTGATGTTTTCAACCTCCGGGCTCTATCCCGGCGAGCCCACTCCCTTATCCCCCTCGCCGGTTCCCGTGCAGCCACATTCGGGGCGATACCCAGACCCTGCAGAAATCAGCTGCTGCCTCTCTTAGATGGTTAGATAAATGCGATCAAGATTTGTTAGTCAGATTTTTTAGGGGCGACAATTTTTTGGTTGCATCTTGGTCTTTCCGGATCTCCGGTTCCATCTTGCCTGGGCAGGATAACTCTGCTTCCGCCCCTGGCGCCCGGCCCCAGGCCGCTTTGATTTTGCTTGATTCGCCGTCTCCCCTCAGTTATCTTGCCAACAAGACCATAACTCCTCTGGGGTGAGAGAGGCGTTTATGCCCGTTCCACCTAAGGGTCTCATCGTTGACCTGGTAACTCCGCTGCATCCGGACTTGAGCCTGGATGAAGCCGGCCTGGGACGCCTGGTGGACCGGGTCGTCTCCCAGGCCGATGCCATCCTGGCGGGCAGTCCCGACGTGGGGGAGGCCCTGGAGTTACCCATAGCTACCCGGCGCCGGCTGCTGGCCGCGCTGGTGGCCGCAGTGGCAGGGCGGGTGCCGCTGTTTCTGGGGATCACCGGCCATTCCCAGGAGGAAACCCTGGACCTGGCGCGGGCCGTGCACGAAGACTGCCGCCGCCTCAATCCCGGGACTCCGGTCTTCCTGGCGGACCTGCCCCTGTGGTACCACAGCAATCGAGGGCTGCCCCAGTCCTGCCGCCGCCTCCTGGAGGAAGTGGACCGGCCCCTGGTCCTCCTCAATCTGCCGCGCCTGATCGGCCGCCGGGCTCCCGTGTTCAAACACCGGAATATTCGCACCCACGTCTTCAAGAAATTGGCGACCATCCCCGGGGTGGCGGGTCTGATCCACCAGGGAGAGATGCGCCGGTTTCTCAACTACCATTACGCCGGGGCCGTGCGGGCTGGATTCGCCTTTTACGAGGCGGATGAGGAGAACTTTCTCAGCCGCCCGGGGGCCTGGGGGGTGCTCTCGCCCGGGGCCCAGTTATGTCCGGCCTTCTGGAGGCTGGTCACCCGGGTCTGCCTCCATCCCGAAGAGGTGGCCCAGGACCCCGAACTGCGCCTGGAGGCCTGGAACCTGGGCCAGCGCCTGGCAAAGCTGGCCCGAACTTACCAGCCGGCTCCCGCCGCCTTGCTGAAGGCCGCCCTGGCGGCCCAGGGCATCCTGGAGAACGCCACCCTCGCTCCGGGGACACCTGCGCCTGACCCGGAAAAACGGCTGGAACTCCTGGCCTTGCTGGAATCTCTAAACCAATGACCTGGAAAATTGGAGGATTTATGTGGCGACTGGGTCTGGTGGCCATCTTGCTTCTGGCCTTGGTGGGTTGCAGTAGAAAGGACGACCCCGATAAATATCTGCGGGATGGTTTCAGCGATTTTCAGCAGCAGGATTATGACGGGGCCATCAGGAATTATGAACAGGCCGTCACCCTGGGGGTCAAATCCGCCAACGCCTACAACATGCTGGGGATGGCCTACCGTTTCAAATTTCAGCAGAGCCATGATCCGGCCCTGCAAGAGAGTGAGATAATCTCCTTTCAGAAGGCGGCGGATCTCGACCCCAAATACCTCCCGGCCATAATTAATTTGGCCGCCACTTATCATTCCCGGGGCGACCAGGCCAAGGCCGCCGTCTGGGTCAAAAAGGCCCTGGCCCTGAACCCGAACCCCCAGGAAAAGGCGCAGCTCGACAAACTGCTGGCCGGGGGCGCCGCCGGGACCCCGAAAAAGTCCCCTGGCCAGTGAGATTCTCGGAAGGCGGGGTGGAATTTGCCGGCTAAACTCGGAAAGAGGATCACTCAAAGGGAAGGTGAGGAGTGAAATTTTCGGTGGCTTGGCTGGGCGGGTTGACGTTTGGTCTGGTCGTTTGGTTGGGGACGGCGCCGCTTTCCTCACTTTGCGCCCAGGGAGCCCCGGCTCCGGACCTGGCCCGGCGTCTGGGCTGTTTCGCCTGCCACGCCGCCGGCCCGGGACACCCGGCCGCCTCCCTGGATGGCGTCGGCTCCCGCCTCTCCCGGGAACAGCTTGAGGTGGCCCTGACCCAACCCCGGAAGCTCCATCCAGGCGCCAAAATGCCCAGCTATGCTTATCTCCCGGAGGCCGAACGGCAGGAGTTGCTGAATTTTCTGGCGAACCTCAAATAAGCTCAGACTGGCGCAAACTTGGTCCGTGTCCGCCGAATTTTGGCGGCCACAGGCCGCCCTATAAGGGGCTGCTCTTTTGCACGTGGGGGCGCCTGCTCTCCATTGGACTTACGACGCAGGCTAAAGCCTGCGGCTACAAGCCTTGCAGCTGCATCGATTTGCCGATGCTTTACTTGACAGCCCGGCCTCGACCGTTCTATAAAACTTCCAACCTTTTTGAAATGGAGCCCTTGCCATGGATGATTCATACAAGATACATCTCAGTGAAGCCGAAATGCCCCAGGAGTGGTACAACCTCATCCCGGACCTGCCGTCGCCCATGCCGCCTTATCTCCACCCGGGCACGGGCCAACCCATCACGCCTCAGGACCTGGCGCCCATCTTTCCCATGGAACTGATCATGCAGGAGATGAGCCCGGAGCGCTGGATTCCCATCCCCGACGAAGTACAGCGCATCTACAAGCTCTGGCGCCCCAGCCCCCTGCACCGGGCCCGAAATTTGGAGAAGGCCTTGGGCACCCCGGCCCGCATCTATTATAAAAACGAGTCGGTGAGCCCGGCCGGCAGCCATAAGCCCAACACCGCGGTGGCCCAGGCCTACTACAACAAGGCGGCGGGCATGAAGCGCCTGGCCACCGAGACCGGCGCCGGCCAGTGGGGCTGCGCCCTGGCCCTGGCCTGCAATTTCTTCGACCTCGAATGCACCGTCTACATGGTGAAAGTGAGCTATTACCAGAAGCCGTACCGCCGCTCCCTGATGCACATCTGGGGGGCCGAGGTTTCGCCTTCGCCCGGCGACCGCACCCAGGCGGGCCGCGCCATCCTGGCGCAGGACCCGGAGACCTCCGGGAGCCTGGGCATGGCCATCTCCGAGGCGGTGGAGGACGCGGCTACTCACCCCGACACCAACTATTCCCTGGGGAGCGTCCTCAACCACGTCATGCTCCACCAGACCGTGATCGGCCTGGAGGTGAAGAAGCAACTGGCCCTGGCGGGGGAAGCACCGGACGTCCTCATCGGCTGCGTCGGCGGCGGCAGCAACTTCGCCGGCTTCTGCTTCCCCTTTGTCCCGGATAAGCTCAAGGGCAAGGATATCCGCTTCGTGGCGGTGGAGCCCGCGGCCTGCCCCACCCTCACCCGGGGGACTTACACCTACGACTTCGGCGACACCGCCGGCCTCACCCCCCTGACTTTGATGTACACCCTGGGCCATACCTTCGTGCCCCCGGGGATTCACGCCGGCGGCCTGCGTTACCACGGCGACGCCCCGCTCCTCTGCCTGCTGGTGCACGAGAAAGTCATCGAGGCCCGGGCCTATCTCCAGAACCCGGTCTTTGCGGCGGCCCGGCTCTTCGCCGAAACCGAGGGCATCATCCCCGCCCCGGAAACCGCCCACGCCGTCAAGGCCGCGGTGGATGAAGCCCTGATCTGTAAGGAGACCGGCCAGGCCAAATGCATCGTCTTCAATTTCTCCGGCCACGGCCACTTCGACCTGGCGGCCTATGACGCCTTCCTGGAAGGCAAACTCGAAGACGTCGAGACCGACCCGGGGGAGATGATCCAACAGGCCCTGGCCAATCTTCCCAAGCTCCCGGGGAAATAGAACCTGGGATAAATCGGCAAGTAAAAAGGCCGCGTCCCCGGGCGACGCGGCCTTTTTATGGGAGAGAGAAAACGCCGCCGTCTCCAGAGGGTGCCGCTCTTAACTAAAAAACCGGAACCTCGAAAAAAAATTCAGGTCCTCCCTTGATTCTCCCCGGGACGATGACTATTAAGATAATTGCCAAGAGGTTGAGACTACACACCCTGAGGGGAAAGGGAGACGTCCCGGCAAGGCCTGAAGTTAGGGAGCCGCCCAAGTCACAACCCGACGGTAACTGCGATTGGCCCTGGGCAAAAGCCCCGCTTCTGATGGTTTGAGCCTTTAGAAGCGAAGGCCGGGCGTTGCCAGCCAGATGTGGCGGCGAATGCCTGCTCCGCTGTCAAAGCGGTTAATTGGCGATCACGAAACGGGTGGACGTCGAGCGGCTGTCTCCTCCAAGACAACTGGATAAGTTTCGTGGTCTCGGGAAGCCGGGGAACCCTGGATGACTCATCCGGGTCCCCGGCTTTCTTTATGCGGTCGCGGCGACTCACTGCCATTTTCCCGGCATCCCCGAGTAAGTCAATTCAGCTCCCGTGGCCCTGGACCGGAGATCATGGCCGCCAGGCAGGCGGCGATTCTCGAGTAATCGGCGGCTGGCCAGGAGCCCCGGCTTATGCTATGATCGAGGCCGGAACGGGCCATAATTCTACCCAAGGAGACCTTATGGAATCCCAAGCCGGCCTGCAGGCCGTCTTTCGTCCTAAAAGCGTGGCAGTCATCGGGGCTTCGACTGCCGCGGGCAAGCTGGGCCACGATATCCTGGCCAACCTGAAAAACGGCGGCTTCCCCGGCCCCCTCTACCCCGTCAATCCCAAGGCCGAGGAGATCCTGGGCCTCAAGGTCTATAAGTCCATCGCCGACACGCCCTCCGCCCCGGACCTGGCGGTGGTGGTGATCCCGGCGAAGCTCGTGGCGGCCACCATCGAGCAGTGCGCCGCTAAAGGAGTGCAGGCTGCCATCGTCATCACCGGCGGTTTCGCCGAGGCCGGCCCCGATGGCGAAAGGTTGCAGGACGAACTGGCCCAGGTGGTCCGGAAGACCGGCATCCGGGTGGTGGGGCCCAATTGCCAGGGGGTCAATATGCCCCACGAGCAGATGTGCGCCTCCTGGCCGCTCATCACCACCCGAGGCAAGATTGCCTTCGCCTCCCAAAGCGGCACGGTGGGCGCCGCCTTCCTGGATATGGCCGCGGCCGAGCGCCTGGGGGTGAGCGGCTTCGTGTCGCTGGGCAACCGGGTGGACGTGGACGAAGCCGAGGTTCTCAGCTATTTCAACCAGGACCCGCATACCGCGGTCATCGCCCTCTATCTGGAGGGGGTGAAACGGGCCTCTTACTTTCTCGACGCCTTGCGAGAGGTCACCAAACCCGTGGTCATCCTCAAGGCGGGCCGCACCGTGCAGGGCAGCCGCGCCGCCGAGTCCCACACCAAATCCATGGCCGGGGCCGACGCCATCTATGACGCCCTGTTCCGTAAGTATAAGGTTTATCGGGCCGACACCCTGGAAGAACTCTTCGATTTTGCCAAGGCCCTGGCCTATCTGCCCAAGCCAAAGGGGCGGCGGCTGATGATCAGCACCTCCTCCGGCGGGGCGGCGATCCTGGCCATCGACGAGGCGGAGAAGCATGGCCTGGTGGCGCCGGAGCTGAGTCCCATCCTGCAGGAACGGCTGCGGGAGCTGCTGCCGGCCCACTGCAACGTGGGCAACCCCGTGGACCTCACCGGCGACGCCATCAGCGCTCCGGAATTGTATAAGCGGGTCATGGAAAAAACCAGCGACGATTACGACACCCAGGTGGTGATCTTCGGCGATCCCATCCCCGGGGCCGCGGCCCAGGTGACGCCCGGCGCCCCGGAGCTGGTTATCTTCCTGGGGGGGGCCGAAGTGGAGCGGGAGGAGCGGCTTAAACTGTATGCGGCCGGCATCCCGGTATTCCCGACCCCGGAGCGCGGCATTAAGGCCCTGGCCCAGTTCTTCCGGTTCGAGGCGGCCCCGGCCGCGGCCCCCGGACCTCCCAAGGTTGCGGTGCCCGAGGCCCTCACTCTCCTGCCGGCCGGCGAAGCCGCGGCCATGATCACCAAGGCCGGCATCCCGGCCGCGGCCGCGCCCCTGGCTCGGGACGCCGACGAGGCCGTGGCCCTGGCCGGGCAGTTCGGCTACCCGGTGGTCCTGAAGATCGCCTCGCCGGATATCGCCCACAAGAGCGAGGTGGGCGGGGTCCTGGTGGGCCTGGAAAACGACGACGAAGTGCGCCAGGGCTTTGCAGAGATGATGGAGGCCAGCAAACTCTTCGAGCGGGTGGCCGACATTTACGGCGTCACCGTCTCCCCCATGGCCAAACCCGGCGGCCTGGAAGTCATCCTGGGAACCATCACCGACCCGCAGTACGGCCCCACCCTGATGTTCGGCCTGGGCGGCGTCAACACCGAGATCTATCAGGACGTGGCCTTCTGCCTGCTGCCCGCCGACGACGCCGAATTAGAGGACCTGATCCAAAGAATCAAAGGCTACCCGCTGCTCACCGGCTACCGGGGCCAGCCGCGCCGGGACACCGAGGCCCTGCTGGCGGTCATGAAGGCCCTGGCCATCTTTGCCGGCAAACACCCGGAACTGGACCAGATCGAACTCAACCCGCTGCTGCTCTACGACCAGGGCCTGTTCGCGGTTGATGTGCGGATTTTTTCGCGGCTTTAAAGTCGTGGGGGGAGGGCCAGGGACATTTATAAAAAATCCCTGCCCTCCCCCCACACCCCCTCCCAACCCGTGTAGGGAGAGCCGGAGAAGCGCGGGTCTGCGGTCCCAGCTTACCCGGATGCAAAGGATTGGTGGCACAGGCGTCTCGTCTGTGTTAATTTACTGTTATCTATAACGCACACGAGGGCAACCTTATGAAGCCCCTTAAAGTCATTGTCGAAAAACATCCGGATGGTTACATTGCCTACCCCTTAGGATTAAAAGGCGTAATAATTGGGCAGGGTGATACCTATGAGGCAGCCCTGGCAGATGTCAGGTCGGCCATCAATTTTCATATTGAAACCTTTGGACCGGAAGTTCTGGAGATTGACCCTCCGGTTCTCGAAGCGTTTGTCGCTGAAACTGCAATTGAAACCTCGTGATGAAGTTTCCGATTGATCTCCCAAAACGAAAAAATTAATTATGGGTTTGGGGTTTGGGCGGGAAATATTTATTATTAGCTCATGATGGAGTTTCCGATTGATGCTCCCAAAACGAGAGTAGTAAAGGCCCTTGAGATTTTAGGCTTTAAACTTGTGCGTGAACGAGAGCATGTGGCTCTGCTCCGATTCAATCCCGACGGCAGTAAAACCCCGCTCACCATGCCTAATCATCCCTACATCAAGGCATCTACCTTAAGAACCATCTGCACCCAGGCAGGAATCTCCCGAGAAGATTTTCTGGCCGCCTACAATAAGAGCTAATGTCTGCCTTAGAATTCTTCCGCCTCCAAACCCGCCAGGAGGTCCTGGCCCTCTATCCGCGGTTTGCCCCGGTGGGCGCCGAGGCAGTGGAGTTGGCCGGGGCGGTGGGGCGGGTGCTGGCCGGGCCGGTAGCCGCGGCGGAGGCGGTGCCGGGGTTTCTCCGGGCCACCATGGACGGCTACGCTGTGGCCGCCCGGGATACCTTCGGGGCCAGCGTCGGGGCGCCCCAATACCTGGAGATCAAGGGCGAGGTGGCCATGGGCGGCGTCCCGGAGCGCGGCATCGGTGCCGGCGAGGTCCTGCGGGTGCCCACCGGCGCCATGTTGCCGATTGGGGCCGACGCCGTGGTCATGATCGAGTACACTGCCGAACATCCGGACCAGACCCTGGAGGTGCGCCGGGCCGTGGCCCCGGGGGAAAACGTCTTACAAATCGGCGAAGACGTGCAGGCCGGGGAGTTGCTCTTCGAGGCCGGCAGGCGGTTGCGGCCCCAGGACGTCGGCTTATTGGCGGCCCTCGGCCTGGCCCGCCTGACGGTTTACCAAAAACCCCGGGTCGCGATTCTCTCTTCCGGCGACGAAATTGTCCCGGTCAATCAGAGGCCCGGCCCCGGCCAGGTGCGGGACGCCAACGCCTATCTGGCCGCGGCCCAGGTGCAGGAGTGGGGCGGCCTGCCCTTGCTCAGGGGAATCCTGCCGGATGAGTTCAACGCCTTGCGAGCCGCCCTGGCCGCGGCCCTGATTGAGGCCGACCTGATCCTGATCTCCGGCGGCTCCTCGGTGGGGGTGCGGGACCTGACCCTGGCGGCCATCCAGGACCTGCCCGGGGCCGAAGTCCTGGTGCACGGGGTGGCCATCCGGCCCGGCAAGCCCACCATCCTGGCGGCGGTGGGGGAGACGGGCACAAAGCCCCTCCTGGGGCTGCCGGGGCATCCGGCCTCCGCCGCGGTGGTAATGGAGGTTTTGGGGCGGCCTTTATTGGAACAGCTCTCCGGCCTGAAGGTCCGGGCGCCCTGGGGCCGCAGCCTCAGCGCGGCCCTGTCCCGCAACCTGGCCGGGGCCAGCGGCCGGGAGGATTACGTCCGGGTGCGCCTGCGCCGCGAGGGCGATAACCTGTGGGCCGACCCGGTCCTGGGACCCTCGGGCCTCATCTCCCCCCTGGTGCACAGCGACGGCCTGGTGATGATCCCCCTGGGGGTGGAGGGGCTGTTCAAGGGGGAGCAAGTGGAGGTGCGGCTGTTTGGAGGATGAGTGAGCAGTAAGCAGTAAACAGTGAGCAGTAAAAGCACAACAATCAGCAGGTAGGATTACTGCTTAAACTTGTTATGGATTGATTTTCTTAAACCGTAGGTTACGGCGAGGCACTCATCTAATAAGCTATTGATTTTAAGGTGTTCGGTTTCCGAGATAAAGCCCAGGCGGAATGATAGTTCCAATTGGGTGTCAATTTCATTTAAGGAGCCGAGGGCGGTTGCTAAAAAGTTGGCAAATTGGGCAAGGGTGCGATCGGCAGCCCCTTCGGCAATATTTGATGGTACAGAGAGGGCAGCACGTCGCAATTGGGCAGACAGACCATAAAGTTCACTACCGGGAAAATTCTGAGTCAAGCTGTATACGGCGCTGACTAAATCCATACCTCTCTGCCAGGCAACCAGGTTTCGATGCGGTTTCGGGTTTTTCTCTCGCATATCCCAAATCCCTAATTTCACTAATAGCTGCCCACCAACTGCTCACTGCTCACTGCTCACTTTTCTTTCCAGACCACCAACAGCCCCAGGCTGAGCCAGAAGGCCTCCCGGAGGCGCCGCAGGATGCTGAAGGTGGCGCCCAGGGTGAGGCCCAGGTTGAAGCCCAGGGAAAGCAGGAGGTTACCGCCCTCCTGGACCCCGGCCGCGGCGGGGATGAAGAAGCCCAGGGCGGAAAAGAGCATGGCCAGGGAGTCCAGGCAGAGGGCCAGGCCCCAGGTGATGGGGTGGCCCACCAGCCAGAACATCAGGTAGACCTCCACGGCGTGGAGCACCCAACTGAAGAAGAACAGGATGAAGGCCAGGGCGGTCCGGCCGGGGTATCCCCGGTAGAAGCTGGACAGGCTGGAGTCGAGGTTGGCGAAAAAGCCTTCCTTTTCCTGCAAAAACCGGGGCAACCAGCCCCGGCGGTGCAGAAAGGCGACTCCCTGGCTGGAAAAGGAGCCCCGGTGTTGGAGAAAAACAAAGGCGCCGGCCGCCGCGGCCAGCCCCAGGGCGCCCAGGCTCAAATAACCCAGGTGTGCCAAGGCTGCGGGCAGATAGAGCGGGGCCAGGGCCAGACCCATAAGGACGTAGAGGACCAGGCTGCAGACCAGGATGCCTTTATGGATCACCACCGAGGCGGCGGCCTGGTCCATGGGGACGCCGTCGGCCCGCAGCCGGGCGGCCTTGAAGGGCTCGCCCCCCAGGGAGGCGGTGGGGGTGAGCTGGTTCAGGGCCTCGCCCCCCAGGCGCAGCCAGAAGAGGCGGCTCAAGGTAGTCTTCTCGGGCAGGTCGATGAGGATGTACTTCCAGGAGACAGCCTCCAGCAGGTTCACCAGCCCGTAAGGCAGCAGCAGCACGGGCCAGTACCAGCCCACCTGGCGCAGATGGTACCAAAGCTTGTCCCAGCCCACCTCGTTGAGAACCCAGACGAAAAAGACGACGGCCACAGCCAGGAGAATCAGATTGAAACGGCGCAAAAGTGTCCTTCCAAATTGTGCTTTTTCCTGCCGACACTCATATCAAATTTACCCGTTAGTTGCCAGAGAATACGGTTTAGCGTGGGGCGTTTAGTTTTTGCCAGTTATTTCAACATCTTCTATCCGGGATGGGGTGACAAAAGCTAACCTATTATAATGATTATCATTTTATATTTCCAAGATCCCCTTTGGGGCACCTTTTTGCAGCAAATTAGGCCGCGGGGAAGCAAATTGTGCCACTGCCTAAGGAAAATCCGCAAATTGCCCCGCTTTGGTGCCGCTGGGGACCGGGGGTGTCCTGGGGATAAGCCGTGATATTCCCGGAAGATTTCGCCCAGGGGCCGCGCCTGGAGCGGCACAAAAGTAGAGGTTTGCGGCTGGCAGTTGTCGGGTTTCGGTAAAAGCATCGTGGGGCAGGTTATCAGGGAAGGGAGGCAAGGGGCCAGCAGAGGCGGGGCAGATGGCGTGAAAAGGCGATTTTGAGTTTTTATTTTCCACTCTTGCCGGCGGCCCGGGATTTTCGGAAAGCTTGCCTGGAAGAGGGGTTGACGCCCCTCTTCGTGATGGCGCGGACACACGATGGCAAGACTTTCCGTATGGTCACCATCATTGATGAGGACAGGCGGGAATGCCTGGCTATCGAGGTGTCCCGGCGTTTCAGTTAACCTTAGCCCTGGCTTAGCCGGACAGCACTGATTTCGGACCTATAACTTAACCCAATATCTAAATCAGACAGCTTAAATCCCTTTTCAATAAGATCATCCCAGAGTTACACTTTCTTCTCCCACCGCAGCAAATCCACCACCTGGGCCAGGGTCCGGCCTTCTTTGATCTCCTCCCGGATGCGGTTCTCTTTTTCCAGGACGTCCATGGCCCGGTTGGTGTATTCCACCGCCAGGGATTGGGGCAGGACCACCACGCCGTCGTCGTCGCCTATGACCCAGTCCCCGCTCTCCACCTTGAGGCCGCCCACCCGGACGGGCACGCCGATCTCGCCGAAACCCTTGGGTTCGCCGGCGTTGGGCATCACCAGGCGGGAGAAGGCCGGGAAGCCCAGCTTGATGATGTCGCCGGAGTCCCGGATGGCCCCGTCGATCACCACGCCGCCCAGGCCCCGCTGGATGGCCGAATTGGTGGCGAGTTCGCCCCAGATGGCCGGGCCGACGCCGCCGACGTCGATGACCAGGACGTCGCCGGGCTGGGCCTGATCAATGGCCTCCACCGGCTTGGCCCAATCGCCGGGATAGGTGCGCACCGTCAGGACCCGGCCCGCCAGGCGGGCGCCGTGAAACAGGGGTCTAATCCCCTCCAGCACGCCGCCCCGGTGCAGGGCGTCGGAGAGATTGGAGGCGGAGACCATCTCCAGCACGCCGCGGATGTCGGCCTCGCCCACCCGCTTGAACAGGGTGGTGGGGGTGACCACGCCTTCGTCCAGGGCCCGGCGGATCTCCTGGGTGGCGAGGGCCGGGTCCTTGGCCTTGGTGATGGCGCCGCCCACGATGACGTAGGCGGCCCCGTGGGCCACCGCGGCCGCGGCGGTCTCGGAATTGACCCCGCCGGCCACGCCCACCGGCACCTTGACCGCCTGGCTGACCGCGGCCAAAATGGCGAAGGGGTCGCGGCCCCGCATCTGCTCGTCGATGGCCACGTGCACCGAGATATAGTGCGCCCCCAGGGCCTCCGCCTGGACGGCCCGGGCCACCGGGTCGGCCACGGCGATCAGGTCCACGGCGATCTGGGCGCCGTAGTTCTTGCCCGCCTGGACGCACTCGGCGATGGTGGCGTCGGTGGCGGTGCCCAGGACGTCGACGATCCCGGCCCCGGCCTTGGCCGCCACCTCCACTTCGGTGCGCCCGGCGTCCATGATCTTCATGTCCGCCACGATGACCTTGTCCGGAAAGAGGCGTTTTAATTCCCGCACCGCATCGAGGCCTTCACTCTTGATCAGCGGCGTGCCGGCCTCGACCCAATCCACCCCGGCGGGCACGGCCAGTTGCGCGACGTTGACGGCCCGGTGCAAATCCACGAAATCCAGCGCTAACTGCAAGATGGCAGGCATGTGGGTATCCCTTGAGATTTTTGCTTGAGAAAGGAGAGTACGTTACCAGTTACCGGTTCCCAGTTCCCAGTATCTAACTATTAAGCTAACGGTTTTACTGGCAACTGACAACCGGGAACTGGCAACTGACTACTCCAGATCCGCGTGGCGCTCCAGGACGTCGCCCTGGTCGGGGCCGGAGCGTCTCTGGTAAAGGATGAGGACCACGGCTTCCAGGAATAGAAAGATGGCCTGTTCGAACAGACTGCCCGGGCATTGCATCGAGGCGGTCTCCCGGGTTCGGGTCAGCTTGGTGGTGCCGGGGATGGCGATGACGACCTGGGCTTCCCGGCCGATGGTGGAGTCGGCATGGGCGGTGAGGGCCAGGGTGCGGGCCCCCACGGATTTGGCCCGGCGCTGCATCTCCCGGGCCCAGGCCGTCTCGCCCGAACCGGACAACGACCACCAGCAGATCCCCCGGGCGGATGCGGGGCGTGGTGGTCTCGCCCACGAAGTAGACGGTGTAGCCCAGGTGCATGAGGCGCATCAGAAAGCCCCGGAGGATGAAGCCGGAGCGGCCGCTGGCGCAGCCGAAGATACGGGGTGCGGCTTCCACTTCCCCGATCAGGGTCTCGGCCAGGTCCGGGGTGATCTGGGCCAGAACGCCGCCCAGTTCCTGGTGCATCTGGTCCAGGGCCATGGAAAACTTCATGGTTTCAGGAGGCTGAGATAAAAAAGCCCCCCGCGGCTCTCCCGGAAGGCAATCGATCTTTTCCATTTTGCTGCCTCGCAGTCCCAGTCCGGCGTGGCCGGATCCAGGCTTCCAAATTTGCTGAAGATACTGTAACAAAAATTTAACACAGGATAGCAAAAATTTCCAGAAATCTTCTCTTTTTCCAGCCCTTGGGGCGATTTTTTTCAGATTTCCGGGAACTTGAGCACAAGGACCCGGCGGGGCTCGGCGGTTAATGATTACTTTTTAGGTGAACGTAGGCTGGCTAAATTTCTTTTCACTATTTGTGTGTTGGGATGATCTTCTCCAAAGAACCGTAAACAGATAGCCAGGGCCCGCTCATAGTGCGCCCGGGCTCCTTCCAGGTCACCCAGGTGTTTCAGCAACAGCCCCAGGTTGTTAAGCCGAATCGCCACCTTGGGATGGTTGGGGCCGTAGGCTGCTTCGTTGATGCTCAGGGCCCGCTCCAAGTGCTCCTTTGCTTCCGCCAGATCCCCCAGGGCTTGCAGCACTGATCCCAGGTTGCTTAACAGGATGGCAGGAAGTATGGATGATGGCGGCCGTAGGCGGCTTTATAGAGGGGCAAGGCCCGCTAAAAAGCGCTATTCGCCCCCTCCAGTTCCCCAAGTTCCCGAAGCACGTCCCCCAGGTTGTTCATATCCATGGACACCTCGGGATGCTTGGGGCCATAAGCGGCCTCGTCGATAGTCAGGGCCCGCTGGTAGTGCGCCCGGGCCCCTACGAGGTCCCCCAGGTTTTGGAGCACGTAACCCAGGTTGTTGGCATATGTTGCCAACCGTGGATGGTTCGGTTCAAATACTGTTTCACCTATAGATAGGGCGCGGTAATATGCCTCCTTGGCTGCCACATAATCAGCGCGTATCTAAATAATCGGTTATCTTTATTCAGACCTGAATCTACTTCCGGTAGTGCCATTTGGATGTTTCCGCCGCCGCCGCCGCCGTCAGGGCGTGGGGCAGCAGCCGGGCGCACCAGGGCCAGGTCTCCACTCGCTCGTCGAGATTCCCCCCAGGAAAAACTTCATTCACCAGCTCCAGGGCGGCCCAGCCCAAGCTTTTTACCAGCCCATGCCGGTCCCGAACGACGCTGCACCAGGCGGTGCAATGATATAGAATGGTCGGTCACATCCATTAAAGAGTAGCGCCGCAAAGCCGCCCGCACCTCATTCCAGGCCAGGGAATCATTGATCGCCAGGACCAGCCGCTCTGGCAAATGCTTCGCTCCCTTCTCCAAAAGTTCCTTGGGAATGTTATCGGGAGCCAGGAAGGCGCAGAGGTTCAGGAAGTCAGCGGCCACCGGGGATTCCTTTTGCACCTTCTGAAAGGAAATCTCCCAGGTGGTGGCCATGGTTCGGGAAAATAAAAGGATGACTTTCGCTTTTTCAATAATCCTGATGGCGCTTTCGGAACAATTTCAAGTAGCCGGCAATGGATTCGCCACAGGCCTCCATATAGGCCGCGGCCTGCTCGAGGGCCAGGGGCAGGTCACCCAATTCCTGGGCCAGTTCAGCGGCCGCGGCCTCGTCTTGCTGCCCGGTGCGTTTCAGCAGAAAGACTATGGATTCTTTCCGCTCCCAGACCTTGACGTCCAGCGGTCGGGTCGTCCCCCGCCAGGCCGAAAAACGAGAGGTGATGAGTACGTGCCCGCCGTCACCCTGGGGCAGGTAGCCTTTTAAATCTTTCGGCTCCGCAGCGTTGTCGAAGATCAGGAGCCATTTCTTCTTCTGCCCCAGGTACTGCCGCACCGCGGCCACGATAATTTCTTGTTTTGTAGCCTCTTTTTCCGGCAAATCGAGATACCCGGCCAAGGCGGCATAATCCCCAGCCAGGGTCGCGGGGTCTTCGGAGCGCACCCACCACACCAGATCGTAATCCGATGCATAGCGGTAAGCATACTCCAGGGCCAGTAAGGTCTTTCCACCCCACCTAAACCGTGCAGTGCGGTCAAGGCCGCGACCTTCCCCTCGGTCAGGGAGGCATGCAGATCATCCAAAAGTTGTTGCCGTCCGGTGAAGTTGGGGTTGCGCTGATGCGGGACGTTCCAGATAGGCGGCAAGGCACCGGGGAAACGGGGAGCCTCTCTTTTTGGTTTAGCTCCGGGAAATCTTGGCGCAGCAGATGGTTTGGCCCGCCCCTGTTCGACTCTGCTATGAAGAACTTTCTGGCGGCATCCTGCTATTTAAATTAATCAACCTCGATATTGTTAATCGGGCAAGAATTGCCTAATTAATTTTAGGACCCGAACCGGTAAAACTGCCTTTTCGGCGGCGGCTGGGTACAAATGCCGTGGCGTATTCGAGTTGAGTAATTGGGCAGCCAGATAATCAGGCACATAAAAAGGCAATGGTGCGTTTGGCTTTTTTCGCAGCATCGTCCATTCCAAACAAAATTGCCGCCCGGACGAAAGTCCCAAACCTGAATAATGACAGAATAACCTACACCCCCAATCCCAGGCAAGCCATTCGGCCAGGCTTTGTCTGCCTTGTTGTAACTGATGAAAAAATCTTTTCGATCCGGCTGGTTCATAGTGAAGATATCTATCTACGCCTATAAGATTATTTCAATTACCACCACTAAAGCTAATCGAAGTCAAGGGCAAACCAGGAGGTGGCAAGAAAAAGGGCACTGCAAGTGGGCCCCTACCCGGCGGGACGGCGGTGTCACTAAAGGTAGATTTTATTAAATATTACGGGCAATTCACGCCGAGGCCCGGCTCAGCCCTCGCGGCTGTCCATGAATTCTATGTAATCCGGATCTCCCAAGGGCAGTCCTTCTTCGTTTTCAACCGCCTTGGCTATCGGTGCTTCCACCATTTTCACTTTTCGAGGTCTCCGGGGACGGACGAGCGGCACCGAAGCACAGACCTCGGAAGCCGCAGCCGCGGCCTCAGCTTCCATGGATACCAGGAGACTATAGACCTCTTTAATCTCCTTCAATAATTCCTGGGGCGTAAGTTCGGTCGTGGAGGCATGGGAGATCACCATCTGGGCCATTAATTTCAGGGTTTCACCGGCCATGGGAATTTTCCTTTCTGGCAGCATTTAGTAGGCTTAAGCCCACAAGGCTAATGTTTAGCATCCTGGGCAACATGTCAATGTTGAATTAAAGAGAAAGAGAGAGAATCTAAGTGAGAAATTCTATTAATCTACCCGGGAATCGGCGGCAGCCAGGCGGGAGGCTCAACCTTCGAACCTGTCGTCGAAGACCTTCATGGCGCAGAAGCGGCCGCACATGGTGCACTGGTCTTCTTTGGCCTGGCTCTGTTCCCGGTAGCGCAGGGCCTTGGTGGGATTGATGGAGAGCTTGAGCTGGGTGTCCCAATCCAGGGCGCGGCGGGCCTTGGACATGGCCAGGTCCCAGTCGGCGGCGCCGGGGAAGCCCAGGGCGAGGTCGGCGGCGTGGGCGGCGATGCGGGAGGCCACCACCCCGTCGATGACGTCCTCCACCTCCGGCAGTTTCAGGTGCTCCGCCGGGGTGACGTAGCACAGGAAGGAGGCCCCGAGGCTGGCGGCCAGGGCGCCGCCGATGGCGCCGGCGATGTGATCGTAGCCCGAAGCCACGTCGGTGACCAGTGGTCCCAGGACGTAAAAGGGGGCGCCGTGGCAATACTTCTGCTGGAGGCGGACGTTCTTCTTGATGTGGTGCAGGGGCAGGTGGCCCGGGCCTTCCACCATCACCTGGACCCCCTTGGCCCAGGCCCGCCGGGTGAGCTCGCCCAGGACTTTTAGTTCGTGCAACTGGGCCTTATCGGTGGCGTCGGCCAGGCAGCCGGGCCGCAGGCCGTCGCCCAGGCTTAGGGTGACGTCGTACTCCCGGGCGATCTCCAGGAGCTGGTCGTATTTTTCATACAGCGGATTTTCCCGGCCGAAACGGCGCATCCAGGCGGTGAGGAAGGCGCCGCCCCGGGAGACCACGCCGGTGACGCGTTTTTTCAGGAGCGGCAGGGCGGCCCGGGTGATGCCGCAGTGCACCGTGACGAAGTCCACCCCCTGGCGGGCGTGGTGGCGCACCATCTCCAGGAGATCGTCGGCCTTGACTTCTTCCAGGCTCTGGACTTGGGTCATGAGCTGATAAATGGGCACAGTGCCGAAGGGTGCGGGGCATTGGGCCAGCAGCAGGCGGCGGATGGCGTCCAGATCGCCGCCGGTGGACAGGTCCATGACCGCGTGCGCCCCATACTCCAGGGCGGCGTTCAGCTTGGCCTGTTCTTTCTCCAGATTGATATCGTGCGGCGAGGTGCCGATATTGGCGTTGATCTTGACCCGAACGCCTTTGCCGATGGCCACCGGCTTCAGGCCCTGATGCTCCGGATTGGCCGGGACCACCAGGGTCCCCTGGGCCAGGCCCTCGCGAATCACCTCCGGGGCCAAACCCTCGGCCTGGGCCGCCTGCGCCATGGCCGGGGTAATCTGCCCCGCTAATGCTGCTTCCCGCTGCGTCATGAGGAAAGTCTATCTTATTCAGGAGGAAAATGAAAGTGAGTGAGCAGTAAGCGGTGAGCAGAAAAAGTCAAACCGCATAAACCGGCATTTCTCTGCACCAAAAGGTTTTTGTAGGGTGCGTTATACGCACCAAGATTTCAGATTGCCTAGGCGTCCCGCCTGTGAAAGCGTAGGCTAAAGCCTGCGGCTACAAAATATATCCCATGGACTCCAAAACTAAGGGCGAACACAAGGTTCGCCCCGACACGGTTTTGGCTGATAGCTAACCGCTGAAAGCTGACAGCTTTTTCTGCTCACCGCTTACTGCTTACTGCTCACTCGTCGAAGAGGAGTCCGGCCAGTTCCGGCCAATCGGCTACTTCCAGAAACGAATGCGGCCGGCGGTTCCAGGGTTGGGCGAAGAGGATGGGGGTGATGCCGTGGGCCGCCAGTTGCTGGCAGGTTTCCAGGCGGTCTTCCACGAAGTACTGGACGCCTTGGTCCAGGAGGTAATGGAGCTTGGTGTCGGGGTCGCCGGTGGCCACCACCCGGATGCTTTCCGGGGCCACCTGGGGCAGGGTCCGGGTGAGCCAGGTCCGGATGGGCGCGGCCCGGTCCCGGGCGGTGACGAAGAGCAACGGGATCTCCCGGGCCAGGCGGGTGAGCACCGACACGGCGTGGGGCAAGGGCTCCACCGTCAATTCATGGGGCCGGTCGATGAGCTCCCGGATGAGGCTCTGGATGATCTCGGGCGCCAGGTCCAGGCAGTCTTCCAGGCGAAAGGCGGTGAGGTCTTCGTAGCGCAGGTGGTGGCCGCAGTCGTGGCGCTCCTTGGCCAGGTCCAGGAAGGTGGTCATGATGTCGGCCACCACCCCGTCGATATCGAAGGCCAGGGCGTCGAGGGGGATGGGCAATGGCCGCGGGCCTCGTGCAGGCTGCCTTGGGTGGCGGGCTTTCATTCGGCCTGGGACCTGTGGGCGTCCACATAAGCCTTGAGAACCGCTTGCATCCGGGAGATGTGTCCTTTCCCCTTGGCTTTGAAAAAGGCGATGATCTCCTGCTCCAGACGCAAGTGAACGGACTGCTTGGCTTGCGGCAAG
>CAWCOX010000023.1:0-18278 GCA_963797235.1 uncultured delta proteobacterium
ATTTCTGCCGTCCAGCAAGATCTCCCCGGTGGCTCGCTGTTCTCCATAAAGCTCATAGATCCGGTTGTAGATGCGGATATGGGTGGATTTGCCGCAGCCGGAGGGCCCGATAATAGCCGTCACCCGGTTGCGGGCAATTTCCATGTTATTGTCAACTAACGCCTGTTGGCCCCCATAAAAGAAGTTCACCTGGCGGGCGATGATCTTAATGGACCTCTTCGAACCTGCATAGGCAGATCCTTCGTCAGCGGCGCTGGCCGGGGAAAAAAGTTGAGTCTGCCGTAATGGAATCCATGTTTGCTTTTGCCTCGGGACGAAGGGAGAGTATTGGTCAGCATCCCAGATGCCTGGGATTCGCTCGGAAGATGGGCTGGGCCGCGCCTTTCGGTGTGCTTCCCTTCAGGGGGACATCCGCCTCCGCCCAAAGCTTAATCAGGGATTGTTAGAGATTGATGAGGATACCGTTAGAATTTGATATTGCTGAAATCCGCGTCTGACTCTGAATTTGCCGAAGGGCTTAACTCTAAACTCCAAAAACTTAAAAAAGCCCGTTTTATATCCCTTCGTGCCAAAAATTCCGCTCATCCAATTGCCCGGTTCCCCCACATAGCGGACACTCAGTTTCCAACCAACCATCACCCGAGCACAGCGGGCAGCCGCCCGGATACCTCTCGGGCCTTCCCTGGCATAAAGGACATGGTTCGGAAATCTTTTCGGCGCCATCACATCGGGGGCAGACCTGGGTCTCCATAAATTCGCTCTCCATCTCTCCATCTGGCTGGTTAAGGCTGCTTGAGCCTCTGCTAAGAGGTGAAGGGCTGGGCGATATCAAAGCCCTGAGATTCGGGTTTGCCATCAGCCCAGCCGCTTCGGTAAGGGGAAAGGGAAACATCTGCACCATATCGTACGTTTGTGAAGATAAGGTTTAGAGGTGATTAATTATTTATTAAAAGAATTGCGGCGCCGGCCGGGGTGGCCGGCAGATTGCCAAATTGGCGAACGTGAAAATTAGCACAAAATTAACTTCCGCGTCACTCAAGTCAAATAATCCCCTGTTTTAATGGCCTCTACAAGAAGGCCTTCGTCAGCGTCCCCATAATTCCTCAATAATTAAGGGTACATCAGCCTTCTACGCCGCCGTAGACGGGATGAAGGATATGCGGTCCGTAGCACTAATACATCCATTTCAGGGAGGAGGAACCCGATGAACCCGCTGTACAAGAGTCCCAAGGCCATGAGTATCTTCAAGAGCGTGCTGGCCGTCTGGTTTACAGTCACCACGGTTATGCCCGCCTGCGCCGGGAACGCGCCGACCGAGGTTGACTTGAAGAAATGGGGGGCGATCACCGCCCCGGTTTACGGAACTTCCGAGACCGGCGTTTATGCCGGGGCGGAATTGTTTGCCGGCCCGAATAAGTTCGGCAGTTACTTCGCACGGCGTCATCCCCAACGGCCGCATGGTGAAACCGGCCGGGACCACCGTCCAGGTGGGCATGAACCCCCTGGGTTCAGTTTTGACCCCCGACCACAAGTTTCTCATCACCACCAATGACGACGAACGGGAAGGCGGTTTCTCGTCCTATCAGAGTTCGGCGAATGTCGGCGGCTACTCCATTTCCGTGCTTGATGCGAATACCATGCAGGTGGTGTCCACCATCACTAAAATTAACGGGGCCGCCTTTAAAGTCTTTATCGGCTTGGCGGCGAGCGGCAGCGGCCCCTATACCCTGTGGGCCTCGGGCGGAGCCGATAACGATGTAAAAGTCTTTACTATTTCAGCTACGGGAACCATTAGCCAGGACCCGACGACCCCGAAAATTCCCATAGCTCCCATTACCGACCCCGGTCAAGGCTATGTGTCCAATTACTACACCACCTCTACATTCTGGACAGGAAAGCCGACGCCCAGCGGCTTCAGCACCAGCGGGGCGCATATCACCTTCCCGGCGGGCTGCACCCTCAGCCCCGACAGCAAATACCTGTATGTGGCCTGCAATGGCGATGACAGCGTGGCCGTCATCGACACGAGCTCGAAAACGGTGGTAAAGCAGGTGCCGGTAGGTTACTTTCCCTACGGCGTCTCGGTGACCGCTGATGGCAAGAAAGTGGCCGTATCCAACTGGGGGGTCACCGAATACAAGTTCGCCAACCCCACCTATGAAACACTCCGGCCAGCTGACTGCCCTGGGGACCACGGGAACCGACCTTCCCGATGGCTTTTATGTCCCGGTTCAGAGCACTACCGGCAACAATCCTCAAAGTTCTTCCGTCTCCATCCTGAGCGCCCCGGGCGGCGACGGCTCCAAGCTTGCCCTGATGAACTCCATCTTCGAGGGCACCGAACTGGATATGGTGGATAAAGTGGGCGAAACCCATCCTTCCGCCACGGCCATCGTGCACCAGGGTGGTCAAAATATCCTGTTCGTGACGAAATCCAATGTCGACAGCCTGGGGGTCATCAATCTGAACGATAACACCAAGCTGCCGGATTTCAATCTGTCTCCCATCAAGACCGACCATAGCAACAAAGATCAGCTTCCCCTCTATGGCACCTATCCCAACGCCCTGGTGGTTTCGGCCGATAACGAGCGGATGTATGTGGCGGAAGCCGGGATCAATTCCGTGGCGGTGCTGGACACCGGCAATCCCCTGAAGCCTCAGCTTCTGGGCCGGATCAAGACCAACTGGTATCCCACCGGTCTGGCCCTGAGCAACGACGGCAGATACCTTTACATCGCCAACGCCAAGGGCATCGGTGAAGATATCAACCCCAATATTGTGGTAAGTCCGGTTGGCTTGCCCTCGGGACTCGGTTCCGACCCCAGTGTGGACTCCAACTACATTTTCGGCAGCGCCCAAAAGGTTGATCTCAAGACCGCCGAGCTTTCCAACGACGCGGTGCTGGACAACAATTTCGCCAAGCATGAACACCTGGACACCAGCGTCGTGCCCATCGGCGACGGGCCTTCCAAAAAGATCAAGCACGTCATTTTCATCCTTCACGAAAATAAAACCGTCGATTCCGTCCTGGGCAACCTGGGCCACCTGGGCCCGTTCGGCAGCCTCTCTTATAGCAACAAGGATGGTTCGGCTTATACGAACCATCAGTTCACCGGGGTCACGCTGAACCTCCAGAACCTGGCCAGCACGTTTGCCCTGGCCGTCAACAGTTACTCCGATTCCGAAGAGAGCGACGCCGGCCACCAATTCTGCGCCTCCGGCACCGCCACGGACTACACCGAAAAGACGCTCCTGGTGAAAAGCGGCCGCGGCCTGCTGGTGAATAAGAACTTCGAACCCGAAGATTACCCGGCCGGCGGCTACATCTTCAACAACTGCGCCCGCAATGGCGTGAGCTTCAAGGACTACGGGGCCATGGTCCGCATTGACGGCACCGACACGGGAACCAACCCCGTTCTCAACGACCCCAACAGCGGCTTACGTCGGCTACCCGTTCGTCAATCCTGACGGCACGGTCTCCGATACAATGCTTGGAGATGTCGGGACCAGCTCCGCACTTCCAGGGTTGGGCCAGTCGTATTTCTTATCGCTGCCGGTGCTCGCCATTCTCGGGACTAATAACGCCAATGGCGAACCGCGTCTGGACCAAAACTATCCCGGCTACAATTTCAACATCTCCGACCAGCGCCGGGCCCTGGAGTTCAACGGCGACTTCGACCGCATGGTCAAAGCCGGCACGCTGCCGCAGTTCCTTTACATTTACCAGCCCAATGACCACACGGGTAGGGTGCAGGCGTCCAACGCCGCTCAAGTCGTCACGAATACTGCGCATGCTCCGCAGCAGCAGGTGGCTGACAATGACGTCGCCCTGGGCATGGTGGTCAAGCACATCATGCAGAGCCCCATTTACTACAATCAGCAGACCGGCGAAGGCTGCGCCATCTTCATCACCGAAGATGACGCCCAATCTTCCCTGGACCATATCCATCCGCATCGCACCCCTTTGACCGTGGTCAGCCCCTACGCCAAGCCCGGACACCTGGCTAAGCGGCACTACTGCACGGCTTCCATCGTCAAGACCGAAGAACTGCTGCTGGGTCTGCCGCCCATGAACCTGGGCGACCTGTTCGCCACCGACCTGCGCGACCTCTTCCAGCCCAATTACAACCAGATAACCACGAATATGGTCCCCTGGAACAAAAAAATAGACCCTGCGACCTCAGCAGAAGAGCAGAGGATCTGGTCGCTGGTCAGCAAACTGGATACCTCCGAGCCTGACGAGGACAGCCTCAGGGTTGGGATATTGGGGCGGATGTCCCTGCAGGCGGATGACCTCCACAAGGCCGCAGCCCAGAGCGGCCAACTGAACTCCGATGACTACCAGGACGCACAGAATGATCTTTATAACGCGGCGCAGCAATTGGTGAATAGCGGCGGCGCCACTGGCGGCGATTAATCTCCCGCCAGACACTGCCTGAGAAGGGCGGCTGGCAGCCGCCCTGGTCATTTTCCCTCCGGCGTCGGCCAACCGCTTCAGACTTGCCCGTGCAATGGCCATCATGGGCCGGAAAACCAAAAAGGCCGGCAACCCCGAGATTGCCGACCTCTTGTAATCTTTCCCCAGGACCTCTTCTAAAAAAGCTAAACACGACTTGCCAGGCGCTTACTCTACCCCCGCCAACAGGATTATTCTCCCCGGTAACTGTCGGATTTGATGCCCAGGCGGCGCCTGATTTTCTGCAGCGAGGCCCGACCCAGCCCGCTTAGGGCTGCGGACCGGGAGACATTGCCGCTGGTCCTGGCCAACAGGCAATCAGGCCAAGGAGCGCCTGGTCCAGCAATTTACCTCTACTTATGTGGAAACTGCCAATTGAGCTGAATTGGCCCACCCGGGAAAGTAAAATGTGAAACGCGACTTGCCGGGCGCCTGCCCTACCCCCGGGTCTATTGCCGCATTAGTGAACGGCCGACAGGATTATTCTCCCCGGTAACTGTTGCGTGCGTTATGACCTGCCCGCTCCCTTTCAAAAATAAAAAGCCGCTCACCATCCGCTCATATAATTAAGCGGCGAAAGCGGCAAACTATCTGATATTCGTGGTGGAGATGAGGGGACTTGAACCCCTGACCTCCTACATGCGAAGCAGGCGCTCTTCCAGCTGAGCTACATCCCCACGTATCTGTTAATTATGTCGGCTGCGGCCTTGATGTCAAGCCCAATTTCGCCGGCAAGGGGTCGGCCTGGCCGGGGCCGCGCCTCGGGCACACCGCGGCAGTTCGACCCCCAACCGATCTCCTGGGTTAACTCGACGACTATCAGGGCGACCGAGGTTCACCCTTCCGGCAGCCGCTAACTTAGACGGCCTGGACCTCTTTGAGTCCCGGGACTTCCTTCATCAGGAGCTTTTCCACCCCCTGCTTGAGGGTCATCTGGGACATGGGGCAGCCTTTGCAGGCGCCGGTGAGGCGCACCTTGACGATGCCGTCGTTCACCTCGACGAGTTCGATATCACCGCCGTCCCGCTGCAGCATGGGGCGGATCTTGGTCAGTGCTTGTTCTACGGCTTTTTTCTGATCTTCCACGGACGTCCTCCCATAAAGAAGTATTTTATAATTATAACCGGCTAGAGCCGATTGTAAAGCGCCGCCGCACAAAAGGCCGCGTCATCTCAATCTACCATTTTATCAGTTTTTTACTGACCACGGACCGCTGATCACGGCAACTTTCTCAGGGCTTCACCTGAAAGACCGCCTGGACGCTGGCCTTGATCTCCTCTTCCCCCACTTCGATGGGAGTTGTGGGAGCGGCCGCGGTCATGGACCTGGCCGCGCCCTGGAAGGGACGAAATTGCACGCCGGTGGAGATCTTCTCCACCCCGGTTACTTTGAGGCCCTGGGATTGGGCCAGGGCCTCGGCCAGGCGCCGGGCCCGCTCCAGGGCCGCCACTGCCGCCCCCCGCTGCAATTCCTCCAGGCGGGAGTGTTCCCAAACCGGGCCGTTGACTCCGGAGGCGCCGTTTTTCAGGGCCAAATCGATAATGGCGCCCAACCGCTCCGGTCCCTTGACCCTGACCTGGAAGCGGTGTAACGCCTCATAGCCTTTGACTTCCGGGGGGTTGGTCTTGTCTTTGGCGGCGTAAACCGGGGTGAGGCGGAAGCCCAGGGTCTTCACCTGATCGTCGGGAAAGGCCTGCTTCAGGGCCTTGAGCAGGGCGTCGCTCCGGCGGGCGTTTTCCGCGGTCGCGGCTTCGGCCTGGGGCGCCCGGGTTTCCACCTCCAGGGTCAAAAAGGCCTGGTCGGGAATGGCCGTAACCTTGCCTTCGGCTTCCACCGTAATGGTGGGTGGCGCCACCGCGGGCGGTTCGGCGGTCTGCCCGACGGCAGTCAGACAAACCAACAGCATGATCGACAGCATCAAATACTTGGGCAGCATAGCTCTCATTTTTCCTCCCTGCCGGTGGCCGGTGGCCTCAAGATGGATGGTTGCCAAGGTTCGGCTAATCGTTATATTATTATGCAGCTTGCAAAATTTGGCAAATCCGCTCCCGAGGTAGTCATGGCCGATGAACCCAAAGCCGGCCCCCAGGGCCGCTATCTTATCTGGTACGTGCTGGCCGTAATTCTGGTCTTGCTCATTTTTCAATTCTACAGTAATGCCACCCAGAAAGCCGAGATCACTTATAGCGAATTTCGTCATCTGGTGGAAATCAAAGGCATAAATGACCTGACCGTCGAACCCGAAAACATCACCGGCAAGCTCCTGCCGAACGGTATCGACGAACTGGCCAAGCTGCGCAAAGAGCCGGACCTGCCTCAAAAGATCGCCCAACAACAGCCCGATAAGAAGCCCCCCTACTTTACCGCCGTCCGGATGGAGGACAAGGACCTGGTGCAATTCCTGGATAAGCAGGGGATCAGGTACAAGGCCACCCCCGAGAAAACCATGCTCAACACCCTGGTTGCCTGGATTCTGCCGATGCTGCTGCTGGTGGGCATCTGGGTCTACTTTTTCCGGAGGATCGGCGCCGGGGGGGCCGGCGGTCTGATGACCGTGGGCAAGAGCAAGGCCAAGGTCTACATGCAGGACGAAACCAAGGTCACTTTCCAGGACGTGGCCGGGGTGGATGAAGCCATTGAGGAACTCAAAGAGATCATCGAATTTTTAAAAAATCCGGCTAAATTCCAGGTGTTGGGCGGCAAGATCCCCAAGGGGGTGCTGCTGGTGGGCCCGCCGGGGACCGGCAAGACCCTGCTGGCCCGGGCCGTGGCCGGGGAGGCCGGGGTGCCCTTCCTGAGCCTCACCGGCTCGGACTTCGTGGAAATGTTCGTGGGGGTGGGCGCCGCCCGGGTGCGGGACCTGTTCGCCACCGCCCAGGAGAAGGCCCCCTGCATCATCTTCATCGATGAGCTGGACGCGGTGGGCAAGGCCCGGGGGCTGAGTCCCATGGCCGGCCCGGAGGAGCGGGAAAACACCCTGAACCAGCTCCTCTCCGAGATGGACGGCTTCGACACCCGCAAGGGCGTGATCATCATGGCGGCCACCAACCGGCCGGAGATCCTCGACCCGGCCTTGATCCGCCCGGGCCGCTTCGACCGGCACATCCTGGTGGACCGCCCCTCTCTCAAGGGCCGGGAAGATATCTTGCGGATTCATACCGAACAGATCAAGCTCTCCCCCGAGGTCGACCTCCACACCCTGGCGGCCCGCACCCCCGGCATGGTGGGCTCGGACCTGGCCAACATCGTCAACGAGGCGGCCCTGCTGGGGGCCCGGAAGAACAAAACCGCGGTGGAGATGGACGATTTCGAGGAGGCCATCGACCGGGTGGTGGCCGGGCTGGAAAAACGCAACCGGGTCATGAACCCCCGGGAGAAGGAGATCGTCGCCTATCATGAAACCGGCCACGCCCTGGTGGCCGAAGCCCTGCCCACCACCGACAAGGTGCACCGGGTCTCCATCATCCCCCGGGGCATCGGCGCCCTGGGCTACACCATGCAGTTGCCCACCGAGGACCGCTATTTGATGACCAAGACGGAGCTCGAAGACCGCATGGCGGTGATGATGGGGGGCCGGGTGGCCGAGGAGCTGGTTTTCCAGGAGATTTCCACCGGGGCCCAGAACGACCTCTACCGGGCCACGGACATCGCCCGCTCCATGATTCGGGAGTACGGCATGAGCGCCAAGCTGGGTCCCATGACCTTCGAGCGGGAGCGCCGGCCCATGTTTCTGGAGGGCCTCATGCCGCAGGGCACCAAAGATTACAGCGAGGCCACGGCCCAGGAGATCGACCATGAGGTGGCGGACCTGATCAACCGGGCCCATCAGCGCGCCAAGGAGGTCCTGGAGGCGCAGCGGCCCATCCTGGAGAAGGCGGCCAAGATCCTCCTGGAAAAGGAAGTTCTGGAAGGTGAGGAACTGCGGGAGATTTTGAATTCGACCGGAAAGGCCTGATAACGCAGACGGGGCGAGCCACCTCACGTAGCCGCAGGCTTCAACGTGAAAATTTCTAAATCCCCCTAAATCCCCCTTTGCTAAAGGGGGACTTTACCCCCCCCTTTGAAAAAGGGGGGTTGGGGGGGATTTTTCATCCCAGGGGGTGGCCGATAACTGGCCACGAACCTTTAGCCCGTTACGCCATAATTTTTTATTCTCGTTCCCAAGCTGAGCTTGGGAACGCCCTTTACCCACCAAGCTGAGCTTGGCAAACCATTTTCATTCCCAAATGCAACTTGGGAACGAGTGGCAAGATTTTTGGCCTTTTCCCGGTACTCCTTTTAATCCTTGACTTATCACCGCAGCCCGCAGCATTATCGAAGCAAATTTCCCTTCAGGGGTGCAGCGGTTTGATTACCCCCCGTTCTTTCGGCACCAGTGCGGCCTTGCAGGATTTCATTCTCCGGGAAGCCGGCCCCGGCACCCTGGTGATCGTGCCGCACCAAAGGCTGGCCCAACAGCTCTGGCAGCGCCAGCGCCAGGCCCAAATGCGGGCCGGCCGCACCGCCTGGGAACCGCTGGCCGTCAAAACCTTCCAGGGCTGGTTACAGGATCTCTTCACGTCCCTCTGGCCCGAGGTGGCGCTGGCCCCCGATTTGCTGCGGTGGTCACTAATGCTGCGGGCCATTCAGGCGACCCCGGAGTTGCCCGGCACGACCGCCGATCTCACCTGGGCCCAGGCCCTGGACGAAGCCTACAGCATCCTCTGCCGCCACTCTTTACTCCAGGCCGGGCTGGCCTCCCCGGTGGGGCAGGCGTCCCCGCCTGCCATTCCCGGCGACGATTCACCCCTGATCACCTGGCGCAATCAGGTGCTCGAGACTTTTAGGCGGCTCCTGGTGGACGGCGGCTGGCTGGCGCCGGGGGAACTGGCCGCCTACCTTTTGGGGCGTTTACAGGCAGGCAAGCTTAATCTGCCCGGGCTGCTGCTGGTGGCGGGTCTGGAGAGCTTGGCCCCGACGGAGGCGGCCTTCCTGGCTGCCGCCGCCCGTAGCACCCGGGTGCTGCACCTCCAGATCAAGGGTGATGCCCGGGCGGTGACCGCCGCCATGGTCCTGCCCGACCGGAATCAGGAAGTAGCCTGGGTGGCCGCCCGGCTGCTGGAGTCGGCCGCTGAGGAAGGCTTCCCCCTGCACCGACTGGCGGTGACCTCCCCGGATATGCAGGCTTACGGGCCTCGCCTGCAGCGGGTCCTGGCCGAATTGCTGGGGCCGGCGCAGGCGGAGAACGGCTGGGCCTACAACTTCTCCCAGGGGCCGCGGCTGGCGGAAACGCCGCTCTTCCTGGCCGCGGTCCTGCCCCTGAGGTTCGTCACCGCCGGGGAGCGCCGGGAAGATTTGCTGTCTTTCCTGTTGTCCCCCTTTTATGGCGCCCTCGGCCGGCACCGCGCCCGGACGGCGCCCTGGGACCGGCTCTGGCGTGCCGGGCGGATCGACCGCGGGTGGCCTCGGTTGCAGCAGGCCGTCGCCCCTGACTCCGCGGCCCCGGGCCGGAACCTGCTGCCCCGGCTAAACCGGCTTTGGGAGACGCTCAAGGCTCCCGGTAACGCCCGGCAGTGGCGCCGACGCCTGGAGCAGGCCTGGAACGCCTGGGAATTCGGCCCACAGGATGCTTCCGAAGGCAGCGCCTGGGGTCGCCTCAACTCGCTGCTCCTGGAACTGGAGGCCGCCCTGGGGGCCGAAACCCTGGGGGCCGGGGAATTCCTGTCCTGGCTGGAGCAGGGGGCGAAACGCCTGCCGCTGCCCGGCCCCGGGGTCCAGGACGCCGGTATCCAGGTTTTGGGGCTGCTCGAAATGCGCGGCCTGGAGTTCTCCCGGGTCTTTTGCCTGGGCCTGAACTCCGGGACCTTGCCGCCGCCGCCCCGGCCGCTGCCCCTGCTCACCGCGGCCGAACGGCGGCTCGTCCTGGGGGGCACTTACCGGAGCCAGCACGAATTTTCCCGGGAACTCTACGATACCCTGTTGGGCGCCGCCCCGGAACTGGTTTTCACGCGCCCCCGCGTGGCCGACGACGAAGAGCGGGTGGGCAGCCCCCTCTACCTGGGGCCGTGGCAGCCCCAGGAAATGGCGGTCTTGAGCCGGCCGCATCCGGCCTGGCTCCGCAGTCCGGCCATCCGGGCCGCCTTCTCCGACGTCGGTCCCGCCTTTGGCGGCTATGGCGACGGCCCGCTCGCCATTCCCCTGGCCCCGGAATATTCCCTGAGCAAGGCCGCCGCGGCCCTGGGCTGCCCCTGCCGCTTTCTGTTGGAATTCCTCCTGGAGCTGCAGGAACTGCCGGAGATCGAGGCGGGCCTGGACCCCCGGGAACGGGGCGACCGGCTGCACAGGGTCTTGGCCAAATTCACCTCTGATTTCAACAAGTTCATCGAAGCACATGGCTGGGACCACGACCGGGCCGAGGCGGTCTTGGAGGCTACCGCCCACCAAGTGCTGGGCGATCTCCTGGAAGATGTGCACTGGCGCGCCGAACTGGAGCGCTGGCTCGGCGGGGCGGCCGCCGGACGCAGCCTGCTGCGGGAATGGCTGGCCCTGGAACAGCAGCGCCATGCAGAGGGCTGGCGCTGGCAGCTCATGGAGGCCAAGTTCGCCGGACTCCGGGGGGCAGGCTGGCCCTTCGCCCTGAGGGGCCGCCTGGACCGCCTGGACTATCACCCGGATAGCCGCCAAACCATCGTCTGGGACTATAAGAGCGGCAAGGTGCCCAAAGCCGCGGAGGTGTTCGACGACTTGCAGGAAGTGCAGCTGGCCTGCTACCTGCTGGCCGTGGAATCCGGCCTGGCCGGGGCTCCCCGGGAGCCTGAGCAGCTCCGGGCCGGGTTCATCGGGCTTAAAAGCCTGCGGAAGGATCATTTGAGGCATGAAGATTTCGGCAAACACGCCGGAGAATGGCCCCGGGTGGCCGCGGCCCTGGTGGCCAGGCTGCAGGATTTGGGCCGGCGCCTGGCGGCCGGGGATTTCTGCCCGGCCCCCTTTCCTGCGCCCGAGGGCAAGAAATTGGGGGCCTGCCAGTACTGTCCTTATGCCCTGCTCTGCGGGTTTACTCCCGCCGCCGCCACCGAAGCTGAGGAGAGCGAGGCGGATTAAGTCGTTTTGTAGGGGCGGCTCGCGAGCCGCCCCTGAAATAGTGGCACAGGCCTCCGGCCTGTGATTCTCGTTCCCAAGCTCCAGCTTGGGAACGCCAGTTTCCGGCGAAGCTCTGCTTCGCCTCCTTGGCGCCCCAGGCCCCAGGAGATGAGAAAATAACTATGACCACCCTCCCCGCCGATCAAGGCGCCCGGGACCGCGCCCTGAGCCCAAAGGCAAGCTTCCATCTGGAGGCCCCGGCGGGCTCCGGCAAGACCTCGGTGCTGCTGGCCCGCTTCCTCACCCTGCTGGCCCGGGTGGAGGCGCCGGAGGAACTCCTGGCCCTGACCTTTACCCGCAAGGCCGCGGGAGAGCTGCGCACCCGGGTTATGGAGCTGCTTTGGGCCAGGCCGGAGTCGCCCCGGCAACAGCCCTGGGAACAGCGCCTGGATGACCTGGCCCAGAAAGTTTTGGCTCATTTCGGCCGCCGGGCGGGGAACCTCCAGGAACTGCTCACCGCCGAGCGCCTGCCGGTCATGACCTTCCACAGCCTTTGCGCCCAGCTCCTGCGGCTGGCCCCCCAGGAGGCCGGGATACCCCTGGATTTTCGCCTCCTGGAGGAAGATGAATCCCGCCGGCTCAAGGAAGAGGCCCTGGAAGAGCTGCGCCGCGTTCTTTCGGCCCGGCCGGACCACGACCCCGGCCGCGGCGCCCTGGTGCGGCGCCTGGTGCGCCTCAATAACGATTGGGGACGACTGGCCGGGGAACTGCGCGCCCTTCTGGCCCGCCGGGACAGCCTGGGGGATTTTCTGGAGCTGGCCCGCCACAGCCGCGAGCCGGGGGCCTATCACCAGCTCCTGGAGGAACGCTTCCGACTGGCGCTGGCCCCGGTCCTGCAATCCTTGACAGACGGCTTTGCCGCCAGCGAATTAGGCCGGGAATGGCCCCGCCTCCAGCAGGAATTGGGCGGGACTTTTGGTGGTACGCCTTTGCCTCCGGAACTCCCTGGCGCCGTCCCCCAGGACCTTCCCTCTTGGCAGGCCATTTCCACCGTGCTCCTGACCAAGGATGGCAAACGCCGCAAACAATTAGGGGAGAAATTGGGATTCCCGGCCGGGTTCAATAAAAGTCCCTGGGCCTTTTTGATCCAGGCCTTGCCCGACGCCCTGGTGCGCCGCCTGAAGCAGTGCCGGCAACTGGAGCCGGCCGGGGTCCAGCCGGAAGAGGCCCAGGCCCTCCAGGACCTGGTGATCCTCCTGGGGGAGGCCCTGAGCACTTACGAAAGACTCTGCGCCCGGCGGCAGGCCCTGGACTTCATCGCCCTGGAGCAGGCCACCTTGCGCTTGCTCAACCTGGAGAACCCCGGCGATCTCCTGCTGCGGCTGGACCTGAGGCTGCGCCATCTGCTGGTGGATGAGTTCCAGGACACCAGCCTGAACCAGATGGAACTGCTCTGCCGCCTCATGGCGGGCTGGCAGGAAGGCTCCGGCCGCACCCTGACGGTGGTGGGCGACCCCAAGCAGTCCATTTACGGCTGGCGCCAGGCCAAGCCGCGGCTCTTCGCCGAATCTGCTCGGGGTCTGCCCTGTCCGGAAGGACGCTTCCCCCTGGAATCCCTGCTGCTCACCACCAACTTCCGGGCCACCCGGACCCTGATTGACTGGGCCAACGGCGTCTTTGCCGACGTCCTGGCCGGAGTCCCGGGTGTGAGCTTTAACCAGGCCGACCCGCGACCCGGGGCCCCGGAGGGACCGTCACCTAAACTGGCACTCTTTGCGGGGCGCGAACAGCTTTCCTCCCGGGAGGCCGAGGCCCGCTGGCTGGCGCGGCAGGTGGCTGAGGCCCTGCCTGGTCTGCAAGACCAAGAGACCATCGGCATTCTGCTGTTTACCCGCCGGCACCTGCCGGTCTATCTCCAGGCCCTCGCCGCGGCCGGCCTGACGCCCCGGGTCCGTGAAGGCCTCAAACTGGCGGATAGCCGGGTGGTGCAGCATCTCCACAACCTGGCCCGGGCCCTGGTCCGGCCCCAGGACGAGCTGGCCTGGGCCGCCCTGCTCCGGGGCCCCTGGGCGCCGCAACCGCTCAGCGTCCTGGTCCAGGCGGCCCAGGCGGCCGGAGAGTTATGGCCGGAAAAGCTCCGCAGCCTCAAAGGAACCGAGGCCTGCCCGGGGGATTTAGCGAACCTGATCGACCCACTGCTGGCTGCCGCGGCTATGGTGGGACGACAACCCCTGGCGGCCACCATCGGCCAATGGCTGGATGCAGCCGCAGCCTGGTCGGGGATTGCCGCCTGGGAAGGGGCCATGGGAGTGGCCTGCGCCCGGGCTTATCTGGAGCTTCTGGCGGCGGCTGAATCGGGCCTGCCCGAAACCACTTTTGCCCAGGCCGACTTCAACCTGCCGGAGGCCTTCCAGCCGCCGGATCCCCAGGCGCAGGATTCTCCGGTGGAAATCTTGACGGTCCACGGCGCCAAGGGCCTGGAATTCGACCGGGTGTTTCTGCCTTTTCTGGATTGGCAGCCCTTGCAGGGTGAGGACAAAATTCCGCCTTTCCTGCTGGAAGAGCTTCCCGGCCACCGGCTCCACGGGCTGGCCCTGGCCCGGCCTTACGTCCAGGAAAAACAGAGCTCGCTCTACCTGCTGTTAAAGAACCTGAAAGACCGCCGCCTGCTGGAGGAGGCCCGGCGGGTCTTCTACGTGGCGGTGACCCGAGCCCGGCGGCAACTGGTGCTCAGCGCCGCGGTGAAACCCAACCGGCAGGGGGACTGGTCCGTCCCGGCGGAAAGCCCGCTGGCCTGGCTACTGGAACATTATCGGACCGAACTGCCCGCGCTCGGGCTGGCGGTGACCTGGCCGGGGCCGGAGCTCGAGGTGGAAGTGGTAACCGAGGTGCCGCCCCTCCCGCCCCATGCCAGGATACCCGCGCTACTGGAGGCGCCGTTGCCCTTCGTCCCGGAGGCCGCACCGTACCAGATTACCTTTCCCTCCCAACTGGCGGAGGCGGAGATCAGGGCCGAGGCCGCAGCCCTCGAGGACCCGGAAATCCCCCGGCTGCGGGGCGAGATCATCCACCGGGGCCTGGAGACCCTGGCTCTGGGGGGGGAGCTGCCCGGAGTGGCCGGCCTGGCCGCGGCCCTGCGCCAGGAGGGCCTGGACCCGGCCAAGGCCGCAGCCCTGGCCCCGGAACTCCTGGCGGAGTTGGCGGCCTGCCGCCGGGACCCCTGGCTGACGGCCCGCCTCGATCCTAAGCTGCCCCAGGGGGTGAGCGAGTGGCTCTTGGAGGACCTGGCCGCGCCGGGAAACGTTCGCCGGGGCAAGCTCGACCGGCTGGTCTTCGACGGCCAAAGCTGGTGGATTCTGGATTACAAGTCCTCCCGGCCCGAGCCGCCGGAAGATTGGGAGGAATTCATCGTCCGCGAGACCGAAAAATACCGCCCCCAACTCCTCGCCTACCGGGAGATGACGGCCAAGGCCAAGGGGCTGGCGCCGGAAGAGATCAGGCTGGCCCTTTATTTCACGGCCTGCCGGCGGGCGGTGGAGATGTAAGGTTTTCGGTTATTAAGCACATCTCGTTATTATTCGCCAGCTTAGATCATGGCAAGTTAGCCGCGATCGCAAAAAATAACGCCCAATGCCACCTCTTCCGGTAAAGTCTCATGTAAGCTTGTTTTGGGTATATGGTCCAAATGACTATATAACAATGGTCATTCCGTTTATCGCCTTTCCACCTTCCAGCAATTAGAATGCAGCATTCACTCGCCGCGCCAAAATGCTAGACGTGGAAAGAGTGCTGACCTCGCATTGAGAGACCAAAATTTGGCAAACTTGGAATAAATCAATTATGGAAAGCCTAAATGCCGGGATCATGGATGGCCTGTTGCGTATCGGTAATCATATCGGCCCAGTTTCTGCGGCTGGGGACCTGAAGGCTGGCGGGGTGAAACGCGGCGGAAAAGGGGATGTCATGGAGGGGCTCATTCAGGTCCTGGAGTCCATGATGGCGGCCCGGGACCCATATACCGTTGGTCATCAGCGTCGGGTAAGCCGGATAGCCTGTAACATCGGCAGGGAGATGGGGCTTTCCGAGGACCGCCTCCGTGATCTTCGGACAGCCGGCACACTTCACGACCTGGGCAAGATCGCCATTCCTTCGGGCCTGCTCTCCAAACCAGGGAACCTCACTTCCCTGGAATTCGCCCTGGTTAAAACCCACCCTGAGGTGGCGTATAACATCCTCAAGCCTATCTCCCTCCCCGGCAACACTGCCGAGATTATCCTCCAACATCACGAGAGGCTGGATGGCTCCGGTTACCCTCAGGGCCTGGAGGAGGATGAAATCCTTCTGGACGCCAGAATCCTGGGCGTGGCCGATGTGATGGAGGCCATGTGCACCCACCGTCCTTACCGCGCTTCTCTGGGCCTGGCAGAAACCCTGGATGAACTCACCCGGAACCGGGGGATTCTCTACGCTGCACCCGTCGTGGAAACTTGCCTGAGACTCTATGGGTCCTGTTAGTATCCTGAAAAAGTTATCCGATCCGCGGATGTGAAAAGCCCAGGGCCGGTCCATTCGAAGACCTCCGCGGCCTACCCCCGTGACCAGGCCAAGGCCTGAGCCAGAGCCTGGCTGACACCCCCAGGCCCACAATCCCCAGGGGGTTCGAGGTCAGGCCGCCGCCGCCTTCCTCTCACCCTATTTCCTCCCCACTTTATTTCTCCAAAGAGAAAAATAACCAATCACTAAATAAAACCTAACAAACCTTGGTTATTGTTCCACAACTAGTTTTTTCGGAATAAGCCTATCAGTTGGTCTTTATCCTGCTATTGATTAACTATGGAATTCGTAACTTATTTGGTTACCAAGTACGGCTACCTGGCCATATTTCTCTTGCTGGCGCCGGGGACCTTCGGCATTCCCGTCCCCGATGAACTACTATTGACTTTTCTCGGCTATCTGGTGCTGCAGGGAGACTTGCAGCTCATCCCGACGCTGGCGGTGGTCGTGGCGGGCGCCAGCCTGGGGATAACCCTGGATTATTGGGTGGGCAGAGCGGCAGGCGCCAGGTTGATCCGGGAGGCCGGGGCCTATTGGTCTATCCGGCCCGACAAGTTTAAGCGGCTGCAAGAGCAGCTCCGACGTGGCGGTGGCTGGGTGTTTTTCCTGGGATACTTCCTCCCGGGGGTCAGACACTGGTTGGCCATAGCCGCCGGGATCAGCAGATTCCCGCTGGCGGGCTTTACCCGCTTTGCTTATGCGGGAGCCCTGGCCTGGTCAGTGGGCTATATTTGCTTGGGATATTTTTGGGGCCGGGAAGCGGGCCTCTTAGTGGAGCGGCTTGGCGTCCATGGGCGCCTGGCCACCGGGGTAATCCTCACCCTGCTCTTGGGCTATTTACTTATCCGGGGAAAACGGCTGCGACCGCGCTGGCCGAAATCTCAGGAAACGCCCCAACTTACTCCTCCTTGAAGCGATAGCCCACCCCGCGGACTGTTTCGATACAGTCGGCCGCAGCCCCCAGTTTTTTACGCAGCGCCACAATCTTCACATCCACGGCCCGATCCGTGACCGGATAATCATTGCCGTGCAGGCCCTCGACAATTTTGGCCCGGGTGAGCACCCACCCCGGCCGGCGGGCCAGCAGGTGGAGCAGCCGAAACTCGGAGGCGGTCAGCTCGATGGCCTGCCCCCGGAGCAAGACTTCGTGGCGGCCCGGGTCGATGATTAGTTCACGGATTTTGAGCACCGCGTCTTCACCCGGCGGCGCGGTGCTGCGGCGGCGCAGCACCGCCCGGACCCGAGCCAGCAAGACCCGGGTGCTGAACGGCTTGCTGATGTAATCCTCTGCTCCCAACTCCAGACCGGTGACGATGTCCGCCTCTTCGCCTTTGGCGGTAAGCATAATAATCGGTACCCGCCGGGTTTTGGCGTCCAGCTTGAGCCTCCGGCAGACCTCCAGTCCGTCCACTCCCGGGAGCATCAAATCCAGCAGGATCAAGTCCGGCGCGGTCGAATGGGCGAGTTGCAGTCCTTCTTCCCCCGAAGTGACTGCGGTTACCCGGTACCCCTCCTTGGCCAGGTTGTACTTGAGGAGTTCCAGGATGTCCTCGTCATCTTCCACCGTTAAAATGTTTTCGTGGGCCATATATCCTCATTTTTGATAATAAAACTGAACCCATACCCTCGACATCTTGAAAAATTCGTCTCAGTCCGATTCCCGCAGCCATAATTTTATCCGCTCGGCGATCTTATCCCGCACTTCCCGGAATTTTGCCAGCTTTTCTACATCCGAACCGACAAAGGCCACTGGATCTTCAAAGGGCCAATACAACCGATGCCTGAAGCCGGGAAAGGTTATGGGACAATTTTCCTCCATCTTCTCACAAACGATGATCAAATAGCCGACAGTCATTTTGCCCAGGAATTCCACGACGCTTTTCGATCGCTGCTCGCCAAGACCAATGCCGACTTCGGCCATCACCTTTTTGACATAGAGGTCGATCTCTCTCGGTTCGCTGCCGGCGCTGAACACCTCGAAGCGGTCGCCGGCGAACTTCTTCAGGAAGGCCTCGGCCATCTGGCTCCGAGCGACATTATGAGTGCACAGAAACAGGACCTTGATTTTTTCCATGTGGCTCTATACTCTGCGGCTAAAGAGGCAAAGACAGAATAATTTCGACCCAACCAATCACCACAAGCAACCGGCCGGAATCCATGCCCGCCTGCCGCCCCAACTAATAATTTAACCATAAATCAATGCAACCTG